>NZ_MQUS01000069.1 GCF_001953885.1 Streptomyces sp. IMTB 2501 | reverse complement strand
TTCAAGCCACCCACACCACACCAACTACGAACCCCGGAATCACAGCAAAGTGGCAGGCCTTCCCTGTCGAATCAGCGTGTTGAAGCTGATCCAACAGAGGTGGGTTCCGTGCCAGGTTGACGGAGGAGGCACGAGTGCCTGGGCGGGGACCGTCGCACTCCCCCGCCCGACGCCGGGCGTACGGCGTCCGGGTAGCGCCCAGTCACGCCCTCGCCGCGGGCCCGCTGTCGGCGAGGTGACCCGCCCGTCATTCGTCCCGATGCCACACGCCACAGCGCGTGGGCCAGCGCGCGGAATGCGCCGTGAACATATGCGCCGCATCCGGCTGTCCCGTGCGCCCTGGTGAGAGGGATAGCCGGTGCGGGCATGTGCGGGTCAGGTTGAAGTGTGTACGGGTCGTGGGCCGCTCCCTTTTCGACAAGGGCCACCGGTGGTCCGGGCCAGCCACAAAACTGTGGGGGACTCTTGCCGACGCGATCAGCCTTGACCGATGTTCAACGGCAGCAGGCGCGTGAGCGCAACCTCGTAGACCTGGTGGACACCAATGGCAGCTCGATCGGTGAGACCACCGTTGAAGAAGCCCACACCAGGCCCGGGCGACTCCACCGGGCCTTCTCTGCCTTCCTGATCAATTCCGCGGGTGACATCCTCCTGCAGCGCCGTGCCCACACCAAGATCCGCTATCCCGGTATCTGGGGCCCCTCGTGCTGCGGACACGCCGTTCCCGGCGAGGACCTGCTGGTCACCGCGAGGCGCCGCATCCATGAGGAGCTCGGTGTCCATCCCGAAGCCCTCAGGCAGGCGGGGCCCTGTACCTACTGGATCCCTGATCCTGCCTCCGGTCAGGTCGACACCGAGTACAACCACGTCCTCGTGGGCTGCATCGACGCCGACCCGGTCCCTGACCCCAGTGAGATCGGCGAACTGCGCTGGATCACCGCCGGCGACCTGGACCACCTCACAGCAGCCCCCGGCGAGACCGACGGCGCCTGGATCGGATCGACCTGGGCCGTCGCCCGTACCCACCCGCGTATCAAGGAGTGGATGTGACCCAGCCCCCGCCCGTGAACAGCGCCTGGGAAGAGAAGGTCTTCACGTACTGGGACAACAAGCGCACCGACCGGCTGAACCTGATGCCGGAGATCGACGCGTACGTCCACTCCCACTTCGCCGTCACCGACTTCGACGGCACAGTCTTGGACACCGCGCCCGACAAGCGCGAAGACGCCGTCCTCGCCGAACTCCACCGGATCGAGAACGAGCAGGTCGGCCGCTTCCTCGACATCCTCGGCGACCTTCCGGCCAACGCTGTGCTCCTCGACAGCGGCTGCGGCCGGGGAGGCACCTCGATCATGGCTCATGAACGCTTCGGTTGCCGCGTCGAGGGGGTCGACTTCTCCCCCTATCGTCTCGACTGTGCCCGGCAGGCCGCCGCCGGACGGGGCTGCGCCGACGCGGTCACCTTCCACCTGGGCAACATGACCGCCACGGGGCGCCTCGAGCACGCCTACGACGCGGTCGTGATCAACGAGGCGGCCGAGCACGTCGACGACAACGACGGCGTGTGTGCCGAGGCCGCCCGTCTCCTCAAGCCCGGCGGCCTGTTCGCCATCGCCACCTGGCTCGCCCACGACGATGCCGGCCAGGCCAGCGAGGAAGTCGCAGCGATCGACAGGCACTACCGGACCAGGATCTACACCCGCAAGAACCTGATCCGTGCCATGGTCGCCCACCACCTCATCCCCCGCCAGATCCACGACCTCACCCGCCAGGCCATCCCCTACTGGGAACTGCGCAGCGCCTCCGCACACAAGACTGGTGTCGAAGAACCGTTCCTCGCCGCCTACCAGTCCACCCCGGTGAAGATGAACTACCTGTTCCTCCTCGCCGACTACCAGCCCTCCGCCTCATGACGGCCCCCGACTCCGTTCGGGCCAGCATCAACGAACGGCTCCACGCACACCTCGCACGCCTGGCCGCCGAGACCGCAACCGACGCGGACCGGCCCCTCATCGACCACGCCGCCGCCCTGTGCACCAGTGGCAAACTCCTGGCCGGCCGCCTGTGCCACGCCGGATGGCTGTGCGCCGGCGGCGACGAGGATGACGAGAGCATCTTCGACGCCTGCGCTGCGGTCGAGTTGTTCAAGGCCGCCTGTCTGCTCCTCGACGACATCGTCGATCTCTCCCCCCTGCGCCGCGGTCGGCCCTCCTTGCACCAGGCCACTGCCTCTCTGCACGCCGACAACGCCTGGCGCGGGCCATCAGCCCACTTCGGCACGGCCACCGCCCTGTCTCTCGGACAGGTCGTCTTCGGCTGGTCCTACGAGGTCCTGGCCCGTTCCTTCACCGGCCTTGCCCCAGCCGGCGCCCAGTCCTCCCTGGCATGTTTCTCCCGCGCCATGTACACCGCTTTCGGCGGGGAGGTCACCGAGCTGCACGCCCAGGCCACCACCACCTTCACCCCCGACACCGCATGGCTGATCGCCATGCGCAAGTCCGGCATGTGCAACTTCTCCTTCACCGCCGGCGCCGTACGCGCCCCGGGTGGGCAGAAGATCGCCGACGCACTGGATACACCACTGATCCGTACGTTTGCCGCCTTCCAGTTCCGCGACGACCTGCTGGGGATGTTCGGTGACCCGAGCACCACTGGGAAATCCGACCGGGACGACCTGCGCGACGGAAAGCCGACCTTGCTGGCCTGCACCGCCCTGCAACTCCTGGATGGTGATAGCCGCGCCCGCTTGCTGGAGCTGTACACCTCCGGCCGCGACGATGACGCCACGGCACAGGAGGTCCTCGATCTGTTCCGCAAAAGCGGTGCGGTGGCCCAGGTGGAGGACACCATCGCTGCCGTGGCCCGAGAAACCGAGCAGGCAATCGCTGCCGCGGGGCTTCCGCCCGCCGGCCGCAAGGCACTCGGCGCCGTCACTGCGGACTGCTTGTGGAGGCAGAAGTGATGCCCCCTGCGCCCGGTTCTCCAGGCCCGCACGGGATGCGCTACCCCGACTTGCCCGACGAGGAGGAGACACGGGTCAACCCCCACCATGCGTCCGTCGTCCGGGTCATCGAAGAGACGGTTGCCACCTGCCCACACCTGGAACCCTCCGAGCGTCAGATGCTGACCGGAGCGGACCTCGGCCTGTTCTTCTCTTGCGTGTGGCCGCTCGTAGGCAGGGAGGAGTTGTGCGGCTGGGTCCCGTTCTGCGTGCTCTCTGTCGTCCGCGATGACCGGTTTGACCGGGGCGACACTGCCGCAGCCGCAGCCTTGGACAAGGCGGTCGCCCGCGAGCTGGAGCACGCCCTCGCCGTCCTACCGGCGACCTCCGCGCAGCGGATCGCGCGTGCTGCCGCAACTGTGGCAGGCGCCGTCCGCACACCCTCTCGCTCCCTCACCTCACTCGATGCTTACCTGGAGTACCAGTACAGCTGCGACGGCGCGCGGATGTCGATGGAGTTCGCCGCAGCCGGCGCCCGCCGCGCCTACGGCCCGCTGCTGGATGCGCCAGAGGCACAGGAGTTCCTCCGCCTGTGCGCGTACCTGATACGGCTGGCCAACGACATCCTCGGCGCCCCCCGGGAAATGTCGCAGAAAGGTGACTCGACCAACGCGATCACCCTCGCTCAGCAGCTCACCGGACACACACCGCAGCAGGCGCTCGACGCCTGCGTGGGGCTGCATCACAGCATCCGCGAGCGATACCACCACACCCGGCAGGCCCTCTCCCGCCGGGAAGATCTCGCGCAGATGTGCACAGACATGCACCTGACGTACAGCGGGAGTCTCTTCATGACGAAGCGGTTGCCGCGCTACCACCAGCACTGGAAGTCCGCCGACTAGGCGGGCTGACTGCCGTCCAATGTCGAGGGCAGGCTCAGGAGGGAACCCGTGGTTACACCGTCCCGTCCGGCTCACGAACTGCCCATCTCTGTTGGGGACTCGCCCCAGCCGGTACCCAGGCACATCGCTGTCCTCCCGGACGGTAACCGGCGGTGGGCGCGCGCCCACGGCCTCCCCTTGGCGCGGGCTGTAGAACGCAGCACGGACAGGGTCCTCGCCCTGGTGCGGTGGTGTCAGGAAGCAGGAATCGAGGTGCTGTCGGGGTGGTCCAGCTCTCCGGACAACCTCGCCAAGAGGGACCCTGATGAATTGGAAATGATCCTCCGTCAGACCACTGAGACCGTAGGTCTGGTGGCCGCCACGCGCTTGGCGCGTATCCGCCCGATCGGCGACCTCGACATGCTTCCCAGGTACCTGTCCGACCAACTGCGCGCCGCCGCACGGGAGACAGCCGACATCGACGGCATGACGATGAACATCGGCGCCGCCTACAACGGCCGACAAGACCTCCTGCGCGCGATGCGCGCCTGCCTAACCGACGGCATCACCCCCGGTCGTCTCACCGAGCAGGACATCGAGTCCCGGCTGTCCACCTCTGGACAACCGCCCGTCGACCTCCTCGTACGCACCTCGGGTGAACACCGCCTGTCGGGATTCATGCCCTGGCAGACCGCGGACTGCGAGCTGTACTTCACTTCCACGTTGTGGCAGGACTTCACGCGCGAGGACTTCGACCGCGCGCTCGCGGACTACGCCGCACGAGATCGCCGGCACGGGGCGTAGCACAGGTTTCCCGGCGGCAACGCCGGAGAACCACGCCGCAACTCCAAGCAGGCTTCGTGCAAGAGAATTCCTTCACCCCAAGCGCCAACCACGCGCCACCCTTCACCGCGCTCACCCAGCGGCAGGCCCGCGACACGCTCGTCCGCATGCTGCCCAAGCGCCCCATCCATCGGTCTTGTCTGACTGTCGAATTGCGCTTCACCTTCTGTGATCAGACGGATACAGCCGGATGGTGGGGGTGGCGATGCCGTCGGGTACGGGTGGGTGCTACTGGGCGGACAAGGCGCGGCCCAGCGTGTTCAAGCACGATCTACTCAAGCGCTATCTGCCGCACTCCGGCGGGTTGACCGGCACACAGTCGTACAACAAGCGCGTGGTCTACCTCGACGGCTACGCAGGCAAGGGCCGCTACGAGAACGGTGAGCCAGCGTCCGCGGAGATCACGCTCAAGGTCGCCTCACACCTGCGACACACGCCCGGGCTGACACTGGAGTGCTTCTTCTCCGACCCCCAGACGAAGTCGTTCGACCGGTTGCAGACGGTCGTCCAGCATGACCTGGCCGCAGCGTGCGGGCGCGCGCGTGGGCCTATGATCATCAGCAAGGCGGGGTCGTAGCACAGAGGTAGTGCGCCGCGACATCATCTCGGAGGACGTCGGTTCGAATCCGACCGCCCCGCCCCTCTCAAGGCGACGTCCCCTGATCACGGTCCCCAGTTGGTGACAGGCAACACTCATTACATCGTGTCCGGGCGGACTCCAGGCACCGGCTCGATGTGCACCTTCCCCGGATCTCTGAGGTACGCGGCGAGCTGGTTCGGGTCGTAGCGGCTGTCCAGGTCGTAGCGGAGCTTCGCGGAATCCGCCAGGGCTTCGAACCCGTGCGGGTCGTGGTGGTCGATGGGCCTGTGGTACGCCGGTAGCAGGACGTATAGGCCAGTCCGCGAATTGTGCAGGTCGCCCAGTGGGTTGGGGTGCACCCGGAAGTCCACGCTCTCGGCCGGGGTCATCCGCTCCGGCCCGGCGTTGCTGAGCACCGAGGGGTCGAACTCCAGCTCGTACCGTTCGGCCTGGCGGATCATCCACAGCAGGGCCAGGTCGGAGAGCGACGTGTCCGGGTAGCCGCCGCCGATGTCGCCGTGCGAGCCGCTGAACCACACCTGCTTCAGCTCTTGGTCGTGGGCCCAGGGCTGTTGTTCCCACAGCGTCGGTTTGTAGGGCGGGCGTTCCTCGTCGATGGCCAGCGCCTGGAACGCGCCGTCGACCCGGCTGCTGAGCTTGGGATCGTGAAACTGCGAGCGTCTGTTGAGCAGGTGCAGCAGCGGGTTCATCCCACGCCCGCCCAGCCAGGGGATCCCGAGCGACCCCACCGTGTCCCACACCCCGATGAACCTGATCCGCGGCTCGTGCGCGTACGCCCGCCGGAACAGCGTGGACGCGACCCCGTTCGGCCCCTCCACCCGGTCGCGGTACAGATCCCAGGCCTCCGTGAGTCGGCCCGCGTCCTCCCGCCGCAGCACCCCACAGTTGCGGACCAGCCCTGCCACGCTCCGCGCGGTGAACGCACCCCGGCTGAACCCGAACAGGTACAACTCATCCGACGGCTCGTAGTTGTCCACGAGGAACCGGTACGCGTCGACCACATTCTGCGACAGCCCCAGCCCGAACGCCCCACCCCGCCACTTGTCCCACCAGTGGGTGCCGACTCCCCTGTGGTAGTAAACCCGCTGCTCCATGCCTTCCGAATCCCGGGGCCGGATTGCCAGCGCCACCTTAGAGACATTGGTTCGGCACGACTGGTCCGCCTTGTCCCACGTCCCGTCGCAGCACACGACCAAGCGCTTTTTGACCATGCCATCCCTCCCACCCGAGGGAGCCGCTTCCCTTTCCACGCTATAGCCATCTCGAAGGAACCGCAGCGAAGCGGCTGGTCGACCACGCCGGCCACCACCTGCCCCAGCAGGCCGACAGCGTCTGGGCCGACATCGTCGAAATCCTCCACGACCGCTAACGCAACCCGTAAGCGAGGAACGCCCTCGGAGCGGGCACTGCGCCAGGGCACCCAGTCGACCAGGCGCAGCGCGTCGGCGCCGAGCTCGGTCGAGGGCGACAATCCGAAACCGAACTCTGGCCACCGCAGCCACCTTCGTTCGGAGGTTCGTACGCAGCTCCGACGCCGAGGACAATGTCCGAGCGGTTTCATCGGAAGAAGGGGGTACAGATGGGTTTGGTGGAGGGACGGCCATGGCGTCCGAGAGAGAAGGCTCGCCTCGGCTCTTGGAGGCTGATTGGTCGCAGCAGAGTCGGCCGCGGCGGGAATGGCACCGTTTGGGAGGTCACGAGGGAGGGGGATCGAAACCGGTACGTGGCCAAGCTTTTCGGCCTTGAGAAGCAGCCGCAGCGCGACCGACACGCCCGCTTCGCCGACGAAGTACGATTCCTGATCAGCTACGCGGGGCCCGGCATTATGCCCTTGGTCGATCATGATCTGAGCGATCGCTTCGAAGACATGTCCTGGTACGTAATGCCGCTAGCCACTCCACTGAAGACCGCCCTGGGCGAGGACCCGGCAGTCGAGGTCATTCTCGACGCCGTGGCCTCCTACGCCGAGACGCTGGCCCCGGCTGGCCGGGACCAGCATATCCCACCGGGACATCAAGCCGGACAACCTCTTCCAGCGAGACGGCAAGTGGGAAATCGGCGACTTCGGTCTCGTCTCATTCCCCGGAAAAGACAACGTCACCGTTCCCGCGAGAAAGATTGGGCCAGCAAACTTCCATGCCCCAGAGATGCTCGAGAACGCTGATACGGCCGACGGCTCTGCGGCGGATTTCTGGTCGTTGGCCAAGACGCTCTGGACGCTCCTGTCCGGGCAGAACTATCCTCTGCCGGGCGAGTACCACCCTGATCCCGCTTACAGTCTCCGGTCGTGGACCGTCTATCCCTGGGTCGACGCTCTGGACCTGCTCATCCGCCGCTGCACACGACTCGCTCCCGACAAGCGGCCATCCATGGCTCACTTCGCGGAGGAGCTGCGAAATTGCATGGCTGAACCCCCGGAGATCGCATCGGATGCCGATGCAGAGGTGCTCCGCAAGCGCCTCGCCTCGCTAACTGATCCGACAAGGCAGACACTGCGAGCCGCACAGGAGGAACGCCAGCGCCTCGAGGAACTCGCTACCGATCTGGCCGCCTTCGACCTCGAGGTACAGACACTGATCGACGGCATGCTGGGAGGCAACCTCCAGCAGTGGGAGAACGCACATCCCTCACACGTGAACTCCTTTCAGGAACGGTCGGCGTGGTCGCTGATGCGCCACATGCTCTACCAATCGCCGGGAGACCCGAGTCGCGTGTGGGTGTGGTGGCTGATGAACGCCCGCATCCCCAACGGCGGCGCAGACCGCACAGGCCGTGAAGAGATGACGCTCGATATTGACTTGCGTGTCATCCACCGTCATGACGGGCTGGAGCACGCGTCATATGTGCTTCATGAGAGCTTCTCCGCACCGCTTGGCTCAGCTACGTTCGCTCGAATACTCGAAAGCGCCAAGGCGCTGGTGGCTGGCTCTGAGAAAGACCTTCTGACCGAGGTCACCAGGATCGCCGCCCTGCCTGATGACCACGTCCCAGAGTGGTTCCCCTCCACTGCATCGGAGTAGTCGTCCCGGTCCCGTTGGTTAGTCACGACAGCCCCTCCCCTTGGATGAGTTGGATGCCCACGCGGCTGTGCAGTACCGGCAGTGGGCGCGCAGGTCATGGAGGTTGGAGTAGGCACCGTCCTGGGTGTCGTACGGGGTGGCGCTGACGTCTGGCATGCGGCGGGCGAGCCTGGTCCAGTCCACCACCTACTCACGGATCAGGTCCTCGAGGACCAGCTCCTGGTCGCCGACGACGTCGGCCAGCTCCGGGGCCGGAGTGGCGGAGGCTGGGCAGGACGCGGGCAGCACGACCAGGACCACCGGCGCGGCCAGGACGGTGTCCTGGAGCTGAGCGGCCGCCGCTTCGGCACGAGCCTGCGCCGCGGCAGCCTTCCGCGAACGGACCTGTGCCCAATCGCGTGTAGCGGCCCGTACAAACAGCTACGCTTGTCTCATGGCGAAGAAACAGATCAACGTCCGCGTAGACGACGACGTATACGCCACAATCGAGGAACGCGCCAAGGCGGCCGGCATGGACGTGCCCGACTACGCCCGCCAAGTCCTTGCCGACGAGGGCAACGACCTACGGCACCGCTTCCTCGGCGCCGCCACGCACTTCGCGCAGGAATGGGGACCCCACTTCGCCGAGCGGTTCGGACACCCAGCCCCCGCCAAGGACGAGACGAACGGGCAAGCTGCGTGATCCTCGCTATCGACCGGGCATGGCTGCTGGACGTCGCCCACCGCAACCTGCCCGGCGACCCAGACGTGATCGACTTCGGCAGCCTCCAGGCCGCAGTGGCCCGCCACACCGACAAGGTGATGGACCGGTACGTGTACCCAAAGCCGCATCACCGGGCAGCCGCACTCATGCACCAGCTCATCCGCGTCCCGGCACTGGAACACGCCAACGAACTGTTCGGCGCCATCTGCGCCGCCTCATACCTGACCGTGTCCGGTGCCGTAGTGACAGTCGACTACAAGGACGCCGGGGACCTCGCCGAGCGGATCGCCCGAGACGGACTGGACGTACGACTGGTCGCCGAGGAGATCAAGGGCTGGGTATCACAGGGCTGACGGGCACCAATTGACCGTCAGCCCAGCCTGCCGGCAAGCCCCCTTCATCGCCGATGGCGGCTACCAGGGACGCCGGATTCACCGATGCTCTGCGCCTGCCCGTCGCATTGCGATCCTCGGTCGCCCCGAAGGATGACCGCCAATGTGACGTCCACGGCTGAACGTCCCCCCAGGGGCCGTTGCGATCCTCGGTCGTCCTGGAAGACGACCGCCACTGCACATCAGACCAACTCAGGCGAGGATTTCGAGGAAGTCGCGATCCTCGGTCACCGCGAAGGGCAACCGCCAGGTCGTCCCCACGCCCGCGGGGATGGTCCCTCACCCTGTCGGCGGGTGCTAGGCAGTGTCCGTTGGGTCGTGCGGACGGCCTGGTGTTCCTTGCGTCGCGCGGCTACTCGGAAGGCTCAAGGCGAGCTCCTAGCGAGCGTAGCCCTGGTCAGCGAGCGATCTCGTCCAGCAGCGACGCCAGTTCGATCGGCCGGGAGAACATCGGCCAGTGCCCGGTTGGCAGGTGGCGCAGGTCCATTGCGGCCATCGGTTCGAAGACTGGGTTGCCGGTGTCGGCCAGCATGTGCACCTGTTCGGGAGTGAACGTTGAGGCGATCACCGAGCAGTGCGCGTCCGGCGGCACCGTAGGCCGGTTCAGGGGGCGAGTGGCGGTCGCGAATGGCTGAGGTGTGGCCAACTTGACTATGCGCGCGAGTTGTTCGTTGGTGATTCCTGCCAAGTTGTCCGGGTCCGCTGCCGGGTCGAACGGCGGTACTGGCAGCTGCCAGCCGTCCCCCTGTTCAGCGACCTGCTTGCGCCACTCCTCCTGCGTCTGGGGCTTATTGAAGTCGATCACAGCCATGCCGGCGGGCAATGGGCCGGCGTCCACATATACGATCCGTGCGATCCGCTCCGGGATCCGGTCTGCGGCACCCGTAACCGGCAGGTTTGCTCCGCTGTGCCCGACCAGCACTACATCCCTCAGATCGTTGTCGTCGATGAGACGGACGATGTCATCTACGTGTGTGTAGACGTCCACATCGGGGGTGGCCTCGGCTGCCCGGTCGCCCAGGCCGGTCAGCGTGAGTGGGTAGACGTCATGTCCCGCTGCCCTCAGCTCCGGTGTCACTTCTTCCCATGCCCACGCTCCGAGCCAGAACCCGGGAACCAGAACGATCTCTGCCATGGCCACTCTCATTTCGCGCTTGCCCTGCGGTGTTGGACGCCAAGGTAGGCACGATGGCGGACACCTGCTGTCCTAAATCCGGGTGGCGACGGCGTCTTTCAGCCACTGGAGACTTCGGGAGTCACGGACGGAGCCAGAGGCGTACGGCAGCAACGGTCACGGTGCCGTGAAAGACGTATGCCCTCTTGTCGAAGCGTGTTGCCACGGCTCGGTTGATCTTCAACCGGTTGATCAGCCGCTCGACTTCGTTTCTGCGGGCGTAGCGCGCTGGGTCAAAGCCGGCGGGCCTGCCGCCGTGGCTGCCACGGCGTTGGCGGTGGGCTTGCTGGTCACGGCGTTCGGGGATGGTGTGCTTGATCTGTCGACGCCGCAGGTACCGGCGGTTGCGGCGTGATGAGTAGGCTTTGTCGCCGCTGAGGTGATCGGGCCGGGTGCGGGGATGGCCGCCCGCCGGCCGGGGCACACGAATGCGTTCCAGGACCGGGATCATCTGTGGGCAATCGCCCCACTGCCCTGGCGTGACCAGCAGGGCCAACGGCCGCAGCCCGCCCTCACCGGCCAGATGGATTTTCGTCGTCAGCCCGCCTCGCGAACGGCCGAGGGCTTCGTCTGGACGGTGCTGGACTGTCCGGATGCGCTTGCCGGCCTTTCGTGGCGCCTGCTTGCGTGCGCCGGCCGCGTGCTGGTGAGCACGGCACACGGTGGAGTCCACACTCACCATGGACCAGTCGATGCTGCCTCCCGCGTCGACGTCGGCCTGGATGCTCCGGAAGATCCTCTCCCATGTGCCGTCCGCTGACCAGCGGCGATGTCGGTCGTAACAGGTCTGCCAGCTGCCGAACCTCCTTGGAAGGTCCGGCCAAGGGATGCCGGTCCGTATGCGGAACAAGATCCCATTGATGACCTGCCGGTGGTCCTTCCACCGTCCGCCTCGACCGGCGTTCTTCGGCAAGTGCGGCTCCAGCCCATCCCATTCAGCATCGGTCAGGTCACCCCGCCCCACATGGCACTGAACGATCGGCAACCCATCTCGTTACCGACCTGTCAGACAGGCCCTAGCTCCGGCGCAGCGCTCGCCACTCGTGCAGGAGCCGGCCGCCCGGTGCCCACGAACGAGGACGGGATGGAGGCCGCTTTAGCCGGTATGTCGGTTTCAGTGAAAGTCATGAGAAAGGGATCGGCGACCCGGTAGAAATACAGGTCAGTGAGCTTCTTCAGCCTGGCCACCGATCGGGGGACGGCTGT
>NZ_MQUS01000066.1 GCF_001953885.1 Streptomyces sp. IMTB 2501 | reverse complement strand
AAGATCGCCAGCTGCGTGGCGAGCATCAGCCCGATCCGCCCGCCCACGGCACGCCAGCTCTGCCGTGCCAGTCGCGGCCACAGCCACACCGTGCTGATGAACAGTAGGACGGCGAGGACGACCGCCAGCAATAGCACTTTGTTGCTCGTGAGATCCATGGGCTGTTACCTGTCTGCGTTTTCCGCCCGGCATGGCCCACGCGTAGTTGCGAGGGCCTGTCCGGGGCTTTCCTTGACCTTTGACCCGACTTCCGGCGGGGAGTGAACCTCTCTCCCCGAGACACCGCCCTAGAGGGCCCAATGTCACCGAATGTCCGCTAGGGCCCGGGTCCAAGGTCTCTCGCAGAACTACGAGATGCGATGTCTGTCAGGTTAGATGAGCAAATGTGGGGCGGGGTTCCGAGCCGATCCAGCCAGCCGCGGCGCGTACAGCGCGGCTCGTGTCCCGAGCCCGAAAGAGTGCCACGGCAGCGAAGCACACTGATTTCTGGTCGGTTCAGTGTCCGGCTGGCGGCTGTATGTAGTCCTCCAGGCGGGCCACCGCGAAGCCCTGTTCCCGGATGCGCTTGAGCAGGTTCGCGAACATCTCCGTCATGGTGGCGCCCTTGAGCTCAGCGGGGCCGCGGAAATGGGCGAGGATGATGTCGCCGGGACGCAGCTTCTTGCCTGGCTCTTGGTACTGCATATTGCGTACCTGCATGGACTCGCGCCACCAGACGATCGCTCGTGGCCCGCACTCTCCCACCGCGATCTTGGTGTTGTGGTTGTACGCCCCGTAGGGCGGTCGGAAGAGGAACGGGGCGGTGCCGAACTGTTGCGTGAGGATCTTCTGGTCGCCGCACACCTCTTGCTTCTGGCGGACCAGCGGGATGGTGTTCATCGCGGGATGGTGCAGGGTGTGGTTCTGGATGTGGTTGCCCATGGCCTGCAGTGGCTTGAAATACCCATAGTCCGACTTGATGGCGTCGTTCATCAGGAACATCGTGATCGGGATCTTCAGGTCCCGCATCATCTCGATGAACTTGGGGTCCTTCTCCAGGCCGTCGTCGATGGTGATGAAGACGACCTTCTGGGATGTCGGTACGTGCGTGAAGACCGGAACCGGGCCGGTCGCGGACAGCTTGATGGGTTTGTCTGCCGGGGGCTCGGGAGCCGCGAGCAGCGGTGTCAGGCCCCACTTCTGCCAGGCGGCAGGCTCAGCCGTGACGTGCGACGCGGTCCCGGGCGTGCCGCCGACGGTGGCGGACGCCGGATTGGTCGCGTTCCCACCGCTCGTGCCGCAGCCGCCCACAGACAGGGCCAGGAGCCCGCTGGCCAGCGGGGCGTAGAACCTGCCACCTATGTTGCGTCGCTTCACCGTACCGGTCTCCTGACTGCAAAGCTGACTTCGACTCTGCTGGGAAGGTAACCGCGGCACGAAAGGTGAAGTTCAGTTGAAGTTCAGCGGAGGGTGAGAATACGGCCAAGACCGACAGCGCCCCCGCACCATGCGGGTCATCACAGCCATCGCCCGGCAGGAGGCGGCCGGTTCGGCGGGTGACGGAGTCGCGCAGATGCTTGGCGCCCGAAGCCTTCCGCCGCGCTCGCTGTCGGAGCCGAGTGGAGCGGCTTGAGTGCGCGGGAGATCTTGTCCCAGTCCTGGCGGCCCGCGTAGCGGAACGACGACCGGATCGGCTGGACGGCGCAGGTCTGGGTGACCGCCTGGGGCCAGACCGCCGAGATGGAGTCGGACAGGGCAGGCCCTTGAGTCCGTCGCAGACAACCATCCACACGTCCTCGACGCCGCGGTTCTTCATCTCGGTCAGGACCCGGAGCCGGTATTTTGCGCCTTCGCCGCCGTCGTCGGCCCACAGGCCGAGGATCTCGCGCGTGCCGTCCACCGTGACCGGCAGGGCGACGTAGACAGGCTGGTTCGCCACCTGCCCGTCGCGCACTTCACGCGCACACAGTCGATGAAGAGCACCGGATCGACCGGGTCCAGCGGCCGGTTCTGCCACTCGGTCATGCCATCGATGACCTTGTCGGTGATGGTCGAGACGGTCTGCTGGGACACGCTTGCGCCACGCAATAGACCCTCGGCCAGGTGAGCGGAGATGTCACCTTGAGTCAGGGCACGCGCGGACAGTGACAGGACCACCTCGTCGACACCGGTCAGCCGCCGCTGCCGCTTCTTGACGATCTGCGGCTCGAAGCTGCCGTCGCGGTCACGCGGCACCGTGGTCTTCACCGCGTCGACGTCGGTCAGCAGCATCTGGCTCGAACAGGGTGGGGGAGTGAGCCACCGTGACCTTGGCCCGGCGTAGCCCGTTGCACCCGCAGTGTGAGCGGAGCCGTAACTTCCGCTCCTGAACGTGGAGTTCGTGCTCCCCATGGAGAGGGGCCGAGGCGGGGCGGGGCGGGATTCTTGGGGGGTGAAGACTTCGGCGGCGTCGAGGCCGAGATAGCCCGTGACCATCAGCGCCGGATCGAAGCGGCCGTCGCAGAGATGCTCGAAGGAGCGCGCGAGGGCCCGGTCCACCGCTTGAGTCTCCCGCAGGGGGAGGCGCGAGGATGCAGGCGGGGACGCGACACGCCTTTCACGATCGGGGACTTGGCCCGGCGCACGGGGCTGACGGCCAAGGCCATTCGGTTCTACTCCGACACCGGAATCATGCCGCCGACAGACCGCAGCCCGGTCGGCTACCGGCGCTACGACACCGGTGCGCTGGCGCGTCCGGACCTTGTGCGCACCCTACGTGCGTGGCCTGGGGCTCGACCTTGCCGTCATCCGGCAGGTGGTGGACCGGAAGGTCTCGGTGCCCCGCGTCGCAGCCGCACACGCCGACGCCCTGGAGGTACGGATCCGCACCCTGCGACTGCGATGTGCGGTGCTGCGAGCGGTGGCCGAACGGGGCTCCACCCCCGAGGAAATGGACCTGATGCACAAGCTTGCCAGGCTTTCCGACGACGAACGCAGGCGCCTCGTCACCGACTTCATCGATGACACCTTCGGTCGGCTCGACGCCAATGCCGAGTTCGTGGACATGATGCGCTCGGCCATGCCCGACCTGCCGGACGACCCCGAACCCGATCAGGTCGACGCCTGGGTGGAACTCGCCGAGCTCACCCAGGATCTCGACTTCCGCGCGGCCGTGCGCCGCATGGCGCAGTACCAGGCAGCCGAGCGCACCCAAGGCGACGTCACCGGCTTGCACCACGGCCTGGCCGAAACCGTCCGTGACAGCGTCGGCCGCGCCCACTGTCCGGCCGGGCGCACGCGCACCGCAATCCGGTGGACGGCTGACACGGAGCGGCCCGAACGCCGAAACTCAGATCCACCTCTTACCTGTATTTCCCACTACTTCCCATTCGGGTGAGAGGGCGGTGAGACCTGTACGCGGTTCAGTCTCCGTTCATATTCCGTGCATGTTGACCGACGGATACTCCCCAAGATCCGGATTGCCGACTGCGTCCGTGAGTTTTCGGGAGTCCTGAAAGGCCGTTCATGCTCACCCCCCATAGCGAGCCGACCCGAGAGCGCGGCACCGAGCCCGCGTCGGCGCGTGCCATCTCCGCCGTGCTGACCCGTCCCCGCGGCGGCGGGTCGGCGCCGCCCGCACCCCGCACGGGTACGCCGCGGCCGGCGTACGAGCTCCCGGTGCTGCTGGGCATCGTGACGGCCGCCGCCGTGCTCACCCTGTGGGGCCTGGACGGCAGCTCGTTCCACGGGTTCTACGCGGCCGGCGTGCGCAGCATGACCGACAATCCGGTCGCCTTCTTCTACGGATCCTTCGACCCGGGCAACACGATCACGATCGACAAGCTGCCCGGCTACCTGTGGCCGCAGGCCCTGTCGGCGTTGGTCTTCGGCTTCCATCCATGGGCGCTGGTGCTGCCGCAGGCGATCGAAGGCCTGGCCTGCGTGGTCCTGCTCCACGGTCTGGTACGCCGCTGGGCGGGCGTGCCGGCCGGCCTGCTGGCGGCGGGCTTTTTGACCCTCACTCCCGTGTTCGTCGGCCTTGGGCGGTCCGTCACGGAGGACTCGCCGTTCGCCCTGCTGCTGCTTCTGGCCGCCGTGGCCACCCAGCGGGCGACCGAGCGGGGCCAGGGACGCCGGCTGCTGCTCGCGGGCGTGTGGGTGGGCGTGGCCTTCCAGTGCAAAATGCTGGAGGCCTGGGCGGTGCTGCCCGCGCTCGCCGTCACCTACCTCGTCGCCGCGCCCACGGCTCTGCGCCGTCGGCTCGTGCACGTCGCGCTGGCCGGCGCGGTGGCGTTCGCCGTGTCGGTGTCCTGGATGACGGTGGCCACGCTGACCCCGGCGTCCGACCGCCCCTACCTCGACGGCACCACGGACAACTCCGCGTACGGTCTGGTCGTCGGCTACAACTTCCTGACCCGCTTCCACGGCCTCGACGCGGCCGCCGCCGGCAGCGTCGCCCCCAACGAGAGCCTGCGGACGGCCGGCACCGGGCCCGGCCTGGGCGACAGCGTATGGAAGATGTTCAGCCCCGGGATCGCCACACAGACCGGGTGGCTGTACCCGCTGGCCGCGCTCGGGGTCGCGGGCGGCGCATGGGCGCTGTGGCGGCGGCGTGCGGCCCGCACGGACCGGGTGCTGGCGGGCTATGTGCTGTGGGGGTCATGGCTGGCCACGTTCTTCCTGGTGTTCAGCTTCGGCAGCGTGACCGGACACACCTACTACATGGGTGTCGTCGCCGTGGCGCTGGCCGCTATGGGCGGCGCCGGGGTTGTGCGGGCCTGGCGGGCGTGCCGCAAGGGCGGCCGACGGGCCTGGGTGCTGCCCGGCGTGATCGCCGTGAACCTCGCCTGGTGCGTGACCCTGACGCTGTGGTACCCGCACTTCTTCCCCTGGTCCGTCCCCATGGCCGCCGCCCTCGGCCTGGTCGCCCTGGTGCTGTCCTGCATCCGCCGACGGCCGCGCCTCGTCACGGCTGGCCTGGCCGCCGGCCTCGCCGCGGTCCTGCTCATCCCGGCCGCCTGGTCGGCGTCGGCGCTGTCCCTGCGCTACAACCAGCCCGGCTCGCTGGGCCGCGTGGGCCCCACCAACCACCGGGTGGGCAACCCGCTCGCGAAGCTCGGCCCGACCCGGGAACGCCTGCTGGCCTACCTGACCGCGCACCAAGGCGGCGCCGAGTACCTAGCCGCGGTGCCGGGCTGGTGGGAGGCCGCGCCCTACATCATCTCCGCCAACGCGCACGTGCTGCCCGTGGGCGGCTTCACCGGCCGGGTCCCGTATCCGACGTCCGGTCGCTTCCGCGAGCTGATCGACACCGGCCGGCTGCGCTACGTCGTCCTGAAGCGCGCCGAGGCGACCAGGAGCCTGCGCCACGCGGTCACGCCCACTGCCGTGATCATGCGCTGGACCGTCGGCCACTGCACGGTCGTGCCCCCGGCGGCCTACGGCTCCGGCGACCACGCGGAGGCGCTGTACGACTGTGGCCCGGGTCACGACGGGCGACCCGCGCCGAAGCACGTGAAGGTGTCTCATCGCCGGTGACCACGGCGCCTTGTTCCACTCCGCGATCACGGGTTGCCCGTGTTCGGTGGACCGCCGGGTGGCCGACGAGCAGCTGGATGCTGTCGCCGAGGCGGGCGAGCAGATCGGGGTAGCCGTCACCCGAGACATCACCTGCTCCGGTGACCTGGTCGATCGTCGCCGTGTCCAGTTGGGACTCGAACTGGCCCAGCTCCTGGCGGTTTTCTGTCGACGGCGCCGAATCCGATGTTCGCGTACACCCACAGCTTGCGGTCGGGGTGCCGGGCCACGAAGTCCTCGTAACCGTCGTTGGTGAAGTCACCGCGGCGTGTGATGAGCGTGTGCTGGAAGCCGGTCCCGGCCGCGAGCAGACGGCTGCCGAACTCTCCTTTGCCCATGCTGCCCGGGTACATGACGAGCCTGCCGCCGGGGTGGGCGGCCCACTTGTCCGGGGCGCCGTCGCCGTTCAGGTCACCGGGCTTGTCCTTGACGCCGGTGCTGGAGGCGTAGAAGAGGTAAGCGCCAGTGTCGGAGCGGTTGCCCGCCGGTCCTCGCTGTGGACGTACACGACGTGCGGACCGGCGTTGGACGGGGTGGCGGCGGTCGCGGGGTTCTTCTGGTTCGGCCCGTGGACGTACTTGACCACATCCTTGGCGCCGCCGTTGGAGATGGTGGAGGTGTCGGGGGTGCGGGCGGGTGCGCCCCACTCGGGAGCTTCATCGCGGTCCTTGGCTATGGGGCACTCCTTGGAGTAGGCGCCGTCGGCAGGTTCTGGTCCGTTCGCGGTGCTTCGCTGGGTGCATCGGCCGGAGCGAAGATGCGGTGCTCGGGCACAACTTCTTCACAGGTAGGATCACTGCGACGCGCTCAGGACTCTTCCCGAGCCTGCCGCGGCTTGCCGCAGTCACATCCTCCAACGGCCGCCGGTGTTTACGGAGTTCGGCCGACGGAGCGGGCTGGGCAACGGCAGCAGTAGACCGCACGGGGGTTCTTCGTCCGCCGCCCTGACCAGGCGACGCGAGCGGGAACCGTCACCGGGCACCAGCGCAACCTGTTCGGCCGGTGCTCGGGTGGCCGCAGCAGTTCTGCGACCTTCCTCGGCCCACGGGGTGGCGCGCACGTTCACCGGTCCTCGCTCGTGGGTGAGGACATGTTCCTTGGGGGGTTCTGCGATGTCCTACGATCCTGTCGGCAGACCGGTCGGCGGTCCCGTTCTGCGTTCGGTCAAGGGTCTGGCTGCCGCTGTCTCAATACTGTTCTGTATTGCCGCCGCGGTGGACATCTTCGCCGTCTGGGCGGGTTTCGGCCTGTACAGCCACCTGGGCAGTGCGCTGACCGGCCACACCGACCAGGTCGTCCACGACGCACACGTCCTCGACGCGGTTGGGAAAGCCCAGATCGGTGCCGTTCTGATCACGGGGATCGTCTTCATCGCCTGGTTCTACCGGGTACGTGTCAATGCCGAGTACTTCGCCCAGGACGTGTGCACCATGGCCCGTGGATGGGCCATCGGCGCCTGGTTCGTCCCCGTCGGTAACCTCTGGCTGCCCTACCGCGTCGCAAGCGAGATCTGGCAAGCCAGCGCCCAGAGCGCACCCGACGGCTCCTGGCGCACCGTCTCCAAGGCCCCTGTCACCGCCTGGTGGACCCTGACCATCACCTCCGTCATCATCGGCCGGGCCGGCTCCCGACTCACCGACTCGGCCACCACCCTCGCCGGCCTGCGTCACGCGGTCGCCCTCGCCGCGCTCGGCGACCTCCTCAACGCGGTGGCAGCCGTCCTGGCCATCGTCTTCGTTCGCAGACTCACCGGCATGCAACAAGCGCCCCACGCTTCGGCCGTGGCCGCCGCCGTCGGACCGTGGCCGACGCACTGAGCCCTGTCAGGCCCAACCTCCTGCCGGCCGGGAGTCCAGGCGTCGCGCGCATCAGGCCATCCGTCAGGACGTCCCAGACGGTCTCGCCCTGGTCTTCCGAAGCACGTCTCAAGACAGCGACGGGCCGTCACGGATCCCGCTGACAAGCCGTATCGGGGCGGCCGCATGACACGCCTGCGTCCCGCACCGCACGGCGTCGCCCGCCTCACACCAGCTACAGCACAGAAAGTGGATACATGGATATATCGGCTACCTTCACCTTGTCGCGGCGCCAGCTCCGCACAGCTCTCCGTAACACACCGGTGATGCGGAAGATGACGATCGCCTTGGCGCTGGTTTCCGTGATCGGGCTGTTGAAAGTGCTCGCGGAGGGGAAGCCGGGCACGTTCGGTTACGTCTGTCCCGCCGTCCTGGTCCTCGTCCAGGCACTGGGCATACCGATGGCCGCACGCCGTGCCGCCGCCCAGATGCGGGGACCCTGGACCGTGCGCATCACCGACACGGACTACCACCTGCAGACCACGGTAAACCAGGCAACAGTGCGCTTGGACGCCTACCGCGACGCCCGTTTCCACCGTGGGTTCTGGTACCTGACCAGCCCCACCGGCACCAGCTTCTTTCCCGCCGCTGTGTTCACCGCCGACGAACAGACCCAATTGGCACAGCTGTTCGCCCACAGCCTGCCGCCACGCAAGCGGGCACGGTACCGCCCCTACTCCTGACCGGCGCCAGGCCGCATGTCTGAGCTCCTGAAAGTCCATTGCCAGGACCTGAGATGTCCCTCTGACCCGTCAAGCTTGTTCAGTGCGCCACCGGCACCGGGACGCCGATTCCGCCCAGGGTGTCCGCGCCGAATCGCTCGATTTCCGAGTCCAGGTCGAGCGGCAGGCCGCCCTGTCGGTCTGTCCCGGTGAGTCGTCAGGCAGGCACCAGCCGGCACACCTCGAACTCCAGGCCGTCCGGGTCTTGTGCGTACAGCGCCTTGGTGGTGCCGTGGCCGGTCTCCCTGACCAGCGCACCAGCCTCGATCAGCCTGGTCCTGAGGTGCTTCAGTTCGGTCAGCGTTTCCACTTCCCAGGCCAGGTGGCAGAGCCCGACCGTGCGCCGTCCGGCCTCGGAATCACCAGCCTCGGCACCGATCTGGAGAAGGCCCAGGTCATGGTCGTTGGCGGAACCCTCGGCTTGCCGGAACGCGGCGCCGGGGAGGCCGAACACCGGGCGGAAGCCGAGCACGGTGGTGTAGAAGGCGGCACGGCGCTCGACGTCGCGGACGTAGAGCACGGCGTGGTTGAGACTCTGCATCGTCATTGGTGACTCCTTGGAAATGCCCAGCAGTTGGTCGTGCCGGGCTGACATCACTCTGCTGTACGGGAGTTCGGTTGCCGGACGGGTGGAACGCCGAGAGCAGCAACTCGGGGTCCCATTGGTCGGCGCCGGCGGCATGGCGCGCGGCCACGGGCTTGTGGCCGGGTTCGGTGGAGGTCATCAGGAGATCCCGCCGCACCGCACCTACATCGACACCGGGTCGGTCGAGGTGTTCCGTGACGAGATACTCACCTACGCCCGTCGGCTGTCCGAGGCGGGCGTGAGCGTCGACCTCCACATGTGGGGCGTGCCTTCCACTCG
Organism: Streptomyces sp. IMTB 2501; assembly: GCF_001953885.1. Classification (GTDB taxonomy): domain Bacteria; phylum Actinomycetota; class Actinomycetes; order Streptomycetales; family Streptomycetaceae; genus Streptomyces. The sequence continues at coordinate 8,945 of NZ_MQUS01000066.1, read as the reverse complement.
TTCGACCTGATGGCACCCCACGCGGCGGTGTCACCGGGCTTCCAACGCGACACGCGAGGAATTCATCCGCCGAGCCCTGGAGGACTGAGCCACCTCACTGGTCCCTCGGTGTAACCGGGGAGCGACAGTGGCCTTGGAGGTTCCGTTGCGTGATCTCATCGGCAGACTGGAAGTCGTCGACGATATGGCGGCCAGTGCGCTGCGGGTCATCGACCAACTTCGACCGCCTGGTCGAGGAGCGGGCCACGGTCGCGGCCGTGGTCCGGGCCGTGGCCGCGCCGGCGGGGTGCCCGGCCGGTCTGCGCGCTGGCCGCCAGACCACCCGTCGCTACGCCGCCGACGGGCACCAACCTGCTCGGAGAAGACCGCAGTTTCCCGCCTCCGCCCGGATTCGCCGCCACGGCGAATGCCACCGAGGACGTCCGTCGGGCCGCCGCAGGGACCGGCTGGGCTTCTGGTCCGCGCAGGCCCGCCGCCCGTCCTGGGCCGAGCCGCCGCAGCAGGCGCTGGACTGGTCCCGGCCGCCGCTCGGGTATGGACGATCACCTCCGGCGAACCCGCGCTCTCCGCCCACGTCCTGGTCGAACCCGGCGGCGACTGCCACGCCGTATGGCGCCACCTTCAGCAACTGCTGCGCGACAATCACGGCATCGGCCACGCAGCCCTCCAGGTCGATCACCTGGGAGAGGACACGGACGCCGCGGAACTGCTCCGGATCACCACGCCGCCGGCCGAGCCGGCAGAGCGCTGCGACGATGCCCACGGTCCAGTCCACCGCCCCGGCCCGCACGCACACCGAAGTCCCGGCGTGCTCTCGGACGCCCCTTCACCGGTTGCGAGGAAGCACTGGTGACCAGCACGGACGGCACCGCCCGCCGGTCCCTGCTCCGGCGGCGGGCGCTCAAGCTGATCGGTGTCGGCTTCGCGCTGCTCGCTGTGTACCTGCTGGTGCAGTCCACCGGGGTGCTGGTCTCCGGCTTCCGTCCGCATCACTCCGCGCTGGGGATCGTGTGGACCGCGGTTACCGCCGTGGTGATGTTCGCCCTCGCGGCCGGCAAGGCCCGCACCGGCGCCGCACTGGCCGACTCGGTACTCACCACCGAAGGCCGGGGCACCCTCACCGACGCCGTACTGCTCGGTCTGATGCTCGACTCTCTGGCCGGACTGCGGTGGGCCGACCCCGCCGCCGGACCTTGCGCCGTGGCTCAGCCGGTGGGTGTCGCGCGAGGGAAGAAGACACGGGCGGGCAGCAGCAGCCCGGCGAGCGACAGAACGATGAACACCACCTGGTGGACATGATCCTTTCCCGGTGGTAGCCCTCCCACCAGGTGCGCGATCCAGAAGACCGGATAGAACCACTGCGCGTACCAGGCCCACCGTTCCCCGCGGCGGAACGGTACGAGGGTGATCAGCACGCCGAACAGGCCCATGCCGGTCGCGGCCACTCCGTCGGCCCGCATGAGTTGTGCATTGCCGGACCCCGGGAACACGGCGGCGACGACACCGAAGGCCAGGATGCCGACACCCACGATGAGGAGGCAGATCCACGCTGCCTTCAGACGCACGCTCTCGTGCCGCATGGAGAATGCGTACCCGCTTCGGCGAGACACGGCACGCCTTTTCTTGGTCACCTTGAGTACGCGCGCGATTGCATCGAGAAGCACATGGTGGAGTCCGCTGCCGGAGGTGGGCCGACCGCGCCTGGCCAATACCCTGACTGCCCGGGGTCAAGGTGTGGTCATGCGGTACGGCGACGCTCTGGTGCGGGCGTATTCTTTGTGAGGTTTGATCAGACACCTCGTTCGGTGAGGTGTCTTCACGGACACAGGCCAGTGATCAAAGCTCTGACGAGTCGGGGTGTGCCGGGACCGAACGTGCCCGGCTGCCCCTTGCCGTAGGACCGCGACACCTCGCGCGGCCATGACCGGGAGGAGGCGACATGGACAGTAGTCCGGGCCATAGTCGGCCCCTCTCTGTGTTGTCCGCGCCGTCCTTCCGCGGCCCGGAGCAGCTTCCGTTCCTCTGATCCCCGCCCAGCTGACCGGCCTGGCAGGCCGTGTGCAGGCGTGTGCTCGGTATGCCTCGTGCCGCCGGCCCGGGAAGGAAACGTGCTGCCGCGGGTCGCCCGTAGCCCCGTCATGCCGGGGCAAGGGGGTGTTCACCTTGACTGCCCAGACTCTGTTCATGTCCACCTCGGCCCGTCTGCGCGACCGCCGCGTCCATCTGGAGCGCCGCGCCACGGCCTCCAAGGCCGTGCGCACCTCGCTGGTCTCCCTGGCCGGGCTGATCGGCGGCCCAGTCACCAACCAGTCCGGCGACGAGGTCGGGCGCGTCGCCGACGTCGTCGCCCGGCTGTACGGCACCGATTCCTACCCGCCGGTCACCGGGCTCATCCTGCGCATCGGCCGGCGCCGCACCTTCCTGCCCGCCGACGCCATCGGCAAGGTGCACGCCGGACAGGTACGGCTGCGCACCGCCCGGGTCGACCTGCGGGACTTCGTCCGCCGCCCGGGCGAGGTGCTGCTGGCCAAGGACGTTCTCGACCATCAGCTGGTCGACGTGGACGGGGTCCAGGTCACCCGCGCCGCCGACCTGTACCTGGCACCCCTGGTGGATCAGGTCGTCCTGGTCGGGGTGGACGTCTCCCTGCCCACGCTGCTGCGCCGGCTCGGCCCGCGCCGCTGGCAGGCCCGCCCGACCCCGGAGCGGGTGCTGGACTGGCAGGCGGTCGCGCCCTTCGCCGAGCAGGCCACCGAGGGCCCGCCGGAGGTGCGGCTGCGCGCCTCCCGGGCGGCACTGCACCGACTCCGTCCGGCCGACCTCGCCGACATTCTCGAAGACCTCGGCCGCGCCGAACGGCAGCAGCTGCTGCGCTGGCTGGAGCCGGAGCAGGCCGCCGACGCGCTGGAGGAGATGGAACCGGCCGAGCTGGAGAACCTGCTGCGCGAGGCACAGCCGGAACACGCCGCCCGCCTGGTCGACGAGATGGAGCCCGACGAGGCCACCGACGCCCTGCGCGACCTCACCCGTGAGGAGCGCGAGGCACTGCTGGCGCGTATGCCGAAGGACGAGGCGGCGGAACTGCGGCGGCTGCTGGCCCACCGGGAGGGCACCGCGGGCGGTGCCATGACCACGCTGCTGATCACGGCCCGCCGGGACGAGACCGTCGCCGAGGTGCGGGCCCGGCTGGCCGAACAGGCCGAGCACCGTACCGAGATCGACGCGGTCGCTGTCGTGGACGGCGCGGACCGGCTGCTGTGCGACCTCGCGCTGTTCGACCTGGCGGTGGCCGAGGACACGACTCCGATCGCCGACCTGGTCACCTGGCGGGCGCAGTTCGGCCCGCCGGACACCGTCCAGGCCGATACCTCCCTGACGGAGGCCGCCGACCAGCTGGTCGCGGCCCGTGCCTCCTCACTCCTGGTGGTGGACGACACCGACCGCCCGATCGGCCGGATCCTCGCCGACGACCTGCTCGACGCGATGCTGCCCGAACGCGGGCGGATGCACTTCCGGAGGTTCCTGCAGTGACCCGCGACCTCGATACCGCCACCGCGGCTCCGGAGTCCGCTGTTCCCGCGCGCCGTACCGGCTGGCGGCGCATCACCATGGTCGCGGCGATCGCGGGTCCCGGCCTTGTCGCCGCGAACGCCGGCAATGACGCCGCCGGCATCGCGACCTACGCCTCGGCGGGCTCCCAATTCACCTACGGCACCCTGTTCTTCATGGTGCTGGTCACCGTCGCCCTGGTGATGGTGCAGGAGATGGCCGTCCGCCTCGGTGCCCACACCGGCAAGGGCCTGGGCGCCCTGATCCGCGAACAGTTCAGCCTGCGCCTGACCGGCCTCGCCGTCTTCTGCCTCCTGCTGGCCAACACCGGCCTGGTCGTCTCCGAGTTCGCGGGCATAGGCGCCGCCTTCGAACTCCTCGGCGTGCCCAAGTGGGCGGTCATCCCGCCGGCCGCGATCCTGCTGTGGGCGCTGGTGCTGTTCGGCTCCTACCGCTGGGCCGAACGCATCTTCCTGATCATGTCGTTGGCGTTCTTCGCCTACCCGATCGCGATGATCCTCGGCCACCCCGACTGGGGCGCCGTCGGCCACCACTTGGTGGTCCCGCACATGGAGCCGAGCAAGGACTTCATCCTGCTGGCGGTCGCGTTGATCGGTACGACGGTCAGCCCGTACATGCAGTTCTACGCCGCCGCGGGCGTCGTCGACCGCGGCGCCAAGCCCGCCGACTACCCGCTCATCCGCGCCGACGCCATCCTCGGCGCCGTCTTCGCCTGCGTCATCAGCCTGACCATCATCATCGCCACCGCTTCCGCGATCGGCGGCACGGGCCCGCTCGACTCCGCCGCCCAGGCCGCCGAGGCCCTCAAGCCGGTGGCCGGCCAGAACGCCGAACTCCTCTTTGCCCTCGGCCTGATCGGCGCCTCCGCCCTCGCCGGAGCCGTGGTCCCGCTCTCCGCCAGCTACGCAGTAGGAGAGGCCGCCGGCGTGGAGCGCTCCGTCTCCCGCAGCTTCCGCGACGCCCCGCTGTTCCTGGGCCTGTTCACCGCCCAGATCGTCCTCGGTGCCACGGTGGCCATGACCCCGGTCGACGTCATCCAGCTGCTGATCGGCACCCAGGTGCTGCAGGGCCTGATCAGTCCCATCGTCCTGGTCTACCTGCTGGTCCTGACCAACCGCCGCTCCGTCCTCGGCGACGCGGCAAACGGCCCGCGCTACCGCATCGCCGCCACAGCCGTGGTCGTCGGCGTCGCCGCCATGTCCACCATCCTGCTCCTCCAGACGATCCTGAGCTGGTTCGGCCTCGCCTGATCCCGGGATTCAGCCGGTTCTCCTGCGTAGGGCCGAAGCAGGGCGACCCGCATGGACGGTCATGCGCTGGCCCCAACTGTCGGCCGACCAGCTCCCCGAGCTGACCACAGGACGCCTGCTGTCCACATGGCAGCCGGAGGTCGCCGCGCTGTTGCCGGTCGTCGTCCTCGGCGCGTCGTACGACAGACTCAGCGCCGCCGGCGACGCGAGGCGGTGCGGTTGGGGGCCGCCGGGTTGTTCGCCGAGGGGGTTGCCCCTTCAGAGGGCGCTCGCCGGTTGCGGGTCGGCTCGAAGTCGGCCTACCGGTGGCAGAAGGCCTGGCGGGAGGGCGGGACGGCGGCGCCGGCCTCGGCCTTTTCCCGGTGGTCACCAACTGATTCCGGCCGTCACCGGCAGGTGGTCGCTGCCGTTGGCCGGGAGCACCGACGCACTCCCCGGCTCCACGCCGCGGAACAGGACCTGGTCGATCCGCACCACCGGGAACTCAGCCGGCCAGGTGAAACCGAAGCCGTCCCCGGCCGCGTCCTGAGCCGAGTGCATCTGCACGCCTATGTCCCGCCAAGCCGTCCAGAAGCCCACCTTGGGATTGACCGTATGGACCCCAGGTGGGCCACATACCCCGTCAGCGGCTTGTGGTCCGTGGCCACCGTGGTGCGGGACAGCGGCAGCTTGCTCCACAGCCCGACCGTGCCCTGCACCGAGTGGTACGGGTACGCCTTCGCCAGCCCCTTCTCGTAGGCCGGTGCCGACCGGGTCGCGGTTGTCTGCGTCGACGTTTTCCTCTGGCCACGGTGAGGTCGCCGCCCGGGTGGGACGTGTCGTCGAGCAGTCTGCCGAAGAGTCCGAGACGGAAGCGCGCCTCACCGACCTGGCGACCACCCGGACGCCTTCAACCAGGACCCCGACCAGGCATTCCGGGTCCGCGAACTACACGAACTCCTCGGCATGCCAACCGACGACCCAGCCCTGAACGCCACCCGAAGCCGCCTCGGACGCCTCACCCGCCAAGGCTTTCACCCGTACACGATCAACCCGCTGGTGTCGGAAGGGGCTTGGAAGGGCACGTCATGTCGTGCGCCGGGATCCTCCCCTTGAGCAGATAGGCATCGACGACCGAGTCCACGCACGCGTTGCTGTTCTGGTACTGGCCGTGGTCGCCGCCTCCGGTGACCGTGAGCAGCCGCGAGCCATTCAGCGCCTTGTGCGCGCGCAGCGCGCCCTCGTAGTACGTGGCCGGGTCGTGCACGGAGTTGAGCATGAGGATGGGCGGCAGCCCCTTGCCGGTGACCTTGACGTGTGGCGCGTCCGACTTCGGCCAGGACGCGCACGTCGCCGCGTACGCGAGTTCCCGGGCTCCCACCAGCGGGTACTTCTTGGTGTCCGTGGCGCTCTGCCGCAGCCAGTAGGCGAGGTCGCGGTTCCACGGGGTGTCGTTGCAGGTGACCGGGAAGAAGGCGGCGGCGAAACCGGGAGAAAGGTAGTTCGCGAAGGTCTTCTCGACCAACTGCCGCTCGGCCGGCGTCGCCGTGTCCCAGTGCTCCAGGGCGGCCAGAACGGACGCCAGAGGGCGCCACCGCAGGTCGGCGTTGTACATGCCCTGGAGCGTGGCGTTGTCGAGCTGGTTGGGGCCGATCGTCAGCGAGCCGATGGTGATGGGGTGGTCGTGCAGCGAGGTACGGCGTGCCTCCCACGTGGCTTTCGCCTCGGCCGCCGTGCTCCCGTAGTGGTAGACGGAGTCGTACTTCGCAATCCATCGCAGGAAGTCCTGCTCGAAGCGGCGCTGGAAGCTCATCGGCTGCCCGAGCTCGGCCTGCTGCCAGGTCGCGTCGAACGGCTCGTTGCTGTCCAGCACGGCGCGCTCGACGTGCTGCGGGAACTCCGTCGCGTAATACGCGCCGAGCCATGTGGCGTACGAGGGGCCGTAGTACGAGATCTTCTGCACGCCGAGCAGTGCACGGAACAGGTCCATGTCGTGCACGGCCTGGTCCGTATTGAGGTACTTGACCAGATCGCCGCTGCGTTGCTGGCAGTTCTTCGCGAACTGCCGGGAACGGTTCACGACGCCCTGGAGCGCGGCGGGGGAGCGGTCGCGGAAGTCGCCGGCGTAGAAGTCCTGGTACTCGGCGTCGGTCTGGCACGTGGCGTGTGAGCTGCTGCCGACGCCGCGCTGGTCGAAGCTGACCACGTCATACGCGGCGCCGACCGCGGGCGACGCCTTCACGAACCCCGCGGGCCGGTTCAGCCCCGACGCGCCCGGTCCGCCGGCGGCCATCATCAGTACCCTGCGCCCCTTCGCGGGATCGGCCGCCCGGTGCCGCGACACCTCGATGGTGAGGTCCGCGCCGACGCCAGGGTGGTGCCAGTCGCGGGGCACGGTCATCCTCGCGCACTCCAGCGTCGGGGCCTGTGCGCACGGCTGCCAGTCGAGCCGCTGGCCGGCGTAGTGGGCTGCAGCGTACGGCGGCCCGATGGCCGGTCCGGCCTGTGCCCCGGCCGGCGCCGCCCCCGCCCCCGCCGCCGCGACGGCCGCGGCCACCACTGCCGAGACGGAGGACGCCGGCCACCACGCCGCGCGGAACCCGGACACCGAAGACGTGAACTTCGAGAATCTGGACATCGAATCCCCTCACTGCCGCGCTGGGCCGCGCGGCGCCTGCTTCGATGTTCGGGCCCGGACGGTGCTCGATCGATCACGCTGGTGCCCGTCCTAGGGGTGGTGCCAGCACTACCCCCGGGCTACGGCTTCCCTCCATAGACTGGCGAGGTAATGCTTGCGGGTCAGAGAGCGATCTTCTTGTGGAAGCACACCCGGTCCTGCCCAGGACCGTCGTAGTCGGTGTGTACAGACAGCCCGTAGGCCTCCCTGTCCCCGCGCTCCAGTGAGAATCCCATGGCGCGGTGGAATGCGATGGATCCTGCGTTCATCGGCGAGGTGATCGCACGGACCTCCGTGCGGCCTTCCTCGGCGGCATGCTGGAAAAACGTCATGTAGAGGCGTCGGGCCATGCCTTGTCCTCGCAGCTTGGGGTCCACTCCCACGAAGTGGATGTATGCCTCGGTGTCGTTGTCGGCGGCGTAGAAGCCGATGAGGAAGGCACGGATGTCCGTCCCGTCCTCAAGGATCAGGCTGGTGCCGCAGAAGAACTGCAAGAACAGTCTGGGCAGCAGCAAGGACAGCTCTCGGGCCTGTTCGGGGGTGCGTGAGTCCCCCCACCACCGCTGCACACACTCTACGATCGTGCGGTGGTCAGAAGTCCTGGCGTGGCGCAGTGCGGGCATTCCGGTCCTCCCGTTTCGTCATGGCGCCGGCGCAGCCGACGGAACCGTTCAGCCACGCCATCGTCGTTGAACTGTGCATGATGGGGTCTGGGGCGGCGCGTCTCGATGTCCTTGTCCACGGCGCCAACCTGACAGAACCATCCGCCGACCACTGACCGTTTACTGGCGGGACGCGCCACAGGTTCGGCCCGGATCACAGAGATCCCACAAGAACCGCCCCTACGGTGCGTCGGCGGAAGTCGGCAACGAGGGGGAGCACCGTGGATCGTTCACGTCGTCTGGGCGGACGCTACCGTCTGGAACAGGTCCTGGGCCGCGGGGGGATGGCCGAAGTATGGCTGGCGTACGATGTGCTGCTGTTCCGCCAGGTCGCCGTGAAGACGCTCAGGCCGGAACTGGCGGTCGATGCCGAACACTGGGCGCGTTTCCGCCGTGAGGTCGTCTCGGCGGCCCTGCTGGGCCACCCGTCCGTCGTCGCCGTGTACGACGCGGGCGAGGACACGGTCGACGGCCACCTCGTCCCGTACCTCGTGATGGAGTACGTCAAGGGCACCACGCTGCTCCAATTCGTGCGCGAGGCACGGATCGCCGGACCCGAGCACGCCCTGCGACTCGCCGCCGGTGTGCTGGAGGCGCTCGATCACGCCCACCGCCACGGCATCGTCCACCGGGACATCAAACCGGCGAACGTCATGCTCTCCCGCGAGGGCACCGTGAAGGTGACGGATTTCGGCATCGCCCGCTCCGTGGATCGGGCGGGTACGACCCTCACCCGCACCTCGGTGGTGGTGGGCACGGCCGAGTACCTCTCGCCGGAACAGGCCCGGGGCGAGCAGGTGGACGTCC
>NZ_MQUS01000067.1 GCF_001953885.1 Streptomyces sp. IMTB 2501 | reverse complement strand
GTCTCGGCCAGCATGTCGTTGTACCCCGACTCGCCGACGATGTCCGGCTCCCGGATCTCCACGTCGAGCTTGTCGAAGACCGAGTAGAAGTAGATCTTCGACTCGTCCACCAGCCGCTGCCAGACCGCCCGCGTCTCGGCGTCGCCGGACTGGAGGTCGACCACCCTGCGGCGGGCGCGCGCCTTGAACTCCGCGTCGGAGTCGAAGAGGGCGCGCGATGCCTTGTAGACCCGGCTGAGGCTGGACCTGGCCTCCTCGCCGGCCGCCTGTCCGCCCTTGTGCGCCAGTCCGTCCGGGTGCTCCAGGAGGTACTGGACGAGCATGCCGAACTGAGTACCCCAGTCGCCGATGTGGTGGCGCCGGATCACCGTCTCGCCGGTGAATTCCAGGAGCCTGGTCACCGAGTCGCCGATGACGGTGTTGCGCAGGTGGCCGACGTGCATCTCCTTCGCCACGTTCGGCTGCGCGTAGTCGATGACCGTGGTGCCGGGGGCGTCGGCGAACGGCACTCCGAGCCGGTCGGTGTCCGCGGCGCGTGCCGCGAGGTTCTCCGTGATCGCCCGGTCGGAGACGGTGATGTTCACAAAGCCCGGGCCGGAGACCTCGACGTCGCCGATCACGTCGCCGATGGCGATCCGGGAGACCAACTGCTGGGCCAGCTCGCGGGGGTTCGCCTTCGCCTTCTTCGCCAGCGCCAGGACCCCGTTGGCCTGGAAGTCGGCCCGGGAGCCTCGTCGCAGCAGCGGGTCCGCACCGGCCGCCTCCGGCAGGGTGGCCGAGAGGGCGGACGCGAGGCGCTGGTGCACGTGCGACGTGAGGGAGGGGACCGAGGTCATGTGAGCTTCCGTTTCGTGCGGCGGCGTGGTCGTGGATGACGGTTGCGACCGACGTGACTTGGGCATCGAGCCCGATGCAGTATCACATGGGACCGGCTTCCGGGTCCGGCTCGGCGTGGGCGCCCGGAACTGTCAGGCCACGCGGACCCCGGCGAGCAGCCTCACCTGGTCCCGCGGCCCGGCACATCCCCGACGGCTTCTCAGGGATCGCTAGGCGAGTGGCCTGGGCTGGGTCAACTCGTCGTAAACGCTGAGCACTTGGGCGACCGTCTCGTCCTCGGTCGGCCAGCCCGCGGCCTGCCGCACGCCCAACTCGCGTAGTTCCTCGCGACGTTCGGGATCGGCGAGGAGCCGTACGACGGTGGCCGCGAGCGCCTCCGGGTCGCCGTACGGAACGAGTTCGGCCGCGTCGCCGACTAGGTCGGGGATGCCGCCGACCCGGGTGGCAACGAGCGGCACGCGCGCGTGCAGCGCCTCCTGGGCGAGGACGGACCGTGACTCCCAACTGCTCGTCAGCAGCGCCAGATCGGCGGCGGCGAGCAGCTCGGGCACGTCCTCGCGGCGGCCGATGAGCCGCACCGGCAGCCCCTCGTCCTCGATCCGCCGCTGCAGCGCCGGGCGCTGCGGTCCTTCCCCGGCGATGACGAGGAGCGGCACGGGGTCGAGGTCGAGCCAGGCACGGGCCGCGTCCAGCAGGGCGTCGTAGCCGCGGTGCCGGTCGAGGGAGCCGACCGCGATGAGCAATGGGCGGCCGGTGGCGCCGAGTTCGGCCCGGACCTTGGGACGCAGCCGGTCGGGGTCGTCGAGGACGACGGGCCGGCGCTGTCCCGGCAGGCCGACGGCGGCGAGCCGGGCGTCCCGCGCCCCCGTGCTGCGGGCCCGGTCCACCAGGTCGGAGCTGGTGCCGAGGACCACGGACGCCGTGCGCACCACCCGTCGCTCCAGCAGCCGCAGGAACTGCGCCCGCGCGCCCTGTGCCTGGGCCCGGTCGTGCCAGGTGACCACCAGCGGGGTCCGCCGGCCGCTGAGCGCGAGCACGGACCGGAAGGAGGCATGCAGCCCGTGCGCGTGCACCAGGTCGGCGTCCGTGCAGGCCGCCCGCAGCGCGGCCACGGAAGCCGGGTCGCTGCTGCGCGGCACGTGCACATGCTCGGCACCGGCGCCGGTGAAGTCGTAGGCGCGGTCGGCCTCGACGGGGGCGCACACCGTGACCCGTACGCCCCTCGCCACGAGCCCCTCGGCCAGCGAGCGCACATGCGCGCTGCTGGCGGCGTTGCCTCCGCCCAGCACCTGCACGGTGCGCAGCGTCGACTGGCCGTGCGGCGCGTTGCTGCTCAGGGGGCTCACGGGGCCGGGGCTCCTGGTTCGACGTGGGCGGTCACGAGGAAACGTACAGAAGGTAGCGGGCTCACGGGGGCTGACGGACGTACCCCGCGCGCCTACCGCGCGGACCGTGTTCCCTCAAGCATGCCAGGGCGATGGGCCGTTACGGGAAATCCGGCGGGCGCACCGTGCGGCGGGCCAGGGCAATGCACCGGAGCACGTCACCCACACGGGTGAGGGAAGCCGGCCCGGCCGACCGCGGTACGACCGCGTCCGGCGAGGTCAGAGGGTCACAGTGAGCGCGCCCACGCGCTGACCCGGTCGCCGTACACGGCGACGGCCACGACCGCGACGGCGTGCGCCAGCAGACCGGAGCGCCGGTTTCCGGCCACGACGGCCGCCCCCAGCGCCGCGCCGAGGGCGTGCGCCCCCGTGTCCCCGATCATGGCGCGCTCCGCGAGGTCGCCGGGCAGGACGGCCGCGGCCGCGCCCATCGCGGCGGCCGACAGCCCGGCCCCGGGTCCCTTGCGCAGCAGCCCCGGCGCGCCGAGCGCGAGCACCGCGCCGGCGGCTCGCCCGGGCCGTACGTCGACGAGGTTCACGAAGTGCGCCGTACCGGCGATCACGCACCCGGCGAGGAACTTGTCCAGCGGCCGCTCCTTCAGGAGCGCTCCCGCGACCAGCGCGGCGGCCGAGATCCCGAACAACTTCACAGCCCCGCTGGTGACTTCGCCGTCTCTCAGCGCCCCGAGATGCGCCCGGAAGCCGCGCCGGGTGTCGCCGGAGAGGTAGCCGGCGACGTCGTCGTACGCCCCGCAGGCGCCGGCGGCGAGCACAGCGGCCCCGGCGGCGGGATGCACCCGGGCGGCGCAGAGCGCCACGCCGACGGCGGAGGCGGGCCCGGCGTACAGCTCGACGGTCCGCCCGGCGTAGTTCTGGCGCTCCCAACGCGCCCGCGAACCCGGCGCGTTACGGCGCAGGACGGCGATGCCCGCCCCGGTGACGGCCGCGGCCGGCGCGAAGGCGCCCGCCCGGCCCCTCACCCGTCCGCCCGGGCCGTCGCCAGCAGTTCCTCGGCGTGCGCGCGGGCCGTCTCGGAGTCCTCCTGGCCTGCCAGCATCCGGGACAGCTCGCGGATCCGCTCCTCGCCCTCCAGGACCTTCACGCCGGACCGGGTGACCGATCCGTCGTTGGTCTTCTCCACCAGCAGCTGCCGGTCGGCGAAGGCGGCGACCTGGGGCAGGTGGGTGACCACGACGACCTGCGCGGTCCTGGCGAGCTTCGCGAGACGCCGCCCGATCTCGACCGCGGCCTTGCCGCCGACACCGGCGTCGACCTCGTCGAAGAGGTAAGTCGGCACGGGGTCCGTGCGCGCGAACACGACCTCGACGGCGAGCATCACGCGGGACAGTTCACCGCCGGACGCGCCCTTGGCGATGGGCCGGGGCGGCGCGCCCGGGTGCGGGGCGAGCAGCAGCTCGACCTCGTCCACGCCGGACGGCCCGTACGCCACCGCACGCCCGCCGACCTCGACGCCCTCCGGGTCCTCGGTCTGCCGGATGGCGAAGGACACGCGCGCGTGGGGCATCGCGAGCGAGGCCAGCTCGGCCGTCACGGCGGCGGCGAACCGCTCGGCGGCCTCGGCCCGCGCGTCCGTCAACGCCTGGGCGAGTCCGCCCAGTTCGGTGCGGAGCGCGTCCCGCTCGGCGGTCAGCTCCTCAAGCCGCTCGTCGTCGCCGTCCAGCTCGGTGAGCCGGGCGGCACTCTGCTCCGCCCACGCCAGTACGGCGTTGATGTCGTCGCCGTACTTCCGCGTGAGCGCGTTCAGGGCCGCCCTGCGCTCCTCCACGGCGGCCAGCCGCAGGGGATCGGCGTCGAGGTCGTCGGCGTACCCGGCCAGCTCCCCGGCGACATCGCCGAGCAGGATCCCGATCTCGCCGATCCGGTCGGCGAGGGAGGCCAGCGCCGGATCGTGCGACCGCACGGCCTCCAGCGCCCGATGGGCCCCCGCGACCAGAGTCGAGGCGTCGATCCCCTCGGGGTCCTCGGGATTGCCCGCGAGCGCGGCGTGCGCGGCCGTCGCGGCGGACGACAGCGCCTCCGCGTGCCCCAGCCGCTCGGCCTCCTCGGAGAGCTCGACGTCCTCGCCGGCCCGTGGCTCCACGGCGGCGATCTCCTCAAGGCCGTACCGCAGCATGTCGGCTTCCTGCGCCCGCTCACGCGCGCGCGTGGTGATCTCCTCCAGCTCGGCGGAGACGGCCCGCAGCCGGCGGTAGGCCTCGGTGTACTTGGCGAGCGGCACGGCGACGGCGTCGCCCGCGTACCGGTCCAGGGCCTGCCGCTGTCTGGACAGCTTCAGCAACCCCTGCTGGTCGGTCTGCCCGTGCACGGCCACCAGGTCGTCGGCCAGCTCGGCGAGCAGCCCGACCGGCACCGAACGCCCGCCCAGATGGGCCCGGGACCGGCCCTCGGCGGAAACGGTACGGCTGATCAGCAGGGACCCGTCGTCCAGCTCGGCCCCGGCCTCCTCGGCGCGTACGACGGCGGCGGAGTCCGCCGCGACGCTGACCCGCCCCTCCACGACCGCCTTCTCGGCCCCGATCCGCACGAGCGCCGGGTCCGCCCGCCCACCGAGCAGCAGCCCCAGGCTGGTGACCACCATGGTCTTGCCCGCACCTGTCTCACCGGTGACGGCGGTGAACCCGGGCGACAGCTCGACGACGGCATCGTCGATGACCCCGAGCGACCGTATCCGCATCTCCTCCAACACGGAACAGACCATACGAGGTCCGGGGCGGCGAGTGCACACAGGCCGCTCTTTCTAGTGAGGCGCCCCCCGCCATCCCGTGGTCGGCAGGGCGAACTTCGCCACCAGCCGATCGGTGAAGGACGAGTGATGCAGCCGAGCCAGCCGCACCGGCACGGCCCCCCGCCGCACCTCCACCCGCGCCCCCGGCGGCAACTCCACCGTCCGCCGCCCGTCGCACCACAGCACCCCGGGCGAGATGTGCGGCAGCACCTCCACGGCGAGCACCGAATCCGGGGACGTGACCAGCGGCTTGGCGAACAGCGCGTGCGCACTGATCGGCACCATCAACAACGCCTCCACCTCGGGCCACACCACGGGCCCGCCCGCGGAGAACGCGTACGCCGTGGACCCGGTGGGCGTGGACAGGATCACCCCGTCGCAACCGAACTCCGACACCGGCCGCCCGTCGATCTCCAGCACGACTTCCAGCAGCTTCTCGGCGCCGGCCTTCTGCACGGCCGCCTCGTTCAGCGCCCAGTCCGTGTGCACGATGTCCCCGTTGCGGTGCACGACGACGTCGACGGTCATCCGCTCCTCGACCTCGTACGACCGCGCCACCACCCGGTCGACCACCCGGTCGAGGTCGTCCCGCTCGGCCTCCGCGAGGAACCCCACCCGGCCGAGGTTGACGCCGAGCATCGGCACCCCGGAGGCCCGGGCGAACTCCGCCCCCCGCAGCAGCGTGCCGTCGCCGCCGAGCACGATCAGCAGCTCGCAGCCGTCGAGGCACTGCGGAGTCGCCTCCTTGACCAGCACCACCTCGTCCGGCAACGGCAGGTCGCACGCCTCCTCCTCCAGCACCCGCACCCCGATGTCATGCCGCAGCAGGCCCTTGACGACGAGTTCCGCACTGCGGATCGCCGCGGGCCGCCCGGTGTGGGCGAGCAGGAAAACAGTACGCGCCAGGTTCTGTGTCAACGCGGCCCCTCCGCCACTGCACGGTCGACGTCGGCCGGGTCCACCTGGGGTGCCCCCGCCCGCAGCCAGAGAAAGTACTCCACGTTCCCCGAGGGCCCGGGCAGCGGACTGGCGGTGACTCCCCGCACCCCGAGCCCCAGCTCCCAGGCCTTCTCGGCCACTGCCCGTACGGCCTCCGCCCGCAGCTGCGGACTCCGTACGACACCCCCGCTGCCGAGCCGCTCCTTCCCCACCTCGAACTGCGGCTTGACCATCATCACCAGGTCGGCGTCCGGCTTCACGCACCGCTTCAGGGCCGGCAGCACCAGCCCGAGCGGAATGAAGGACAGATCGCCCACGACAAGATCCACAGGTTCCCCATCGATCGCGTCGAGCGTCAACTCGCGTACGTTCGTACGGTCCTTGACGGTGACGCGTTCATCGCTCTGGAGAGACCAGGCGAGCTGGCCGTAGCCGACGTCGACGGCGACGACATGGGCGGTACCCGCGCGCAGCAGGACATCGGTGAAGCCACCGGTGGACGCGCCGGCGTCCAGCGCGCGCCGGCCCTCGACCACGAGTCCCTGCGGGACGAAGACCTGCAGCGCGCCGGCCAGCTTGTGCCCGCCCCGGGAGACGTAGTCGGGGTCACTGTCGTCGTCCTGGACGACGATCGCGGCGGCCGTCTCCACCTGGGTGGCCGGCTTGGTCGCCACGGTCTTGCCGACGGTGACCCGCCCGGCGGCGATCAGCTGGCTGGCGTGCTCACGCGAACGCGCGAGCTTCCGGCGGACCAGCTCCGCGTCCAGACGACGGCGTGCGACTCCTGCCACGTTCGGTTCAGCTCCTGCTCTGGTGGTACGACGTCGGGGGACCGGGAGGTCCCGGGCGGGCGTCGAGCGCGGTGAGCGCGTCGCGCAGCCCTCCGTGTACATCCTCGTACACCTCGACATGTCCGTCGGTGGCGAGGTGGTCGGCGTCGGCCAGCCGCTGCAGCTGGGCGTCGACCTCGGCGTTGCCGGTGGGGGTGCGCGGGACGTTCAGGGGGGCGGGCGCGGCGGGCTCGTACGCCTCCGGCGCCTCCAGCGCCTCCTGCACCGAATCCTGCGGGGTCTCCGTCTCCGGAACCGAGTCGTTCATGCCCCGACGCTACCCCGAACCGCTGGGGTACCGTCGTGGGCGATGGCCACGATCGAGGAGTGCCGCGCCGCGCTGGGAAAGCTTTCGGACAACATGCAGGGCGCCGAGGGCGATGTGGGCGCGGCCGCCGCCCTGGACCGCTCGGTGAGCTGTCACATCACCGATCTGGAGGTCACCTTCACCGGCCGGATGACGGGCGGCCGGATCGAGGTGGACGGCACACACTCCGGCCCGCCGCCGGAGAGGGCGCAGATCAGGCTCGCCATGGCCGGGGACGACCTGGTGTCCCTGGTGGCCGGCGAGCTGAACTTCGCGACCGCCTGGGGCACGGGCCGGGTGCGGCTGGAGGCGGGCCTGCTGGACCTGTTCCGGCTCAGGAAGCTGCTGTGACCTTCCTCAGGAAGCCGCCGTGACCCGCTCCTCCTCGTGTGCCTCGGCTGCCTTGTCCGCCTGCTCCGTCCGTGCCTTGCGCGCGGCCGGCACCACCAGCGGGGTCCCGGTCTCCGGGTCGTCGATGATCTGACAGCGCAGCCCGAACACCTGCTCCACCAGCTCGGCGGTGACGATGTCGTTCGGCGCGCCCTCGGCGATCACCTCGCCGCCGCGCAGGGCGATGAGGTGGGTGGCGTAGCGGGCCGCGTGGTTGAGGTCGTGCAGGACGGCGACCAGGGTGCGGCCCTGGGTCTCGTGCAGTTCGGCGCACAGGTCGAGGACGTCGATCTGGTGCTGGATGTCCAGGTAGGTGGTGGGCTCGTCCAGGAGCAGCAGCGGGGTCTGCTGGGCGAGCGCCATGGCGATCCACACCCGCTGCCGCTGCCCGCCGGACAGCTCGTCCACGTACCGGTCGGCCAGCTCGGCGACCCCGGTCTGCCGCATGGATTCCTGTACGACCCGCTCGTCCTGCACCGACCACTGGCGCAGCAGGCCCTGGTGCGGGTAACGGCCGCGGCCGACCAGGTCGGCGACGGTGATGCCGTCGGGCGCGATGGACGACTGCGGCAGCAGGCCGAGGGTCCGTGCGACCTTCTTGGCGGGCATCGACTGGATGACCTGCCCGTCGAGCAGGACCCGGCCCTCGCTCGGCCTGAGCATCCGCGACAACGCCCGCAGCAGCGTCGACTTGCCGCACGCGTTCGGGCCGACGATCACCGTGAAGGAGTTGTCGGGGATCTCCACCGACAGCTGCTCGGCGATGACGCGCTGGTCGTAGGCGAGGGTGACGTTCTCGGCGGACAAGCGGTTCACAGTGCTCCTCTTGCTGACTGACTCGGGGACGGCGCTCATATCCGGCCCGCCCTGCGCTCGGTGACCAGCAGCCACAGCAGATAGCCGCCGCCGAGGACTCCGGTGACCACGCCGACGGGCAGCTGGTCGGCGCCGAAGGCCTGCTGGGAGGCCCAGTCGGCGGCGACCAGCAGGGCGGCGCCCATGCACAGGGAGGGCACCAGGTTCGGGCCCGGCGAGCGGGTCAGGCGCCGGGCGAGCTGCGGCGCGGTGAGCGCGACGAAGCTGACGGGTCCGGCGGCCGCGGTGGCGGCCGCGGTGAGCAGCACGGCGGACACCATCAGCACCAGCCGGACGCGCTGTACGCGCACCCCGAGGGCGTTCGCGACGTCGTCGCCCATCTCCATCATCCTGAGGCCGCCCGCGCCCGCGAGGACCACCGGAACGAGGACCGCGCACAGGGCGAGCAGCGGCCAGACCTGGTCCCAGTCGCGGCTGTTGAGGGAGCCGGTCATCCACACGACCGCGCGGGCCGCGTCGACCAGGTCGGCCTTGGTCAGCAGATAGCCGTTGACGGCCGTGGCGATCGCGGAGACGCCGATGCCGACCAGGACCAGCCGGTATCCGTGCACGCCCTGCTTCCAGGCGAGCAGATAGATGGCGAGGCCGGTCGCCAGGCCACCGACCAGGGCGCCGAGGGTGACCTGTGTGGTGCTGCCGGACATCAGCACGATCACGACCAGCGCGCCGGCCGTCGAGCCCTGGGACAGGCCGAGGACGTCCGGGCTGCCGAGCGGGTTGCGCGAGACGGACTGGAACAGGGCGCCGCCGAGGCCGAGCGAGGCGCCGACCAGCAGGCCGACCAGGACCCGCGGCAGCCGCAACTCGTCCACGATGAAGTCCTGGTAGGCGTTGCCGTTCCCGGCGAGGGTCCGGAGCACATCGGCCGCCGGGATCTTCGCGTCACCGGTGCCGATCAGCGCGACACCCGCGGCGCAGGCGGCGACCAGCAGCAGCACGACGACGATGAGAGCCCGCAGGTCGAGGCGCAGGGAGAGCCCACCGGGGGTGCGTACGGCCCGGTTCATGGATCGGGTCTTCACAGCTGGGCCGTCCTCCGCCGTCGTACGAGAAAGATGAAGACCGGGCCACCGATGATCGCGGTGACGATGCCGACCTGGAGTTCCGAGGGGCGGGCCACGACCCGGCCGATGACATCGGCGCCGAGCAGCAGCACCGGCGACAGGACCGTCGCGTACGGCAGGATCCAGCGCAGGTCGGGGCCGGTGAAGGAGCGCACGACGTGCGGGACCATCAGGCCGACGAACACGATCGGACCGCAGGCGGCGGTCGCGGCCCCGCAGAGCACGGTGGCGGCGAGCATGGCGAGCGCACGGGTGCGGTTGAGGTTGGCGCCGAGGGCGCGGGCGGTGTCGTCGCCCATCGCGACGGCGTTCAGCGGCCGGGCCAGCCCGAGCGCCAGGACCGTGCCGGCCGCGAGGAACGGCAGCACCTGCACGATGGTCGAGTGGGTGGCCGAGGCCAGCGAACCCACCGTCCAGAAGCGCATCTTGCCCAGCGCCGCGTCATCCATGATCATCACGGCCTGGAGATAGCCGTACAGGGCCGCGCTGACCGCCGTACCCGCGAGCGCGAGCCGTACCGGGGTGGCACCCCTGCTGCCGCCGAGGAACCACACCAGCGCGCCTACCGCGGCCGCCCCGACGAAGGCGAACCACACATAGCCGGTGAGGCTGGTGACGCCGAAGCAGGTGATGGCCGTGACGACGGCGGCGGAGGCGCCCGCGTTGATCCCGAGCAGTCCGGGGTCGGCCAGCGGATTGCGGGTGAGTGCCTGCAGCACCGCGCCGGAGAGGCCGAGCGCGGCACCGGCGAGCAGGCCAAGGACCGTGCGCGCGAGCCGCTCGTCCACGACGACGTCGCCGTATCTCCCGGTGTCATGGAACAGGCCGTGCCAGACCTGGTCCAGCGACAGGGCTTTCGCCCCGATCGCGATGCTCGCCAGAGCGACGAGCACCAGGATCGCGACGGACAGCAGGAGCCCAAGGGCCCTTGCCGCCCGGCGGGTTGGAGGCGCGGGGGCGGTCTCCGCGCGCTGTTCCGGAGGACTGTCGACCAACACCAGGTTAGGTTAGCCTACCCTCGCTACCGAGCACGATCCCCGGGGTCACCCCACAGCTCTGGATGCCCGGAGTCCGCCTCACAGCCCCGATCCCGCGACCGGGCTCCCTCGTCACAGCCTCGATCCCGGCGACCCGGCTCCCCGACACAACCCCAACCCCGGCGACCCGGCTCCCCGACACAACCCCGGCGACCCGGCTCCCCGACACAACCCCAACCCCGGCGACCCGGCTCCCCGACACAACCCCAACCCCGGCGACCCGGCTCCCCGACACAGCCACGGCCACCGGGACCAGGCTCCCCGACACAGCCACGGCCACCGGGACCAGGCCCCTCCTCACAGTCCGAGTCGCGCCAGCGCCTTCCCCCCGTCCAGCTCACAGGAGCCCTTCCCGGCCGCCGTCCAGGCCGCCGCGCACAGGGCCCGCAGCCCGTCCAGCGGCTCGCCGTCGCCTTCCAGTTCCAGTCGGTCTGCCCCGGCCTTCGCCGTGAACCCGCCGCAGCGGAAGCCATCACCGTCCGCCGTGACCTCCGGCTGCCCGGTGAGCAGCCCGCGCAGATCCGCGTCCACGAACGTCGGCCGGTGCCGCGGCGGCGCCGCGAGCAGCTGGGCGCCGTCCGTGACACCGGTCAGCACCAGCAGCGAGTCGACGCCGCCGTTGAAGGCGCCCTCGATGTCCGTGTCCAGCCGGTCCCCGACCACCAGCGGCCGCTTGGCGCCGGTGCGGATGATCGTCTCCTTGTGCATCGGCGGCAGCGGCTTCCCGGCCACCTGCGGCTCCTTGCCGGTCGCGATCCGTACGACCTCCACAGCCGCGCCGTTGCCCGGCGCGATGCCCCGCCCACTGGGAATCGTCAGGTCGGTGTTGGACGCGAACCACGGCACCCCGCGCGCGACCGCGTACGACGCCTCCGCGAACCGGCCCCAGGTCAGATCCGGCCCGCCGTACCCCTGCACGACCGCCGCCGGATCGTCGTCCGCCGACTCCACGGGGGTCAGCCCCCGCTCGCGCAGCGCCACCCGCAGCCCCTCGCCGCCGATGACCAGCACCCGTGCCCCGGCCGGCACCTGCTCGCTGATCAGCCGCGCGACCGCCTGCGCGGAGGTGATGACGTCATCCGGCCCCGTCGGTATGCCCAGCTCGGTCAGATGCCCGGCCACCGTGTCCGGGGTCCGCAGCGCGTTGTTGGTGACGTACGCCAGATGCAACCCTCCTGAGCGCGCCACCGCCAGCGAGTCGACCGCGTACGCGATCGCGTTCCCACCCGCGTACACCACCCCGTCCAGATCGAGCAGCGCCGTGTCGTACGCCTCGCTCAGGGGCTGCCCACTGCCCTCGGGCCTCGTCCTGACCGCCTGGCTCATTCCACATCGCTCCTCGTCCAGTGACCTTCAATGGCGTTCAAAGGCCTTTCCCTCGATCATCCCGCACGCCACTGACACACGTACGATGCCCTGATGAACACTGCAGGTCACTCGGAAGCAACGGCGCACCGGGGCCTGGAACTCACCCCGTTCCGTGGCCTTCGCTACGACCCCGACCGGGTCGGCAGCCTCGCCGCCGTCACCTCCCCGCCGTACGACGTCGTCGTACGCCCCGACGGGGTGCACCACCTCCAGTCCGCCGACCCGCACAACATCGTCCGCCTGATCCTCCCCCAGGCCGGCACCCCGAGCGCCAGCACTGAACAAGCCGCCCACACCCTGCGCCGCTGGCTGGACGAGGGCATCCTCGCCGCCGACCCGGAGCCCGGCCTGTACGTCTACGAGCAGCACGACGGGGGCGGCATGCTCCAGCGCGGCGTCATCGGCGCCCTGCGCGTCTCCGCGCCCGCGGAGGGCGTGGTGCTGCCGCACGAGGACGTCATGCCGCCCGTGGTCGCCGACCGCGCCGCCCTGATGCGCGCCACGCGCGCGAACCTCGAACCACTGCTGCTGACCTACCGCGGTGACGGGACCGCGGCCGAGGTCGTCGAACGCACGGCGGAGAAACCCCCGCTCCTGGCCACGACCACCGAGGACGGCTTCCACCACCGCCTGTGGTCCATCACCGACCCCACCGACGTGGCCCGCATCCAGTCCGACCTCGCCCACCAGCAGGCCCTGATCGCGGACGGCCACCACCGCTGGGCCACCTACCTGCGGCTGCGCGCCGAGCACCCCTCCCCCAGCCCCTGGGACCACGGCCTGGTCCTGCTCGTCGACACCGCCCGCTACCCGTTGCGCGTCCGCGCCATCCACCGCCTGCTGCACCACCTGCCGGTCGCCGACGCTCTCACGGCTGTGGAGGGCCTGTTCCGGACACAGCGCCTCGACACACCGCTCACCGAGGCTCTGGCGGCCCTCGCGGACGCGTCCTGCGCGGGCAACGCCTTCCTGCTGGCCGGCGACGGCGCCTTCCACCTGCTCGATTGCCCCGATCCGGACCTGCTGGCCCGGACGATCCCGGCCGACCGCCCGGCCGCCTGGCGCTCCCTGGACGCCACGGTCCTGCACACCACGCTCCTCGACCACGTCTGGCACATCCCCGAGGACTCCCCGGCCCATATCGCCTATATCCACGACACGGCCGCGACGGTCGCCAAGGCGGAACGCGACGGGGGTACGGCGGTCCTGATGCACCCCGTCCGCGAGGAGGTCGTACGCGACCTGGCCCGCCACGGCGTGATGATGCCCCGCAAGTCGACCTCGTTCGGCCCGAAGCCGGCGTCCGGGCTGGTGCTGCGGGCACTGGAGATCTGAGCCGTCCCGGCCCCGGAACGCGAAAGAGGGCAGGCCCCCGGGGAGCCTGCCCTCTTCGTCTCATCTCACCGACTACACGTCAGTCCTCGTCGCCGTCCTTCTGTGAGGCGTTCCCGGACTCGCCCTCGCCCTCGCCCTCGTTCTCGTTCTCGTCCAGCGCGTCGACGAACTCCACGCCGTCCAGCTCCGCGAGCCGGTCGGAGGCGTCCGTGCTGCCGTCCCGGTCGGCCTCCACGGCCTTGGCAAACCACTCCCGCGCCTCGCCCTCACGGCCGACAGCCAGCAGAGCGTCGGCGTAGGCGTAGCGCAGGCGAGCGGTCCACGGCTGGACCGAGTTGGAGGCCAGTTCCGGGCTCTGCAGGGTCACGATGGCGGCGTCCAGCTGGCCCATGTCACGCCGGGCACCGGCCGCGACGAGCCGCATCTCGACCTGACCGGCCTTGTCCAGCTTGTGCACCTCCGGGGCGCCGGCCATGTCCAGCGCCCTCTCGGGCCGGCCGAGCCCACGCTCGCAGTCGGCCATCACCGGCCAGAGCTCCACGGTGCCGGTCATCCGCCGCGCGGCCCGGAACTCGGCAAGGGCCTCGCTGTACTTCTGGTTGGCGTACGCGGCGAACCCGGCAGCCTCGCGCACAGCGGCCACACGGGACGCCAGACGCAGGGCCACCCTGGAGTAGCCGTAGGCGCCCTCGGGGTCCTCGTCGATGAGCCGCGCGACCATCACCAGGTTCTTGGCGACGTCGTCCGCGAGCGTCTTGGGCAGGCTCTGCAGCTCCTGCCGTACGTCCTTGTCGATCTCGTCACCGGTGACATCCTCCGGGATCGGCAGCCGCTTGATCGGCTCGCGGTCCCGATCGCGGTCGCGATCCCGGTCCCGCTCGTCGCGGAAGCGGCCACCGCCGCGCCGGTCGTCACGACGGTCGTCCCGCCCCCGGAACCCACCGGGCCGACCACCGCGGTCGTCCCGACGGGGCCCACGCGCACCGCGGTCGTCCCGGCCCCGGAACCCACCGCGGTCACCCCGGTTGTCGTCGCGGCGGAAACCACCGCGGTCGTCACGACGGTCATCGCGCCGCTCATCACGGCGGTCGTCGCGGCGGTCGCCGTGGGCGCCACTGCGGTCATCGCGCCGGCCGTAGCCGCCACGGTCGTCGTCACGGCGGAAGGCCGGACGGTCCCCGCCCCGGTCATCCCGACGATCGTCACGCCGGAAGCCACCGCGGTCGTCACGACGGTCGTCACGGCGCGGCCCACGGTCACGGTCGTCCCGCTGGAACGCCGGACGCTGACCCCGCTCACCCTCACGACGGTCATCCCTACGGCCGTAGCCACCACGGTCACCACGGTCGCCGTAACCGCCACCACGCCGGTCATC
>NZ_MQUS01000061.1 GCF_001953885.1 Streptomyces sp. IMTB 2501 | reverse complement strand
GGCCGTCCTCACCCTGGAGAGTCACCGCTGAAGAAGCTCAGTGATCCGGCTCCGTCGCTCGGCCGTCCGCTCCCCCGGCCTCTGGTCGGAAGCACCGCCTGACATGGGGTAATCTTCTTCCTGCGCCCGGGCGATTAGCTCAGTGGGAGAGCGCTTCGTTCACACCGAAGAGGTCACTGGTTCGAACCCAGTATCGCCCACCCGGACCGACGGCCCACCTGCGAAACAGCAGGTGGGCCGTCGGCATATCCACACCCGAGCCGGTTCCACGAGCCCAGCCGAGCCGACCTCGGCGAGCACCAGGGGACAGTGCGTCGGAGCGGGCGACGGGGCGGGGCGACGATGCGCCAGACGGGTGACTGTCGGGGGCCCTCGGACGGTGAGTGAGACGGGTGACTGCGTGCGGTTCTGCGTGGCGGTGAGCGGGACGGGTGACCGCTGTGGTTCCGCGTGGCGGTGAGCGGGACGGGTGACTGCGTGCGGTTCTGCGTGGCGGTGAGCGGGACGGGTGACCGCTGTGGTTCCGCGCGTTGGTGAGCGGGACGGGTGACCGCTGTGGTTCCGTGCGGCGGTGAGCAGGACGGGTGACCGCTGCGGCTCTGCATGACGGTGACCAGGAGGGGTGACGTCGCAGGTCCGCGTGACGGTGAGCGTGGCAGGGGAGCGGCAGGCCGGACCGCCGGCGAGGCCGGTGGTTCAGGCAGGGCGAAGTCCTGGTTGCCGAATCCGGCACCCCTGACACGGCAATCTGCGTGCCATGTCAGGGCGCTGCCCGCAGGAGCGCCCACGGCTTGCCAGCTCCTTCCGCGGGGCCGAAGAAACGACCCGCCTTTTGCCGAACCGGCAACATCCCTCGTGCCCGCTGGGCCGCTCATCGCACCATCGTCGGCACAGGCCCGAACCGCACCAGCACTCCACCCGGTAACCGCACCAACAGCCGGCCGACCAGGCACGAGCCTCTCGGCCCAGCAGTTTGCTGCCCGCCCCGCTCGCGCCCTTGGACCGACAGCCAGCCGCCCCCGGCATTGACCCCGCACCGACAGCCTGCCGCGCCCCCGGCATGACCCCGCACTGACAGCGTGCCGCGCCCCCGGCATGACCCCGCACTGACAGCCTGCCGCGCCCCCGTAGACGCCTCCTGGCCCGAGCTAGCCGCCCTCCGCAAGCCTCTCGGTCCGGCAGCCGGTGGCCCCCGTATCCGCCTCTTTGACCGAGATAGTCACCGACCTCACAAGCCCACCTGGTCCGGCCGCCCGCTGCCCCCCAAACGCCCCATGGACCGGGCAGTCAGTCGTAGCCGCACCCGCCTCTTGAACCGGCAGACAGCCGCACCCCGTTCCCGGAGCCGACGGCCACCCGCCCTACACGCACCCCAGGCCCAGCAGCCCGCCCCCTCCACTCGCGCCCCCAACGCCCCTCCCGGCCCCCCACCAGCCCACCCAGCCGCCGCTCCGGCTCGCCCACCTGCACCAGCTCACCCCCGGACACCAGCTCACCCCCGGACACCAGCCCACCCCCGGACACCAGCACATCCCCCGCAGGCCGCTTCCCACACCCAGTCCCAGGAGCCCTCATGCCCGAGAACCCCGCCTCACCCCCTGCTCACACCCCCGCCCCAACCCCCGCTCACGCCCCCACCCTCACCCCCGCCACCCACCACCTCTCGCCCTCCCCAGCCGGCCGAACGCACCTCGTGGAGCAGGGCCGCGGCCCCCTCGTGCTGCTGGTGCACGGGTTCCCGGAGTCCTGGTACTCCTGGCGGCACCAGTTGCCCGCCCTGGCCGCCGCCGGCTATCGCGCCGTGGCGGTGGACGTCCGGGGCTACGGCCGTTCCTCCAAGCCGGCGGCCGTGGACGCCTACCGGATGTTCGACCTGGTCGCGGACAACGTCGCCGTGGTGGAGGCGCTGGGGGAGCGGTCCGCGGTGGTCGTCGGGCACGACTGGGGCGCCACGATCGCCGCCACCTCCGCCCTCACCAGGCCCGACGTGTTCCGGGCAGTGGGCCTGCTGGGCGTGCCGTACAGCCCGCCCGGTGGCCCGCGGCCCAGCGAGGTCTTCGCGCGCATGGGCGGGGACGAGGAGTTCTACGTCTCGTACTTCCAGCAGGCCGGCCGGGCCGAGGCGGAGATCGAGCCCGATGTGCGCGGCTGGCTCGGGGGCTTCTACGCGGCCCTGTCCGCCGGCACCATGCCCGCGCCCGGCGCCCCCGACCCGCACTTCGTCGGCCGCGGCGGCACCCTGCGGGAACGCTTCCCCGTCGGCCCGCTCCCGGCCTGGCTGGGCGAGGGCGATCTCGACTTCCTGGCCGGGGAGTTCGAGCGGACCGGTGTGGCCGGGGCGCTCAACCGATACCGGAACATGGACCGGGACTGGGCGGACCTGGCGGACTACGCGGGCGCCCCGATCAGGCAGCCCTCGCTGTTCATCGGCGGCGGCCTGGACGCCTCGCTCGCCTGGCTGGCCGACGCGGTCACGGCGTACCCGGAGACCCTGCCCGGCCTCCACGGCTCGCACATCCTCGACGGCTGCGGCCACTTCGTCCAGCAGGAGCGTCCGGCGGAGACGAACCGGATCCTGATCGACTGGCTCGCCGCCCTGCCCAGCTGACCTGCCCGGCTGACCTGCCCGGCTGACCTGCCCGGCCGCCTTCCCTGGCTGGCCCTCCCGGGCCGACGCGGTCACGGCGTACCCGGAGACCCTGCCCGGCCTCCACGGCTCGCACATCCTCGACGGCTGCGGCCACTTCGTCCAGCAGGAGCGCCCGGCGGAGACGAACCGGATCCTGATCGACTGGCTCGCCGCCCTGCCCAGCTGACCTGCCCAGCTGACCTGCCCGGCTGACCTGCCCGGCCGCCCTCCCCGGCTGGCTCTCCCGGTCGACTCCCCTCGGCCCCTCCCTAACCGGTCCCTCCTGGCCGCCCTTTCCCGACCCACCTTCCCCGACCCACCTTCCCCGACCCGCCTTCCCCCGCCCCCCTCCCCGGCCGGTCCTTCCCACTCCTTCGTTCGGCCCGTCGGTCGCGTCCCGCTCACCTGGGAAGACAGTGCGAAGACGGCGGACACGCCGTCCCTGTGGCCCCCGTAGCCCGCAGGAAAGTCCTGTCCGAATCATTGACGCGCCCCGGCCGCCTCCGTAACTTGTGCCAGCAAGCGCTTACTTGAAACGATTCACGACGTCCACGACACGTTCGCGAGGCGTCCGTGAGGGCGGCGACGACGCTGCGGGGAGGGCCCGACCATGGGAACCAGCGGGAATCTTGAGAGGCGTACGATCCTGAAGGCGGCCGGGGCCTCGGCGGCCGCGCTCGGGCTCGCCGCGACGACCGGGTGCGGCGGCGAAAGCGGTTCCGGGGGCGCGGCGGTGACGATCCGTTACTCGTGGTGGGGTGCCGAGGAACGGGCCAAGAAGATCAACCAGACCATCGCGCTCTTCGAGAAGAAGTACCCGAAGATCAAGATAAAGACCGACTTCCAGACGTATCAATCGTTCTGGGAGAAGTTCCAGACCCAGGCCGCCGGCGGAAATCCCCCGGATGTTTTCCAAAATGCCGTCACGTTTCTTCGGAAGTACGACAAGCGCGGAATTCTCCTCGACCTCAAGTCGCAGGTTCAGGCAGGTAATCTGACTCTCGATCACTTCCGGGACGGAGTGGCCAAGGTCGGAGAGGTGGACGGAAAGCAGCTCGGAATTCCCGTCGGCTCCAACACCATGGCGCTCGTCATCGACAGGAAGGTGTTCCAGCGGGCCGGCGTCGCGCCGCACCCCGGATGGACCTGGGACGACTACTTCAAGGCCCTGAAGACCGTCCACGACCGGACGAAGGTCCCCGGGGACACCGGCTACTTCAGGATCATGTACCTGTACGACCTCTACCTCCGCCAGAACGGCAAGGCGTTCTTCACCAAGGACGGACTCGGCTTCGACCAGCCCGACCTGACGGAGTGGTGGACGGACGGCTACAACCGCGTCAAGGCGGGCATCGTCACCGACCCGAAGATCGTCGCCCAGGACGACCCCAAGTCCCCCCTCTCCGCCGGACACGGCGCCTCGGAGTTCACCTGGGACAACTTCACCGTCCGCTACTCCTCCGAAGGCAACAGCACCTACGGCCTCGCGCCGATCCCCACCACGGACGGCAAGCACACCGGCCAGTACCTCGCCTCCCTGATGCTCAGCGCCTCGTCCCGCACCTCCCACCCCAAGGAGGTCGCGCAGTTCATCGACTTCATGGCCCACGACCCCGAGGCCGGCAGGATCATGGGCTACGACCGGGGCATCCTTGCGAGCAGCGAGCAGTACGCGGCGTACCAGCCGTCGGACGCGGTGAACAAGGAGATCGCGCAGTACGAGGAGGACACCGCCAAGGCGGGCGTCCTCGGCACGATCACCCCGCACCCCTCCGGTGCCGACACCATCGAGGCCGCCTTCCTGCGCATCGGCGGCGACCTCGGCCAGGGCAGGACGAAGGTCGTGGACGCGGTGAAGCAGTTCTTCACCGAGTCCGAGGCCGCCTTCCAGGCCTGACGGGAGCTGCCGTGACGCTCGTCAAGGACTCCCTGCCCGGCGCCCGCAAGGCGCGTTCGGCCACCCCAGCCGGCGAGGGACGGCCCGGCCGCCGGCGCGAGAACCTCGCCGGCTATGTGTTCATGTCCCCGTGGATCGCGGGCTTCCTGCTGCTGACCGCGGGCAGGGCTTCAAGAACGCCCAGATGGGCTTCGCCTCCGCCATGGCCTGGATGCTGCTGCTCGCCGTGGCTCTGGTGACGGCCGTCCTCTTCTGGTCCCAGAAGAAGTGGGTGCACTACGAGGAGGACGCCCGATGAGTGCCACCACGACCAAGCAGCCCCTGCTGCACCGCCGACGCACGGGTTCCCTCGTCTGGCACCTCGGCGCCCTGCTGATCCTGGCGGTCATCCTCTACCCGGTGATCTGGGTGATCGGTGCCTCGTTCAAGCCCGGCAAGGACATCATCAACAGCCTCACGCTGTTCCCGTCCCACCCGATCCTGTCCAACTTCAAGGGCCTCGCCGACGGCATCGCGGATGTCCGGATCTGGACGTTCTTCCAGAACTCCGTCTTCTACGCCGCGGGCGCCGTCGTCGGCGTGCTCGTCTCCTGCTCGCTGACCGCGTACGCCTTCGCCCGCATCCGGTTCGCCGGGCGCAACGTGCTCTTCTCGCTGATGATCGGCACGCTGCTGCTGCCGTACCACGTGCTGCTGATCCCGCAGTACGTGATGTCCCAGAAGCTCGGCTGGGTCAACACCTACGCCCCGCTGCTGATCGGCAAGTACCTCGCCACCGAGGCGTTCTTCGTCTTCCTCATGGTGCAGTTCATGCGGAGCCTGCCGAGGGAACTGGACGAGGCCGCCCGGCTCGACGGCTGCGGGCACGTCCGCATCTACTGGTCGATCGTGCTGCCGCTGTGCCGGCCCGCGCTCATCACCAGTGCGATCTTCACCTTCATCAACGCCTGGAACGACTTCCTGGGCCCGCTGATCTACCTCAACGAGCCCGGCAAGTACACGGTCTCCCTCGGCCAGATGATGTTCCGCGACTCCGACGCCGTGGCCGCCAACTACGGCGGGATGATCGCCATGTCCCTGGTCGCGCTGCTGCCCGTGCTGCTGTTCTTCCTCGCCTTCCAGCGGTATCTGATCGACGGGATGGCGACCTCCGGACTGAAGGGCTGAGCCATGGCCGACGCACGGGTGAAGCCGCGCCGGGAGTCCGTGTCCGTCATGGGGGCCTCCCCGGCCCGAGCGGAGCCGAGGGATTGGGGAAGGTTCGCCGTCTTCGCCGAGTGCCTGCTCACCGGCGTATGGATCGCGGTGGCCTGCCTCGGAGTCCTCACCTGTCCGGCCGCCTTCGCCGCCGGTGCCCGGCATCTGCGCCGTCGTACCGGCCACCGAGCGGGCGGCTGGCGGGAGTTCGCCGTCGACTTCCGGGCCGCCCTGCGCGGAGGCTGGGTGGTCGGGGGCGCAGGCTGGATCCTCGTGGCCGTGGCCTGGGTGGACGTGCGGGCCGTACGCGCCGGGCTGCCCGGCGGGCCGCTCGTGGGGGCTGCAGGCCTGTTCGCGCTGATCGGGCTCGCCGTGGCCGGACTGCGCGCGGCGGCCGTCTGGACACCGCGGGAGCGCTGGCGGGTGCTGCTCGCCGAGGCCGGGCGCCGCACCGTACGCGACCCGGCCGGATCCTTCCTGCTGGTCGGCGGAGCAGTTCTGACCTGCTGTTCCGCCATGCTCATCGCCCCGCTGGCCGTTCCCGTCCTCGGGGCCGTCACGGCGGCGGCCGTCGCCGTGGAGGAGCGGTACCGGCGCCGCTGACCCGCATCAAGACCGGTGCCCCGGGCGCCGCGCGCTCTATGTCATGCCCCTGACCAGTCACGCTTGGAAGGAAGGCCATGTCTCCCATTCCCCGCAGGTCCCTGCTCAAGGCGGCCGCCGTCGCCGGAGCCGCCGCGCAGTTCAGCTGGGCCCTGGGGGCCAAGGACGCCGAGGCCGCGCCGAGAGCCGCGGACGGAGGCGCCGACCCCGTCACCCTGGACTGGCTGGAGGACGGCGGCCTCGCCGCCGCGCCCGGCTCCACGGCCGGTGTGCCCTGGCCCATGGGCGCCTACCAGGAGGGCCAGGTCCTCGCGCTCACGGACGAGGGCGGCAAGGACGTCCCCGTACAGACCTGGCCGCTCGCCCACTGGCCCGACGGCTCCCTCAAGTGGACTGCCCACGCGGTGAGTTCGGGCACCGGCAAGCTCGTGCTCACCGCGGGCACGCCCGCCGAGCCCGCGCGGAAGGTCACCGTCGACAGGAGCGGCGGCACCATCGACGTCTCCACCGGGGTCATCGCCGCGAAGATCGGCAAGAGCGGCACCACGCTGATCAAGTCCGTCACTCGCGGCTCGACCGAGATCGCCAAGGACGCAAAGCTCGTCCTCATCCGTCAGCCCGAGATCGAGGACGAGGACCAGGGCACCCTGAAGACCGAGAGGTTCGACGGCGCGATCGACGAGGTGACCGTCGAACAGGACGGCCCGGTCCGCGCGGTCGTCCGTATCGACGGCAAGCACCGCAAGGGCGACCGTGGCCGGCTGCCGTTCTCGATCCGCCTGTACTTCTACGCCGGCGCCGAGTCCTTCCGCATGGTGCACACCATCACCTACGACGGAAAGCAGGAGCCCGGCAGGGCGAGCGGTGACTTCGTCCGCGGGCTCGGTGTCCGCTTCACCGTGCCGATGCGCGACGCGCCGTACGACCGGCACATCCGCATCGGCGGCGAGGGCACCGGACTCCTGCGCGAGGCCGTCCAGGGCATCACCGGGCTGCGCCGCGACCCGGGTGCGGCCGTGCAGTCGGCGCAGTACGAGGGCCAGAAGCTGCCCGATCCCTCCACCTGGGACCAGCGCGTCACCACCCGCCTGCAGTACATCCCGCACTGGGGCGACTACACCCTCTCCCAGCTCTCCGCCGACGGCTTCACCGTCCGCAAGCGCACCAGGAAGGGGTACGGCTGGATCGGCGCCGGCGGCGGCAAGCGGGCCTCCGGCTTCGGGTACGTCGGCGGCGCGAGCGGCGGACTCTCCTTCGGCCTCCGCGACTTCTGGGAGAAGTTCCCCGCCCAGCTCGACATCCGCGACGCCCACACCGACGAGGCCACCGTCACCCTCTGGCTCTGGTCGCCCGAGGCCCAGCCGATGGACCTGCGCTTCTACCACGACGGCATGGGCCAGGACACCTACGCCAAGCAGCTCGAAGGCCTCAACATCACCTACGAGGACTACGAACCCGAGTTCGGCACCCCCTACGGCATCGCCCGGACCTCCGAACTCCTCTTCTGGGCCAACGGCTCCACCCCGGCGGCCGCCACCCTGGCCCAACAGATCGCCGCCGTACGGGTGTTGCCCCAGCTCGCCGCCCCACCCAAGCAGCTCATCCGGGCCAAGGTCTTCGGCCCCGGCCTGTACTCCGAGCCGGACCGCTCCACCGCCGCCAAGGCGAAGATCGAGGACCACCTCGACTTCCTCTTCACCTACTACAAGGACCAGGTGGAGCAACGCCGTTGGTACGGTTTCTGGGACTACGGAGACTTCATGCACACCTACGACACCGTGCGCCACCAGTGGCGGTACGACATCGGCGGCTACGCCTGGGACAACTCCGAGCTCTCGCCCGACCTGTGGCTCTGGTACGCGTACCTGCGCAGCGGCCGCTCCGACCTGTTCCGCTTCGCCGAGGCGCTCACCCGGCACACCGGCGAGGTCGACGTCTACCACCTCGGCACCTGGGCGGGCCTCGGCACCCGGCACGGCGTGCAGCACTTCGGCGACAGCGCCAAACAGCAGCGCATCGCCAACACCACGTACCGGCGCTTCTACTACTTCCTCACGGCCGACGAACGCGTCGGCGACCTGATGCACGCCAACGTCGACTCCGACGAGACCTTCCTCGTCCTCGACCCCCAGCGCAAGGTCCGCACCGCCCCCTACACCCCCGACCGGCACGCCCTGTCGATCGGCTTCGGCACGGACTGGAGCGGCCTGGTCTCGGCCTGGCTCGCGGAGTGGGAACGCAGGGGGCCCAAGTGGGAGAAGGCCAGGGCGCGTGTGCTGTCCACCATGGAGGGCATCGCCGCCCAGCCCAACGGCTTCGTCCAGGGCAGCGGGCTGTACGACCTCGACACGGGCAGGTTCGCCGTCGCCGGCCAACCGGTGGTGTCCGTCTCCCACCTCTCAGCCGTCTTCGGACTCAACGAGCTGTGCGCCGAGCTGATCCACCTGGTCGACATGCCCGCGTTCAAGTCGGCGTATCTGGACTACTGCCGCTACTTCAACGCCACCAAGGCCGAACAGAAGGCCCGCTACGGTTCCGACTTCGGCACCCTGCTGCTCTTCCAGGGCCACTCGCGCCTCGACGCCTACGCCGCCGTACAGACCGGTGACGCGACCCTCGCCCAGCGTGCCTGGACCAAGTTCTACGGCTCCGACGGCTACACCGAGTCCTCGCCCTGGCAGACCACGAGGCTGACCGGACCGGTCACCCTGGTCGAGGGCGCCGAGGCGAGCTGGGTGTCCAGCAACGACACCGCGCTCTACGGCCTCGCGGCGATCGAGAATCTGGCCCTGCTCGGCGACCGGATGCCCGGCTAGCGGGGCTGGGGGAGCGCCGTCGCACGGGCGGCGGCGCTCGCCTCCCGAGTGTGTCCCGCGCCACGCCGGGGCGCATGAGTACGCGTACTCAGATGTCCCGGGCCCGGCCGGGCAGACTCCCTCCATGGACTGGAACCACTACCGCTTCCTCAGCCTGTGGTCCCTGCCCGCCCCGCCCGCGGCCGTGTACGCCGTGCTGGAGCGGCCCGAGGACTATCCCCGCTGGTGGCCACAGGTGCGGGCGGTGACCAGGCTGGACTCCGGCACCGGTGTCCTCACCGTCCGGTCCGTGGTGCCGTACGCCATGACCTTCACCGCGCGTGAGACACGCCGCGACCCGGACGCCGGGATCCTGGAGATCGCCGTGTCCGGCGACATCGAGGGCTGGGCCCGCTGGACGGTGACGGCCGAGGGCTCCGGCACCCTCGCCCGCTACGACCAGGACGTGGAGGTCCGCAAGCCCCTGCTCAGGTGGCTCGCCGTACCGGGACGGCCCGTGTTCCGCCTCAACCACCGGATGATGATGGCCGCCGGACGCCGTGGACTGCTCCGCCACCTCGAAGCGGTTTGAAGGATCGCCGCCTCGACCTGTATTGTTCAGTGCGTTCCCGGGCGATTAGCTCAGTGGGAGAGCGCTTCGTTCACACCGAAGAGGTCACTGGTTCGAACCCAGTATCGCCCACCCGGAGAAGGCCGGTCCGCAGCAGCGGACCGGCTTTTCGCATGGTCAGGCCGCCGCCGGCAGCTCCGGCCGCAGCGGCCAGTCCGTGCTGACGATCTCCTCCGAGCCGCTGCGCGCGAACCAGGCCTGCAGCCCGCGGGCCTGCGCCGCGTGCCAGTTGGCCTGGAGCGTGTGCAACTCGGCGGGGGTCAGGCGCTCCAGCCGGGTCGCGAAACGGCGGCCCAGCGCCCGTACGACGTCCAGGGCGGCCATCGCGTCCGCCGCCGCGTCATGCGCGTCCTGCAGCGCCACACCGTAGTGCTCGCACAGGTCGGTCAGCGTGCGGCGGCCCTTGCGGTACCGGTCCAGGTGCTTGTCCAGGACCCGCGGGTCCAGCACCCTGAGCGCCACCGACTCGAACCAACGGTCCAGCGACGACGCCCGGTGCCGGCGCAACTCCCGGTCCAGCAGCGTCAGATCGAACGGCGCGTTCATCACCACCAGCGGGCGGCCCATCGCCGCGTGCTCCGCCAACTGCTCGGCTATCTCGTACACCACCGGCGCAGGCCAGCGGCCGTTGCGCTGCAGGTGCTCCTCCGTCAGTCCGTGCACCGCCGTCGCAGCCTCCGGCACCGGAACACCCGGATTCACCAGCCAGCGGCAGACCCGGGGCCGGGTGCCCGGGGCGTCCTGGACGACGACGGCGGCCGACACGATTCGGTCGGTCTCGACGTCCACGCCCGTCGTCTCCGTGTCGAAAGCGGCCAGTGGCCCCTCGTACCAGGTCGTCATCTGAATCCAACTCCTCGTTCACCCACAGCAGATGACGTTCCGTCTTCTGCCCGTTTGGTGATACCCGGGCCGTTTGCGCCGTACGCCGGGAGGAGACAACAGGAGTACGGGTCTTTGCAGTTCAGCGGCCCGCAGCGGGGACACTCATTGCTTGGAAGGCTGTTGGTCATGGCCATAGCGCAGCCCGAGCGGGGCGGGCTGCTGCCCGATCGCCCGGGTACCGTCCGCGGCACGCTCGCCACCACGGCGTGCATGGAGACACTGCAGGTCGGCTATCTGCACGCGGTCGCCGCCGCAGCGGGATGCTCGCTGTCCCAGCCCTTCCCGGACAACGGCATCGACTGGCACGTCAGCCACAGCGCGCCCGGACACACCGTCGACGACGAGGTCACCATCAAGGTGCAGCTGAAGGCCACGTACCAGGTCGCGCCCAATCCACCGGGGCGCACTTTCTCCTTCACCCTCGACAACGACCATCTGCGCAAGCTCGCCCGCACCCCGGTCTCGGTGCACAAGATCCTGGTCGTCATGCTCGTCCCGCGCTCGCAGGACGACTGGCTGCGCGCCAGCCACGACCGGCTCGACCTCAGGCACTGCTGCTACTGGGTCAACCTCGCCGGTCACGCCATCACCGGCCGGCACCGGACCACCGTGCGGATACCGACCTCGCGCATCTTCGACGACCGGGCGCTCTGCGAGATCATGACGCGGGTCGGGACGGGAGGCAGGCCATGAGGAGCCGTCCGTACGAGGAGCTGCCACGCCAGGTCCGTCCGCATCCCGACGATCTCGCCTGGCACCGGCCCCCCGACCCCGCCCAGGTCGACCCCACCGTGCTCGGCGCCCTGCTGCACCGGCACGGCTGGCAGCGGCGCGGCGGCGCCCCGGGACGCTACGGCCGCTGGACCCCGCCGGGACCGGGCGGCGGCGGGACCAGCCTGCTGGTGCCGGAGAGCCGGGCCTTCCCCGACAGTGACGACCTCCTCGGCGAGGCCCTCGACGCCCTCGCCCGCAGCGAGACACCTGCCGCCCGCGAGGTGCTGATCTCCCTCGCCGTACCGAGCGACGAGATCCGCTGGTGGCGCGACACCCCGAGCGGACCGGCCGGCGCCGCGCCCTGGACGGCGGACGAGCAACTGCGCGGCGCCGCCCGGCAGATGTTGCTGGCAGCCGCGCTCGCCACACGCGCGCGTGCCGGGTACTACGGCGCCCGGCACCGCCGCGCGGCCGCCGCCCTCCTGGAGGACGTCCTCGTCGGCCCCGCCGCCGAGGGCCGCCACCTCACCGCCTTCGCACCCGTACCCACCGGCCGCCCGCTCGCCGTCCGCCTCCACCAGGCCCTGTACGCCACCCGCGAGGCCATCGACTACCAGCGGGCCACCGGCGGTATGGACGCCTTCGACGGCGCGGTCGAGGCCGGCGTCAGCCGCGAACTTGCCGAGGCACTGGCCACGCTGGTGAGGGGCACCGAGGGCGCCCGGATCGCCGTCGCCTGGGCACCCGGCGAAGGCGTCCCCGAGGGCTGCGCCCCCTCCGCCGAACCCGTCGAGTTCTCACCCGGCGACCTGCCCGTGCTGCGCGAGGCCGCCGCCCGCTATCTGCGCGAGGAACCCTCCGTGCCGGTCCGTATCACCGGCGCCGTCGTCCGGATGCGCCGCTCCGGGCCCGGCGGAGAGGGCACCGTACGCCTGCGGGTCCTCGCCGGTGCCGAGGTGTCGCACGTCCGCGTCACCCTGGACGAGGAGGACTACCGCATCGCCGGCCATGCCCATCTCGTCGGACTTCCGGTGCGTGTGCACGGCCGGCTGGAGCGCCGGGGCGGCTTCCGCCGGCTCACCGGCGCCTCCGGGGTCGTACCCGTGCAGGTCGACGAGGCCGAACGGGACCGGCTGATGAAGGCCCTCCAGGAGAACCTGGACTTCTTCGAGGAGGCGTGCGGGGAGTCGTACCGGGACGAGGACTGAGGGCGCCCGGGGCGAGGACCGGGGGACGGGACAGCGGGCGTACCGGTCCGGGGACTGTCGGTGACCGTTTCGCGGTCGGTGCCGTCGGGTCGGTACGATCGCCTGTGCGCGCGCTCCTGGTACGGCGCCGCACCCCACCTGCAGTCAGGAGAGACCGGTGTCAGACGTCCGTGTGATCATCCAGCGCGATTCCGAGCGGGAAGAACGCGTGGTGACGACGGGCACTACGGCCGCCGATCTCTTCGCCGGCGAGCGCTCGATCATCGCCGCGCGCGTGGGCGGCGAACTCAAGGACCTCACCTACGCGCTCCAGGACGGCGAGACCGTCGAGGGCGTCGAGATCTCCTCCGAGGACGGCCTGGGCATCCTGCGCCACTCCACCGCGCACGTCATGGCCCAGGCCGTGCAGGAGATCTTCCCCGAGGCCAAGCTGGGCATCGGCCCGCCCGTCAAGGACGGTTTCTACTACGACTTCGACGTCGAGAAGCCGTTCACGCCCGAGGATCTCAAGGCCATCGAGAAGAAGATGCAGGAGATCCAGAAGCGCGGCCAGCGCTTCTCGCGCCGTGTCGTCACCGACGAGGCGGCCCGCGAGGAGCTGGCGGACGAGCCGTACAAGCTGGAGCTGATCGGCATCAAGGGCTCCGCGTCCAGCGACGACGGCGCGGACGTCGAGGTCGGCGCCGGCGAGCTGACGATCTACGACAACCTGGACGCCAAGACCGGCGAGCTGTGCTGGAAGGACCTCTGCCGCGGTCCGCACCTGCCCTCGACCCGGCTCATCCCGGCGTTCAAGCTGATGCGCAACGCGGCCGCCTACTGGCGCGGCAGCGAGAAGAACCCGATGCTCCAGCGCATCTACGGCACCGCCTGGCCGTCCAAGGACGAGCTGAAGGCATACCTGGACTTCCTCGCCGAGGCCGAGAAGCGCGACCACCGCAAGCTCGGCACCGAGCTGGACCTCTTCTCCATCCCGGAGCAGATCGGTTCCGGCCTCGCCGTCTTCCACCCCAGGGGCGGCATCGTCCGCCGCGTCATGGAGGACTACTCGCGCCGCCGCCACGAGGAAGAGGGCTACGAGTTCGTCTACACCCCGCACGCGACGAAGGGGAAGCTCTTCGAGACGTCCGGGCACCTGGACTGGTACGCCGAGGGCATGTACCCGCCCATGCAGCTCGACGAGGGCGTGGACTACTACCTCAAGCCCATGAACTGCCCGATGCACAACCTGATCTTCGACGCGCGCGGCCGCTCCTACCGTGAACTGCCGCTGCGCCTCTTCGAGTTCGGGACCGTGTACCGGTACGAGAAGTCGGGCGTCGTGCACGGCCTGACCCGCGCCCGTGGCTTCACGCAGGACGACGCGCACATCTACTGCACCCGTGAGCAGATGTCCGAGGAACTGGACAAGACGCTCACCTTCGTCCTCGGCCTGCTGCGGGACTACGGCCTGACCGACTTCTATCTGGAGCTGTCCACCAAGGACCCGGAGAAGTTCGTCGGCTCCGACGAGGTCTGGGAGGAGGCGACCGAGACGCTGCGCCAGGTCGCCGAGAAGCAGGGCCTGCCGCTCGTCCCCGACCCGGGCGGCGCCGCCTTCTACGGCCCGAAGATCTCCGTCCAGGCCAAGGACGCGATCGGCCGAACCTGGCAGATGTCGACCATCCAGCTCGACTTCAACCTGCCGGAGCGCTTCAACCTGGAGTACACGGGCCCGGACGGTTCCAAGCAGCGCCCGGTCATGATCCACCGTGCTCTCTTCGGCTCGATCGAGCGCTTCTTCGCGGTGCTCCTGGAGCACTACGCGGGCGCCTTCCCGGCGTGGCTGGCCCCGGTCCAGGCCCTCGGCATCCCGATCGGCGACGCCCACGTCGAGTACCTGGAGAAGTTCGCGGCGGCGGCCCGCAAGAAGGGCCTGCGCGTCGAGGTGGACTCCTCCTCGGACCGTATGCAGAAGAAGATCCGCAACGCCCAGAAGCAGAAGGTGCCCTTCATGGTCATCGCGGGCGACGAGGACATGTCCAACAACTCGGTGTCCTTCCGCTACCGCGACGGCTCCCAGGAGAACGGCATTCCGTTCGACGAGGCCATCGCGAAGATCGCGCAGGTCGTGGCGGAGCGGGTCCAGGTCTGAACCGCTTGGGCCACCTGAGCACGAGGGCCCCGGAGATCACTTCTCCGGGGCCCTCCCTCGTCTCCCGCGTCTCTCCCGCTGGCGAGAAGCGCCGGATCAGCAGCGACGAGAGGTCGGTCCGGCTCTCCCGGCGCCGCGTACAGCTGTCGTCGCCCGTCGCCCGGGCCTGGCCGGTGCCGGACTTCCGGCCGCCCCGGCGACACGCCGGGAACCGGCGAAGCCATATGCTGCGTAGCATGACGACTGAGCCGGAGCAGCAGATCGGAGTGGGGACGCAGGACGCGTTCCAGCGCCTGTGGACGCCCCACCGGATGGCCTACATCCAGGGCGAGAACAAGCCGACCGGTCCGGGGGCCGACGACGGCTGCCCCTTCTGCTCGATCCCGGCCAAGTCCGACGAGGACGGACTGGTCGTCCGGCGCGGTGACCATGTGTACGCCGTCCTCAACCTCTACCCCTACAACGGCGGCCATCTGATGACCGTGCCCTACCGGCACGTCGCGGACTACACCGAGCTGACCGGGCCGGAGACCGCCGAGCTGGCGGAGTTGACCAAGCAGGCGATGACGGCCCTGCGCACCGCGTCCGGCGCGCACGGCTTCAACATCGGCATGAACCAGGGCACGGTCGCGGGCGCCGGTATCGCCGCCCATCTGCACCAGCACATCGTCCCGCGCTGGGGCGGCGACACGAACTTCATGCCGGTGGTGGGCCACACGAGGGTGCTGCCGCAGCTGCTGGCGGACACGAGGAAGATGCTGGCGGAGGCCTGGCCGGCATAAAGGGCTTGTCTGGGGGTGCGGCCCCCAGAGGCCGCACCCCCACCACGCACTCGCACCGGCCGAACCGCCGGAGGCCTACGCGTCGTACAGGTCGGCCTTCCTCGGCGTCGGATCCTGGACCAGCCCACTGAGGATGCCCGAACGCGTCCCGAACTTCTCCGTGTCCACGCCGTTCTCGGCCAGCACCCTGATCGCCGCCGAGTGGACCACGCGCAGCACCGGCGTGGCAGCGCGCAGCGCGTCGTCGGCCATGAAGCGGTGCCGCCACGGCTGGTCGGCCCAGGCGTGCCGCAGACCGAACGGCTCGGGCAGGGCGAGCGAGCCGCCGAGCCAGTTGAGCAGCGGCGGATACCAGGTCAGCGGGGCACGCGTGGCGAGACGCACCACCTCGTCGGTGTCGACGAGCGGCAGCTTGACCGTGCGGGTCTCCCAGGGCTTGAGGGACTTGGAGACCTCCTTGGCCGGCGCCTCCGGCTTGGAGGTGAACAGGGAGTTCACCGGTCCCAGCGCATGCCCCGTCACCTCGATCCGCAGCGTCTCGTGCAGCACCGTCACCGTGATCAGCATGGTGAGGATCAGCTGCCCGTCCCACAGCGTCCACTGCACGCCCAGATAGTGCCGGTCGCCACTGCCGAACTGCTGCTTGTTGCAGATGTCCTGTATCGCGTGCGGCTTGACCTGGAAGGCCTCGACGTCGGTGCCCTCGGGCCGGGACACCGCGCCCGCTCCCTCGCCGATCGGCGTGACGATCCAGTGCTTGACGGACGGCTTGGGGAAGCCGCCGGTGTTCAGCGGGCCACGCTCCAGCCGGGCGAGCTGGTCATGGATCACGCGGACGACGTCCCAGCTGCGGAAGGGGTGGATCTCCCGGGTCGGGTCGGCGGGCACCAGGTCCTCGGCGAGCTGCCAGGAGCCCCAGCGGGTGCCCATGCCGAGTATGCCCTTGGGGCCGGCGTAGAAGACCGAGTTCGACTGCTGCTCGGCGCTGAGCCGGGCCAGTGACTGGCGCAGCTCCTCGGCCGCGGTCTCGTTCGGACCGCGCGGCACCGCCTCGGGGACCTTGGCGCCGACGCTGGTGCCCGACAGCAGGCCGTCCCAGCGGGCCCGCAGATCCTTGGCCGTGCGCTCGCAGATCTGCTTCGCCCAGAACCAGCCGAGCACCGGCAGGGCGACGGCCGCCCGGGCGTACCACGCCCAGAAGCCGTTGAACGGCATCTTGATCAGGAACAGCACCGCGACCACGCCCACGGCGAGGAGCAGGGCGGTGGCGAGCGCCCCGGCCCGCTTGTCCTCGCGCCGGGCGATGAACGTGCGCAGCTGGAAGACGAGCAGCCAGGCGATCAGCCCCGGCAGGAAGAGCACCCCGCACAGGAGCGTCACGGCCGTCAGACGGTTGTCGCGCTCCCGGCGGATGTTGTTGGCCGCGAGACAGTGCTCGACGACGACCTGCGGCTCCGAACCGAAGGACTGGATGAGCGGCTTGCGGCCGGGAGCGAGCATCCGCGCGACCACGGCCCGCGAGAACGCCTCACCCAGATTGGGCCGCAGCAGCGCGATCCGGCCGGCCTTGACCGTCGACTGATGCCATTCGTTGTCGGCCTTCTTGATCTCCTCGATCGAGCTGTCCCGGTACGCCGCAGAGGCCAGCGCGGAGGTCGCCGCCTGACCCTCGCCGCCCGAGACGGGCACCTGGGGCCCGTCCCACTCCGTTCCCAACGACATTCCGCCCCCTCGGCCGCCGGCGTCGTCTGCGGCCTTCCCGACTTCCACGCTCCGCACACCTGTTGAACAGGCCGTCGCGTCGATTACCCGTCAGCACCGGACGACTGCGGCACCACGCGATCAGGTGATCAGCGTATCCGCCGCCACCGACAACCCGCGGGCGGACGGCCGAAGCCGCCCGCCCGCACACCCGGCCGAGGGCCGGTGAACTATCCGTTCTCGCCCGCCTGTTCGCGGATCCGCTCGGCGATCAGCGGCGGCATCGGCTCGTGCCGGGCGTAGACGCGGTCGAAACGGGCCGTGCCGTGGGACAGCGAGCGCAGATCGACCGCGTACCGGCCGATCTCGAACTCGGGCACCTCGGCCCGGATCAGGGTCCGCCCCGAACCCACCTGCTCGGTGCCGAGCACCCGGCCGCGCCTTCCGGACAGGTCGCTCATCACCGCGCCCACATAGTCGTCGCCGACCAGCACGGACACCTCGGCCACCGGCTCCAGCAGATGGATCCTGGCGTCCGCCGCAGCCTCGCGCAGCGCGAGCGCGCCCGCGGTCTGGAAGGCGGCGTCGGAGGAGTCCACCGAGTGCGCCTTGCCGTCCAGCAGCGTGATCCGCACGTCCACCAGCGCATAGCCCGCCGCGACCCCCTTGGCGGCCTGGGCCCGTACGCCCTTCTCCACGGACGGGATGAACTGCCGCGGTACGGCACCGCCGACCACCTTGTCCACGAACTCGATGCCCGAGCCGCCCGGCAGCGGCTCCACCTCGATCTCGCAGATGGCGTACTGGCCGTGCCCGCCGGACTGCTTCACATGCCGCCCGCGCCCGGTGGCCTTGTTCGCGAACGTCTCCCGGAGGGAGACCTTGTGCGGGACGACGTCGACCTGGACGCCGTAGCGGCTGCGCAGCCGTTCCAGGGCGACGTCCGCGTGGGCCTCGCCCAGACACCACAGGACCACCTGGTGGGTGTCCTGGTTCTGCTCCAGACGCATCGTCGGGTCCTCGGCCACCAGCCGGGACAGGCCTTGCGAGAGTTTGTCCTCGTCGGCCTTGCTGTGGGCGTGGATGGCGAGCGGCAGCAGCGGGTCGGGCATCCGCCAGGGCTCCATCAGCAGCGGGTCGTCCTTCGCGGACAGCGTGTCCCCGGTCTCGGCGCGGCCGAGCTTGGCCACGCACACCAGATCGCCGGCGACGGCGTGCGTCACCGGGCGCTGCTGCTTGCCGAAGGGCATGGACAGGGCGCCGATCTTCTCGTCGACGTCGTGGTCCTCGTGTCCGCGGTCGGCCAGTCCGTGCCCCGAGACGTGCACCGTCTGGTCGGGACGCACGGTGCCGGAGAAGACGCGGACCAGCGAGACCCGCCCGACGTAGGGGTCGGAGGAGGTCTTGACGACCTCGGCGACCAGCGGCCCGCCGGTGTCGCACGGCTTCAGCTGCCGCGGCTTGCCGTCGATGGTGGTGACGTCCGGCAGCGGGTGCTCGAACGGGGTCGGGAAACCGCCGGTGACCAGTTCCAGCAGCTCGACCGTGCCCAGCCCCTGTTTGGCGCCCTCGGCCGCGGGGGCGGCGGCCAGGACGGGGAAGAAGGAGCCCCGGGCGACCGCCCGCTCCAGATCCTCGATCAGTGTCTTGACGTCGACCTGCTCGCCGCCGAGATAGCGGTCCATCAGGGTCTCATCCTCGCTCTCGGCGATGATCCCCTCGATCAGCCGGTTGCGGGCCTCCTCCATGTCCGGCAGCTGGTCCGCGCCGGGCTCGGACTCCTTGCGCTCCCCGGTCGAGTAGTCGAACAGCTTCTGCGACAGCAGCCCGACCAGACCGGTCACGGGCGCGTGCCCGTCGGGGCCCTCGGGGCCGCGCAGCGGCAGGTACAGCGGCAGCACGGCGTCAGGGTCGTCACCGCCGAAGGCCTCCGCGCAGACCCGGGTCATCTCCTCGAAGTCCGCGCGCGCGGCCTCCAGGTGCGTGATCACGATCGCGCGCGGCATGCCGACGGCCGCGCACTCCTCCCAGACCATCTGGGTCGAGCCGTCCACACCGTCCGAGGCCGAGACGACGAAGAGGGCCGCGTCCGCGGCGCGCAGACCGGCCCTCAGCTCCCCGACGAAGTCGGCGTACCCGGGGGTGTCGAGGAGGTTGATCTTGATGCCGTCCCATTCGACCGGCACCAGGGACAGCTGTACGGAGCGCTGCTGCCGGTGCTCGATCTCGTCGTAGTCCGAGACGGTGCCGCCGTCCTCCACGCGGCCCGCCCGGTTCACCGCCCCCGCACTCAGCGCGAGGGCCTCCACCAAGGTCGTCTTGCCCGAACCGGAGTGGCCGACCAGCACCACGTTCCGTACGGACGCGGGCTGGTCGGCCTCGAGAGCCCTGCCGGCGGCCCCGGGGTGGTGTGTCTGTGCCTTGTCGCCCATGATCCTGCCTCCCGTGCACGGTGAGGTCACTGTGGGCGCGGACACGCGGGACCCGCGTGGTGTGGCGGCTCCGGCGACGCCCGCGGTTATTCGAGCTTTCCACTCCCGTCACGCTGCGTCCATACGAAGGACAGCCAA
Source organism: Streptomyces sp. IMTB 2501 (assembly GCF_001953885.1). Lineage (GTDB taxonomy): Bacteria > Actinomycetota > Actinomycetes > Streptomycetales > Streptomycetaceae > Streptomyces. The sequence goes on along the minus strand of NZ_MQUS01000061.1, from coordinate 3,315 downwards.
GGACGCCGGGCGCGCCTCGCGCGCCGGGCGCACGGTGGTGCGCACCGGTTCGCGCCACGGGCTGTGGGTGCCCGCCCGTCAGCCACGCGCGCGCGTGGCTACGATGGGCCAGCCGGAGGCCACCAGGGGCCGCGGCGACACGACCTTCGGGAAGGCCATGCTGAACAAGTACGCGCGTGCATTCTTCACGCGTGTCCTCACACCGTTCGCCGCGTTTCTCATCCGGCGGGGGGTGAGCCCCGACACGGTCACGCTCATCGGCACGGCCGGTGTGGTCGCGGGCGCGCTGGTCTTCTACCCCCGGGGCGAGTTCTTCTGGGGCACGGTCGTGATCACGCTGTTCGTCTTCTCCGACCTGGTCGACGGCAACATGGCCCGCCAGCTCGGCCGCTCCAGCCGCTGGGGCGCCTTCCTGGACTCCACCCTCGACCGGGTCGCCGACGGCGCGGTCTTCGGCGGCTTCGCGCTCTGGTACGCGGGCAACGGCAACGACAACGTCCTGTGCGCCGTCTCGATCTTCTGTCTGGCCAGCGGCCAGGTGGTGTCGTACACCAAGGCGCGCGGTGAGTCGATCGGGCTGCCGGTCGCCGTCAACGGGCTCGTCGAACGGGCCGAGCGGCTGGTGATCTCGCTGGTCGCGGCCGGTCTCGCCGGCCTGCACAAGTTCGGTGTGCCGGGTATCCAGTGGCTGCTGCCGATCGCCCTGTGGATCGTCGCGGCGGGCAGCCTCGTCACGCTGATCCAGCGCGTCGTCACGGTCCGCCGCGAGTCCGCCGAGGCGGAGGCGGCCCAGCAGAACGCCGAGGCGGCGAAGTGAGCGCCGTCGAACGGCTCAGCGACGCGCTGTACGGCCTCGGCTGGAGCACCGTCAAGAAGCTCCCCGAACCCGTCGCGGTCCGTCTCGGCCGCACCATCGCCGACGCCGCCTGGAAACAGCGCGGCAAGGGTGTGCAGCGCCTGGAGTCGAACTACGCGCGCGTGGTGCCGGACGCGACGCCCGAGCACCTCGCCGAGCTGTCCCGCGCGGGCATGCGCTCGTACCTGCGCTACTGGATGGAGTCCTTCCGGCTCCCGGCCTGGAGCCGTGAGCGGGTGAAGACCGGCTTCGACCCGAAGGACATCCACTACCTCACGGACGGCCTCGCCTCCGGCCAGGGCCTGATCCTCGCCCTGCCGCACATGGCCAACTACGACCTGGCCGGCGCCTGGGTCACCACCAAGCTGGAGACGCCCTTCACGACCGTCGCCGAGCGCCTGAAGCCCGAGACGCTCTACGACCGCTTCGTCGCCTACCGCGAGGGCCTCGGCATGGAGGTCCTGCCGCACAGCGGCGGCTCCGCCTTCGGCACCCTGGCCCGGCGGCTGCGCGACGGCGGCCTCGTCTGCCTGGTCGCCGACCGTGACCTGTCCGCCTCCGGCGTCGAGGTCGACTTCTTCGGCGAGAAGACCCGGATCCCCGCGGGCCCGGCCCTGCTCGCCCAGCAGACCGGCGCGCTGCTGCTGCCGGTCACGCTCTGGTACGACGACTCGCCCGTCATGAAGGGCCAGGTGCATCCCCCGATCGAGGTACCGGAGTCAGGTACGCGGGCCGAGAAGACGTCTGTCATGGCACAGGCGCTGGCCGACGCCTTCGCCACCGGGATCGCCGACCACCCGGAGGACTGGCACATGCTCCAGCGGCTGTGGCTCGCCGACCTCGACCCCGCGAAGGGACCCTCGTGAGAATCGGGATCGTCTGCCCGTACTCGTGGGACGTGCCGGGTGGTGTCCAGTTCCACATCCGCGACCTCGCCGAGTACTTCCTGCGCCTCGGCCACGAGGTCTCCGTGCTCGCCCCGGCCGACGACGACACCCCGCTGCCGCCGTACGTCGTCTCGGCCGGACGCGCGGTCCCGGTGCCGTACAACGGCTCGGTGGCCCGGCTGAACTTCGGTTTCCTGTCGGCCGCGCGGGTGCGGCGCTGGCTGCACGAGGGCGCCTTCGACGTGGTCCACATCCACGAGCCGACCTCGCCCTCGCTGGGCCTGCTGACCTGCTGGGCGGCCTCCGGCCCGATCGTGGCCACCTTCCACACCTCCAACCCGCGCTCGCGCGCGATGATCGCCGCGTACTCCATCCTCCAGGCCGCCCTGGAGAAGATCAGCGCGCGGATCGCGGTCAGCGAATACGCCCGCCGGACGCTGGTGGAGCACCTCGGCGGGGACGCGGTGGTCATCCCCAACGGCGTCGACGTGGACTTCTTCGCCAAGGCCGAGGCCAAGTCGGAGTGGCAGGGTGACACGATCGGTTTCATAGGCCGGATCGACGAGCCCCGTAAGGGCCTGCCGGTCCTGATGAAGGCGCTGCCGGGCATCCTGGCCGCCCGCCCGCAGACCCGGCTGCTGGTCGCCGGCCGCGGCGACGAGGAGGCCGCCGTCGAGGACCTGCCGAAGGAGCTGCGCTCGCGCGTGGAGTTCCTCGGCATGATCAGCGACGAGGACAAGGCGCGCCTGCTCCGCAGCGTCGACCTGTACGTCGCGCCCAACACCGGCGGCGAGAGTTTCGGCATCATCCTGGTGGAGGCCATGTCGGCGGGCGCCCCCGTGCTCGCCTCCGACCTGGACGCCTTCGTCCAGGTCCTCGACCAGGGCGAGGCCGGCGAGGTCTTCGCCAACGAGGACGCGAACGCGCTCGCCGAGGCGGCCGTACGACTGCTGGCGGACCCGACGCGCCGCGCCGAGCTGCGCGAACGCGGCAGCACTCATGTGCGGCGGTTCGACTGGTCGACGGTCGGCGCGGACATCCTGTCCGTCTACGAGACGGTCACGGCCGGCGCGGCGGCGGTCGCGACGGACGAGCGAACGACGGGCTTGCGGGCACGCTTCGGGCTGGCACGGGACTGACGCGCCGCGGAATCGACGGGCCTCGCGTGACCGATGGGGCACGCGGGGCTGAAGGCTCTCGCGGGGCTGCCGGGGTTCGGGCTTGGCCGACCGGGTTGGCGGGTGTCGGGCGCGGCTGACGGGGCGGCGGGTTTCGAGTGCGGCCGACGGGGTTGGCGGGTTCCGGGCCCGGCTGACGGGGCTGGCGGGTTTCGGGTGCGGCTGACGGGGGGGGGGGGTGGGCTTTGAGCGCGGCCGACGGGGCTGGCGGGCTTTGAGTCTGGCCGACGGGGCTGGTGGGTTTCGGGTTCGGCTGTCCGGGTTGGCGGGTGTCGGGTGCGGCTGGCGGGGTGGCCGGGTTTCGGGCTCGACTGACGGGATTGGCGGGTTTCGGGCTTGGCCGACGGGGTTGGCGGGCTTTGAGTCTGGCCGACGGGGCTGGTGGGTTTCGGGT
>NZ_MQUS01000052.1 GCF_001953885.1 Streptomyces sp. IMTB 2501 | reverse complement strand
TCTGCACACCGGTCTTCGAACAGCCGCCGCCCAGTTTGCAGTCCGCCGCACTGGTACGGCCGTCCGAGCCCATGACCAGGATGTTGATCGGGGTACGGCCGAACGCGTCAGCCTTCTCGGTGCCCCCCTTGCCGTCCAGCGAGAGGCTCTGGATGTTGCCGTTCAGGTGCTCGTAGAACCACCAGCCCGCACCGGCCGTGATCACGATGATGACCGACAGGGTGATCCCGATGGCCTTGAACACCTTCCGGGCCCGGCCCGCCTGACGGGCCCGCCGCCCCGACCGGCTGCCGCCGCGGGCGCGGGACGCCGCCCGGCTCGCGGCCCTGCCGCCCGCAGGACGTGTTCCGTCGAGCCCGGCCTTACGCTGTCCTGACACCTGGCGCGTGCGGCTGCGCGTGGCCTGCCCGCCCGGGCCGTCCCACGGGTCGCCCATTTCCACTCCCATGAACGGTCGGGCCTGCCGGGCGGGCCGTCGTGCTACGGCCGGCGTCAGCGGCGGTGTACGGGCAGGCGAAGCAGCAGGTACCACGCCTCGATTGCGTAGTTGCGCAATCTAGCAAACCCAGAGCCCGGGCAGCACCGCCCATGCCGCAATTCACAGGTGGGGGGATTTCATGGAGCCGGTCACGCGAGGGTGAAGTAGGCCAGGCTGCCCAGTCCCGCGACGGAGCAGTAGATGGCGAACGGGATCAGGGTCCGGTTCTCGAAGTACTTCACGAGGAAACGTGTGGCCAGGTAGGCCGCCACGAACGCGGCCACGCTGCCGGCCAGCAGCGGACCGCGCAGGCCGTCGCCCTGGGAGCCGAGCAGCGGCGGCAGCTTGAGCAGGGCGGCGCCGCCGATCACCGGCGTGGCGAGCAGGAAGGCGAAGCGGGCGGAGTCCTCGTGGTTGAGGCCCTTGAAGATGCCCGCGCTGATGGTCGAGCCGGAGCGGCTGATGCCGGGGAAGAGCGCGAGGATCTGGGCCGCGCCGATCGTCAGCGCGTCCCGCATGGTCATCCGGGTGATCCGCTGGTCCGACAGTTCGTCCGGGCTCAGCTGCTCCTCCTGCGCCGTGAGGGAGGCGCCGGCGCGCCTGCGGCCCGAGCCGCCGCGCTTGAGCTGCTCGGTGACGAACAGCACGATGCCGTTGAGGGCCAGGAAGATCGCCGTCGGGACGGGTTTGCCGAGGGTGGTGCGGAACACCTTGTCGAGCGCCACGCCGGCCACGGCGACCGGGATGCTGGCGGTGACGATCAGCCAGGCGAGCCGCTGGTCCACGGTCTCGATCCGCCGCTGGGTGATCGATGTGAACAGTCCGCGGATGATCCGCACCCAGTCCCGCCAGAAGAAGACGACGAGCGCCACCGCGGTGGCCAGATGGAGACCCACCAGCTCGTTGAGGTAGAGAGACCCGTCGGCGGAGACATCGAGGTCGTGTTTCCAGTGCCCGCCCAGGAGGGCGGGTATCAGGATGCTGTGCCCGAGGCTGGAGACCGGGAACAGCTCGGTCACGCCTTGCAGCAGGCCGACGCCCACGGCTTCGGGGTAGGTCAGGACGGACATGGTTGGCCTTTGGCTCGAACTGCACGCGGGGCCGGGCTCCGGACAACACTTGCAGTGGCTCCGGCCAACCAAAACCTATTACACGCGTGTAAAAGTCAGGTCAAGCGGCGCGATGTGTTCACTTTGCCAACGCCCACTGTTCATGTCACGGCCCCGGGGAGCCGGAGTCCGGAATGCCTTCGGTGCTCACCGGGTGGCGGGGTGGGCCGTGAGCAACGGCTGGAGTGCGCCTCCGGTGCGCAGGCGGGCGACCAGGGGGCGGAGCAGACCGCGCAGGATCAGGCCGGCGGCCAGGGCGACGGGTGCGGCGATGAGGATGGCGCCGAGGACGTCGTGCGGGTAGTGATCGCCGACGTAGACACGGGTGAAGCCCTCCAGGAGCGTACAGACCGCGGCGATCGCGGCGAGCCGGCGGTCGAGGAGGAAGAGGGCCGCGGCGGTGGCGGCCGCGGTGGTGGTGTGGCCGCTGGGGAACGCGTAATCGGTGGGCGCCGGACAGCTGTTGACGTAGAAGTCGTGCGGCAGGGCGCGACACGGACGGGGCTCCGCGACGAGCTTCTTGACGACCTCGGTGACGGCGAAGGCCGTCACGACCGCCACCGGGGCGGCCAGGGCCGTGGCCATGGCCGAGTCGTCGCGGCGGCGGGCCCGCCACCAGCCGATCAGCATCAGGACGGCGAAGACGCCGAGGCCGAGGTTGGTCGTCAGCGCGATCGGGGCGTTGAGCCAGGGGGTGTCCCGGGCGAAGTCGGTGACCGATGTGAAGAGCGAGCCGTCGATGCGGGAGCCGTCGAGGGCGAGGTACGCCGTGGCGTGAGGGGTCATCAGGCGGGGGCTTTCGGGCAGGCGGATACCGCGATAACACCGAGATGCGGAATGGTGAACAACACCTTAACATCTACACGCGCGTAAAATCTCGGGGTGTACGCAGGATCTCGATGCAGCCCCTGAGCAGGGCATATGCCAGTCAGCCGGCGTGCGCCCTCGGGCGGCGGCGCTCACCGTCGGACGGCGGTGCTCACCGGACGCCGATCGTCTCCAGCAGCTGGTGGAGGTCGTGGGCGGCCTCGGCGCTGGACCAGACGGCGGTGACGAGGACCGCGAGGGTGGCCGCGATCAGCAGGGGACGGCGTCCGAGGGGCGGGGCGAGCAGGGCCGCCACCCGGCGGGGCACGGGACCTGCGGTGGCGAGCGGATTGCGGCGGCGGCCCAGGATGCCCAGGGCCGCGCCGGGAAGGCGGGAGCGGACCGGGGTGGCGTGGGCGGCGACGGCGGCCTTGCCGACCGTCCGCGCGACGCGCACGCGATCGCCGGTGACGGTGGCCGCGTACTCGTCGGCCCAGCGCTCGGTCGTGTAGCCGACGGCGGCGGCCAGCGGGCGCAGCAGCGGGTTGGCGGCGGCGCCGAGCTGAGCGAGGGCGACGAACGCGTAGTGGTGCGCGGTCAGATGGGCACGCTCATGGGCGAGCAGGATGCCGTGCTCGCCCTCGTCCAGGGTGTGCAGCATCCCGGTGGAGACCACGACCCGGCCCGGCACCCCCGGCAGTGCGAACGCGTCCGGCGCCGGATCCTCGACCACCACCACCCCGTCCCGCGTCGGCATACAGGCCGCGTCCAGCGCGGCGGCGGCAAGAGCCCGGGCCCGGCGCCAGAGCATCCGCGCGGCCATGACCAGGGCGCCGCCGAGCAGCAGCCCCGCGAGGACGGCGACGGAGAGTTCGGTGGGGTCCTCGCGCCGCGCGGTGCCGACCGACCAGTGTCCGAGCCCGGCGAGCTGCGGTACGCGGGTCACGCCGGTGGTGGCCAGCACACCCAGCGAGATGACGCCGGCCACCGCCAGGACCAGTGAGGAGAGGGTGAGCAGCCAGGTCGCCAGGCGCGGTTCGCAACGCTCCGACAACTGCCGGGCGCCCAGCGGAGCCAGCAGCGGCAGCAGCAGCGGGAGGTAGACGAGGATGCGCATCCGGGCCTCTTCGAAGGTGCTAGGGCCTGTCCGGCGGATCAGGTCGGCTCCAGGCAACGGTGTTCTGTCAGTACAGGTGAGCGGAGCATGGTGTGTCCAGCTGCGAGGCGGCGGAGGGCGGCGACGACGGGGAGCCGGCAACCGACGGCGACGCCGCCTGGGGTGCGCCCGTGCCCTTGAGAATGTGGCGTGCTCCGCGATTCCGCTCTGGCGGACGACGGCTCAGCGGGCGGCGTCGGAGTCGGGGCCGAGGAGCTGCCGCAGCAGCTCGGCGTCGGAGTCGGAGAGGCCGTCGGCGAAGCGGGCGAGCACGGCCTGCCGGTCGGACCGCTCCTCCAGGACGGTGCGCATCCGGCGGGCGGCGAACCCGGCCTCGTCGGTGGCGGGGGCGTAGGCGTAGGCCCGCCCTCGCCGGGTGCGGGTGAGCAGCTGCTTGCTGTGCATGCGGGTGAGGATCGTCACCACGCTGCTGTAGGTCAGCTCGCCGTCGAACCGATCCGTGACCTCACCCGGGGTCAGCGCGCCCTCGGCCTGCTGCAGCAGGGCGAGGATCTCGGCCTCCCGCGCGCCGTTCGGCAACTTGGAGCCCCGCTCGTGTGTGTCGCCGTCCATGGAGTTCGTCGCTTCCTCGTCCGTCTCTTGCCGCCACGCAACTTTTACGGCGGTGTAAAGGCTGCTGAGGTCGAGTCTGCCATGCGGGACGGATTCCCAGGAGGTACGTGCCGAGCCCTGACGGTGCGGAGCCCGCGGCTGGGTTCAGTGCGTGTTCGGTCCGAACCGCGCCGTGATCCACGCGGCGCCGCGCTCGGCCAGTGCCCGCCTGCGTCCCCACCGTGAGCGCCGTACGCCGACGGACGAGGACCGCGGCTCGGGCGGCACGGCCGCCACATCGGCGAGCCGGCCGGCGGCACGCGCCAGTTCCGTCTGCAGCCGTCTGCGCCGCTCGGGTGAACGGGCCCTCAATAACGCCGAATAAAGCCCTTCGACCTCGGCCACGGCAGCGCCCAGCCGCAGGTTCGCAGCACGCGTACGCCGAAAGTCCCCGCCCGGCATGAACGCCCTTCCTTCCCCCGATACCGGGGGCCGGTCCCCACGGAACTTCGATTATTGCGCAAGGCGGCAAGTCAGATACTCAGCCTGCGCCGACGGCCTTCCCCGCCTTGGCCCAGTTCGCGTGCAGCTGGTCCAGGTACGACCGGGCCTGGGCGCCCGGGGCCGCGCCGCGGGCGAAGGCGAGCATGTTGCCCGGCCCGGCGTTGTACCCCAGAGCCAGCAGGTCGTTCCTCGGGTAGGGAGCGGGCCACTGGGACGGCAGCCGGGCCGCCAGGTCGTGCAGGTACCAGGCTTCGGCTTCGACGGCGAGGTCACGGTCGTCGGGCAACTCCTCCCAACGGCGGCCGGCGAAGTCCCGGCCCTGCTTGACCTCGTCGAAGGTGGCGCGGTGCATGTTCGCGATGCCGAAGGCCGCGTCCGGCTTGTACTTCTGCCACGCCCGCTCGAAGGACGGGTCATGTGGTTTGTACGCCTCGTTGTAGAGGACCGCCATCAGCAGCTGGGCGCTGACGCTGGCCTGGCGGGCCCGGGCGCGGACCTGGGTGGCGTAGTCGGCGGGGTCGTACGACGAGGAAGCGGCCGTCGGCGACGGGGACGACGGGGCGGAGGAGCCGGCCGACGGGCTCGGCGGGGAGGCCGACGCCTTCCCATGGGGTGGCGGATCGTCCTGCGGGGTGTCGGCCGCGCGCACGATGACGTACACGACCAGGGCGAAGACCAGCACGGCCAGCCACCGCCGGCGTTTCGGTGCCCGGGTCTGCGCCATGTCGCTCCTCTCGCCCGTCGGCCGACAACCTTGTACCGCGTGGGGATTAAGACGGGCGTGAGGCGGTCCGGTTGCGGGCCGCCACGAGTGCCGCCGCGTAGAAGACCAGGACGGCGGTGAGCAGCAGGTAGTACACGGCAGGCAGGGCGGTCAGGCCGAGCACCGGGCCCAGGGGCGAGAGGGGAAGCGCCAGGCCGATGACGGCCAGCGCCAGCGCGGCCCAGGCGACCGGGCCCGGCCTGCGGAACTCGGCCGCACCGCGGCCGACGCGCAGCAGCACCATCACCAGGGCCTGGGTGATCAGGTTCTCCGTGAACCACCCGGAGTGGAAGACCGCCTGGTTCACCCCTCTGCCCGGCCCGTGCATCGCGAGCGCGAGGACGCCGAAGGTGGCGAGGTCGGCGACGGCGTTGAGCACTCCGAAGCCGGTGATGAAGCGCAGCAGGTCGCGTGGGTCCAGCACGGTCGGCCGGCGCAGCGTGCCGGGGCCGGGGCGGTCGTGGGCGAAGGTGAGCTGGGCCGCGTCGAAGCACAGGTTCTGCAGCAGGACCTGGGCCGGAAGCATCGGCAGGAAGGGCAGCAGCAGACCGGCGGAGAGCATCGCCAGGACGTTGCCCAGGTTGGACGACAGCGTGATGCGCAGATAGGTGACGATGTTGCCGCCCGCGTGCCGGCCCGCGGCGACGGCGTGCGCGATCGCGGTGAGGTCCTTCTCCGCCAGCACCACGTCGGCGCCTTCCCGGGCCACGTCGGCGGCGTCCCGGGGGGCGATGCCGACGTCGGCGGCGCGCAGCGCGGGCAGGTCGTTGACCCCGTCGCCGAGGAAGCCCACGGTGTGCCCGCCGGTGCGCAGGGCCTCGGTGATCCGGGCCTTGTGCTCCGGGGCGCAGCGCGCGAAGACGGTCGTACGGCCGGCGGCCTCGGTGAGTTCGGCGTCCGTGAGGAGGTCGATGTCGTCGCCGGTGAGAAGGGCGTCCGCGGCGACCGGAATGCCCAGGTCGAGGCAGGCGCGGACCGCGGTGCCCGGATGGTCGCCGGTGAGGACCTTGACGGTGACACCCCGGTCGGTGAGGACCGTCAGGGCGTCGGCGGCGGTGGGCGCGAGCGCGTCCCGCAGGGTGATCAGGCCCCGGAAGGCCAGGTCCCGGGCGTCGGCCGGCTGATAGTCGCGCCCGCGTGAGTGACGCTCCGCGGTGGCGACCGCCAGGACCCGCACGCCGCCGTCGGCCTGCCGGCCGGCGAGGGCGCGCAGCCGTTCCCGTTCGTCGTCCGCGAGTGCGCAGCGCTCCAGGACGGCCTGGACGTCTCCCTTGACGACCAGGGTGTGGGTGCCGAGCCGGCCGGGGGTGCGCACGACCGCCACGGCGAGCCGGCGGTCCGGGGCGAAGGGCACGGCCGCGACCCCGTCGTACGCCGTGAGCGTGTCCTCGTCGACCGCGTCCAGGATCGCCTCGTCGAGGGCGTCGGGTTCCGGCAGGTCGGCGAGCTGGAGGGTCCACCAGGCGTTGACGGCGGCCCAGTGCAGGACCTCGGGGTCGTCCGCGCCGTCCGGGCCGAGGGCGCGGTCGGCGACGGGGCGGTCCTGGGTGAGGGTGCCGGTCTTGTCCAGGCACAGTATGTCGACGGCACCGACGTCGTGCAGGGCCGGCAGGCGCTTGACGATCACGCCGTGCGTGCGGGCCAGCAGTGAGGCGCCGCGGGCCAGACAGAGCGTGACGAGGACCGGCAGCATCTCCGGGGTCAGCCCGACGGCCACCGCCACGGCGAACGGCAGCGTTTCCAGGCCGCGGTCGCGCAGCGTCGCGTTCGCCATCAGGACCAGCGGCGGAGTCAGCAGCATGAACCGGATCAGGATCCAGGAGACGCCGTGCACGGAACGGTCGAAGGCACTCGCCTCCGGCCGGCCGGCCCGGCCCTCGTGGGCCGCGGCGAACCGGGTGTGCGCACCGGTCGCGGTGACGACCGCGGTGGCGCTGCCGGAGGCCACACTGCTGCCCTGGAAGCAGAGCTGCGGCTGATCGAACAGCCCGCCGCCGGACGCGCGAGGCAGGTCGTCGGCCGACTTGGCGACGGGTGCGGATTCCCCGGTCAGCGCGGCCTGGTGCACGGTCAGGCCGCTCACCCGCAGCAGCCGTACGTCCGCCGGGACCAGGTCGCCCGGCCCCAGCCGGATCACATCGCCGGGGACCAGCTCGGCCACGGGGAGCTCGCGGGACGCCGGTGCGGCCTCCTCGTCGGCCCGCCGGAGCACGGTGGCGGTGGTGGCGACCAGCGCGCGCAGCGCGGCCGTGGACCGGTCGGCCCGGTGCTCCCCGGAGGCCCGCAGGACGCAGCTCACCACGACGAGCAGCAGGATCACCGAGGCGGTGCTCCACGCGAGGACGGCTGCCGAGACCAGCCCGAGACACGCCAGCACCGCCGTGAACGGGTCCCGCAGGCTGCGCAGGAGCAGCCGTGGCCAGGAGGCCGCGCGCCAGGCGGGGCCGATGTTCTCCCCCAGCCGGGCCAGCCGCTCCTCGGCCTGCGCCTCGGTCAGCCCGCGCGGCCCGCTGTCCAGCCGGCGCAACGTCTCCAGCACGGTCGGGGCGGACCGTCCTCGGGGTGCGTGTACGGCCGGCGGGCCAGGCGTCCCGGCGTCCTGTCCCGAGGCCGCGGTGGACTCAGCCACCGGTCCCGCGCAGCTCGCGCACCGGCGCGAGGACGTGCTGCGACCGTGCCGTCAACTGTCCGACCATCACCCGCACCACGGTGACGACGTCCGGGTCGTCCACGTAGTAGACCTGCCGTCGGCCCTCGCGGCGGCAGTTCACGAGCCCGGCCAGCTTCAGCTTCGCCAGATGCTGGCTGACCGCGGGCAGCGCTCCGCCGACGCGGGCGGCGAGATGCGTGACGTCGCTCTCGCCCTGTGACAGCGCCCACATCAGGTGCAGCCGGGCGGCGGAGGCGAGCAGACCGAACGCGGCGGCCGCCTCGGCGAGAACCTCGGCGGACGGATCCTCGAAACCACCGACGCTCCCCGTCACTGTCCTCTCCCGTCCAGCCCTCTACACAGCCGACACCGATGTGCCGACCCAGTGTAGGCGGCCCGATGCCGGGCGTCCCGGTCACAGCGGCCCGGCCCGGGACGATCCGTGGCGCTGTGCCCCGGCTCCCGCTGTGGCCGCTGGTCCCGGCCCGGCCGGCGCGTGAGCCATGAAATATCGATGAAATCCGGTTGACGGGGCCCTACTTGGCGCTGTGACCGCCTTGCGGCGCGTGGCTGTGGAGCACCAGCCTGAGGGGCGGGGTGGTGCACCAGCGGGGTGACGGGGGTGGGGCGGGGTGTCGTCCGGATTGCGGGTCTTCGCTCGGCTGGTCATGGTGTGCGCGGTCGTCACGGGCTACGTCGCGCTGCAGCTTGCGGTCGGCGTGGGCCTGGATCTGCGGGCCCGGGACCGCTTCCGTGACGCCCCCGCGCGGGCCGCCGCCTTCGTCACCGCGCTGGACCGCTACGCCGCCGGGGACGCGTCCGCGCGCGCCGGGATCCGGGAGGGGGAGGCGTGGTTCGAGGACAACGCCCCGTCGGGACAGAGCCGGTCCGCGGTCGTCGCCGCCGCCCGTGAAGCCCGCGAGGGCGGAAGCTCCCTGGCCCGGGAGCGTGTCGCCGGGCTCGCGGCGCGGGTGGAGAAGGACCAGGCGGTTCTTGAGCGGGACCTCGGCTCGTCCGGCATGGTCGCGCTGTGGTGGGCGGTGGCCGCCGGGGTGCTCGCCGTACCGGCGCTGTGGCTACGGTGCCGCCGCCGTGCGGGAGCTGCCGGCGTCGTCGGCCTGGTCAGCCGGTTCGCCCCGCGTCAGCCGTGGTGGCGCAGGCCGTTGTTCCTGGCGGCCAGCGGCCTCGGATACGGGCTGTTCGCGATCGGTTTCCTCGCCGTCAGCACGGCGGAGCGGCAAGGCTACAAGCAGCCGGTGGTGGCGCAGATCCTCCTCCTGCCGTGCGGGCTGGCCGCGCTGGGGGCAGGCCTGCTGATCCTGCGCCGCTCCCGGCCGCGGTCGGTACGCAGCGCGGCCCAGGCGCTGCTGGCCGACGGCCGTACCCCCGTGCTCTACCTGCGCAGTTTCGCCGACGACGCCACCACCGCGCAGATCGACGACGGGATGCCGGTCAACGTCCATTCGCGGGAGGAGCAACTCGCGGCGGCGCTGGGCGCCGTCGGCCCGGTGATCGCGGTGGGCATGCCCGAGGAGCCGCTGCCGCGGCTGGGGGCGGCGCGGTTCTATCTGCCGCGTGACGACTGGCAGCCCGTGGTCCTGAGGCTGATGGAGCTGTCCCGGCTCATCGTGCTGCGCCTGGGCCTGGGCGACGGGCTGTGGTGGGAGGTCGAGCAGGCCCGCGCCACCCAGCCCGCGCGGAAGCTCGTCCTGATGGTGCCGGGTGGGCTGCCGGGCGTGGCCGAACGGCTGGACGAGCATCTGCCGACCCCCGCTCGGCTGGACAAGGCGGTCGCGGGCGACTCCTCGGTCTCTGCGATCTCCGCCGTGATCACCTTCGACCCCGAGTGGACGCCTCACGTACACGCGGTGGGCGCCACGACACGGCGGCGCCTGTTCGCGCGCCTCGCGGCCTTCGCCGAACGGACGGGTGTGGCGGGAACGGCCATGTACACGCCCGCGTACCGAGAGATCCGTGCCATGAAAGCCGCTCTGGCGGCGGTGGGGCTCCGCAAACGGACGATGACCCCGCGCGCCAACTTCGCGCTGGGGGCGTCGCTGTGGAAGGGCATGCTGCTGGTCACAGTCCTGGGCCTGCTGGGCTGGCTCGTGTTCCGCACCCTGCGCCTGCTCGAACTCTGGTAGCGCCAAGGAGGAATCATGGAAGGTTCACAGCAGGGCACGTCGACGGGTGCGAGCCCGGTCGGCACGGAGCCGTACCGGCCGGTGACCGGTGCGGCCACGGCCGCGACCGCGCTGATCTCACTGGTGGTGGTCCGTGAGGTACTGGTCTCGGTGGGCAACTGGCGCGACTACGTCGTCGTCCACGACTTTCTGGCCGGGAAGGCGACACTCGCGGACGTCCAGGCCGCCGACTCGGATGCCCTGACGAAGGTGCTGGGGACCTGGCTGGGGCTCCTGGTGTGGATCGTGGCAGGCGTGGCGTTCCTCGTCTGGCTGTGGCGGGCGCGGATCAACGCCGAGCTGATCGGCGGTGCCGCCGCGCATCGCCGGTCCCGGGGCTGGGTGGTCGGCGCCTGGCTGTCCCCCGTGGCCAACCTGTGGTTTCCGTACCAGGTCATGTCGGACATCTGGCAGGCCAGCGCTCCCCGTCGGCCCGCCCCCGGCGCCCTGGTCAAGACCTGGTGGGTGCTGTTGGTGGCCGGGACGTACCTCGTGAGGCCGATCCAGTGGCGTATGGCCTCGCAGGAGGCCTCCGAGCAGGACGTGCTGGCCAACGCGAACATGTCCACCCTGCTCGCGGTGCTCTACCTGGTGGCCGGTGTCCTGATCATCCTCATCATGAGGCGCGTCACCGAATGGCAGACCGGCAGGCCTGTCCGGAACGCGGGGTGAGGGCTGCTATTTCCTCAGCGCCGAGGAACAGCGCTCCAGGAACGCGCGGAACGTGGCGCGCTCCTCGGCCTGGAACGCGGCCGCCAGCGATTCCTCCACGACCGACACCGCGTCGTCCGCCTTGTTGAGCAGATTGCGGCCCGTGCGGGTGAGCCGGGCCTCCAGGATGTGCTGGTGGACGGGGTGGGGCTTGCGTTCCACGAGGCCCCGGCCCTCAAGGGTGCCGAGCACCGAGGAGATGGTCTGCGGGGTGACCAGACATCGGCGCGCAAGGGCGGCGCCGGAGAGTCCGGGGGCCTCATGGATGGCGAGCATGACCGTGTGCTGGGCTGTGCTGAGGTTGAAGGGCCTGAGGGCTGTGTGCTTGGCGGCGTTCACTTCCTGCTCGGCACGCTTCAGGATGTGGCCCAGCCTCTCGTCGCTCGGCAGCTTCATGCTGGGCACACCCCTCAGGCCTCTTATGGTCATCAGCATACATCAGGCCAACACAGGTCATATGCTGCTCACCTTGCGGATGTTATCAGACGTCCTGATTCGGGACGGAGAAAGCTCCAGGCGTACCGAAGCCGTTGTCGGCCGCGTTGGTGTTCGTGATGAAGAAGCCCGGGCCCTTGATGTGGTCCTTGGCGACCAGCGCGAGGAAGTCCTGCGCCGGGCCGTCGTCCTTGTGAGCGTTGAACGCGTCCAGGTCCTTGAAGGTCTCCAGGAACACGAAGCGGGTCGGGTCGGCCGGGTCGGGCATGCAGTGGAACCCGAGCGTGCCCGGCTCGCGGGTCAGTGACCCGTACCCGTCGGCCTGGCTGATCCTGAGGAACTCGTCGCGGTACTGCGGCTGCACGTTGTCGAACTCCGCGACGACGGTGAGCACGGAACCGCTGTCGCCGTGCGACGGGGCCGTCCTGCCGTCCGCGCTCAGCGGCTTCACGGAGGTGTTCCTGATGGTGTAGTCGGGGCCCGTGACGCCGTTGCCGGCCGCCGTCCGCAGGAAGCGGCGGTGGAAGACGCCGTGCTCGTGCGCCTCGTAGGCGCCCTTGTTGACGAACGTGCCGGCTATCACGATCCGCGCGTCGTTCTTCGGGTCCGGGACGATGTGGACCGCGAGCGTGCCCGGCTCCTTGTCCAGGGAGTCGTACGCCTCCTTCTGCGCGGCCGCGATGACCTGGGTGCGGGCGGCTGCCGGGATGTTCTCGTACGAGGCGATCGCGGTGTACGAGACGCCGCTGTCACCGCGGTTGTCGGCCGTCGCCGCGGCGGTGTCCGCCATCGCGGCGGGCGCCGACATCAGCAGGGCCGCCCCGAGGGCGAGCGGGAACAGCGTCGTGCGGAGCTTCATCTTCGTTTCTCCTGTGGTGAGTTGCGGGTGCTGGTTGTGTGGGGGGAGGTCATGGGCAGGGCGTCAGACCTGTTCCGTCGGCATGATCACGATCTGGGGCAGGTTGACGTGCCGCGGCTGGGCCACCGTGAAGCCGATGACCTCGGCGACGTCCCGGTCGGACAGCACGTCGATCGACTTGATGAGGCCGGTCAGCCATTCCTGGGCCGAGGGGTCGTCGAGGTGGTCCATCAGCTCGGTGTCCACGACGCCCGGTTCGAGGGAGGTGACGCGGACGCGCCGCGGACCGAACTCGGTGCGCAGATTGCGCGACAGATGGCTGACCGCCGCCTTCGTGGCGCAGTACAGCGCGAAATTGGGCGCCGTGATCTGCGCCGCGATCGAGGAGATGTTCACGATGTCGGCGGTGCGCCCGGCGGCCGCGGCCTCGGTGAGCTGCGGCCCGAAGACATGGAGGGTGCGCACCAGGCCGGTGAGATTGGTGTCGATCATGCGCTCCCACTCGTGGGTGCGCCCCTGCTCGAACGGCGCCGTGAGCATCGCCCCGGCCCCGGTGACGACCAGGTCCACGGTGCCGAGCGCCTCGCGCACCGTCGCCGCCGCGGTGCTCAGCGCGTCGGCGTCCGTGACGTCGGCGGCGACGGCGAGCGCGACCCCGCCGGCCGCGGTGATCCCGGCGGCCAGCGCGTCGAGGCGCTCGCGGCGGCGGGCGAGCAGGGCGACCTTCGCACCGCGCGCGGCGAGCAGCCGGGCGGTGGCGGCGCCGATGCCGCTGGCCGCCCCGGTCACCACGGCGACGCGTCCGATGAGGTTCTGGGGCTCTTCGGACATGGGGGTGTCCCTTCTTCCGGTTCAGATGGGGTGAAATGGCGGGAATGGGGTGAACAGTGCGAAGTGAAGGAGGGCCGTCAGGCGCTCGCGCCCGTGAGTTCCGCGCCGCTCGTGCGCGCCCGCGCCGCTGTGGCGGCCCACCGCAGCACCGTGGTGCCGACGCTCATACCGCCGCCGAACGCCGTCAGTACGACGGTCTCGCCCTCGCGCAGCTTGCCCGCGCGGTTCGCGTGGTCGAGGGTGATCGGCACCGAGGCTGCACCGGTGTTGCCGTGCCGCTGGAGCGCCAGGTGCAGCTCGGCGTTGACCAGCCCGAGGTCGGGCCACAGGTCGGCGAGCATGACGCCGTTCGCCTGATGGGGGACCAGATGCCGGACGGAGGCCAGCGGCGTGCCGGAACGGTAGAGCAACGTGGCGATGATGCCCGGGAGTTCGTCGTGCACGAACTGGCGCACTCCGCGCCCGTTCATGGTGAAGAAGTGGCCTCCGGCGCGCAGCGTCTCGTACGAGGCCGGGTGCCGGCTGCCGCCCGCCGGGACCTTGATGAGGTCGTGGGCGTCGCCGCGCGTGGTGAGCTGGGTGTCGATGAGGCCCAGGGCGGGGGCCACCGGGCCGAGGACGACGGCCCCCGCGCCGTCGCCGAACAGGATGCAGGTCCTGCGGTCCGTGTAGTCGAGGATCCGTGAGTAGATGTCCGCGCCGATGATCAGGGCGTACGGGGCTATCTCGTTCGTGCCCCGGCGCAGCAGGCCCTCGCCGACGCTCAGCGCGAACGTGAAGCCCGCGCAGACGGCGTTGACGTCGAAGGCCGCCGCGTTCCGGGCGCCGAGCAGGTCCTGGACGATGCTCGCGGTGGCCGGCTGCGGATGGTCGGGTGTCGACGTGGCGACCACGACGTACGCCACCTGCTCGGGCTGGATGCCCGCCTGGGCGAGCGCTTGCGCCCCGGCCCGCGCCGCCAGGTCGGACGTGGCCTCCGAGCCGGCCGCCCGGCGGCGCTCACGCACCCCGGTCTTGTCGGTGATCCACTGGGCGGTCACCCCGGCCGGGCCCGCGATCTCCTCGTTGGTGACGACGGCCTCGGGCAGATAGGAGCCGGTGCCGACGATGCCGATACTCATCGTTCTGATTCCCCCTTGGTGTTCATGTCGGTGCTCAGGCGTCCACCGGGTCCGGCACCGGCAGGTGCCGCCAGCCCCGGCTGCGCGCGTGCGCGGTCAGTACCGGGTCGTCGCCCACGACGACCGGGTGCCCGACGGCGCTCAGCAGCGCGAGGTCGCTCGCGTGGTCCCCGTACGCGCTCGACGCCGCCAGGTCGACGCCGCACAGGGCCGCCGTATGGCGGGCGACCCGGCCCTTGACCCCGCCGATGACGGGGACGGTGACCTCACCGGTGAGGACGCCGTCGACGGCCACCGGCCGGGTGCACACCGTCCAGTGGGGGTGCAACTGCGCGGCGAGGGGCGCCAGTGGCGCGAAGAACGAGCCCGATACGAGGACCACGAAGTCCCCGGCCGCGCGCCGCTCGGCGAGTTCCGTCAGGGTCGGCTCGATGAACAGGCCCCGCTCGACCTCGTGCGCGAACCACGCCTCGCCCGCCGCCGTCAGCGCCTCGACGGGCTCGCCCGCGAGCAGCCGGTAGAAGCGCCGGTTGATCTCCTGGCGCGGCACGCCGGAGGCCGCGGCCGCCCGCAGCTCGTCCGTGAGGCGTTCGTACGTGCCGTCCGGGCGCCCGCGCCTGCGCAGATGGAACTCCAGGAAGCTGAACATCGACTTCCGGCGGATCAGCGTCTCGTCGACGTCGAAGAACGCCGCGCGCACCGCGCCAGAGGCGGCGCCTAGTCGGTGCGGGTGGCCAGCGTGATGGAGCACGTCGCCAACTCCTTCTCCTCCTGCCACGCGGTGACCGTCACCGGCAGCTCCGTGTGCGGGCGCCCGCTCTCCTCCGGCAGCTCCAGCGGGCCCCCTTGGGTGTAGAAGGTCTCCGCGTGCTGGCGCACCCCGGCGTCGGGAGCGCCCACCTTGGCGGCGAGCGACGTGGGCGGCTCCAGCTCGCCGAAGCGGGTGAAGACGACGTAGATGTCGCTGGGGAACGCCTTCGCCGGGGACAGGCCCCGCGCCTCCAGGGCGGCGAACAGGGCGAGCTGGCGCGCTGCCTCGGTGAGGACCATGCCGGGCAGGTGGTCCTGCGCGTGGTCGAACAGGCTGGGGTGCGCGGGCGGGACGTGCAGCGCGGCGTACGCGTCGCCGTTGTCGCCGGTGGCGTCGGTGAGGATCACGTTGCCGGGCAGGGCGCGGCCCACGAGGTGCGGGGCGACGAGGTTGCGGGTGGGTTCGGCGGGCAGCTCGGCGCTGGACGGCAGGGGCTTGCCGTCGCGGTTTGCGGCGCGCAGCTCGGCGTACGACCGGGCGTTGCGGAACCGCAGGCCGACGCCGGTCCAGCCGACGACCGTGCCGTCCACCGACAGTTCGAGCGCGCTGTCGAGGCCGCTGACGCGGCCGTCGCGCACCCGCCGGTCGGTCACGGTGACCTTCATGGTCAGGCGCAGCGGCTGGCTGCCGACGGTGAGCAGCTCGGGCCGGATCAGGCTGATCCGCAGGAAGGTGAGGACGAACTTGTCGCCCAGCGGTACGTCGAAGAAGGCGTGTGCCCCCGCCAGACAGGCCTGCCGGCTGGTCTCCAGGAGCAGCAGCGGGTCGTACATCGCGGGCCGCAGCAGGTGGTCGCCGTAATAGGAGTGCGAGCGGGGCAGCATGGCGGCGACGGCGTAGCCGTCGTCACCGTCGGTGTGCAGGTCGGTGAGGAAGACCTCGCCGAGCGAGTCGCGGTGCACGAGCGTGCGGTTCACCGTGCAGCAGAAGGTCAGTTGTCTGGGCTCGGTAGCGGTCATGGATGAACTCCTTGGGTTGCCGCCGGGTCACCGGGCGGGGGGAAGAGACCGGGGGCCCGACGGCGGTCGGTGGGGTTCGGTTGCGAGACGCGGGGCGTGGCGCCCCGAAAGGGGCGCGGGGAACTGCGCGACCAGCCACAACGGGCCCGCGGTCGAAGCACCGCCCCCCCTCAGCGGAGCGCTACGCCGGGTAGACGTCCCCCGGCAGCTTCCGGTCGGCGCCGACCGTGGCGATGTGCCAGTAGGGGTACGGCGCCCGCACGGCGCTCACCTTGTCGAGGGTCTCGACCTCGGCCTCCGTGAGTGTCCAGGTCATCGCCGCGAGGTTGTCCTCAAGCTGGTACGGCTTGGTGGCGCCGATCACCGCGGAGGTGATGCCCGGCTTGGCGAGCACCCAGTTCAGGGCGACCTGCGCGACGGAGGCGCCGCGCGCGTCGGCGATCTGCCGCATCGCGTCGACGATGTCGTACGCCTGCTCCTCGTCGGTGAGCGGCGCGGACTCGGCGGGCGTCGCCTCGGACAGGCGGCTGCCGGCCGGGCGGCCCTCGCCGCGCTTGTACTTGCCCGTCAGGAAGCCGCCCGCGAGGGGGCTCCACGCGGTGATGCCGACCTTCTGGTCGACCGCCAACGGCACGATCTCATGCTCCAGTTCGCGCGCGGCCAGGTTGTAGTAGCCCTGGTAGCAGACGAACTTCGCGAGATTGCGGCGGTCGGAGACCGACAGGGCCTTCATCAGCTGCCAGGCGGCGAAGTTGGAGACCCCGATGTAGCGGATCTTGCCGGCGCGGATCAGGTCGTCGAGCACCCGCAGTGTCTCGTCGAGCGAGGTGCGCGGGTCGAAACCGTGGATGTGGTACAGGTCGATGTAGTCGGTGCGCAGCCGGCGCAGGCTGGCGTCGACGGCCTCGTACAGGTGGTGGCGGGTGGCGCCGAGGTCGTTCGGGCCGTCGCCGTCGACGCGCCAGCGGCCCTTGGTGCCGATGACGACCCTGTCGCGGACCTTGTTCAGGGTCTGCCCGAAGAACTCCTCGCCGGTGCCGTTCTTGTACACGTCGGCGGTGTCGAAGAAGTTGACGCCCGCGTCCAGGGCCATGTCCATGAGGCGGAGGACGTTCTGGTCGTCGACGGTGCCGAACTCCGACCAGTTGCGGTCGGGAGCGCCGAGGAAGGAGGCGCCGCCGCCGAAGGTCATGGCGCCGAAGCAGATCTCGGAGACGGCGAGCCCGGTGTCGCCGAGGTAGCGGTACCGCATGGTGGATCGATCTCCTTGCCGGATGGGTGAGTTGGGGTTACGGGAAACGGGGCTGCGAGGGAGCGGTGCCGCTCACAGGCCGGCTACGGCCGCGACGCTGAAGGGCAGCTCGGGGGTGCCCGGCGCGTAGGGGCCGCCCTTGTCGAACTGCGAGCGTGTGACGAGGATCCGGCCCTCGTAGGCGATGACCGAGGTGGGGATCTGGAGGTCGGCCGACTCGATGTTCTTCTCGACGTGCGCGGTCAGGTCTCCGCGGCCGAGGGAGAGCCTGGTGACGGCGTTCGCCTTGTTGCGGGCCGCGTACAGCGTGCGGCCGCGGCGGAACAGTCCGTCGCCGCTGACGAGCCGGGGACCGTCGTAGGCGATCTCGCGGACCTCGCCGTCGGTGGTGTCCACGCGGAACAGCCGGCCCGAGGTGAAGTTGACGGCGACGAGGTAACGGCCGTCGCTGACGATGCCGTTGAGGTTCGGGGAGTCGTGCTGGGTGTACGCGGCCGGGGTGCCGTTCAGGTCGCGCCCGATCGGCAGCCGGGACTTTGCCCGCTCGGCGCCCGGCTTGTCGGCGTAGGCGGCGATGTCGGCCTGCGAGACCTGGTAGATCACGGGATTGCCCGAGTCGGTCAGGTATCCGGTGCCGTCGGCGGTGAAGGCGATGTCGTTGACCATGGCCTTCTCGAAGGGGGCCGCGAAGTGCGCGAGGCGCTGCCTGCTGGTGAGGCTGTAGACGTTCAGGCCCGAGAAGTCGGCCACCCACAGCTGGTCGCCCCAGATCTTGGCGCCGGTGGCGGCGGTACGGCCGTCGGTGCCCGCGGGCAGGAAGACCTCGGCGGTGCGGCTGCCCGCGGGGATGCGCTGGACGGCGCCGTCGCCGAAGCCCGTGACGTAGATGTCGCCGGTGGCGGGGTCCGCGACGAGGCTCTCCGGGTAGAGCTTGTCGCCCTTCAGGGCGGCCACCACCGTGGTGGGCGTCGTGTGGGCGCGGTGGTGCCGGGTGCCGGCGTGGTGGGCGCGGTGCACGGCGTCCGCCTGGGAGACGGCGGCGGCCTGCCCCGCGAAGGTGAAGCCGCCCGCGGCGACGGCGGCCGCGCCGAGCAGCGCGAGTGCGGTGGTCCTGCTGGCTCTCATGGTCCTTGTCCTTGTGGTCCTTGTGGTCCTTGTGGTCCTTGTGGTCCTGGGGTTCTTGTGGTTCTTGTGCGTGGGCGGGGCCGCCGGGGTGCGGCCGTCAGTAGCGGGGGCCCTCGGCGGTGCGGCCCAGGGCGGTGAGGCGGGTGATCTCGTCGGCGGTCAGCTCGACGCCGTCCGCGCGGACGTTCTCCTCCAGGTGGGCGAGGCGCTTGGTGCCGGGGATGGGCACGATGTCCGGGGCCTGCGCGAGGACCCAGGCGAGGGCGACCTGTGCCGGGGTGGCCCGGTGGGCGGCGGCGATGTCGGCGACGCCCTGCGCGATGTGCTGGTTGGCGGTGATCGCCGCGTCCTGGAAGCGCGGGTTGCCCCGCCGCCAGTCCCCGTCCTCCAGCCGGTGGCCCGGCTTGACGGCGCCGGTGAGGAAGGCGCGCCCCAGCGGCCCGTACGCGATGAACGCGGCGCCGTGCGCGGCGCACCACGGTACGACCGCCTCCAGCTGGTCCTGGCTCCACAGCGACAACTCACTCTGCACAGTGGCGACTTCGTGGACGGCGTGGGCGGCGTCCAGCTCGGCGACGGTGGCCTCGGACATCCCGATCCTGCGGACCTTGCCGGCCCGGACCAGCTCGGCCATGGCTCCCCAGGTCTCCTCGACGGGCACCTGGGGGTCGACGCGGTGCAGCTGGTAGAGGTCGATCTCGTCGACGCCGAGGCGGGCGAGCGAGCCGTCGGCGGCGGCGCGGATGTGCTCGGGGCGGCCGTCGGGCACGATGTCGCCGTCGCGGACGACGAGGCCGCACTTGCCGGCGAGGACCACGTCGTCGCGCAGGCCCGTGAGGGCCTT
Source organism: Streptomyces sp. IMTB 2501 (assembly GCF_001953885.1). Lineage (GTDB taxonomy): Bacteria > Actinomycetota > Actinomycetes > Streptomycetales > Streptomycetaceae > Streptomyces. Next base: position 23,565 of record NZ_MQUS01000052.1, on the reverse strand, counting down.
GCCGACCAGTTCCTCGTTGGTGTGCGGGCCGTAGACGTCGGCGGTGTCGACGAGCGTGACGCCGAGGTCGACGGCCCGCCGGATCACTTGCGCGGACTCGGCGTCGTCGCGGCGGCCCGGGGTGTAGGCGAAGCTCATGCCCATGCAGCCGAGGCCGATACGGCCGACGTTCCAGCCGGTCGTGCCGAGGGGACGGGTCTTCACGAAGTGCTGCCTTTCTGTTGGTCGTCGGCGCGCTGGTGGTCGAGGTCCCTCTCGCGGATGACGAAGAAGGTGACGGCGGCGCCGGTCAGGGCCAGGGCGGCCAGCAGGACGAAGGCCAGGTGCAGGGCGGACGTCAGGCCGTCGGTGACCACGCCGCGCACCGCGTGGCTGGTGGCGGGCAGCCGCCCCTGGACGGCGTCGCCCGCGAGGGCGGCCGCGCTGCGGCCGGCGCCGGGGACCCGGCCGGCGATCTTGGACGCGGTCACGCTGGTGAGGAAGCCGCCCGCGGCGGCGATGGCGATGGACTCGCCGGTGATCCGCATCGTGTTGAAGATGCCCGAGGCCATGCCGGACCGCTCGGGCGGCACCACGGACACCGCCGCGTTGTCCATGATCCCGAAGGCGCTGCCCACGCCGGTCCCGAACACCAGGAGCGGGCCGATGAGCTGGGCACCGCTGTCGGGCCGCAGGACGAGCAGCCACAGTGAGCCGACCGTGATGAGTACCGACGACAGGGCGAGCAGCACGCGCAGCGGCATCCGGTCGGCGATCCGGCTGAGGGCGAGCGGAAGCACGAGGACGGGCAGGGTCAGCGGCATCAGGAGCGCGCCCGACGCGGTGGCGCTGTGGCTGCCGACGCCCTGGAAGTACTGCGGCAGGTAGATCAGGAGCACCACGAACCCGAAGGTGATGGTGAAGGGCTGGCAGACCACGACGATGAATGTGGGCCGCCGGAACAGCGTGAGGTCGAACATCGGCCGTGCGACTCGGAGTTCGGCCACCACGAACAGGGCCATGAACGCGGCGGCGAGCACGAGCGAGGTGATGACCTCGGCGGACGTCCAGCCGTGCGCGGGACCCTCGACGAACACCAGGGCCACGCAGAACAGGCTCGCGCTGAAGGTGAGCAGGCCCGCCCAGTCCACGCGTCCCGCGCCGGGGTCGCGCGACTCGGCGATGTTCGGGATCAGGAACAGCACCACGGCGCCGAGCACGACGTTCATCCAGAACACGCCGCGCCAGCCGGTGGCGTTCACCAGGGCGCCCGCGACCAGCGGCCCGAGCGCCAGTCCGAAGCCGAACGACGCCCCGAGCACGCCGAAGGCGCGCGCCCTGGCCCGGCCGGTGAACGCGGCCCCGAAGACCGCGGCGCCCGATGTGAGGATGCCCGAGGCCCCGATGCCCTGGACGGCGCGGGCGACGTCGATGACGACGATGTCGTCCGCGAGCGCGGACAGCGCCGACATCGCCATGAACGTGATGACTCCCCACAGCAGGACCCTGCGGCGCCCGAACCGGTCGGCCAGCCCTCCGGCGGCCAGCAGGCACGCCGCGAAAGTGACTCCGTAGGCGTTCTGCACCCACTGCGCGGCGCCGTTCCCGGCGTGCACGGCGGTGGCCAGCCGCGGCAGTGCCACGGCCGGGCCCGTGGTGCTGAGCGGCAGCAGGACGCTGGCCAGCGCCACGGCGACGAGAGTCGGCCCCGCCTTGCCGGCACGTTTCCTCGGCCGTACGGCGGTCTCTTGCGCCTGTGCGACGGCGCTCACCCCGCACCCCCTTGTTCGATTGATGACCGATCTCTTGACGTTGAGGACCATAAGGTCTCTGATGGTTGGCGTCAAGCACTCACTGGAGGAGGTGCAGATGACTGTTTCTCATCAGAAGTCTGATAGTCCGGCTGACGGTCCCGCCGATGGTCCGGCCGGCGGGCCGGCACGCCTGCCCGCGACGGCGGGTGACTGTGACGTCCTCGTCGTCGGCGGCGGCCCCACCGGCATGCTCGCGGCGACCGAGCTGCTCCGTCGCGGGGTCCGCGTGCGCATCGTGGAACGCGCCCCGGACACCGCGTCGTTCCCCAAGGCGCTGCTGCTCTGGCCGCGCACCCTCGACCTGTTCGACGACCTGGGCCTCCTGGCGGCCACGCGCGAGGCCGCCGTGCCGATCAGGGGGTTCAGCTACTTCTCCGAGCGCCGGCCGCTCGCCGCGTTCGACTTCGCCGAGGACCTCACGCCGCTGTGCCTGCCGCAGAACGAGACCGAGCGGATCCTGCGCACGGGTCTGCACGCGGCGGGCGGCAAGGTCGAGCACGGCGTCCGGCTGCTCGCCCTCGAAGGCGTCGACTTCTCCGGGCGCATCGACGGCGCCGCACCGACCACCGCCGTCCTGGAGCACGCGGACGGCCGACTGGAGCGATTCCGCGCGCCGTTCGTCATCGGCGCCGACGGCGCCGGCAGCACGGTCCGGGCGCAGCTCGGCACCGGCTTCACCGGCAGCACCTACGAGACCGCGTTCGCCCTGGTCGACGCGCCCGTCGAGGGACGTCTTCCGGCCGACCGGGCGCTGTACTACCAGTCCGCGAAGGGCGCCCTGGTGATCGTCGCGCTGCCCGACGGGATCTTCCGGTTCTTCTCGTCGCTACCGCCCGGCCAGGAGGTGTCGGTGCCGCTGATGCAGGACATCGTCGACCGGCGCGGCCCGCGCGGGGTGCGCATCGCGGAGCCCGTCGTGTGGCGGTCCGTCTTCCGCGTGCACGCCCGGCACGCCGCGGACTTCTCGCTCGGGCGCGTCTTCCTGGTGGGCGACGCCGCGCATGTGCACAGCCCGGCGGGCGGCCAGGGCCTCAACACCGGACTGCAGGACGCGCACAACCTGGCCTGGAAGATCGCCGGTTACCTCAGGGGCGAGCTGAGCGCCGACGTCGTCGCCGGGTACGCGGGCGAACGGCAGGCCATCGCCCGCAGGGTGGTCCGCGACACCGACGTGCAGACCCGCGCCTGGATGGCCGACGGCGCGCTGCGCACCCGGCTGCGGGACGCCGCGTTCCGGATCGGCGACCGCTCGGGCCTGGTGGAGCGGCTGTACGGTCCGGTCATGGCGGGCCGCCGGCTCGCCTACCCGGCCGTGCGCCCCAGCCAGGTGCCGGCCCGCCTCACCTCGTGCCGCTGCACGGGGAAGGTCCCCGGCCGGGTGGGCGTGGGCGCCGTGTTCCCGCGCGCCGTCGCCGTGCCGTACGGGCTCGCGGGACCGGGCACGGACCCGTCCCGGTGGCATCTCGTCGGCTCCGACCGGGGTGCCGCGAGCGCCGAACTCCTGGTCCAGAGCGGGCACATCGCGGACGGCTTCCCCCAGCTGCGGCACCTCGCCGTGCCGCACCGGGCACTGTCCGCCCACGGCCTGTGCGGCAGGGCCGGCTACTTCCTGGTGCGGCCCGACGGGCACATCCAGGCGCACGGCCACGCCGGGGACCTGGAGCGCCTGGAGGACGAGCTCGCGCATCTCTTCGGGGCGCGGCGCCCGGCCGCCGGGCATGCCGCAACCGAGGTGTAAGACATCGAACATTGCTAAGTTGTCCAAGCACCAGCAAGACCCTGAGGAATAACCAGATCTCTGAGATGTTGCCAAGTCTTCGAGGCATCAATTTCCTGATTCGTCAGTTCCGTTGGAGGACACGCATCATGAGCAACGCAGGCGAAGTGACGGTCGTAGGCCGCGCGGTGGCCAGGCCCGGCCACCGCGACCAGGTGGCGAAGCTGCTGCGGTCGGTCGTCGCGCCCACCCACGAGGAGGCGGGCAGCATCCACTACTCGATGCACCAGGGCATCGACGACCCGGACCTGTTCGTCGCCATCGAGCGCTGGACGAGCGCCGAGGCCCTCGAACAGCACCTGGCCACCGAGCACATCAAGCAGCTCGCCGAGCGGATCGGCGACCTGCTCGCGGAGCCGCTCGACATCCGCGTCTACGCCCAGCTCAGCGAGGGCACATCGACGAAGGGCGTGCTGTGAACTCGACGACTGTCGCGGTACTCGGCACGGGAATCATGGGCACGGGGATGGCGCACAGCCTTCGGCGTGCCGGACTGGACGTGAGGGCGTGGAACCGCACCCGCGTCAAGGCCGAACCGCTCGCGGCGCACGGCGTCACCGTCACGGACACCGCGGCCGACGCGGTGCGCGGCGCCGGTGTCGTCATCACGATGCTCACCGACGGGCCCGCCGTCCTCGACACGATCGGCGCGGCGCAGGCGGGACTTGAGGACGGTCAGGTCTGGCTGCAGACCTCCACCGTCGGTCTCGCCGCCGCCCCGGAGATCACCCGTTTCGCCACGGGGCACGGCCTCGACCTGGTCGACGCGCCCGTGCTCGGCACCCGGCAGCCCGCCGAGGCCGGTCAGCTCCTGGTGTTCGCGGCGGGCTCGGACAAGGCCCGCGCGCAGGCGGCACCCGCCCTCGATGCCATCGCCGCGCGCACGATCTGGCTCGACGACAACGCGGGCCGGGCCACCGCCACCCGGCTCAAGCTGGTCGTCAACTCCTGGGTGCTCGCCACCGTCACCGGCGCCGCGGAGGCCCTCGCGCTCGCCGAGGCGCTCGGCCTGGAGAAGCGGGTCTTCACCGAGACCATCGCGGGCGGCGGCCTGGACAGCGGCTATCTGCAGGGCAAGTCGGCGGCGATCCTCAGCGGCGACTACACGCCCAGCTTCGGACTCGCCACGGCCGCCAAGGACGCCCGCCTGATCCTCGACGACGCGGCCGCCGCCGGGGTGCGCCTCGACATGGCCGAGGCCGTCGCGGCCCGCTTCGCGCGCGCCGTCGAACAGGGGCACGGCGACAAGGACCTGGCGGCGACGTACCTGGTGAGTTTCCCGCAGAACCAGCCCGGGTGACGCCGGCCCGGGTGACGGCCGGCCGCGAGACGGCCGGCTCCGCCACCGGACGACCAGCTCAGCCAGAGAAGACACCCGAACAGAAGGACTCACATCTTTCATGCGTGCCATCGTGAACACCCCCGCCACCGGCAACGTCGCCTTCCGTGACGTGCCCGCGCCCGTCGCCGCCGCCGGCGAGGTCCTCATCGACGTCAGGGCCGTCTCGGTCAACCGGGGCGAGATACTCAACCTGCCCGGGAACGACGAGGGCTGGCGTCCCGGCTGGGACGTCGCCGGAGTGGTCGCCGAGACCGCCGAAGGCTTCACCAAGGGTCAGCGCGTCGTGGCCCTGTCGCTCGCCGACGGCAGCTGGGCCGAGCAGATCGCCGTACCCGCCGAGGCCGTCGCCGTACTGCCCGACGCGGTGAGCTTCGCCCAGGCCGCCACGCTCCCGGTCGCCGCCCTGACCGCGCTGCGCCTGGTCCGCGAGGCGGGCAGCCTGCTCGGCCGCACGGTCCTGGTGACCGGCGCGGCCGGCGGCGTCGGCCGGTTCCTGGTGCAGCTGGCCAGGGCGGCGGGCGCCGAGGTGACCGCCGTCGCCCGGAACGCCGAGCGCGCCAAGGGGCTCGACCGGCTCGGCGCCGCGTCCGTCGTCACCGACGTCGCCACCGCCGACGGCCCCTTCGACGTCGTCTACGAGGCGGCGGGCGGCGAGACGCTGTCGCGGGCCCTCGGCCTGGTCGGCCCCGGCGGCACCGTCTACACCTACGGCAACTCGTCCGGCGAGCCCACTCCGGTCAGCTTCTTCCAGTTCTTCGGCGGACACGAGCAGGCCGTCCTGCGCCACTTCGTGTTCGTCACCGGCGCGCCCGTCGGCGCGGACCTCGCCGCGCTCGCCCGGCTCGTCGCCGACGGCCGGCTCACGGTCGAGATCTCGTACGAGAAGGACTGGGAGCACGTCAACGAGGCACTGACCGCCGTGCGCGACCGCGAGGTGTCCGGCAAGGCCGTCCTCACCATCGGCATCGGCTGAACCCGGCCCGCCCACAGTCCCTTCGGGACGCTCGGGCCCCGCACCGAGGGGGAGCCGCCGCCACGGCTCCCCCTCGGCGCGTCGGAGCGTCCCCACCGGCACGCGAGTGCGCGAGCCCACCTTGAAACTCCGAACTCCCCCAATCCGTACGCAGAATCCGTACCTCGCCCTGGAAAGGCCCCAGCCATGACCACAGAGACCGCCCGCCCGGCCGGCCCGGACGCCGTGACCGAGTCCCTCGCCCTCGACCCCGTCTTCGCCCTGCACCGCGGCGGCAAGCTCGCCGTGCGGGCCACCGTGCCGGTCCGCGACAAGGACGACCTGTCCCTGGCGTACACACCGGGTGTCGCGCGCGTGTGCACGGCGATCGCCGAGGAGCCGGAACTGGCACGGGAGTTCACATGGACGTCGAACACCGTGGCCGTCGTCACCGACGGCACGGCGGTACTCGGGCTCGGGGACATCGGCCCGCGGGCCTCGCTGCCCGTCATGGAGGGCAAGGCCATCCTGTTCAAGCAGTTCGGCGGCGTGGACGCGGTACCGATCGCGCTGGACTGCACGGACGTGGACGAGATCGTCGAGACGGTGGTGCGGCTCGCGCCGTCGTTCGGCGGGGTGAACCTGGAGGACATCGCGGCGCCCCGCTGCTTCGAGATCGAGCGCCGGCTCCAGGAGCGGCTCGACATCCCCGTCTTCCACGACGACCAGCACGGCACCGCCGTCGTGACGCTCGCCGCGCTGTGGAACGCCGCGCGGCTGACCTGCCGGACGCCGGGCGAGCTGCGCGCGGTGATCTCGGGCGCCGGCGCGGCCGGTGTCGCCATCGCGAAGATCCTGGTGGGCGCCGGAATCGGGGACGTGGCCGTGGCGGACCGCAGGGGCGTCGTGAGCCGTGACCGTGCCGATCTGACGCCGGTCAAGCGGGAGCTGGCCGAGAGCACCAACAAGGCGGGCCTGAGCGGCTCGCTGGAGAGCGCGCTCGCGGGCGCGGACGTGTTCATCGGCGTCTCCGGCGGGACGGTCCCGGAGGCGGCCGTCGCGTCGATGGCCGAGGGCGCGTTCGTCTTCGCCATGGCCAACCCGGACCCCGAGGTGCACCCGGACGTCGCCCACAGGTACGCCGCGGTCGTCGCGACGGGACGCTCCGACTTCCCCAACCAGATCAACAACGTGCTGGCCTTCCCCGGCATCTTCGCCGGCGCCCTCCAGGTGCACGCCGCACGCATCACCGAGGGCATGAAGATCGCGGCGGCCCGCGCCCTCGCCGAGGTGATCGCGGGCGAGCTGCGCCCCGACCACGTCATCCCGTCGCCGTTCGACGGGCGCGTGGCCCCCGCCGTGACCGCGGCGGTCGCCGCCGCGGCCCGCGCCGAGGGAGTGGCACGCCGCTGAACGTACGGCGTGGAGTGCTCCCACCGCCCGAGCCGTAGCGCACCGCACGTGGCCCCCGTCACCGCGAACGGGGGCCATCGGCATGTAGATTCTGAAATACGGAAGAGGTTTTCCGGCATATGGTAGATGGGGTTCGAGCCACCGGTACGGCAGACACCAGTACGGCAGACGCCTCGGTGGCCGCACGACGACCACGTGCTCAACGATCACAACCGCATGAAGCAGGAAATGGGGGCATGCCGGGTGAATCGCGAATCAGTCATACAGGCGCCGGCACCGGACGGACGGCAGCTGCGCCAGGCCCTTGACCACGCGCGCACGTTCCAGATGCTGCGCGACAAGTACGAGAAGCTCCAGGACGTGCCCAGCCCCGACCTGGCCGACATTCCCCTGCTGTCCCGCGAGGAGTTCCGCGCGGCCATCTGGGACCGCGCCAAGGACGGCTTCCTGCAGGAGGGCAACAACTCCCTGTACGTGGGCGGCGGACGCCTCGACAACCCGACGGCGACGCTCGTCCCGCACGGCCTGTTCGCCGCCGACATCCTCGCCGAGTGGCGGCCCCTCGCCGCCGACGACGTCCTCATCAACCTGTGCATGGGCAGCAAGCTCTGCCCCGCGTACGACCTGAGCAACGCGCTCGCGACGCTGTCCGGCGCGTCCGTGATCCCCTTCCAGGGCGTACGGGAACAGGACTTCGCCCGCTGGATCGGGCTCTTCGAGAAGTGCCGGGGCACCGCGATCGTCGCGGACTGGGCGATGATCCGCTCGCTGCTGCAGTACTGCGCGGGCGCCGGCCGCACCCTGCCCTGGGTGCGCACCGTCATCTGCACGGACTCCACGCCGGAGCGCGGCGCCACCGACCTCGTGCGGCGCCTGCTGCCCGACGCCGGGGTGTGGTGCCTCTACGCCTCGATCGAGGCCTGGGTGATCGGCCACAGCGGCCCCGCGTGCGACCACGAGACCTTCCACCCGCTGCCGTTCCAGCATGTGGAGCTGCACGAGGGCGAGATCGTGGTGTCCACCCTCCACGAGCAGCTGGTCGCCCCGGTGCTCCGGTACCGCACCGGCGTGCACGGCGAGTTCACGCGGTGCGCGTGCGGCGAGCCCCGCCCGGCCCTGCGCCTGCGTGACTACGCGGGGGACATCATCGCCTTCCAGAGCTTCCAGCTCTCACGGTCCGAACTCTCCGCCCTGGTCAGGGGGTTGCCCGAGGTCGACGACGTCGAGGTGAAACTCCTCGACCGGGGCAGCCCGACCGAGCGCCTGCGCCTGGAGATCCGGGTGGGCGCGGGCACCGTCACCGACCAGTACCTGGTGGACTGGGTGCGCGAGTGCGTGATCCAGCAGCACCTGTCCATCGGGCAGGCGGCGGCGCGGGCCCCCGAGTCCTTCGAGGTGGTCGTCGTATCTCCCGGCGCGTAGCGGCCCGCGCACGACGGAAAAGGCCTGTTGACCTTCGGGAAGGTCAACAGGCCGATACGGGCGCCCGGTTCAGCGCGCCCGGCTCAGTACACCGTGTAGTCGTACGGCGAAGACTTCCGCGTCGCCCGCCGGTACCCGGACGAGGAACCGGGCCACAGCCAGCCCTCGGCCGCCGTCGCCCGCGCCGCCTCGATGGCCGAGCCGGCCCGCGCCTCCACCCGCCGCAGACACGCCAGCACATGCTCCACCTGCTGCTCGATCATGAAGACGTTCGAGCCGTGGACCACCCCCGTACCCGGGCCGAACAGCAGGAACAGGTTGGGGAAGCCGGGCACCGCGATGCCCAGGTGGGTCCGGGGGCCCGCCGCCCACGCCTCCTCCAGCCGCACGCCATGGCGACCGCTGATCCGCAGCCGGGCCAGCGCCGCGCCCGGACGGTAGCCGGTGGCGAGGACCAGCGTGTCCACCCGGTGTGCCGCCCCCGACGCGTCCACCACCGTGTGCCCGCGCACCTCGCGGACCGGGTCCGTGACGACGCGCACCCGCGGGGAGACGAGGGCAGGGAGGTAGGTGCTCGACAGCGGCACCCGGCCGGCGCCGGCCAGCGGGGTGCCGGGGGTGAGCCGCGCCCTCAGTGCGGCGTCCGGGACCTGGCGGCGCAGCTGACGGCGGGCGAGCCGCGCCGTGACCGGGTGGACGAGCGCCTGGGCCTCCAGGGCCCCGTAGGCGAGCCGGCGAACGGCCGTGAGGGCCACCGGTGTGCGGGCCAGGGCCCGGCGCAGCACCGGCGGAACCCGCGCGTCGGGGCGCGGCAGCACCCACGTCGGCGTGCGCTGGAACACCGTGAGCCGCGCCACCCGGCCCGCGATCGCGGGGACGAGCTGCACCGCGCTCGCCCCCGTCCCGATCACCGCCACACGGTCCCCCGTGGGGTCGTACGACTCGTCCCACGTGGCCGTGTGCAGGGTCCGGCCCCGGAAGGCCGCGAGCCCTTCGAGGTCCGGACGGGCGGGCTCGTTCAGCGCGCCCACGCCGCACACCACCACCCGGGGGCGCAGGCGTTCGCCCCGCGTGGTCGTCACCAGCCAGCGGCGCGCCGCGTCGTCGTACGCGAGCGACTCGACGTCCCGCCCGAAGCGCAGGTGCCGCTCCAAGCCGTACGACCTCGCGGTGCGGCGCAGATAGGCATGGATCTCCTGGCGTTCGGCGTACACCCGCGACCAGTGCGGGTTCGGCGCGAAGGAGTACGCGTACAGGTACGACGGCACATCGCAGGCGCAGCCCGGGTAGCGGTTCTCGCGCCAGGTACCGCCCAGGTCGGCCGCCCGCTCCAGGATCACGAAGTCGTGACGGCCCGCCTGCTTGAGCCGGATGCCCATGGCGAGGCCGGCGAACCCGGCGCCGATGACGACGACGCCGGGCTCCGCGCAGGACCCGTACACCTCCTGAGCCGTGCGCCCCGTGCTGTCCGCCATCGCTCAGACCAGCCCCCCGTCGACCGACACGGTCTGCCCGTTGATCCAGCCGCCCGCGTCGCTGAGCAGGAAGCCGACCACCGACGCGATGTCCTCGGGGCTGCCGATGCGGCCCATCGGGGTGCGCGCCGCGAGGGCGGCGACGGCCTCCGGCGCACGCGAGGACAGGAACAGGCCGGTGGCGGTCGGGCCGGGCGCCACCGTGTTCGCGGTGATCTCCCGGCCCGCGAGCTCCCTGGCGAGCAGCGACGTCATGACCTCGCCCCATGCCTTGGACGCGTTGTAGACCGCCTGGCCGGGCACCGACAGTGCGACGGCGGCGCTGGAGAACGTCACGATGCGGCCGCCCCGGCGCACCCGGGCCGCCGCCTCGCGCAGCAGGTGGAACGTGCCCCGGACGTTGACGTCGAGGACCCGCTCGAACGCCTCGTCCTCGGTCCGCTCGACGGGCACGCCCGGCGACGCCTGCACCGCCGCGCACGCCACCAGCGCGTCCACACCGCCGTACGCGCCCTCGGCCCGGTCGAAGAGCCGGCGCACATCCGGCGCGCAGGCGACGTCCGCGCGCACCGCCATGACACGGGGCGGCCCTTCGCCGGAGGCCGAGGGGCGGTTCCGCTCAAGGACGGCCTGCGCGGACGAGACGTCCTGGAGATAGCCGAAGACCACGCGGTAGCCGGCGCCGACGAGTTCACGGACGACGGCCGCGCCGATGCCCCCGGAACCGCCGGTCACGACGGCGACGCGGCCGGCGGCCGCCGAGTCGTGGTGGGACATGGGCGACATGGGCGACGTGAGTGCCATGGGTGCCATGGGTGCCCTCACACTCCTTCCCGTACGCGCGTGAACAGCCCTTCCCTGGGTGGCAGGCGGACCGTGTCGCCGACCACCAGCTCACCGCCCTCACCGCGCAGGAACAGCGGGATCGGCAGGGGCTCGCTCCCGTCGCCGCGCGGCTGCCACGCCGCGAGCGTCGGCACGATGGCGTCGTCGTCGCGCCCCTCGAAGTAGCAGATCAGGTTGACCGGCCAGCGGGTGTTGTCGAACAGATAGCCGTCCATCCGGGTCGGCCGCTGGCTGATGCGCAGGGCGCGTTCACGCGGCGGGCCGATCCGGTGCCAGTCCGGGTGCAGGTGTACGGAGCCGAGGACGTCGAGGCCGTCCGCCTCCGCCCCCCTGGTGATCCGCAGCAAGTCCCGCGAATCGCACCAGAATCCACGGCGCTCATTCGCGTACGCCGCACCGAAGCACGGAACGATCGTATCCGCGAACTCGTCGACGGCGACCGGCGACGAGGCGCGCACGTTCTTGCCGAACTCGACACGGCTGACATGGCTCACACCGTTCACCGTGTGCCCGACCAGAACCGCGAAGCAGCCCGGCGGCCGCTCGGGTGTGCAGCAGCGGTACTCCTTCTCCGCCGCCCGCAGAAAAGGGACGAGCGTCCCGTGGTCGATCGACACCACGCTCCGGAATGCCCCACGCCGGTGGTCGCGGTTGTTTCGGAATCCATCGCTCCGCGCGGGCCGCGACGGTCCGGCCGGGTGCGTCCCGGCGGCCGTACTCAGCAGAGTCTCCATGACTTTCTCCCCCGTTGGTTCCCCGTTGGTTATGCCGAATTCAGCGGACCGCCGAGAACGCTGCCCGGCAGGCCCGCCACGCACCCTCGCTCAGGAGCGGGCGCGCCCGGCGGAAGACTTCGGCGTAGTAGGCTCCGTGCTCGGCGATGAATTCGGCGCTTTCCAGGGCCTGATCCACCTCGTTCGCGGCGGTGATCGCCATGAACCGGCGAAGCAGCTCGCGTTCCGGAGTCAGTACGTCCCCCGTGAAACGGTCCCGGTACTGGCCCTCGGATTCCATCAGCCGTGCATAGGTGTATTCACGGTCGCAGGCACCGTAGAAATAGACGAGATCCGCTGCTTCCGCGCCGACGGCCTCGACCGCACGCCGGCGCTCGTCGAGCGGAAGGATGGTGTAGAAGCCGCCGTCGGGCAGCGGCGCCGGGCCGAAGAGCCCGTGCAGCAGGCCCGCCGTGCAGGTCACCTCGGGCTCGCCCCATTCCCGCAGCAGGGCCTGGACGCGGAGCAGATGGGTGAGCATCGTGCCCCCGTGCCCCGGGTGCGCGATCTCCTGGGCCCCCAGGGACTTCAGCAGACCTATTCCGGAATCTGTGCTCATTCTTTTCTCCCCCAGAGACACCGGCACATTCATATGGATCCTCGCCGAGCGAAACCGGGGTGTCCAATATGTTGTCCAGATAGCAGCGATCGCGCGGCACGGCCACCAGCACGCAGCGAAACTCCGTGATCGTACCGGTTTGAACCCTTCTGCCGGGTTCGCGGATTCACCTCAACTCCGGTATTCCGTACAGCGGAAAACCGCGGGTATCGCGAAGTTTTTCACCCGCTTGCGACACCTGACCAGGACCCGTCTGGAATGCTCGGTACTCATGGAACTACGACAGCTGCGCTATGTGGTCAAAGTCGCGGAGGAGCAGAATTTCAGCCGGGCTGCCGAGAGGTGTTTCGTCGCCCAGTCGGCACTCAGCCACCAGATCCGCAGGCTTGAGGACGAACTGGGCGTCACCCTGTTCCGCCGCACCAGCCGGCACGTGAGCCTCACCTCGGCCGGTGAGGCATTCGTTCCACTTGCCCGCAAGGCACTGCACGCCGTGGAACGGGCCGCGACCAAGGCGGCGTCTTTCGCAACCGTCGTCGACGGAAAACTCGCGATCGGCTGCATTCCCTCGCCACCGCACATCGACCTGCCGCAGCTCATCGCCGACTATCACCGGCGTTATCCCGAGGTGGAGATCCACCTCCACGAAGAACTCGGCACACCCCTCCAGCGCCTCGTCCAGCGCGGGGACCTGGACGCCGTCGTCGTCGGTATGCCCACCGACAAGGAGCTGCGCGGCGTGAGCCGGCTCCAGCTGCACCGCGACACGATCGTCGCCGTCGTCCCGGCCGGCCACCCGCTCGCAAGGCGCAGCGTGATCCGCTTCCAGGACATCGCCCACGAGACCTTCATCGACGGCGTGGCCGGCGCGGGCCTGCGCGAGTTCGTGGACCGCGCCTTCGAGCCGTACGCACCCGAGCGGCGCAGCCAGTTCCAGGTGACCGGACCGCACAACGTGCTCAAACTCGCCGCACAGGGACTCGGCATCGCGCTGCTGCCGCGCGGCATGGTGTCCGCCGACCCCGAAGTCCTCACCCACTGCCGCTTGCTGGAGATCGAGGACGCACCGTCGTTCAGCTCCTCGCTCCTGTACAACCCGGACCGGCTGACCGCCGCGGCGCGGGCGTTCGTCGACCTCGTCACCGCGCACCACGGCCCCGCCGGCCCGCCCACGGACCGAGACGGACACCCCGGGCGGACAGCCCCCTTCCCGCCGTCGGCCTGACCAGCCGCATGCGCACACCCGCTCCCGGCCTCCGCGCGGGCGCACGGAGGCCGAACGGGCCCGGGACGCAGGGCGGCTACTGGTCGTCCTGGTCCGAGGCGTCCGCGGCGTCCTCTTCGGCCTGTTTCGCCCGGACTTCCGGGTCCAGGGCCGAGGTGCCGCTGCCGTCCACCGAGCTGAGCCGGCCGCCCGACTCGGGCACCTCTGTCGCCGCGGGCGGCTCGACCAGCCAGTCCGGGTTGGCCTGCTTGTCCCACCACTTCCAGGCCGCGAAGGCACCACCGCCCAGCACGGTCAGCAGCGCCAGCGCCTTCACCGCGCGACCGGCCCGGCACCGACGCGCGTTCCTGCGGGCCAGCTTCTGGATCTCCTCCGCCGAGACCTGACCACGCAGCGCGGCCAGCGCGGCGGCACCCCGCGCGGCGGCCTCGTCACGGACCGGACCGGCCGCCGCCACGGCCTGCTCGATCCTCGGACGTGAGTACTCGGCCGCCTGCCGGGCGGCCCTGCGGGCACGGACGGCGGCCTCCTGCGCCGCCACGTCCATCCTCGGCGGCACATGCGCACGCGCCTGCTCCAGTCGCGGGGCGAGCCGGGCGTCGTACTGCACACGGGCTTGTTCGGCGGCCTGCGACATCACGGGCGCCAGCCGTACGCGTGCCTCCTGCGCGTAGATCGCGGCACGCTCCTTGGCCGTGTCGGCGTAAGGCGCCACCACTTCCGCGGCGTGCAGCACGCTGTCCTTCGCCGAGCCGGTCGCGGCGCGCACGCTGTCGATGCGGGTCACGGGTTCCTCCTCCTCGGTGGCGTACGGTATTTCGACTTTCCACCCTTTTACGGATCATGCCTGCCAACGTTCCACGCGGCATGCGAGGGCGGGCATATGGGTGCCGACCGCTTCCTTCAGCTCGATTCCGGATGAATACCGGACAACCCGAGCCTGTCGTCGACACTGCCACGAAACCCCGCCGAGCGCTGCCTTCCGGGCGGAACTCATGGCCGCCAGGCGACGTACCTCCCCGGCCGTGCGAGGATCGGGGAGTCACAGAAGACAACGGAAGGCACATCGTGGCTGAGCAGCTTTACGCCACCCTGAAGACCAACCACGGCGACATCGTGGTCCAGCTTTTCCCGAACCACGCGCCGGAAACGGTCAGGAACTTCGTCGAGCTGGCCAGGGGCGAGCGCGAGTGGACGAACCCCGAGACGGGTGAGAAGACCAACGCGCCGCTCTACGACGGCACGGTCTTCCACCGCGTCATCAGCGGCTTCATGATCCAGGGCGGCGACCCGCTGGGCAACGGCACCGGCGGCCCCGGCTACCAGTTCAAGGACGAGTTCCACCCGGACCTGGGCTTCAACAAGCCGTACCTGCTGGCCATGGCCAACGCCGGCCCGGGCACCAACGGCTCCCAGTTCTTCATCACCGTCTCCCCGACGACCTGGCTGACCCGCAAGCACACCATCTTCGGCGAGGTCACCGACCCGGCCAGCCAGAAGGTCGTCGACGCCATCGCCGGCACGCAGACCAACCCCCGCAACGACCGTCCGGTCAAGGACGTCGTCATCGAGTCGGTCGTCGTCGAGACGCGCGAGAGCTGAGCCCACCCCGCAGGGAACCAAACGCCCCGCTCGTCCGTACCAAGGATGAGCGGGGCGGGGCATTGCCAGGGGCAGGGCCCACGACGAGCAAGGGGAACAGATGGACGAGGCCGCAGCCGCCGCACACGACGCCCACCGCGCGCCCGTGTGCTACCGGCACCCGGACCGCGAGACCGGTGTGCGCTGCACCCGCTGTGAGCGCCCCATCTGCCCCGAGTGCATGGTCAGCGCCTCGGTCGGCTTCCAGTGCCCCGCATGCGTGCGCGGCGGCAGCGGCACCGGACACGCCCCCGCCGCGTCCCAGCCACGCACCCTCGCCGGCGGCACACTCACAGCCGACCCCCGGCTGCTCACCAAGATCCTGATCGGCGTCAACCTCGCCGTCTTCCTGGCACAGCTCTCCGTGGGCGACACCCTCACCAATCAGTACGAGCTGATCGGCCGGGCCCAGTACACCCTGTTCGGCCCGATCGAGGGCGTCGCCGAGGGGCAGTACTACCGCCTGCTCACCTCGATGTTCCTGCACTCGCCGAGCAGCTTCACCCACATCCTCTTCAACATGCTCAGCCTGTGGTGGATCGGCGGCCCCCTGGAAGCGGCCCTCGGCCGCGCCCGCTATCTCGCGCTGTACTTCGCCTCCGGCCTGGCCGGCAGCGCGCTCACCTATCTGCTCGCCGAGCCCAACGCACCCTCGCTCGGCGCCTCCGGAGCGATCTTCGGCCTCTTCGGCGCGACCGGCGTACTGATGCGCCGGCTGAACTACGACCTGCGCCCGCTCATCGGCCTGCTGGTGATCAACCTGATCATCACCTTCTACCCGGGCTTCAACATCGCCTGGCAGGCCCATATCGGCGGTCTCGTCGCCGGTGTCGCCGTCGGCTACGCGATGGTCCACGCCCCGCGCGAGCGGCGCACGCTGGTCCAGTACGGCACCTGTGCGCTCGTACTCGTCGTCGTGGTGGTGCTCACGCTGGTCAGGACCGCTCAGCTCACCTGACCCGCAGCTGATACCGAACCGTTGTCCACAGCCTGTGTCGGATCTTGTGCATGCCGTGCGGGCACAGCTGTGCCCCCTGTCGCTCGGATGTGTTTCCGCTGGTCAGACAGGGGGCGAACAGGTGTATGAGGGCCGGTAGGCCAGTCACACCGGCGTCAACCCTCGATGGGTTATCCACAGATCGTCTTTCTTTTCCCCATGTGGAAAAAGCTGTGGATAACTCAGTGGATAACTCTGGGCAGAGCTACTTCCACTGCGTGGAGACACCGAAGCCGGCGGCGATGAAGCCGAAGCCGACCACGATGTTCCAGTTGTCCAGGGCGTCGATGGGCAGCGAGCCGTCCGTCACATAGAAGACGACGATCCAGGCGAGGCCGATGATGAACATGGCCAGCATGACGGGCGCGACCCAGGCACGGCTGTTCAGCTTGATCGCCTGCGTCTGCTTGGCGGGCGGCGGCGTGTAGTCGGCCTTCTTGCGGATACGTGACTTCGGCACGAGGGTCTCTCCTGTCGATGCGCTGCGTGGCCGCGCAGGTAACTGGTCGGGCTCCGGGGGAGCGTACTGGCGCCCAAGATGACGACTCTGTGTGTTCCCCCGGGCGTCCGTTAGCGTAGTGCTTCCGTGGCGCTGAAGGAGATAAGGGTCCGTTGAGCAATTCTGCCGACTCCCCCGGGACGCAATCAACGGGCTCCGGCCCGGGCCGCCGGCCGCGTTTCCGCCCTGTGCGGATGCTCACGGCGGCCGTCTTCGCGCTCGCGGGGCTCCTCTTCATCACCAGCTTCAACACGGCCAAGGGCACGGACATCCGCCAGGACGGCTCCCTGCTGAAGCTGTCCGACCTGATCCAGCAGCGCAGCCGCAAGAACAAGGAGCTGGACGAGTCCAACGCGGCCCTGCGCGGGAGCGTGGAGTCCCTCGCCGAGAGCGACGACGGGAGCACCAAGGCGCAGGACCGGAAACTCACCGGCCTGGAGCAGAGCGCGGGCACCCAGGAGCTGACCGGCCACGGCCTCACCGTCACCCTGAACGACGCCCCGCCCAACGCCACCGCCAAGCTCCCCGGCTATCCCGAGCCGCAGCCCGACTACCTGGTCATCCACCAGCAGGATCTGCAGGCCGTGGTGAACGCCCTGTGGCAGGGCGGCGCCCAGGGCATCAAGGTCATGGACCAGCGGCTGATCTCCACCAGCGCGGTGCGGTGTGTCGGCAACACACTCATCCTCCAGGGCCGGGTCTACTCACCGCCGTACAAGATCACGGCGATCGGGGATCCGGACAAGCTGCAGCAGTCGCTCGCGGCGAGCAAGGCGATCCAGACCTACATGGTGTACGTCAATGTCTACGGTCTGGGCTGGAAAGTCACCGACGACGGGACGGTGACTCTTCCCGGCTACTCGGGCACAGTGGATCTGCACTACGCGAAGCCCGTGCAGTAGCCATCCGTCAGCCGTCCGTCAGCCGTCCGTAACCGGAGGCGCCGGTGCGCGTGATCGTCCGGACCGTCAGCGAGCTGTGCATCACCGTCGGCACTTTGATCGTGCTCTTTGTCGCCTATGTGCTGTTCTGGACGGGTGTGCGGGCCGACGGTGCCATGAACGACCAGATCGACCAGCTGCACCGGCAGTGGTCGAAGGGGAGCATGCGGCAGGCGGCCGCCGCGGGTGACTCTTCGGGCGGGCAGGCGGCCGCCGTGCAGAGACCGGCGCCGTACCGCTACGGCAGGGCCTTCGCGATCATGTACATCCCGCGGCTCGGTTTCACGTGGAACAAGCCGGTGCTGGAGGGCACCGGCCGGGACGTGCTGGCGAAGGGCCTCGCCCACTACGCGGGCACCGCGCAGCTCGGCCAGGAGGGGAACTTCTCGGTGGCCGGTCACCGGCGCACCTACGGCGATCCGTTCAAGGACTTCCCCGAGCTGCGTCCCGGGGACGCCGTCGTCCTCACGGACGGGACGACCTGGTTCACGTATCGGATCGACAAAGGGCCTTACAAAACCGTGCCGACGGACGTTGAGGTGATCGACCCTGTGCCACGTAAGTCGGGGTATACGCGTCCGGGCCGGTATCTGACGCTCACCACGTGCGATCCGGAATGGGGGCACAGTCACCGGCTGATCGTCTGGGCGCACCTGGACTCCACCCAGTCTGTGGACGCAGGCGAACCGAGGGCGCTGCGCCGTTAGTCTGGTGGCGAACGGCGTGAGTCTGGTGCCGTGGGGAGACGGAAGGAACGGCATGTACGGCTTTATCTGGCGGCATCTGCCGGGGAACGTGTGGGTCAAGGCCCTCATCTCGCTGCTGCTGATCCTGGCCGTGATCTACGTCCTCTTCCAGTACGTCTTCCCGTGGGCCGAACCGCTGCTGCCCTTCAACGATGTGACGGTGGACAACCAGTGAGTGCGCGGATTCTCGTCGTCGACAACTACGACAGCTTCGTCTTCAACCTCGTCCAGTACCTGTACCAGCTGGGCGCCGAGTGCGAGGTGCTGCGCAACGACGAGGTGTCGACGGCGCATGCCCAGGACGGCTTCGACGGTGTGCTGCTCTCGCCCGGGCCGGGGACGCCGGAGGAGGCGGGTGTGTGCGTGGACATGGTCCGCCACTGCGCCGCGACCGGGGTGCCGGTCTTCGGTGTCTGCCTCGGTATGCAGTCGATGCAGGTGGCGTACGGCGGTGTGGTGGACCGGGCGCCGGAGCTGTTGCACGGCAAGACCTCGCTGGTGGAGCACGAGGGCAAGGGTGTTTTCGCCGGGCTGCCCTCGCCCTTCACGGCGACCCGCTACCACTCCCTGGCCGCCGAGCCGGCGACGGTCCCGGCCGAGCTGGAGGTGACCGCCCGCACTCACGACGGCATCATCATGGGCCTGCGTCACCGGGAACTCCCGGTCGAGGGTGTGCAGTTCCACCCGGAGTCGGTGCTGACCGAGCACGGTCACCGGATGCTGGCCAACTGGCTGGTGGAGTGCGGGGACCAGGGTGCCGTGGCGAGGTCGGCGGGGCTCGCCCCGGTGGTGGGCAGGGCCACGGCGTGACCGCGCTGCGCCCGGAGCGCGAGACCGATGCCTCGTACGGGGATCAGTCGTACGAGGCTTCCGGTGCGCTTGGGGACTGGGACGCGGCGGGAGCCGCACACCCGGGGTCGTACGAGGAGTCGTACGACGATCCGTACGAGGGCGATCCGTACGAGGGTGACCTGTACCGGCCGTCCCTGGACGACGAGACGGTGGCGCTGCGGATGCCCGGTTCGGCGCCGGGCCCGGAGAGCGAGCCCATACGCGCCGCTGCGGCCTCTTCCGCCTCCTTGGGCACTGGACCCGCGACCGGGGGCCGTGCCGCCCGCAGAAAGGCCGCCAGGCGGCGCGGTGGGCGCCATGGCGGCGGTGGCCGGGAGGCGGCGCCCGCCGAGACATCGTCGGTGGACGCGGAGACCGGCCGGCCGCTGTCCCGGGTGGAGGCGCGGCGGCAGGCGCGGTTGCGCAAGCCGAGTCCGGCCGTCCTCGCGAGCCGGGTGATCGGCGAGGTGTTCATCACCACCGGTGTGCTGATGCTGCTGTTCGTCACCTATCAGCTGTGGTGGACCAATGTCCGTGCCCAGGCGCAGGCGGGCAGCGAGGCGCACCAGTTGCAGGACGACTGGGCGAGCGGCAAGCGGGCCCCGGGTGTCTTCGCGCCGGGGCAGGGCTTCGCCATACTGCACATTCCCAAGCTGGACGTGGTCGCGCCGATCGCGGAGGGCGTCAGTACCGAGAAGGTGCTCAACAAGGGCATGGTCGGGCACTACGGCGAGGCTCCGCTGAAGACGGCGATGCCCGACGCGAAGACCGGCAACTTCGGTCTGGCCGCGCACCGTAACACGCATGGTGAACCGTTCCGGTACATCAACAAGCTCAAGCCCGGTGACGCGGTCGTGGTCGAGATGCAGGACGAGTACTTCGTGTACAAGGTGACCAGCACGCTGCCGATGACCTCGCCGTCCAATACGAGTGTGCTGGATCCGGTTCCGCCGGGTTCGGGATTCACCCAACCAGGCCGCTACATCACCCTCACTACGTGTACGCCTGAGTTCACCAGCAAATACCGGTTGGTGGTCTGGGGCAAGATGGTTGAGGAACGCCCGCGCAGCAAGGGCAAGCCGGACGCGCTCATCGAGTAGGGCTCAGCGAGTAGGGGCAAAGGAAACTGTGGCAGCGACCACCGACGACACCGCAGAACACACGGACGCGTCCGACCCGAGTCCCGCCCCGCCCGGCCGGCGTCCAGGGCGGATCGCGAGGACGGTCAGCGTCATCGGTGAACTCCTCATCACGGCGGGTCTGTTGCTCGCCCTCTTCGTCGTCTACTCACTCTGGTGGACGAACGTGATAGCGGATCGCAAGGCGGACAGGCAGGCCGACAAGGTCCGCCAGCACTGGGCTCGGACGACGGACTCCGGTCCGGGCGCGCTGGACACCAAGGACGGCATCGGCTTCCTGCATGTGCCGTCGATGAAGAACGGTGTGGTCCTGGTGGAGAAGGGCACGGGCACGGACGTCCTCAACGACGGTGTGGCCGGCTACTACCTGGACCCGGTCAAGGCCACGCTTCCCACCACCGGCAAGACCGGCAACTTCGCCCTGGCCGCGCACCGCGACGGTCACGGAGCCAAGTTCCACAACATCGACAAGGTGAAGAAGGGCGACCCGATCGTCTTCGAGACACGCGACGACTGGTACGTCTACAAGGTCTTCTCGATCCTTCCGGAGACCTCGAAGTACAACGTCAAGGTCCTCTCGGCGATCCCGAAGGAGTCCGGCAAGAACAAGCCCGGCCACTACATCACCCTGACGACCTGCACGCCTGTCTACACCTCGGAGTACCGGTATGTGGTGTGGGGTGAGCTGGTGCGGGTGGAGAAGGTGAACAGCAAGCGGACGCCTCCGGCGGAACTGCGGGGCTAGGATGACGGAGGCCCGAAGCCGCAACTTCGTCTTGCGACTTCGGGCCTTTCCTTCCCGTCCTTCTCGTCCTTCCCGTGTCGTTTACCTCAGGTTGGCGATGGCTTGTGCCTCGACGCTGAAATTGCAGGTAGCGACGGACAGAGCGAGGTCCGTACGGTCCACGGCGCGTGCCGCACCGGCGAACTTCTGCATGTCGGCGCGGGGGACGGTCGAGCGGCCGGCGCGGTTCTTGCACTGCACGGCCAGGGTGCGTCCGTCGGCGGTCCGTCCGGTGATGTCGATGCCGCGGTCGCTGTGAACCTGCCGTACGACGACTTCGGTGCACCCGTCCCGACGGAGCAGGTCGGCCACATGGCGTTCGAGTGCCTGCCATGTCATGTTGCTGAGCGACGCCCTGACCGAGTCGATCGGGGCATACCTTCCAGGGCGGTGAGGCGCCTGTGGTGCCGGCACAGCCTTTGCTCGACGTTCTCGATGTCCTGGCGCAGTGCGATGAGTTCGCGGCGGTGTTCGCCGGAGGAGGCGATCAGGGCGTTGAACATCGGGACGACCGTCTTGCCGAGGATGTGGGTGATGCGCTGGTCGATGCGGTCGTCGAGGAAGACGGTGTCCGGTTGTGCTGGGCTTTCCATGGGCTGGGTCCGTGCCAGGTACTCCGTGTCAAGCAGGTACGTGCGTACTTGGCGTGCAATCTCGCTGTCGCGGAGAAGCATGGCAACGTTGAGGACGGCTCGACGGGAGTAGAGAGTCAGGCTCGATCGAGGCTGTGGATAACTTCCCGGATAGCGTGACAAGATGTCACGCTTAAATTCTGCGAGGTCACGGCCCTGGAGCGTGACCATGCCGTTGCAGGCGAGCTCCTCGCGGTGCCGTGCCTTGAGCTGCCGGATCGTCTCTACAGTGACGCCGAAGTACGCCGCCACCATCGCCGTCGTCACATGCATCTCGTCCGGTAACAGCGACAGCGCCTTCACTCGATCCAGCACGTCCGTGCGGTCCAGCACGCTGCCGCGCAGTGTCTTCGACTCCAGCAGTACCGATTCGTTGATCATGTTTTGCCCCTTCGGCTCGGTTGTGGCCATGTGGCCGGGGCAGAGATCCGATTCCCCGCCCCGTCCGATCAACGAGCCGTGTCATATGAAGACACGATCGGTAGGGGTACTGCAGTGCGATCAATGCGGCTGAACCCATGAGTGGGCCCCTGCCAGGACTGCCTGGCAGGGGCCCACTCGTCTTGTTCTGTGCGGGGTGTCAGCCGTTGTTGCCGCCGAGGAAACCGCCGCCGTTGCCGTTGCCGCCACCGCCGATGTCCAGGGTGGTCAGGGCGATCTGGGTGGTGCTCGGGTCGGCCTGGGTTCCCGCTGCCGGGGTCTGCTGGATGACCCGCGCCTTCTCGTCGTTCGGTCCGGTGATCGTGATCTGCGTGTAGCCGCTCTGCTGCAGGATCTGCTCGGCCTGCTTCAGGGTCTGGCCCGTGACGTTCGGCACCTGGCCCTGTGTCTGGCCGCCGCCCTGGAACTTGCCGACGTTGATCGCGACCGACGTGTTCTTGGCCACCTGCTGGCCCGCTGCCGGGTTGGTCGACAGGACCTTGCCGTCCTGGGCCTGGTTGTTGGTGGGGGTCTCGGTGCAGTCGCCCGGAGCCAGGCCCAGGTTCTGCAGCTCGGACTTCGCGTCGTCGCAGGACTTGCCGACGAGGTCACCGGGGATCGTCACCTTGTCCGCGGCCTTGGCGACCGTGAGGGTGATCGTGGTGCCCTTCTGCTTGCTGGAGCCGCCCTCGGGGTCCTGGGAGATGACCACGCCCGGCGGTTGGGTCGACTCCTGGGTCTGCTTCTCGACCTTGAAGCCCTTGTCCGTCAGCTGGGACTGGGCCTGGTCGAACTGGAGCCCGCGGACGTCCGGCACGTCCACGTTCGGCGCGCCCGTCGAGACGACCAGGTTGATCGTGTCGCCCTTCTTCACCTTCGACCCGGCCGTGGGGTCCTGGGAGCAGACGTTGCCCTTGGGCTGGTTGTCACAGGGCTTGCGGGTGGGGGCGCCGAGTTTCAGGTCCGCGTTCACGGCCATCTTCTGGGCGTCGCCGTAGGTCTGGCCGACGAAGTTGGGAGCGTCGAACGGTTTGTCCGCGGTGTTGCCCCCGCTCGCCACCCACTTGCCGATCAGGATCGCGCCGATCAGGACCAGGATGCCCGCGACCACCAGCAGGATCGTGGAGGTGTGGGACTTCTTCTGCTGCCGGCCGCGGCGGCCGGGGCCGTCGTCGTAGCCGTAGCCGCCGTCGTCCGGGTTCATCGGCGGGAGCATCGTGGTCGCTCCGCCGCCCGCGTCCGGGCGCAGGGCCGTCGTCGGCTGGTCGTCGGGGTAGCCGCCGTAGCCCACCGCGCCGAGCGCGGCCGTCGCTCCGACCGGCTGGCCGTCGAGGCAGGCCTCGATGTCGGCGCGCATC
>NZ_MQUS01000049.1 GCF_001953885.1 Streptomyces sp. IMTB 2501 | reverse complement strand
ACCGGACGCTGCGGATACTCCGGCTTCACCGGCATAGCAGGCTTCTCCGGATACGCCGGCTTCACCGGACGCTGCGGATACTCCGGCTTCACCGGCATAGCAGGCTTCTCCGGATGTGCCGGATACTCGGGCTTCACCGGCATAGCAGGCTTCTCGGGATGAGCCGGATACTCGGGCTTCACCGGGGCGAAGGGCTTCTCGGGATGAGCCGGGTACTCGGGCTTCATCGGAGACGTGGGCTTCTCCACGTGACGCGGGTGTGCGGGCTCGTTCGGGTACGGGGGCGGGGTGGTGCGGTCCTGGGCGTAGCCGGCTCCCGCGGTCGCCAGCGTGGCTGCGGCCAGCGCGGCGGCTGTGGCGGCCGACGCCAGAACGGATCGCCGTCGCGGCGATGTCGTCATACTCTCCACTCTCCTCGACTTGGGTCAGAGCTTTATGACGGCTGGTCAGTCCCAAGGGCTCGATAGTGGAATGATCAGGAAATCTGCGCCGCGAATAACGCTCCGGTGGCGAGAAGCCACCGGATGGGGTAGTGCAGAACACCGGTTGGCCCCCGCCCCTCAAGTCGTTGCGTCCCGCTGCTGGTCCGCGAGACCTACCGGGCGGTATACAGACCCAGTCGAACGCACGAGTGGCGCACGCCGGTGCGCCGACCGGGCTATACACCGGCTCAGGGGGAGGATTCATGGCGAACGACACACGATCGGCGGACGGTACGAGAGTCCGGCGGCGGGCTGCCGTGGCGGCGGCGCTGGGCGGGTGCGCCCTCGTCGCGGCTTCCACGACACCAGCCGTCGCGCACTCCGCAGGACCCGGCCACGATGTCCGTTACGTGGCTCTCGGCGACTCCTACACCGCGGGCCCGGGCATCCCGAGCCAGGTGGACGCGAACTGCGCGCGCTCCGACCACAACTACCCGACGCTGGTGGCGGCACAGCGGAAGGTGACCGCCTTCACGGACGCCAGCTGCTCCGGCGCGACGACCGCCGAGATGTGGCAGGCGCAGGGCACCAACAAGCCCCAACTAGACGCCCTGGGGCGCAACACGGATCTGGTGACCGTCCAGATCGGCGGCAACGACGTCGGGTTCGGCCCGATCATCAGCACCTGCGCACGCCTCGCCGCCCAGGACCCGACGGGCAACCCCTGCGAGCGCTCCTACCAGGCGTCCGGCTACGACCAGCTCACCCTCGCGATCGTACGGACCGCGCCGAAGGTCGACCGGGTGCTGCGGGCCGTGCACGCCCGGGCTCCGCACGCGCGCGTGCTGGTCGTCGGCTACCCGGACCTGCTGCCCGACGACGGCAGCGGCTGCTTCCCACAGGTCCCCTTCGCGCGGAGGGATTTCGCCTATCTGCGCGACACCGAGAAGCGGCTCAACCTGATGCTGCGCGTGGTGGCCGGCCTCAACCGGGCGGACTACGCCGACACCTACACCCCGACAATCGGCCACGACATGTGCAAGGCACCCGCGGACCGCTGGATCGAACCGCTCCAGCCGACCGCACCCGCGGCCCCGGCCCACCCGAACGCCCAGGGGGAGCAGGCCATGGCGCGGGCGGTCCTGGCCCGGCTGGACGAAGGACACCGGCACGGCTGAGCCGGTGACCCCGAGTCGGCACGGCTGAATCGGCGCTGCCGAGCCGGCGGCGGCCATCGGTACGGGATGCCGTAGGCCGCCGTCGACGTCTCAGCCGCCGAGCGCGCCCAGCACCACGGCCTGGGCCTCCTCCTGCACCCGGGCGAGATGGTCCGACCCGAGGAAGGACTCGGCGTAGACCTTGTAGACGTCCTCGGTGCCCGAAGGGCGGGCCGCGAACCAGGCGTTCTCCGTGGTGACCTTGATGCCGCCGATGGCGGCGCCGTTGCCGGGCGCCTCGGTGAGTACGGCCGTGACTCTCTCTCCGGCGAGCGAGTCGGCGGTGACCTGCGCCGGGGACAACTTGCCGAGCAGCGCCTTCTGTTCACGGGTCGCGGGCGCGTCGATGCGGGCGTAGGCGGGTGCGCCGAAGCGGGCGGTCAGGTCGGCGTAGTGCTCGGACGGTGTCCGGTCCGTGACGGCCGTGATCTCGGAGGCGAGCAGGGCCAGGAGGATGCCGTCCTTGTCGGTGGTCCACACCGATCCGTCGCGGCGCAGGAAGGACGCGCCAGCCGACTCCTCCCCGCCGAACCCGAGGGCGCCGCCGACCAGTCCGTCCACGAACCACTTGAACCCGACCGGGACCTCGACCAGTTGACGGCCGAGGTCGGCGGCGACCCGGTCGATCATCGTCGAGGAGACCAGCGTCTTGCCGATGCCCGCGTCGGCGGGCCACTGCTCGCGGTGCCGGTAGAGGTAGGAGACGGCGACCGCGAGGTAGTGGTTGGGGTTCATCAGGCCGGCGTCCGGGGTGACGATGCCGTGCCGGTCGGCGTCGGCGTCGTTGCCGGTGGCGATGCGGAACCGGTCGCGCTGCTCGATGAGGGAGGCCATCGCGTACGGCGAGGAGCAGTCCATACGGATCTGCCCGTCCCAGTCCAGCGTCATGAACCGCCAGGTGGGGTCGGAGTGCGGGTTGACCACGGTGAGGTCGAGGCCGTGCTGTTCGGCGATACGGCCCCAGTAGGCGACTGAGGCGCCGCCGAGCGGGTCGGCTCCGATCCGCACGCCGGCCGCACGGATGGCGTCCAGGTCGAGTACGTTCGGCAGGTCGCCGGCATAGGCGCCGAGGAAGTCGTACCGCCCGGTCGTCTCCGCGGCGAGTGCTCGCGCATACGGCACTCGGTGTACGTCCTTCAGGCCGCCCGTGATGATCTCGTTGGCCCGGTCCTGGATCCAGGAGGTGGCGTCGGAGGCCGCCGGTCCGCCGCTCGGCGGGTTGTACTTGAAGCCGCCGTCGGCGGGCGGGTTGTGGGACGGGGTGACGACCACGCCGTCGGCGAGGCCGGAGGTGCGGCCGCGGTTGTGGGTGAGGATCGCGTGCGAGACGGCGGGGGTGGGTGTGTAGCCGTCGGCGCTGTCGATGCGCACGGTCACGCCGTTGGCGGCGAACACCTCCAGCGCGGTGACCTTGGCGGGCTCGGACAGGGCGTGGGTGTCGGCGCCGAGGAAGAGGGGGCCGTCGGTGCCCTGGGCCGTGCGGTACTCGCAGATGGCCTGGCTGGTGGCGGCGATGTGGTCCTCGTTGAAGGCGGTCGCCAGGGACGAGCCCCGGTGCCCGGAGGTGCCGAACGTCACCCGCTGGGCCGGGTCGGCCGGGTCGGGGTGCAGTGCGTAGTACGCCGTGACCAGCCGGGCCACGTCGACAAGGTCCTCGAAACCGGCCGGCAGGCCGGCTCGCTCGTGCGGCATGGGTCCGTCCTCCGCGTCGTCGGATCGATCGCTCACCGCCCATCTTTGCTCGTCAGGACCCTGACACGCGAGTGCGCCCCGCCTTATGATCCGGTGCTCCGATCTTCGCGCCGTACTGCCGCACGTGCAGGGCGCCTTCCCCCAGACAGGCCTTCCACCGTGACCGTATCCGCCGCCCAGGCCCCTTGGTTCCTCGCTCGCTCCGCCCAGTTCACCATGGCGGCGGTGGCCGGTGTCGAGTGGGTGCGGGCGTTGAAGGTCCGCGCTCATCTGCTGCATCCGTCGGTCTCGACGACCGCCGAGGCCGCCCGGGTGTCGATGATCCACGTCTATGTGATGACGGCGGCGGTCGTTCTGTTCCTGGCCTGGTTCGCCCGCTGCCGGCGCAATGCCGAACTCCTCTCACCCGGTGCGGTGCGCGGCTCGGCCGCGTGGTCCGTGCTCGCGTGGCTGATCCCGGGAATCAACTTCTGGGCGCCGCGCGGGCTCCTGCTCGACGTACGGCGCGCGAGCGGCCCCGCCGGCGCGGACCCGGGCCGCGGTGAGCTGCTCGTCAACGCGTGGTGGGCGGCCTGGCTCGGGCATGCGGTGCTGTCCCTGGTGGGCACCCAGGTGGCGGGCGGTACCTCGCTGCCGCTGCTCGTGGCGGCGCAGGCCCTGGACGTGCCGGCCGCCGCCCTGGCGATCACTCTGATCGAGCACATCACGAAGCGGCAGGCCGCCGGACTGCGCACTGTGGAGCGGGTGTCCGCGCCGGACGGCCTGCCGCACGCGTCGTAGCGCCCGCGGTTCAGCCGATGTGGTAACTGTCCCCGTACACCTTCCAGTCGAGCGGGGTGTTCAGGTCGAGGTTGCCCTTGCGCAGGAAGACCCGCTGCTCGGTGTCGACCCGGCTGGTGTCGCTGTGCGCCTCCTCCTGCTTCATGGCCCACACCCGCGCGTCGAGGAAGGCGTTGAGGTACGTCGTCTCGTCGCCGCCCTGCGCCGGCGGCTTGGCACTGCGCAGGGCGCGTCCGCGGATGTTGCGGAAGCTGGTGGGGTCGTCGCCGTCGCCGTGCATGACGATGGCGTCGTAGTAGCAGAACTGGCCGAGGGTGCGCAGGCCGTCCGCCTTGCCCTGGGCGACCGCGGGGTTGAAGTAGACCCGGTCGCGCTCGTCGTTCTGGCACTGCTGGAACACCGCGTCCTGGGCGGCCTTGCGCCAGTCCTTTGGGTAGTTCGGGTCGAGGCCGTCGTGCGAGTCGCTGCCGTTGACCTTGCGCAGGGCGGGCAGGTATTTGGCGAGGACGTTGCCGGGCTTGCGGTCGGCGTAGAGCTGCACGAGGTCGAGCATGTCCCCGGTGCCGGAGCAGAAGCCGATGATGCCGGCGGTGTAGCCGCGGCCGTCGCCGATGTCCTCGATGTACCTGTACTGGGCCTTCCAGTCGAGCGAGGAGTTCTCCGCGCTCGACACCAGTTCCATGGCGATCTCCTTCTTCGCCGGGTCGTCGAGGCCCGACGCGGCCCGCAGGGCCGCGGGTGCCGCGAGGGCACGCTGGGTTCCGAGCAGCGCACCGGAGGCGACGGCGGCGCCGAGCACGGCGACGACGGTGCGGCGGGAGACGGTGGCGGGGGCTGTTTCGCGGTCTGCGTGCACCACTGGGACTCCAAGTCGAGGCGGGGGGTGGGGAGTTGGTCCGTTCCGCTATTGGTAGGAAAGTTTCCTATCAAAGATGACGAGGGGCGGTAACCCGATCCGCGCGAAGTTCGTAGGATCGGACAAGCGCTGTCGGCGGGGGTGACTGGGGCGCAGCCGATTCAGAAGCGGAACCGCTCAATCCCATCCGGGACGGCGGTTGGACTTGCGCGACACGAAGGCACAGGGTGGACGGACCCGTCCGGACACGGAGGGGCACCCCCTACGGCACCACCCGGAGAAGACCCGATGACCCACGTCGCGGACCCCGCACGCTATGACGGCACCATGCGTTACCGGCGCACCGGCCGCTCGGGGCTGGACCTGCCCGTCCTGTCCCTGGGCTACTGGCACAACTTCGGCGACGACCGCCCCTTCGAGACCCAGCGCGAGATCGCCCTGCGCGCCTTCGACCTCGGGATCACACACCACGACCTGGCCAACAACTACGGCCCGCCGTACGGCGCGGCCGAGTTGAACTTCGGACGGCTGCTGAAGCGGGACCTCGCGCCGTACCGGGACGAGTTGGTGATCTCCACCAAGGCCGGCTGGGACATGTGGCCCGGCCCCTACGGGCAGGGCGGTGGCTCCCGGAAGTACGTACTGGCCTCACTGGACCAGTCGCTGCGCCGGATGGGCGTGGACTACGTGGACGTCTTCTACTCCCACCGGCTGGACGCGAGCACACCGCTGGAGGAGACGATGGGTGCGCTCGACACCGCCGTACGCCAGGGCAAGGCGCTCTACGTCGGCATCTCCTCCTACGACGCCGAGCGCACCCGTCAGGCGGCGGCGATCCTGCGGGAGTTGGGCACGCCGCTGCTGATCCACCAGCCGTCGTACAGCATGCTCAACCGCTGGATCGAGACGGACGGCCTGCTGGACGCGGCCGAGGAGGAGGGCTTCGGGGTCATCGGCTTCACGGCGCTCGCCCAGGGCCTGCTGACCGGTCGTTACCTGGACGGTGTGCCGGAGGACTCGCGGGCGGCACGCGGCACGTCGTTCGACACGTCCTGGCTGACGGACGACATGCTGCGGCGGCTGCGCGCCCTGAACGGCATCGCGGCCCGGCGCGGGCAGACGCTGGCGCAGCTGGCGCTGGCCTGGGCGCTGCGCGACGAGCGGGTGACGTCCCTCGTCATCGGCGCCTCCCGCACCGAGCAGCTGGAGCAGAACGTCGCCGCGCTGGAGCACCTCGACTTCACGGCGGAGGAGCTGGCCGAGATCGACAAGCACGCCGCCGAGGGCGGCGTGGACCTGTGGCGGGAGGCTCGGCTGGGCCGGCTCGGGTGACGCACCGGAACCGAAGAGACGGCCTGAAAGTGACGTACGTCACAGACAGAGGGGATAAGTCGGACATACTTATAGGCACGTCGACAGCGTTGTCATCACTCACGGCACCGCCGTCACCTCTCCTCCGCGACCTCCAAGGAGCCACCACCCCCATGGCGCACGGAGCCCACCGCAGCCCCCTTCTTCCTCCCCATCCCGACCTGGGACTCGCCCGCGACTGCGAGGTGTGCCTCGGCTGGGGCACCGTCGTCACCCGCGACGGGGAGCACGAGCTGTGTCACGCATGTCAGACAGTCGCCGATGACGATGCGGGCGCCGCCCGCATCGACTCATAGATCGCGACTTCCCCTCCCGACTAGATCGCGACTTCCCCTCCCGACCGGTTCGCGCCGCACCGCCCGCGCGACCGATTCACGGCCGATCCACGATCGATTCGCCGCACCCCCTGCCCGACCGGAGCCCCGCCGACGGCCACAAGCCGCCGGGTAGGCTCCGAGTAATGCTTCCACCAAGAGGCATTCAAGTCGGGCAGGGGGGCGGCCATGGGCGCCGTACGCACGAGCAGGACGCCGTTGCCAGGCATCGGTGTCCGGTACGACCTGACGACCCACGAGCAGCGCGGACTGTCGGTGGTCGCCCACCGGGACGGCTGTCCGGCCAGGAGGCCGAGGCCCTCGCCGGCACTCTGAAGCCGACGCACCACAGCCCCAGCCTGCTGTCCACTACGGAACTGGGCCTGGCCGCCGAGCGGATCGCGCTGTCCGCGGCGTCGTACCGGAACGGCCGGCCGCTCGGCGACACCCGGATGCGCACCGAGACCGGCGTGTCGATCGTGGCGGTACTGCGGCGCGCCGAGGCGATCCCCTCCCCCGGCCCCGGCTTCCGGCTGGCCGGCGGGGACACGCTGACCGTGATCGGCACCCGCGAGGGCGCCGACGCGGCCGCGGCGATACTCGGCCGGGAGTGATCCGCATGCACTCCTCCGCCGTCTTCTTGATCGAGTTCGGCGGCATCATCCTGGGCCTCGGACTGCTCGGCCGGCTCGCCGCACGGCTGCGGTTCTCTCCGATCCCGCTGTATCTGCTGGCCGGTCCGGCCTTCGGCGAGGGCGGGCTGCTGCCGCTCGGTGCCAGCGAGGAGTTCGTGGCGATCGGTGCCGAGATCGGCGTGATACTGCTGCTGCTCATGCTGGGTCCGGAGTACACGGCCAGCGACCTGGTCTCCCACCTCAAGACCCAGTACCCGGCCGGCCTGGTCGACATGACCCTCAACACCCTGCCCGGCGCCGCGATGGCCCTGCTGCTGGGCTGGGGCCCGATCGCCGCCGTCGTCCTGGCCGGCATCACCTGGATCTCCTCGTCCGGGTGATCGCCAAGGTACCCGGAGACCTCGGCCGGATCGGCAACCGGGAGACTCCGGTGATCCTCAGCATCCTGGTGCTGGAGGACCTGTCCATGGCGGTCTGTCTGCCGGTCGTCACGGCGCTGCCGGCCGGCACCGGCTTCGCCGCCGGCAGCGTCACCCTGGCCATCGCCCTCGGGGTGGCAGGCCTCGTCCTGTTGCTCGCCGTGCGTCACGGCCGGCACATCTCCCGCTTCGTCTCCACCGACGACCCCGAGAACCTGCTGCTGGTGGTGCTCGGCCTGACGCTGGTCGTCGCCGGTGTCGCCCAGCAACTGCAGGTCTCGGCAGCCGTCGGCGCCTTCCTCGTCGGCATCGCCCTGTCCCGAGAGGTCGCCGAGGGTGCCCACCACCTCCTCGCGCCCCTGCGGGATCTGTTCGCAGCGGTGTTCTTCGTCTTCTTCGGGCTGCACACCGGCCCCGCGAGCATCCCGCCGGTGCTGCTGCCCGCGCTGGCCCTCGCCGTCGTGACGACTCTCACCAAGATCGCGACCGGGTACCGGGCGGCGCGGCGCGCCGGGATCTCGGCCAAGGGCCGCTGGCGGGCCGGCGGCACCCTGGTCGCGCGCGGCGAGTTCTCCATCGTCATCGCCGGTCTCGCGGTCACCGCCGGCATCGACTCCGGTCTCGGGCCGCCGGCCACGGCCTATGTGCTGATCCTCGTCGTCCTCGGCCCGCTGACGGCCCGTTGCACCGAGCCGATCGCCCTGCGGCTGACCGGCCGCACGCCATCCGAGGTCACGGGCGACATCCCGCGGCCGGTCGTGCGCGACCAGGACACCGTCGGGCGGCCCTGAGCCGCTCGGCCGGACACCAGCGCGCCGATCGGGGCGACGTACCGTGGAGGCATGGCCGCCCCTCCGCTTCCGGGTCCGCTCGCGCATCTCGCGCCGTTGCTCGGCCACTACGGCTACTGGGCCGTGGGGGCCGTGGTCCTGGTGGAGGACTTCGGAGTGCCCGCGCCCGGTGAGACGATCCTGCTGGCCGCGGGGGTGTACGCGGGCGCGGGGCGGCTGAACGTCGTGGGCGTCGCTCTCATCGCGTTCACCGCGGCCGTCGTCGGGGACAACATCGGCTATCTGATCGGACGGGTCGGCGGGCGGGCCTTCGTGCACCGGTGGGGGCGGTACATCTTCCTGACGCCGAAGCGGTTCGCGGCCACCGAGGCGTTCTTCGGCCGGCACGGCGGCAAGATCGTGACCGTGGCCCGGTTCATCGAGGGCCTGCGTCAGGCCAACGGCATCATCGCCGGCACCACGGGCATGCACTGGCGCCGCTTCCTCGCCTTCAACGCGCTCGGCGCGGCCCTGTGGGTCGGCCTCTGGACAACTCTGGCCTACCTGGTCGGCAGCCACATCACGACCGTCTACGACGAGGTCTCGCGCTACCAGCTCTACGTCCTCGTGGCCGCCGCCGCACTGATCGCGGCCTTCGCCGCACGGCATGTCGTACGGCTGCGCCGCGAGCACTGACCGGTCTCCCGGCGAACGAGTTCGTCAAGGAGCGGTCGGCGCCCTGGACCGTGCCGCGGGCGTACGCCGGTCAGTGCCGGTCCGGGGTGAGGTTCTTGATGAAGACCTTCCGGGTGAGGACATCGTGCACCTCGGGGTCGCTGTCCAGGCAGCCGTCCGCGAGTACGGTCAGGCGGTGGCCGAGGTCGGCGGCCTGGTGCACGGTGGACAGGGACGACGCCGCTGGTGGCGATGCCGGTGAGCACGAGATGGTCGATCCCGCCCTACGACCTCGCCGGGGCGCGGGGCGGCTGTGGATCTCCGCCCCCGGGTCGCCCTCGGCGAACCGGCCGGAACCGGCGACCGTGCTCAACACCTTGTTGCGCGGGCTGACTTCGGGATGTCCGGCGCGGAAGCCGATGACCACGTAGAGCATCGGCAGCCCGGCCGCGCGGGCGGCCCCGGCAGCCCCGACGAGGCGCGGCAGGTGGCCGTCCTCGTCGAATCGGTCCACGAGGGAGCGCTGGACGTCCGTCACGAGGAGCGCGCTGGGCGCCATGCCGGCTGTCCCTTCGTGCCGTGGTGCGGGCCGGGCTCGGACGGGTCGTCGTCGGCGCGTTCGTGGCCGCCGCGCAGGGCGGAGGCGAGCGCGGAGACCAGGGCCATGCCCGTGGCCACGCCGAAGACGACGGTCAGGCCGTGGTGGAAGGGCCCGGAGACCAGCTCCGGGAAGAAGGTGTGGCCGGTCAGGGTGGCGCGCTGCGCGGCGGTCAGCTGGTCCAGGGTGCCGCCGCCGAGCAGATGGCCGATCGGGTTGTTGCCGAGGAACGTGGCGAACAGGGTGCTGACCGGCGGCAGCGAGGCCACCTCGTGCGCGGTCCCGCCGGGCACGCCGTGCACCTGGAGTCCGCTGCTGAGCGTTTTCGGCAGGGTGCCGGCGAGCCCGGAGACCATCAGCGAGAAGAAGACGCCGATGGACAGGGCCGTACCCGAGTTCTGGAAGGTGGAGCGCATCCCGGAGGCGGCACCCCGGTAGCGGGCCGGCACGCTGCCCATGATGGAGGAGGTGTTGGGCGAGGAGAACATGCCCTGCCCCAGGCCGTTGAGCAGCAACAGGGCCGCGAAGACGCCGTAGTCGAAGTTCACCGGCAGGGCCAGCAGGCCGAGGAAGGACGCGGCGACGGCGAGCAGTCCGGCGGTGGAGAAGAGGCGGGCGCCGAACCGGTCGGACAGATAGCCGGAGACCGGTCCGGCGACGAGGAAGCCGAGGGTGAGCGGGAGCATGAAGATGCCGGCCCACAGCGGGGTGTCCTCGAAGTCGTAGCCGTGCAGCGGCAGCCAGATGCCCTGCAGCCAGATGATCAGCATGAACTGGAGTCCGCCGCGGGCGATCGCGGTCAGCAGTGCGGCGAGGTTGCCGGCGGCGAACGCCCGCACCCTGAACAGCGACAGCCGGAACATCGGCTCGGCGACCCGGGTCTCGACGAAGCAGAACACCAGCAGCAGGAAGGCGCCGCCGATCAGGCCGGTGAGCACCCAGGGGTTGGTCCAGCCGGTCGGGTGGCCGCCGTAGGGCTGGATGCCGTAGGTGATGCCCACCAGCAGGATGCCGGCGCCCGAGGCGAAGGTGAGATTGCCGAGCCAGTCGATGCGGCCGCGGCCGCCGGCCGAGGTCTCGCGCAGGCTCAGATACGACCAGACGGTGCCGGTGATGCTGACCGGGACGCTCACCCAGAACACCGCCCGCCAGTCGACCGCGGCGAGCAGACCGCCGGCCAGCAGGCCGAGGAACTGCCCGGCGAGCGCGGTGATCTGGTTGATGCCGAGGGCCATGCCACGCTGCCGGGCCGGGAAGGCGTCGGTGAGGATGGCGGCCGAGTTGGCGGTGAGCATGGAGCCGCCGAAGGCCTGCACGATGCGCCACAGGATCAGCCACAGCGCGCCCGCGCCCGCCTGGAACGGGTCGAGGGACAGAGCGACGGAGGCGCACACGAAGACCAGGAAGCCGAGGTTGTAGATCCGGACCCGGCCGAACATGTCGCCCAGCCGGCCGAGGACGACCACGAGGACGGCCGACACCAGCAGATAGCCGAGGATCATCCACAGCAGATAGCCGATGTTGCCGGCCGCGAGGGGGTCGAGGCCGATCCCGCGGAAGATCGCCGGCAGCGAGATGATCACGATGGAGGCGTCCATGGTCGCTATCAGGACGCCGAGCGTGGTGTTGGAGAGGGCGACCCACTTGTAGCCGGGGCCCGGAGGTGTGTCCCGGAGCCGGGCGGAACGGGCGAGCAGCCGGGCGCGTATGCCGGCCCCGTCGGCGCCACGCGAGGCCGGGCCGTGCGGGGCTGGTGCGGGGCCGGTCACAGTCGTTCCGCCAGTCGGTCGAGCAGGGGCAGGACGTCCTGCAGGGCCTGCCGCTCCTGCGGGGTGAACTCGTCCAGGGCGTGGGCGAGGCGGCCCACGGACTCGGAACGGCGCTGCTCCAGCATCGTCCGTCCCTCGTCGGTGATCGACACGATGGCCCGCCGGCCGTCGGCCGTGTCGGGAGTACGGCTCACCAGCCCGCGTTGTTCGAGTCCGGCGAGGGTGCTTGCCATCGCCTGCGGCCGGACCCGCTCGGACTCGGCGAGCGAGCCGGGCGAGTCGGGACCGGTACGAGCCAGCCGGGCCAGCACCGAGACACCGGACAGCGTGACGTCCCCGACCGCGTGCGCCTGACGCAGTCGGCGGACGGTCCGGCCCATGGTCAGCCGCAGCGCGGCGGCCAGTACAACCGTGTCCATGGTTACTGACGATAGGTTTATCAGTCTGGACTGTTCAACCAAGCGTAAGTAATTCGCCCGGACCGGCGCCTGTGACCAGGGCCTCCTGTGCAATCGGCGGAATCCCGGCGAACGTCACCTTGTCCGACGGCCCAGCGGGTAACCGGGCAGTGACGGGACAATCCCGTGGGCACAGCCCGTACGCACAGGAAGAGACCCTGGCCAGGAGGGAGAGAGCGACCCGTATGGACATCCCGCCGCTCGGGACCCACGCGACGACGCGGACCCGCCCGCTCTGCTACAGCCACGCCTGGGACACCGGCGTACCCCGCATCGCCGACGCCAGGGACGCCGTCGCCGCCCTGCTTTCCCAGGTACGTCCCGCGCCCGCGCGGCGCTCGGTGCAGGACGCCCAGCTCGTCGTCAGCGAACTCGTCACCAACGCGGCCAGGCATGCGCCCGGCCCGTGCGCCCTGCGCCTGGAGTTGACGCCGGACGGCGCCGCGCTGCGCGTCTCGGTGACGGACACCTCCACCGAGCCGCTCCGGCGGCGGACTCCCGATCCCCTGCGCATCGGCGGGCACGGGCTGTTTCTCGTCGCGATGCTGTCCGGCGGCCTCGAGGTGACCTGGCTGTCCGACGGCAAGCGGGTCACGGCCACTGTGCCGCTCACCGCCGGGAACGGGTGAGTCCGTCCGCGGTCAGACCTGGGCGAGGTGGTCGGGGAACCCGCCGACCAGGTCCAGGCCGGTGCGCAGAGTCTCGGTGGCGTCGGCGAAGCCGATGCGCACGGTGTGCTCGACACCGAACGCGGCGCCCGGGGTGCAGCACACCGGTCCACTCCGGCAGCCGGGTGCAGAATGCGCGGGAGCCAGTCAGGCCCTGCTCGTGGGCGCGACGCGGGAACCGCGAGCCGAACTGTGGCGCTGGACCCTGGCCCCCGGCGGCCGTTACGACGCCGAACCCGACCGGCCGGGCGCCCAGGAGATCCTCATGTGCTCTCGGGCCGCCTGACCCTGGCGCTGGAGAGCGGACCGCACGTGGTGGCTCCCGGCCGGAGCGCGGTCATCGCCAGCGACCAGCAGTACGCCTGCCGCAACGACGGCTCCGCACCGGTCGTCTTCATGCGGGTCGTCACCGGCGCCTGACCCCGCGGCTGGCATCGGGCCGCCCACCGGTGCGCCGTACCTCCCGTTCCCTTCGCGCGAGCGGAGCACGGACACCCGTGCCACCCTCAGGACCGAGGAGTGCGCGGAATCCTGAGCGAGGAGGTGCGGCAATGAGGGACGGCGACGAGGTCCGCGGACATCTGCTGTACGGGCCCGAGCCGGATGTGGCCGGTACCTCCGGGTATGCCGACGCCCCGCCGAGGATGGGCTTCTTCACCGACACCTCGGTGTGCATCGGCTGCAAGGCCTGCGAGGTGGCGTGCAAGGAGTGGAACGCCGTCCCGGAGGACGGGCTCACCCTGACCGGCATGTCCTACGACAACACGCAAGGCCTCAGCGCCGACACCTGGCGGCATGTTGCCTTCGTCGAGCAGCGCAAGCCGTTCGGCGGACCGGAGCCCGGGGTCGCGCACGACGACGTCGACGTGTTCGCGGCCGCCGCCCGGATCTCCCCGGTCGGCCCCGACGGCCGCACCGAACTGCGCTGGCTGATGGCCTCCGACGTGTGCAAGCACTGCACACACGCCGCCTGTCTGGACGTGTGCCCCACCGGTGCGCTGTTCCGCACCGAGTTCGGCACGGTCGTCGTACAGCCCGACATCTGCAACGGCTGCGGCTACTGCGTGCCCGCCTGCCCGTACGGCGTCATCGACCAGCGCGAGGACGACGGCCGGGTGTGGAAGTGCACGCTGTGCTACGACAGGCTCGGCGTCGGTATGGAACCGGCCTGTGCGAAGTCCTGCCCGACCGACTCGATCCAGTTCGGGCCGGTGGAGGAGCTGCGGGAGCGGGCGGCTGCCCGGGTGGCGCAGTTGCACGCCGCGGGCGTGGGTGATGCGCGGCTGTACGGCGAGAGCCCGGACGACGGGGTCGGCGGTGCCGGGGCGTTCTTCCTGCTGCTGGACGAACCGGAGGTCTACGGCCTGCCCCCGGACCCGATGGTCACCACCCGGGACCTGCCCGCCATGTGGCGGCACGCGGCCTGGGCCGCCGCCTCCCTGGCCGCCCTCGCCCTGAGCGGTTTCGTGCGGAGGATCCGGTGACGGAGTCGGACGCCGGGCGCGACCAGGGCTCGGGCCGCCGCAGGCATCGGCGTCGGCGCGGGCGGGGCGGGGAGCCGATGGTGCCGGACACCGAGTTCTCGTCGTACTACGGCAGGCCCGTGCTGGCCAGGCCGACGTGGAAGGCCCTCGACATCGCCGGGTATCTGTACCTCGGTGGGCTGGCCGGGGCTTCCTCGCTGCTGGCGGCCGGGGCGCAGGCCACCGGCCGGCCGCGGCTCGCGGGACCGGCGAAGCTCGGGGCGGCCGGTGCCATCTCGCTGTCGCTGGCCGCGCTCGTACACGATCTGGGCCGCCCGGCCCGCTTCCTGAACATGCTCCGGGTCCTCAAGCCCACCTCCGCGATGAGCGTGGGCTCGTGGCTGCTGGCGGGATACGCGCCGCTGACGTTCACCGCGGCGGCCACCGAAGTGGCGGGCCGCCACCGGCTGCTGGGCTCGGCCGCGACGGCGGCGGCCGCCGTACTCGGCCCCGCGGTGGCGACGTACACCGCGGTGCTGCTCTCGGACACTGCGGTGCCGTCCTGGCACGAGGGCTACCGCGAGCTGCCGTTCGTCTTCGCGGGCTCCGCCGCCACCGCGGCGTCCGGCCTGGCCCTGGCCACGGCGCCGACCGCACAGGCGGGGCCGGCCCGTCGGCTTGCCGTACTCGGGGCCGCTCTGGAACTGGGTGCCTTCCGGACGATGAAGCGGCGCATGGGCCTGGCCGCCGAGCCCTTCGAGCAGGGCAGACCGCGGCTGTTGCTCGGAGCGGCGGAGCTGCTCACGGCGGGCGGCGCGGCCCTCGCCCTGCCGGCGGGGCGGGACCGGCGCCTGGCCCTGGCGGCCGCGGCCGCGCT
This sequence comes from Streptomyces sp. IMTB 2501, assembly GCF_001953885.1. GTDB lineage: Bacteria > Actinomycetota > Actinomycetes > Streptomycetales > Streptomycetaceae > Streptomyces. The sequence goes on along the minus strand of NZ_MQUS01000049.1, from coordinate 33,397 downwards.
GCTCACCGGCTCGGCGGCCCTGCGCTTCGGCGTGTTCCACGCCGGGGTGGCCTCTGCCGAGGATCCCAAGTACACCGTCGTACCCCAACGGGAACGCCTGACGGCGCGCGGCCGCTAAGACCTGTCCGGCGGATCAAGCCACAGGACAGCGGGGCCGGACCGTCCTCAGGGGGTGACGTTGATCCGGTGCGCGAGGGCGGTGACTTCAAGGTCGCCGTTGTCGACCCACTGCGGGAACCTGAGCGTCTCGTGGCTGGTCGCCGCGGGCGGGGTGACCTGGAGATAGGAGGCATGGACGGCGTCGGCGGTGCCGGTGTTGGCGTGCGTCCACGCTATGACTGCCTCCGCGCTCTGGCCCTTGCGGAGGGTCAGGGTGGTTTTGGCGGGGCTCTTCGCGTACCAGGTATCGCCCCAGTGGGTGGTCGAGTGGAGCGTGCGGTGGGAGCCGTTCTCCAGGCCGAGGCCCGGGAAGCCCCGCAGCGCGCACGTGTGGGCGCTGGTGTTCTTCAGGTTCAGCACCACGCCCTGATGGTTCATGCCGCCGGCCAGGCCCTCGCCGAACGAGGCGCTCAGCGCGGAGACGGCGCACGTGGGCGTCGCCGTCGCGGCACCGGCCTGGGCGGCCTGCGCCACCCCGGCACCGGCGAGGCCCAGTCCGGCTGCCGTGGCCACGGCGAGCATCGCGCGTCCGCGGCGCAGGCGCCGGTCGGACCGGGGAACCACAGCGGTCTGAGGCGTCTGGCTCTGGTGCGGGTGAGTCATGGTGAGCGTTCGTCCCTTCGTTCGCGGCTCGGTAACTCGCCTTACCTCAGGTGTGATGCGGGAGGTGGGGGAAAGGTTCGGCGGATTTTCGGCCGTGGTCAGACGTGACCGTGGTCAGAACTTCGGGCGCGGGGAGCGGGCCTGTACGAGCGCGGCCGCCTCGTCCTCCGTTCCGACGGAGGGCGGGGAGCCGACGAGGGGCTGGTTGGCCGTTTCCGGCTAGTAGGCCGGCATGAGGGTGGTGCCGCCGAAGAGCGAGGTGGCGAGGTTGCGGGCGACCGAGAGGGCACCTGCGGTCCTTCGTCCTCATCCGGTGGGGCAGCGTCGCCCTCATCCCCCTGGGGCTGCTGCTGATGGGCCTCTCCCCGGAGAGGAAGAGAATGCCGAGCATCCCGTCATCAGCGGCGGTGTACGCCCGAAGCGGTGCGACAGCCGGCCGACCCGGTTGATGACGCACATCTGGAGGACCATCACGATGAGCAGGATCAGCAGCCCGTGGCCGGTGCCGTAGGCGAGTTCGTCGGACAGGTAGGCCGGCACGTACGAGAGCAGCATGCAGGAGGATGCGCTTGCGGCCGACCTTGTCGCCGAGCGGCTCGAAGGCCATGCCGCCGACGGCACGGACCAGGAGGGCCACCGCGAACGTCGCGCAGGAGCCGAGCAGTTGGGCGGTGTCGTTGCCCGTCGTGAAGAAGACCTTCCCGAGGGTCGAAGCCAGATGGCTGTAGATGCCGAAGCCGTACGACTCCATCGCGTTCCCGAGCGCGGCTGCCTTCGTGGCGCGCTTGACCGCGGCCTCGTCGGTCACGGTGCTGTCGCTGCGGCGCAGCTTCGGGTGGCGTCGTTTCTCCATCGCGCGGAACAGCACCCGGTGGCATCTGACTGCCGCGGGATCCGCCGGCTCGTAAGTGCCGGTCGCCGCCATCACGGTGATCCTTTCGCCGCCGGCCGTCCCCCGCACGACACGTGCGCAGTTCCCACGCGCTCAAACGACCTCCTTCGCACGGCACCCGGACGGCTACTGATGGTGACGACGGCACCCTTTCGGCGAGCGGCTGCGTCGTCCACGGTCCACGGACGGCATCGGCGAGCCGCCCGGCCTGCCTTTGCCCCGGGCAGACCGCGGTAGCAGGCTGTGTGGTGTGCCATCGCCCAGGTGGGGGAACGTGGTTTTCTCAGGCGGCGTCGGCGATCCGGGGGCAGCCTTGGTGATCCGGGTGCGGCCTTGGCGAGAGGAGCCCAGGTGACAGCGGCGGCGTCAGCGGCTCACGGCGGGAACCAGATCCCTCAGGAGGCCGGGTACGAGCCGGATCCGCACCGGTGGCGGGCCCTGTGGGTCACCCTGGTGGCGGGCTTCATGAGCCTGCTGGACGTGACGATCGTGGCGGTCGCCCTGCCCACCATCCAGCGGGATCTGCACGCCTCCCCCGCCCAGGTGCAGTGGGTGGTGTCCGGATACGCGCTCACCTTCGCCCTCGCCCTCGTCACCGCCGGCCGGCTCGGCGACGCCCTGGACCGGCGGCGCATCTTCCTGCTCGCCCTCAGCGGCTTCGTCGTCTTCAGCGCGGTCTGCGGGGCGGCCCCCGACATCACGCTGCTGGTGGTGGCCCGCCTCGCCCAGGGGCTGGCGGCCGGTTTCATGGCGCCGCAGAACTCCGCGCTCATCCAGCAGATGTTCCGCGGTGCCGAACGCGGCCGCGCCTTCGGCTTCTTCGGCTCCACCGTCGGCATATCCTCGGCCGCCGGCCCCATCACCGGCGGCGCCATCCTCGCCCTCGCCTCCGGTCCCCAGGGCTGGCGGTGGATCTTCTACGTCAACGTCCCCATCGGTATCCTCGCCGTTCTCCTGGGCCGCCGGCTGCTGCCCAGCACCCGGCGCTCCGGCCGGGGACACGTGGACCTGCCGGGCGTGCTGCTCCTCGGGCTCGGTGTCCTCGCGCTGATGTTCCCGCTGGTCCAGGCGGACTCCGGCGGCCTCGGCCGCCTGTGGTGGCTGTTCCCGGCCGGCGCCGTGATCCTCCTCGTCTTCGCCCGGTGGCAGCGCCGGCTCGTCACCCGGGGTGGCCAGCCGCTGCTCGACCCGCGGCTGTTCACCGACGTGCGCGGCTACGCCGTCGGCGCCGGCGTGGGCACGCTCTACTTCATCGGATTCAGCGGCGTGTGGCTGGTCTTCGCGCTCTTCTTCCAGCACGGCCTGGGCTTCACGCCGCTCCGGTCCGGTCTCGCCGTGACACCCTTCGCCCTGGGCTCGGCGTGCGCGGCCGTAGTGGCCGGCCGGCTGGTGGACCGGTTCGGCCGTCTGCTCACCGTCTGTGGCCTCACGGGCGTGATCCTCGGCCTGGGCGGTACCGCGCTGCTGCTCCGTTTCGCACCCATCGGCATCGCGCCGTGGCTCGCGGCCCCCGTCCTGTTCCTCGGCGGCATCGGCGGCGGCTTCGTGGTCTCCCCCAACATCACCATGACCCTGCGGGACGTACCCGTGCACATGGCGGGCGCGGCGGGCGGCGCCCTGCAGACCGGGCAGCGGCTCGGTGCCGCGATGGGGACCGCCGCCCTGCCCGGCCTCTTCTACCTGGTGCTCGGCAGGAGCCATGACTACCGGGGCGCCCTGGACACCGCGCTGGGCGCCGCGCTCGTCGGCATGGCGGCGTCGCTGGCCCTCGCGACGTTCGACCGGCAGCGCGACCGGCGGACGCGCGGGACTCACCGCGGATGCCCGGACGAGGTCGCCCACAACCCGATGCACGCCCGGCAGACCTGAGCCACCGACCGGTTCCGTGTACGGCGTCGGCGGCCGGCTCCTCCTCTCTCGCGGCACGCCGGCTCAGGCCGCGGGAACGGGCAGCAGCCGGTAGGCGTCCCCGTGGGTGATCACGCGGCCGGCGGTGGGCGGGGCGAAATGAGTGCCGAGGACGAGGGTGTCCGTGTCGGCGACCGAGCGGAGCAGCGTGCGGCGCGAGGCCTCGGACTGCCCCGGGTCGATGTCGACGCAGGCGCCGATGCCCGGGTGGGCGAGCTGGACCGGATGGTGGATGCAGTCGCCGGTGATCAGGGCCCGCTCCCCCTGGCTGGTCAGCTCGACGGCGACATGGCCGGGGGTGTGCCCGGGCGTGGGCACCAGGCGCAGTCCCGGGGCGAGCTCCGCGCCCTCGGCCGGTACGTCGACGAGGTGCAGCAGCCCCGCCTGCTCCACCGGGATCACGGAGTCACGGAACATCTGCCGGCGGGCCTCGTCCATGTCGTACCCGGCCCAGAACTCCCGCTCGGCACGTGAGGTGACGTAGCGGGCGTGGGGAAAGGTGGGGACCCAGACGCCGTTCAGGTCCCGCGTGTTCCAGCCGACGTGGTCGGCGTGCAGGTGGGTGAGGATCACCAGGTCGACGGAGTCCGGGGCGAAACCGGCGGCGGTGAGGCGCTCCAGGTACGGGGTGTGCAGGTTGTGCCAGGCCGGGTTGGCCCGCTCCTTGCCGTTGCCGATGCCGGTGTCGACGAGGACGCGCAACCCGTCCACGACGAACGCGAAGCTGTGGCTGTCGGCACGCAAGACGCCGTCCCGGTCGGCGAAGTGCGGGTACAGCCAGTCCTGACCGGTCACCACTTCGGGGCGCGCGTCGGGCAGCAGCCACGCTCCGGTCTCGGGCGGCAGTGGGACCTCGTCGACGCGGTGGACCACGATGTCGCCCAGGGTCCAGGACGGGAGGGGGTTGGCGAGAGCGGCCTGCATGATCTGTCGAGTCCTCCGAGCTAAATGCAATCGGTTTGCCTTAAGAAACCGTAGAACTTACAGCCACCTAAAGCAAACTGTTAGCGTTAGGTTTCTTCGCCCTCACCGGTCCCCGCCGATCAAGGGAGAAGACCCTGTCCACCGCCGCGGTCGCAGCCGTATGAGCTGCCCCTCACGGCCGCCGCCGCTGCGATGCGGGCTCGGCACGGAGCCGCACCTCGGGCCTACTCAGGAGCCTGAAGGATCTGATCGACGTGGCCGGTCTGGCCACCACGGCCGGCTCCCGGGTCCGCTCCGGCCATCGCGCACAGGCCGACAGCACGGTCGCCGCACGCCTGGCCGCGGCCGACGCGATCCTGGCCGGCAAGACGCACACCCACGAGTTCGCGCTGCTGGGCCGACTCTTCGGAGAGCGCACGCTCCTGCGCATCGGTCACGGCTACGCACAGACGCAGCCCGTCCGGCCCCTCGTGACCGTTAAAAGCAAGGATTGCGCTTTAAGGTGGGTCCATGAGTCGCAAGCAGATGGTGCGCCCCGGCGGGCGCAGCGCCCGGGTCCAGGCATCGGTGCACGCCGCTGTCCGCGCACTCATGTCGGAGGTGGGGCGCGACGCGCTGACGGTGCCGCTTGTCGCCCAGCGCGCGGGGGTCACACCGTCGACGATCTACCGCCGCTGGGGCGACCTGCGGGAGCTGCTGTCCGACGTCGCGGTGGAGCGCCTGCGCCCCGAGACGGCGCCGCAGGACCACGGAGATCTGCGGGCCGACCTGACGGCCTGGGCCGAACAGTTCCTCGACGAGATGGCCTCCCCGTCGGGCCGCGCGTACATCCGCGACGCCCTGCTCGGCAACCCCGACGGCACCAACGCCGGCCAGTGCTCGGCCTACGCGGCCGAACAGATCGAGGTCATACTCGCCCGGACGGCCGACCGCGGCGAGAGCGCCCCCGGCGTGGAGACGGTCATGGACCGCGTCGTCGCCCCCCTGATGTACCGCATCCTCTTCCGTCCGGCCGATCTCGACGCCGCGTACGCCCGTCACCTCGTCGCCGGGCTCCTGGACGCGGAGGTGCGGTCCCACCGGTGACGAGCCGTCCGGCCGGGCGTCCGAGAGATGCCGTACCCGCCCACGTGCGGGAAAATCGACCCACCGAGCGGATCAAGGGGCCGAGCAGACCGAGGAATCGGGCGGATCAAGGCACCGAGCGGAAGGAGCGGCTGTGGGCGTACGCACCTGGATCGACTCCTGGCCGGTCTACCGCCAGCTGACGGGCACCGATCCGCTGGGCCGGGGCGCCGCGGCGAAGAGCGGGCGCAGCGAGCGGCTCACGCCCCGGGTGGCCACCGCCGACCGGGTGGTGAAGTCGGTCTGCCCGTACTGCGCCGTCGGCTGCGGCCAGAACGTGTACGTCCAGGACGAGAAGGTCACCCAGATCGAGGGCGACCCGGACTCCCCCGTCTCACGCGGCCGGCTCTGCCCCAAGGGCGCGGCGAGCCTGCAGCTGACGACCGGGGACGCCCGCGAGCTCCAGGTGCTCCACCGGCGCCCACACGGCACCGCGTGGGAGCGGCTGGACCTCGACACCGCGATGGACATGATCGCCGACCGGGTGATCGAGGCGCGCCGGGCAGGCTGGCAGTGGTCGGTCGACGAGACCCGCACCCGACGCACCCTCGGCATCGCGAGCCTCGGCGGGGCCACGCTCGACAATGAAGAGAACTATCTGATCAAGAAGCTGTTCACCGCGCTCGGAGCGATCCAGATCGAGAACCAGGCCCGGGTTTGACACTCCTCCACCGTTCCCGGTCTGGGAACCTCGTTCGGACGCGGCGGCGCGACCACCTTCCAGCAGGACCTGCAGAACGCGGACTGCATCGTCATCGAGGGCTCGAACATGGCCGAGTGCCATCCCGTCGGGTTCCAGTGGGTGATGGAGGCCAAGGCGCGGGGCGCGAAGCTGATCCATGTCGACCCGCGGTTCACCCGCACCAGCGCGCTGGCCGACGTACACGTGCCGCTGCGCGCGGGCACGGACATCGCGTTCCTCGGCGGGATCATCCACTACGTCCTGGAGCGGGACAAGTACTTCCGTGAGTACGTCGTGGCGTACACCAACGCCCCGGTGATCGTGCGGGAGGACTTCCACGACACCGAGGACCTGGCGGGCGTGTTCTCCGGACTCGACTCCGCCAACCGTGCCTACGACAAGGGCAGTTGGCAATACGAAGGCAAAGCGGGCGAGCCGGAGCGGGACGAGACGCTGACGCATCCGCGCTGTGTGTTCCAGGTGCTCAAGCGGCACTACGCCCGCTACACACCGGAGCTGGTCGAGCAGATCTGCGGGGTGCCGCAGGACCTGTTCCGGCAGGTGTGCGAGCTGGTCACGGACAACTCCGGCCGCGACCGTACGACGGCCTTCGCGTACTCGGTCGGCTGGACGCAGCACACGGTGGGCGTGCAGTACATCCGCGCGGCGGCCGTACTGCAGACCCTGCTCGGCAACATCGGCCGGCCGGGCGGCGGCATCCTGGCCCTGCGCGGGCACGCCTCCATCCAGGGCTCCACGGACATCCCGACGCTGTTCAACCTGCTGCCGGGCTACATCCCGATGCCGCACGCCCACCGGCACCAGGACCTGGCCGCCTTCCTGGAGGCCGAGACGGCCCCCAAGGGCTACTGGGGCAACATGCGCGCATACCTGGTGAGTCTGCTCAAGGCGTACTGGGGTGCCGCGGCGACCGAGGAGAACGACTTCTGCTTCGACTACCTGCCCCGGCTGACCGGCTCCCACTCCGCGTACGAGACGACCCTGGCCCAGCTGGAGGGCGTCTGCTCGGGCTACTTCCTGTTCGGCGAGAACCCGGCGGTGGGCAACGCCGACTCCAGGCTGATGCGGCTCGGGATGGCGAACCTGGACTGGCTGGTCGTCCGCGACTTCTCGCTGATCGAGTCGGCGACCTGGTGGCAGGACGGGCCCGAGATCGAGACCGGTGAGCTGCGCACCGAGGACATCCGCACGGAGGTGTTCTTCCTGCCGGCCGCCGCGCACACCGAGAAGGACGGCAGCTTCACCAACACCCAGCGGCTGCTGCAGTGGCACCACCAGGCGGTCGAGCCGCCGGGCGCCTCCCGCAGCGATCTGTGGTTCACCTACCACCTGGGGCGGATCATCCGCGAGAAACTCGCGGGGTCCACCGACGAGATGGACCGGCCCGTGCTCGATCTGACCTGGGCCTATCCGACGAAGGGCCCGCTCGCCGAACCGGACGCGGAGGCCGTGCTCGCCGAGATCAACGGCCATGACGCCGAGGGCGGGCCGCTCTCCTCCTACGAGCAGCTGAAGCCCGACGGCTCCACCGCATGCGGCTGCTGGATCTACTGCGGTGTCCACGCCGACGGCGTCAACCAGGCGGCCCGCCGCAGGCCCGGCACTGAGCAGGACTGGGTGGCGGCCGAGTGGGCGTGGGCCTGGCCGGCCAACCGCCGGATCCTGTACAACCGCGCCTCCGCCGACCCGCGGGGCAGACCGTGGAGCGAGCGGAAGGCGCTGGTGTGGTGGGATCCGGACAAGGGCGAGTGGTCCGGGCACGATGTCCCCGACTTCAGGAGGGACAAGGCACCCGACCACGAACCGCCCGAGGACGCGACCGGCCCGGAGGCCCTGTCGGGCAGGGACCCGTTCATCATGCAGACCGACGGCAAGGCCTGGCTGTATGTGCCGTCCGGGCTCGCCGACGGCCCGCTCCCGGCCCATTACGAGCCGCAGGACTCGCCGTTCATGAACCTGCTCTACGACCAACAGCGCAACCCGGTGCGCCATTTGCTGCCCTCGCTCCCGGACAACCGTTACCAGCCGAGCGGTGACGAGCCCGGCTCCGAGGTGTTCCCGTACGTGGCGACCACCTACCGGCTGACCGAGCATCACACGGCGGGCGGCATGTCCCGCTGGCAGCCGTATCTGGCCGAGCTGCAACCGGAGTTCTTCTGCGAGGTCTCCCCCGAGCTGGCGGCCGAGCGGGGGCTGGCACACACCGGGTGGGCGACGATCGTCAGCGCACGCGCGGTGATCGAGGCGCGGGTGCTGGTGACGGACCGGATGGCGCCGCTGACGGTACAGGGCCGCAGGCTGCACCAGGTGGGTCTGCCGTACCACTGGGGTCCCAACGGTTACAGCACCGGGGACGCGGCCAACGAGCTGCTGCATCTGTCCCTGGACCCCAACGTCCACATCCAGGAGTCGAAGGCGTTCGCCGTGGACATCCGCCCGGGCCGCCGGCCCCGCGGTCCGGCGTCGGTGGACCTGGTGCGGGCCTACCGCAGGCGGGCCGGCATCGACGAGCACACCGGAACGGAGCCCTGAGTCACCGGAGCACGAGGGAATGGCTGCCGCGCGGCACCAGCTCCCCCACCACCGGCGCTCCGGGCACCTCACCGGCGACGAGCAGCCCACCGGAGGTCTGGGCGTCGGCGAGCAGCAGCCGGGTGTCGCCGTCGGCGGCCCCGAAGTCGGTGTGCGGGGCGACCCATTGGAGATTGCGCCGGGTGCCGCCGCTGACGTACCCGTCCCGGACGGCCTCGTGTGCCCCCTCCAGATACGGGACGGCGGCGGTGTCGACCACGGCGGTCACTGCGGAGGCACGGGCCAGCTTGTGCAGATGGCCGAGGAAACCGAACCCGGTGACATCGGTGGCGCAGGTGGCCCCGGCGGCCAGCGCGGCCTCGGAGGCCTCCCGGTTCAGGGCCGTCATCGTGACGACGGCCTGCTCGAACCGCTCACCGGTGGCCTTGTGCCGGTTGTTCAGCACGCCCACGCCCAGCGGCTTGGTCAGCGACAGCGGCATCCCTGGCCGGCCGGCGTCGTTGCGCAGTAGCCGCGCGGGGTCCGCGAGCCCGGTGACAGCCATGCCGTACTTGGGTTCCGGGTCGTCGACGCTGTGCCCGCCGCCGACATGGCAGCCGGCCTCGGTGGCGACGGCCAGTCCGCCGCGCAGCACCTCGCGGGCCAGCTCGAAGGGAAGCCGGTCGCGCGGCCAGGCCAGCAGGTTCACGGCGAGCACCGGGCGACCGCCCATCGCGTACACGTCGGACAGGGCGTTGGCGGCGGCGACGCGTCCCCAGTCGTAGGGGTCGTCCACGACCGGGGTGAAGAAGTCGGCCGTGCAGACGACGGCGGTCCCCCGGTGGGTGACCACGGCGGCGTCGTCACCGGTGGCGATCCCGACGAGCAGCGGGGTGTCGCCCCCGGCGGGCGCCTGCCCGGTCAGCCCGGCGACCACCTCCTCCAGCTCTCCGGGAGGGATCTTGCAGGCGCAGCCGCCGCCGTGGGCGTACTGCGTGAGCCGGACGGGGGCCCGGCGGATCGGTGGGGATGTCGATGTCATACCGGCGGTCTCCTCGGGCAGTAGCCTGACGGGCGGTGGAGGCGTGTGGGTGCCTGGTGGCCCTCCCGGTCTTCAAAACCGAGGGGCCCGAGGATCTCGGGCCGGCGGGTTCGATTCCCGTCCGTCTCCGTTCACCGCATCTGGATGAGTTCTCCCCTCGCCCGTAAGGCAGCGGCGGCGCTGGTCGTCGACGCGCTCGGTGTACCCGCGCGCGTCCAGGAACTCCAGCAGCGGTACGGCCACCCGGCGGGTGGTGTCCAGCGCGCGCCGGGCCGCGCTGAGCGTGAACGGCTGGGGCAGCGCGCGAAGTTCGGCTGCGGCCGCGACGTCGGCGCCGGGCAGCAGCACGATCCCGTCGGCGATCCGCAACAGCACGCCGGCCGTGACGGCGGCGGCCAACGCCCTGCGATCCAGGCCGAGTTGGACGAGCCGGCCGGCTTCGGGCGCCCGGAACGGCGTACGGGCGAGGTCCTGGCGTACGGCGTCCACGGCGGCCCGGACCGCGGTCGGCAGGGCGGGGCCGATACTGACGGCGGCAGACAACCGGCCCTGTTTGCTGCTGAGTTGGGGCATGGTGTTGGCCAGGGCGTCGACGAGGGCCCGGTCGGGCAGGCCGAGCAGACGACGGGCCGCTTCGGTGGGCAGGCCCGGTTCCAGGGGGTGTTCCCTCGCGTGGCGCTCGACCTCGGCGGCCAGCCGATCCGTCAGGGCGGTCCAGTGCGCGGCGTCCACCAGCCAGTCCCCCGCGACCGGTTCGGCCGGTACTGGGACGCCCATCGCCAGCAGGTCGGCGCGCCGGATCAGCTTGCGGCGGCGCAGTTCGCCGGCGCCGTCGGGGCGGCCGGTCAGGACGGCGAGTTCGGCGGCGCGGGCCCGGCCGGCGCCGCGCCGGGTCAGCCGGGGCGGTCGTACGTCCAGGACGGTGACCCCGCGGGGCATACGGCCGCCGCCCGGTTCGCGCAGCACCGCCCGGTCGCCGACCCGCAGGGGCAGTCCCCGGGCGAGGGTGAGGCGGGCGGTGTCGTCGCCGAGCGGGCGGACGGTGACGGGTACGGCGGCGGTGCCGATGTGCAGGGTGACCGAGCGGGGCAGGTCGGCGACCGGCTCCCCGGTGACGCGGACGTCGAGCACCTCGCTGTGCGACCAGCGGTCCGGGGTCAGCAGCACCTGCCCGCGGCGCAGGCCCTCGGCGCCCTGCCCGTGCAGGTTGACGGCCACGCGGGCCACTCCGCCGACCGTCGTCCGCCGCTCGTGCAGGGTCTGCAGTCCGCGCACCCGCAGCACGGCCGGACCGTCCCCGGTTACCAGCCGGTCACCGACGCCGAGGGTGCCGGCGCCGAGCGTCCCGGTCACGACGGTGCCGTGCCCACGCACGGTGAAGGCCCGGTCGAGCCACAGCCGTACGTCGGCGTCGGGGTCGGGATCGGTCAACTTCCCTGCCAGCAGCTCCAGTTCGGTGCGCAGCGCGTCGAGTCCGGCTCCGGTGAGCGCGCTCACCGCGACCGCGGGCACCTTTCCGAGGGAGGTCCGGGCCAGCCGCTCGACGGCGTCGGCACGGACGGGTTCGGGGTCGGCGAGGTCGCTGCGGGTCACCGCGAGGACGGCGTGCCGGACGCCGAGCGCGTCGAGGACCGCCAGGTGTTCCTCGGACTGGGACTGCCAGCCCTGGTCGGCGGCGCACACGAACAGCACGGCGGGCACCGGTCCGACGCCGGCCAGCATGGTCGGCACGAAGCGTTCGTGCCCGGGTACGTCCACGAAGGCCAGGTGGTCACCGTCCGGGCCGAGCCGCGTCCACACGAACCCCAGGTCGAGGGTGAGCCCCCGGCGGCGCTCCTCCGGGTGGCGGTCGGGCTCCATGCCGGTGAGGGCCCGTACCAGGGTGGACTTGCCGTGGTCGACATGACCGGCGGTGGCGAGCACCCGCATCTCACGCCTGCCCCTCACCGGGAGGCCGGGTTTCCCCGTCGGGCGGGGCTTCTCCGGCGGTCCGGGCCAGGCGCACGGTCTCGGCCAGCCGCTCGTCGTCCTGGTCCGGCACCGCGCGCAGGTCCAGCAGGCAGCGGCCCGACTCCAGCCGACCGACGACGGGGAGGGGGCCAGTGCGCAGCGCGGCGGCGTACGGCTCCGGCAGGGACACCGCCGCGCTGCGCAGGGTGACTCCGGGGGCGCCACCGCCGCCGACGGTGGCGGCGCATTCGACGGCCCGTGCGTCGATGCCGCCGGCGCCGAGGCTCGCGGCGATGCGGTCGGCGCGGGCGCGCAGTACGGCCGGGTCGGCGGTGAGGGCGAGGGCGGTCGGGGTGGGCGGTCCGGTGAGGGTGGCCTCCAGTGCGGCCAGGGTCAGTTTGTCGACGCGCAGGGCGCGGGCCAGCGGGTGCCGGGCGAGGGCGCGGACCAGGTCCCGGTCGCCGAGCAGCAGTCCGCACTGAGGGCCGCCGAGCAGTTTGTCGCCGCTCGCGGTGACGAGCGAGGCGCCCGCGCGCAGCTCGGTGTCGGCGTCGGGTTCCTCGGGCAGTGCCGGATGCGGGGCGAGCAGTCCGGAGCCGATGTCGACGACGACCGGGACACCGAGACCGGTGAGTTCGGCCGTCCCGGCGGAGCGGGTGAAGCCGGTGATGCGGAAGTTGGACGGATGCACCTTGAGCACGAACCCGGTGTCGGGGCCGGTCACGGCGGCGTAGTCGGCGGCGGTCGTGCGGTTGGTCGTACCGACCTCACGGAGCCGGGCGCCGGTCGAGACGAGCAGGTCGGGCAGGCGGAAGCCGTCGCCGATCTCCACCAGCTCGCCCCGGCTGACGACGATCTCCTTGCCGGCCGCGAGCGCGGTGGCGGCGAGGAGAAGCGCGGCGGCGCCGTTGTTGACGACGTGCGCGGCCCCGGCGCGGGGCACGCGCTCGCGCAGGGCGGCGAGGGCCGAACGGCCACGGCGGGCGCGGACGCCGGTCGCCAGGTCCAGTTCGACGTCCGTGGGTCCGGCGGCCTCCTGGACGGCCTGCCGCGCGGCGGCCGACAGCGGGGCCCGGCCGAGGTTGGTGTGCAGCAGCACCCCGGTGGCGTTGATCACCGGGCGCAGCCCGCTCGCGGTACCGGGCAGCAGCGCGAGCGCCGTCTCCGCCACCTGCTCGGGCGGGATCCCTCCCTCGCGGGCCCGCTCCTGCGCCTCGTGTACCGCGGCCTTCACCACTCCGGCGCCGAGACGGTCCACCGCCGCGGCCAGCCGGGGGTCGCGGAACAACCGGTCGGTACGCGGGATGCGACGCCGTACGTCGATGGCGTCCGGCGGCCGTACGACGGCGCCGTCGGGCCGCTGCCCGCGGCCGGAGCGCGCCCGGTCCGCCTCGGTCCGCCTGCCCTCCGCGCTCGCCGCCCGCTGCTCCATACCGCGTCTGTTCCTCCCGTCCGGAACGTGCCCCTCCGGGCCTCGCCCATCGTCTCCCAGCGCCTCTGACCAGCCGTCCGACACGCCGGAGGAGACGGTGACGCCGGCAGCGCGAGGCAGGCGGGCCCCCTCACCGGCTGCCCTGCCCGGCCCCGTGTCACGGAGGCCCGGTGGGCCGAGTCCGATCGTCCCTGCCATCGGTGCCGTTCCCGCCGTCGCTGTCGCCGACGTCGCCGATGTCGCCGGTGTGCGGCAGTGGCCGGGGTGGTGGGGGATCGCCCGCGGTGAGGTGTTCCAGCACCTCGACCAGTTCCTGGCAGGCCTTCTCCACCGAGCGCCGGGTGTTGCGCTGCTCGGTGATCAGGGCGGACAGCAGCAGGGCGGTCAGGGCCATCGAGCCGTTGAACGTCTGGAGTTTCGCCATGACCTCGATCCGGCTCAGTCCGGTGAAGGCCCCGACGCCGTCCGTCGCGGCGACGGTGGCCAGCACGGACGCCAGCAGCGCGCACAGCACACTGCCCTCCAGCTGAAAACGCAGGGCGGACCAGATGAGCAGCGGGTAGACGAGATAGAGCAGGCTGATCGAGCTGTAGACGGCCGTCGGTACGACACAGCAGGCGACGACGGTCAGCGCGACTGCCTCCTTCCAGCGGGCCACGGAGGGCGGCCAGCGCGCACCGTGCAGCAACAGCAGCAGCGGGGTGACGAGCAGGACGCCCATGGCGTCCCCCACCCACCAGGCCAGCCAGACGGGCCAGAAGCTGGGCCAGTCCAGCTTGCCGGTGAGGACGAGCAGCCCGACGCCGGCGGTCGAGCTGATCAGCATCGCCGTCAGCGCGCCGAGGAACACCAGGGCGACGCCGTCCCGTAACCGGCTGAGGTCCGTGTGGAAGCGGGCCCGGCGCAGCAGGAGCACCGCGACCACCGGTGCGCCGGTCTGGGCGGCGAGGGTGCCGAGCACGTCGAGGTGAGGGGTGGTGAGGGACATCACGGCCAGCAGGGCACCGATCGAGATGCCGGGCCAGCAGCGCAGGCCGAGGATCAGCAGGGCGGCGACGGCGACGCCGGTCGGCGGCCAGATGGGGGTGACGACGGCGCCCTCGACGGTGAGTTCGCGCAGGAGTCCGAGCCGGGCCGCGCCGTAGTAGCAGGCCGCGACGGCCACCACCTGGACGGCGTAGCCACCCGGCCGGCGCAGATCCTCGATACCCACCACAGCAGCCATCTCACACCGACGGCCCCGGGTCGGCGAGGCGAGACCCGCGGCTGTCCGGCCCTATGGCTGAATCCCGGACCGCGGACGCGGTGACTGGCCCAGGTGGCCCTGACCGGCCAGGACCGGATCCGGGCGGGTGTGCTCGGCGGTCGCCCGGGACCCGTCACGGATGGTTCGTGGGACTGTCCAGACCGACGACGAGGACCGCCGCGTCGTCCTCGTGCCCGACGCTCTCGGCGCCCTTGATCACGGCGGCGGCCAGGGCATGGGCCTCCAGGCCGGCGACGGCGGCGATGCCGGCTAGGCGTACCACCTGGTCGAGGCCGTCCTCGATGTTCAGCGTGGGGCCCTCGACCACGCCGTCGGTGAGCAGGACGAAGACTCCGCCCGTGGTGAGCCGGTGTCTGGTCACCGGGTACTCCATGCCCTTGTCGATGCCGAGCGGCGGCCCTCCCTCGTCGTCGACGACACCCGACTTGCCGTCGGCCGTGGCCCACACGAACGGGATGTGGCCGGCCCGTGCGCTCTCCAGCACTCCGGTGGCCGGGTCGAGGCGCATGAAGGTGCAGGTGGCGAAGAGTTCGCTGCCCAGCGAGAGCAGCAGGTCGTTGGTCCGGCCGAGCAGTTCGCCCGGTTCGCCGGTCACGGAGGCGAGGGCGCGCAGTCCGGCCCGTACCTGGCCCATGAAGGCGGCGGCCTCGATGTTGTGCCCCTGTACGTCGCCGATGGACAGCCCGACCCGACCGTCGGGCAGGGTGAACGCGTCGTACCAGTCGCCGCCCACGTTGAGTCCGAGGTTGGCCGGTGTGTAGCAAACGGCGAGGTGCAGGCCGGGTGCGGTGGGCAGGTCCCGGGGCAGCATGCCGCGCTGCAGAGCGAGGGCGAGCTCGACCTGGGTGCGCTGGAGCTCCGCGCGCTCGCGTGCCTGGGCGGTGAGCGAACCGAGTCTGGCCAGCAGCTCGTCGCCTTCGTCCGTGGAGCGCTTGCGGGCCATCGATCACTTCCGACGGGGCGGTGGCCTGCGATGACCTGCCGCCTGCATGTTCAGCAAACGCCTAGATTTTACCTATGTCACATGTTCCCGCCCCACGAGCGGGCGGCGGTACGACTCCGGACCCGCATCGGGAACCGGGGGGCACGCGCCCGCGCACACGCGTCGGCGTGCCGCCCATGTCCAGTCCCGAGGCATCCAGGCGCTAGCCAGTGGCCCGCGCTCTCGGCTGGATCTCGGCTTCCCACGGCACTCACCGGTCGTGTCCTTCGCGGGTCCGAGTTCATGCTGTCCGGCCTGCTGCCGGACATCGCCCGGGACCTGGGGGTCTCGGTGCCCACCGCGGGCACACTCACGCCCGGCTTCGCCGTCGGCATGGTCGTGGGAGCACCGCTGATGGCGCTGCTCGCCGGCGCCGGCCGCGGCGGCAGGCCCTACTGGTGTTCCTGAGCGTCTTCCTGGTCGTCCATGTCGTCGGTGTCGTCGGTGCGCTCACCGACGACTTCGGTGTGCTGCTGGCCACGCGTGTGCTCGCGGCGCTGGCCAACGCCGGTTTTCTGGCCGTCGGGCTGGCGGCGGCGACCGGCATGGTCGCACCGGACGCCGAGGGCCGGGCCACCTCGGTCCTGCTCGGTGGCACCACGCTCACCTGTGTGGTGGGCGTGGCCGCCGGTGCCGGGCTGGGCCGGCTGCTCGGCCGGCGTTCGGCGTTCTGGGCGGTGGCCCTGCTGTCCGCGCCCGCGCCGGCCGCGATCGCGCGGTCGGTGCTGGCCGGGCCACACCGAACCACACCGAACCACACCGAACCGCGCCGAACCGGCGTACACGGTCAGCCGCGGGTGCTGCGCCGGCCCCGGCTGCTGGTGGCGCGCGGTCTCGCCGCACTCGTCAGCGGCGCCACTTTCTCTACATTTACCTACCTCACGCCGCTCCCCACGGAAGTGACAGGGTTCGGCGCCGGCCTGGTGCCTGCCGTGCTGGCGCTGTTCGGCGCAGGCGCGTTCGCGGGGGGGCGACGTCGGCGGGCCGGCTGTCGGACCGGCGGCCGCTACCGGTTCTGGCGGTCGGTGAGGCCGCGCTGCTCTCCGGCTGGCTGCTGCTCGCCCTGGCCGCCGGGAACGCGGTGGCGACCGTCCTGCTGGTGCCGGTGCTGGGCGCCCCGGCGTTCGGCGTCGGCTCGACGCTGATCACGCGGGTGCTGTACGAGGCGGCGGACGCCCCGCCCCTCGCGGGCGCCTTCGCGACGTCGGCGCTGAACGTGGGCGCCGCCCTCGGTCCGGTTCTGGGCGGCGCCGCGATCGACGGCGGACTCGGCTACCGCGCGCCGGTCTGGGTCAGCACCCTGCTGATGGGCTCCGCCGCCGTGGCCTTCGTGCGACAGGTCGGGCGGAACCGGCAGCCCGCGTGACATGCCCGTGGTGGCTCACAGCGGGGAGCGGGCCACCACCGCCACATAGGCGCCGAACAGCAGGGACACGACGGTGAGGCCAGCATAGACGATCATGGCGTGGGCCGGCCGGACCCGCCAGGTCCGGGTCAGTGCGCGGGCCATGGGGATGAGGAGCGGGAAGGCCGGCAGCAGGAACCGCGGCTTGGAGGAGAAGGAGCCGGAGCCGCCGACCACGAGCAGGATCAGGACCCCCGCGAAGACCACCAGGGCCAGCGGGGCGCGTTCCAGGCAGAGCAGGGCGAAGAGCAGTACTCCGGCCGCGACTATGACCAGGGCCGCCGGGTAGACGACGCCTCCGCCGTGCAGCAACAGGCCCTTCAGGAAGCGCGCAGAGCCGAGACCGAAGTCGAACTTGGAGTCCCAGGCGCTCTGCACCTTGAAGTAGCCGCCGAGCAGGTCGCCCGTCTGTCCGCCCACCCAGAGCACATAGCCGAGCCAGCCCAGCGGGGCGATGACGGCACCGGCCCACAGGCTCACCGGTACCCGGCCGCGCTGCTGCCACGCCTCGTGGGCGGCGGCAAGGGAGACGGCCAGGGCGATCGCGAAGCCGCTCGGCCGGGACAGCCCCGCCAGCGCGGCCAGCGTCCCGGCCCACAGCCAGCGGCGCTTGAGCACGAAGTACAGGGACCAGATGGCGAGCGCGGCGAACAGCGACTCGGTGTAGGCGATGGTCAGCTCGACCGCGTGCGGCAGGGCGGCCCACAGGGCGACCAGCGCGGTGGCGACGCCGCGCCCGTAGAGGTGATGGCCGATGGCGTACACACCGTAGGCCGCCACGCCCGCGGCGATCCAGGAGATGAGCAGTGCGGCCATGCCGGGGCTGAGCGGCAGGACCGTGCTGAGTGCCCTGATGAGTCCGGGATACAGGGGGAAGAACGCCCAGTCGCTCTGGACGGCACCCTCCGGGGTGATCCAGATGCGGTGACCGTAGCCCTGGGCTGCGATGTGCAGGTACCACCGGGAGTCCCAGGAGTGGGCGAAACTCTTGAGCAGCGGATGGCCCCGGACCGCGTTGGTGAGGATCACCACGAGGACCCCGGCGACACGTACGGCCGCGAACAGGGCGAGGGCCCGTAGCGCCCCCTCGGGGACACCGCGCCGGGCGATCCGTGGCAGGACCGGGCGACGGACTACGGCGGACGGGGCGGCCGACTCGGGCCGGGGAACGGAAGAGGTGCTCACTCTTTTGACCTTGGGCACGCCAGGTAAGACGTGCAATTCGCGACCCGGGTTTCTTACATACTTCCACCCCGATTCAGGAATCAGTCAAGGAATGGGTGCAAATCCCTTACCCCCCGCACCCGCGGAAGGAGCAGCTGAGGGGTGTGGTTACCATATGAGCGCTCCCTAGCTCGAAAGATGGATCAGTGACTGTCAACGACGACTCGTTCACCAACTGGAAGATCCGCGAGGAGATCGCGGAGTCGATGATCCCGCTCATCGGGAAGCTGCACCGCGAGCGGGACGTGACCGTCCTGCTGCACAGCCGCTCCTTGGTGAACAAGTCGGTGGTCAGCATCCTCAAGACGCACCGCTTCGCCCGGCAGATCGCCGGCGCGGAGCTGTCGGTCACCGAGACGATGCCGTTCCTGCAGGCCCTGACCGCCCTCGACCTCGGGCCCTCGCAGATCGACCTGGGCATGCTCGCCACCACCTACCAGGCCGACGACCGTGGTCTGAGTGTGGCGGAGTTCACGGCCGAGGCCGTGGCCGGCGCCATCGGTGCCAACAAGATCGAGCGCCGTGAGCCGCGCGATGTCGTCCTGTACGGCTTCGGCCGCATCGGCCGGCTCGTCGCCCGTCTGCTGATCGAGAAGGCCGGCTCCGGCAACGGCCTCATGCTGCGGGCCATCGTGGTCCGCGGCGGCGGTGGCCGGGCCGCCGAGGATCTCGTCAAGCGCGCCTCGCTGCTGCGCCGCGACTCGATCCACGGCCAGTTCCAGGGCACGATCACCGTCGACGAGGCCAGCAGCACGATCGTCGCCAACGGCAACGCCATCAAGGTGATCTACGCCGACGACCCGTCGTCCCTCGACTACACCGAGTACGGCATCCGGGACGCCATCCTCATCGACAACACCGGCAAGTGGCGCGACCGCGAGGGCCTGTCCAAGCACCTGCGCCCCGGCATCGAGAAGGTCGTGCTGACCGCGCCGGGCAAGGGCGATGTCCCGAACATCGTGCACGGCGTCAACCACGACACCGTCAAGCCGGACGAGCAGATCCTGTCCTGCGCCTCCTGCACCACCAACGCGATCGTCCCGCCGCTGAAGGCGATGGACGACGAGTACGGTGTGCTGCGCGGCCACGTGGAGACCGTCCACTCGTTCACCAACGACCAGAACCTGCTGGACAACTACCACAAGTCCGAGCGCCGTGGCCGCTCCGCGCCGCTCAACATGGTGATCACCGAGACGGGTGCCGCCTCAGCGGTCGCCAAGGCGCTGCCGGACCTCAAGGCGAAGATCAGCGGCAGCTCGATCCGTGTGCCCGTGCCGGACGTGTCGATCGCGATCCTCAATCTGCAGCTGGCTCGCGAGGCCACCCGCGAGGAGGTCCACGACTACCTCCGCGAGGTCTCGCTGACCTCGCCGCTCAAGCGCCAGATCGACTTCATCACGGCGCCCGACGCGGTCTCCAGCGACTTCATCGGCTCGCGCCACGCCTCGATCGTGGATGCCGGTGCGCTCAAGGTCGACGGCGACAACGCGATCCTCTACCTCTGGTACGACAACGAGTTCGGCTACTCCTGCCAGGTCGTCCGGGTCGTCCAGCATGTGTCGGGCGTCGAGTACCCGACGTACCCGGCCACGGCGGTCTGACGCCCGTCGCCGCACGGCCGCGGCCGCCGACCGGGATCGCCGGTCGGCGGCCGTCGTGCTGTGGCGCGTGTGCTCAGGCCCTGGCGGGCTTGGCGCAGGCGCCCGCGGCGCACGCCGTGAGCCACTGGTCGAAGCCGGCGTCGTAGCTGGTGCCGATGCCGTCGTGGTAGACGGCGTATCCGCCGGCGTAGTCACCGGCGCGGAAACGGGCGAGCATGTTCTGGATGTCGTCGGGGTGGTTCTCGGCCATGTAGCGCACGGCGAGGTAGCCCCACGGGTAGGTGCGGATCGTGTCGCTGTTGGCGTAGGTGTTCTCGAAGAGGCTGCTCAGCTTGTACGTGTGCTTGGCCGCCTCCTGGATCGCCTGGTCGTCGGCGATGTTCCGGTAGCTGTACGACACGTACTCGGCGAGGCCCTCGATCCACCACACGTCCGGCACGGAGGTCTGCGTGGCGAAGTCGCCCTTCATGTCGTCACGGCCGTCGAGGAAGTGCGTGTACTCGTGGTTCAGGTTCCAGATCCGGGCCGTGAATCCGTCGTCGGAGTCCTTCTGGTACATGATCGACGTGGTCCGGTTGTTCGGGTCGGACGGGTTGCCGTCGAGCGTGATACCGCCGTTGTCGGTGCTGACGTCCCAGATCGCGCCGGCGTAGGTCTGGTAGTCGGCGCGGCTGGCGAAGACCGCGAGCTGGATGACGGACGCGTACTGTCCGGGTATCGCGCCGCCGGCCTTCACGAACCCGCGGAAGTAGGCGTCCTGATTGAGCACGCTGGCGCAGACCGCGTCGAGGTCGGCGTCCGTGAGGTCCTGGGCGAGGATGGTGTGGTCCGCGTCGCAGGAGTGGGTGATCGGCAGGGCGGCCGCGGTCAGCTTGGCGGGCAGGTCGCAAACGTCGTAGTACGCGCAGTCGGCGCCGTCGTAGGCGTTGGCCTGCGTGGCGACGGCGACCCACAGCGCGGCCGTCGGGCCGGTGATCGCGGACTTGTCCAGCAGGTCCTTGGCAAGGGGCTTCACGGTCCCCTGGAGTTCCGGGTGCTCGACGTAACGGGCCAGGTTCATTCCGGCGTTGGAGTCCAGGAAGGCATTGTCGGTGCCGAGCAGGTCCGAGTGGTCCAGGGCGAACTCGTGCAGGGTGTCGGTGATCGCCGGGTCCGCGACGACCGCCCGGACGTAGTCGGGGTTCCAGTTGCCGCGCCACAGCGGGGTGTAGGCGTCGTTGACCGCCCTGACCATGCTGGGCACGGTGTCGTACGAGCTGTCGTAGTCGCTCAACAACCGCTCGTAGACGGGGAGGTAGCGGCCCTGCGCGTCCGCGCTGTCGGTGAGGATGACGGTCTCGCCGAGGATGTCGCCGTTCACCGCCGTCACATCGTGCGAGTGGGACCGGGCGAAGAAGGCGTCCAGGCCGGCCGTGACGGCCTTGGTGAGGCTGGTGGAGTAGGTGCCCACGTCGCCGGGGTGGTTGAACTGCACGTAGTAGCCGGCCCGCAGGAAGAGGACCAGCTGCTCCAGACCGCCGCTGTTGTCACCGCGGTACTGCCCGGCCGTGCGCGTGAACGCGGCCGCCACGGTGAGCATCTGGGACTGCTGGAAGACGTCGTGCGCGTCCTTGCCGGTCACCGAGAAGAGGGTGTTGACGCAGTCCGTGGTCGACGCCTTCACGAAGGCCACGAGGGCGGCGCCGCTGCGGCTGCCGAAGTCGGCCGGGGTGCAGGATGCCGCCTTGGCGGCCCGGCGGGCCGGGTGGGTCGACAGCGGCTGCCGGGGCGGGAGTTGGGCCGGATCGAGCCGCCGGGCCTGACTGGCGGGGCGCTCGGTGACGGCGGTGGTCGCACCGGTCGGCGACGGCACCGACACGTGCTGGTGAGGCGAAGGGGCGGCGCGGGTGTGCGGCTGCGGTGCCGCCAGCGCAGGCGTGGACAGCAGCCCGGCCAGGGTGACGCAGACGGCCGCGGCCCCGGCCACGCGTCCGACCGTACGGGGATGCGTGCGGCCGGGTATGCGTCTGGGCGGCGCGAAACGATAGCGCATCGGGATTCCTCCACGAAGGGATGCGCCTCGGTGGGGTGTTGAGGCGTGTGAGGCACTGTCTCAGCGGGTCACCCACCCCAACAATGCCGTGTGACATAGCACATGCCATTGACCGCTCATAACATCACGGCGGGTCTTTGACGCGCCGTCACGGTCGTGGTGCCACCGTCGCGGGCAGGGCGATGCCACTACGCCCCGGTGACGCTCCAGGTGCGTGAGGCCCAGGCCCGCAGGTGGGGGGCCTGGGCGACGAGGTCGCGGTAGGCGGCCATGGCGGACTGGGACAGGGCCTCCTCGACCTCCTCGGTGACGGTGTCGGGCCGCCAGGCCAGCACATAACGGCACCACAGTGGGGAGCCGACCAGCGGCTTGACCACGACATGTGGGATCGGCCGCAGCGTCGGCTGGACGAGGGACACACCGAGGCCGTCGGCGATCATGCTCTGCAGCTGGGTCTGGTCGCCGAGGAACTCATGGACGGTGACCGGGGTGAACCCGGCCGCCGCACAGGCGTCGTAGAACACGCCGGGCCAGCCGGCCCCGTCGTCCGGGGTCACGAACCAGGCGTCCTCGGCCAGGTCGGCGAGCTGGACCTGGGCGCACTGCCGCAGCCGGTGCCGGGAGGGCAGGGCGACGAATGTCGGCTCCGTCACGATTCCGCGGTGCTTCACCGCGTCCGAGTGGCGCAGCTCCATGCCCGGATAGTCGGCCGCGATGGCCGCGTCCACCGTGCCCTCCTCCAGCAGCTCCACGATCCGCGAGGAGGCGTAGACGCTGGTGACCGCGACGGACATGTCCGGCAGCCGGGTGCGGATCCGGGAGACCGTGCCGGACAGCATGGGTGAGTTCGTCGCCGCCACGCGCAGGGTGCGGCGGGCTCGCGCGGCGGCCGGGCGATGCCCTATGGCGTCGGCGCGGGTCAGCACGTCTCGAGCCTGGGCGACGACCTCGGCGCCGTAGCGGGTCGGCCGCACTCCGCTTGTACCGCGTTCGAAGAGCGGCTCGCCCAAGTGGCGCTCGATGCGCCGTAGTTGGGTGCTCACGGCGGGCTGCGAGTAGCCGAGCTGTGCCGCGGCGCGACCCACGCTGCCGGCGTCGGCGATCGCGCAGAGCACCCGCAGGTGCCGCAGCTCCAGCTCCATCGCGCCACTCCCCGTTTCGGTCCACGGCCGGGCCCGGGAGATCCATTCGCCTCGCCGGGAAAACCGGTACTCAAAGGCACCGCCGACCGTGGTCGCGGCCGGCGGACCGAAGCGTCGCACTGCGCCGCGTCCCGCACAAGTCGCAGGTCCGCCGACCTCGGGGTGGCCTGTCGCCGTGCGGGCCGGTCCCTTTCGTGGCGCGGCGCCTGGCATGTCCGTACACCGCACCGACTCCGCACCCCCAACGGCTCCGCACCCGCCTCGCCTTCAGAGCCCACTAGGACTCGCAGGGCCAGGCACCGGCCTCCGCGCCCGGGACCAGCCTCCGTATCCGGGTATCGACCTCCGTGCCCAGCAACGGCACACGCCACGCTGGCCCACTCAAGCCCGCAGGACCAGGCACCGGCCTCCGCGCCCGGGACCAGCCTCCGTATCCGGGTATCGACCTCCGTGCCCAGCAACGGCACACGCCACGCTGGCCCACTCAAGCCCGCAGAGCCAGGCACCGGCCTCCGCGCCCGGGACCAGGACCGGGACCGGCTTCCGGGACCGGCAACGGCACATCCAGCGCGTTCTGTCCGCCACGGTGGTGCCCTGAGCAGCACCTTCGCGCCTAGTCCGCCCAGGACGGGCAGGACGCAGGACAGGGTGGGACCGCTCCGGTGCCGTGCCCCACGTCCAGGTGCCCCGCGTCCAGGTGCCCCGACCAGGCCCGAAGAGCCGTCGTCTCACCGCCTGCCCAGTACCTCCGCGACCCGGATGAAGCCCTCCGTGCCGTGGCCGAGGCCGATGGTGCGCCGGGCCATGCCTTCCACCGCGCGCATCACACCCGCGTCGATGCCGTGGGCCTCGGAGACGTCGATGACATGGGCCATGGTCGAGGCGGCCGAGGTGAGGGGGTTGATGGCCCCGGAGTAGGTGCCGTCGTCGGCGTCCCGCGCGAACTCCGCGAAGAGCGGGGGCAGGATCGCGCCGATGCCCTGCGCGAACGGTGCGAGTTCCCCGGCGGTGACTCCCTCGGCCCGGGCGATCGCGACGGCGTGCGCATAACCCGCCATCGCCGTCCAGAAGAGGTCCAGCAGCGCGATGTCGAAGGTGGCGGCGCGTCCGATCTCCTCGCCGAGGTGGGTGTGCGTGCCGCCCAGTGCGTCCAGCACGGGCCGGTACTCCTCGTACAGGCCGCGCGGTCCGCTGTGCAGGAACACGGCCTCCGGTGTACCGATGCTGGGGGCCGGGGTCATGATCGCGCCGTCCAGGTAGCCGATGCCGTGGCCGGCCGCCCAGTCCGCCGTGTTCCGGGCCCGGTGCGGGGTGTCGGCGGTCAGGTTCACGACGGTACGGCCCTTGAGGGCGCGGGTGACCGGCTCGGGGCGCAGGAGGGCGTCGACCGCGTCATAGTTGACCACACAGACCACGACCAGGTCACCGGCCGCGACGGCCTCCTCGGCCGATCCGGAGCCGGCCGCCCCCTGCCCGATCAGCTCCCGGTCCTTGCCCGGGGTGCGGTTCCAGACCGTGGTCCGCAGCCCAGCCCGGAGGAACGCACCGGCGAGGGAGCGGCCCATCGGGCCGAGACCGAGCACGGTGACGGCGGGAAGGTGCGTGGACGTGGACATGTTTCAACTCCCATATACATAAGGAAACGTGGCCGTACGGCCTGACGGGGAACGGAAGAGGACACCGATGACACGCAGCCGCGCCCAGGATCCGAACGTCTGTGGAGTGACCGCCGCGATCGCCGTGATCGACGGCAAGTGGAAGACGTCCCTGCTGTGGCTGCTGGAGTCCGGCCCGCACCGGCCTGCCGAACTACGGCGCCGACTGCCGGGGTTGACCGAGAAGGTGCTGACTCAGGCGCTGCGCGAGATGGAGGAGGACGGCCTGGTGCACCGGGAGGTGTACGACGTGCTGCCGCCCAAGACGGTATACACACTGACCGACTTCGGCCTCGATCTGTCCGAGGCCCTGGGCCCGGTATCCGACTGGGGCCACCGCCGCCTCAACCAACTCCGCCAACACAGCGAGACATCCTGACCCGGCTCTCCTGCCACCTCCTCCCGCCGAGCCACCGAGCCGCCGAGCCACCGAGTCCCTGGCCTCGCAAGAAGCCTCTCCCGCCCGGCCACGGCTGCCAAGTACGCACAAAAAAGTGGGTATGCGGGTGCACGGTCGTGAAAGTCGCGCCGGCCGCAGGCGTGCCCGTCAGTACGCCCGCGCCACGATCGCCACATTCCCCATCTGGTCGTCGCGTTCCGGGACCGTGCCATCCGCCGCGACCAGGCACCGTACCGACATGCCCTGTTCGGCGAGTCCGGTCTCGCCCTCGGGGCCGAGCTTCGCCCAGGGGATGCGGGCCCAGCCGGTGGTCGCGGCCTCCGTGGCCTCCTCGACCGTGGTCGCCTCCGCCGTGCGGTCCTCGCGACGCCGGCGGGACTGGGCCAGCAGCAGGGCCTGGTCGTCCGCCAGCACCCCGGGCAGCAGCGCGGCCAGCGCCTGCGCCGCGACCGGCTCCTTCGTGCCCGGGATCCGGCGGACCAGTACGGCGGTGCCGTTCTCCAGGTCGCGCGGTCCCACCTCGATCCGTACGGGTACGCCCTTCAGCTCCCAGTCGACCGCGCGCCGGCCGAACGGCACGTCCGTGCGGTCGTCGACCTCGACGCGTACTCCCGCCGCCGTGAGCCGCTCGCCGATCGCGCGGACCTCGGCCAGCACCTCCGGGTCGCCCTTGACGGCGATGACCACCGCCTGCACCGGGGCCAGCCGGGGCGGTACGCGCAGCCCGGCGTCGTCCCCGTGCATCATCACCAGCGCGCCGACCAAACGGGTGGTGGAACCCCAGGAGGTCTGCCAGACGTACTCCTGCCGGCCGTCCTGCGACAGGTACCGCGTGTGGAAGGCCTTGGCGAAGTTCTGGCCCAGTTCATGGCTGGTGCCCAGCTGGAGGGCCTTGCCGTCGCCCATCATGCCCTCCAGGGTGAGCGTGTTGATCGCACCGGCGAACCGCTCCCTGGCCGTCTTGCGTCCCGGTACGACGTCCATGGCGAGGACGTTCTCCATGAAGTCGGCGTACACGTCGCGGTGGATGCGCGCGGCGTAGTCGCGAGCCTCCTCGCACGTGGCGTGGGCCGTGTGACCCTCCTGCCAGAGGAATTCCGTCGTACGGAGGAACACCCGCGGGCGCAGCTCCCAGCGCACCACGTTCGCCCACTGGTTGATCAGCAGCGGCAGGTCGCGGTGGCTCTGCACCCACTTCGAGAAGTATGCGTTGACGATCGTCTCGGAGGTGGGGCGGACCACGACGGGCTCCTCCAGCTCCTTGCCGCCGCCGTGGGTGACGACGGCCAGTTCGGGAGCGAAGCCCTCGACGTGTTCGGCCTCCTTCGTCAGATACGACTGCGGGATGAAGAGCGGGAAGTAGGCGTTCTGCGCGCCCGCGTCCTTGATCCGGGCATCCATTTCCTGCTGCATCCGCTCCCACAGGCCGTACCCGTACGGTCGGATGACCATGGTGCCGCGCACCGGGCCGTTGTCGGCCAGCTCCGCCTTGGCGATCAGATCCTGGTACCAGCGCGGGAAGTCGTCCGCCCGGGGGGTGAGCACGGGTGCCTTTGCCATGGCGGGCAGGCTAGGGCGACCGGTCGCCGGTGCGCGAACCAATTCCGGCCCCCTTGACCCACCCGTGGAGCGCTGCCACCTTTTTATCGTTACAAACGATCTCGTCCTGTCGTCAGAACGATCTCGGTTCCTCTCGGATCGGAGGACATCCGTGCCCCGCGCCACCGCGATCATCAACCTCGACATCGAGGGACCGCGCATCAGCCGTCACCTGTACGGGCACTTCGCCGAGCATCTGGGCCGCTGTGTCTACGGTGGGTTCTGGGTCGGCGGGGACTCCCCCGTCCCGAACGAGGGCGGCATCCGTCTGGACGTCGTCGCGGCCCTGCGGGCCCTGGACATCCCCAACCTCCGCTGGCCGGGCGGCTGTTTCGCCGACGAGTACCACTGGCAGGACGGCATCGGCCCGCGCGAACGGCGCCCCCGGATGGTCAACACCCACTGGGGCGACGTGGAGGAGAACAACCACTTCGGCACCCATGAGTTCATGGCGCTGTGCGAACTGCTAGGCGCGGAGCCGTACATCAGCGGCAACGTGGGCAGCGGCACCGTCCGGGAGATGAGCGAGTGGGTCGAGTACCTCACCCGGGACGGTGACAGCCCGATGGCGCGGCTGCGCCGGGAGAACGGACGCGCGGAGCCGTGGCGGGTGCGGTTCTGGGGCATCGGCAACGAGACCTGGGGCTGTGGCGGCAACATGCGCGCCGAGTACTTCGCGGACCTCGCCCGCCAGTACGCGACGTACTGCCGCGACCACGGCCACAACAAGCTGTACCGGATCGCCTCGGGCGCCTCCGACGACGACTACCGGTGGACCGAGACGCTGATGCGGCAGATCAACTGCTTCGGCTGCGAGGCCACTCCACGCACCTATTACCAGGCCCTGTCCGTCCACTACTACACGCTGGCCGGCCCCTGGGAGGCCAAGGGCAGCGCCACGGACTTCGGCACCGACGACTACTACCGCACACTCGTCTCGGCCCAGCGGGTCGACCGCGTCCTCACCGGTCACTCCGCCGTCATGGACTGCTACGACCCCCGGCGCACCGTCGGTCTCGTGCTGGACGAGTGGGGCACCTGGTGGGACGTGGAGCCGGGCACCGACCCGGGTTTCCTGTTCCAGCACAACACGCTGCGGGACGCACTCGTGGCGAGCGTCCACTTCGACATCTTCCACCGGCACGCCGCCCGTCTGGTCATGGCCAACATCGCGCAGACCGTCAACGTGCTGCAGGCCATGGTGCTCACCGACGAGGACGCGCTGGTGCTGACCCCGACGTATCACGTCTTCGAGATGAACAAGGGCCACCAGGACGCCGCTTCGCTTCCCGTCCATCTGCGCGCGGACGACGCACGACGCCGGGCCGGGGACGCCGAACTGGAGACGGTGTCCGTGTCCGCGAGCGTCAAGGACGGGTCGGTCCTCGTGTCGCTGAGCAACCTGGACGCCGAGGAGCCCGCCGAGGTGACCCTGGACCTGCGCGGCGGCCGGGCCGGTGAGGCACGGGCCCGTATCCTCACGGCGGACCGGCTCCAGACGCACAACACCCCGCAGACGCCTGAGGCGGTGGCGCCGCGCCTCTTCGACGCCGTCCGGGTGACGGACCGGGGGCTGGGGCTGACCGTGCCGCCGCACTCCTTCGTGACTGTCCAGGCACCCCTGACCGTGGCGGGCTGAGAGATGGCGACCGAGCAACGGCCCCTTCCCGACCGGCGGCTGCGGCCCCCGATGGGCTGGAACAGCTGGGACTGCTACGGCACGACCGTCACCGAGGACGAGGTACTCGCCAACGCGGTGTTCCTGCGGGACCGTCTGCTCCCGCACGGCTGGGACACGGTGGTGGTGGACATCCAGTGGTATGAGCCGACAGCCCGTGCGCATGGCTACAACCCGGACGCGCCGCTGGTCCTGGACGCGTACGGCCGTCAGCTCCCGGCCCCGAGCCGGTTCCCCTCCGCGGCAGGCGGGGCGGGCTTCGCTCCGCTGGCCCGGCGGATCCACTCGCTCGGGCTGCGCTTCGGGCTGCACATCATGCGCGGCATCCCGCGCCGTGCCGTCACCGCTCAACTGCCTGTTCTTGGAACGGACTTCACTGCGGACGAGATCGCCGACACCGGCTCGGCATGCCCCTGGAACTCCGACAACTACGGCCTGAACCACGACCATCCGGGCGCCCAGGCCTACTACGACTCTCAGGTCGCCCAATTCGCCGACTGGGGCGTGGACTTCGTCAAGGCCGACGACATGCTCTTCCCGTACCACGAGCGGGAGATCGCCGCCTATGCGCGGGCGATCGAGCGCGGCGGCCGGCCGATCGAGCTGAGCCTCTCCCCCGGCACCGACGTCTCCCTCGCCCGGCTGGACCATCTGCGCGAGCACGCCACGATGTGGCGGGTCTGCGACGACCTGTGGGACCGGTGGGAGGACGTCGAGGCGCAGTTCGCCCGGATGGCCCGGTGGGCTCCCTGGCAGGGCGAGGGCGGCTGGGCGGACGCCGACATGCTGCCGCTCGGCCGCGTCGGCATCCGCGCCGAACGCGGCGAGGACCGGCTGTCCCGGCTCACCCGGCCCGAGCAGATCAGCCTGCTCACGCTGTGGCTGATCGCCCGCTCCCCGCTGATGATGGGCGGCGACCTGCCCAGCAGCCCGCCGGAGACCCTTGAACTCCTCACCAACGACGAGGCGTTGGCCGTCCTCATGCACAGCACCGGCAACCGTGAGGTGCTGCGCGAGGGCGACCTGGTGCTCTGGACCGCCCGCGACACCGACGGTCGTACCCGTTACGCCGCCGTGTTCTCGCTGGCCGACGGGCCGCGCCGGTACGCGGTGCCGCTCGGCTCGATCGGCGCCCGCGCCGCCGACCACGTCCGGGAGCTGTGGACCCGTACCGATGGCGTGCACGACGGCCGACACCTGGCCGTCGACCTGCCCGCCCACGGCGCCGCGCTCTATCGTCTTGCGCAAGGCGGCTGACGGACGGCGGACGACGGCGTCCTGCGGCGGGCATCAGGCGGGAGTGGACGTGGCGACCATCCAGGACGTGGCGAAGGCGGCCGGTGTGTCGGCGATGACGGTCTCCAACGTCATCAACGACCACCCCAACGTCCGCCCCGCCACCCGTGAACGCGTCCTGACCGCGATGACCCGGCTCGGCTACCGGGTCAACGTGGCGGCCCGCAACCTTCGCAAGGGCCGCACCGGCACCATCGGCCTCGCGGTACCGGAGGTGAACCGCCCGTACTACGGCCGGCTGGCGGCGGCGATCATCGCGGCGGCGGGCCGGCACGGGCTGCGGGTGAGCATCGAGCAGACCGGGGCACGCCGGGAGGACGAGCTGGCGGCACTGGCCCAGTCCCGCAACCGGCTCTACGACGGGCTGATCCTCAGCACCGTCGGCATGGGTCCGGCCGATGTCGAGGCGTTGAAAGTGGAGCACCCGGTGGTGATCCTCGGCGAGCGGATCTTCGGCGGACCCGTGGACCACGTGGCCATGCCCAACGTCGAGGCGTCGGCGGCCGCCACCCGGCATCTGATCGAGCGGGGCTGCCGGCGGGTGGCCGTCGTGTGCGGGGAACTGCGCGACGAGGCCGACGTGTCGAGCCTGCGGCACGCCGGCTACCGGCAGGCGCTCGTCGCCGCCGGTCTGCCCGAGGACCCGCAGCTGGTGCGGTGCGTGCCCGCGCTCACCATGGCGGAGGGGGCCCGGCAGGCGCGGGCGATGGTGGCGGGCGGGCTGGACGTCGACGGTGTGTTCTGTGTGACGGACACCGTGGCGATGGGGGTGCTGCGCGCTCTGGCGGATGCGGGAGTCCGGGTGCCGGAGCGGGTCAAGGTGATCGGTTTCGACAATGTCGACGAGAGCGCGTTCCTCGTCCCGTCACTGTCCACCGTGGATCCGGATCACGACCTGATGGCCGAGCGGGCCGTCGCCCTGCTCGCCGCCCGCCTGGGCAGCGCGGGCCCTCCGGCGGACCGGGAGGAGTTCGTCGGCCCCTTTTCCCTGGTGATCCGCGAGTCCACGACCGGCTGACCTCGACGACCGCCCGTGCGGCCCTGCATCACGTCCTGCACCACTCCACTATTTGCCTAAAAGCTTTAGGAAGCCTCATAATCGATTATGGCAGATGGGAGATGAGCATGGTACGCGCAGGTCTGACCACCGACCGTCTCGTGCGGGCCGGTGCCGAGCTGGCCGACGAGGTCGGCTTCGAGCAGGTGACCGTGTCCGCGCTGGCCCGGCGGTTCGACGTCAAGGTCGCGAGCCTGTACTCGCACCTGAAGAACTCCCAGGACCTCAGGACCCGGATCGCGTTGCTCGCGCTGGAGGAGCTGGCCGACCGTGCCGCCGACGCGCTCGCCGGCCGGGCCGGCAAGGACGCCCTCACCGCGTTCGCCGACGTGTACCGCGACTACGCCCGTGCCCACCCGGGCCGCTACGCGGCGACCCGCCACCCCCTCGACCCCGAGGCGGCGGCCGCGAGCGCGGGCGGCCGGCACGCGCAGATGACCCGGGCGATCCTGCGCGGCTACGACCTGGCCGAGCCCGACCAGACCCATGCGGTCCGGCTCCTCGGCAGCGTCTTCCACGGCTACGTCAGCCTGGAGCTGGCCGGCGGGTTCAGCCACAGCGCCCCCGACTCGCAGGAGTCCTGGACGCGGATCCTGGACGCCCTCGACTCCCTGCTGCGCGAGTGGCCCACCGCCTGACCTCGTACGAAGTCTCCGTACGACCTGTCCGTACGGCTCCTCGCCTTCTCACAACCTCTTCGAAACGCAGGCCCACACCATGCACACCACCCCGCTCACGCCCGAACTCCTGCGCGGCGCCCTAGAACTGGAACGCACCGCCCTTGGGCTGCTGCCGCACCGGCTGCCGGCCCGCGCCCGCGCGCAGTGCGCCGATCCGCAGCTGGCCATGGTGGAGTCCCAGACCTCCGGCGTACGGCTGGTCTTCCGCACCCGCGCGACCGCCGTCGAGTTGGACACCTTGCCGACCAAGCGGGTCTACGTCGGTGCGCCGCACCGCCCGGAAGGCGGTTACGACCTGGTCGTCGACGGCCGTCCGGCCGGCAGCGGCCACGTCGCCGGCGGCAACACGCTGACGATCGACCTGACCACCGGCTCCGCCGAGCACCGGCCGGGCCCCGTCGGCACCCTGCGCTTCACCGGGCTGCCCGACACCGTCAAGGTCGTGGAGATCTGGCTGCCGTACGACGAGACGACCGAACTCGTCGCCCTGCGCACCGACGCGCCCGTCGAGCCCGTACCGGACCGGCCCGGCAAGGTGTGGCTGCACCACGGCAGTTCCATCAGTCACGGATCGGTCGCCGCGAGCCCGACCACCACCTGGCCGGCGCTGGCCGCCTCCCTCGGCGGGGCGGAGCTGATCAATGTGGGGCTGGGCGGCAGCGCGCTGCTCGACCCGTTCATCGCGCGTGCACTGCGCGACACCCCCGCCGACCTGATCAGCGTCAAGCTCGGCATCAACGTGGTCAACGCCGATCTGATGCGGCTGCGCGCGTTCGGTCCCGCGGTACACGGCTTCCTCGACACCATCCGCGACGGGCACCCCGACGTCCCGTTGCTGGTCGTCTCGCCGATCCTGTGCCCGATGCACGAGGACACACCGGGCCCCACCCTCATGGACGTGTCCGCCCTGCAGGAGGGCCGGCTGCTGTTCCGGGCGAGCGGGGACCCGGCGGAGAAGGCGAGCGGGAAACTCACCCTGGGTGTCATCCGGGAGGAGCTGACCCGGATCGTGCGCGAGCGGGCGGCCGAGGACCCGCACCTGCACTACCTCGACGGCCGTGAACTGTACGGTCCGGCCGACTTCGGCGAGCTGCCGCTGCCGGACGGCCTCCACCCGGACGCCGCCGCGCACCGTCGCATGGGCGAACGGTTCGCGGCGCTGGCCTTCACTCCGGGCGGGCCCTTCGCGGACGGCGCCGCCTGAGCCGTACGGGCCTGGTTCACCCGGCCCGTACGGACCGGCTCACTCCAGGTGGGCGAAGACCACGAGGTTGTTGGTGTAGTCCTTCGCCGCCTTGTCGTACGGCCCCGCACAGGTGATCAGCCGGACCTCGGGCCGCTGGGCGTCGGCGAAGACGCGCTCGCTGGGGAAGCCGTCCTTGGCGAAGGTCTCGGCGTCGTCCACGACGAAGTCGGCATCGCGTCCGTCGGCGCGCTGCACCGTGAACTCGTCGCCGGGCGCCAGAGCGTCGAGGTTGGCGAAGACGGCCGCGGAGGTCGTCGTGTCGAGGTGCCCGGCGATGATCGCGGTGCCGGTCTCCCCCGGCGAGACACCCTTGGCGTACCAGCCGACGAGGTTGGTGTCACCGGCCGGTGGCGGCTGGAGCGTACGCGAGTCGTCCATCTCCAGGGTGGTGAAGGGGGCGTCCACGGAGATCTTGGGAATGAGCAGACGGGTCGGTTCGGATCTGGGCAGGTCGTTTGCCACCGGGGGCGTCTCGGCTTTGGACGGGGCGCTCACGCCCGCACGATGGTGACTCTTCGGCGCGACGGCCCGGGAGGTCCGTGGCGTGTCGTCCGAGTCATGGTGGCCGCCGAACACGCTGACGACGAGGAGGACGATCGCCGCGCCCCACAGCGTCATCCGCCCACGGCCGGAACTCCGTCCGCCCCCCGGCGATTCCGCGGGGGTCGGGGAGGAGGGATCTGCTGCCATCGGACACCACCTCACTCGGGCACGGCAGCACGGGGATCAGGACAGGGGCGCCGGTACGCGGCCGACGCGCGGGGAGTGACGCACAGGGGCACCGGTGTGCAAGGACCGGTGCGGAGGGGTACGTACGTGCGGGGCGGTCTCGGGGACCGACCGCCCGGCTGGGCGGGCCGCCGACGCGGTGGGCGCGTCGGCGG
>NZ_MQUS01000064.1 GCF_001953885.1 Streptomyces sp. IMTB 2501 | reverse complement strand
GGGTCAGACCCCTCGGACGGCACCATCCACATCCTCACAGTCAGTCGTCCGTGGCCTCCGGGTGCGGTCCTGTGACAGCCACTCGTCCCTCGCCGAAGGGGCGACAACGGCGGCGGGGTCACCGTTGCAGTAACTAGCCAGGATCCGTACTGCGCTGTCGTCGTGGAGCAGTAAGACGGGGCAGCCCTGGAAGTACACGGGCGCGGCGATCCCTGCCAGGTGACCCGCACCACCGTGAGGCCCTCATAGTGGACCGTCGCCGCGGCGCGGCAATGTACTGGTCGGTGCCACCAGGCCGGAGAGCCGAAGCCCGGTGTGCCTCCGGCCAGACAGCCGCCCAGGCCTCGGGGCAGCCGGGCAGGTCAGCCGGCCCGCGATGGACGAGTGCCGGCGGGCGGCGTCCGACGAGCGTCCGCATCATGGCCGGTGCTCCCTCCCTGTCCGTACCACTGCTGGTGGCACCGGCGGGACGGCGCTTCCTTCGGTGGGCAGGCCCTGCCAGTACATGCCGGGTGTCAGATGCTCGCCTTTCATCACCAAGGACAGCGCACCGAGCCTCGCACCGGCACCGACCACAGCGTCGTACAGCACTACCGAGCGCGCGCCGATGCTCGTCCCGGGGCCCACCGTCACCCTGGACATCTTCATCACCCGGTCCTCGAACAGGTGCGTCTGCAGGGAGACGTGCATGCCGATCGCGGCGTCGTCGCCTGCCTCCACCAGGTCGAACTCCGTCAAGTACGTGGTGGCGATCCAGGCGCGCCGGCCGATGCGGGCGCCGAACAGGCGCAGGACCGGCGGCAGGAACGGTGTCCCCACCAGTGCGCCGACGCCCGCGGGGACCGCAGCGGACTCGAAAAGACCGGTGACGAACTCGGTCCGGCGGACGAACAGGCTCCACAGGGGTTCGACGCGCTGCTGGTACCGCCCGGCAACCGCCCACTTGGCCAGCGCGCAGCACCCGACGACAGCTGACATCGCACCCATGGCGAGCAGCGGCGACACCAGCAGCACGACCACCGGTCCGGCCTCGCGGGCGAGGCAGGCGAGGGTCGACAGGTACCCCAAGCCGGCGGCGGCGAGCAGCGTCGAGGGTAGCGTGACCCGGAAGAACTCGATGGCCAGGCGGCCCAGTACGGTCCCGCGAGTCGGCCGGAACGTCAGCGTCTCGGGATAGCGCCCGCTGCCCTGGCGCACCGGCAGCCGTAGTGCGGGTGAGCCCAACCAGGTGGTGCCCGGGGGGACCTCGCCGGTGGGCGGCACGGTGCCGACGCCGACCAGGCAGCCCGGGCCGAGCCGGGTCCCGGCGGGCACGAGGGCCGCGTTGCCGACGAAGGCGCGCCCGCCCACTTCGGTGGGTGCGAATGCCATGCGGTCGGCGGCGAAGGCGGCGACGCCGAGACCGGCCATGTCGGCGACGAAGCTGCCGTCATGGAGGGTGAGCAGGTCGGGGTCGATGTGTGCCACGGTGGACACCTCGGCGCTCCGGCCAACCCGGGCACCGAGCAGCCGCAGCCAGGGGACGGTGTAGAGGGTGGCGTAGAGCGAGTTGGTCAGGGCCAGGCTGTGCTCAAGAAGCTTGTCGGCAACCCACTTGCGCACACCGAGTGACGACCGGGCACGGTGGACACCCACCGGTGTCCTGGGCAGCACCGCCCGCCTGCCCACGGCGACGGTCAGGCACACGGTGGCCACGAAGACCGGGCCGGACAGCAGGGCCGCTGCCGGTTCACCGCGCAGCCACGCCCACCAGCACAGGGCAGCGCCCGGCGCCGCCACGGCGACGGGTACCGCTTCCAGCAGGACCAGACCGAGCAGGGCGGCGGCCAGGTGACGTGGCCGCCAGCGGTCCGTGCGGCCTGAGGTGGCCAGCATCGACTCGACGATCGGCGACAGAGCCGTGACCGGACGGGCGGGCGATCCTGCACGCCGGGCTCCGACAGGGATCACCTCACCCGGTCCCGCCAGCGACTGCTCGCCCAGCGCGGCACCGGAGCCCAGCTCCGCTCCCGGTTCGCAGACGGCGCCCGCGCCGACGTACGCCCGCGCGCCAATCGTGATCGGGGCGATCTCGACCCATCCGTCAGCGACCTGCCAGGGGCGCAGAGTGGCTCCGTAGCCGATCGCGGCGTCAGCATCGATGCGCAGCAGTGCGGGCAGGCCGATCACACTCGTCGCGATGGCCGTGCGCGGGCCGACCCGGGCTCCGAGGAGCCGTAGGTAGAGACCCATCAGCGGAGATCCGCTGAGGACCCGGAGCGGGCTCATGCCGAGCACCAGCACGTCGAGCGTCCACAGACGCAGGTAGACGGCTCCCCACAGCGGATACCGGCCGGGCCTGATCCCGGCGGCAAGCAGCCGGGCGAGCAGGACGGGGGCGAGCCAGCGTACGGCGGTGTACCCAGCCAGGACCGCGAGCGCGGACCCGAGGGCGCCGGAGGCCGACGGGCGGCCGTGGTGTGCCGCGTACAGAAGGGCGAGTGGGCCCGTGAGCAGGAGCAGGAGGGCGTGGAGCGCGCCCGCCTGCACCAGTCCTGCCCGTGCGGTCCGTCCGCGGCCGTGCCGCAGGAGCGGCGTGGGACGGGGCTGTCCGGCCGCGCCCGGGGCGCCGGTTTGCGTGCACAGGCGGGTCGTGAAGGTCCGGACGGTGGGGTTTTCGTACAGGTCACGCAGGGTGGGGCCACTGCCGCCGCCCTGTTCCCGCAGCAGGGACACGGCCTGGGCAGCGAGCAGGGAGTGGCCGCCGAGGTCGGTGAAGAAGTCCGCCTCGGCCGACACCTCCTCCGGAGAGACACCGAGTGCGCGGGCCCACGCGTCCCGCACACGCGCCTCCCTCGCGTCGCGGACCGGCGCCACGGGACCGGCTGTCGCCAGGCGACGCCCGGACGGTCGCGGAAGCCGCGCCCGGTCGGTCTTGCCGCTCGGTGCGATCGGCAGCCGGTCGAGGAAGTCCACAGTCGCCGGGACCATGTAAGCGGGCAAGGCACGACGCAGACGTTCGTGCAGTCGGGCGGCGAGAGCAGGGGCGTCGGTCCCGCCGTCGGCGGCTCGCACGACGAACCCGGCCAGGACCTGTCCGCCCGCGCCGCCGCACGAGACCGGCGCCACGGCCGCCTGCATGACGCCCGGATCCTGCATCAACACGTTCTCGATCTCTTCCAGCGACACCCGGTAACCACGGATCTTCACCTCGGCGTCGGCACGGCCGAGGTACTCGATCTCCCCCTCCGGGGTCATCCTGCCGAGGTCACCCGTGCGGTACAGACGGCCGCCCCCGGGGGCCAGGGCGTGGTGGAAGAAGCGGTCGGCGGTCAGGTCCGGGTGGCCGACATATCCCCGGGCCACGCCCGGCCCGCCCAAACAGATCTCCCCCACGTCGCCCTGTGGCACGGTCTCACGCCGCTCGTCAAGGAGGACGGCCGTGTACGTCGGCAGCGGCCGGCCGATGGTCACCGGACGACCCGGGCGGAGTTCTTGGACGGTGGCCGTGACGGTCGCCTCGGTCGGCCCGTAGGTGTTGACGATCCGCCGCCCCGGTTTGCTCCACCGTTCGACCAGCGTGGCGGGGCACGCCTCGCCGCCGACGAAGATGCCGCGCAGGCGCGGGAGGTCCCGCGGGATGGTCGCCAGCAGGGTGGGCACGCAGTACAGGACGGTCACCTGATACCGGTCCAGGAAGTCGGCGAGCTCGGACCCGAGCCGTCCCGGTCCCGTGGGTCCTGCGACCAGGGTGGCGCCGGCCGCCCAGGTAGGCCAGATCTCCTCGATCGAGAAGTCGAAGGAGATGGTCATGCCCTGGTACACGCGGTCCGAGGGCCGGATTCCGTAGACCGGGGAGACGACGCGCACGAAGTTGCCGATGCTCGACCGGGCGACCTCCACTCCTTTGGGTCTGCCGCTGGACCCCGAGGTGTACATCACGTAGGCCAACGGGTCCGCCACTTTCCTCGGCCCTTCGTACGGACGTGTGGTGGGCAGCGTCGCGAGGTCCCGGGCCCCGGAGTCCGCCTCGATGACCGCGCATGTCCTGGGCGGCATCGCCCGGACCGCGTCGGCCGGGCGGGCGGAGGCGGTGAGCAGGGCATCGGCACCGACATCCTGAAGGATGAAGGTCACCCGGTCCGCGGGCGCAGCGGGATCGACCGGCACGAACGCCGCGCCCGCCTTGCACACGCCGAGCAGGCTCGCGTACATCTCCACGGACCTCGGCAGGAGCAATCCGACACGGCTGTCCGGTCCGATGCCGAGACGCCGCAGCCGATGGGCGACCTGGTTGGCCCGGGCGTCCAGTTCGGCGTAGCTCAACCGCTGAGCGCCGATTTCGAGCGCCACGGCGTGCGGGGTGCAGTCACAGGCGTCCTCGAAGAACCGGTTCAGTCCGGTGACGCTCCCGATGGCCGGGGCCGTGCGGTGCCGGGCCGGGGCGACGGGCGGAGTGACGATATCGGAAGTCATGGCGGTTCCCCTGGGATCCGATGGCGAATCGGTACGGTGGAGCCGACTGCGGCACGGGGACGCGCGGCCTCCCAGGCACCCTCCAGCCTGCACGCCATGAGCTGAGAGGACGCTGAAAGGACGCCCATGGGGCGGCTGTCGCGGGCGGTCGGCCCACGCCGGGAGGGTGGATGCCGCGGGACGGGCCCGGCGAGGGGGGTGATAGGGACTGCGGGGCAATTGCTGGCCGTCCTGCGATGCGGCGGTGTTCCTGCGGCATCGGGCGCCCGTTGCTCGGCGCAGCGGCCCGGGTCGCCGATAGAGGCCGGCTGGAATTCGGTGGGTGGTCATGGCTCGCCTAAGGACGCCGTTGCTCTTGTTGCGTCGATATGCAACTTGAGCAGGTCGGCCTGGTGGCGGCCTGTGTCTGAGCAGCACCTAGTGGTCACGCCCAGGGCGATGGCCAGTCGTACCGCGCGGGTCTTCGCACCGCGCCTGGAACGGAAGAGGGCGGACCTGGGCAGCAGTTGCAGTCCCGGTCATAGCCCGGCTCACGCCGGGATTCTGTCCTGCTTGCCTGACCGCCGTACCCATTCCGTCGCCCGACGCTCGGTTTACCGCGGGGGCGAGGGAGATCGCTTCCCGAGACGCCCGGCGGGCACCCTACTGTCTGACGATCTGCCTCGACTCGAAGCGTCGATCTGTGGTCATACCCGCCGCGGGTTCGCTCGCGGGTGCCGATCAGGCGGAGGTGCGCCATGACGATCACCAT
Source organism: Streptomyces sp. IMTB 2501 (assembly GCF_001953885.1). GTDB lineage: Bacteria > Actinomycetota > Actinomycetes > Streptomycetales > Streptomycetaceae > Streptomyces. The sequence continues at coordinate 14,341 of NZ_MQUS01000064.1, read as the reverse complement.
GACGCTGCTGTGTTGATGGCGGCGTCTCCCGAGGCTGCCGAGGTCGGGGGGCCGACGCGTGCGGAGGAACTGCGACGGGTCGTACTCGTCGCATGGCATGAGCTGCTTCAGCCGTTCCTGGGTGTCGGTGCCCGGACGGGGGTTGTGCAGGATCAGGTGGTGGCCGGGCAGCTCGGGCAGCGACAGCAAGGTGGCGTCGAAGATCAGCATACCGGCGTCGGGGTGGTCCACCGCCTTGACCGTCTGCGGGCCGGCCGGCCATACGAGTGACACAGCTGGCCATCACGTGCCGCGATCCGCCAGCGTCGCATGCCGCCTCAGGGTCTCAGCCCTCTGGTCACGCTGGGGAATTTGGCATCCGCCGATGTCGAATCGCAGACCGTCGCGAGTTCGCATCCGATGCAATTGGCGGTGGTTGGGCCATCGATACAGCCATTAACGCCAAGCACTTGGTCTTGGTCTCGGTGCGGTGGGCTCTGGGGGCGGTGTCGTGTCGCTGACCAGCCGCAGGGTGGGGCGCGGTGGAGCGAGCTCGCGGAGTTCGAGTGCCGCCTCACGCCAGTTGGCGGTCAGCTGGAGCAGGCGCTCGCTGTCGTGGCGGCAGCCGGGTGGTGGGGTGTTCGGGACGGTCGGCCACAGGATGGTGACGGTGAACCGTGGTTCGGCGGCATCATGGTGTGCTGAGCCGATAGGTCCACATCTCGGCCATCTGACCGTCGAGGAGTCGAATCAGCCAGATGAGACGGCTGTCTATGGTGTCTGGGCGACTTTCGTGGCCGACACCACCGACCACAGACAGCGAGTCGTTGTTGCCGAGAATCGTGTCGATGTAGAAGCGGAGTCCTGGCCGGGTGGCATGGGTCTGTGCGACCGCGCGTTGAACGTCCGCGGGGTCATTGACCTCTGGATGTGCGTGGTCGGCCGCCGCATGCGCCGCCTGGCGTCGGAAGGCCCCGGGCGGCATGCCGACCAGCTCGGTGAAGCGGGTGGTGAACGTGCCCAGCGACGCGCAGCCGACCGCGAAGCAGACCTCGGTGACGCTGAGGTCACCCCGCCGCAGCGGCGCCGTCGCGCGCTCGATGCGACGCGTCATCAGGTACGCGTACGGCGATTCACCATAGGCGGCCCGGAACCGCCGGCTGAGGTGCCCGGCGGACATGTTCACGTCGCGGGCGAGCGCCTCCACGTTCAGCGGCTGCGCGTATTCCCTGTCGATCCGGTCGCGGACGCCGCGCAGCCGTGCGAGGTCAGTCAGGCGCTGCGCCTGGGGTGCCTTGCCAAGGCAGTCACCCCAGGCGCTCGGTGGTGATGACCGGCCCCGCCGGATTCGACCACCCGGTCCAGCAACTGTCGGACAGCAGCGGGACGGCCCGGGCCCGTGGCCGGTTCAACGAGGATCTGGACGCGACCCTGGCGGGCGGCCGGCACGGCGGGTACCGCTGCGCCGGGGCGCCGCCGCGTTCCTTGCAGGTGGTCGCGATGTCGGCCCGCGCGGCCGCATCGATACCCGCACGGCTCAGCGGACGAGTCGGGGCCCTCGGAGTGGACCTTGGACACACTGGTCGCCGCGGCCCGGGGCCTGGGCATCGAGGTCAGCCGCTCCCAGGTGCGCCGGATTCTGCTCGCGGAAGGGTCCGCTGGCGGCGCACGCGATCCTGGACGCGCTCGAAGGATCCGGACTTCGAGGGAAGAAGGACGCGGATCGTCGAGCTCTACACCAGCCCGCCCGCCGGCGCGACGGTGGTCTGCGCCGGCGAACTCGGCCCGGTGATCCCCCGCGCTTTCCCACTGGCACCTGGCTGGTCGCCGGACAGGCACCGCATCAAGAATGCGTTCGACTATTCCCGCGGGCCGGAGAAGACCTAGGGCTACGGCGCCTTACGCATCCGCGACGGTCAAGCGATCACGATGACCGCCGCTTCTCGCAACAGCGCCCTCACGCATCAAGCACGTTTTTATCCCGGTCGGTGCCTGTTGGCTCAACCTCCAAGGAGGCTGGTGGCGCATCTTCCGCAAGACCGCCCTGGCCGTACGCTCCTTCGGCGACCCAGGCCGCATCACCCACGCCACGAACGCCGCCACCGACCAGATCAGCTCCCGCGCCCGACCCTGGATCTGGGGCAGACCCGCACCACCGACCCGCGTCCTACGGCGTCGATATGTGCGCCTCGTTTGAGGAATCCAGCACTAGCTAACAGCATCTGTCACGCAGATAGGGAGGTTGAGGATGTACCCCGGAACACAGAGATCGCTGTCTGCCGGAGGTGTCGGCCTGGTCGCGACGGAAGCGCGTGCTGCGGGAGCTGCGGCGGCGACACCTCCTGCGAGAACCCCGGTGGTGATCAGCCCCGTGAGGATGATGGCGATGGGCCTGAGCATGTGCGTCCTCCATCTGTGGTCGGCAGTGATGTCGACCGTAGGCACGACGGCGCCACATCGGTGGCATTTGCTGGTGGACTGTCCGGGTGGTGATGGAAGATCTGTGTGTTGCCATTCAGCCGTCCGACCATCGACGCCGCCCAAAGGGCAGCGTCGGTCTCCAAGACCTCGGTGTGGTCTTGGAGACCGATGTCACGCTGCAACCGGGGCGGTTCCTGGTGATCCGCGACCTGCTGCGTGCCGGGCCGCGGCACATACACGACCACGAGCCTGGTCAGATGCCGGTCGCTCACCTTGCTCCCCGACCGTTCCCACGGCATCGGCGCCGTCATGACCGGTCCGCCTCACCGGTCGCCGACGGTGCAGCTGCTGCCCCCGGCAGCGCCCTGCCCGCCAGCACCGCCGGCCATCGCACCGCCGGCAGCCGGTTCCCCTCCGGCAGCCCTACTCACACTTCCTCGCCCAGGCCCTGAGCGGTCAGGCTCTGGGGCAGGCGCCCCTTGCGTCGTCCACGACGACTCGCTCTCTTCTGCACCCTGTCGAGCCCGCAGCACCTGGCGGCCGCCCAGTTCGGTGACGGCTCTGGCAAGGGCCGTGCGGTGCACCGCGGTCGGGTAGCCGAGACGCTTGGTGGCCTCCTCGGGGTTCAGGTCCGGTTCGTCCTGCAGCAGGTCGGCGATCCGCTCCCCGCGCAGCCGGGGCAGGGCGCGCGCGGCCGCGGCGTAGGACAGACCGACGCGCTCCTGGACAGTTGCGAGGGTCACTGCCGGGTTCTCGTCGAGCAGGGCACCGACCCAGCCAAGATCTCATCGCGAGGCACCCTGTCGTCACTGCCCTTCCGGCCCGCGGCCACCACGCCGCCCGCCACCGCAACACGCGTCACAACCAGTGAGCTACTCCACAAACGCACGGGGAGTTGAGGATCACTCCCGGCTGAGGTGAATTCGAACTCGCCGTTGATTCACCGCGCTCATCCAGCAGATGTGCCGCGGCGCCGAACGGGCCGTGCCTTCGGCGTCTTCGACGCCACGGCCGGCAGGTCCTCCTCCATCGGCCCCGTCACCCGGCAGCGCCATCCTCGCACCGGCCTCCGGCGTCCAGGGCCGGCGCTGGATCTTCTCCGTCAACGTCCCCATCGGCGTCCTCGCCGTCCTCCCGGGCCGATCTCGGTGTCCTGGCGCTCATATATCCGCTGATCCAGGCGGACTCCGGTGCCATCGGCCACCTGTCGTGGCTCTTCCCCGCCGGCGCCGTGCTCTTTGACTCCTTCACAGGCCGACCACATCGTCTCGTCGTCCGGGGTAGTCAGCCGCTGCTCGGTCCACGGCTGTTCACCACCGTGCGCGGCTACGCCATCGCCGCCGACGCCGGCCCTGTACTTCATCGGCTTCAGCGGCTGGTCGTCGCGCTCTTCCACCAGCACGGCCTGGACTACTCCCCGCCCCGCTCCGGCCTGGGCGGCACCGCGCTGCTGCTCTGCTACGGACATCTGGACGCGGCGTCTTGGGCCGCCGCACCGCTGCTGTTCCCCGGCGCCGCCCTGCAGACCGGGCAGCGACCGGGACACCGCGCTGAGCGCTGCCCCGGTCGCCGTGACGGCGCCCCTGGCGCCCGCGACGTTCGACTGGCAGCGCGACCGGCACCTGCGCAGGCCGCGCCGGAAGTGCCCCGACGAGGTCGCCAACAACCCCATGCGCTCCCGGCAGACCTGCCCCACTCCACCTCACGAGGGCGGGGTCCAGCGCTGGCCGGTGCTGCCCGCGCAGGAGGCGAGGGTCAACTGGGTCTTGTTCGTCGCGCCGTTGCTCGAATCGGTGAGGCACAGGCCCGAGACCGGGTTGAGGAGTTCACCCTTGCTGTCGGACTGCCATTGCTGGGCCTGGGTGCCGTTGCAGGTGTGGAGTTGGATCTTCGTGCCGGAGGTGGTCGCGCCGCCGGTGACGTCCATGCAGTCGTTGAGCACCTGCAGGGTGCCGTCGGGGACGACCTTCCAGGTCTGCGCGTCGGTGCCGTTGCAGGAATAGATCTGGACGGCCGTGCCGTTCGAGGTGCCCGAGCCGGCATCGTCGACGCACTTGCCGGTGGCGGTCTCGGTGAGCGGCCCGCTCGGCTGGGCCGCTCCCGTGCCCGGGGTGCCGTCGTAGGACGGCGGTGCGGCCGAGGCGTCCGACGCCCACTGGGTGTCGGCGGTCGAGGTGAGGGTGAAGTCCAGTTCGGCGGAGGCGCTCACATAGGAAGCCGGTAGGTAGGCCTTGTTCCAGGCGGTGCCGTTCAGAGTCAGGGCCTGGACATATGGTGAACCGTCCGCCGCAGCGGGGGCGTTGACGGTCAGCGTGTGCCCGCCCGCGGTGATGACGGCCGAGGTGAACAGGGGGCTACCGATGGCGAGGTCGGCGGTGCCCGGTGTCTCCGGGTAGAGGCCGAGCGCGGACCAGACGTACCAGGCGCTCATCTCGCCGAGATCGTCGTTGCCGGGCTCGCCACCGGCGGTGTTGCTCCACAGCTGGTCCTGGACGGCACGCACCGTGGACTGTGTCTTGTACGGCTCGCCGACCCAGTCGTACTCCCACGGCAGCCCGATGCTGGGCTCGTTGCCCATGTTGGACTGGGTGCCGATGACGCTTCCCAGCCCCTGGTAGCCGCTGAGCACGCTGTCCAGGTACGACGCCAACGACGAGGTGCCGCCCTCCAGGGACGCCAGCTTGGCGAGGTTGAAGGGGATCATCGGGGTGTAGGTGAAGGCGTCGCCCTCGGCGAAGTCGTTGTTCGAGGTGCCGGTGATCAGCTTGGCGTTGAAGCCATCCATCCAGCGGCCGTTGGAGTGCCGTGGCTGGATGTAGCCGGAGGACGTGTTGAAGATGTTCTCCCAGTCCTGCGCCCGGTTCAGGAACTTCTTCTGGCCCGCGGTGTCGCCGAGTGCGCCCGCGAACTGCGACAGGGCGAAGTCGTCGGTGTCGTATTCGAGTTGGGTGGAGGTGGTGGCGTACTCGTGGCAGCAGCCGTACGGCGAGTTGGTGGGCAGGTACCCGAAGGAGTCCAGGTACGTCACACCGGGCGTGACATCGGTGTCGGTGGTCTGTTCCTTGATCATGGCGGACAGGGCCGTGGCGGTGTCGAAGTTCCGTGCGCCGAAGGCGTAGTAGTCGGCCAGCACGGGGACGGCCGGGTCGCCGACCATGATGTGCGTCTCTCCGGTGGCCATGCCCCACTTGGTGAGGGTGCCGCCCTGCGAGTAGTCGTTGACGATGGACTGCGCCATGTCGGAGGCGGCCGACGGGTCGAGCAGTGCCGTGAGCTGTGTCTGGGAACGGTAGGTGTCCCAGTTGGAGAAGTCCGTGTACTGGGCGCTGTGGCCGCCGGTCACGGTGTGCACGGCGTTGTCGTAGCCGCGGTAGGAGCCGTCGGCGTCGCTGACCACGCTGGGGAAGAGCGAGGCGTGGTAGAGGGCGGTGTAGAAGACGGTCTGCTGGTCGCTGGTGCCGCCGCTGACCGTGATCTTCGACAGCTCGTTCCGCCAGGCCGTCGTCGCGGCGGACTTCACGTCGGCGAAGCTCCTGCCGGTGGCCTCCGCGTCCCGGTTGGCGGCCGCCTCGGCCGTCGACGTGTAGGAGATGCCGACCCGGGCCTGGACCGTACGGTTGCTCGTGGTGTCGAAGGTGAGGTACTCGCCGCCGCTGTAGCCGCCGCTGGCGGTGAAGGGGTGGTCGAAGGTGAGGGCGAAGTAGACGGTGAAGGGGTTGGTGGCTTCGCAGAAGCCGGTGCTGGTCACGGAACCGGTCACCGTGTCACCGCCCGTCACGTTCAGCGTCGAGGAGGTGTACGGGGTCTGCGTGCCGTTCAGTTTCAGCAGCAGGTCGGCCTGGGTGGAGGCAGGGAAGGTGAACTGGCCGATGCCCGCGTGCGTGGTCGTGGTGAGCGCCACGCTGGTGCCGTTGCCGAGGGCGACCGAGTACGAGCCGGGTGCCGCCGTCTCGTTCGCGTGGGAGAACGACTCGGTCGTGGAGCCGGGGTCGGAGCCGATCGAACCGACGACAGGCAGGATGGGCAGGTCTCCGGCCGCGTCGCAGCCGACGCCGGAGACGTGGGTGAGGCTGAAGCCGGAGACGGCCGAGTCGGCGTAGTTGTATCCACCGCCCTTGGGCCGGGAGGTGGTGTCCGGGGACCACTGGAGCATGCCGTGCGGGACGTCGGCGCCGGGGAAGGTGTTCCCGGCGCTGAAGTCGTTGTTGCCGCCGGTGCCGATATAGGGGTTGACCAGCGACACGGGGTCGGAGGCGGTCGCGGACCGTGCCGTCGGGGCGAGTTGGCCGGGCAGGGCGAAGGCGAGTGCCATCGCGCCGGCCACCAGCACCCGCAGCAGGGGGCGAGAGCGCAGGATGTCAGCCACGGCTCAGCACCTCGCCGAGCACGCCGTTCGCCGGGGCGGTGATCCAGTCGGTGGAGATGTACGAGGCGCCGTCGGCGGCGAGTTCGGCGACGCGCGCCCGGGCGTCCGCCAGGGAAGGGTCGGAGGAGCTGAGGGCGGGCGACACGTCGTAGGCGTCGGTGACGACCGTCAGGTAGTGGTTGGTGTCGTACCACTGGGTGTCCCCGTCGCCGGCCCAGGCAGCCGCGTCCGCGTCGAACACCACGAACCAGGGGCGCAGGGTCGTGTCGCTGTACCGGGTGCGCGGGTCGACGGCCTGCGCGCCGAGGACGCCGGGGAAGACGGCGGCCTGGTCGATGGTCCCGGCGTCGTTCAGGTCCTTGAGGTGCTGGGCGTAGACGACGTCCACCCAGCTGGAGGCGGGGTCGACGGCCTGCTCGAAGGTGCCCGGGATGATCTCCACGATCGCCTTGCCGCTCAACACGGAGTTTCTGGCCCAGTTGTTCGCGCGGGCGGCGGTGTCGAGGTCCGGGTAGCGGGTGCCGTCGCTCTTGGTGAGCAGGTCGGCGGGGGTGTAGAGGACGCTGCCGAGGTGGGCCTTGACGTACGCGTCGAACGAGGTCGGGTTCATGCCGAGGGTGTTGTCGAACCCGTTCTTCATCTCGATCTTGACCATGATCGGGTGGCTGGAGGGGTGGGCCCGCAGCCAGATCCGGATGTCGTCGAGGCAGCTGTCCAGGTTCTGGTTGCGGTTGCCGGTGTAGAGGTCGGCGGCCGTGTCCGCCTGGACGCAGTTGTTGTCGCTGCCCAGCGGGTTGCTGTGGCTCACGTCCCACTTTCTGTTGAACACGTTGGCCCAGGTGTCCAGTTCCACCAGGGAGGTACCGGTGTCCAGGGCGTTGGCCAGGTAGGTGTACGTCGACTTGTCGTTGTACGTGTTGTGGATGCCGGTGCCGGAGACCTCGGCCAGCGTCGCCCCGGCGAGGTCGTCGGCGTGGGCGGACGGCATCGTTGTCAGGGCGAGCAGCAGGGCCGAGACGGCCGGCAACACGGCCCCCACTCTTCGACAGATCATGCGCATGCCAATCCTCTCTCGCGCAGCGGTGCCCGTGGCCGCGCAGAGCCTAGAGGGGACGGGCATCCATTCGCTACGCCCCGGTAACCGCTTTCCCAACATCCGGGAGCTGTTGCGGGTGTGACGCGACGGCACTACTCCGCAAGTGACCAGGGAGCGGACAGCAGATCGGCGATGCTGCGCCGGTCGCGGCCCTGCGACGGATCTCCGGCCGCCTTCCCCAGCGCGATCATGGAGACGATCGCCCAACCCGGGTTCGGGCCCAGTTCCTTGGTAAGGCCTTCCAGATCGAAGGCGCGGAACTGGTGGGCGGCCAGTCCCATCGCCTGGGCCTGGACGGTCATATGGGCGACGGCCTGGCCGAGGTCGTAGTCGGCGAACTCGGAGTAGAGCAACTGCGTGTCGCCGACGTGGCGACGCGTCAGCGTGACGACGAGCAGGCCCGCGTCCGTCGCCCACCGGGCCGAGCTGGGCGCGAGGTGGCGGACCACCCGCTCGTGCTCCGGCTCACCCGGTCGGCTCGTGAAGAAGCCCCACGGCTGGGAGTTACCGGCGGACGGCGCCCAGCGTGCGGCTTCGAGCAGCAGGCCCAGGCAGCGGTCGTCGACGGTAGCCGACGGGTCGAACTCGTAAGGACTGAACCGACCCGCCAGCAGAGGATGGATACCAACGGGCGGTTCTTGATCACGTTGCATGTTCCGGTGCAACCGATCACCGTGCGGGCGTATTCCAGCTCGCCCCGTGACCGGTTCGACGCGTTCACCGCAAGGCCTCGGCAGCCGTCGGGGCGCGCTTCCGGATCCGGATGCCGGCGAGGGTCACGGACGGGGCGCCCAGCAGGAGGCCGGTGGTCGTGTCGGTGACGGGTGTACTCGCCGGAACGCGCGGGGCCTGGGCGGCCCGGGGCGGGCGTTCATGTGTACATCCGCCCTGGGGATGCCGGTGGTGTCCACGGAGAGCGCGCAGACGACTGTCACCGGGTCGCCGGCGTCGTAGTCGTAGTCGTCCGGGCGGTGACGCTGGTGTGGCGCCTTTCGACCGGTTCGACGAAGCGGAGATCGCGGTCAGCTGCGAGATATCGAGGTCGTTGGCGAACTTCTTGCGCTTGTCGATGGTCCAGGTGTCGGCACCCGACCGCCAGGCGTTCGCAAGCGGCACAGTGTGATCGATGTCGACCTTGGACGCGGAGCCGAGGGTCTTGTCGTCATAGGGGCTGACCAGGTGCCGGGCGATCGCCCGGCACAGCGAGTCCTGTGTCACACCCTGCCCGTCGCGGGAGAGGACGACTTCACAGGTGTCGCATTCCCCGTACTGCTTCATCCAGTGAGGGAACTTCGCGTGGCTGTAACCGTCCATCGCGTGCGGCACTTCTCCCTGCATGGCGAACTGGCCACGCTCTACGTCACACAGGCACAGATGGCCATCACCACCTGGCTGCCCCTGCGGCGCGAGGGCGGGCTCGACGCGCTCGTCGAGCCCGAGGCCGAACTTGCGGGCTCGTTGACGTTCGATGTCGTCAACGACATCGTTGGGCGAGGAAGATCGCCTCGACGACGGGGGCGGTGTCCTGGGCTTCGTCCAGGAACAGGTAGTCGGCGTCCAGTTTGGGCTGGGCGAGAGCCCAGATCTTCAGGTAGTGGTCGTATGCGAAGCGGACGCAGCCGTCGTCGGTTTTGCAGGTCCTTCCAGGCTTTGTGGGCGACGGGGACGATGTGGCCGGCCAGTTCGCGGTGCAGGTCTTTGTCTTCCAGGCCGCGCAGTTTGGGGACGTGGCGGTGGGTGATCGTGTGGTCGGCGATGTGGCAGAAGCGGCTGACGGTGCGCAGGACGGTGTTGGACAGGGCCTGTTGGGGATCCTGCGTTCTCCGATGCAGATGTCTTCGGTGCCCGCCCCACAGAAGTCCACCCCACGCCCGCAGAGGCAGTGGCCAGCGATGCCCCGGACCCCGCTCCACAGCACAAGGTCCAGGACACCCTCTCCCAACCACCAGCCCGCGTCAGGAGAGCACAGACCAGCGGGGTCTATCCAACCCCCACGAACAGCACACGGCCGAGAAACCACCACGGCCTGCACCCTCACACCGAGACGGATCCCGCCAGGGAGCTACTAGCAGCTCGTGCCGCCGCCACCCAGCAGATCGAGCACCGCACTCAGCAGACCACCGAGCAGACCACCGAGGAGGCCACCGCGAGGAGTGCACTGGGAGCCACCACTGCCACCGCCGTTCCCGGGGGTACTGGGGGCCGCAGGAGCACTGGGGGCACCGGGAGCGGAGGGAGCTGCAGCGGAGGGAGCCGGAGCAGAGGGAACTCCAGCGGACGGAGCGGGAGCGGGAGCAGACGGAGCTCCAGCGGACGGAGCGGGAGCGGGAGCAGACGGAGCTCCAGCGGAGGGAACTGCAGCGGGAGCAGACGGAGCTCCAGCAGAGGGAGCTGCAGCGGGAGCGGAGGGAGCTGCGGCGGGGTCCGCCTGTGCCTGGGCGGGAGTGGCGAGCGCGAAGGCACCAAAGGTGAGCAGCACACTCGCGCTCGTACAGGCCATGGAGCGATGTACGCGATTCACTTCTGACTCCTGACGATCCGTTAGTAGAACATAAGCGACACTAGGGGCATATCGCCCGCTTGAGCGTGGCCACACGGATACACGTGCGTGAAGGAATCGTTCGATGAACGTGGAGAATTTGTGACGTTCGGTCGGCGGGCGGGGTAAAAGCGCCAGAGGCGCAGGGTGCCGTGCCCGCGCTCCCGGGAGATCACATCCCCGCAGGGATCGCCGCCGCGCAGCATCGGCTCCCACAACCAGAGGGGCGCCCCGGATCACGCCGGACCGCGCTTCGCGATCTCGGGCCAGCGGCGCGAGGCGCCCGCCGACGACACCCACGACGGCCGCCTCCACGCGGTCGCGCACGCAAGGCGCGACACCCGCGCAGGTTCGGCTGGACTGAACGCTGCACCGCGGGCCGAACGTGCTGGCGATCCCGGGGCGCGCCCAACCCCGCCCTCCTGGCCGAGAACAACGCCGCTGGCACGCTGTGGCTGCCCCAGGCTGAGATGAACCGCCTGGATGCGCTGGCCTAGAAAACACTTTCGAAACACGCACTAACTGACAAAAGCGCAGACCAGACCTCGCACAGCAAACCCCCACCCACACCCCCGCCCCCACCAAAGCACAGGCACCACCCGGCCACACCAGCACACCAAACTGATCAACCCATGTCAGCCCACCAGCCACTGATCACAAGACCCGACACCGGACACGCGCTCGCCGACCTCGGCTTGCAGTGGGCGGTGGAAGGGCAGCGTGATGACCAGTGACAGATCTCGAGAACAGAGCGTTAAAAATCCCGAGACGGTGACTACATACCGAGACGATCACTGAGCCCACGCCTCAGAGCCGCTCCGACTTCCGAACCTCCATGGAAAGCCCAGCTCAGAGCCACACGACACCACAGCAAGAAATCCTGAAACGATCACTAGATTCCTGGTCAGCACATCACCCATCTAGGCCCTTCTTTCGGATCAGCGGGCGGACCGGATGAAGATGCCGGCGATGTGGAGGCCGGCACGGAAGACGGTGGCGGTCTTCTCGTAGCGGGTCGCCAGGCCGCGCCAGCTCTTGAGGCGGTTGATGCAACGTTCTACGGTGTTGCGTTGCTTGTTTGCCTCGCGGTCGAAGACCGGCGGTCGGCCGCCGTTTCGGCCCTTGCTCTTGCGGTTGACGATCTGATTCGCGGGTTGCGGTACCCCGGCGCGTATGCCGCGTATGCGCAGGTGGTGGCGGATGGCTCGGGATGAATAGGCCCGGTCAGCCAGGACCGCGGCGGGCCGGGTGCGTGGTCGGCCGAGTAGCCGGGGCACGCGGATGGCGGCCATGCCGTGTTCGAAGGCTGGTGCCTCGCCCGCCTGGCCCGGTGTGAGGACGAAGCACAGTGGGCGGCAGCGGCCGTCCGCAGCGAGATGGATTTTGGTTGTCAGGCCGCCGCGTGAGCGTCCGATGGCGTGGTGGCCGGGTTCGCCGGCGGGCCCCCTTTTGCGGGCCCCGGCCGCGTTCTGGTGTGCGCGGACGACGGTGGAGTCCACGGCGACGACCCAGACCAGGTCGCCCTCGGCGTCGGCCTGGGCGAGCAGGGCGGTGAAGACCTGCTCCCAGGTGCCGTCGATGGCCCAGTTCCGCAGCCGAGTGTGGACGCCCTTCCGCGAGCCATACTCAGCAGGTAGGTGCACCCACTGCGCCCCGGTCTGGAACTTCCATGCGCTGGCGTCGATCACCTGGCGGTGCTCACGCCAGCGCCCGCCCCGCTTCGGCATCCGGTCCGGCAATAACGGCCGTGAGCGTCGCACAGGCGGACCGCCGGCTCCTCCCCGGGGAAGAAGACATGCTCGCGGTAGCCCTGCGGGCAACCATCGGCTGCGAAGGGATTCAGCACCCCGTCAACGTCCAGCAGGAGCAGTGGTCGCTGCCCCGGAACCAGGCCAGCTCCTGCGCCAACGGACGACCCCCCAAGCGGCATACGGACATTCAACCAGGCGGCGGCAGTCGGTCCGGTGATCCAAGGGAAAGACCCTAGTGATCGCTAACGGATTTGTCACCGCTGCAGCGGCTGGCCGGCCTCGGCCTGCAATGGGCAACATGAACGCTGAGTTGACCTCGTACGCGGCTCAAGCCCTACAACCGCTCGATTTTCGCGTCCTGCAGGCCTTCCGGGCGGTTCTTGGCCTCAAAGGAGACCTTATCGCCGCTGCTGTTGCCGTGGCCTTTGCCGCACCCGCAGCCGTGTCCGCTGCCATTGCCATTGCCACTGCCGTTGCCATTGCCACAGCCACTGTCGTTCCCATAACTGTTGCCGCAGCCACAGCCGGTGCCGTTGCCATTGCCGGTGCCCTTGCTGTCACCGCAGCCACAGCCGCTGCCGTTGCCATTGCCGGTGCCGGTGCCGGTGCCCTTGCTGTCACCGCAGCCACAGCCGTTGCTGGTTCCCTTGCCGTTGCTGTCACCACAGCCACAGCCGTTGCCGTTGCTGGTTCCCTTGCTGTCGCTGTCACCACAGCCACAGCCGTTGCCCTTGCCGTTGCTATCGTCGCAGCCGTTGCCGGCGGGGGTGGTGACGTCGGGGCGGACGCCCGCGACGGCAACGCCAGTAGCGGGGCCCGGCTGTGCCTGGGCCGGAGCGGCGAGCGCGAAGGCCCCGAGGGAGAGCACCATACTTGCGGTGGTACAGACCATGTAGCGGCGCATGCAGTTCACTTCCGACTCCTGACTGTCAGCCAGTGGGACATAAGCGACGCTAAGGGCCCTTCGCTCGCGATGTCCTCCTGGACTAGGTCATTCGTGTGCACAGGCCCGCCACGTGCACGGGTCCGGCACCAAAGAACCCCGCCAACGGCCGGATGTTGAGTGCCACTCAAGATGAGCATGAGGTTGCCGTTCAAGCGCCGAACACGGCGTAGCCGGGACAGAGACCGGCCCAACGGCGGCCACCGGGGTCAACTCCCGGACGCCCAATGGGGCTCGTGGTGGGAGCCCCGCCCCGTAAGGGGATCGGGCTCGCCCGCTGACCAGAGAGGCTCCCACCACAACCGCCGTGCTGCTGGCAAAGGAATCAGCACGCTCTCACAGGATGAGAGCCCACGTCTGAAATCGGAGGCAACGCCACAGCGTGGTCACCCCATCGGTCGAACCGCAGCGCGGCGGGCGCCCGGAGGATCGTCTCCCGGGCATCCCGCAGCCTCGTACTCACGGCGTCGATCGCGGCGGCGCCGACCGACGCCGAAGACGGCCGAGAGCTGACAGGAGTCCGCCCCGGCCGCATCACAGCCGGGGCGGGCGGCGCAGCATGGGCTGATAGATGCGGATCGGGCTGCTTGCCGCCCCTGACAACAGAGCCGGGCCGACTGGCGAACCCCCATGTGCGCGCCGGGCAGGCTGCCGTACTCGCCGACTCACGTTCGGAATCGGGTGGTCGGCCAAGTGGCGGTCGCTGCACCAGCCGTGCATGAGCGGCTGGCCGCCGACGGTCAGGATCAAGTCGTAGCGCTGGTCATCCATGGCCTTGCCGGAAGTCGTCGATGAGGATCGTCGGCCGGGTGCCGACCCCTTCGGTGCCTTCCCGGAGGCGTCGAGAATCCCTTTCATTGTCGTCGGCATGCCGGGCCACGGCTCGCGCACGGCCCGGGAGTGGCCCCAGTACAGGCCCGGCCAGCGCAACGCCCTGACAGCCTGCGCCAACGTTGCTCCCGCGCCTAGTGACTCGGGCAACTCTGCCTGCTCATCTGGGCGAGCCGAACGGGTGAATCCGGGGCTAAGATCGCGCCATGGCCATTGCGGTCACCGCACGTCGAGCGGCCAGCGAGGGCTTCATCGACGTCCCGAACGCAGTGTCGGATGGTTCGGGCTCCGGGAAACTCCGGAAAAGGGAGAGGCAGGGGACTCGCTGTGGAAGAGCCGCGTCGCCAGGGTGGCCGGTACGAACTGGGCCGGGTGCTCGGTCGTGGTGGCATGGCGGAGGTCTACCTCGCGCATG
>NZ_MQUS01000056.1 GCF_001953885.1 Streptomyces sp. IMTB 2501 | reverse complement strand
GACCCTGTGGGAGAGTAGGACACCGCCGAACAAAAATTGAGAAAGGCCCACGCCATCCGGCGTGGGCCTTTCTGCGTTTATGCTCAAATATATGCGCTATGACCTGGTGATCTTCGACAACGACGGTGTGCTCGTCGACAGCGAGCCCATCTCCAACCGTCTCCTGGCCGCCTATCTCACCGAGTTGGGGCACCCGACCTCGTACGAGGGCGCCATTCGGGACTACATGGGCTCGGCGATGCATCGGATCCATGACCTGGTGCTGGAGCGGACGGGGCAGCGGTTGCCGGACGACTTCGACGATGTCTTCCACGCGCGCGTGTTCGCCGCGTTCGAGCGGGAGTTGCAGCCAGTGGCCGGCGTGAGCGGCGTACTGGAGAAGCTGGCCGCGGACGGGGTGCCGTACTGCGTGGGCTCGTCCGGGAGCCATGCGCGGATCCGGGTCGGGCATCGCACGACCGGGCTCGACCGGTGGTTCGCGGAGGAGCGGATCTTCAGCTCCGAGGACGTGGGGCGGGGCAAGCCTGCGCCCGATCTCTTCCTTTACGCCGCGGAGCGGATGGGGGTGGCGCCGGAGCGGTGCCTGGTCGTGGAGGATTCTCCGCTGGGTGTGCAGGCGGCCGTGGCGGCCGGGATGACTGTCTACGGGTTCACCGCGATGACGCCGGCGGCGAAGCTGACGGGAGCCGATCAACTCTTCGTCACCATGGGTGAGTTGGCTGACCTGCTGGTATGACCTGAGGCACCGGTCCCGGTCTGACAATTGTCATACGCACCTCCGGATGATCGTTTCTACTGGCGGACCGCCTGTGGCGGCGAAGCTAAGGGCATGACGAAGAACACGGGGGCCCAGGGCCGGACCGAGCAGCAGAAGCAGAACCCGAGCGTGCTGGACAACTTCATGCCGCTGGTCCTGGATGTGGCGGTGCCGCTCGGCTCGTACTACCTCCTCAAGGACGGCTTCGGGACGAGTACCTTCGCGGCGCTCGCCTGGAGCAGTGTGGTGCCGGCGCTGCGGACCCTGTGGAGCCTGGTGACGCAACGGAAGGCGAACGCGCTGGCCGGGCTGATCCTGGTCGTCAACGTCGTCTCGCTGCTGCTGACCTTCCTGTCGGGTGATCCGCGGCTGATGCTCGCCAAGGACGGCGCGGTCAGCAGCACCGTCGCCATCGGGATCCTGCTCTCCGTGGGGATGGGCAGGCCGATGATGACCGCCGGTCTGAAGCCCTTCCTGGTCAAGGCCGATGAGGCCAAGGAGGCCGCCTGGGCACGGCTGACCTCCGGGGCGGCGGACCAGTCGGCGGCCTTCCTGCGCAAGGAGCGGGCCTATTCCGTCGTCTGGGGCGTGGCACTGCTCGCCGAGTGCATCGCGCGGGTCGTGGGCGCCTACACGCTCCCCGTGGACACCATGGTCTGGCTGGGCACGGTCTTCCTGGTCGGCGCGATCGGAATCGGCATGCTCGTCGGCGGTGGCCTGGCCATCGAGCCGATGGAGAAGATGCTCAAGGCCGAGGCCGAAGCTGAAGCTCAGGCCATGGCAGAGGCCGGCAACGTCGCAGAGGTCGGGGCCGCCGCGTCCGCTGCCGTCTGACTCGCGGCTCGACCTTCCGATCAGTGAACCTGAGGGAAATTCATCTTTGGCTGGATCTACCCACAGGTAGCCCGGGGCCCTACGCTCGCCGCCATGACTGATGTGCTGCGGCGCGGCAGGGCCTCGCTGGCGTTCAGCTTCTTCGCTCAGGGCGCCACCTTCGCGTTGTTGGTGACACGCATCCCGGCCATTCAGGACCGGTACGGCGTCTCCGACGCGCTGCTGCCGGTCTTCCTGGCCGCCGTACCGATCCTCGCCGGGGTCGGCAGTGTGACCACCGAGCAGTTGGTGAAGCGAATACGGCCCAGCCGGCTGCTGCGCTGGTCCCAGCCGGTGGTCCTGCTGGCGCTGCTCGGTGCCGGTGCGGGTGGGCGGATCGCCGAGCTGGCGGTGGCGCTGGGCACGTTCGGGCTGGCCGTGGGCGCGCTGGACGCCTCCATGAACATGCTCGGGGTGAGCCTGCAGCGGTCGTACGGGCGCAGCATCATGCTCAGCTTTCATGCCGCGTACAGCCTGGGCGGGATTCTGGGCGCGTCGCTGGCGTGGGTCGGGGCGCACTGGCATCTCGCGCTGTGGGTGTCGTATCTGCCGGTGGTGGTCGTGCTGCTGCCGGCGACGCTGGTGGGCAGCCGGTGGTACGTCGACGGCGATCCGGCGCCCTTGGGGGAGGAGCAGGGCGACGGCGCAGGTGTTGTCTTCAAGTTGCTGCTGCCGCTCTGTCTGGTGATGACCTTCGCCTATATCGGGGACTCGACGGTCTCCAACTGGAGCGCGAAGTATCTGAAGGACGTGCTGGGCAGCTCGGAGCAGCTGGCGACCGTGCCGTACAACGTGTACATGGTGACCACGCTGCTGGGGCGGACCATCGGGGACTTCGGGGTGCGGCGGTTCGGGGCGGTGGCGGTCGTACGGCTCGGGACGCTGGTGGCGGCCGGTGGGTTCGCGGTGGTGGCCTCGGCGCCCGGCGCGTGGGTCGGGATGCTCGGGTTCACTCTGCTGGGGCTGGGGTTGTGCGTGCTGGTGCCGCAGACGTTCGCGGCCGCGGGGCGACTCTTTCCGGGGGCTTCGGATGCGGCCATCGCGCGGCTCAATATTTTCAATTACGTGGGTTTTCTGGTCGGTTCGCCGTTGGTGGGGGCTCTGGGTGATGCCTGGAGCTATCGGGGGGCGATGCTTGTGCCGATGGTGTTGGTGCTGGTGACGTTGGTGTACGCCAGATCGTTCGCCGCTCAACCGGACCGATACGGTGGCGGGCATGAGCGGCCGCGCACAGCTGATGTGGGACGAGGCAGTAACGGGCTATGACTTCGGCCCGGACCATCCGATGGATCCGGTCCGGCTGGCGCTGACCCGGAAACTGGTGGGTGCCTTCGGGCTCGACCGGGAGGTGGAGGTCGTCGCGGCCAAGCCGGCCGGGGAGTCGACGCTGCGGCTGGTCCACCGGGAGGACTACATCGACGCGGTGAAGGCCGCGTCGGCCGATCCGGCGGGGGCGCGGGGGGAGTACGGGCTCGGCACGGTCGATGATCCCGCGTTCGCCGGGATGCACGAGGTGTCCGCGTTGATCGCCGGGCAGTCGGTGGGGGCGGCGGAGGCGGTGTGGCGGGGGGATGCCGAGCACGCCGTGAACTTCGCGGGCGGGCTGCATCACGCGATGCCGGGGGGTGCGTCGGGGTTCTGTATCTACAACGACGCCTCGCTGGCCATCGCCCGGCTGCTGGAGCTGGGGGCCGAGCGGGTCGCCTATGTGGATGTCGACGTGCATCACGGGGACGGGGTGCAGGCGGCGTTCTGGGAGGATCCGCGGGTTCTGACGATCTCGCTGCACGAGCATCCCCGTACGTTGTTCCCGCAGACCGGGTGGCCGGAGGAGGTCGGGGCCGGGGCCGGGGAAGGCTCCGCCGTGAATGTGGCGTTGCCGGCCGGGACCGGGGACGCGGGGTGGGTACGGGCGTTCCACTCGGTGGTGCCGGAGCTGCTCGCGGAGTTCCGGCCGCAGGTGCTGGTGTCGCAGCACGGGGCTGACACGCACTTCGAGGATCCGCTCGCGCACCTTGCCGTTTCGCTGGATGCGCAGCGGGCCGTGCAGGTGGCGTGTCATGAGCTGGCGCACGAGTGCGCCGAGGGGAAGTGGGTCGCGCTGGGGGGCGGGGGGTACGCGGTCGTGGATGTCGTGCCTCGGTCGTGGACGCATCTGGTGGGGATCGTGGCGGGACGGCCGGTGGTGCCGGAGACGGTGATTCCTGAGGGGTGGCGTCAGGAGGTGTTCGCCCGGACCCGGCAGTTGGGGCCGCAGCGGATGACTGATGGGCGGTGGCCGGTGAGTTGGGCGTCGTGGGAGGCCGGGTACGACCCCGCTGATCGCTTGGATCAGGCCGTGCTGGCTACTCGGCGGGCCGTGTTTCCGTTGCGGGGGCTGCTGCCGTAGCGCGGGACGGCGCTGCGAAGCCGACGGCACGCATTACGCCAACTGTGCGCAATTCCCCCGGTTTCTCCCCGCACCCCACCCCCGATGCGTCACCATCGCATCCGTGTCGACCAGCGGAGCTCTACGCGCGCATCTGCTGGCTGTTCGGCTTGCCGGGGAGGTGGGGACCTCTCGGGAGGACAGTCTGCGGAGTTATCGGCTCTTCGCCGCCCGGGATCCCCGGGTGTTGATCGGGATCGATCCTGAAGGGGCCTGGGGGCAGCGGGATTTACTGCGGCTCATGGCGGAGAAGTGTGGTGTTTCGGCCGATCCCCGGCACATTTCGGGACCGGATGTGATCGATCCGGAGCTGACGTTGGCGGCGCTGGACGCGTTCGCGGGGCGGATCGGGGAGGCGGCCAGGCGGGGCGCGCCGGTGCTGTTCGGGACCGGGCATCCGCAGCGGCTGCTCGGGTTCTACGCCGGACTCGCGGACGCGCTCTCGGCGGCGGGGTGTGACGTGCTCACACCCGCGCAGGGTCGCTGTGTCGACATATTGACCCGGTTCGGTCTACGTACGTGTGCGGTGGACTACGCACGAGGAGTCGGGTTGGTGCGGGAAACCGACGGTGGGCGCCCCGGTTGTGAGCCGGGCGTGCACTGTCATTCACCGCTGCCGGTTCGGGTCGCCCTGGAGGCCGCGGCGGAGAGCGGCGGGCCGTTGCCCGAGCTGGTCGTGGGGGACCATGGCTGGGTCTGCGGTGCTGGTCAGCTGGGGTTCGAGGCCATCGGTCTGGCCGACACGGATGATCCGGCGCTGTTCGTGGGGGAGGCGGAGGGGCGTGTGTCCGTCGCCGTTCCGGTTGATGACGCAGTGCGGTCTGCTCACTACCGGCCGCTTACCCGCTACGTACTCAAACGAGCATGTCTGTCACAGTAGGCCTGCGATGGGTGCACCTCTTCCCCACTTGCATCACCCGCCCCTACATTGGGGAGTGAGCACGCAACGACGAAGAGTCACCGGAAGGGGAAGCCGGTGGCCGTCGAGTGCGGAAGGTTCAGGTGTGTCATGGGTGCAGCTGGCGAGAGGCCTCTGAACGAGGTTCAGTTCCTTACCGTGGCGGAAGTCGCCTCGGTGATGCGAGTGTCGAAGATGACCGTGTACCGCCTGGTGCACAGCGGTCATCTGCCCGCGATCCGGGTGGGGCGGTCCTTCCGCGTCCCGGAACAAGCGGTACACGAGTACCTCCGTGACAGCTATGTGGGGGTGGAGACGGCCTGACGGCGACCCCCGGGTTACCCCGGGGTACCCCCTCGATTACGACCTGGGCGCTCGGTTGGGTAGGCTAGCCCCTCGTAGGTCGTGTGGGCCCATGGCGCCCAAACAACCGAGTGATGAGAAGTGAGCGAGGGTAGTCGTGGGCTCTGTTATCAAGAAGCGGCGCAAGCGGATGGCCAAGAAGAAGCACCGCAAGCTGCTCAAGCGCACGCGCGTTCAGCGTCGCAACAAGAAGTAAGCGGCGCGCGAGAGCGTGTCAGCGCTGTCTGTGGCCTCCCATCGGTACTGATGGGAGGCCACAGGCATATCCGGGTACCCGCACGGTCGTACCCGGCATATTCCGATCAGTGAATTTCCGTCACTTCGTGCATCGGGTGGTCATCACAGCGCAACATCAACCCGCTAAGTTGGCCGCACAGGGCGAACACGCGGGACACGGTTAACGCGGGAACGCGAGAAGGAAGGCGCTGATCTTGGGGAAGGTCGTGCTCGTCACCGGAGTGGCCCGGCAGCTGGGCGGCCGGTTCGTACGGCGGATCCAGCGGGATCCGGAGGTCGACCGGGTGATCGCCGTGGACGCGGTGCCGCCGGCGCACCATCTGGGCGGGGCGGACTTCATCCAGGCCGACATCCGGCTGCCGACGATAGCGCGGGTGCTCGCGGAGACGGGCGCCGACACGGTCGTCCACATGGATGTGACGGGCACGGCGCTGGGCAGCGGCAGCCGGGCCACGGTCAAGGAGACCAACGTCATCGGCACCATGCAGCTGCTCGGCGCCTGCCAGAAGTCGCCGATCGTGCAGCGGCTGGTGGTGAAGTCCAGTACGAACGTCTACGGCTCCGCACCGCGCGATCCGGCCGTTTTCACCGAGACGACCCCGCCCAAGTCGCTGCCGAGCGGCGGCTTCGCCAAGGACACCGTCGAGGTCGAGGGGTATGTGCGCGGGTTCGCCCGGCGGCGTCCGGACGTCGCGGTGTGCGTGCTGCGGTTCGCCAACATCCTTGGGCCGGCCGCGGACACCCCGCTCGCCTCGTACTTCGCGCTGCCGGTGCTGCCGACCGTCTTCGGCTACGACCCGCGGCTGCAGTTCGTGCACGAGGACGACGTCGTCGAGGTGCTCAGGATCGCCTCGCACGAGCCGCGCCGGGGCACCCTCAACAGCGGCACGTTCAACATCGCCGGGGACGGCGTGCTGCTGCTCTCGCAGTGCTCCCGGCGGCTCGGGCGGCCGACCGTGCCGCTGCTGCTGCCCGCCGTCACCTGGGCGGGTTCGCTGGTGCGTACGCTCGGTATGACGGACTTCTCGCCGGAGCAGATCCGGCTGCTCACGCACGGGCGCGTGGTGGACACGGTCCAGATGCGCGAGACGCTGGGCTTCACGCCCAGGTACACGACGGCGGAGACGTTCACGGACTTCGCCCGCGGCCAGGGCCCCGGGCTGGTGCCGCCGGAGGCCCTCGCGGGGGCCGTCGACCGGATCGCCGCGCTGGCCGCGAGGGGCGGCGGCCGGACCACGACGCACAGCGCCAACTGAGGAGAGCGGCACACGATGGCGGACGCCAAGGTCATTCCGTTCGACGACGACCGGTCCCGCGGGGGCGCCGCACAGCGCCCGGCGCGGCGCCGGAGCACGGGCAGCCGGCGCGGCTCCCTCGGCGAGACCGGGGAGCTGGGTGAGGTCCAGCCGCTGCCGGGCCGGGTCCGGGCGCAGGAAGATGGGCCTGTGAGCCGTGAGGAGGAGCCGCTGGAGCGGTCGGGTGCCGACGGGCCGGGCAGCGGCCTGGAGAAGCGTGTGGCGGCCGGGCTGGCCTTTCTGCGGCGCCGGCTCACCGGGGACTACGACGTCGACGACTTCGGTTTCGACGAGGAGCTGACCGACCAGGTCCTGATGTCGCTGCTGCGGCCGGTGTACGAGAAGTACTTCCGGGTCGAGGTGAAGGGCATCGAGAACATCCCGGCCGAGGGCGGGGCGCTGATCGTCGCCAACCACTCGGGGACGCTGCCGCTGGACGGGCTGATGATGCAGGTGGCGGTGCACGACCGCCATCCGGCCGACCGGCATCTGAGGCTGCTCGCGGCCGACTTGGTCTTCGTGCTCCCGGTGGTCAACGAGCTGGCCCGCAAGCTGGGGCACACCCTGGCGTGCGCGGAGGACGCGGAGCGGCTGCTGGGTCAGGGGGAGCTGGTCGGGGTGATGCCGGAGGGCTTCAAGGGCATCGGGAAACCTTTCAGCGAGCGGTACAAGCTGCAGCGGTTCGGCCGGGGCGGCTTCGTCTCCACGGCCCTGCGGCAGGGGACGCCGATCATTCCGTGCTCGATCGTCGGGGCGGAGGAGATCTACCCGATGCTCGGCAACGCGAAGACGCTGGCGCGGCTGCTGGGCTTTCCGTACTTCCCGTTGACGCCTACGTTCCCGTGGCTGGGGCCGCTCGGTGCGGTTCCGCTGCCGACCAAGTGGACGATTCAGTTCGGTGAGCCGATTCCGACGGACGGGTATCCGGCGGAGGCCGCCGAGGATCCGATGCTGATGTTCAACCTGACCGATCAGGTACGGGAGCAGATCCAGCACACGCTGTACAAGCTGTTGGTGCAGCGACGGTCGGTGTTCTTCTGACACCGGTGTACGACTGCGCGTGTGACGGTGGGGGCACCCCGCTCGGGAAGGGTGCCCCCACCGTCACACGCGTATCGGCGTCAGTGCGTGTCCTCGCCCTCGATGCCCAGGCCTGGCAGCAGGCCCGGGAGCAGGGGTGGGATGGTGACGTCCGGGGTGGTGGACGGGGGTTTGGTGGTGGACGGGGTGCTGCTGCCGGGGCCGGTCTTCGGTGGTTCGAGCAGGCCGCCCGTGTCGCCGCCGATGAGGCCCACGCCGCTGCTGCCGTTGGCCGTGCCGCTCGGGTCGCCGGTGCTCGTGTGCTTGCCGGAGGACGGGGTGTGGCCGGTGGCGCTGGGCGGGGGCGACCGGTGGCCGCCGGAGGTGCCGGTGGACTCCGGGCCGGAGCCCTGGTGCTTGCCGTCGCCGCCCTGGGCGGGCGACTGCGGGAGCAGGGACTGCAGCGGGGCGACCTCCTGGTCTATGGCGTCGAACACCGACGACACCTGCTGTTTGACGTCCCCGAGCTGCACGGGCAGCTTGCCGCTGAGCACGCTCCAGGCCTCGCGGTGGGCGCGGGAGAACGTGGACAGGGCCTGGATCGGGCCGAGTGAGCCGGGGTCGGCCTCATAGGCCTCGTGGAGCAGGCGGTGGCCTTCGGTGACGTCGCGCTGCATGCCGGAGAGCGTGCGGCGGATCTCGCCGATGGACTCGTGGTCGAGGTGGCCGCTGCGGCCCCGCTCCATCAGCCGACGGGCCTCGCTGAGCCGGGTGGAGGCCTGGTCGAGGTAGGTCTGGCCACGCTGGTCGACGCCCTCGCTCAGATAGTTGAGCTTGAAGTCCTCGATGCCGCGTTTGAGGCCGTACAGCGAGTCGCCTGGCAGGGCGTCGGAGCTGGCGGCGGCGACCCCGCCGAAGGCTCCGGCGGCCACACCGACGCTGAGCCCGCCCGCGGCGAGACCCTTGGTCAGCCGGGAACGCGGGCGGAGTTTGGTCATCGGGCTCGCCCGGTGCGCGCCCTTCTGTCTGGGTACCGATGCGTCCGCCGCCCCGGTGCCCTCCTGAAGCATGGCCTCCATCGCGGCCACCAGTTGGGCGCGCTGCACGACCTTGACCTCGGGGTCGAGCTGCGGTTTGGGCAGCGCGCCGAGGTCCCCGGCGAGGGCGAGGAGTTCGCCCCGCTCGGTCTGCTCCTCGGCGGTCGGCGGGCAACCCGCCGGGCTTACGGACTGCTCGGCCGCCGTGTCCCGGTCGGACAGCTCATCCAGGGCCTGGGCGAAGGCGTTCGCCCGCCGGTGTGCCGATACGTTCGCGATCACTGGCGGCACCTCCTCTCGTCATCACGGTCGACTCCCCAGGGGGTCCTGAGGGTTGCACGCCCGCGACCACTTCCACACGATCGAGTGATCAGGGTCGGCCAGACGTGACCACAGGGAGCCTGTATCCCGCACAACGACTGGCGCGGCACTTGGGTTACGGACGGCGGATGACCGGATCGGAAAGGCAACGAGCTTTCACAGAACGTGAGTTGGACGTCGCCATGTGTAGTGGGGCGCGGGCTGCGGCTCAGCGCGCGTCGTCCGGCAGAAGCCGGGCCAGAGTGCGTACGGCGCGGTACTGGAGGGTCTTGATGGCGCCCTCGTTCTTGCCCATGACGCGGGCGGTCTCGGCGACCGAGAGGCCCTGCAGAAAGCGGAGTGTCACACACTCCTGCTGCTGCGGGTTGAGCCGGCGTACGGCGTCGAGGAGCGCGGCGTTGGAAAGCGACTCAAGGACGGAGTCCTCCGGGGAGCGCTCGACCTCGTTGGCGTCGAGCATCTCGCCGGTGGTGACCTCCAGGCGGAAGCGACTGGACTTGAAGTGGTCGGCGACGAGGTTCCGGGCGATCGTCACCAGCCAGGCGCCGAAGTCGCGGCCCTGCCAGGTGAAGGTGCCGATCCTTCTGAGCGCCCGCAGAAAGGTCTCGCTGGTGAGGTCCTCGGCGGTGGCCCGGCTGCCTACGCGGTAGTAGATGTACCGGTACACCGTGTCGCTGTACTGGTCGTACAGCCGGCCGAAGGCTTCGGCCTCGCCCGCCTGGGCGCGTTCGACCAGGTCCATCATCCGGGCGCTGTCGCTGTCGGCGGCCGGTCGGCGGGTGGTGGTGGCGCCCGCGCCGGCGGAGCGCCCTCGTCTGCCGACGGCGGCGCTGCCGTCGGCCAGTGCGTAGCACGGGCCGGTGGGCATGGCGGCGGCGAAGGCGGGGACGGCGTACGCGGTGGGGACGAGGCCGCGCAGCGTCTCTTTGACCGTTGCGACTGTTGCGCGCAGCGTAGCCAGGCCCGAGGCGTCAACCCCGACGTGTGGGTACACGGGACTCCCAGAGGCAGAGCTTCCATCACGTGCAGTGCGGGACCGTTCACCCGTCGTAGCGACGGAGAGGTACCGGTTTGCGTCTGAGGAGAATAACGCTTCGTGCAGGCACTGCTACACCGAGTTGCTCAAATCATCGATTGCGTCGCTTCTGTTACCGATTGACGGCCTATCAAGTGCCGCAGCATGATCGGTTGTTGATCGGAAAGGTGCGGCTTTCGGTGAAGTACAGGGCGTGTTGAAATGGCCGCGGCATAATTCGGGCGCGCGTGGCGCCCTGGAGGGGCGCGGGGAATGCGGGGGTCGGGGGTGCTGCGGTTCCCTGGGGGAGCGACCGGCCCGCCACGCACCCGCACTCGGCAATGGCCCATGCTCCCGGCGGCGATCAGCCCTTGGACGAGCGGATACCGGTGCTATCGGCGGCGTCGGCTCAGTGCGATCGCGGCTGCGGTGCCACCGGCGACCGCGCCGACGCCCGCCGCCGCCGGGATGCCCACCTTCGCCGCCTTGCGCCCCGTGCGGTAGTCGCGCAGGCGCCAGTCCTTCTCGCGGGCGTGTTTGCGGAGCTTGGCGTCGGGGTTGATGGCGTAGGGGTGGCCGACCAGGGAGAGCATGGGGATGTCGTTGTGGCTGTCGCTGTAGGCCGCGCAGCGGGAGAGGTCCAGGCCCTCGGCTGCCGTCAGGGCGCGTACCGCCTCCGCCTTCGCCGGGCCGTGCAGCGGCTCGCCGACCAGCTTGCCCGTGTAGATGCCGCCCACCGACTCCGCGACCGTGCCCAGCGCGCCCGTGAGGCCGAGGCGGCGGGAGATCACCTGGGCGATCTCCACCGGGGCCGCCGTGACCAGCCATACCTTCTGACCGGCGTCCAGGTGGGCCTGGGCCAGGGCGCGGGTGCCGGGCCAGATGCGGTCGGCCATGTACTCGTCGTAGATCTCCTCGCCGATGGACTCCAACTCGGCGACCCGGTGGCCCTTGACGATGGACAGCGCCGAGTCGCGGGCGTCCTGCATGTGCTCGGGGTCCTCGACGCCGGCCAGCCGGAACCAGGCCTGCTGCCAGGCGAACCTGGCGAGGTCGCGTGTCTCGAAGAACTTCCGCTTGTACAGGCCCCGGCCGAAGTGGAACAGCGCGGCGCCCTGCATCACGGTGTTGTCGAGGTCGAAGAAGGCGGCCGCCTTGTCGTCGCCCCGGACCGGGAACTCCGGTTCCGAGTCGGTGACCTGCGGAGTTTCCTGCGCTTCCTGCGAGGACTTGCGGGCAGCCTCCGCCGAGGCCTCGCCTGCCAACACGCTGCGCGCCGTGGCGGAGCGCCTACGGGGGGTGAGCCATCCGAGAGCGGCCATGTCGTGAGCATAGCCAGTTTGTTCGGTGCTTCCTCGGTCGCCAGGGTTTGAAGGGTGTGAACTCTCCGCGACCGGGCCGTTAAAGGGCTGATCAGAAGTGTGCACGGCAGGCGCGAGAATGGCCGGTATGAGTCCACTTTTCCGGCGCAAGGCCGACCCCCGTGAGCGGCTCGTCACGCTGATCCGCAAGCCCGGCTGTCATCTGTGCGACGACGCACAGGTCGTGATCGAGAAGGTCTGCGGCGAACTCGGTGTGACCTGGGAGCCCAGGGACATCACCGAGGACCGTGCCCTGCACGACCGGTACTGGGAGCAGATCCCGGTCGTACTGATCGATGGAGAACAGCACACCTTCTGGCGCGTGAACGAGGAGCGGCTGCGACGGGCACTGACCGACTAGTCCAAACCAGCCCGAAAGTCGCTTAGGATCGACGGCGGTCTGATCTCGGGGGCGGGATTCGTGAGGAGCGTGTGCGGTTTTGCCCCCAGTAACGAAGGAACGTCGGTGCGTATGCGCCGGTTCCCGACGAGGGCGTGAAAGGCGCGTGACCCCGGTCACTTCTGCCGGGCAAATCGGACACCATCTTTGTGCACGCGTTCACAAAGACATAGCCTGCTGTCGACGGGGCGGTCTGGGGACGTATGACCGCCTGCAGCCCCGCTCTACCCGCAGGAGCACCGTGGCAACTGGCCGAACACACCGACCGGCGACCCGTAGCCGAGGGATTCCCGAGGCCACCGTCGCCCGGCTTCCGCTGTACCTCCGAGCCCTGACCGCACTGTCGGAGCGCTCGGTACCCACGGTCTCCTCCGAGGAGCTGGCGGCCGCGGCGGGGGTCAACTCCGCCAAGCTGCGCAAGGACTTCTCGTACCTGGGCTCCTACGGAACGCGCGGTGTCGGCTACGACGTGGAGTATCTCGTCTACCAGATCTCCCGTGAACTCGGCCTGACCCAGGACTGGCCGGTTGTCATCGTCGGTATCGGTAACCTCGGCGCCGCCCTGGCCAATTACGGCGGGTTCGCCTCCCGTGGCTTCAGGGTCGCGGCCCTCATCGACGCCGATCCGGCGATGGCCGGAAAGCCGGTCGCCGGCATTCCGGTGCAGCACACGGACGACCTGGAGAAGATCATCCAGGACAACGGCGTGTCCATCGGTGTCATCGCCACCCCCGCCGGCGCCGCCCAGCAGGTCTGTGACCGGCTCGTGGCCGCCGGGGTCACCTCCATCCTGAACTTCGCGCCGACCGTGCTGTCCGTCCCCGACGGTGTCGACGTGCGCAAGGTCGATCTCTCGATCGAACTCCAGATCCTCGCCTTCCACGAGCAGCGCAAGGCCGGCGAGGAGACCGCCATGGAGACCGCTGTGGGCGACGGCGCGCAGCCCGCCGCCACCCGTGGCGACTCCACCGATCAGGGGCCCGACGGGGACGTACCCGCCGTGATGCCGGCATGAGTCTCCTCGTCGTCGGACTGAGCCACCGCAGCGCGCCGGTGAGCGTGCTGGAGCGGGCCGCGCTGAACGCGGACGCCCAGATCAAGCTGCTGCAGGACACGGTCGCCGCCGAGCCGGCCACCGAGGCCGCGGTGCTCGCCACCTGCAACCGCATCGAGCTGTACGCCGACGTGGACAAGTTCCACGCCGGTGTCGCCGAGCTGTCCACGCTGCTCGCCCAGCACAGCGGTGTGGGACTGGAGGAGCTCACGCCCTATCTGTACGTCCATTACGAGGACCGGGCCGTTCATCACCTCTTCTCGGTGGCGTGCGGGCTCGACTCGATGGTCGTCGGCGAGGGTCAGATCCTCGGGCAGATAAAGGACTCGCTGGCCCAGGCGCAGGAGCTGCACACCGCCGGCAAGCTGCTGAACGACCTGTTCCAGCAGGCCCTGCGGGTCGGCAAGCGCGCCCACTCCGAGACCGGTATCGACCGCGCCGGGCAGTCCCTGGTCACCTTCGGCCTGCAGCAGCTGGCCGTCGGCGGAGCCGTCGAGGACTGGGCCGCGGGCAAGAATGCGCTGGTCATCGGCGCCGGGTCGATGTCCTCTCTGGCCGCGGCGACGCTGGCGCGGGCCGGGGTCGCCGAGGTCGTCGTCGCCAACCGCACCTTCGAACGCGCCGAGCGGCTCGCGCAGATACTGACCGAGGCCGACGACAACGCGGTGGCCGCCCGTGCGGTACGGATGGACGCCGTACCGCACGAGCTGACACGTGCCGACGTCGTCGTCTCCTGTACCGGGGCGACGGGCCTGGTGCTCACGGCGGAGGCGGTCGCGCACGCGGTCGAGGGCCGTACCGGGCAGCCGGTCGTCGCCGAAGCCGCGGACAGTGGTCGTACGACCCCGAAGGCCCCCGTCGCCCCGCTGCCGCCCACCAGCGTCGGCAGCGACGAGAACTGCCCGCTGGACCTGGCCGCCGTACAGCCCGGCTTCTCCCTCATGGGCGAGGCCGCCGTCGCCGGTATGGACGCGGCCACCCTGGAGCAGCACGCGGCCTGGGTGGCGGGCGGGACCATCGACCGCCGGGAGCGCCGTACGCCCGAGGCGGACGCCGAGCTGATCACCGCGCTCGCCGCGACCGCCGCCACGGTGGGCCGGATCCCCGAGCGGCGCAAGCCGGAGCCGGTGGCCGAGCGCCCCGCGCCCTTCTTCTTCCTCCTCGACCTGGCCATGCCCCGCGACATCGACGCGGCCGTGCACCGGCTGGCCGGGGTGCGGCTGGTCGACATCGAGTCGCTGGCGGAAGCCTCCGCCGACGCGCCGATGGCGGCCGATGTGGACCAGGTCCGGCGTATCGTCTCCGACGAGGTCGCGGCCTTCGGCGCGGCACAGCGGGCGGCGCACATCACGCCGACCGTGGTCGCGCTGCGCACCATGGCCGCCGACGTCGTCGCCAGTGAGATCGCGCGGCTCGACGGCCGCCTGCCCGACCTGGACGAACGCCAGCGCGGCGAGATCCGGCAGGCCGTGCACCGGGTCGTCGACAAGCTGCTGCACGCGCCGACCGTACGGGTCAAGCAGCTCGCGGCCGAGCCCGGCGGCGCCGGGTACGCGGACGCGCTGCGCACCCTGTTCGACCTCGACCCCGAGACGGTCGCCGCCGTCTCCCGGGCCGGGGACAGCACAGACAAGAAGGACCGACCGGCATGACTGACAAGGCACCCCTGAGGCTGGGGACCCGGCGGAGCAAGCTCGCCATGGCCCAGTCCGGTCAGGTGGCGGAGGCCGTCCGCCAGGTGACCGGGCGGCCCGTCGAACTGGTCGAGATCACCACGTACGGCGACACCTCCCGCGAGCAGCTGGCGCAGATCGGTGGCACCGGCGTCTTCGTGACGGCGCTGCGCGACGCGCTGGTGCGGGGCGAGGTCGACTTCGCGGTTCATTCGCTCAAGGACCTGCCCACCGCGCAGCCCGAGGAACTGGTCCTGGCCGCGATACCGCAGCGCGAGGACCCGCGGGACGTGATCATCGCCCGCGATGCCCTCAAGTTCACGGACCTGGCTGCGTCCTCCCCGAAGGGGGCTGCCCGCATCGGCACCGGTTCGCCGCGCCGCATGGCACAGCTGAACGCGTACGCCCGCACCCACGGCCTCGACATCGAGACGGTCCCGATCCGGGGGAATGTGGATACGCGGATCGGGTATGTGCGGGACGGCGAGCTGGACGCCGTCGTGCTCGCCGCGGCCGGACTGTACCGGATCGGCCGCATCGACGAAGTGACCGACTTCCTGTCGGTCGACACGGTTTTGCCCGCCCCCGGCCAGGGGGCACTGGCGATCGAGTGCAGGGCGGGGAACACCGCCCAAGACACTGCCCTCATCGCCGCGCTCGGTGAGCTCGACGACCCGTTCACCCGGGTCGCCGTGACCGCCGAACGGTCACTGCTCGCCGCCCTGGAGGCCGGCTGCTCCGCCCCCGTGGGCGCGCTGGCCGACCTCCTGGCCGACGGGCAGATTGTCAAAGAAATGCGCCTGCGCGGCGTCGTCGGCACGACCGACGGCACTCGTATGGTGCAGCTGTCCACCACCGGTTCCGTGCCCCAGACGGAGACCCAAGCGATGGCACTCGGTCGCGAACTCGCCACCGAGATGCTCGCCCAGGGCGCGGCCGGTCTGATGGGGGAGCGAGCACAGTGAGCCCCACCGCCCTTCCTGCCGCCGGTCCGGAACACGGGCACGTCACCTTCCTGGGTGCCGGACCCGGAGATCCGGGACTGCTGACTCTGCGCGCCGTGGAGGCGCTGTCGAACGCGGACGTCCTGGTCGCCGAGCACGAGGTGCTCGACGTGATCCGGACGCACGCCCGACAGGGCGTCTCCGTTGTGCAGACGGACGCGAATCCCTCCGCGATCTCGCCGCCGGGCACGGGCACGCCCCAGCTGACGGTTGTTGACGGCACGTCAACAACCGCCGCTTTCCCGGCCGCTGCCCGGGATGCGGCTCATCTTGTCATGGAGGCTGCGCGGGGCGGCAGGCGGGTCGTCCGTGCGGTGTCCGGGGACCCGGGACTGGATACGTACGCGGCCGAGGAAATGCTCGCCTGCGCCGCAGCCGGGGTGCCCTTCGAGGTCGTCCCCGGTGTCGCGGCCGCGGTCGGCGTGCCCGCGTACGCCGGGGTGCCGCTGCGGGACGCGCAGGGTGCGGACGTCCGGTTCGTGGACGCCCGTACGGCCTCGGACCGGTGCTGGACCGAGGTGGGCTCCTCCGACGGCACGGTCGTCGTGTCCACGACCCTGGACGCGGTGGCCGCGGCGGCCGGTGAACTGGTGTCGGCGGGCCGCAAGCCCGACACCCCCCTGTCGGTGACGATCGCCGGTACGACGACCCGCCAGCGCACCTGGACGGCGACGCTCGGCACGATCGCGCAGACGCTGAAGCAGGCGAAGGTGCTGCCGTCGCCGGACGGCGGGCGGCCGGTCATAGCCGTGGTCGGCGAGCGTTCCGCCGCTGCCCGGCGCGACCAGCTGTCGTGGTTCGAGTCCAAGCCGCTGTTCGGCTGGAAGGTGCTCGTGCCGCGTACGAAGGAGCAGGCGGCGTCGCTCTCCGACCAACTGCGGTCGTACGGGGCCGTACCGCACGAGGTGCCGACGATCGCGGTGGAACCGCCGCGCACGCCTCAGCAGATGGAACGTGCCGTCAAGGGCCTGGTCACCGGGCGGTACGAGTGGATCGCCTTCACGTCGGTCAACGCGGTGAAGGCGGTCCGGGAGAAGTTCGAGGAGTACGGCCTCGACGCGCGTGCCTTCGCGGGTATCAAGGTGGCCGCGGTGGGCGAGCAGACCGCGAAGGCGCTGGTCGCCTTCGGCGTGAAGCCGGATCTGGTGCCGAGCGGGGAGCAGTCGGCCGCGGGTCTGCTGGAGGACTGGCCGCCGTACGACCCGGTGTTCGACCCGATCGACCGCGTCTTCCTGCCGCGTGCCGACATCGCCACGGAGACGCTGGTGGCCGGGCTCATCGAGCTGGGCTGGGAGGTCGACGACGTCACGGCGTACCGGACCGTGCGGGCCTCGCCGCCGCCGGCGGAGACGCGGGAGGCGATCAAGGGGGGTGGCTTCGACGCGGTGCTCTTCACGTCGTCGTCCACGGTGCGGAACCTGGTGGGTATCGCGGGCAAGCCGCACAACGTGACGGTGATCGCGTGCATCGGTCCGGCTACGGCGAAGACCGCTGAGGAGCACGGTCTGCGCGTCGATGTCATGGCTCCGGAGCCGTCCGTGCACAAGCTGGCGGAGGCGCTGGCCGACTTCGGGATGAAGCGGCGCGCCGCCGCGGTGGAGGCGGGGGATCCGGTGACGCGGCCGAGCGAGCGGCGACCGGGGGCGCGGAGGCGTCGTACGACGACGTGAGGTGTGGCGGGTGCCCTGTCCAGGGCACCCGCACGCTCAGTGGTCGGCGGCGTACGGCAGGAAGGTCGCCCAGGCGGTGGGGGTGAGGGCGAGGCGGGGGCCGGTGGGGTTCTTGGAGTCGCGGACGAGGATCTGGTCGGGGACGGTGGCCACCTCGACGCAGGACGGGCCGTCGTCCGAGCTGTAGCTGCTCTTCATCCACTTCAGCTTGAGGCTCATGTCTCTCCAAGTACTTTGTCGATCAGGGCCAATGACTCCCGTGGCGTGAGAGCCTGCGCTCGGATGATCCCATAGCGCATGTCGCCGACGGTGGTCTCCTTGGGGTTGCAGAACACGCGGCTGATGAACGCTGCTTCGCTCAGTGCCACGGTCGCCCCGTCCTTGAGTTTCAGCAGCCGGAAGGGGCCGCCGAGCCCCGAGTTCTCCTCGCTGCTGAGGGGGAGGACTTGCAGGTCGACGTTGGGCAACTGGGCCACCTCCAACAGCCGTTCGAGCTGCCCGCGCATGACCATCTTGCCCCCGATCGGTCGCCGTAGCGTCGACTCGCACAGCACAAAACTGAAGAGTGGCTCGGCCGTTGCGGTGCTGATGATCTCCTGGCGAGCGAGTCGTGCGGCCACCTGTCGCTCCAACTCATCCACTGTGAAGGGCGGTCGCCGAGATCCGATGACGGCCCGCGCGTACTCCCGGGTCTGGAGGAGCCCATCCACAATCGAGTTGTTGTAGGAGCAGATCTCCACTGCTGCGGCTTCCAGCCGCTTCACGTCCCGGACCTTCTTCGGGTACCGAAGCTCCGCCACGTCCTGCTTCATCGCCGCGATCTTGCCGCCCGCGGCCAGCACCTCGTCCGCCGCGTCCAGGTACTCGGGCCGTGGAATGCGTCGTCTCCGCTCCACCGAGGAAACCAGCTCCTCCCCGTAGCCGATGGCCGTCCCGAACTCCGCCTGGGTGAGGCCGGCTGCCTCCCGCCACAGCTTCAGTTGCCGCGAGACCGTCCGCATGACGGCTCCAGCCTCGTCGTCCTCCAGCCCCGCGTCCCAGTCGCTCACGTCCGCCGTCCCTCCCGTCACCAGTCACCCCGTACGGCCCGGACGTGACCGGACACCGCACGGACAGCCCCCGTCCGCACGGGTCGCCGTTCTTCACAGGCTATGCACGCCCGGACACGCTGAGTGATGTGAACGAGCAAATCTCCACCCTCGGCACTCCGGTGCACCAGTTCGTCGTCCCGCTCTCCCCGGCCCGGCGCGGGGCCCGGCTCGCCCGGCTGCTCGCGGCCGAGCAACTGGGTTCCTGGGGGCTGCCGTTGGACCCCGCACGGCTGGTCGTCGCCGAACTCGCGGCGAATGCCGCACTGCACGGCAGGGTTTCCGGCCGGAGTTTCCGGCTCGCTCTCACGGTGACGGAGCAGAGGGTGCTGCGTATCGAGGTCACCGACGCGCGTAGGGACGCGGAGCCCGTACGGGAGGGCGTCGTGGCCGAACCGGCCGAGTCCGGCTACGGCCTGTTGCTCGTCGAGGAGTTGGCCGACCGCTGGGGCGTGCGGCACGGACCGGTGCCGTGCAAGACGGTGTGGGCGGAGATCGATACGGCCGACGCGTCGGCGCACTTCGCACCGGAGCCGGGGAGTCCGTGATCCGGTGGTGCAGGGGCCGGGGTTGCGGGCCGTAAAAGACCTAAGAACCCGGGGAAAATACCAACCAACCAAACCAAACCCCGCGTAGGTCACCCGGCCGGGTGAATGCGGTCGATCCGGCTGGCGCGGCGGCGGCTCGGGCATGCAGTCTCACCCCGAGGCATATGCGCCTCGCAAGACACAAGCCCCATACATGCATCGGCCCCCGCCGGGACGGCAATCCCAGTGCGAGGGCCTGACCAACGAGGAAGCAGGACCTTCCCCATGGCTGAGAAGAAGCCTAACGCCGCCCTGCGCCCGATTCAGGGTGTTCGCCGATCCACCACCCACTCCGGTGTCACCCACGTACGCACGTACCAGTCCGGTCAGTACGTGGTCGTCGGCAACCACCTCGCCCAGCACCGGGAGCTGTCGCTGACCGCCATCGGACTCGCGACCCACATCCTGTCGGTGCCCGAGGGCACCCCGGTCGACATCCGCAGCCTCGCCGACCGCTTCCCCGAGGGACGGGAGCGGATCGCGTCCGCGCTGCGCGAGCTGGAGGCACACGGCTATCTGGCGCGGGTCCGCGAGCACACGGAGTCGGGCCGCCTGGTCACACGGACGTACGTCCACCACACCCCTGCCAACGGTTCCCCCGCGCCCCTTCGTGTGGCCGGGCGTCCCGCGACGACCCGTACCCACGGCCGCCGGCCCGTGGCAGGCGCGGAGGTAACGGAAACGCCCAAGGAGGACGACCAATCGCCCCACCGGGACACGCCCGAACCCGAACCCGAAGCCGGGTCGAAGGAGCGCGGCCCCCGCGACCGGCATCACGACAGGGCCGTCGCCCTGCTCGCGGGCCTGCGCCGTACCGACGAACGTCTCGCCCTTTCCCAGCGACAGGTGGACCGACTCGCTCCCGCAGTCGCCGCCTGGTTCGAGGTCGGAGCCACGGACATCGCCGTTCACAGCGCCTTGAGTGCCGATCTCCCCGAGGACATGCGGCACCCGGCCGGTGTGCTCGCCTACCGGCTCGATGCGATGTTGCCGGTACCCCTCCCCGCCCGCCCCGCGCCCTCACCGGCCACCGGGGTGGCCACCGGACCCGTCCGTCGATCCGAGCCTCTTCAGAACTGCGACGGCTGCGACCGCGCCTTCCGCTCCCCACGCCCCGGCCGTTGCCGCGACTGCCGTGCTGACCGGGCGGTGCCGAGCGAGGGGGCATGCGTCGCATGAGGCTGCTGTATCGGTCCGTTGCCGCTGCGCAAGCCGCCCGCCGCAGGGGGAGCCGTTCCTATACTTGCGGCATGGACCAGGAGCTGGAGCGAGCCGCCCTTGTTGCGCTGCTGCGGCGTGACGATCGCCCCTGGTCCGAGGTCACCGACCAGGTGGAGACGGTCGGAAGCGCCCGGGATGTTCTCGAAAATTCACTCGATCTCTCGGGGCAGGGAACGCTCTTCGGCACCGGGCCCTGTGTCGATCTGGAGAAGGTCGCGGCGGAGATCGCCGACTGGGAGCGTGAGGGCATGCGGCTGGTCACGATCCTCGATCCTGACTATCCGCTCTACCTGCGGCTGGTCCATCAGCGTCCCCCTCTGCTGTTCCTCCGGGGAACGACGGCCGACGACGACCTGCGCGTCGCTGTCGTCGGTACCCGCACGCCCACCCCGGAGGGCGTCGCCCATGCCCGTGCGATCGCGGGGGGTCTCGCCGAGCGCGGTGTCACCGTCGTCAGCGGGCTGGCGGCAGGTATCGACACCGCCGCGCACGGCAGTGCGCTGGCCACCGGTGGCCGCACCGTCGCCGTGATCGGAACCGGTCTGCGCCACGTCTACCCGGCCCAGAATGCACGGCTCCAGCGGGAGATCGCCGAAAAGGGGCTGCTGATCTCGCAGTTCTGGCCGGACGCCCCTCCCTCGAAGACGTCCTTCCCCATGCGCAACGCGGTGATGAGCGGTTACAGCCTGGCCACCGTCGTGATCGAGGCCGCGTACCGCAGCGGCGCCCGGATGCAGGCCCGACTCGCGCTGGAGCACGGCCGCCGGGTGTTCCTCATGCGCTCTCTGATGTCCCACGAATGGGCGAGGGAGTACGCCACCAGGCCCAACACGACTGTCATCGACGGCCCGGACGACGTCTTCCGCCACCTCGACTCCCTCGTCCCCACCACGGGCGAGCTGACCTGGACCTGACCGGCGGACCAGCGTGGCAACCGTCGTCGGGCTGTCCGCCCGCTACGCCAACTTTCTGGTCCACCCGCTGCTGCCCGGCCCGGGCGTGTGTCGGGTCTGCCGAGGTCCTGCCAAGGTCGGGTATCGAACCTGTCTGCGGTGCAACGAGGCCGCCAAGCTTCTCGGAGCGGGAATGGCCGACGCCGTCGTTCCTGTCAGCCTGGCCCTCAAGGGCGAGCAGTACGCCAACGAACTCTGGCGCTATAAGAACGCGGCGGGACCTCAGCGGCAGCACTTCCGCATGGGGCTCGCAGCTGTTCTATGGCGCTTTCTCGCTCTGCACGAGGAGTGCATCAGTACTCACTGCGCGGTGCCCTCCTTCGGCATCGTGACCACGGTGCCCAGCACCAGTGGGCGTCCGGGCCATCCCCTGCGTGCTTTGGTCGCCGAAATGGCCGGGGTCACCCGGGACCGCCACCGCGACTTGCTCGCCCCGACACCGGAGGCGGCCCACCTGGGCCGGGCGGCCTCTTCCAGGCGCTATGCGTCAACGGCACTCCGGGGTGAAAACGTCCTGCTCATCGATGACACCTGGGCCACCGGCAACCACGCGCAGTCCGCAGCGGCCGCGCTGAAAGCGGCCGGTGCCGGCAGTGTGGCCGTCGTGGTTCTCGGTCGCCACCTCAACGTCGACTACGGCGACACGGCCGAGCACGTCGCGCAGGCGCGATTACGCCGCTTCTCCTGGGGCGCGTGCCCGCTGCGTCCCTGGGACCACTCCTGACCAGGGTCGCGGGAGGCCGAGCGGGCGGTGGAGGTGCCCGCCCGGCCGTTCCGTGACTACGCCGCCGTACCGCCCGCGTAGTCGCTGTCGAACGTCGTCTCGATCGTGCTCGCCACCGGCTGGGCCACGCCCGTGCCGGTGAGGATGATGCCCAACTCCCTGTTGCTGCTCAGGGAGTTGCTGCTGATGTTCATGGAGCCGGCCTCGACCTCCTGGGTGGACAGGCCGTAGTCGGCGACCATCGCCTTGGCGTGGATGTAGAAGCCGCCCGGGTCGGAGTAGCCGACGACCGTGCCGCCGGCGGCCTTGATGGCGGAGACCTCGCTGGAGTAGCTGGAAGGATTCTCCAGGACCACGCGGACCTTCACGCCTGCCTTGGCGCGGGCCACGATCGCGTCGACCACCGTGCTGTCGCTGAACTCCAGCTCCTCCACGTCGAGCGTCTTGGCCGCGGAGTTGATGAAGGACACCAGGCGGCTGCGTGAGTCGGTGGGGGACCACAGGAGGTGGTCGCCGTCGGTGGGGGTGACGGACGTCGCCGTGTAGTCGGCGTCGAAGACCTTCTCTATCGCCGCCACATCCCTCGTGTCGTCGGTGAAGACGCCGTAGTCGCGGCCGGTCGTGTAGTACTGCGAGGTCAGATTGCCGGTCAGGACCAGGGACTTGGTGCCGTCGACCGTGATCGTCTTCTGGTGGGTGTAGACGTAGGCGGAGGAGGACCAGACGACGCCGACGCCCGCGTTCTTCAGGGACGTGTAGGCCGGGTTGTTGGCGCTCTGGTGCTGGCGGTCGAGGATCACGCGGACCGTGACGCCCTTGTTCTTCACGGCTATGAGGTCGTTGACGGCCGTGGTGTCCTCCAGCTCGTACATGGTCATGTCGAGCGTGCTGGTGGCCGAGTTGACGAAGTCGTAGATCGTGGGCTGGCCGCCCGTCCGGGAGAAGGCGAACGCCGAGTAGCTCGCCGCGTTCGCGGGGACGGCGGTGGCGACGACGGCGGTGCCGGCGGCGAGGGCGATGGCCGCGCGGGTGAGGACCTTCCGCAGCATGCGTGACTCCTGATGGGTGGGGAGAGTTCGCCGGAGTGGGGGTGGCGCGTGCATGACACCACGCGCGTAGAACGCTGGGGAGTCGCGCGGATCCAGGGACAGCCAGGAGAGCGTAAAAACTCTCTATGGAGGTTCTGCTGTGCCCCTCTTGGGCCGACAGGGCGTCGGCAAAGGCGGGGGCCGACCGGGCGTAGCGTAGAAGGCATGACGAAGTACGGATCGTTTCCCGGCTCACGTCCCCGGCGGCTGCGGACCTCGCCCGTCATGCGCCGCATGGTCGCCGAGACGCGACTGCACCCGGCCGACTTCATCCTCCCGGCGTTCGTCCGGGAGGGCGTGAGCGAGCCCGTGCCGATCGCCGCCATGCCCGGTGTCGTCCAGCACACCCGCGACAGCCTGAAGAAGGCCGCGCTGGAGGCCGTGCAGGCCGGGATCTCCGGCATCATGCTGTTCGGCGTGCCGGAGGAGGAGAAGAAGGACGCACTCGGGACTCCGGGGACCGACCCGGACGGGATTCTCCAGGTCGCCATCCGGGACGTGCGCGCCGAGGTCGGCGACGACCTGCTCGTCATGTCCGACCTGTGCCTGGACGAGACCGTCGACCACGGGCACTGCGGGGTGCTGGACGCCGAGGGCCGCGTCGACAACGACGCGACCCTGGAGCGGTACGCGGAGATGGCGCAGGTGCAGGCCGACGCCGGTGCGCACGTGGTCGGCCCGAGCGGGATGATGGACGGCCAGATCGGCGTCGTCCGCGACGCGCTCGACCAGATCGGGCGCGAGGACGTGGCGATCCTCGCCTACACCGCCAAGTACTCCTCCGCCTTCTACGGCCCCTTCCGCGAGGCCGTCGCCTCCTCGCTCCAGGGCGACCGCAAGACCTACCAGCAGGACCCCGCCAACTGGCGTGAATCCCTGCGGGAGTTGGCCCTGGACCTGGAGGAGGGCGCGGACATGGTCATGGTCAAGCCGGCCGGGCCGTACCTCGACATCCTCGCCCGGGTCGCGGACGCCGTGGAGGTGCCCGTCGCCGCCTACCAGATCTCCGGCGAGTACTCGATGATCGAGGCCGCCGCCGAGAAGGGCTGGGTCGACCGGGACCGGGCCATCTTCGAGACCCTGACCGGCATCAAGCGGGCCGGGGCACGGAACATCCTCACCTACTGGGCGACCGAGGCCGCCCAGAAGCTCCGCCAGTCCCCACTCACCAGTTGAGGGCGTCGTCCGCGTTCTGCTGCCAGTACGTCATCGTCAGCGAGCTGTCGTAGTAGACGCCCTTCGCCGGCAGGGCCGGGGTCGCGGAGGGGCCGCCGTCGCTGTTCGGCGTGCGGCCCTGGAACATCACCGTCAGCCTGTGGCCGGTCGTGCCGCCCTGGCCGCTGCCGTCGGCGGCCGACAGCAGCACACCCGCGTATCCCGACTCGCCGGGCGCCAGGGTCGTCACGGCCTGCGGCTGGGTGTCCTTCGCCGCCTGCGGGGCCCACTGCATCTCGTCGAAGCGCAGGACCGGGTAGTACGTCAGCTCGCAGGTCTTGGCGCCGGTGTTCCTCACCGTGATCAGCATGTGGTTCAGGGGCCGGGAGACCGGCCGGGCCGTGACGGTGGTGTTCGCGCCGTTGCACAGCACGACCGGGCCGCCGGTGCCGGTCGTCCTGGTGCCGCCCGTCCTGGTGCCCGGGGCGTGGGTGCGGGTCACCGGGGTGCTGTTCGCCGTCCCTGCGCCGGCCGCGGTGGTGGGGGTGGCGGAGGGCGTCCGGCCCGCTGTCGTCGTCGGTGACACCGGCCGCGAGGCGCCCTCGTCCTTCGTCCCCGTCCCGTCGCCACCGCACGCGCTGAGCGCGAGGGCGGCCACCGCGGTGCCGGTGGCGGCGAGCAGACGGATGTGGCGCATACGCATGGCAAGTCCTCTTTCGGGCTGGGCCGGTTGGCGTGTTTGGATGAGCCACAGCCTGTGCGGAGCCTCGTCCCGGCGGCCAGAGGCACCGGGCAATCCGGGACACTGGAACGGCCACATAGGCTCTGACCTGGGAAAACAGTCCCTCCCTGGAATGCCGGGCTGGGACGAGGGGGGAGGGGGAACGGTGGCGGACGGCACCATGGACAGCGATTTCGCTGACCTTCTGCGGGAGTTGAAGAACCGCTCCGGGCACAGCTACGGCACGCTGGCCAAGCGGCTCCACATGAGTACGTCGACGCTGCACCGCTACTGCAACGGCGACGCCGTACCGACCGACTACGCCCCCGTGGAGCGCCTGGCCCGCCTGTGCAAGGCCACGCCCGAGGAACTCGTGGAGCTGCACCGGAGGTGGGTGCTGGCGGACGCGGGGCGGGGGAGGAAGCAGCCGGTGCAGCAGGGGGCGCCGGAGCCGGCGGTGCCTGTCCAGGAGCTGGTGCCTCAGGTTCCGGATGTCCCCGAGCCGGTGTCCCAGGCGGGGGTTGTCCCGGAACCGGAACCGGAACCGGAACCGGACCCGCAGCCCGAGTCGGGTGCCCGCCCCCGGCGTCGTACCCGGACCGTTCTCCTCGCCGCCCTCGCCTCCACCGCTCTGCTCGGCAGCGTGGCGCTCGCCCTCACCCTCCCCTCCGGCGGCGCGGAGGCGGACGGAAGGGGCGGCCCGGCCGGCGCCGCACGGCAGCACGCACCGGGCGCCGGCGCCCCGCACGCGACGGACTCCACCCGCTCGGCCTCCCCGTCCCCGTCCAGGACCTCGCCCCAGGACCCCGGCACGCCGTCCGGGGACAGGGCGATCGCTCCGCACACGGGCCGTACGCCCGACGACGGCGGCACCGGCGCCGCCCCGCCCCTGGCGGTCACCACCCACCCCTACGCCTGGCAGGACCCCTGCTCCCAGCACTATCTGATCGACCGCGCCCCGGCCGACGTCTCCCCGCCCCCGCTGGAGCAGGACGCGCCCGCCTGGGTGGCCGTGCACAAGGCGGTCTCGGCGGGGGAGCAGTACGTCACGTTCACCGTGCAGGGCACCGGCTCGGACACCGTCGTCCTGGAGGGGCTGTCGGTGCGCATGGCCGGCCGGCGGGCGCCGCTCGCCTGGAACGACTACGCCATGGGCTATCCGGGCGTGGGCTGCGGCGGGGGCGTGCCGACCCGGGCCTTCACGGTCGCCCTGGACGCCCTGCGCCCCGCGGCCGTACCGGAGGCCGGTCACCAGGGCTTCCCGTTCAAGGTGAGCCGGTCGGACCCCGAGGTCTTCTACGTCACGGCCGATGCCTCCGCGTACGACGTCAGCTGGTACCTGGAGCTGTCGTGGTCCAGCGGGACGCGCCACGGCACACTGCGGATCGACGACGGCGGCCGCCTGTTCCGCACCAGCGGCAACAACGGGCGGCCCGC
This sequence comes from Streptomyces sp. IMTB 2501, assembly GCF_001953885.1. GTDB lineage: Bacteria > Actinomycetota > Actinomycetes > Streptomycetales > Streptomycetaceae > Streptomyces. The sequence goes on along the minus strand of NZ_MQUS01000056.1, from coordinate 7,999 downwards.
GTACGCCTTCCCACTGGGCGGCGAGAAGTGGGAAGCGGAGTCGGGTACGGACGCGAGCTGACCGTCCGGATCGCGGAATGACCGGTGTAGACAGCACGCGTCTTTCTAGCCTGACAGTTCCCGAGCCGCCCGACAGGTCCCAGGGCAGAAGTCCCAGGACCGAAAGAGAGCCGCGCCATGACCGTCGCCCAGCCCGCCCCGGCCGACACCACCGCCCCGGCCCACGCCTCCTTCCTGGCTCCCGCCCCCGTCCCGCCGCTCGCCGCGCGTGTCCGCAGGGTGGGCGGTTCGCCCGTGCGGGACATCCTCGCGGTCACCGCGCGCCCCGAGATGATCAACTTCGCGGGCGGGCTGCCGGCGCCGGAACTCTTCGACCGGGACGGCATAGCGGCGGCGTTCCAGGAGGTCCTTGCGGACACCCCGGCGCAGGCGCTGCAGTACTCCACGACGGAGGGCGAGCCTGCACTGCGGGAGGGCCTGGCCGCGCGGATCACCGCCCGCGGCCTGCCCACCACCCCCGACGGCCTGCTCGTCACCACCGGCTCCCAGCAGGCCCTGTCCCTGCTGGCGACGGCGCTGCTCGAACCCGGCGACACGGTCCTGGTCGAAGACCCCTGTTATCTGGCGGCACTACAGGTCTTCGGCCTCGCGGGCGCGCGCGTGGTGGCCGTGCCGGGCGACGCGGACGGAGTGGACCCGGCCGCCCTGGAGGAGGCGATCCGCCGCGAGCGCCCGAAGCTCCTTTACCTGGTCCCGACCTTCCAGAATCCCACCGGCCGTACGATGCCCGCGCCGCGTCGCGCGGCGGTCGCCGAAGCGGCCGCCCGCCAGGGCCTGTGGATCATCGAGGACGACCCGTACGGCGAGCTGCGCTACGACGGCGAGCGCGTCCCCTGGATCACCGCGCTGCCCGGTGCCGCGGACCGGACCGTGCTCCTCGGCTCCTTCTCCAAGGTGATGGCCCCCGGCCTGCGCCTGGGCTGGCTGCGCGCGCCCGCCGAGCTGCGCCGGGCGTGCGCGGTGGCCAAGCAGGCGGCGGACCTGCACACCCCGACCCTCAACCAGCTCGCCGCCGCCCGCTGCCTGAACGTCCTCGACGCCCATGTGGAGCGGGTGCGGGCCGTGTACGGCGCACGCCGTGACGCCATGCTGGCGGGCCTGCCGGCCGCCCTCCCGGCGGGCTCGCGGTGGAGCCGGCCCGAGGGCGGCATGTTCCTCTGGGCGCGCCTGCCGGAGTCGTACGACACCCTCGCGCTGCTGCCCCGCGCGGTCGAGCAGAACGTGGCCTACGTCCCCGGCGCGCCCTTCTACGCGGGCGAGCCCGAGCGCTCCACCCTCCGGCTGTGCTTCGTCACCCAGACACCGGAGGAGATCACGGAGGGGCTGCGCAGGCTGGGGCGGGGGCTCGGGGGCTGAGCGCCGGACCTTGCCGGGCGGGTCAGTCCCACCAGAAGGTCCAGGTGGGGACGCCGACCAGGCTCTTGGCGTAGTCCCGCAGGCTCGCGCTGCCCTGGGTGATGTTGTCCGGGCAGAAGGCGAAGTGTTCGGCGGCCACCGCCTCCGCGTCGGCGAGCGTGGCGGGCGGGGCCGCGACGGACACCACCAGGGTGTCGAAGCCGAGCCCCACCACCCGCATGCCGAAGCGGTCCTCCCACGAGCGGAGGACGGCGCACAGCCGGGCCACGTCGTTGTCGTGGTTCAGCGGACCGGCCCAGCCGATCGCCGCGGGTATGTCGGCGGACCGGCGGGCCGGGACCAGGGCGAGGTGCGTCTCCCGGAACCACTGGGGCGGGGCGTCCGTGAGCGAGTCGGCCACCTGGGCCGCGCGTGTGTCGGGATCTGCGGTCGGGGTGGGTGCGGGCGCCAGTCCCGGCCACGCGGCCCCGAACGGCTCGACCTCCTCGCCCCAGCCCTCCTCCGTCCAGTCCTCCCAGTACTCGGCGAGGACGTCCTCGGCGTCGTGATCGCCCGGGTAAGACATCAGCCGGGGCATCAGCTCCCACTCCGCGGGTCCGCCCTGGCTGCCTCCCACCCCCACGAGCACCGGCAGCAGACCGGCCCGCGCCGCCGGCACCCCCAGCGCTTTCCAGGTGCCCGGCGCGGCCGCCTTCTCCGCGTGCCACAGCAGAGGCTCATGCCAAGGGCCGTCATCTGTCAGATCGACCAGTCTGCCGGGCGGCAGCTGAAGCCCCAGGGAACGGCCGCTGGGGTCGGTGGCCAGCTTGGGCAGCGGGTTGGGAAGAGTCGCCATGACCGTGACTGTAGAGGCCGCCACTGACAACGCCGTTGGCCCGCCTCTCCGATGAACCGGCCCCCGCCGAACCTGCTCTTACCAGATGATGCTGTGATGGGGACGGGTGACGATGGTTGACGGGTGGCGGAAGGACGGAACGTGCTGAACGGGCGTTACCCGGTGAGGTGGCATATTGTGCTGCTCACCCTGTGGACGGCCATCTGGTTCTTCGTGGCCGAACGCCATGGCGCCATTTCCTGGCACTATCTGAGAACCGGCGAGCAACTGCTCTTCAACCAGGCATCCGGCGGCGGTCTGGCGCTCTACGCCAACCACCCCGACCTGCAGATAGGTCCCGTCAGCTTCATAGTCGCCGGACTCTTCGCACCGTTCCCCGCCGCCGTCGGTGAGAAACTGGCCGACGCGTTCATGTCAGGCCTTGGCCTGTACATGCTGGTCCTGGTCGGCCGCGCCGCCGCCGACTACAACCGGGGCACCGGCCTCAATCACAAACGCCTGCAACAGCGTGTCCTGATCGCCGGAGCCGCCTTCATACCCATGTGGGTCGAGGTCTCGGTCCGCTTCGCCCACCTCGACGACGTCCTGGCCCTCTTCTTCGCCACGCTCGCCGTCCGCGCGCTGGTCCGCGGCAACGCGACGGCGGTGGGCGTCTTCCTGGCCCTGGCGGTCGACTCCAAACCCTGGGCCGTAGGCTTCCTGCCCCTCCTTCTCGCCCTGCCCCGTCCGGCCCGGCTGCGCTCGGCGGCCTGGGCCTTCGGCCTGGTGGCGGTGGCTTGGCTGCCCTTCTATCTGACCCACCTGGACACCCTGCAGGCGGCCCGCTTCACCATCCCCAACCAGCCGGCGTCCTCGCTGCGCTGGTTCGGTGTGAACGACCCCGCGACACCACCGTGGGACCGCCCCGCCCAGATGGCCCTGGGCGCGGCCCTGGGCGCGCTCGCGGTACGCCGCAACCGCTGGCCGGCGGTGGTCTTCCTGGCGGTCGACGCGCGCATCATGCTGGACCCGAGCGTGTACACGTACTACAACGCCTCGGTCCTCCTCGGCACGCTCCTCTGGGACTCCATCGGCCAGCGCCGCCTGGTCCCGTGGGTCAGCTGGATAGCCCTCATCTCCCTCTACGGCAGCGCCCTCGTGGTCCCCTCGGACTCCACCCGGGGCCTCATCCGGCTGGCCTTCTGCATCGGATCGGCGGCGTACGTCCTGCTCTGGCCCCAGCGGACGCCTCGCGGCAGACGGAAGCGGTCGTCACACCGTGAGGAAGTCGACGGCAACCTCATCCGTAGCTGACCGTCGAGCCGCCCGCTTCCTGACCGGGCGGCCAGGGGGAAGCGGCCGGCTCAGGCCCACTGGTCCGGGCCGGCTGCGTTCGCTTCGTCGGCGGAGGGTACGGCCCGATGCCGGGCTGGGCCACTGCTCTTCCGCGGCGGCAAGGCGGTGTGGTGCCCCTTCGCCCTGCCGTAGGCCCTTCCCCCAGGGCCCCGCCGTCAGTGCCTGGTGCCGCAGGACGGGCAGAAGGCGGCGTCGTCCGGGAGGGCGGCGTGGCAGGACGCGCAGTTCGTGGTCTGTGCGAGACGGTGGCCGCAGCCATGGCAGAACGCGCCGCCCCGCGTCTCCGTACGGCAGTTGGGGCAGACGAGCTGGCGCGGGCTCGTGACGTCGTACCCGGCGCCCTGCTGCTGGCCGACGTCGTACGCCCGCTGGGTGACCATGTCGTTCAGCCCCCGCTGCTGCGCCGCCTGCGCCTCCGCCGCGGTGTCCGGGGAGCAGTTCAGGCACAGCCCCTGCCCCGCGTTCCAGCAGCGGGCGCAGACATAACCGGTGCAGCGCGGGCAGCGGTTGAAATGGCCCTGCGCGTTCTCGATCGCGCGGGTGAACGCCGCGTCCCGCTGGCCGCCGAAGCTCGCCCCGGCCAGCCCGTCCGCGGCGTTGGTCACCCCCTGCGTGGCGCTGCCGCCGATGAGTGACCACGCCGCGTTCACGCCCCGGGACAGCCACCCGGCCACCTGCCCGGCCCGGAACGGCTCGAACGGCGAACGCCAGGTGTCCCAGCAGCGCGAGCAGTTGAACTCGAACTGGAAACCCGCCCCCGTACCGTGCTCTATGCACAGGTCACGGTAGTTGTTGCTGAAGTAGATCTCGGTGCCCATGGCGACCGTCCCCCCAGAGAAAGTGAACCCCGCGGGGAGTGTATAGCCGGGTGCGGTCAGACCAGGGTCGTGATGCAGAACGGGTGCCCGGCCGGGTCCAGCAGCACCCGCCAGCGGTCCGGCCGCGGCTGGAACTCCGGCTTACCGGCCCCCAGTTCCAGCAGCCGCTTCTCGGCGATGTCCAGGTCGTCCACGCCCAGTTCGATGTGCGCCTGCTTCTCCTGCGCGGGGTCCGGCCAGGTGGGCGGGCGGTAGTCGGCGAGGCGGTTGAAACCGAGGCCGGTCGCGCCCTCCTTGCCGAGCAGGACGAAGTCGTCGGCGGAGTAGAGGACCGACATGCCGAGCAACTCGCCGTAGAAGCGGGCCATTTCGGCGGGGTCGGCGCAGTCGAAGGTGACGGCGGCGTAGCGGAACGCGGGTGCGGGTGCGGGTGCGGATGCGGATGCGGATGCGGATGCGGATGCGGATGCGGAAGAAGTCTCTGCGGTCATGGAGAGGAACCTAGGACATGACCAGGACAGTTCCGGTCCTGGTTGGGCTGGGCGTGTGCCAGACTCCTGCGCGTGCTCAGCGCGTCCGCCCGCCTTCTCCGCCTCCTCTCCCTGCTCTCCTCCCGCCCCTCCTGGACCTGCGCCGAACTGGCCGACCGCATGGAGGTCACCGACCGCACGGTCCGCCGGGACGTCGCCCGGCTCCGTGACCTCGGCTACTCCGTCGACTCCGAGGCCGGCCCCTGGGGCGGCTACCGTCTGCGCGCCGGCTCCCGCGTACCGCCGCTGATCCTCGACGACGAGGAGGCCCTGGCCGTGGCGGTGGGGCTGAGCGAGGCGGCGCTGGGCGGCGACCAGGCGGCCCTGTCCGCGATGCTGAAGCTGCGCCAGGTCCTGCCCCGGCGGATCGCGGACCGCCTGGGAGAGCTGGACGACGCCTTCGTACGGCTCCCGGGGGCCGAGAAGCCGCAGATCGGCCCCGGGCTGCTGCTGGAGCTGGCGACCGCGTGCCGGCGCGGGGAGCGGGCCCGGCTGTCGTACACCGATGGAGAGGGGCGGAGCACGGTCCGGGACGTCGATCCGTACCGGCTCGTCCACACCGGGCGGCTCTGGTACGTCGTCGCGCGGGACGTGACCCGGGGACAGTGGCGCACCTTCCGGGCCGACCGTGTCGACCGCCTCCAGCCCACCGGCCACCCGGCGGACCTGACCGATCCACCCGACCCGGCCCAGCTGGTCTCCCGCAACATCGCGAACGGCCCCTACCCGCTGACCGCGACCATCCGCGTCCCGCTTCCCCCGCGGGAGGCGCTGCGCCTCGTCCCCGCCACGGTCGGCACCCACCGCCCCGACGGCCCCGACGCGACGATCATCGACATCGGCGGCCCCGACCCGGACGGCCTGGCCCGCTATCTCCTGGGCCTGGGGACACCCCTGCGGGTCCTCGCGCCGGAGGCGGTCCGGGAGGCCCTGGTGCGGCGCACCCGCCAACTGCTGGACGACAACGCCGGACTTCCGGCCATCTGAACCGTCGCACTCGCTAACGTGTCTCCTGGTTGAGGGCGACTTCTTGGGGGCGGCATGGCCGACGAACCTCTGCTCGCACGCCTGCACTTCGGGCGTGAGGACGCCGAGCGGGATGTGAACGACGGGCACGGGCTGTTGCTGCGCGGCGGATTTCTGCCCACCTCGGCCTACAGCGCGGCCGTCGCCGGGCGGAAGATGCTGATCATCGGGCGCAAGGGGTCCGGGAAGAGCGCCATCTGTATGCAGCTGATGGCGGACGGCACCGGACTCGCCGGGAAGCTGCTGGTCACCCCGGACGAGACGGCGGGCGAGGCGATCCGGCGGTTCGAGCCGCAGGGGCTGCCCGGTGACTCGGCGAAGGCGCTGATCTGGCGGTACGTGTTCGCCGTACACGCCGCCCGGCACCTGGTCGCGCACGCGAAGGACGCGCACCGGCGCAGGCCCGGCTCGGTGAAGGCGCTCGTACGGTTCCTCAAGCAGAACGGCGAACTGGACGGCGACCGGCTCGGCGACCGGATGGCACAGGGCGTCAAGGGGCTGCAGACCTCCCTGTCCCTGGACATGTTCGGGATCAAGGCGGGGCTCGATCTCGCCCAGGCGCCGTCCGAAGGCGCCCGTGCGCAGCGGCAGTTGGAGGTCGTGGAGCGGGGCGTGGCCCGCGCCTTCGCCGACCTGGGATGCGAGGAGGCGCACGAGCCGCTGCTCCTCATGGTCGACCAGCTGGAGCTGGTGTGGTCGGCCGAGCCGGACAGCCACTCCATGGTGATCGGGCTGCTGCTGGCCGCCAAGCACGCGGCGAGCCGGTACGGGCAGGCGGTGCGCTTCCTGCTCTTCCTGCGCGCGGACATCTACGACTCGCTGTCCTTCGGCGAGGGCGACAAGTTCCACGGCGACGAGCTGCGGATCGCCTGGACACAGGAGGCGCTGCGGAACCTCGCGCTGGCCCGGGCACGGGCCTCCACCGGCGTGGAGCTGACCGACGGGCAGCTGTGGCGGGAGATCTTCCCGGCGGTCGTGGAGAGCGAGGAGGCACCGGCCCATGTCTTCGGCCGCTGTCTGCCCCGGCCCCGGGACGCCATCCAGTTCCTCAACCTGTGCCAGGAGACGGCCTGGCTGACCCACGGCCGTGACCGCATCACCGAGGCGGACGTCCGCCAGGCAGGGCTGCAGTTCTCCGCCTGGAAGCTGAAGGACCTGTCCCTGGAGTACCTGGTCGCCCACCCCTTCCTGAAGAACCTTTTCCCGCTCTTCCAGAACGCCGGGTACGTCGTCTCCCGTACGGCCCTCCGAAGCCGCTTCGAGGCGGCCGAGGAGTCACTGCACCGGCTGTTCCCCGCCTACGCCGACGCGCTGACCCTCTCCGGGATCATCGACGTCCTCCACGGCGTGGGTTTCCTCGGGGTGCGGCGCGGCAACGACGTCGTGTTCGCCGGCGGCGACGACCTGCCCGTGCAGCCGCACGAGACCGAGTTCCACATCCACCCCTGCTTCCGGGCGGCCCTCGGCACGACCAGCGCGATCGACCTGCGCCGGTACGAGCCCGTCGTGGCGGGCGACCGACTGGTACAGGGCAATGTCTTCGGCTACCAGTCGGTCGGGGTCAGCTACACCAACCGGGACGACCAGCTGCTGAGCGAACTGAGCCGTGCCTGTCACTCCGTCCTCGCGCAGACCGGGCGGGCGGTGGCGCTCACCCAGGACGCCCGGGACGAGATCGCCGGGGAGATCAGCCGCGTCCTGGACGACGTCCACACGAACCCGGCGGGAGCCGCACCGTCCTTCGACGCCAATGACCAACTGCTCACCACCGCCCACTACTTCACCTCCCTCGCCGCTCAGCTGACCGCCAGCGGTCTCACGGAAGGCGCGCAGGAGGTCGCCCACCGCCTGGAGGAGGAGGCCCGCCGACTGCGCCGGCTGGCGGGCGGCTCCTACGGCAGCGGGAGCAACTCGGGAGGAATCTGAGCCACCCTGTGCCGTCGGAGCCGCCCTACGCCGTCAGAGCTTCTCCGGCGTCCTGATGCCCAGCAGAGCCATGCCCTGGTGCAGGGTGCGGGCCGTGATGTCGCACAGGAAGA
>NZ_MQUS01000085.1:484-1576 GCF_001953885.1 Streptomyces sp. IMTB 2501 | reverse complement strand
CGGTCGAGCCAGTAGCGGGTGTGGTCGAAGGCGTAGGTCGGCAGTTCCACCGGTGTGCCGTCGGCGGGTTGGGCATCGCCGGTGTCGGTGGGGAGCAGGGCGGGCCATGTGAGGTCGGTTCCGGTGGTCCATGCGCGGGCCAGGCCGGTCAGGACGGCGCGGTCCTCGGGGCGGTCGGAGCGGGCCAGGGGGATCAGTGCCGGCCGGGTCGGGGTATCGGGCAGGCACTGGTCGGCCATCGCGGTCAGGACCCCGCGCGGGCCGATCTCGACGAAGGCACCGGCCTGGCCCTGCCCGGCCAGATGTTCCACCGCCTGCTGGAACCGTACCGGGCGGCGGACCTGCTCCACCCAGTACTCCGCACAGTCCAGCTGCCCCGCGGCAGCGGGCAGACCGGTGACGGTGGAGACCACCGTGATCCGCGGCTCATGGAAGGTGAGTTGCTGCGCGAGGGTACGGAAGTCGTCCAGCATCGGGTCCATCAGCGGTGAGTGGAAGGCGTGCGAGACCCGCAGCATCCGCGTTGTGACGCCCTGTTCCCGCCACCCCTCCTCCAGACGGGCGAGGGCGTCACGCTCACCGGAGACCACGATGGCGGTGGGCCCGTTGACCGCGGCGATCTCCACCCGGCCCGCGTGATCGGCCAGGGCCTTTTCCACCTCGCTCAGGGGGGCCTGGACGGAGAGCATGGCGCCGCCCTGCGGCAGGGCCTGCATCAGCCGGCCCCTGGCCGCCACCAGCGTGCACGCGTCCTTCACATCCAGGACCCCGGCGACGTGCGCGGCGGCCAGTTCACCGACCGAGTGCCCGGCCAGGAACGCCGGCCTGAGCCCGCAGGACTCCACCAGCCGGAACAACGCCACCTCGAACGCGAACAACGCGCTCTGGGTGAACACCGTCTGATCCAGCAGTCCCGCCTCGTCGGTGCCCTCACCGGCGAACATCACCTCCCGCACCGAACGGCCCGTCAACGGATCCAGATACCCGCACACCTCGTCCAACGCCGCCGCGAACACCGGAGACGACGCATACAACCCACGCCCCATCCCCACCCGCTGCGCACCCTGACCCGAGAACAACAACGCGGTCTTG
>NZ_MQUS01000085.1:0-454 GCF_001953885.1 Streptomyces sp. IMTB 2501 | reverse complement strand
GCGACCCCGACACCACCGGGACGCAAAACTCCCCCGGCTCATCAGGACCCTCCACCGCGGCCGGCTCCACGGCGGGCGCTTCTTCCACGATCACGTGCGCGTTGGTACCGCTCACCCCGAACGAGGACACACCGGCCCGCCGCACCCGCTCACCCCGCGGCCAGGCCACCGGCTCCGTCAGCAACCCCACCGCACCCGCCGACCAGTCCACGAACGGCGACGGCTCCTGCACATGCAACGTCCGCGGCAACTCCTCCCGCCCCAACGCCATCACCATCTTGATCACACCTGCCACGCCGGCGGCGGCCTGTGTGTGTCCCACATTCGACTTCAGCGACCCCAGCCACAACGGCCTGTCCGCCGGACGGTCCTGCCCATACACCGCGATCAGCGCCTGCGCCTCGATCGGATCACCCAGCTTCGTACCCGTACCATGCGCCTCCACCGCATCCAC
>NZ_MQUS01000038.1 GCF_001953885.1 Streptomyces sp. IMTB 2501 | reverse complement strand
TCTGCACACCGGTCTTCGAACAGCCGCCGCCCAGTTTGCAGTCCTCCGCACTGGTACGGCCGTCCGAGCCCATGACCAGGATGTTGATCGGGGTACGGCCGAACGCGTCGGCCTTCTCGGTGCCCCCCTTGCCGTCCAGCGAGAGACTGTGGATGTTGCCGTTCAGGTGCTCGTAGAACCACCAGCCCGCACCGGCCGTGATCACGATGATGACCGACAGAGTGATCCCGATGGCCTTGAACACCTTCCGGGCCCGGCCCGCCTGACGGGCCCGCCGCCCCGACCGGCTGCCGCCACGGGCGCGGGACGCCGCCCGGGCCGCCGCCCTGCCGCCCGGCGGGCGCGCCCCGTCGGGCTCGGCCGCTCGCTGTCCGGGCACCCGCGCGCTACGGCTTCGCGTGGCCTGCCCGGAGGGCCCGTCCCACGGGTCGCTCATCTCCCACTCCCATGAACGGTCGGGCCCGTCAGACCGGTCCGTGGGGTGTACGGGCCGGCCCGCGCGGCGATGTACGGGCGGGCGGAGCGTGCCACTCCGCCTTGCTTGCGTGGTTAGGCAATCTAACAAAACCAGTGGCCCGAACAGCACAGATACACACACGATTCACAGCTGAGGTGCCTCATGGAACCTCTGTGCGGACCGGGCCGGTACGAGATCGGGAGTCTACGCGCCATACATAAGAACGGATATAAGAACGTAGCCGGGAGGCAACCAGCAGGGGGCGAAACGGATACGGGACCGTAAAGTGATCGCGCAGGGCGGCCGTATGCGTGCGCGGTGCTCTCAGCCGCCCGTCCGGCGCAGGCCCCGGACGGGCGTGGCGGCGTGGTGCGAGCGCGCGGTCAGCTGGCCCACCATCACCCGGACCAGGGTCACGACGTCGGGGTCGTCGATGTAGTAGACCTGCCGTCGGCCCTCGCGGCGGGAGCGGACGAGTCCGGCCAGTTTCAGCTTCGCCAGATGCTGGCTGACCGCGGGCAGCGCGCCGCCGACCCGGGCGGCGAGATGCGTGACATCGCTCTCCGCCTGCGACAGGGCCCACATCAGGTGCAGCCGGGCGGAGGAGGCGAGCAGGCCGAACGCCGCTGCGGCCTCCGCCAGTACCTCGGCGGACGGATCCTCGAAGCGGGCGGCGTTCTCCGTCACAGTCTTCTCCCATCCCCGCCCTCGTCACGGCCGACGTACACGCGCCCACCCAGTGTAGGGGGCCGGTTGCGGCGTTCGGGCGGTAGCGCGACGGCCCGCGCGGGAGCGCGGGCCGGGAGCATGGAAGGGGGCTGAGCCCATGTAGCAGAGGACTCAGTCCTCGCGGGAGAGGACTCAGTCCTCGTAGTAGTTGTTGACCACGACCTCCGGCTCGTCGTCGTCGAACGCTTCGTTGAGCAGCGCGCCGCCGATGAGGCCGGCCGCGCCGGCGCCGATGAGCGCGCCCGTGCCGAAGCGCCGGCCGCCGCCCTGCTGGTGGTGGTCCTGGTCCCCGTACGGCTGTCCGTACCCCTGCTGCGGATAACCCTGCTGCGGATAACCCTGCGCCACGGGCTGCGGATAGCCCTGCTGGGGCGGGGTGTAGAACGGCGGTGCCGTGGCCTGGATGCGCTGCGCGCAGGCGCCGCACGTCTGGACGGGCCGGGGCACGCCCCACTGCGGGGACCAGGTCACGGTCGTGACGCCCGGGCCGTGGTTGGGGTCGAAGAAGCAGGTCACAGTCGAACTCCCGGTGGGTTGCGGAGATGTGGTGAAAACCGGGGCCGGCGGTGCGACCACCGGCGCCTTCGGCGAGACGGGCGGCGCGGGCGCACCGCCGGTCGGCTGCGGGGTGTTGACCGGGGCCGGACTCGGCGTCGCGGGCGCTTCCCGCGGTACGGCGACGCCGTAGTCCGTGGCGATGCCGGCGAGGCCCGCGGCGTACCCCTGGCCGACCGCGCGGAACTTCCACTCCGCGCCGTGCCGGTACAGCTCGCCGAAGACGAGTGCCGTCTCGGCCGACAGGCCGCCGGGGGCGAGGTCGTAGCGGGCCAGTTCGGCGCCGCTGTCCCGGTCGAGGACGCGGATGTGCGCCCGGTGCACCTGGCCGAAGGACTGACCTCGGCTCGCGCCCTCGTAGAGGGAGACCGGGAAGACGATCTTCTCGACCCGGTCCGGGACCCTGGTCAGGTCGATCTCGATGCGCTGGGCGTCGCCGTCGATGGGACTGCCGCCGCCAGAGTGGCGGACCGAACCGTCGGGACTGCTCAGGTTGTTGAAGAAGACGAAGTGCTCGTCGGACAGCACCTGGCCCGACTGGTCGCACAACAGCGCGCTGGCGTCCGGTTCGAACCCGGTGTTCGCCTGCCAGCCCAGCCCGACCGTCACCGCAGTCAGACCAGGGGCCTGCTTGCTCAGCGACACATTGCCGCCCTTGGTCAGGGTCACACTCATCCACGTCCTCCGCAGCCGCTCACACTTACCGCGTCCATCATGATCAACGCCTCCGGGCCACTCTCGGTTCCACGATTGCGCAATGTCTTAATCATGTTGCAGAACCTTTACGGCTCATCACCAGGGGCCGAACCCCCCGCCCAGAGGGTCTCAACAACCCCCTAGGCTTGCGTGAACAGGCAAACCACAGTGTCGGCGTCCGGCGCACCCGGCGCGGATTCCGACCCGACTGAAGGACAACACCGTGGGCATCATCAGCTGGATCATCCTCGGCCTGCTCGCCGGAGCCATCGCCAAGATCCTGCTGCCCGGCCGCGACCCGGGCGGTCTGATCGGCACGACCCTGATCGGCATCGCGGGCGCCTTCGTCGGAGGCTGGCTCTCCTCCCACTTCCTCCACCGCCCGGTGGAGAAGAACTTCTTCGACCTCTACACCTGGGGCGCTGCGATCGGTGGCTCCCTGGTGCTCCTCATCGGCTACCGCCTGCTGTTCGGCAACTCCCGCGACTGATTCCGCTCCTGGAGTCCGCCGCTCAGAGATGGGCGGCGACGGCGGGCAGCAGGTCCTGGAACGTCCGCCCCGCGGCCGGCTCGCCCAGGGCCGTCAACTGCCAGCCGGAGCCGCCGCGGTGGAGCTTGGCCATGATCTGTGCCGTGTACGCTCCACCGCCGCTGAGGGTGTAGCGGGCGAGTTCCCGGCCGGTGTGCTCGTCGACGAGTCGGCAGAACGCGTTCTGCACCTCGGTGAAGGTCTGCCCGGTGAACGAGTTGACCGTGAAGACGATCTGGTCGACATGGCCGGGGACGCGCGGCAGGTCCACCAGGATGACCTCGTCGTCGTCCCCGGCGCCCGCCCCGCCGGTGAGGTTGTCGCCGAGGTGCCGCACCGAGCCGTCCTCGCTGGCCAGATGCTGGAAGAAGACGACGTCCGCCAGCTGTCCGCCCGCGAACAGGAGGGCGGAGGCGTCCAGGTCGATCTCGCGGGTGCCGGCCAGCTTGGCCAGGAACCCCTTGCGCGGTGCGGCCCGCCAGCCCAGGCCCATACGGACGGCGGTCAGCGCGCCGCCGTCGGACTTGCTCAGACTGATCCGCTGGCCCTTGCTCAGGTTGACCGACACCGGTCGCCTCGCTCTCTCTCGTTCCTCTGCCGTGCGTGCCGTGTCAGACGTTGACGCCGAAGTCGCCCGCGATGCCCGCGAGTCCGGAGGCGTAGCCCTGCCCGACGGCCCTGAACTTCCAGTCGGCACCGGCCCGGTACAGTTCACCGAAGACCATCGCGGTCTCGGTCGAGGCGTCCTCGGACAGGTCGTAGCGGGCGAGTTCGGCGCCGCCGGACTGGTTGACGACGCGGATGAAGGCGTTGCTCACCTGGCCGAAGCTCTGGCCGCGCGCGTCGGCATCGTGGATGGACACCGGGAAGACGATCCGGTCGACCTCGGCGGGCACGGCGCCGAGGTTCACCTTGAGGGTCTCGTCGTCTCCCTCTCCCTCGCCGGTGAGGTTGTCGCCGGTGTGCTCGACGGAGCCGTCCGGGCTGGTGAGGTTGTTGTAGAAGACGAAGTGACGGTCGGAGACGACCTTGCCCGAGTTGTTCAGCAGCAGGGCGGAGGCGTCGAGGTCGAAGCCGGCGCCCGTGGTGGTCCGCACGTCCCAGCCCAGTCCGACGACCACCGCGCTCAGTCCCGGTGCCTCCTTGCTCAGCGACACGTTTCCACCCTTGGTCAGGGAAACACCCATGATTCGTCCCTCCACGCTCATGATCGGTCCGGTTCCGTGTCCCGGACCCGTCTTGAATCTACAACACTGTAGAATTAAAGAGCCGTACGGCACGGCGGACACCACCGCGCACTGCGGAAACCAGCCAGGGGTGACCGCTCTGTACGATGTGACGTTCCTCCGGCACGAGGGGTTGAGGCGAGGCCCGGCAGAGCGGCCCGGCAGAAGGGAGACAGCCGTGACGGAGCCCGACACGCGCCGCCAGCGCAGGGCGCAGGGCGCGCTGGAGACACGGGTGCTCGCGGCGCTGCACGAGGCGGGGGCGCCGGTGACCGCGGGCTGGGTGCGGGAGCACCTGGCGGCCGACCTCGCCTACACGACGGTGATGACGGTCCTCGCGCGTCTGCTGGCGAAGAACGCCGTCACCCGCAGACGTGAGGGCCGGTCGTTCGTGTGGCTGCCCGCCGCGGACGAGGCAGGGCTCGCCGCGCTGAAGATGCGCAAGGTCCTGGACGGCGAGCAGGACCGCCGGGCGGTGCTGGCGAGTTTCCTCACCTCGCTGCCCGAGGGCGACGAGCAAGTGCTGCGCGAACTGCTGGACCAGGCCACCGACGAGGACTGAGCGCGCATGGGAATCTTCGTCCTCCTCCCCCTGGTCCTGCCGCTCACGGCCTGGCCGATCGCGCGCCTGGCCGAGCAACGCCTCCATCCGCGCACCGCCACCGTGCTGCTGACCGGCGTCTCCACGGTGATGGCGCTGTGCAGCACGGTGTGCCTGGCGCTGCTGATGGTCGTCGGCACGGCCCAACTGCCCGGCAATCCCCTGCCGGACGGCTGGTCGGACCCCGAGGTGCGCGAGAGCGTGCCCCGGCACGAGATCGCCGGGAAGGCCGCGATCCCCGCGCTGCTCGCGGTCATGGCGACCGGCGCCCGCGCCCTGCTGCGACACGGCCGGGTACGGCGACGCAGCCACGCCGCGCTGCGGGGTCTGCCGCGCACGCAGGTCGCGGTGCTGCCCGACACCGCGCCGTACGCCTATGCCCTGCCGGGCGGCCCCCGCGACCGGATCGTGGTGTCCACGGCGATGCTCGGCTGTCTCGCGTCCCGGGAGCGCCGCGCGCTGTTCGCGCACGAGCGCGCCCATCTCGCCGCCCGGCACCACCGGCATCTGCTGCTGGTCCAACTCGCCGCCTGTGCCAACCCGTTCCTCCGGCCGCTGCGGACCGCGGTCGCCTACACGGCGGAGCGCTGGGCGGACGAGGAGGCGGCCAAGGCCGTCGGCAGCCGCAAGGCCGTTGCCCGCGCGATCGGCACCGCCGCGCTCGTCTCCCGCACCACTCCGGCGCCGACGCTCGCCGCACTGGCGGCGCCCGGACCGCTCCCCCGACGGGTCGCCGCGCTCCTCGCTCCGGCGCCGAGCGGGCGTGCCTGGCCGTCCGTCTTCACGACGGCGGGCCTGGCCCTGTGGACCGCGGCCACCGGGGCCGTCCTCTCCGCGACGTGCTCGGCCAACTCCGCGGTCACCCTGCTGCTCCTGTTGCGGGCGGCTACTCCGCTGTGAGCTAGTCGGTTCCGGGGAGGCGGATCGACGGCCCTAGAGGTACCGCTGAGCATCCCGCTGTGCGGCGGCTGCCGACAGGGCCTCCTGCGTCGGCCGGTCGGCCGGCAGGAACGCCTCCAGTTTCAGCTCGGCGAGGGTGACGTCGACGGCGGTGGCGAAGGTCGTCACGGTCGTCATCAGCCGCAGCTCGCCGAACGAGGAGCGCAGGAGCAGCGGTACGGCGAAGCCGAGATGGCCGGTGGACGGGTCCAACTCGGGCACGTAGGAGGTGAGTTCCGCCCGCAGCTCGGGCAGGTGACCGAGGCGGGCCAGGATGTGCTGAGCCCACTCGGCGAGGTTGCCGATCCGTGGTGCCAGCCCCTGCGGGTGCAGCGCGAGCCGGTAGACGTTCTTGCCGGGGCCGACGAGTTCCGGGTCCGCGCCCTCGGTGATCACATCGAACGCCTGGTTCGTGGCGACCAGTTCACCGGCCCGGTCCACGACCAGCGCCGGATACGGCAGATGCCCGCGCAGGATGTGGTCGAGCGCGGTGCGCACCGGTGCCAGCTCGGGGTCGCCGAGGGAACTCTCCGGGTACGCGGGCGCGTAACCGGCGGCCAGCAGCAGCTCGTTGCGTTCGCGCAGCGACAACTCCAGTGACTCGGCGAGGCGTACGACCATGGTGCGGCCGGGCACGGACCTGCCGGACTCGATGAAGCTGACATGGCGCTGGGTGGTGCCCGCCCGCAGGGCCAGCTCTAGCTGGCTGAGGCGGCGGCCGGTGCGGCAGGCGCGCAGGGCGCGGGGGAAGTCCACGGGCCCGTTCTAGCCGCTGCCGCGGTGCTCGGCCATTCCCTGTGGGGAATTGTCGCGCGGCAGCCGGGGCCGGAGCATCGTCGGCATGGACATCGGCGTACTCCTTCCGACCGGCACCGCCCAGTGGGGCCCGGGCGACGACCCGCGTGAGCTGGTCACCTTCGGCCGACAGGCCGAGCGCTCGGGCTTCTCCTCCCTGTTCGTCAACGACTCGCTGATCAGCCCGCGCGTCGAGGCACTGGCCATGCTGGCCGCGCTGGCCCCGGCGACCGAGACCGTGACCCTGGGCACGGCGGCCCTGCTGCCCTTCCTGCGCCGGCCGGTCCAGACCGCGCAGACGCTGGCCTCGGTCGACCTGCTGTCCGGCGGGCGGCTCACGGTCGCCGTGGGCGCGGGCTTCCCGGGGCGCTTCGGACGGCCCCTCTACGACCTGTCCGAGGTGCCGTGGGAGCGCCGTTTCGCCCGGCTGGACGAAACCGTCGCGCTGTGGCGGGCCGTGTGGAGCGGTGCGGACTCGTTCCACGGCGAGATCCTCCGCTTCGACGGCATCCCGCCGGCGATCCGTCCGTACCGTCCCGGCGGCCCGCCGGTCTGGCTGGGCGGCGCGACCCCGGCGGCCCAGGACCGTACCGGCCGGCTCTACGACGGCTGGCTGCCGTACCCGCCCGACCCGGCGGAGTACGCTTCCGGCCTGCGGAACGTGCGCGCGGCGGCGGTCGGCGCGGAGCGCCGGGCTGAGGACGTCACACCGGCACTCTTCGTCTCGGCGCGGATCGCCGAGGACGTCGACAGCGGCCGACGTGACCTGGAGGCCTATGCGCGGGCCGTCTACGGCATGCCACTCGCGGAGCTGGAGCGGATCCAGGCGGTCGTCACCGGCTCCGCCGACCAGGTGCGCGACCACCTCACCCGCTTCGCCGAGGCCGGCGCCCGGCACTTCGTCATCCGCCTCGGCGCCCTGGACCTGACCTCACAGCGCGAACAGCTCGAACGGCTCGCCGATCTGCTCCCGGCCCTGAGGGCGCCGGCAGTCGCGCGCGCCCAGGAGGGCACGTGCCCGGTGGCCTGAGCGGCCGGCTCCTGCACCCTCCGGATGGCCCGTGCGGTGGCCAGACCGCTCGGATCCGGCATGCCTGGCCTGGTGGGGCGACGGATTCCGTGGTGTGCTGGTAGTGGCGGGAAGGACCGAGAACAGACGCGGGGAAGCGGCCAGAGTGCCGTGCACCGCGCAATCCGGATCCGCGAGAAGCGGGTGGCCCTTTCCGCCCTCAGATCCTGTGTCACTTCCGCGGTCGCATCAAGCGCGCGACGGGGGCGCCCCGCGCGAGCGAAGCCTCGCGTGGGGGAGGCTCCACGTGGGCGGTTCCGCAACGCGGCTGGGGGTGCCCCCTGTGGGAGAGCGTCGCCCGAGCTGCCAGGGACGTGACCCGCGCTCTCAGCCTCGTCCGCCGCTGAGGTTGCCCCAGCTGGGCCCTATCTGCTTCCACTCCTCGTCCCACTCGGCCATGCGCCGCCGGATCAGCCGGGTGCGGACCAGCCAGCCCGCGCTCCAGACCGCCGCGCCGACGGACGGGGCGACGAGGGCGCCGGTGAGGGCCGCCTGCAGGTCCGCCGCGGCGCCGGTGACGGGCGCGGAGACCACGTGGCCGGCACGGTTGGTCCACACGGTCACCTGGGATCCGGCGGGGGTGCCGGGCCGGACCTTGGTCCGGTCGGTGTGCACGGTGCCGTGGGGGTCCGTCCAGCGCACGGTGGCCCAGACCTGGCCGTCGTCGTAGCCGGTCCCGGAGGTCGGGCTGCTCGCCGCACTGTCGGTGAGCACGGCGGAAACGGCGTGCACCCGGGCCTGCCGGGCGTCGAACGACGCGTCGGCGCTGTGCGCCGCCGCGAGTCCGGCGACCGCGCCGCCGAGGACGGCGAGCACCCAGGTCGCGAGGACGATCCAGGCCTCGACGACGTCGCTGTGCCGTCTGAGCGGATTGCGCCGCCAGCGCCACAGCCGTACCCGGGCGACCGTCGTGGGAGGTGTTCGGTTCATCGTCACCGCCTCCTCTCGCGCACCGGCGGCTTCGCCGCACACTCCGCGTCCGCCTCGCCGGACGGGATCACGCCCGGCGGGCGGCGAGCTCGGTCGGGGCGGTCTCCCGAACCCGGCCGTACACTCTCACCCCACCATCGTGCACCTCATTCCGGGCAGTGGCGGGGTGAGTGCCGAAGCCGCGCCCGATGAAGCGGCGGCCGGACCCATGCTGACCAGCGGGTCCAGGACATCCGGCCCTGCGGCCGGGGCCGAGGGGCACTGGGCGCACGGCGGGGGATCCGTGACAGTGGACATCAGGAGCGGCACCGATTCCCCCGCGGTGCCGCTCCGCTCCCGGCAGGGCACCGCGCGCCGGGGGCCGGAGGGGCGAGGAGACCGTCACGCACCCGCGAAGAAGCCAGCCATGATCCGTCACGAAGAACCGGCGCACCGGCGCACCGACCTCGACCCCGGTGAGGCACTGCGGCTGCTGAGCACCGTGTCACTGGGAAGAATCGCCTTCACCCGGCAGGCGCTGCCCACCGTCCGCCCGGTCAACCACGTCCTGGACGACGGAGACATCGTCATCCGTACACACGAGGGCGCGGCGCTGACCGCGCACGCGCGGCATGGGGGCGTCATGGGCGCCGTACGAGGAGCTGGACCACGCTGTACGCATACGCCCCCACCTGGTCACGGGCGTGTTCCTCACGGACGGGGTCGGATCCTGTACGGCGGCTACGACGGTGTGAGCGGCAGGTCGTCGGTGTAGGCGTTCACCGGCTGGGCGATGGGGCGGGTGGCCTTGACGTCGAGGGCGGCCTGCGCGGTCCTGGTGCCGAGGGCGCCCTGGGGGTGCCAGGTGCCGGTCACCGCGAGCCAGGTGTTCGCGGGTGGTGCGTCAGTGCCGTACACCCGGATCTTGACGCTCTGTGAGTCCGCCGCGCAGCACGTGAAGATGATCCGGGTCAGGTACCAGCCGTCGTCGTCCTCGGCCGGCGTGACAAAACCCGTGAGCTGGACGATCCGGCCCTTGATGGCCCGGCTGCGGTCCTGTTGGACGCGCTTGGTGAAGTCGGTGAGGGTCAGTGGCAGCGGTGAGGTCCCGGGCAGCGGAGCGAACCCCTTCTTCTGCACCGCCACCGGTTTGCTGCCGGAGCGTGCCGCCGTGTACGCGCCGAGGGCGGGCGGCGCGTAGAAGAGCAGGCTGAGCGCCGGGAGGAACAGCAGCCAGGCGATGCGCGGGGCGCCGGAGTGGTCGTGACCATGTGCGTTTCCGAACTCGTCGGCGTGGTCGTGTTCGTGACCGTGGTCGTCGTGCGGGGCCTGCCGCCGGTCGCCCCGGAGTGCCGCCGCGACCAGGCCGAGCAGCAGGAGGACGACGCCGGAGGCGATGAGCAGCGGGCGTAGACCGGCCTTGACGTAGCGCAGGTAGGTGTCGGTGAACAGGGCCGTGTGCAGCAGGCCGATGCCGGTCAGCGTCAGAAGCAGGGTCTGGGCGGGGCGTTTCACAGCAGGGCGCCTCCGATCAGGACGCTCGCGGCGACCGCCACGACGGTGGTGGCCGTGGAGAACCGCCAGGCGAAGGCCCGTCCGAAGGTGCCCGCCTGAAGGGCGATCAGCTTCAGGTCGACCATCGGCCCGACCACCATGAAAGCGAGCCGCGCGGTCGGCGAGAACCCGGTGAGCGAGGCGGCGACGAAGGCGTCGGCCTCCGAGCACACCGCGAGCAGCACGGCGAGCCCGGCCAGGAAGAGCACCGACAGCCAGGGTGAGCCGGAGAAAGTGTCGAGGACGGAGCGCGGCACGGCGACGTTGAAGGTGGCGGCGGCCATGGCGCCGAGGACGAGGAAGCCGCCGGCGTGCAGGAAGTCGTGCTGGAATCCGAGCCGGAACTCGTTCCAGCGGCTGTGGCCGTGCCGGTGCCCGGTGTGCCCGTGCCGCAGGATGCCCCGCAGCCACTTCTCCTTGCCCAGCCAGAGCCAGAGCCAGCCCATCACGGCCGCCGTGGCGAGCGAGGCGAGCAGCCGGGCGACGACCATCGCGGGGTTGCCCGGGAAGGCGACGGCGGTGGCCGTCAGTACGACGGGGTTGATGGCGGGCGCGGAGAGCAGGAAGGCGAAGGCGGCGGCCGGGGTGACGCCCCGTCGGATGAGGCTGTTGGCGACCGGGACCGAGGCGCACTCGCAGCCCGGCAGTACCGCGCCCGCGACGCCGGCGACCGGCACGGCGAGAGCGGCCCGCTTCGGCAGGATCCTAGTGAACAGCTCGGCCGGTACGAAGGCGTTGATGGCGCCCGACAGAGCGGTGCCCAGCAGCAGGAAGGGGAGCGCCTGGACGGTGATGGCCAGACAGACGGTGCGCCAGGCCTGGACGGCCGACTCGTTCAGCCACCGCGTGCCGACAAGGAGGAGGACGGCCGCCGCGCAGGCCGTGAGCGCGAGGGCGGTGACGAGCGGCCACGGCCGGACACGGCGTACGGGCGGCGAACCGACGGGCGCGGCCGCCACGCCCTCGGCCACGCCAACCATTTCATCCGTTTTTTCCATTATCACTCCGGATGTCGGTGTCTGGCCGACGATAGGCGAGGCACCGGTTCCGGCCGCGCGTACACGCCGCCGCGCGACCAAGCCATGCGCCGCAATGCGCCCCATTGGTGGCGTGGGGGGTGTCAGTGGCGAAGGACGCCGGAGGAGCCGGGGGGCGTCGGCGGCCGAGACTCCCCAGGTCTGCCCGGGGAGAACCTGGCCCATGAGGGTGCGGAGGCAGGCCCAGGACCGGGCACTCAGCGCGGTGGAGCGGGCCTGTGCCGTCTCATCGCCGTCGAAAAACGGCCCTGAGCAGCCGTATCCGGTCGCTGGCGGTCGTCCGGGTCAGTCCCCACGCGATAACAGCGTCGGCCAGGTCATCGCGCAGGGACACCGGTATCTCGTCGCGGTCCTGTCGAACGGCAGCGCCTCGATGAGCGAAGGGATGTCCCTGGTGGAGCGGACGGCACGGCAGGCCGTCTCGTGAGCCGGCGCCGCAGTCACCGGCGAGGACGGACCAGGGCGGTGACGGTGAGCGCCGCCAGAGCTCCCAGGCAGAGCCAGGCGAAGGTGTCGCCGACGCGGTCGTAGACCGTGGTGCCGCCCCGCACGGGCACGTTGGCGACCATGGTCTGCCGGCCGCCGGTCGCGAAGTAGTCGGCGGTGGCGAGGACGCGGCCTTCGTCGTCGTACGCGGCCGAGACGCCCTCCTCGTCCTGGCGGATCAGGGAGTAGCCGCCCTCGACCGCGGCCAGGGCCGCCTTGTCGGTGTGCGCGCCGCCGTACTCCTTCCAGTCGTGCGCGGGCACGAGCATGATGTCGGCCCTGGTGCGCATCAGGGCCGGGAAGTCCGCGTCGTAGCAGATGACGTTGGCGAGCCGGCCGTACGGGGTGCGGACGACCGGCACATGGCCGTCACCCGGCGTGTACCGCTCCGATCCGGGGATGGGGTGGGCCTTCTGGTAGGTCCACAGGACCGTGCCGCGAGGGTCGATGAGGAGCGCCTCGTCCCGGCCGTAGGCGGGTGCGGTGGTGCTGTAGACGCGGATTCCGATCTCCAGGTAGATGCCCGAACGACGTGCCTGGGCCCGGGCCGCGGCGATGGCGGCGGGCTCCTGCGACTCCTGGGTCCTGACGGCGTTCTCGGGCCAGATCACGATCTTCGCGCCGGCGGCGGCCTCACGGCGGGTCGAGGCCAGCAGGTCGTCCTCGACGGCTGTCATCGCGGGCCGTACCGACGCGACGGGCGCGGCCGCGACGCCGCCCTGGCTGCCGGCGAACCGGGCCAGCGTGGTCTGCAGCCGCTCGGTCACGGTGCGGGCCGGGCTGACGCCTGCGATCCGTACGGTCGCGCCCTGGGGCGGGAAGAAGGCGAGCCGGGCACTGCCTGCGAGCAGAACGCTCAGCAGGACGGCGGTGCAGGCGAGGCCTCCGCGCCAGGAGGGGCGGTCCCAGACGCGGTTGACCGTGCTCGCGACACAGCCGATGAGGAAGCCGACGCCCCAGGGGCCGGTGACCGACGCGATCTGGAGGAGGGGCAGGTCCGCGTGCTGGGTGACGGCCAGGGAGCCGTAGGCCGTGCCGAACGGGGACACCAGGGTGATCAGGAACTCGGCGGCGGCGACACCGGCCGGGAGGACCAGGGCGGCCGGCGCCGGTCGCAGCCGGTGCACCAGCAGCCTGTCGGCCAGGAAGGGCAGGGTCTGAATGGCGGCCAGGGCGACGGCCCCGGCGAACACCACGGCGTTGAAGCCGATCGCCGACTCCTGGACCCAGAAGACGGCGGCCCCGAGGTGCGCCAGCCAGATCCACAGCGCTCCCGACCAGGCGCGGCTCAGCCGGTTGAGGCGCAGGAGCAGGACGGGGTAGATCCAGGCGGCGACCGCGATGTCCCAGCGGCCGCCGACCGCGAAGAGCATCGTCGCGGTGCCGAGCAGCAGGAGGAGCCAGGTGTGCCGGTGGGCCGGCGTCTGCGGCGCGGGCGGTTGTGCCGTCGGGTGGGCCGCGGCGGATACGGCTGTGTTCGTCATGCTCAGGACGCTAGGGCGGCGGGCCCCGGCCACGCCTCGGGCCCGGTGCCGATCCTCGGCGCGATGACGCATCTTTCGATGCGCGCCCGGCGGTGGATCCGCCCGGCCCTCGGTGTCGTCTAGCCTGACGAACCGACATGAACGCCCAGGTGAACACCCTGCCCCGAGCCGCACAGCACTGGCTCGCCGACCGACCGCGGCTGACGGACGCGCTGTGGGCCGGCGGTCTCACCCTGCTCGACATGGTCACCGTGCTGGACCGGACACCGCGGCCGCCCGGCTGGGGCGTGGCGCTGTGGGGCGCGCAGACCGTGCCGCTGCTGTGGCGCCGGACGCGTCCGCGGACCGTCCTCGTCGCGATGACCATGCTCTACGTCCTCTTCCAGACACTCGGCCCGATCCACGGGAAGATCCCCGGGCCGTTCCTGCTGATGATCGGCGTGTACGCCGTGGCCCGGTACGCGCCGGCGTCGGCGAGCGGGCCGCTCACCCTGCTCTGCCTTGCCACCACGGCCGTCACGGACGCCCTGACCGGGCACTGGCAGCCGCCCAGTCCCGGCTCGCTGGAGCCGATCAGCGTCACGACGTTCGTGTTCTTCTTCGCCGTGGCCTGGCTGCTGGGGTACGGACGGCGCAGGATCGGCGCCGACGCGGAACGACTGCGCGAACTCAACCGGCGGCTCGTGGCCGAACAGGAGCTCAACGCCCGGCAGGCCGTGCTGACCGAGCGGGCCCGCATCGCCCGCGACCTGCACGACGTCGTCGCCCACCACGTCAGTGCCATCGCCCTCCAGGCACGCGCCGCCGAGGACGTACTGACCTGCGATCCGCCCGATGCGGGCGAGGCCGCGCACAGCGTCGGCCTCATCGCGGGGACCGCCGACACGGCCCTCATCGAGATGCGGCGGCTGCTCGGACTGCTGTCCTTCGACGAACGTGAACTCGCGCCCGAGCCGTCCCTGGACCACCTCGACCTGCTCGTCGGTGTCGCGACCACGGCGGGATGCCGTGTCACCTATGTCTCCGAGGCGCGCACCGGGAACGCGCTGCCGGCCGGGATGCAGGTCTCGGCCTACCGGGTGGTCCAGGAGGCACTGACCAACGTGGTCAAGCATGCCGGTCCGGTCGGCGTGCGGATCACCGTACGCGGGGACGAGGCGCGCCTGACGGTCGAGGTGGAGAACGACGCACCGGCCCCGGGCCACCGGCCGGTGCCCGGCGCCGGGCGCGGGCTCGTCGGCATGCGGGAACGCGTGGCGGCCTTCGACGGGGAACTGCACGCCGGGCCGCATCAGGACGGCGGCTGGCGCCTGCGCGCGGTCCTGTCCGCGCGGGATCCGGGAACGGCTCAGGGGGACGGATGACCGTACGCGTACTCGTCGTGGACGACCAGGAGATCGTGCGGACCGCGCTGCGGCTCGTCATCGACCGCCGGGACGGTCTGACGGTCGTCGGCGAGGCGGCCGACGGCGACCGGGCCGTGGCCCAGGCTGTGGCGCTGCGGCCGGACGTGGTGCTGATGGATGTACGGATGCCGGGCACGACCGGCGTCGAGGCGACCCGGCGGATCGTGCAGGACTGGCCCGGCCCGGGGCCGGTACCGCGGGTGCTGGTGCTGACCACCTTCGACCTGGACGAGTACGTGCACGCGGCGCTGCGTGCCGGGGCCGTCGGCTTCCTGCTGAAGAACAGCCGGCCCGACCAGCTCGCCGAGGCCCTCCGCGCCGCGGCCGACGGCGAGTCCGTGCTCGCCCCCAGCGTCACCCGGCGGCTGATCGACACCGTCACCGCGCTGCCGCCCTCCCTCCTCGCCCCGGCAGCGGCCCCGGCCCCGGAGACCGGCGCGCTCACCGAGCGCGAGATCCAGGTCCTCATGCTGGTCGCGCGGGGGCTGTCCAACGCACGGATCGCCGCGGACCTGGGGCTCAGCGAGGCGACCGTGAAGAGCCGGGTCAACCGCATCCTGACCCGGCTCGGCCTGGAAAACCGGGTCCAGGCGGCCCTGTTCGCCCATCGGGCCGGTCTCGCCGGGCCCGGATCAGGGGTGGTGTAGACCACGTCCGGAAAGCCATGTCCGGTAAACCATGTTCCGTTCCCTGTGACACGCCTGTGACAGTCGACGGACAGCGCCATGACGTCCGGCAATCAATCTGGAGCAACAAGGGCAAAACGCCCTAAACGGGCAGATACCTCGCCGGAGGACAGCACCATGAGCGCCACTCTCGCCACGCCGCACACCGAGGCCCCCGCCCCCGCGCTGGCCCCGCGCGAGCGGGAGACGCTCCGGCACATCGCCGCCGGCCGCACGTATCTCCAGACCGCCCGCCACATGGGGCTCTCCACCCACACCGTGGACGCCTACCTCCGCCGGATCCGGGCCAAGCTCAACATCACCAACACGGCCGAGCTGACCCGCGTGGCCATCTCCCTGGGCCTGTGAGCGAAGGGGGGCGAGGCCCCGTCGGCCCGACGCCGCCGATCACTGTCGCGCACCTCGACGACCGACGGCGTCGAGCACGGCCACCGGGCCCACGCGCCGGACGCCCGGACTTGGCGGAGGGATCAGCAGGCCACGGGGGTGAGAGTCCGTGGGCTGTGCCGCCGGGCGACGGCGCGTGGGCCCGTTGCCTTTCAGAGGACGGTCAGCCGACGGTCACGGAGAACGGTCCGGCCAGGACCGAGTAGCCGTCATTGGCGAGGTAGTACACGTCGTACGTCCCCGCACCGTTCAGCTTCCCGGTCGGGAAGGTGAGGGCGCCGCTGGCGTTCGGGGCGTAGGACCAGGTGAGCGAGGACTGCTTGCCCGGGGTGACGCCCGCCGGGTAGATGCCGACCCAGTTCTTGGCGTTCACCTGGGCCGCCGACGGCACCGAGTAGCGGAAGGTGACGTTGCCGCCGTCCGCGACCGCGTCGAGGTCACCGGTGAGCGTCGGCTGGGTCGCGGTGGACGGGGCGAACGCGTCGTTGAGCGGGGTCGCGTACGTGTCGTTGGCCGTGAGGCCCGGCAGGCCGAGGGCGTCTTCGACGGTGCGGCCGATGCCGTAGTGGTCGTAGTGGGCCGGGCTGCTGGTGCCTGCCGGGACGGTGCCCTGGGAGCCGACGACCGTGGTGGCGATGTGGTTGTACGCCTCGCCGGAGCTCTCGTCCCAGGTGAGGACCAGCAGCGAGCGCTGCTGGGTCCAGGCCGGGGAGGACAGGACCGGGGCGAGGGTCTGCTTCAGCCAGCCGTCCTGCGTCTTGAGGCTGGTGGCGCTGCCGTTGCCGGAGGCCTCGCCGTCGTAGTAGTCGTCGGCGGCGATCCAGGAGAAGTTCGGGGTGGTGGCCGCGGACTTCAGGTCGGTGGTCAGCTGTGTGGTGTCGAACAGGTGGGCCGCACAGCGGGAGGCGTTGCCGCTGATGTCGGTGTAGTTGATGAAGGGCGCGTCGTCGGGCTGGTAGTAACTGTCGTTGTTGTTCTTGGTGTTGCAGGGCGTGCCCATGCCCTGCTCGTACGCCTTCCAGGACTTGCCGGCCTCCTCGATGGTGTCGCCGAGGTTGCGCTCAGGGGAGTTGATGTTCGGGAAGTAGGTGGCGCCCTTGGTGTAGGTGTCGCCGCCCGCGACGGCGAGGTAGTTCTCGTCGCTCGGGTGGTAGACGCCGTGGAAGTCGGTGAGCGTGGCGCCCTGGCCCATGAGGCTGTGTATGTACGGTGTGTCCGCCGGGTCGTTCATGACCTGGGAGTAGTCCGTGTTCTCCATCATGACCATGAACACGTGGTCGTAGCCCGGGACCTTGGAGGCGGGCGGGGTGAGCGGGGCGGGCGCGGTGACCGGGGTGTCCAGGGTGAGGGAGAGGTTGTCGAGGTAGCCGGTCTCACTGCTCGTCGCCAGGAACTGCACCTCGACCTGTATGGACCTGGTCCCGGCGGGGACCGCGCCGGTCGCGCTGCGCGAGAGGAACTTGGTCGCCTGGCCCCGGTCGCTCGCGGACACGGTGGGCAGTGCGGCGGTGGCGCCGACGGGGTGGCCGCCGCCGTCGTGGAAGTGCAGGCTCACCGCGACATGGCCGCTGTACGTGGTCCAACCGCCGAGCCAGCCGGAGAGGCTGTAGTGCACTCCGCCGCCGTCGATGGCCGCGGCCGCGGAGGAGACATCCACGGTCTGGGTCATCGCACCGTCGCCGAAGTTGCCGGGCGCGAAGAAGGCCTTGCCGGGCGTCTTGCCGTCGCTGGGCAGTCCGAAGGAGGCGACGGAGTGGCACATGACGTTCGGGCCGCCGGCTTCGGTGGTCCAGCCGGGCACGGTGGTGGCGGCCGCCCAGTCACCGGTGCAGTAACCGCCGCTCTCCGCATCGCCGTTGACGATGAGGTTGCCGCTGTCGCCGGCCGCCTGGGCGGGGGCGGGAGCGGCGACGATCAGTGCGCCCTGGAGGGCGAGCAGCCCGCCGAGGGATCTCCAGCGCAGTCGCATACGTGGTACCTCGTCCCGTTGGTGAGGATGCCGTGCCGGGCCGGGGGGCCGCACGGCCTGACTGTGCACAACGAACGGGACATGAGTAGTGGCCGACGCTGTCGCGCGGAAGAACCACGACCAAACTTGACCAGACAAGTTGGGAGCGCACGCCCTCCCGGGCCGTTCCGCGCAGACCGCACGCCGTCGAGCGGCGGCGGGGCGTCGCCGGCGCTCGACGGCCGGCCCACTTGTTGACACTTGAACAGACCGCCTGTCAGCGCGAGCGGCGGCAGTCCATACATATTCCTTATTTGCCGTTTGGCCTATTTGTCCGTTTATCCTTGGCGGTCTTGCCCGTCAGAGGGACCTGCCGCGGAAGGGGACGAACGAGACATGCACGGCGCACGACTGCCCGCTCTCCTGGCACGGATCAAACAGGCCGGCGGTGCCGAGGCCGCACGCGCCACGGTGGCGGCCGGGCTGACCTGGCAGACCTGCGCGCTGCTGCTGCACGTCGGCGACCCCTACGCGGGCGCCATCGCGGCCGTGCTGATCGTCGAGACGACGGTCGTGGCCACGGTCTCCGCCGCCACCCGGTACGCCGCCGGATGTCTGCTCGGCGTTCTCGTCGCCATACCCGGCGCGCTGTTCGCCGAGCCCGGCATGGTGGGACTGGCCGTCGTCGTCTTCGCCGCCGTGCTGCTGGCCCGGCATAAATTCCTCGGCCACTACGGCCTGCACGTCCCGACGACCGCCCTGATCACCTTCGCCCTGGTCCGTGGCCGCCACCCCGATGAACTGGCCACGCATCTCGCGGAGATCGTGCTGGGCATCGCCTTCGGGCTGGCGTGCAGCATGCTGCTGTTTCCCACGGTGCGGGTGCGGTCCGCCGAGCGGGCGCTGGAGGACCTGCGGCTGCTGATCGCCCGGCACCTCGACGGCCTGGCCGACGCGGTCCTACGGCACGAGCGTCCGCGGAAGATCCTCGGCCCGGCCTGGGAGGACGACCTCGGCACGGCACTGACCCGCGCCAGAACCGCCATGGACGAAGCACACGAGAGCATGCGCTGGAACCTCCGGCCGACGGCCAGGCGCCGCCGCTCGCACCTGGACCACCGGGTGCTGCGCACGCTGGGCGACGTCGCCGGGCAGGTGAGCGTGACGGGCCGGCTCCTGGACAGCCACCCCGATGCGGCCGAGACCTCCCGACCCGGCTCCGTGTTCACTCAGCCGTACGCCCGCCTGTTGCGCACGACCGCCCTGTGCGCCTACTCCTGCCGCGGCGGCCGGCCGCACCCGGCGCTGCCCGCCGCACGGCAGGCCCTGGCCCGGCTCGAAGCCCCCGGCTGCACCGCCCCGGACAAGGCCGCCCCGGACCAGCGTCTGCTGCGCCCCCTGGAGTCGGCCCTGACCTGCCTCTCGGCGCCCGTGCCCACCGCGCCCACGCGATCCCACCGGCTCCTCGACCCGCTACGGACCTCACCACGACGATGACCTCTCACACCACTGATCTTCAGGAATCCACCACCGGACACGCCGCCGCACCCGCGCGTCGCAAGCCGTTGGGCGGGCCTGCGGCGCCCTGGAACCGCCGCACCGGCTCCCGCGCGCTCCTGGCCGCGGCTCCCGCGCTGCTCGTCGTGGTCGTCGCCGTCACCGACCTGATCACCCCGCACTGGCTGCATGTCTCACCGGTGCTGGCCGCCGTCCCGGTGCTGGCCGCCGTACTGCTGCCGTGGTGGGCGACGGCGGTGCTCGCCCTCGCCGGTCTGGTGATCGCGGGGCTGCTCCAGTGGGACGCGGGCGCCTGGGGGCATCCGGACACGAACGTCGCCCTGGGCAGCCTGTTCGTGGTCGGACTCACCTCGCTGGCCGCGTGCTCCCTGCGACAGCGCCGGGAACGGCAGCTGCACCGGGTCCGCTCCGTCGCCGAGACCGCACAGTGCGCCCTGATGCACCCCCTCCCCCAGCGGATCGGCTCGCTCGCCCTGAGCGCTGTGTATCTGCCGGCCGAGTCGGAGGCGCGGATCGGCGGTGACTTCTACGAGGCGGTGCGCACTCCGTACGGCACGCGGATGGTGATCGGCGACGTACGCGGCAAGGGGCTCGAGGCCGTCGGAGCCTCGGCGGCCCTGCTCGGCGCGTTCCGCGACCTGGCGTACCGGGAGCCCTCGTTGACGAGGGTGGCGGAGCAACTCGACGAACGGGCCCGTCGGCACATCGCCGCGCTCGACAGCGACCCGGACACGGACAGCCCCGGCGGCCGTGACGCGGGCGCCCTGTTCACGGAGCGGTTCGCCACGGCACTCCTGGTGGAGTTCCCGCCCGGCGAAGCCGTGGCCCGTATGGTGCACTGCGGCCACCCCGAGCCGTACGTCGTCCACGCGGGCGAGGTGCGGGCGTACGAGCCGGACCAGCCCGGCGCACCGCTCGGTCTGGGCGATCTGCTGGCCGCACGGCCCGTCGCCCAGACCGTGCCGTTCGGTCCGGGCGACCGGCTCGTCCTCTACACCGACGGGTTCATCGAGGCCCGGGACCGCCGGGGCCGCTTCCACGACCTGGCCGCCCCGGTGCGCGCGCACGCCGGACGCCCGCTGGACGCGATGGTGGCGGCCCTGCGCCGCGACCTGCTGCGGCACGTGCGCCACGACCTCGACGACGACGCGGCACTGGTCGCCCTGGAACGCCTTCCATGAGCGGGCTCGGGACCTAGCGCCCCATCAGGCGACGTTCGCCCCGTCACGACGCCCGGCACTCCCCCTCGCCGCAACGGCCGCGGTCACTGGATCGCCGCCATCGCCGAGGCACCCGCGGCCAGTGCGAGGAAGAAGCCGGGGAACGCGATGTTGCGGAACACCCGCGCCCGCACATGGGCGGCCATCGCCCCCAGGTAGAACAGCACCAGCCCGGCACCGGCCGCGATCCCCAGCGGCCGTACGCCGCACAGGCCGAGGAGCAGCCCGGCCGCCCCGGCCGCCTTCAGCAGCGCCAGAGAGGGCAGCCAGGTGGGTGCAACGCCGACCTCGGCGGAGTTGGCGAGCACGAACGGCGCCTTGACGAGGTCGGCCGCCGCGATGCCCGCGTTGGCCAGGACGGCGGCGCAGGTGACGGTCACATAGGCGAGTTGCATGACGGCAGACCCTTCGCGAAAGGTGTGTTTCCACATCCGTGACTCCGGAGTGCCTCCAGCCTCTGCGCACGGCCGGCGCGACGTCCAATACCAGCGTCTATAACCTGTTGGAATGGATGTCGACACGCGTCTGCTGCGTTCCTTCCTCGCCGTCGCCGAGGACGGCAGCCTCACCCGCGCCGCCGAGCGCGTGTTCGTGTCCCAGCCCGCCCTGACCAAGCAGATCCGGCAGTTGGAGACCCAGCTCGGTGTACGGCTCTTCGACCGCTCGCGCGCCGGCATGGCGCTGACGGACGCGGGCCGTGAACTCGCGCGCCGAGCCCCGAAGGTCCTCGCCGCCTGGGACGACGCCCTGCGCACCACGAAGGCCACCGGACGGCAGGCCGCCCGGGTGCTGCGCGTGGGATTCGTGGCGAGCGCGGCCAACGAGGCGACGCAGGAGATCGTCGCCGAGTTCGCCCGGCGGCGTCCCGGGTGGCGTGCCGAACTGCGCCAGGCGGCCTGGTCGAACCCGAGCGCGGGGCTGGCCGACGGTGACGTGGACGCGGCGCTGCTGCGGCTGCCCTTCCCGGGTCAGGCCGCACTGCGAGTGGAGGTGCTGTTCAGCGAGGCCCGCTGGGTGGCGCTGCCGAGCGGGCATCCGCTCGCGGGACGCGGCGAGATCGCCTTCAGCGAGCTGTGGGACGAGCCGTTCGTCGCCGCGCCCGAGGAGACCGGCGCCTGGCGCGACCACTGGCTGGCCGCCGGCGAAAGGCCCTCGGGCCGCCCGGTCCGTGTCGGCGCGGTCACCGAACAGCCCGACGACTGGCTGAGCGCCATCGCCAACGGATACGGCATCGCCCTCGCGCCCGAGTCCGCGGCGCGGTTCTACTCCCGCCCCGGCGTGGTCTACCGCCCGGTCACGGGGGTGAGCCCGACACGGGTGGGTGTGGCCTGGTCACCGGCCGACGACGGCAATCCGGTGGTCCAGGACTTCGTCCGCTGCTGTCTGGACCTGGCGCGAGACGCCTGACCGGATCCGGGGTCGGCGGTCAGTGCCCGGCGCCGTTCTCGCCCAGCTTCTCGACGAGGTCCCGCGCCTTGTCGACGGCCGTGTCGATCGTGTCGCTGTGCTTTCCCTCGGTCCGCTCGTCGATGAAGTCGCCGACCTCCTCCAGGCCGTCGGCGATCTTGTCCCCGTGCTCCTCGGCGATGTCCTCGGCCTTGTCCTTCAGGTTCTTCAGGGCGTCGAACATGTCCGGTTCCTCTCCTTCGGCTGCCCGCGCGGACCCGGACCACGATCGCACGCCCGCGGTGGCGGGGAAGGCGGCTCCGGGCGGTGCTTCGAAGCACCGGGGGTGGCACCCGGAGCGCGCGAAACGGGCTCGCCGTCCCCTGCCCGGCGCAATCGGGGTGCGCCGGAGGAGCGAGCAGCTGTGACGGGTGTGACGGTGGTGGAAGGAGTCTGCGCGGGGGCCGGTGACGAGGAGGCTGGATGTCGGGTGGAGCCGGCGAGGGCGGCGCGGCGCCGGCCGCCGTGCTGGACAACGACGGCGGCGGCGTGTCGTACGGCGTCTTCGAGCAGGTCGGCGCGGTCGCGGACGCGGTGCTCTACGAGGGGTACCTGCTGTATCCGTACCGCCGGTCCTCGCCGAAGAACCGGGTCCGCTGGCAGTTCGGTGTGCTGCTGC
Organism: Streptomyces sp. IMTB 2501; assembly: GCF_001953885.1. GTDB lineage: Bacteria > Actinomycetota > Actinomycetes > Streptomycetales > Streptomycetaceae > Streptomyces. Next base: position 49,900 of record NZ_MQUS01000038.1, on the reverse strand, counting down.
CCCGCGACTGGGTGGAGCGGGACGGGCCGGTGACGCCGGGGATCTCCGGCTCCGCGGACTCCTGGTACCAGCGGACCGAGTGCCTCTTCCGGGCCTCGCGCGCGGATGCGGTCGTACGGGTGCGGGTGCGCTATCTGCAGATGCAGGACAAGCAGGTCCAGTCGGTCGACGAGGGCGGTCGGTTCCGCGCGGTCGAGTCCTTGCGGACGGCCGACGGCGCCGCGCATCTCTCGTTCGAGGAGGCCGTGCCGCGCGAGACCGAGCTGGTGCTGTCGCTGGCGGAGCTGGTGCGCGGCGGTCGTACCGCCCCGGTGGGCGCGGCCGCAGGTGCCGAGTCCGAGCCGTTGCCGGACGGCGCGGGGCGGACGGTCCGACGACGCCGGGCGGTACGGGCCACTGCGACGGTCGCGGCGGAGCAGCTCGCACCGGACCTGTACCGGCTCCGGGTGCGCACCGAGAACACCGGCGAGGCGACGGACCCGCAGGCCCCGCGGGACGAGGCGCTGCGGCAGGCGCTGATCGCCACGCACACCCTCGTCGGCGGGGACGGCGTGGAGTTCGCGTCCCTGATCGACCCTCCCGGGGAACTGGCGCGGCACGCGCGGGGGTGCCGGAACGCGTTCACGTTCCCCGTTCTCTGCGGCGCGCCCGAGGAGCGCGCGACGGGCTCCGTCATGCTCTCCGCGCCGATCATCCTGCCGGACCGGCCGCAGGTGGCACCGGAGAGTCCGGGCGATCTGCATGACGCGGCGGAGATCGACGAGATCCTCACGCTGCGCACGATGTTGCTGACCGACGAGGAGAAGGCCGAGGCCCGGGCCACCGACCCGCGGGCCGCGCGGATCGTCGACCGGGTCGACACGATGCCCCGGGAGGTCTTCGAGCGGTTGCACGGGGCGATCCGTTCCCTGACGCCTGTCGCGCCACGCGAGAGCGCCAGGCCCGCCTGGTGGCAGGAGGGCGGCGACGAGGGGCTGTCGCCGACGGACGACACGGTGCTCGTGGCGGGGGTGTCCGTCGGCGCCGGCAGTCCGGTGCGGCTTCGCCCGCACCCGCGCGGCGCCGACGCCCAGGACATGTTCCTCGACGGGCGGACCGCGACGGTCGCCGCGGTCTTCCACGACGTCGACGGCAGTGTGCGGCTCGCCGTCACGGTCGACGACGATCCCGCCGCCGAACTGCACGGCTGGTACGGCCGTTTCCACTACTTCCGGCCCGATGAGGTCGAACCCCTCGCGCCCCCCGGCGCGCCGGCTCCCGCCGGCCAGGCCCATGACCGACTGCGACGGAGGCCGCAGACATGACCACACAGAGCGGTACCACCGAAGCCGAGGCATCGAACGGCTTCGACGAGATCACCATCCTCTGGATCTCGGAGGGCATGAGCTGCGACGGCGACACCGTGTCGCTGACCGCCGCGGGACAGCCGTCCATCGAGGACGTGGTCCTCGGCCTCATCCCGGGCCTGCCGAAGGTGAACCTCGTCAACAAGGTGCTCTCGCCCAGCCTGGGCGGCGAGGACTTCCTGGCCCCGTACCGGGCGGCGGCCCGCGGCGAGCTGGAGCCGTTCATCCTGGTGATCGAGGGGTCGATCCCGAACCAGAACATCATCGAGGGCGACGGCTACTGGACGTCGTTCGGCAACGACCCCGAGACCGGCGAGCCACAGACCCTCAACTCGTGGATCGACGAACTCGCCCCCCGGGCCTGGGCGGTGGTGGCCGCCGGGACCTGTGCGACGTTCGGCGGCATCCACGCCATGGCCGGCAACCCGACCGGCTGCATGGGCCTCGCGGACTACCTGGGCTGGGAGTTCAAGGCACGCTCGGGGCTGCCGGTGGTCAACGTGCCCGGGTGTCCCATCCAGCCGGAGAACTTCATGGAGACGCTGGTCTGGGTGCTGCAGCACGCGGCCGGTACCGCTCCCCCGCCACCGCTGGACCACATGCTGCGTCCGCAGTGGCTGTTCGGGAAGACCGTCCACGAGGGCTGCGACCGGGCCGCGTACTACGAGCAGGCCGACTTCGCGAAGGACTACAACTCCCCCAAGTGCCAGGTGAAGGTGGGCTGCTGGGGTCCGGTCGTCAACTGCAACGTGCCCAAGCGCGGCTGGATGGCCGGCGTCGGCGGCTGCCCGAACGTCGGCGGCATCTGCATCGGCTGCACGATGCCGAGCTTCCCCGACGCCTTCATGCCGTTCATGGACGAACCCCCGGGCGGAACGCTGTCGACCATGCTCGTCAAGCCGTACGGAGCCGTCGTCCGCCGACTGCGCGGCCTGACCAACGACATGGTGAACCACGAGCCCAAGTGGCGCCACAACAAGCGCAGGCTCACCAGTGGTTACGACCCGCACTGGCGTGCCTGACGCCGGTCCACCCCGTCCCGCCATCGAATCGCCCGACCCGAACAGCGAGGGACAGTACCGCAGATGACGACCACCGACTCCCGGTCCACCAAACGCAAACCCGCCCAGCTCGTCGACATGTCCTGGGATCCGATCACCCGGATCATCGGCAATCTCGGCATCTACACGAAGATCGACTTCGCCAACCGGGAAGTCGTGGAGTGCCACAGCACCTCGTCGCTGTTCCGCGGCTATTCGGTGTTCATGAAGGGCAAGGACCCGCGTGACGCCGGGTTCATCACCTCGCGGATCTGCGGTATCTGCGGCGACAACCACACCACCTGCTCCAACTACGCCCAGCAGATGGCCTACGGCGTCAAGCCGCCGAAGCTGGCCGAGCACATCACCAACCTCGGCGAGGCGGCGGAGTACATCTTCGACCACACCATCTTCCAGGACAACCTGGTCTTCGTGGACTTCTGCGAGGCGATGGTCAAGGCCACCAACCCCGGTGTGCTGGCCCGCGCCGAGCGCACCGACGCGCCCCGCGGAGACGTGCACGGCTACCGCACCGTCGCCGACATCATGAAGGCCTTCAACCCCTTCGAGGGCGAGGTCTACAAGGAGGCGCTGAAGGTCAGCCGGATCACCCGGGAGATGTTCTGCCTGATGGAGGGGCGGCACGTGCACCCGTCCACGATGTATCCGGGCGGGGTCGGCACGATGCCGCAGCCGAACACCTTCACCGACTACCTCAGCCGCCTGATGCGCGTCATCGACTTCATCAAGAAGGCGGTGGCGATGAACGACGACGTCTTCGACTTCTTCTACGAGGCGCTGCCGGGCTACGAGGAGGTCGGCAAGCGCCGTGTCCTGCTGGGCTGCTGGGGCGCGTTCCAGAACCCGGACGTGGTCGACTACCGCTACGCCACCATGAACGAGTGGGGCCGGGCGATGTATGTCACCCCGGGCGTCGTCGTGGACGGCGAGCTGGTCACCAACAACCTGATCGACATCAACCTGGGGCTGCGCATCATGCTGGGCAGCTCGTTCTACGAGGACTGGGTGAACGAGGAGCCGTTCGTCACCCACGACCCGCTCGGCAACCCCGTCGACATGCGCCACCCGTGGAACCAGACCACGGTGCCGGTGCCGCAGAAGCGGGACTTCGACGGCAACTACAGCTGGGTGATGAGCCCGCGCTGGTACCACCCGCAGACCGGCGAGCACCTCGCCCTGGACACGGGCGGCGGGCCGCTCGCCCGGCTGTGGTCGACGGCGCTGAGCGGCCTGGTCGACACGCCGTATGTCAAGGCCACCGACGGCGGCATCCGGATCACGCTGCCCAAGGGCGAGAAGCTGCCGGAGACGACCCTGCAGTGGCGCATCCCGAAGTGGAGCAACACCCTCGAACGGGACCGCGCCCGGCCGTACTTCATCGCCTACGCCGCCGCCATGGCCCTGCAGTTCCTGGAGGAGGCGATGGGGATGCTCAAGAGCGGCGACACGAAGGTGTACGAGAACTTCGAGGTGCCGGACGAGTCGATCGGCTGCGGCTTCCACGAGGCGGTGCGCGGGGTCCTCTCCCACCACCTGGTGATCCGGGACAAGAAGATCGCCAACTACCACCCGTACCCGCCGACCCCGTGGAACGCCAGCCCCCGGGACATCCACGGCACCCCGGGCCCGTACGAGGACGCCGTGCAGGGCCAGCCGATCTTCGAGGAGAACGGGCCGGACGACTTCAAGGGCGTCGACATCATGCGCACCGTGCGCAGCTTCGACCCCTGTCTGCCGTGCGGGGTCCACATGTACATGGGCAAGGGCAAGACCCTGACCACGGTGCACTCGCCCACGTACGGGGCGAACCATGGCTGACGCCGGACGGCTGTCCGACCCTGCGGTGGAGGCGCGGCTCGCCCGGCTGGACGAGGTGCTGGCCGCGCTGGAGGCCACGCCCGGCCCGGCCCTGGAGGCGGTACGGCTGCTGACCGAGGTGTACGGCGAGGCGCTCGCCCGGGTGCTGGACCACGCGGACGAGCGGCTGCGCGAGCGGCTGGCCGACGACGAGCTGGCCGGGCATCTGCTCGTCCTGCACGGGATCCACCCGGAGTCCCCGGAGCGGCGGGCCGCTCGTGCGGTCGAGAAGCTGCGGCCCGCGGTGCGTGAGACCGGCGGTGACCTGGAGTGGGCCGGGGTCGAGGGGCAGGTGGCGCGGGTGCGGCTGAGCTCCGGCGGCGGGTGCCGTTCCGGGTGCGGCGCAGACTCTTCCGGCATGAGCGAGGCGGTCCGGGCGGCGGTGCTGGCGGTCGCTCCCGAGCTGACCTCGGTGGAGACGGTGCCGAACGAACGCCGGGCGGCTCCGGCGTTCGTACCGCTGAGCACGATCGGGCGCCGGGCCGTGCCGCAGAAGGCGCGGTGACCGTGGACGGAGCGCTCGCCCGGGTCATCCGCTCCGCGGGCCGGAGAACGGCGACGGCCGAGACGGAGGTCTGTGAGCTGTGTGCCGCCCGGGTGGCCGGGGAACACGCCCACCTGTACGACATCGGTGCCGCGCGGGTGCGGTGCGTGTGCGGGCCCTGCTCGGTGCTGTTCGCCGACGACGGGGCGGGCCGCTACCGGTTGGTGCCCCGACGGCGGCTGCGGCTGCCGCCGGTCGACACTGGGGTGCTGGGCGTCCCGGTGGGCCTGGTGTTCTTCGTTCCACGGTCCGACGGCACGGTCACCGCACAGGGACCGAGCCCGGCCGGGGCCATGCGCTGGGAGGTGGACGCGGCGGCCTGGCGGCGGCTGGCCGGCACGGTCCCGCAGCTCGCGTCCATGGCGCCCGACGTGGAGGCGTTGCTGGTGAACACCGTGCGCGGCCTCGACGAACACTGGATCGTGCCGGTCGACGACTGCTACCGGATGATCGCCCTGGTCCGCCGCGAGTGGCGCGGGCTGTCCGGTGGCGGACGGGTCTGGCCGGCCGTAGAACAGTTCTTCAAGGAGCTGACCGAGCGGTCGTGAGACCCGGAAGGAGAACCGACATGGGCAGCATCCGAGTGGGCCGCCCCCAGGCGAAGCCCGACACGCCGTCCCACGTGCGCGGAATTCACCAGGGCAACCAGGGCCCGTACCAGCATCAGCCCGGACACCACACGGACGGCACGTCCGAGGCGCGCCGCTCCACCGGTATCCACTCCGAACGGCATGACGCCCTGGTGCAGGACATGCCGAACATCTCCCCGGGATGAGAGAGCAGGAAGTGACCGTCATGAACCTTGGCAGGAGACACAGGTCCGCGCGAGCGGGGATGTCGGGGCGGCAGCTGCTCGTGGCGCAGGTCGCGCTCGTCGGCAGCCTGTGCGCCGCCGTGTTCCTCAGGGAACTCCCCAGCATCATGCGGGAGTTGCGCATCTACCGGATGACCGGTGGGCTGCGCGCCAACCGCCGCTACCCGTGAGCCGCCGGTGCACGAGTTGTCGATCGCGACCGCGATCGTGGAACAGGCCGAGGAGATCGCCCGCGCGGACGGGACGGACCGTGTGACCGCGGTGACCGTCCGCGTCGGGGAGCTGGCCGGTGTCGTGCCGGACGCGCTGCGTTTCGCGTTCGAGGTGGCCCGCGACGGGACGGCGCTCGCCGGGGCCCGGCTGGTCGTGGAGCAGGTGGCCGCGCGGGCCTGGTGCGGCGGGTGTGCCGAGGAGTTCGCGGTCGGCATGCCCCCGTTCTTCTGGTGCCCGACCTGCGACCGGCCCTCGCAGGAGCTGCGCAGCGGCCGGGAGCTGGAGATCTCGGGCCTCGAAGGGTGACTGCCCCGGCCCCGACCTGAGGGCGGGGCCGGGGCAGCCGCTCAGCAGATGCGGGGCAGCTGCTCCCCGAGCGGCAGGTCCAGCACGCGGGTGCCGCCGAGGCCGGTGGCGACCACCACCATGCCCGGGTGGTCCTCGACGCACTCCCCGATGATCGCCGCGCCGCCGCCCTGCGGATGGGCGCGCATCGCCGCGAGGACGGCCTCGGCCCGCCGCGGGGGTACGAAGGCGACGAGCCGGCCCTCGTTGGCGACGTACAACGGGTCCAGACCGAGGAAACCGCAGGCGTTCGCGACCTCGTCCGGCACCGGAACGGCCCGCTCGCGCAGCCGGACTCCGGTGCCGGAGGCACGGGCGATCTCGTTCAGGGACGCGCCGAGCCCGCCCCGGGTCGGGTCGCGCAGGACATGGATGTCCTGCGTGACCGCCAGCATCGCCGCCACGAGGCCGGCCAGGGGCGCGGTGTCGGAGACGATCTCGACGCCGAACTCCAGGCCCTCGCGGACGCTCATGACGGCCACGCCGTGCAGCCCGATGGGTCCGCTGACGATGACGGCGTCACCCGGCCGGGCGCGCTGCGGGCGGATGTCGACTCCGTCCGGTACCAGGCCGACGCCCGCGGTGGTGACGTAGACGCCGTCGCCGTGCCCGGACTCGACCACCTTGGTGTCACCGGTGGCGATGGTGACGTCCGCGGCCTCGGCCGCCGCGCCGATGGCCTGGGCGACCCGGCCGACGACGTCCAGGGCCACGCCCTCTTCCAGGACGAAGGCGGTGGACAGGTAGGCGGGCCGGGCGCCGCTCATCGCCAGGTCGTTCACGGTGCCGTTGACGGCGAGGTCGCCGAGGCTGCCGCCGGGGAAGAACAGCGGCCGTACGACGTAGGAGTCGGTGGAGAAGGCCAGCCGGGCGCCGCCGAGGTCGAGGACGGCGGAGTCGGTGAGGGCGGCCAGGGTGGGGTTGCCGTAGGCGGGGGCGAAGACCTGCTCGATCAGTTCCGCTGACAGGGCGCCGCCCCCGCCGTGGCCCATGACGACGACCGGGTGGTCGTGCAGGGGTGCGGGACAGGTCCGGTTCGCGGGGTCTACGGCCGCTTCGGTAGCCGTGTCAGCCAACGGTGTTCAGCTCCTCCCGTGGGATGCGGGATCCCCGCTGTGCCGGGCCGTCGGTCATCCGACGGTAGAGGTGGTAGGCCGCGCAGGCGCCCTCGCTGGAGACCATGGTGGCGCCGAGCGGGGTGCGCGGGGTGCAGGCGGTACCGAAGGCCTCGCACTCGGTCGGCTTGATCAGCCCCTGCAGCACCTCGCCGGCGCGGCACACGGCGGGCTCCTCGGTGCGGATCCCGGTGACATCGAAGCGGTGCTCGGCGTCGTAGGCCCGGTAGGTCTCGGACAGCCGCCAGCCGCTGGCGGGGATGGGGCCGATGCCACGCCAGTTGCGGTCGGTCACCTCGAAGACCTCCTCCAGCATGCTCAGAGCCGCCGGGTTGCCGCGCTCGCGTACGGCGCGCGGGTAGGCGTTCTCCACGCGGTGCTCGCCGCGCTCCAGTTGGTGGACGGCGCGGCGGATGCCCTCAAGGATGTCCAGCGGCTCGAAGCCGGTCACGACGACGGGCACGCGGTGCCGGTCGGCCAGCTCGGGGTATTCGGCTACGCCCATCACGCTGCACACGTGCCCGGCTGCGAGGAAAGCCTGCACCCTGCACTCCGGTGCCGTCATGATGGCCTCGATCGCGGGCGGGACCCGGACATGGGAGACCAGCAGGCTGAAGTTGCCGAGGCCCAGCCGACGGGCCTGGTGGACGGCCATGGCGTTGGCGGGAGCGGTCGTCTCGAAGCCGATGGCGAAGAACACGACCTGGCGGTCCGGGTTCCTGCGAGCGACGTCGAGCGCGTCCAGCGGTGAGTACACCACGCGTACGTCACCGCCCTCGCCCTTGACCCGGAACAGGTCGCGGTCGGTGCCGGGCACGCGCAGCATGTCCCCGAAGGAACAGAAGATCACCTCGGGGCGGGCGGCGATCTCCAGGGCCTTGTCGATGACGTCGAGCGGCGTGACACACACCGGGCAGCCCGGGCCGTGGATCAACTCGACCTCGTCCGGGAGCAGTTGGTCGATGCCGTGACGGATGATGGAGTGGGTCTGGCCACCGCACACCTCCATCAGCGCCCAGGGCCGGGTGACCGTGGCACGGATCTCGTCGAGCAACCGCCGCGCCAGGTCCGGGTCGTTGAACTCGTCGATGTACTTCACCGGGCCTCACTCCCGCTCTCCTGCCGGGCCGCCTGCTCCCAGGCGTCCCCGAACTCCTCTTCCAGCAGCCCCAGTTGCTCGAACAGCTCCAGGGACGCCCGGGCCGACTCCTCGTCCAGGCGCTGCAGCGCGAAGCCGACGTGGACGATGACGTACTCCCCCACCCGCACGTCGGGCAGATACTCAAGGCACGCCTGTTTTCGCACTCCGCCGAAGTCGATCAGCCCGGTCAGGGGGTCGGCGCGATGGTCGATGGACACGACCTTGCCGGGCACTGCCAGACACATGGGTCACTCCGTCTCGTGGTGGTTTGCTGTTCCCGCGACCATGAGCTGACCGAGCGCCAACCCTCCGTCGTTCGGGGGGACTTCACAGTGCCGGAGGACCGCGAATCCCGCCCCGGCGAGCAGCGAGGCGGTCTCCTCCTCCAGCAGGGCGTTGGCGAATACGCCTCCGGTGAGGGCGACGGTGGTCAGGCCGGTCTCCGCGCGGGCGCGCCGGCAGATCTCGGCGACCGCTCCGGCGACGCCTCGGTGGAAGCGGGCCGCCAGGACCGGTGCGGGGATGCCATGGCGCCGGTCCACGAGCAGGGTCCTCAGCATCGGTGCGGGGTCGCAGGCGAGGACACCCGTACCGGTGAGCCCGAAGGGGTACGACACGCTGTCCGCGTCCCGGGCCTCCAGCGCCGCCGCCTCCAGTTCCAGCGCGGCCTGCGCCTCGTATCCCGCACGGTGACACACACCGGCCAGGGACGACACCGCGTCGAACAGGCGGCCCATGCTGGTCGTCGGCACACACGCCACCTGCCGCTCCAACTGCCGTCGCAGTACGGCGCGTTCGCCGTCCGTACAGGCCTGGACGCTCGGCAGATCCGGATCCCAGGGCATATCGGCCGCCCACAGCCGGGCCAGGGCCAGCCGGCAGGGGTTGGCCACGCCGGCGTCTCCGCCGGGCAGCGGGGCGGGGGTGAGGTGGGCGAAGCGCCGGTAGCCGGTGTAGTCGGCGAGCAGGACCTCACCGCCCCACACGGTGGCGTCGTCGCCGTATCCGGTGCCGTCGAAGGCGACGCCGATCACCGGGGTGGTGCCGTCCAGGCCGTGCTCGGCCATCGCGGAGGCGATGTGGGCGTGGTGGTGCTGGACCAGCCGCAAGGGCATCTTCGCGGCGCGGCGCCGGGCCCAGCGCGTCGAGTGGTAGCCGGGGTGCCGGTCGGCGGCGACGAGGGCCGGGGCGACTCCTGTCAACAGGCTCAGGTGCCGTTCGGCGCGCTCGGCGGCCTCCAGGGTGGCGAGGGCGCCCATGTCGCCGATGTGCGGCCCGAACCAGGCGTGGTCGCCCTCGCCGAGGCACGGGACGTTCTTCAGGTCGCCGCCGACGGCGAGGGTGGGACGGACCGGGACCGGGAGGCGCAGCGGGCGGGGGACATAGCCACGGGAGCGTCTGAGGACCTGTTCGGTGCCGTCCGGGCGTACCCGCAGCAGGGAGTCGTCGCACGGCGAGGCGATGGGCCGGTCGTGGGTGAGCCAGGCGTCGGCCAGTCCGGCGAGCCGGGTCAGCGCCTCGGCGTCGTCGGTGACGATGGGCTCGCCGGAGCGGTTGCCGCTCGTCATCACCAGCGCGCGCGGGCCGGGGGGATCGCCGGGCAGCCCGAACAGCAGGGTGTGGACCGGGGTGTAGGGCAGCATCAGGCCCACCTGCGGGCTGCCCGGACAGACCTGGCCGGCGAGGCGGGGGCCGTCCTGCGTGGTGCGGCGGCGCAGCAGCACGATGGGGCGGCGGGCACTGGTCAGCGCGGCCCGCTCTGCTGCGGAGAGCACCGCGAGCCGCTCCGCGGTGGCGAGGTCCGCGCACATCACCGCGAAGGCCTTGCCGCCCCGTTCCTTGCGGCGGCGCAGGGTGGCCACGGCCCGGTCGTCGGTGGCGTCGCACGCCAGGTGGTAGCCGCCGAGTCCCTTGACGGCGACGATCCGGCCAGCGGCCAGCAGCGCCCGCGCCGTGGCGAGGGCGTTCGCGTCCCTTGCCGCGCGGAGGCCGCTCAGGGCCGGGATCAGGGTGAGCCGCGGCCCGCAGCCGGGGCAGGCGACCGGCTGGGCGTGGAAGCGCCGGTCGGCGGGGTCGCCGTACTCGCGGGAACAGGCCGGACACATCGGGAAGCCGGCCATGGTGGTGGCCGCGCGGTCGTACGGCATCCCGGTGGCGACGGTGAAGCGCGGACCGCAGTGGGTGCAGGTGACGAACGGGTGCCGGTGCCGGCGGTCGGCCCGATCGGCCAGATCGCGCAGGCAGTCGGCGCAGGTCGCGGTGTCCGGCGGAAGCTGGGTGCGGCCCCCGGCCCGTTCGGTGGAGCGGATCGCGAAGGGTCCGGTGCCGCCGGTGGTGGGCAGGTCCTCACCGGCGATGCCGCTCACGGCGGCCAGCGGCGGCGGCTGTTCGGCCAGCGTGAGGCAGAACCGGTCGACCTCGTCCGCCGGGCCCTCGACCTCGACGAGCACGCCGTCACCGGTGTTGCCGACGAACCCGGACAGGCCGAGCCCTGCGGCGAGCCGGTGCACGTACGGCCGGAAGCCCACCCCCTGCACGGTTCCGCGCACGGTGAGCCGACGGCGCACGAGGCCGGTGGCGGGCGCGGTCATACGGTGGGAGCGTCGGCGGCGTGGTGGTGGCCGTGCGAATGCGGCGCGAGGGGCGGCCGGTGCGGGGTGCCGTCCCGGGCGGCGAGGGCGCGGTCCAGGAGGGTGGCGACTCCGGAGCCGGTGCGGGCGCAGGACCGTACGATCCGCACGCCCGGGTTGACCCGGTGGACGTTGGTCCGGAAGGCGGTCTCGTCGAAGCCGGCCGGTTCGGCGAGGTCGGTCTTGGTGATCACGACCAGATGGGCGGAACCGAACGCGGTCGGGTATTTCAGCGGTTTGTCCTCGCCCTCGGTGACCGCCATGAGCACGACCCGCAGGGTCTCGCCGAGGTCGTACGCGGCCGGGCAGACGAGATTGCCGACGTTCTCGACGAAGAGCACCGAGGTGTCCGCCGGCAGCCATCCTGTCAGCCGGGCCCGGACCTGACGGGCCTCCAGGTGGCACAGCCCGTCGGTGAGCAGCTGCTGGACGGGTGCGCCGGAACGGGCCAGCCGTACGGCGTCGTTCTCGGTGGCCAGGTCGGCGGTCAGGGCGGCCACGGGGACGCCCTGTTCCACGGCGCGGGCCAGGACCCGGGCGAGGAGTTCGGTCTTGCCGCTGCCGGGGCTGGACAGCAGGTTGACGACGGTCACGCCCTGCCGGGCGAGGTCGCCGCGCAGCTCCGCGGCCAGGTCGTCGTTCTTGGCCAGGACGGCCTGCTTGACGTCGGACCGGCACATGGGCGCTGCTCCTCGGATGCGGGGGCGGTGGGGCCCGGGGCACTGCCTGGGCCCTGTCGTCACATCCCCGTCGTCCGCCCGGAGGGCGGGCACCGCGGCGTCTGGTGCATGCGATCGCAAGGCGCCGGAGCGCCCTCGTGGCGGAGCCACGTGGGCGATTCGGCAACGCGGCTGGGGGTGCCCCCTCCGGGGGAGTGCGTGCCAGGCGTCGCGGTGCGGGCGGGAACGTGACGACAGGGCCTCAAGGCCCCGGCCTCATCGATCTTCCGCTCAGCCGGCCGCCGTGCCGGGCAGCGCAGCCGGGTGTGCGGGCGCGGATTCCATCGGGTGGCCCAACGGGGGTGCGGGCGCGGCGGGGTCGGCGAGCAGGGCCGGGATCAGTGTGTGCAGGGCGTCCACAGCCCGGCCGACGGCTGCCCGGACCGGTGCGCTGAGCCCCGGGAGGAGGTCCGCGTCGCCGACGGGCAGCACCTCGGGCTCGCAGGCCAGGACGAGGACGCGGGGCAGGGGCTCGTCGCCGAGGTGGGTGGCCAGGGCCAGCACCTTCGCCGGGTCCATGCCGTGGGCCTCGGGTACGACGGTGCCGTCCGGCGGTCCGGCCTCGATCAGGGAGAGGGTGCCTGGACGGTGGCCGCGGCGCGCGGTGTCGACCAGGACGACGGTGTCGTATCCGTCGAGCAGGTCGTAGGCGAGGTCCATGCCCCGGATGCCGTAGTCGTGCACGTGTACCACGGGCGGCAGCGGGCGCCGGTCGAGGGCACGGATCACTTCGGGGCCGAAGGCGTCGTCGGCGAGGAAGATGTTGCCGACGCCGGCCACCAGCAGACGCGGCGTCAACGGAGGTCTCCCGAGGGCGGGGTCAGGGGCCGGGGTGAACCGGACGGGGTCTTGCGGACGAAGGCGGAGCGCAGGGCGTGGTAGGGGGCCTCCGGGTCGAAGAAGAGGGTGTGCATGCGGGCCAGTTCGGCCTCGCGGTACGCGGCGAGCGGGCGTTCACCCTCGCCCGCGGCGCGGGCCGCGGACTTGGCGGCGACCCGCGCGTCCAGGAAGGGCGAGGAGGCGAGTTCGGCCGCCAGCTGCCGGACCTCGTCCGGGAAGTCGCCGGGCGCGGCCGGTACGAGCCGGTCCACGAGGCCCAGCCGCTCGGCGGACGCGGCGCTGACGGGCAGGGCCTCGGTGGTCAGCCGGTGGGCCTGCTCCGGTCCGACGCGGCGGGGCAGGGTGTACGTCCAGAACTCCGAGCCGTACAGACCCATGCGCCGGTAGTGCGGGTTGAGGACGACGCCGGTGCGGCACCACACCTCGTCGGCGGCGAGGGCGAGCATGGCGCCGCCGGCCGCCGCGTTGCCGGCCAGTGCGGACACGACCAGCCGGTCGGTGGTGCGCAGGACCGCCTCGACCAGGTCGTCCATGGCGTTGAGGTTGGCCCACGACTCCTGGGCCGGGTCGGGGGCCGCCTCGATGACGTTCAGATGGATGCCGTTGGAGAAGAAGTCGCGGTCCCCGCCGAGTACGAGGACGCGGGTGGGGTGCGAGAGCGCGTGCCGGTAGGCGGCGAGCAGCCGTTGGCACTGGTCGGTGCTCATCGCGCCGCCCGGGAAGGAGAAGCCGAGGAAGCCGACGTCACCGCGCTGCCGGTAGCGGATGTCGGTCCAGGTGCGCCGGTCGGCGGGCAGGTTCAGCGGGACGGGCGCTTCGGGGAGTTCGAGGGAGGGCTCCCAGGCGGCCAGCACGGAGGCGGCCGGCCGGCGGAAGGGTGCGGGGTCGCCGGAGTTCTTGCGGGGGCGCAGTTCCGGGATCCAGACGGCGCCGTCGCGGGTGGCCCGGCAGACGGCGCCCGCCCGCCGGGCGAGCAGTTCGCCGGGGTGGCCGCGCAGCTGGTCCTCGGGGTGACCGCCGTGCAGGAACACCTCCCGGCCGAGAACTTCGTCGCGGACGCCCGGCTGCGAGTCGGCGCCACGGAGTTTACGCAGGACCGTCTCGGTGTCGTCCCCCGCCCAGTCGATATGCCGGCGCTCCTGCCGGAAGACGTCGCGCCAGACCACGCCGATCGACTCGTCGGTCTGCGGCCGGGGCTTGTAGGAGCCTTCGGCGTAGCGCCGTACGGCGGTGCGGACGGCGGTGACGGCGGCGTCGGAGACCTCGTTGCGGTACAGGTCGCTCTTGCCGACCGGTGCCACGGGGAAAGGCTCCGCCGCCCAGATGGCGCCCGCGTCCATCGCCGCTTCCGCTTGCAGGACCGTCACGCCCCACCGGTGCGCCCGCTCGGCCACGGCCCAGTCCAGCGAGGACGGGCCGCGGTCTCCGGGCGGCCCCGGATGCACGATCAGACAGGTGTGTTCGCGCCACACGTCCTCGGGCAGGGCGGTCTTCAGCATCGGCGCGATGACCAGCTCCGGCCGCAGTTCGTGTACGGCGGCCCGGACCCGGTCGACGCCCTGCGAGGCGAGGACGACGTCCACGCGGTGGCCGAGATCCGACAGTTCGGCGTACACACGCTGGGAGAGGCTGTTGAACGCACTGGCGACGAGCAAAATGTCCATGACACGGCATCGTGGCGCCTGGCCGGGGTGGCGTGAAGCACCGCCGCGCCGAATCGTCCATCTACGCTATTCGTCGTCCGCCGCGGCACTCACCTCGACGTCGAGCACTCCCTCCTCATGGAACAGCTCCGATGCCAGCGCCGTCGGGTCCTCGGTGCCTTCGAGCCCCAGCAGTACCCGGGCCGCGTCGTCCGTGCGGCCGGGCAGCCGTTCGACCCTGACCTGCACGATCCGGAAGCCGCGCCGGGTGCACGTCTCCATCAGGCGCGGGAGCAGGGCCGCCCCGGTCCGGTAGGTCAGCCGTGCCTCGAAGCCGGTGATGGCCGTCTCGGGGATCAGCCGGGACGTGAACAGCGGATAGCCGCGCACCACGAGGAAGTGCAGGGCGGTCACCGCCAGCGCCAGGATGGGCAGCCCGCCGCCGCAGGCCATGCCGACCGCGGCCGTCAGCCAGATGGTGGCGGCGGTCGTCAGACCCCGTACGGCGTCCCGTCGTACGAAGATCAGACCGCCGCCGATGAAGCCGATGCCGGACACGATCTGCGCGGCGACCCGGGAGGGGTCGAAGGAGACGTGCTGCAGCCCGAGCACCGCCGTGAACCCGTGCTGGGACACCTCCATCATCAGCGCGCTCGCGATGCCGACCAGCGTGTGCGTGCGCAGTCCGGCGCTCTTCTGCTGAGCCGCCCGCTCCCAGCCGATCAGGCTGGACAGCAGCAGTGCCAGCCCCAGCTCGGCCAGCTGCCGCACCCCCTGGCCGTTGTGCACGTCCCACAACGGTGCCGCGAGCCCCGCTCCTGTCATGCACACCTCTCATGTCGATCCGCCCCTGTCAGGGCTATTCGATGGTCCGCTGCGCGCGCCTACCCCGCGACGGGACCGCGATTCCTCGGGTCCGGGTGGTTCAATCCGGGTGTCCCCTCCGCGTGCGGGCGCCCGCCCGGTGCAGGCGCCACAGCGACGCCCTCAACCCCCGCAGAGGTCCCCCATGGCCTTCTTCGCCCTCTCCCGGCACCAGCCACTGACCCTGCTCTCCGTCAGCGAGCTGGTCTCGGCCCACGACCGGCTGGTGAACGAGAACCAGCAGTTGCGGCGCGCCGTGTCCTCGCACGCGGTGATCGACCAGGCCATCGGAGCCCTGGTCGTCCTCGGGCGGATCGCCCCCGAGGATGCCTGGCGGGCACTGCGGGACGTCTCCCAGCGCACCAACGTCAAACTGCGGACCGTCGCCGAGCACATCCTGGACCACGCCCAGGGCGGGACGCTCCCGGAACCGCAGCGGACCGAACTGCGCAAGGCGATCGCGCGCTACCGCCGGTACGCCGACGTGGGCGAGCCCCCGACTACGGAACGGTGACGATCCGTCCGCCCCAGGGCCTGTCGTCAAACTCCCTCCCCCACTGCCTCAAGGGCGTGGGAGGTGCCTCCAGCCGCGCGACGCCATGCTCGCCGGTTCCCCGCACCTGACGCCGCGCGGCCCGCCCTTCGGGCGGACGACGGGAGTTCGGAAGCCGTCGTCACATCCTCGGGCCGGCCTCCGTCAGTACTGCGGAAGTCCGCCTGTACGGCGGAAGACCGAGTCGGCCAGGAGGTCATGCGGGTGGATGTGTACGAGGCGGTTGCGAGCCGGCGGGCGGTGCGGTCCTTCACGGACGAACCCGTCCCGCGTGCGGCGCTGGAGCGGGTTCTGGCCGCCGCCACGCGCTCCCCTTCGGCCGGCAACCTCCAGCCGTGGCACGTCTATGTACTCAGCGGCACCCCGCTGGCCGAGCTGAAGAAGCGCGCCTCCGAGCGCGCCGAGGCCGGTGATCCCGGGGACGAGCGGCACTACCGGATGTATCCGCCGGAGCCGAAGTCCCCGTACCGGCAACGGCGGTCGGCGGCGGCCACCCGGCGTTTCGCGGCGCTCGGGATCCGGCGCGAGGACACGGAGGCCCGCCGGGCCGCCGTCGCCGCGAACTGGCGGTGTTTCGGCGCCCCGTGTCTCCTGCTGTGCTACATCGACCGCGACATGGGCGCGGCGCAGTGGGCCGACCTCGGGATGTATCTCCAGACGGTGATGCTGCTGCTCCGGACCGAGGGGCTGCACAGCTGTGCGCAGATGGCGTGGTCGGTGTACCACCGCACGGTCGCGGAGGTGGTGGACCCTCCGGAGGAACTGGTCCTGTTCGCGGGTCTGTCGATCGGCTTCGAGGACCGGTCGGCGCCGTTCGCCCGCACCGACCGGGCACCGCTCGCGGAGACGGTCACGTTCCTCGGCGACAGCGTAGGCGGCGGGCCGGGGCAGCCCGCCTCGTCGTAGGCCTACGCGCCGAAACGTCGCCATCCGGGGGAAACCGTGGCCGGGCGCCTTCCGCGCGCCCCTCGCGCGACGGGCGCTTACGGTTCTCTCATGTGACCGACCGTCATCAGGGGTGACGGAGAGGAGCCGAAAGCGGTGGTGGGTGATGCGCGTCGGCGGGTGTCCGGGCCGGGCGGCGGAGGCCGCAGGGGGCGGGTGCCGGGCAGCCGGCCGGCGTACACCCTGCGGCGCGCGGCCGCCCCGCATCCCGGACCGGTGCCGGCGGCCGAGCGGGTGGTGCCCTGGCTGCGCGTCGGGGCGGCCTACGCCTGGCGGCTCATCCTCATCGGGATCGTCGTCTACGGCGTCTTCAGCGTCCTCGGCAGCTTCCAGCTCATCGCCGTCGCCCTGTTCCTCGCGCTGGTCGTCACCACCGTACTGCGGCCGCTGACGGACCTGCTCGACAGCGTTCTGCCGCGACCGCTCTCCGTCGCCGTGGCACTGGTGGGCAGCCTGCTGTTCCTGCTGGCGCTGCTCGCCCTGGTGGGCAACGCGGTGGCCGGGGAGTCGGCCCGGCTGGCGGGCGAGTTCCGCGGCGGGGTGCACCGTATCGAGGAGTGGTTGCAACGGCCGCCGTTCCGGCTGAGCCCGAGCCGGCTGACCGAGCTGGAGAACCAGGTGACACACTATCTCTCGGCGCACCGGGCCAGCCTGCTCAGCCGCGCCGTCAGCGGGCTGAGCAGGGTCGTCGAAGTGGTCACCGGAGTCGCGCTCGCGCTGTTCTCCTCGGTGTTCTTCATCCATTCCGGCGAGCGCCTGTGGGGCTGGATCCGCGACAACCTGTTGCCGAGCGGCGCCCGTCCGGCGTGGGACCGGGCGGGGCGGGCTGCGTGGCGGGCCTTCGCCGGATACACGCGCGGCATCATCATCGTGGCCGCCACCAACGCCGTGCTCGTCGGCATCGCCCTCCTCGTGCTGCGGGTGCCGCTCGCGCTGCCGCTGACGCTGCTGGAGTTCTTCGCCGCGTTCGTCCCGCTGGTGGGCTCGCCGGTCGCGCTCGGCGTCGCCACAGTCGTCGCGCTGGCCGGGCGCGGGCCGATCACGGCGTTGGCCGTACTGGCGCTGATCGTCGTGATCGGCCAGCTGGAGGGCCACGTGCTGCATCCGCTGGTGATGAGCTGGGCGGTACGGCTGCACCCGCTCGTCGTCGCCGTGTCGGTGATCGCGGGCAGCATCATCGCGGGGGTGATCGGTGCCGTGGTGGCCGTGCCGCTGGTCTCGGTCGTCTGGGCGGTGCTGCGGGCCTTGCGTGCGGTGCCGCCGTGAGGGCCGGCG
Source organism: Streptomyces sp. IMTB 2501 (assembly GCF_001953885.1). GTDB lineage: Bacteria > Actinomycetota > Actinomycetes > Streptomycetales > Streptomycetaceae > Streptomyces. The sequence continues at coordinate 31,995 of NZ_MQUS01000038.1, read as the reverse complement.
GACCCGACGCCCGGCGCCATGAACTGCCGTACCGGACAAGGGATTTCATGAAGATCCGAACACGGGACCAGTTGTTCCCTGGAACAGGTGATCGTCGTTCAGAAGAGCGCCCGGGCGGGAGCGACGGAATCATACTTACGGTGTGCGAACGGCGGGCTGCAGACCGTGGTCGACGCACAGGTCCCACTCACAGTTACACCGCAAGGAGCAGCACGACCATGAACCTCGTCACCAACATCCTCGCCGGACTCATCCACTTCATCGGGTGGCTGGTCTGACGCCGCGGGGCGTGTGAAGAAGCGCGGCGCCGCCTCCTCGTCCCAGGGAGGCGGCGCCGCAGTGGTCGTCGTACCGCTCAGCGCAAGGCCGCCGCCACAAGTCCCCGGACCTCCTCCTCCCGAACGTCTCCGCCGTTCACCAGCCGGTCGAAGACCAAGCCGTCCACACAGGTCAGCAGCGTCACCGTACGGTCCGCCGCGTCGGCGACGCCCTGCCCGGCGAGGAAGTCGCAGACCAGCTGCCGCCCCAGGTTCTCGCGCGGCACCAAAATCTCGCGGAGCTCCGGATGGCGCACACTCTCGACGGCACACGCGTAGCGCGCCAACGAGCGCGTCCGGCCGTCCCCGGCGAGCCGCACACCCGCCAACTCCACGATTCCCGCGACCAGTTCACCGACCGTCCGCGGTACGGGCACTCTGACCCCGATCTCCTGCAGCTCGGCCTGGTCGCGCGCCACCAGACGCCGGACCAGAGCGGTGAGCAGGGCCTGGCGGGTGCGGAAGTAGGCCGAGGTGGTCCCGGGAGGCAGTTGCGCCGCCCGGTCCACCGCGCGATGCGTCAGCCCCCGCATTCCGGCGTCGGCGAGCACGGCGATGGCCGCGTCGGCGAGGAGAGTACGTCGATCTGTGGACACCCCCTCTTTCTACACCCCGCTTCTACATCTGTAGAGCACTCACGGTAGGGTCTTCTACATCTGTAGAAGACCGCTGCGGCTGGACTCCGGCTGCGGCTGGACCGACGAGGACCGAGGTCGAAGGGGGACCGAAATGGGCGGTACGGCGGTGGTGGTCGGGGGTGGCATCGGCGGTCTCGCGGCCGCGCTCGGGCTGCACCGGATCGGCTGGGACGTACGGGTGGTGGAGCGGGCCGGCACCCTGGCCGACGCGGGCGCGGGCATCTCGCTGCACGCCAACGGGCTGCGCGCCCTGGACGCGCTCGGGGTCGGAGCGGCGGTGCGCGCGGCGGCCCGCCCGCAGTACAGCGGTGGCACCCGCACTCCCAAGGGCGACTGGCTGAGCCGGATGGACGGCGCGGCCCTCGAACGCGCGCTGGGCACGCCGATCGTCGGCATCCGACGCGCGGTCCTGCACCGACTGCTGCGCGAGGCCCTGCCGACCGAGTGTCTGCGCATCGGCGTCACGGTGTCCGGACTGGACCGCACGGCCCCGGACCGGGTGCGGGTGCCGGTCGGGGACGAGGTGCTGGAGGCGGACCTGGTCGTCGCGGCGGACGGAGTGGGCAGCCGGCTGCGCGGCCTGCTCTTCCCCGGCCATCCCGGCCCGGTCCACTCCGGCTCTACGGTGCTGCGGGCCATCACCGAACGGCCGTTGCGGTTGCGCGGGGACTTCGAGCTGACCTGGGGCGAGGGTGCGGAGTTCGGGCACATCGCCTTCACCGATGGCCGGGCCGAGTGGCATGCGGTGCTCACCGCACCGGCCGGCGTCCGCCACGCCGACCCGCTCGACATGCTGCGCCGGCGCTTCGGCGGCTGGCACGACCCGATCCCCGAACTCCTGGACGCCACCCGGCCGGAGGCCGTGCTCCACCACGACATCCATGAACTGGTCACCCCCTTGCGGTCGTTCACGGACGGGCGGGTGGCCCTCCTCGGCGACGCGGCGCACGCCATGACCCCGAATCTCGGCCAGGGCGCCTGCCAGGCACTGGAGGACGCGGCAACGCTGGCAGCCGCGCTGGCACATGAGCCCTCGGTCGCCTCGGCACTGACCCGTTACGACGCCGAGCGCCGCCCACGCTCCCAGGCGGTCGCCCGCGCCGCACGGCAGGCGGGCCGGATGGGCCAGCAGCTCTCCCATCCGGCGGCCGTCGCTCTGCGCAACACCGCGCTGCGCCTCACCCCGTCCCGGGTGGCGATGCGAGCGATCCTGCGACATGCCGACTGGACACCGCCCAGCCTGGGTTGACCTGCCCAAGGCACCGTAACCGCACCTCTTCGTCGCGCGTGGCGCGGTGGACCCGGAAGGCACCGGCGGACTCGGCCAGGGTGACGCCGTGCGGTTCACCGCCACGGGCGGCCACCGGGTGAGCGCCACCGAACCGGCAGAGATCCTGGTGTGGGAGATCCCGTACGGGCCGGCGAGGAGACCTGCCCGGAGGAGAAGGCCCCTTCCCGGTCGTCGTGCTGATGCACGGTGGCCTCCGAGTTGCCATGTTCGACCGCCGGCAGGTCGTCCGTTTCGCGGACGACCTGGTGGCCGACATGCGGTGTGGAACAGAGGTTGGTCGTCGTCGGTCATTCGGCGGTGCGGCCACCTTGCGACCGGGGCGAGGCGATCGGTGCTGTCTCGTCGGCCGGGTGCGATCCGGTCGCCGCGGACACCGCCGAGCCGGGCTCCGCGTTCGCGTGCTGCCGGGCGGCCCGGCTGCCGCAAAGGCCCCCCGCTGAACCGCCGTCCACCGACGTGCTCGTACTGGTGCTCCACGGAGCCGACGATGAACGCGTGGCACCCTCCTGCAGCCGGGCGTACGCCCGGGCCTCGGCGGCGCGAGGCGGGGACGCGCGCCAGGTCGGGTGCGCGCGACGCATCACTTCGATGTGCTGGACCGCATGAGCCGGATGTGGCGCATGGCCTGCGACTGGCTCCGGGATCTGCTCGTCCGACGGGCTCACGGGTGGGTGTGCGGCGTCTCGGGGCGCTGCCACCGAGCGGCTGAATCGGCGGGCCGAACGGTGTGTCCGGGCAGTCGGAGCGGTCGGCTCGGAGCAGGGTGGTCGGGGTGTCGCCGTCGAGGAGGAATCGTGAAGCGTCGTGTCGTCGCCGCCTTGGCCGTTGCCCTCGCCGGGCTGTTGCTGTCCGCGGTACCGGCCGCGTGCCGGGACGGCCATGGCGCCATGGGGAGCGACGACTGGAACATCCCGCTCACCAACGTCGGCTTGCTGTAGCGGGGTGACAACTGCTCAGCCCGCGCTGCGCATCGCCTCGCCCCGCCCCGCGTTCCCCCTGAGCAGCAGCCGTCCGCTCGTCCCGGCCGCCAGCAGTCCGGCCACCATGGCGATCAGGCCCAGGCCAGGTCCAGAGGCCCAGTGGACGTGGGAGGCGCGGACGGCCAGGACGACCGTCAGGGCAAGGGCCGTGCCGGGCAGGGACAGCAGGGCGGCGCGAGTACGGTCCAAGTCGTCTTCCGCGAGGGATCCGAGGACGCCCACGCCGAGGGCCAGCGCCCAGACGCCGAGCGCCTGAGCGTCCACGCGGTTGGTGTGCCAGGGCACGAACTCGGCCCAGAAGCCGGGCCGTACCAGCAGTCCCGTGCCGATGCCCAGCCAGGAGGAACCGAGCACGGCGAGCAGCGGCTTGGCCCAGGGCGGCAGGGGCGTGGTGCGCTCTGCGGGCGGTCCGGACCTGGTGAACGCCTGTACCGTGAGGCAGATCGCCACCGCCACGCACAGCATGCCCAGGGTGAACAGCCAGCCGAGGCTGAACAGCACGGAGACGATCGGGCCGCCGCGGGCGATGTACAGCCGGCTCGCGTTGAGCAGACTGACCGCGAAGAGACCGGTCAGGACCACGGCGACCGGCAGGACGAGGGTGCGCACTTCCTGCCAGGTCCTGGCGCGGCCGAGGGAGAACAGCGCCGGCGCGGTGCCCAGCATCGCGGCGCCGAGCAGTCCGGGGCTGAGCGGATCCGGTGACGGCCAGGCCCCGAGGACGTGTCCGGTCAGGGCGACGACCGTGAGGACAGCGCCGACAAGCAGATTGATCACCGCGACCGCGACGGCCAGCAGCGCCACTCCGGGCGAGAGCGGACGGCCGGGCGGGGGCGGGGTGCGGGGCTGTCGTACCGCGGAAGTCCCGGATGCCGCAGACGTTCCAGATGGCGCAGAGGTCGCAGACGCCGTGTCCGGTGCGGCCGGGTCGGTCGGTTGGGTCATGGCTGGGGTTCCGTTCCGGGGAGGCGACGGGCGGGTCGGCGCGGGCCCTGGTGCCAGGGGCAGTCCCGTGATCGGGGAGAGCGGAGTGCGGGCGCCGCGCAGGTGTGTAAGGGACCAGCCCCGAGGCGGGGTTACGGCACCGCGGCGGTCGTCCGGGGCGTGGACAGTGGGGCCGCCGGCAGGGAGCGTCGGCGTACCTCGCGGGCGTACATCAGCCGCAGGCTCACCGCGAGCGTGGCGCCGAAGGAGGTGATCCCGCAGCCGATGGCGACGCCGGCGGTGAGCGCGGTGAACCGGCCGAGCCCCACGCTGTGCTGGAAGACGGCGACCGCGCCGGCCGAGAGCGCTGGTGCCAGGCAGAGGCCGATGAGGTGGATCCGCCATTCCTCCCGCGCCCAGAACCGGCCCGCCCGGGCGGCTCGCCGGGCACCTCTCGCCATCACCGCGTATGCCACGGCGTAGGGCAGGAGATAGGCGGCCAGCAGGCGGTTCCCGGCCGTGCCGTACGCGGTGAGGGCAGGCACGATCCAGACCAGGGCGGCCGCTCCGGCCAGGTGGGCCGCGGCGGTCACGGGCAGCGGGGCCCAGGACCGGCCGAGACCCTCGACGGTGTCCCGGGGATCCCTGGCGCGGGAGGCGAGCAGGGCGCCGAACACGACGAGGGAGCCCAGATGCATGATCGCCACCCGGTTGATCTCCGTCATCGGCAGGCCGGGCAGCATCGCTGGCAGGGCACCCCACTCCAGCCGCAGCAGCGGCGCGGTCAGCAGGTATCCGTAGCACAGCAGCATCCAGCGCTGGTGCAGGTCGGGGAAGCCGCCGACGGCGGCGAGGATGCCGAAGGTGACGCTGAGGACGGTACCGACGAGGATCGTGGCGAGGACGATCCAGAAGGCCGCCCCGCTGAACGCGTCCCGTGGCGCGGTGCGGGCGAGATAGAGACCGGCGCCCGCCATCGAGGCGTACACGGTGACGGCGAACAGGACGCCCAGCGCGCGGTGCGGGCGTCGGCGCCGCCGCGTGGCCGTCAGCAGCTGCGCGGGGCCGAGCAGCATGAGCAGTCCGCCGAGTACGGAGTGCGCGATCATCGGGATCAGGCTGTGCCGGTACGGGGCGACCCTGGTCGCCAGTGCGTCGGCGACGTACCGGGGTGAGACCGTGTGGGCCAGCAGCCACGTCCCGGGCGACGGGGCGCCGGGCCGGGCGTAGGACCACAGTTCGGTCATCGCGATGGGCGCGTACCAGAGGCACACGGCCGTGACGCTCACCGCGGCGGCACGGCGCCAGGTGCTGCTCGTCCATGGACGCATGGCGCCCCCCGTCTCTCACCGGCTCGGCCACAGCTCCGATAGTCTCTTCTGGACTATCGCGGGTTACCGACGGTAGAGCGGGGCGGCGGTGAGGTCAACGGTCCGGAGTGCGTTCGTCCCGGCGCCCCACCCAGTCCCAGAAGTCGGCCATCATGCGCTCGTAGCGGATACCGAACTCCAGCGCCTCCCGCTGACCGGGGGTGAGCAACTCGCCGACGCTGTCGGCCAGTTCCTCGTACGTGTCCAAGGTGCGCCGGTGTTCGGCGAGCTGGACGGGGGCGATCTCGTCCGGGCGGGCGCCGAACCAGAGCTTCAGGATGCCGCGTTCGCGTGCCTCGACCGGGACGAACCCGGGGTCGGCGAGCCAGTCGCGCAACGCTCGCCGGCCCCGGTCGGTCAGTGCCAGCACCCGGCGGCCCCGCCCGCTCTCCTGCCGTACCTGGGCGAGCAGACCGGCGGCGAGCAGCCGGTCGCACTGCGCGTACACCTGCGCGTGCGGGACCGACCAGAACGGGGCGACCGTGCGGCCCGCCTCCACCTTGACGTCGTAGGCGCTGGCTTCGCCGAGCTTGTCGATGATGCCGAGGACGAGGAAGGAGGAGGTGGTCAGCCGAGCGTCAGCCATGGGCCGACCGTACCCTGAAACGACCCGCGCTCGGCCGCCCCGCCGAACACCCGGCCCCGTACGGCTTCTTGTGCCGCCCCACCCGCTTGGCGATGCCGCCTCGATGCCGACTTCCTTCGTCGCGTTCATCGGCGCGGCCTTTCTGATCGCCATGGTGCCGGGACCGAGCACCGTCGTCATCCTGCGCAGGGCGGTGCTGAACGGCCGGAGAACCGGCCTGGCCACCGTCCTCGGGAACGAGTGCGGCGTCCTGCTGTGGGGACTCGCCACCCCCTTCGGCCTCTCGGCCCTGCTGCTCGCCTCGCGGTTCGCCTACGACGTCACACGGTTGACGGGCGCGGCGGTGCTGGCGTGGATGGGAGCGCGCGCCGTGGCAGGCCAGGCGTATCCGCGGGGCGGACGAGGAGCCGGCCGAGACGGCCGAGGTGTCGCTGCGGCGGGCGTACGGGCAGGGGCTGGTCACCAACTTCGCCAATCCCAAGGCGGGCGTGTTCGCCGTCTCTTTCCTGCCGCAGTTCGTACCGCGGGGAGCCCCGGTCCTGCCGGCACTGCTCGCCTTCGCGGTGATCTGGGTGGCGGTCGGCCTCCTCTGGTACCTGCCACTGGTCCGGCTCGCCGGGCGCGCGGGCGGCGTACTACGACGACCGGCCTGGCGAGCCCTGAGGTCGACATCTCTTCCGCTATACGAAATTCACATTCCACATAACGATAAGTTACGCTGCCTGCGCTTCAACACGGCACCGACGACAACGGGGTGGGACATGAGCGGCAGTCGCGTGGCACTGGTCACCGGATCGTCGTCCGGGATCGGCTCGGCGGTGGCCCGGCGGCTGGCGGCGGACGGGATGCGGATCGTCGTGAACTCGGCGCGGAGCACGGCCGCGGGCAAGGCCCTCGCGGACGAGTTGCCCGACGCCGTCTATGTGCGGGGCGATGTCGCCGACCCGGCGGACGCCAGGCGGATCGTGGCGGCCGCGATCGAGGCGTACGGCCGGCTCGACGTCCTGGTCAACAACGCCGGCACCACCCGCTTCATCCCGCTCGACGACCTGGACGCGGCCGACGCGGACGCCTGGCGGGACATCTTCGACGTCAATGTGTTCGGCGTCTGGCAGCTGACCACGGCCGCCGTCCCGTACCTCAGGAAGTCGGAGTCCGCCGCGATCGTCAACATCTCCTCGGTCTCGGCCACCCGCGCCCTCGGCAGCTCCATCCCGTACGCCGTGAGCAAGGCCGCCCTCAACCACCTGACCCGGCTGCTCGCCACTCAACTCGGCCCGGAGATCCGGGTGAACGCGGTCGCCCCGGGCCTCATCGAGACGCCCTGGTACGACGAGGCCGAGGAGGTGTGGGCCGACTCCCACGCATGGATCACTGCCAACACACCGCTGCGGAGCGTCGGTTCGCCGCAGGACGTCGCCGAGGCCGTGGCCTATCTGACCCGGGCGGCATACACGACCGGCGATGTGCTGACGGTGGACGGCGGACGGCACGTCGTCTGACCTGAGCGATCCGCCCCGCGACCCCGGCTCGCGCCATCCGACCCGCGACCCCGGCCCGCGTCATCTGATCCGCGTCGTCTCACCCACTTCGTCCGAGCGGAGCGAGTGCGGCGGCGCCCGGCCGGTGGCCCACCGCCTGTCTGTTCGTGGCGGCCTGGTGTGATGCGGGATACCGGCGGCATCGGCCCGCACATGCGCTTCCGGAAGTCCCGGTGAGCGCTGCCCGGTTGTCCCCCTCCGCGAATGCGGCTGGCATGGACCGGGCGAAACCGATTCCGGACATCGGGCAGGACGGCCCATCAGCCGACACCCCTCCGCCCTCGGCGCATTCCGATGCGCCGGAGTGCTGCTTTCGCACCGGCCGGGCAGGGCGGACGGCCACCATTCCACCGGTCTGGGCCTCTGACACATGCGGAGCGCCACGGGCGCACAGGGCCCGGCGCGGACCGGGGGCCAGAGATTCGGCGAGCAACCGTTGTACGGCACAAGGCCACGATTCCCGCCTTGGACGGCTTGTCCGGAAAAAGCATGGAAGGTCACCGGAGTGCAGCGACTAGGCTCCGGATTGCTCCGGATCACCCCAACCACCCTCATCGGCGCGGCACACCCGCGCCCGATGTGCCGTGCCCGCAGACGGGAGAAACACTGATGGCAGGCGAATTAAGCACCGGCACCGGACCACAGCCCATCGGCTTACCCGACGGCGCCATCGCCACGGTCGCGGGCACCGGTGCCGCCGGGTATCTCTCAGACGGCGGCCCCGCACCGCTGACCAGGCTCTGCTTCCCCCTGGGCCTCGCCGTCGACAAGCGGGGCAATCTCTACATCGCCGACCGCGGCAATCACCGGATCCGCAAGGTGACCCCCGACGGGATCATCACCACCATCGCCGGCGACGGCCGGGCGGGATACATCTCCGACGGCGGGCCCGCCGTCGCGACCAGGCTCAACGACCCCATCGACGTGGCCGTCGACGACGCCGGAAACGTCTACATCGCCGACGGCGGCAATCACCGGATCCGCAAGGTGACCCCCACCGGCATCATCACCACCGTGGCCGGTAACGGCGAAGCGGGATACATCTCCGACGGCGGACCGGCCATCGCCACCCGGCTCAACTACCCCCATGGCATCGCAGTGGACCGCGAGGGGAACCTGTACTTCAGCGAGTGGAACAACCATCGCGTCCGCAAGGTTTCTCCCAGCGGGATCATCACCACCGTCGCGGGCAACGGCACCGCCGGCTACGTCTCCGACGGCGGACCGGCCATCGCCACCCGGCTCTACCACCCGTCAGGGGTAGCCGTGGATCGCGAGGGGAACCTGTATATCGCCGACTGCGTCAACCACCGGGTCCGCAAGGTGTCCCGCAACGGCATCATCACCACCGTCGCGGGCAACGGCACCGCCGCCTACGTCTCCGACGGCGGGCCCGCCACCGCCACCAGCCTCTATCATCCTCACGACGTGGCACTGGACGCCGCGGAAAACCTGTACATCGCCGACTGCGACAACCACCGCGTGCGCAGGGTGTCCACCAACGGCATCATCACCACCGTCGCGGGCAACGGGATCGCGGGCTACGTCGACGACGGCGGGCCGGCCGTCTCCACCCGGCTCTACAGCCCTGTCGGGGTCGCACTGGACGCCGCGGGAAACCTGTACATCGCCGATCACCACAACCACCGGGTCCGCGGTGTGACGGCCGTCGCCGACATGACGCCTCCGCTCCCGCCCCCCGCGGATCTGTACGGCGAGAGCGTCTCTCCGCACGCGGTCCAGCGCGGCCAGGCGTTCGACCTCGGCGTCCGGGTGAAGAGCCGGGGGCCCAGCCCGGTCGACGGGCGGTTCGTGACCGTCGTGCTCAGCCTCGCCGACGGTCTGGTGGGCGGCCCGGGCAACGGCGACCGGCGGCTCAGCCGCACCTTCACCGGTCAGCAGTTGCTGCCCCACCAGGGCTCCCTGGACGGCGTCTTCCGCGTCAGCGCCCCCGACGACACGCCTCCGGGCGTCTACCAGTCCACGCTGGAGATCCAGTACAGCGGCGACCTCAATCTCAAGGACAACGTCGAGCGTCTGCCCGTGACCATCGTCGTACCCGCACCGATCGGTGACGAGAGCGCCCTCACCGTCATCCAGGACACGATCCCCACCGCCGCCCCCGGGCAGCCGGCCGTCTTCACCATGAAGTTCACCTCCGGCACCGGCCAACCGGTGAACCCGGGGAACATCGTCCAGCGCTTCACCGCGCCGGAGGGCTTCACCTTCAGGGGTCAGCCCACGTACGCGTACCCCGACACCATCCACGGCATCATCACCGGCAGTCTCGACCACACCATCGAGGACTCCGGGCAGACCCTGATCATCAAGGCGAACCCGCACCTCAACACCACCACCAGCGACACCGGTTCACTCATCTACACCATTCCGGTACAGGCCCGGACGGACGCCCTGCCCGGCCACTACCACAACGGCTCGGCGAGCATCGGACGCCTCGCCCCGGTCCAGATCTCCGGCCGGATCACCGGCGCCGGATCGGACCTCACCGCCCGGGTCGCGCAGACGCGACAGCAGAACGCGCGCGTACGGCCGGGCGACCAGTGGGTGTACCCGGCGGTCCTCCAGATCACCAACACCGGCCAACGGGCCATCGGCACCCAGCAGATCGTCCTGACCGCTCCGGACGGCATGCGGTTCACGGAGGACCGGCTGGTGCTGTGGCACGAGGACACCGGTCAGGAGGTCGTCAACGCGGCCCAGCGGTCGGCCGACGGCCGCCAACTCACCTGCCGTCAGGCGCGACTGGACATCGCCCCCGGCAAGTGGGTCCTGCTCTACCCGGAGATGGAGGCCGACTCCTTCGCGACCCCCGGCACGGTCAGCGTGACCCTGCAGGTCGGCAACCCGCCCTTCGCCGCGGGCCAGGCCTCGATCCTCATCGAGTCGCCGTAGCACAAGCGCGGGGGTCGCCCCGGCGACGGTGACCCCCGCGCCGCATCGCCAGTCCACCCACTCCCGGCAGGAAGCGGAGACATCACTCATGACCACTCCCGCAGCTCCCCAGGACTCCACGCCGCTCGACCCCGAGGGCACCGGCATCCGGACCCTGGGTCACGCCAACCGGTTCGCCGTCTGGGACAGCGAGTTCCGCTACGACGGCCGTATCCGCGTCCCCATGGGGGTGAAGATCAAGGAGGTCAAGTACTCGTACACGGGCAACGGGCAGGCGGACCTCGCTGCGGCCGAGGTCAAGCGCGGCCGGGGCGGCATCGACCAGGAGTACGAGGTCATCGACCTCACCTTCCTCGACGACGCCGACCTCATCACCTTCACCCTGCGCGGCGACCTCAACGTCGACGCCGATCCCCGGCCCGCGTACAGCCGCAAGTACCGGATCCGTGTCGATGTCACCCTCGACAACGGGGACGTCCGCACCGCGAACCCGGAGATCGAAGTGCTCGCGGGCGCCTGGCAGCAGAGCGACCCGGAGATGGTCGGCCGGCCCTTCGTCCGGCTGCCCTACGACAACAACTGGGGTGGCGCGCCCAACAGCCAGGCCGGTTTCGGCCATGTCGCGGACAGCGGCCGTATCCCCGGGGACAAGTTCATCATCGACCTGGTCAACCTGCGCCAGGGGGAGCAGGGGGTGCCGAGCAACAACAGCGACCACGTCTACTACCAGCTCGTGCACGAGGACGGCACGCCCTCCCACTACACCCCGACTCCCCAACTGCAGAAGGCCGAAGGGCACAAGGACAGCGGCACCGGCCGCAAGGTCACCCTGCCCGCGATCGACCTTCGGCAGCTGGGTGACAAACCGGGCTACTACCGCTTCCTGGTCTGGCCGCAGTCCGTCAACCCCGACGGCTCTCGCAGCAGTCTGCGCTGGGACGAGGCCAAGCCGGAGGACGCCTTCCAACTCGGCAGCGTCTATTACCGGTACAAGGCGCCGAGCAGCATCGACACAGGGCTGCGAGCCACCATCAAGACGCAGACACTGAGGGCGACCGCAGGCCAGGACCGCTGGATCTATCCGGCGTTCGTCATCCGCAACACCGGCCAGCGCACCATCGGCACCGTCAAGGCGGTCTTCACCGCCCCCGAGGGGCTGCGGTTCACCGAGGACCGGGTGGCGTTCACCCGCTGGGAGAACGAGGACCACGAGGTCGTCGCCCTGGGCGTGCTGTCGGCCGACCACCGCACCCTCACCTGCCCGGCCGTGCCGCTGGACCTGGTGCCGAGCGGTCCCGGAAGGGACGCCTGGGTGTCGGTCTACCCGGCGATGGAGGTCGAGGCGACGGCCCCGGCCGGACGGGCCCAAGTCGGCATCCAGCTGGGCGAACCGGCCTTCGCCACCGCACAGGACACCATCGAGATCCGCCCCGGTAGCTGACCCGGGCGACGGGGTGCCGCGCGCCCGGCGCGGCACCCCGCTCCCCCCGCGTACCCGGACCACACCGTCCCACGTACCCGGACCAGACGCCCCGCGTACCCGGACCACACCGCCCCAGGAGCATCCGCATGCGATGGCCTCGCCCAGGACGACGCCCCGCCCCCCGAGTCCGCCACGACCGGCCGGCCGCGGTCCCCCACATCCTCGCCCTGATCCCCGCCCACGACGAGGCCGAGCGCATCGCCGCCTCCATCGCGGCGCTGTACCGCCAGGAGCAACCGCCGCACCGGGTCGTGGTCGTGGCCGACAACTGCACGGACGACACCGTGGAGATCGCCCGGGCCAACGGGGCCACCGTCATCGAATCGCGGGACAACCGGCACAAGAAGGCCGGCGCCCTCAACCAGGCCCTCGGCCGGCTCATGGCCCACCTCGACGACACCGACATGGTCCTCGTCCAGGACGCCGACACCATGCTCCAGCCGTCCTTCCTCGCCAGCGCCGTCGCCGCCCTGGACGGCACCGTCGGAGCCGTCGGCGGCATCTTCTACGGCGAGAAGGGCGGCGGCCTGCTCGGCGCGCTGCAGCGCATCGAATTCCACCGTTACGCCCGCGAAATAGCCCGGCGGGAGTTCCGGGCCGATGTGCTCACTGGCACCGCGACCCTCTTTCGCGTCGCGACCCTGCGCGAAGTGAGACAGGCCCGCCTCGACGGACTCATCGGTGGCGGTACCTCCTACTACTCCCTGGCCTCCCTCACCGAGGACGACGAAATCACCAAAGCCGTAAGGACTTTGGGCTACCGCACCCTCTCCCCGCCCGGCTGCGGGGTCGTCACCGAGGTCATGACCAGCCTGCCGAAGCTCTGGCACCAGCGGCTGCGCTGGCAGCGCGGCGCCCTGGAGAACCTGCGCGACTACGGCTGGACGAAGGTCACCGCGCCGTACATCCTCCGGCAGGCCTTCATGGGCCTGTCCGTCCTCTTCCTCGCCCTCTACCTCGTCTTCACCAGCTGGATGCTGGCCCGGGGAAAGCCGGAGTTCACCCCCTTCTGGATCGCCGTCGGCCTCGTCTTCGTCGCGGAGAAGGTGGTCACCGCACGCGGCGCCGGATGGAAGTACCAGCTGCTGGCCGGCACGCTCGCCGTCGAGCTGGCCTACGACGTGTTCCAGCACGCCGTCTACATCCGTTCCCTGTGGGACATGGCCCGCCGCAGGGAGGAACACTGGCGCGCCACCTGAGCCTCGTCGTGGCTCACCGTTCATCGTTCGGCACCGTCGTCGAGGGGCAGAGATCGCGTGTACGGAGGATTGCCACCAGCCGGAGCGCTGGGCGTCGGCGGGGCGTCCGCGCTCTCGGCGAAGGGTCTCGCCCGGCCCGGATCCGGCTTTCAGGCGCTGGCCACCGTGGTCGCGGCGACAACGCTCGTCATGGCGGGGGCTTCCCTCTGCAAGCTTCTGCCACCCCGGCGCCGCGTCGTCCAGGCTCTCACCACCGCGCAGCCACCCCGATGGGACCTCCACGGCGAGAGTCTGCCGCAGGGCGACGTGGTCTGGGCCGCGGTCCCCTGACGAGGCGACGGGCGGCCAACCGCAGTGGCCGCGCCGCACATGGCGGACCGGCTCACTGGCGGCTGACGTTTCTGGTCACGCCGGTGACGACTGTCGTGGCCAGGATCCAGCCGACGATGATGAGGGCGTAGGACAGCGCCTGGTACCAGCCGTCCGGCGCGAAGGCTGCCTCCTGGCCGAAGGAGATCACGGGCAGCAGCAGGTCGAGGGTGCAGAAGACCGGGTTGAAGCGCGGGGCCTCGGACGCCTTGAGCGGACAGGGGTGGTGCAGGGCGTACGCGATCGAGCCGACGGCCGCCAGGGACAGGAGCCAGCCGCAGGCGCGCAGCGGACGGAAGCCGTAGCCGATGGTGGCGTCCTGGAAGTCACCTTCCGCACAGAGCCACTGAGGTTCGGCCCCCGGAGTCGGAGGCGTATGTCGGCGACCCGTAACCCAGGACCCTCGCCAGCAGATGGTTACACGTGTAACATCGCGCTGCGCCGACGGCTCCGCGCCGTCGGACCACCGCCTTGGCCGACGACGGAAGGCCCCGCCATGCCCTCACCCGCAGCCGCCCAGTCCGAGTCGGGCTGGCCGCCGCCCCCGTTCCGTACCCCCTCCCCCGCCACGACCGGCATCGACGGCGTACGCCACTTCAACGGGCCGACCTACGCCACCTCGCCCGGCTATCGGCCGCGTCTGCTGGACGTCCACGTCCCGCCCGCGGACGGACCCGTGCCGGCCGTCGTGTGGATTCACGGCGGCGGCTGGCTGGAGGGCGACCGGCGTTATCCGCCGCCGACCGTGCCGGTGGAACTGCTGCACGGAGCCGTCCTCGGCGCCGGACTGGCGCTGGTCGGCGTGGACTACCGGCACAGCCTTGAGGCACCGTTCCCCGCCCAGCTGCACGACGTGAAGGCCGCCCTCCGGTATGTACGGCACCACGCAGCGGACCTCGGTATCGACGCCGAACGGATCGGCACCTGGGGCGAGTCGGCCGGCGGCCACCTCGCCGCACTGGCCGGGCTGGTCCGCGCCGACACGCACGGCGGCGGCCTCGAAGGGGTGGAGGGCGTACGGGAGGCGGGCAGCGGGGTGCGGGCCGTCGTCGACTGGTACGGCGTGTCCGACATCGAGGCGATCCTCGATCAGCGCCTGCCGTCGCTGCCGGACGGGGCGCCGTACCCGAATCCGTTCGAGGCCCTGCTCGGCGGGCCGGAGAGCGAACGCCGGGAGCGGGCGCGGGTCGCCAGCCCCGTGACCTATGCGGCGGACGGCGGCGCGCCTCCTTTCCTGCTGGTCCACGGCCGCGAGGACCAGGTGGTCCCCTACAGCCAGAGCGAGGCACTGGCGCGGGTACTGAAGGACGCGGGCGGTGATGTCACGCTGCGGCCCGTCGAGGGGGCCGATCACATCTTCCTCGGCTCCTCCGAGGTGCCGGACATCGTCGCCCACAGTGTGGAGTTCCTGCGGGGGCACCTGACTGCCTGACCGGAGGCACGGCAGAACGCGGCGTTCGTCAGGCGGACTCGCGGCGGACGAGGACGGGCTCGACCGCCGGCAGCGGCGCGGCGGTGCCGGTCTCGATCAGGTCGTGCAGCGCGGCGGCGACCTGCGCGGCGGAGGGCACGTCCAGCCGGATCGTCGTGAGCGCGGGCCGCTGCAGGGCCGCCGTCACGAGGTCGTCGCAGCCTACGACGGCGACCTCGCCGGGAACATCGACGCCCGCGTCCCGCAGCACGTGCAGCAGCAGCGCCGCGTACTCGTCGTTGTAGGCGAAGACGCCGTCCAGACCGTGTTCCGCCCAGCCGCCGACCAGTTCGGCGGCGGACGCGTGCGTGTACTCCATCTCCAGCGGGGTCACCGTCGCCGTCGTCCGGGCGGCCACGCTCCGCGCGCCGGCGAGACGGGGTTCGGCGAAGGCGGACAGGCCGCGCTCGCGGGGCATGACGACACCGAGGCGCCGCCGTCCCCGCGCGACGAGGTGTTCGGCCGCGAGCACGCCCACGCGCCGGTCGTCGAAGACGACCGTGTACACACCCTCGACGGGCTGCCGCGCGAAGGCCATCAGGGCCTGCACCCCGGCCCGCCGCAACACCTCCGCGCCGGCCGCGCCGAGACTCGCACCGTCCAGTGCCAGGACCGCGCCGGGGCGCAGCTCGGCCCAGGCGCGGGCCGCGGCGCCGGGGTCGGTGAACCGGCCGGCGTGCAGGACGGCCGTGTAGCCGTACCGCTCCAGTTCTGTGTGCAGATCGTCGATCCAGCCGCTTACCAGGCGGCCGATGGCGGACACGGCGGCCGGGATCAGCACCAGGTTGTTGCGGCCCGCCCGCAGGGAGCGGGCCGCCGCGTGCGGCACATAGCCGAGGGTGTCCGCGGCGGCGAGGACCTTCGCACGGGTCGCCTCGCTCACCCGGTGCGCCTGGGTGTTGTTGAGCACGAAGGAAACGGTGGCCCGCGAGACGCCGGCCAGCCGTGCGACATCGGCACTGGTGACGGCCACGGCCGCTTTCCTCGCCATGATTCCCATCCGCTCGCCGGGCCCTTCCGCAGCTCTCACGTTACACGCGTCACCAGCTCGCCGATGCACGCCTCTGTTCATCGCTGGCTGCCAAGTGCTACACAAGGTCCGCCACTGGGTTACTCGTGTAAGTAGCTCGTGCTTGGCTCCCTTCTCCTCCCTCTCTCCTCCTTCCTCCCCCGTCCCTTTCTCCCAGGAGTCGCCATGCCTCTGCCGACCGAAAACCTCAGGCCCGACGCCGCGAAGGCCGTACCCGAGTCCCGGCAGCGGGGGCTGATGACGCTGCTGCTCGTCGCCAACGCGTCGATGTACGCGGTGTACATGGGGGTCGGGTCCGTCCTGCTGCCCACTCAGGTCGAGGCGATCGACGCGCACCGCAAGGTGGTGCTGCTGGGCCTGATCGGCGGTGTCAGCGCCGTGTTCGCGACCGCCTGCAATCCGGTCGCCGGCGCGCTGTCCGACCGTTCGGGGCGCCGCAATCCCTGGGTGCTCGGCGGAGCGCTGGCCTCACTGGCCGGTCTCGCCCTCCTGGGTAGTGTCCGCACGGCCCTGCTGGTGGGCATCTCCTGGTGTCTGGTGCAGGCGACCATGAACGTCTACCAGGCGGCCGTCACCGCCATCGTGCCCGACCGGATCCCGCCGGCCCGCCGTGGCACGGCCTCCGCCCTGGTGGGTCTCGCCCTGCCGGCGGGCGGCACGCTGGGCGTCCTCATCGCCTCCAGATCCGCCGGCCGTCTTCCCGCGGGATACCTGGCGTTGGGGCTGCTGACCGCGGCGGCGGCCGTCCTGCTGACTGCGCTGTGCCGGGATGTTCCGCGCGACGGGCAGGGCGCAGCGCCGACACCGGCGCTGCCCTGGCGCCAACGTGCGGCGGCCTTCCTGTCCGCGCTGAGCAGCCGTGACTTCCGCTGGGCCTTCATCGGCCGCGCCCTGATGGTGCTGGGCTACTTCTCGGTCGTCGGCTATCAGCTCTACATTCTCGACGACCACATCTCCCTGCCGAAGGGGCTGCGCGCGGCGGATGCGATGGCCGTCCTCACCCCCGTGTCGATGGCGGCGATGGCCGTGTCCACGCTGGTCGGCGGCCTGCTGTCGGACCGCTGGAACCGGCGCAAGGTGTTCGTCGGTGTCTCGGCGGCGCTGGCGGGTGCCGTCATGGTGGTGCCCGTGGTGTCGCCGACCTGGCCGGGCATGCTCGTCTTCAGCGCGCTCAACGGGCTGGCGTTCGGCTGCTTCATGGCTGTGGACACCGCCGTCGTCACGCTCGTCCTCCCCCGCACGGAGGACGCCGCACGCGATCTGGGCGTGCTGAACATCGCCAACGCGGGCCCGCAGATCGTGGCGCCGTTCGTCGCCTCGGCCGTGGTCACCGCGCTCGGCGGCTACACCCCGCTGTTCCTGTTCGGCGGGGCGCTGTCGCTGCTCGGCGCGCTCGCCATCCTGCCCATCCGCGGTGTGCGCTGAGCCAGGGGCGCAGCCCTGCCAGCCGTGCCGCCGTGCATGGGTGCGTTGTCACGCCACCGGGGTCCGGGGACCGGCGGGGCGGGAGCTGAGTACTCGTACTCATGCGCCCGTCCCGCCGGCCCGGCAGGGTGGCGGCCATGAACCTCCCCGTGGCCCCACCGGCGTTCGACGCCACCAACGGCCCCCGGCGGCACGACCGCGCCGACACCGGTGCGGACATCGGAGCCGGGTGCGGCCTGGTGTTCCTGGAACTGACGGTGCTGGTCGCCGACTTCGGGATCTGGTTTCTGTCCGGAGTCACTCTGGACACCGCCAGGACCGTGCAGGCCGACTCGCCGTGGGGCTATCTGACCGCCGCGGCCGGAGTCGCCGCCTTCGCCCTGGTGGCGGCCCTGGTCGCGGCCCGCGCCCGGGCGATCGTGACCGTCGTCAGCCAGATCGTCATGGCCGTCGTGATCACCCTCGTGGTCTCGGCCGCTGCCCTGGGCCAGGCCCACGAGGACGGCTCGGCCGGCTACGGCGGGCACTCCTGCCACGCCGTACCGGCCGGGTCGCGCTGCGACTGAAGCGGGCCGCCCTGCGGCCGGTCAGCCGGTCGCCAGGGCCTTCAGCCGGTCCTGGTTGCCGTTGAAGCGGTCGTGGTCCCCGACGGTCTTGCCGGACGAGGTGTACTGCCACATCGAGTACAGCGACCAGCCCGCCGGCAGCGTCCCGGCGGTCGCGGCGAAGCGGGCGATCCACAACGGATTGGTCTTGCCGAAACCGGAGTAGTTGCCGGTGCACTGGGTCCACCAGCTGGTCGCCGTGTAGATGACCGCGTCGCGGCCGGTGCGGGACTTGTAGCGGTTCAGGAAGTCGCGGACCCAGTCGACCATGCCGCTCTTGGACTTGCCGTAGCAGGTGTCGCCGTACGGGTTCCACTCGATGTCGAGCACGCCGGGCAGGGTCTTGCCGTCCTTGGTCCAGCCGCCGCCGTGCGACAGGAAGTAGTCGGCCTGAGCGCTGCCGCCGGACGCGTCCGGGGTCGCGAAGTGATACGCGCCGCGGAGCATGCCCGCCTTGTACGGGCCGTCGTACTGCTGGGTGAAGTAGGGGTTGGTGTAGGACGTCCCCTCGGTGGCCTTCGTGTACGCCCACTTGGTGGCGTCACCCCACAATGTCGACCAGCTGACGCTGGCTTGGTGGCTGGCGACGTCGACGCCTTCGGTCTGGTTCGCACGGGTGGGGGGTGCCGTGTCGGCCCCGACGGCGCGACCGTCGTGGGCGAGCACGCCCATCCCCATGTAGGCGCTGCCGCGCCGGGGTACGGGCGGGGTCGGCGCGGACTGGGCCACCGGGATGGACAGGGTGAGGAGAAGGCCGGTCAGGACGCCCGTGAGAGCCAGGCGTGCGCGGCCGCGCTGGGGGCATAGGGAGCTTCGCACAAGACCATCTGACACGTCGTCGGGCGGTACCGCACTCCGGGCAACGCCCAACTGATCCATTCCGGGCGGCGCTTGGTCCGTATGGGTGGCCCCGAACGGCGTACGGGCCGGCCGTGGGAGAGCCCGGGAGGCGTCTGCCACGACCGGCCGGGCAGGTCAGCCGTCGATGCGGTGCTGGGTCCAGAAGGAGGTGAGATCGGTGCTCGTGGCAGCCTGGGCGGCGGCCTTGAACTCGGCCGTGGTCGACACGCCGTACCAGTGGGCGGTCGCGTAGTCCTTCAGCAGCTTGGCCATGGCGGTGTCACCGAGGACGCGGCGCAGGTCGTGCAGGGCGCACTTGCCGTAGCCGTAGACGACGGTGGAGTAGCGGGAGGGGTTCGCGTCCCAGTAGGCCATGGAGTTGGTGATCTTCTCGTCGGCCGCGGCCCAGGAGACGCTGTTCCAGCAGTTGGCGCCGGTCTTGCCGAGGGCGAGGTCGGTGGCGTAGTCGGTGAACGCCTCGTCCAGCCAGGGGCTGTTGTACTCGTCGTCGCCGACGATGCCGTACCACCACTGGTGGCCGGTCTCATGGGTGAGGGCGGTGGTGCTGACCACGTCCAGGACGAAGCCGGGATACTCCATGCCGCCGAACCAGTAGTTGTCGTCGATCACCGCGTCCAGCTCGCCGTAGGGATAGGCGCCGAAGCGGGACGCGTGGGCGTCCACGGCGGTCTTGGCGGTGGCGAGCATGGACTGGGCGCTGGAGGAGCTGATCCCCGAGACGGAGTAGACGTTCACCGCGACACCGGTGGAGGAGGTGCCGGAGATCTTGGCGAAGGGTCCGGCGGCCCAGGCGAAGTCACGGACCTTGGACGCCGTCGCCGTCGTCACCGTACGGCCGCTGGAGCCGGGGGTGTCGGTGGAGGTGCCGGTGGCCGGCACCAGCAGGCCGCTGGGGTGGTCGAGGGTCACCTTGAAGTCGGCGGCCAGGGAATAGAACGCCTCGCCGTTGTTGGTGTAGGGGTCCAGATGCCAGCCGGAGCTGTCTCGGATGGCGAGGACCGGCAGGGCGTTGCCGATGAAGCTGTAGGCACGGTCGTGGCCGAAGCGGTCGGCGCCGTCGGGCACGGTGATGCCGAGGTCGAAGCCGATGGTGGCGCTCTGGCCCTGGGCGAGCGGGGCCGGCAGGTCGACCTTGAGCGCGGTGCAGTCGACGGTCGGCGCCTCGGCCGTACCGCCGGTGACGTTGCCGACCCGGATCGGCATCGCGTCGCAGGTGCCGTGGTAGTTGTCCCACAGCCGCAGATAGACCTCGTTCAGCGCGGTGGCGGAGGCGTTGGTGAAGGTCACGCTCTCGTTGCCGGTCCACTCGGTGCCGCTGGTGTCGCTGCTGAGGTTCACGGTGTACGAGGGCGCGGCCGGGGTGCGGGTCGTGTCGTCCGGCGGTGGTGCGGTGCCGCCGGAGGTGTCGAGGGCGATGTCGTCGAGCACGAAGCTCGTCTGCAGGCTGGAGTCCTCGGTACCGGTGAAGGAGAGACTGACGGTCTGGCCCGCGTACGCCGACACGTCGAGGGACTTCCGGACGTACCCGGTGTTCTTGTCGAGGTTCGAGTACGTGGCCAGCGTGGTGCTGCCGATCTTGGCCGTGAGCTTGTCGTACGCGGTGGACGAGGTCGTCTCCGCGGTGTCGATGTGCAGCCAGAAGGTGAGGGTGGCCGAGTCGCACCCGGCCGGGATCGTGACGCGCTGGCTCAGGGTGTCGGTGTGGGTGTGGCCGGTTCCGTCCAGCCAGGCGTAGGAGCTGCCGCCGTGGGCGGTCTGTCCCGAGCGGCTGGTGATGACGCCGGCGGAGGACGTCGACCAGGGCGATGTCCCGCTCTCGAAGCCGCCGTTGCCGACGATCTGCGCCGGGGTGCAGGCGGCGGGTGCCGTGGCCGGGCGGGCAGCGGCGGGCGTGCCGGGGAGCACGAGGGCGGCCACCGTGGCGGCGGTGAGGGCACCGGCGCCGAGGGCCTTGTGGGGGGTCGATCTCACACGCTTCTCCTTTGCGGCGGCCGGGATTCCCGGCCTGCTCGATGGCCGTGGGGCCGACTGGGGTACGCCGGGGCGGCCGGGGCGGGGCTTGCGCGATCGCTGCGCCGAGAGGTGCGCCGCGCCCTCACGGGGTGACGGCGCGGACTGCCGGACTTTCGAGAGAGTGCCAGATTTGTCGAGGTCATGCCAGATGACGCGCTGGGCGAGGCACGCCGCCTCAGGCGCCGGTCAGGCGGCGCGGGTTGCGGGTGCTGGTGGCGGTCAGGCTGTGCGCAGTGTCGCGAAGACAGCCGCCAGCGGGTTGCCCCGCGGGTCCTGCCAGCCGCGGGCCACATGGCCGAGCGCCCCCTCGGGGCGCAGCGGGGGGTGCTCGGGGACGGGGTGCAGGACCCGGTGCACCTGGAGGATCGTGCCGCCGGGCGTGGGCAGGCGGGTGCCCTCCCGGTCGTCGGCCGGCTCGGGGGTGAAGCCGTCCAGGGTGAAGGGGCAACCGGTGTAGGAGCGGATCACCTCGTGGTCGGGGGTGTCGTCGATGCTCTGGGCCTGTGCCCGGGCCCGGCCCTCGATCAGCGACAGCAGCTCGGCGGCCAGCACCGGGTCGTGGCAGCCGTCGTAGGCCCAGCGCTTGCCGAGCACGCCGTGCTCCATGGCGCCGACGAGCGCGTGCTCGGCGCCCTCCAGCGGGGCACTTCGGTACGTCAACGGGACGAGGTAGGCGGTCGGTTCGGGGGTGGAGGTGTCGGTGACCACCATGATCTCGATGCCGACCTCGCCCTCGGGGTCGTCCAGCCGGAAGCCGCCGGACTTGGTCAGCACCGGGGCTGCGGGCCCCCCGCGGTACCAGGGGCGGGTGGGCAGCCAGTCGGTGAGCAGTTCCAGCTTCGTGGGCTTGACCCAGGTGTGATGGATGATGGCCATGGAGAGGGTTCCCCTGCGGTGCACGGTTGCTGACCCCCGCAGCTTCGCACACCGTTCCCGCAGGTCACCCGACCGCCTCGGCCAGCGCCGGGGTCAACGCGGCCCAGGGATTGGGCGGTTCGCCCGTCACCGGGCCGCACACCGCCGCGCCGCGCTCGTGCGCGGTCCGCACGGCGAGCGGGACGAGGACCTCGGGGACGCCGTAGACGAGATGGCAGAACCGGTCGGGCGGATGGCGGCCCGTCCAGGCGGGCCGGGTGAACGCGGAGACGTAGGTGGACCAGTGGCCCTCGAAGGTGACGGTCAGGTCGGCGAGTCGGGCGTACCCAGGCGCCGGGTGGACGCCCGGGTTGA
Source organism: Streptomyces sp. IMTB 2501 (assembly GCF_001953885.1). Lineage (GTDB taxonomy): Bacteria > Actinomycetota > Actinomycetes > Streptomycetales > Streptomycetaceae > Streptomyces. Next base: position 9,749 of record NZ_MQUS01000038.1, on the reverse strand, counting down.
GCACGACCGTGGCCGCGCCCAGCCGCCGTATCTCCCGGACCAGCCGCCGGCAGGCCGGCAGGCCCTGCGGGGTGGCGGTCACGCGGTCCAGGAAGCAGCCGTCGGTCCGGTACCAGGCCTGGTACCGGCGCAGGTCGTCGGTGATGTCGGCCCGGTCCCGGACGCCGTAGTCCGTGTCGACGTAGGCGAGCAGCCGGGCCCCGGCACTGCGCAGGGCCCGGGCGGCCGCGGTGAACGCGGGGTCCGGGGCGGTGCCGGGCCCGCTCGCCGGGTTGAGGACGACCGCGTGGGTGCGGGCGGCCGCCGCGATCAGCCGGTGCCAGGCGCCGGGGTCCTCAGCCGGGTGCACATACAGCGGGATGAGCAGGTTCACGGCACGGTCTCCGTCGTGGCCGACCACAGGGCGGTGAGCGCGTCGTCGAGGGTGTGGGCCGGCCGCCATCCGAGGGCCCGGGCCGCGGCGGAGATGTCCGAGCACTGCCACGACACCGGGGCGGAGCGCGCCGGGCCGCCCGCGCCCTCCTCCAACCGCCCGCCGAATCCGGCCCGTCGGGCCAGTCCTTGCACCAACTCCCCCACGGCCACGACCGTTCCACTGCCTATGTTGAGAACGGGAGGCAGATGTCCGGGCGTCGTGACGGCGAGAGCCACCGCCTGGGCGACATCGCGTACGTCGACGAAGTCGCGGTGCGCGGACAGGCCCCCGAGCCGCAGGACCGCCTCGGGGTTCCGCCCGGCCGAGCGGAGCAGCGAGGCCACCCGGCCGGGCAGGCTCGCCACGGGCGCGCCGGGACCCACCGGGTTGCCGACGCGGAGCACCACCGCGTCCAGTGCGGAGGTGGTGATGGCGACCGTGCCGGCGAGCTTGGTCGCGCCGTAGAGGGTGACCGGGCAGGCGGGCGCCGACTCGGTGACCGGGTTGCCGGGTACTCCGGGGCCGTACTCTGCGGCCGAGCCCAGGTGCACCAGGCGCGCGGTGGGAGCCGCCTCGCGGAGCGCGGCGCAGAGCACGGCGGGGCCGCGGGCGTTGGCCTCGGCCAGCGTCACCGGGTCGCCGCCGGTCGCGCCCGCGCAGTTGACCACGGCGTCGGGCGCGGCCGCCGCCAGGGTCTTCGCGAGCCGCTCGACCGGATCGGCGGCGAGGTCGACGCCGAACTCGGCGGTGGAGGAACGGCCCGCGGCGAGGATCCGCGCGCCCGGCAGGGCGCGCAGCCGCGCGGCCACATGGCGGCCCAGATATCCGGTGCCGCCCAGGACGAGAATGCGCATTCGGTCCTCAGGCTCCCTTGAGCAGCAGGGACTTGCGGCTGGTGAACTCGGCGTTGGCCCGGTCGTAGTCGTCGGGGCGGCCGATGTCCAGCCAGTAGCCGTCGAACTCGTAGGCGTACGGCGGGTTCTGGGCCCTCAGCAGGTCGAGGACGAGTTCGTCGAAGCCGAGCGGCAGGCCCGGCGTGTAGCCGTCGAGGGTGGCGCGGTCGAGGCCGTAGACCCCCATGGAGACCCGGTAGTCCATGCTGGGCTTCTCGGTGAAGGCGACGACCTTGCTCGCGTCCGTGGTGAGGACGCCGAAGTCTATGTGCACCTTGCGGGCGTAGGTGCAGATGGTCAGCGGCGCGCCCGACGCCTGGTGGCGGCGCAGCACGTCGGCGTAGTCGAGGTCGGTGAGGATGTCGCCGTTCATCACGAGGAACGTCTCGGGCAGCCGGTCTCTGAGGCCCAGCAGCGGACCCATGGTGCCGAGCGGGCTGTCCTCGGTGGCGTAGTCGACCGCCATGCCCCACTGGGAGCCGTCGCCGACATACGCGCGGATGATCTCGCCGAGGTGGCCTATCGCGAGGGTGCAGCGGGTGAAGCCGGCCGCCGACAACTGGCGCAGCACTATCTCCAGGATGGCGTGCTGGTCACCGATGGGGACGAGCGGCTTGGGCAGCGCGGTGGTGTAGGGCCGCAGCCGGACGCCCTTGCCTCCCGCCAGGATCACTGCGTGCATGGGCTTCTCCTTCGAAGAAGACGTGACGTGCCGGACGGGTCAGATGTTGTAGATGCCGGTCTTGTAGCGGGCCAGGTTGGCCGGGTCGCGGAAGAACTCCACGGTGTGCGCGAGGCCCTGCTCCAGGGTGTGGGCGGGCTGCCAGCCGGTGGCCCGGTGCAGCCGGGTGGCGTCGGCGACGAGCCGCATCACCTCGGAGTTCGCGGGCCGGATGCGGGCCGGGTCCGCGCGGACGTCGAGGGCGGTGTCCATGACCTTGCCGATCAGCGCCACGAGGTCACCGACCGAGATCTCGCCGCCCGTACCGGCGTTGAAGGTGCGTCCGACGACCTGCTCGGCGGGCGCGGTGCCGGCCGCGAGGAACGCCTGCGCGGTGTCCTTGACGAAGGTGAAGTCGCGCGTGGGCCGCAGATCGCCCAGGGTGAGGGTGCGCTCCCCCGCCGCGACCTGGCCGATGACGGTCGGGATGACCGCGCGCATCGACTGACGCGGGCCGAAGGTGTTGAACGGCCTGAGCGTTACCACCGGGGTGCCGAAGCTCGCGTGGTAGCTGTCGGCCAGCCGGTCCCCGCCGGCCTTCGAAGCGGCGTACGGGGACTGGGTGTTGATGGGGTGGTCCTCGGTGATCGGCACGGTCTGTGCGGTGCCGTAGGTCTCGCTGGTGGAGGTGTGCACGAGGCGGGGTGTGCCGAGCGCGCGTACGGCTTCCAGGACGTTGAGGGTGCCGGTGACGTTGGTCTCCACGTAGCTGTGCGGGGCCTGGTAGGAGTACGGGATCGCGATGAGGGCCGCCAAGTGGTAGGCCACGTCGGCGCCTTCGAGCAGTCCGCGGACCGAGCCGGGGTCGCGGACGTCACCGAGCACGATCTCCACGTGGTCGAGGACGTCCGGGGCGAGGGTCTCCAGCCAGCCGTAGGAGGAGAAGGAGTTGTACTGGGCCATGGCTCTGACCCGGTGTCCGCAGGCCACGAGGGCCTCGGTGAGGTGGGAGCCGATGAATCCCTCGGCTCCGGTGACGGCAGCGAGCGGTGCGGGGGTCAACTGGTCGGTCCTTCCGATGGGTTGGTCGATTCAGGCGTGCCGGGCGGGCCGGCCGAGCAGCCGGAGTGCGCGGGCCACGAGACACAGGGCCGCGGCGCCGCAGGACAGGGGCAGCGCGACCGGGCCCGGTGGCAGGCGCAGCGGCGTGGCCGCGCCGGCGAAGGCCGCCGCGGCCAGACAGATCACGGCCGGCGGCCAGGCATCGCCGAACGCCTGGAGCAGCAGTGCGGTCCACAGCGTGGCCGCGAGCAGCAGCAGGCAGGCCGGTGCGGCGCCGGCGAGGAAGGCGGCGGGCAGCAGCGGGAGGAGGTAGCCGAGCAGACACAGGCCGAGGACGGCGGCCGAGCGCAGCCGGAATCCGGTGGGTGTGGCGGTGGCGCGCAGAGCGGCGACGGACAGGCCCCGGTAGCGGTACAGCAGCCATTCGGCGGGGCCCATGCTGACGGTCAGCACGATCACTGCGTACGGTGCGCGCCTGCCTTCCAGCAGTACGAGCAGGCCCGCCGCCAGCCCGAACAGGCCGTACGGCAGGGACGCCGGCAGCGGCGGCCGCCTGCTGTCGACCGCGGCGGGGGCGGCGAGGGCGCCGCGCAGGGTGTGGGCGGTGACGGCGAGCGTAGCCAGTAGCGCCAGCAGCGGCAGGGCGAGGCGCAGCGGGGGGCCGGGATCCCGCCAGGGCAGGGCGGCGGCGCCCGCGATCAGCGGGGTGAGCGCGGCGAGCAGCAGCCGTTCCCGGGCCAGGACCAGCAGGACGCCCGCCGCCGCGAGGTACAGCGACTGTGCTGCCGCCGCCGCGATCACCGGGGCGCTGCCGGCGAACGGGGCGGCGGCGGCCGTGGCGAGCGCGGCGCCCAGCGGTGCGCCGGTCAGGAGGGTGCGGGCCGCCTCGTGGCGGCCGGTCGCCATCCGTACGTGCGCGCGGTGGCCGAGGGCCTGGCCCCACGCCCAGGAGAGCAGTCCGGCGACGATCAGCGCGGCGGCGTGCCGACCCGGTCGCCACAGGGGTGCGGTGAGCGGGTAGGCCAGCCCCGGCAGGGCGAACAGCACGCCGCGCAGCAGGGAGCGGACGTGGTCGGGGCGCCAGGGGTCGGCGGCCGGTGCGGGTTCCGGGAAGGTCCGGGGCACCTGTGCGTAGAGGGCGGTGGCGAGAGAGAAGAGGTCCGGATGGCCGTACCGTTCCTCGATCTGGTCCGCGGTCAGGCCCTGGGCCTCCAGCAGGGCGGCCACCTCGTAGGGGTGGACGGCGGGGCCGATGTGGTCGGCGAGTTCGGCGGCGAGCCGGCTGACGGCCTTCCGCACGGGCGCGTGGTCGTCGTGGGCGCGGGCGGGCGGGACGGCGAGCCGCAGGGCGAGGGTGTCCCGTTCGGCGCTGCCCGGTTCGAGGGCCATGGGTCCGCTCATCCGGCCAGGCTCCCCGCACCGGCGGGCTGCGACATCGTGGTCAACGGCGTTGCCAGCGTGGGTAGTTCGAGGTAGATGGAGCGGAAGGTGTCGATGGTCTGGCGCAGGGTGAACTGGTCGATCACGCGCAGCCGGGCCGCCTCCCCCATCGTCCTGCGGCGCTCGGGGTCGCCCAGGAGCTGGATCGCCGCCGCCGCCATGCCGGCGGGGTCGCGCGGCGGGACGACGAGCCCGGTGTCACCGACGGCCTCGCGTACGCCGCCGACGTCCGTGGAGACGGTGGCCCGGCCGCAGGACATGGCCTCGATGAGGGTGAACGGGAAGCCTTCGCTGATGCTGGAGAGCATCACGACGTTTCCGGCCGCGTAGGCGTCCTTGATGTCCTCGACCCGGCCCTCGAAGGTGACGGCGTCCGCGTGCCCCAGCTCGGCCGCCAGTGCCTCGCAGCGCTCCCGGTAGGCCTCTCCGCCGCGCGGTGTGCCGCCGAACAGCCGCAGCCGGGCCTCGGGTATCTCGGCCCGGACCAGGGCGAAGGCACGGATCAGGGTCTCCAGGTCCTTGATGGGGTCCACCCGGCCCGCCCAGCTGAGGGTCGGCACGTCGGGTTCGGGGCCGGCCGGTGGGAAGGCGGCGGGATCGACCCCGTTGTAGACCGTGCGGATGGCCTGCGGGTCGGCGCCGCCCTGCTCCTCCCAGAGCCGGTTGTAGCGGTTGCCCGGGGTGATCAGGGCGGCCCGGCGGTAGCTCTCCTCGGCGAGCAGCCGGAAGAAGCCGAGGACGACGGCCTTCACCGGCCAGCGGTAGGGGGCGGTGCGGTAGCCGAGGTAGCGCTCGCGCAGATAGACGCCGTGCTCGGTGAGCAGCAGCGGGACGTCATGGCGGGCCAGGCCGGCGAGTCCGGGCAGGACGGCGACGCCGCCGCTGACCGCGTGGGCCACGCCGTGCCGGGGCGGTGGCGCGGAGAGCGGGCGCAGGGCGTGTTCCAGCAGGGCGGTGGCGGTGACCGCGTCGTGCAGGGTGGGCCGGGCCTCGCGGACGGCGAGACCGGGGCGGTTCCACATCGCGGCCAGGACGGCGATGGCCCGGTCCCCGCGCAGGAACGGGCTCAGCGTGCCCTCGGCCGCCGCCCCGGCCAGGGCGTACAGCCCGGGGGCGAACTGGTCCTCGGCGTCCGGGTCGAGCAGGGCGGTCAGGAAGCGTTCGTAGGCGGCGGCGAGCCGGCGCAGTGCGCGGCCCCTGGGCGGGCGGCCTTCCGGCGGCGCTCCCCACATGGGCACGGAGAGCACGTGCTGGACATGGGCGGGCAGGTCCCATACGACGGGTTCGAGTCCGGTGCCGGTGACGGCGACGATCTCGAAGTCGAGGTCGGGCATGCCCTGGACGAGTTGGTCGCACCAGACGCTGACGCCGCCGTGGCTGTGCGGGTAGGTGCCTTCGGTGAGCAGGGTGACGTGCGCCGCGCCGGGGCGGCGCACGCCGTGCTGAACGTGCATCGATGGGGCTCCACGGCCTCGGTGTGGGGTGGTCGTGCGGGTCCCTGCGGGCGGCCGGGACCCGGGGCCGGTCGGGCGGCTGAAGCCGGACCGGCCCCCGGTGCGGTGTGCCGTTCAGCTCTTCGGGGTGTACGGGACCTGCCGACTCACGCCGGCCGGAACCTTGGTGCGCGGAGCCGGAGCGGTGGCCGCCGTGCCGGTGTGCGCGGTCACGGCCGGGGCGGCGGCGGACGACGGAAGGGTGAAGGTGAGCGCCGTACCGGAGGAGGACGTCCAGCCGGACGTCCGGCCCGCGTAGGCGGTGCCGAAGGCACTGCCGTCGAGGGTGGTGCCGGCGGGAAGGGTCGCGGTGACGTAGGTGCCGCCCGGCGCCTGCACGGTGACGGTGTCGCCGATGCGGTAGGCGGTGATCTGACCGGCGTGCACGGCGCTCGTCCAGGCGGCGCGGCGCTGCAGTTCGGCGCCGATGTCCTTCATCCGCAGGTTGACCAGCGGGGTGCTGGCCGCGAACAGGGCGTCGTAGCCGTCGATCACGCCGTTCAGGACCGGGTAGGCGATGCGGTCCTCGGCGAGGTTGGACTGGTGGATGAAGTGCGGCTTGGGGTCGCCCGAGAGCACATGGCCGAGGGCGATACGGGTCTCCAGCGGGACGATGTAGTCCTGGTACCCGGTGGCGGTGTCCAGCGGCGCCGCGAGGCAGGTGGTCGTCGCGGGGTTGTCCTCGCAGATGCCGCTGCCGCCCTGGGCGCGGCTGGTGTAGAGCCAGTTGTACTCGTCGGTCTCCTCGCTCGCCCTGCCCGCGTTGTAGAAGACGTTCATCGGGTAGCGGGAGACGGTGGCCGCCGGTCCGACCTGGCGCTGCTCGGGGTCGCGGGAGTTGTCCGAGCCAAGCCACTTGATGCCGTTGTCGGAGAGCGCGGGCGCCAGGTTGGGGTTGTCGTCGGGCTGCTGGGGCAGGATCCGCAGTCCGGAGTGCTCACCGGTGACCAACTCGCTTGTATCCAGCGGGAGTCCGGCGACCTGGCCCCAGGCGCGGTTGGCGGCGATCTCGTAGTCGATGGTGGCGCGGCCGACCCACTTGGTGCTGCCGTCGGCGTTCGTCTGGCACTTCCAGGGCACGACCGTGGTGTCCTGCTCGCAGCCGAGGAAGGCGTGCGTGTAGGTGTGGTTGACCCAGCGGAACTGGTTCCGGTCGGCGATGAGCTTGTCGGCGAGCTGGTCGACGCCGTTGTTGTCCTCGCGCTGGTCGACGCTGCCCGCGCCGTTGTAGAGGAGGTCGAGGGTGAAGTGATGGCCGTTCTGCCAGGCGGTGGCGTAGTCGACGTCGTCCGGGGTCATCCGGATCGGGCTGGGCGTGACCGAGCTGTTGGTGCAGTCGACGTCGCCGGGCGTGCAGTTGAGCACGGTGTCCCAGCGGTCGTCGGCGGCGAACACGTCGTCCACGTGCACGGCGAAGTAGTTGCGGGAGGCGCCGAGGTGCACCCCGCCGGTCATCCACTCCACGATGCCGCGGGACAGCAGCCGGAACTGTTCCTGGTACTGGTTGTAGACGAAGGTGACGACCAGCTCGCGCCGCCCGTCGTGCCGGTATTCGCCGACCAGCGAGCCCTGCCGGGAGCTGCCGGGGATGGGGGCCTGGACGTACGGGGTGAAGTCGGCGCCGGGAGCGGGTGTGGACAGGTAGGCGTAACTCTCTCCCACGGAAGGCGAGTTGTCCTCGAACGGCACCGTGCCCTTGAGGTAGCCGAAGGGTCCCGCCTTGCCGGCGTCGGTGACCTGGGCCTGTACACCGTCGATGCTGCCGGAGTAGCCGCCGGAGGTCGGGACCTGCAGGCCGGCCTGGGGCCGGGCGTAGGTGTAGGCGTCGACCTGTGGGATGGCGTACGTCTGCTCGTAGGACGCCAGCGCGGCCATCTCGGCGCTGCCGGCGGCGAACGGGTTGTCGTTGGGCAGGACGACGGCCTGGAACCTGGCCCGCGGCCGGCCGTCGACGGTGTCGGCGAGAAAGCCGGCGTCGATGGTGGGCCGCGTGGAGCTGGTGAGGTCGACCTTGGTGTACGGCGTTCCGGCGGCGTCGAGTTCGGCGGCGATGGCGTCGGTGGCCGGACCGCCGTCGCTCACCACCAGGACTCTGAGGTCGATGCGCGGCGCGGTGGTGTCGGCCTGGGCCGGGCCGGCCTGCAGGCCGAGCGCGGTGGTCAGCGCCCCCAAGGCCAGCGCGGTGGTACGGATGGTCCGCTTCATGCGGTGAAGTCCCCTCCCCGGGCAGGGGTGAGCACGGCTCCGCAGAGCGGACCCACCCCCTTGCGTGACGCCGGCATCCCCCTCAGAAGCCGGTCGTCGACGCATGTGTCGCGTCACATGGTGATGTCCCTGTGTAGCTTTTGTGGTGGTGTTACGAAACCTGACGGAAAATCACAGGTATCCAACGACCCATGGGAGCAACCCGGTTGGCACTTTTCCCGTCGCCCGCACGAGGGGGCGCCACTGGCGGACGGATCCGTTCCGCGGACATGGCCGCAGTACGACGCACCGGCGGACCATGACGGTCCGCCGGGCGAGGCAGGGATGGTCCGCGCCGGACGAGACGTTGGGCAGGGAGGCCGGATTCCGTCCCCCGGGCCGCGGAACCGGGGCGTCCGTCAGGTGCAGAGCACACGCGTCTCGGGTGTATAGACAGGCCCGCCGCTGGTGTTGGTGCTGTCACTGAACTCGGCGTAGTAGTACGAGTAGAAGCCGATGTTGCCGTTGCAGCCGGAGTCGGGGGCGATCCGCAGGGTCAGCGTGACGGTGCGGCTCTGGCCGGGCGGGATGGTGGCGCCATAGTTGCCGCCGAGGTTGCTCGGGCCGGTGCCGGTACAGGGCGTGGCACCGGCGGCGGTGGCCAGACTGCAGCCGGTGAAGCTGTACTTCAGGTCCGGGCGCTGCGTGGTCAGCCAGGTCGGGTCGATGGTCTGGTACACGAACCAGACGTCGTAGGTCTTGTTGTTGGTGATCGTCATCGACAGCTTCACGGTGCCACCGGGGGTGGTGGTGGCGCTGTCGGTGGCGAAGGTCAGGGCGGCCGGCGCGGGTTCGGCCGCACCGGCGCCGGGGGCGAATCCGAAGACGGCCAGGACGAAAGCGAGGACGGCGGTGAGACCGAGACGTCTCATCAGGGGTGATCGCATGGCCCGGGAGGCTAGGCACGCGATCGGCACGCCGTCTGCCCCGCGGGAGAGCATCCGCACACGGGTCGGCCGAAAGCGTTCGTATCGTGAAGGTCCCGTGAGGGATACGTGACGAAGGCTCGCGGGCCGCATCCCCGCACCCCGCGGGCGGGTGCCGGGAGAACCGGAGCGGGCGCGTCGGGCGGGCGGTGCGACGGTCGGGGTATTGGCGGGTACGAGACGTCTCGCCTTTGGCGGAACGCGGCCTACCGATTGTGTACGGGGCTACTTCTCGGCCAACTGCCGTTTTCCGGCCGGGCGACGGTAACGCGGCCAGGCCGCCCTGTACGGGGCGGCCTGGCCATCTCTCACGGATCTTCCGGCTTCCTTCAGTCGCCGCCCTCCTCCCCGCCACCCTCGTGGTGCTCGTCGTGGTGCTCCTCGTGGTGCTCCTCGTGGTGCTCCACATGCGGCTTCGAGGGCTTGACCGGGTGCTGCGGGTACTCCGGCTTCACGGGCTTCACCGGACGCTGCGGATACTCCGGCTTCACGGGCTTCACCGGACGCTGCGGATACTCGGGCTTGACCGGATGCTGCGGATACTCCGGCTTCACGGGCTGCTGCGGATACTCCGGCTTCACCGGACGCTGCGGATACTCCGGCTTCACCGGCATA
>NZ_MQUS01000048.1 GCF_001953885.1 Streptomyces sp. IMTB 2501 | reverse complement strand
GAAGGTGCTGGGCATGTCCCGGGCGGTCGTACGACTGGCCTGACGGCTTGCGCGCAGTGCTGAGGTAAGGGGTGTCCTCCATGGTGGGGCGCCCCTTACATGCGTCTGCGGCCGGAGGGCTTGCCAAGTTAGTGATTGAGTACTAACTTACGCGCATGGTCAGGATGAGCGCAGAGGAGCGGCGCGAGAGCGTCATTCGCGCGGCGATCGAGGAGTTCGCACGGAAGGGCTTCTACGGCACGTCCACGGAAGCGATCGCGACCCGTGTGGGTGTCTCGCAGCCATATCTCTTCCGGCTCTTCGCGGGCAAGAAGGCGATCTTCGCCGCCGCGTCGCTGCGGTGCGTGGAGGACACGTGCCGGGTCTTCGAGGAGGCGGCCGAAGGGCTGGAGGGGGAGGAGGCTCTGCATGCCATGGCCAACGCCTATGTGCGACTGATCACGGAGCAGCCCGAGAAGCTCCAGATGCAGATGCAGACGTACATCACGGTTGCGGCGGCCGAGGCGGAGGGCGACCACGAGTTCGGTGAGGCCGTGCGGGCCGCCTGGATGAGGCTCTGGGACACGGTTCATCTGCCGCTGGGGGCCGACGACGGCGAGACCACGACGTTCCTGGCGTACGGAATGCTCATCAACACCCTGGCTGCCATGGGGTTTCCGCCCGAACACCGGGTCTGGCAGGGAATGTATCCGTCGGCCCGGATCACCGGGCGGCTGGAGAAGTAGCTCATCGAGGCGGTGGCCCGCCTCTTTCATGCCCAAACAAGTTAGTCATCAATAACTAACTAGAAATGCTCTCTGGGGGAGAGATGTCGGATCGGACAGTGCAAAGCAGCGCGCGGCGCGGAAGCGCAGCCTGGGCTCTCGTCATCACCAGCGTCGCCGGATTCATGGCGGCCCTCGACAACCTCGTCGTCACCACGGCCCTGCCCTCCATCCGCAAGGATCTCGGCGGCGCGCTGGACGACCTCGAGTGGACCGTGAGCGCCTACACGCTCACCTTCGCCGTGCTGCTGATGTTCGGCGCCGCGCTCGGCGACCGCTTCGGGCGCCGCAGGCTCTTCACGGCCGGCCTCGCCGTCTTCACCGCCGCCTCCGCCGCCGCGGCCATGGCACCCGGCATCGGCTCCCTGATCGCCGCCCGCGCGGTCCAGGGCGTCGGCGCGGCCGTGATGATGCCGCTCACGCTCACCCTGCTGACCGCGGCCGTACCCGCCGCCAAACGCGGGACCGTGTACGGCATCTGGGGCGCCGTCAACGGGCTCGCCGTCGCCTCCGGACCGCTCATCGGCGGCAGTCTCACCGAACACGTCTCCTGGCACTGGATCTTCTGGCTCAACGTCCCGCTCGGCCTGATCACGCTGCCGCTCGCCCGTCTGCGCCTCGCCGAGTCCTACGGCACCGGAGCCCCCCTCGACGTGCCCGGCACCCTGCTCGCCAGTGGCGGACTCTTCGGGATCGTGTACGGCCTGGTCCGCGGGCCCGCCGACGGCTGGACCGACGCCGTGGTGCTCACCGCGCTGTCCGCCGGCGCCGCGCTGCTCGCGGGTTTCGTGCACCACGGCATCCACAACAAGAACCCCATGCTCCCCATGCGGCTGTTCCGTTCCCGCGCCTTCTCCGGGATCAACGCGGCCAGCCTGCTGATGTTCGTCGGCATGTTCGGCTCGATCTTCCTGCTCAGCCAGTACATGCAGGGAGTGCTCGGCTACTCGCCCACCGAGGCTGGTCTGAGGATGCTGCCCTGGACCGGCATGCCGATGCTCGTCGCGCCGGTGGCCGGGATCCTCTCCGACCGCATCGGCGGCCGGCCGGTCGTCGCCGCGGGCCTGTTGCTCCAGGCCGTCGGTCTCGGCTGCATGGCCGTCGTGGCCACCGCGGACGCCTCCTACGCCGCCCAGCTGCCCGCCTTGATCATCAGCGGGGTCGGCATGGCCCTCTACTTCGCGCCGGCCGCCAACCTGGTCATGTCCAGCGTCCGTCCGCAGGAGCAGGGCATCGCCTCCGGCGCCAACAACGCGCTGCGCGAGGTGGGCGGTGCGCTCGGCATCGCGGTGATGTCGTCGATCTTCTCCGCGCAGGGCGGCTACGAGAGCGCGCAGAGCTTCGTGGACGGCCTGCGGCCCGCCCTGGTCACCGGCTCGGCGGTGGTCGCCCTCGCCGCGGTCGCGGCCCTGGTGATCCCGGCCCGACGGAAGACCGCCGGGCTCGCCGCGGTGGACGGGCGGACGTCCGCGACCGGTCCGGGGGTCACTGCCATCGAGGCTCCCGCAGCAGAGACGCCCGCCGCGGCCTCGCCGACCACCGCTGCGCAGACGGCCGCTCTGGAGACCACCGCCCGCTGAAGCCCGCCGGGAGCCTCGCCCCGGAACTCGTCCGGAAACCTCGCCACAAGGAGATCGCGATGCCCGGAATCCCCGCACTTCCCTGGATCGTGCCGAACACTCCGCCGCAGGACGCCGAGGTGCATGTCTTCGCCTCGCGCTTCGAGACCCGCACCCTGTGGGGCGCCCTCCGCTTCCTCGTCCGTACGCCGGCCGTGTGGCGGCAGGTCGGCCGGGCGCCCGGCGCCTACGGGGCCTCCCTCAAGGCACAGCCCCTGCGGAAGACCTTCTGGACGCTGTCGGCCTGGGAGTCCGCCGACGCGCTGAAGGCATTCGCCCGCTCCGGCGTCCACCGGCCCACCTCGCATGCCCTGGCCGCCAACATGCGAGACGCGGCGTTCGCCACCTGGCAGACCTCCAGCGACCAGCTGCCCGTGAGCTGGGAGGAGGCGGAGCGGCGGCTCGCGTAGACCGCCGGACGGCCGTCCTTCACTTCGCGTACGCGCGCGTGGGCTTCGAGTGGAGTCCACGCGCGCGTGCGCGTATGTCCCCACAGGGCAGCGGGTGACCGCCGCCCGCGCGGATACGGTGCTGTCGGAGCCGTCTCGTAGTCTTGGGCCCGTGCAGGTACTCCACGACGCCCCTCTTGCCCCGCTGACCACCTTCCGGCTGGGCGGTCCCGCGACGCGGCTGGTCACCGCGGTGACCGACGCCGAGGTGATCGCCGCCGTCCGTGCGGCCGACGACAGCGGGACGCCGCTGCTGGTCATCGGCGGCGGATCGAACCTGGTCATCGGCGACAAGGGCTTCGACGGCACCGCCGTACGCATCGCCACGCGCGGTGTCGAACTGCGCGGCACGACGCTGGAGCTGGCGGCCGGCGAGGTGTGGACGGACGCCGTCGCCCGCACGGTCGAGGCCCGGCTCGCCGGGATCGAGTGCCTGGCCGGCATCCCCGGATCCGCGGGCGCCACCCCCATCCAGAACGTGGGTGCCTATGGCCAGGAGATCTCCTCCACCCTCACCGAGGTCGTCGCCTACGACCGGCGCGCCGGCGAGACCGTCACACTGACGAACGAGGAGTGCGCCTTCTCGTACCGTCACAGCCGCTTCAAGGCGGACCCCGAGCGCCATGTCGTGCTGCGCGTCCGCTTCGAGCTGGAGGACGCGGGCGGGCGGTCCGCGCCCGTCAAGTACCCCGAGGTGGCCCGCGCGCTCGGCGTCGAGCCGGGCGACCGGGTGCCGCTGGCCGACGCCCGCGCGACCGTGCTGAAGCTGCGGGCCGGTAAAGGCATGGTCCTCGACGCCGAGGACCACGACACCTGGTCCGCCGGGTCCTTCTTCACCAACCCGATCCTCACCGACGGGCAGTTCGCCGCGTTCCACGCGCGCGTGCGTGAGCGGCTGGGCGAGGGCGTCGAGCCGCCCGCCTACCCGGCGGGGGAGGGCCGTACGAAGACCTCCGCGGCCTGGCTGATCGACAAGGCGGGCTTCACCAAGGGCTACGGCAGCGGGCCCGCCCGTATCTCCACCAAGCACACCCTCGCCCTCACCAACCGGGGCGACGCCACCACCGAGGACCTGCTGGCGCTGGCTCGCGAGGTGGTCGCCGGGGTCCGCGAGGCCTTCGGGGTCACCCTGGTCAACGAACCGGTGACCGTCGGTGTGAGCCTGTAGCGCCCATAGCGGCGGCGGGCTAATAGGCCACTCCCACCCCCTGCTTCACCGTCCCCTCGTCGTCGATCATCGCCAGCATCGCGTGCGCGACGTCCGCGCGTGCGATGAAGCGGCCCTTGCGCGGGAAGCCGCCGACGACGCTGCGGTAGCGGCCGGTGAGCGGCTTGTTCTGCAGGCGCGGCGGCCGTACGGACGTCCAGTCGGTGCTGCTGCGGGCCAGTTCGGCCTCCATCCCGCGCAGGTCGGTGTAGACGTCCTTCAGGACGGCCGACACCACGCCGCGCATGGCCCGGTCCAGGGGGCCGTCGCCCTCGGGAACGGGGCCGACGGGAGCGGCGCTGACCACGAGCAGCCGTCGTACCCCCTCCGCCTCCATGGCGCGCAGGACGGTGCGGGTCAGCCGGGTGGCGACGCCGGCGTCCTTGCGGCTGCGCGCGCCCAGGCCGGACAGGACCGCGTCCCGGCCCCGGACGGCGGCGCGCAGCTCCTCGGGGTCGGCCAGGTCGGCGCGGAACACCTCCAGCGCGTCCCCGGTGACGTCGAGCCGCGCCGGATCGCGGACCACGGCGGTCACCCGGTGGCCGGCGCCGAGCGCCTGACGCACGATCTCCCGGCCGATGCCGCCGGTGGCGCCGAAAACGGTGAGGTTCATGAGTGCTCCCGTACTCGGGATGGGTGGGTGAGTGTTCACTCACCCCTGCTCCCCCTAGAGTGGGTAAGCACTCACCCACCCGTCAAGCCCGATTGGACGACCCATGGAGCCGAAGCCGGCGCGTGTCCGCATCCTCGACGCCGCCCACGAGCTGATGCTCACCGTGGGACTCGCCCGCGCCACCACCAAGGAGATCGCCCGCGCGGCCGGCTGCTCCGAAGCGGCCCTCTACAAGTACTTCGAGAGCAAGGAAGAGCTGTTCGTACGGGTGCTCACCGAGCGTCTGCCGCGGCTCACCCCGCTGCTGGGCCGCCTCGCCGCCGAACCGGGTCAGGGCACTCTGGAAGGCAACCTGACCGAGATCGCCCGCGAGGCCGCCCTCTTCTACGAGCAGAGCTTCCCGATCGCCGCCTCCCTGTACGCCGAGACCCAGCTCAAACAGCGCCACTTCGACGCGCTGCGCAAGCTCGGCTCTGGCCCGCACCGGCCGATCCAGGACCTGGACGCCTACCTCCGCGCCGAACAGGGCCTCGGCCGCGTCCGCGCCGACGCCGACACCCTCGCGGCCGCCTCGCTGCTGCTGGGTGCCTGTGTGCAGCGCGCGTTCGCCTACGACGCGACCGAGACGGGGGAGCGGCCGCCGCTCGACACATTCGCCGCGCGGCTCGCGAAGACACTGCTGGGCGGAATCTCGATCGCGCCGGGCTCCGCGTGAGCATCAGGCCGGGGCATGACAAACACATCCGGACACGGGCACGGCGTCCTGACCCGAGACGTCTTCGCCGGCACGGCCATGTGCTGACCGGCTTCCGGGCCTGTCCGCCCCGCGGCCACTTCAGACGGCCGGGCGCGCCAGCCAGTCGTCGACGCCGGCCAGCAGTCGCGCCCTGACGTCCTCCGGAGCGGCCGAGGCCCGCACCGACTGGCGGGCCAGTTCGGCGAGTTCGGCGTCCGAGAAGCCGTGGGCGTGCCGGGCGATCTCGTACTGAGCCGCCAGCCGGGAGCCGAACAGCAGCGGGTCGTCGGCCCCGAGGGCCATCGGGACGCCGGCCTCGAAGAGGGTCCGCAGGGGCACGTCCTCAGGCTTCTCGTACACGCCGAGCGCCACGTTCGACGCCGGGCACACCTCGCAGGTCACGCCCCGGTCGGCCAGCCGCTTCAGCAGCCGCGGGTCCTCCGCCGCGCGCACCCCGTGCCCGATCCGCGAGGCGTGCAGGTCGTCCAGGCAGTCGCGCACAGAGGCCGGGCCGGTCAGCTCGCCGCCGTGCGGGGCTGACAGCAGACCGCCCTCGCGCGCGATGTGGAAGGCCCGGTCGAAGTCCCGCGCCATGCCCCGCCGCTCGTCGTTGGAGAGCCCGAAACCGACCACGCCCCGGTCCGTGTACCGCACCGCCAGCCGGGCCAGCGTGCGGGCGTCCAGCGGGTGCTTCATACGGTTGGCGGCGACCAGCACACGCATGCCGATCCCCGTCTCCCGGGAGGCGGTGTCCACCGCGTCCAGGATGATCTCCAGCGCCGGGATCAGCCCGCCCAGCCTAGGCGCGTACGACGTCGGGTCCACCTGGATCTCCAGCCAGCCCGAGCCGTCCCTCAGGTCCTCCTCGGCGGCCTCCCGGACCAGGCGCTGGATGTCCTCCGGTTCGCGCAGGCAGGAGCGCGCCGCGTCGTACAGCCGCTGGAAACGGAACCAGCCCCGTTCGTCCGTGGCCCGCAGCCTGGGCGGTTCGCCGCTGGTCAGCGCTTCCGTCAGGGCCTCGGGCAGTCGTACGCCGTACTTGTCGGCCAGTTCCAGGACGGTCCCCGGTCGCATCGAACCGGTGAAGTGCAGGTGCAGATGGGCTTTCGGCAGCTCAGAGAGGTCACGTACACGCTCCATCCCAGGATCCTGCCGTAGACACCCGCCGCACCGGTAGCCGTTTCCCCATACGTGGTCTTGCTCGCACACAGAAGCGGGCCGCCTCCCCGAAGGGAAACGGCCCGCACGCGCGCGTAGAGCGCAAAAACGGGGACTAGTCCCGCGCCTCCGCCAGCAGCTTCTGCATGCGGCTCACGCCCTCGACGAGGTCCTCGTCACCGAGCGCGTACGACAGCCGCAGATAGCCCGGCGTGCCGAAGGCCTCGCCCGGGACGACCGCGACCTCGGCCTCCTCCAGGATCAGCGCGGCCAGCTCGACCGTGTCCTGCGGGCGCTTGCCGCGGATCTCCTTGCCGAGCAGGGCCTTGACCGACGGGTAGGCGTAGAACGCGCCCTCGGGCTCCGGGCAGAGCACGCCGTCGATCTCGTTGAGCATCCGCACCATGGTCCTGCGGCGGCGGTCGAAGGCCTCGCGCATCTTCGCCACGGCCTCGAGGTCACCGGAGACGGCGGCCAGGGCGGCCACCTGGGCCACGTTGGAGACGTTCGAGGTGGCGTGCGACTGCAGGTTGGTGGCGGCCTTGACGACGTCCTTCGGGCCGATGACCCATCCCACGCGCCAGCCCGTCATGGCGTACGTCTTCGCCACGCCGTTGACCACGATGCACTTGTCGCGCAGCTCGGGGAAGAGCGCCGGCAGGGACACCGCGGAGGCATCGCCGTAGACCAGGTGCTCATAGATCTCGTCGGTGAGCACCCACAGGCCGTGCTCCAGGGCCCAGCGGCCGATCGCCTCGGTCTCGGCCTCGGAGTAGACCGCGCCGGTCGGGTTGGACGGGGAGACGAAGAGCACGACCTTCGTCTTCTCCGTGCGTGCCGCCTCCAGCTGCTCGACCGTGACGCGGTAGCCGGTCGTCTCGTCGGCCACCACCTCCACCGGGACTCCGCCCGCGAGCCGGATCGACTCCGGGTACGTCGTCCAGTACGGCGCCGGGACGATGACCTCGTCGCCCGGGTCGAGGATGGCGGCGAACGCCTCGTAGATGGCCTGCTTGCCGCCGTTGGTGACGAGGATCTGCGAGACGTCGGGCTCCCAGCCGGAGTCACGCAGCGTCTTCGCGGCGAGAGCGGCCTTCAGCTCGGGCAGACCGCCGGCCGGGGTGTAGCGGTGGTACTTGGGGTTCTTGCAGGCCTCGACGGCCGCCTCGACGATGTAGTCCGGGGTCGGGAAATCGGGCTCACCGGCGCCGAAGCCGATCACCGGACGCCCGGCGGCCTTCAGGGCCTTGGCCTTGGCGTCCACGGCGAGGGTGGCGGACTCGGAGATCGCGCCGACTCGGGCGGAGACCCGGCGCTCGGTGGGAGGGGTTGCAGCGCTCATGGAACCCATCGTTCCAGACCGGAAACATCCCCGGCACGCGGGTTTCACGGACTGAACAGCCAGGGGGCCAGGCATGAACACGGATCCGAATCCGGGCTCCGGCCAGGACGATCTTTGGTCAAGTGGCCCCGGACGGGCTCTTTCTGTTCGACGCCGGGCCCCGGACCACGTACACTCTCACCTCGTTGGCCTTCAGCAGCCACCGCCGAAACCGGTGCACACCGCGCACCCGGTCGGATGCGGTACGTTGGGGGACACACAAAGGGTCGTAGCTCAATTGGTAGAGCACCGGTCTCCAAAACCGGCGGTTGGGGGTTCAAGTCCCTCCGGCCCTGCTACACACACCGCCAGGATGTGTGCGCATGTACGTACAGCGATTGCACCGCCGTGCGGCTCAGACCGGGCGCGGCACGGCCACGACCCGGAATCAGGTGAGGCAGAATGACGGACGCCGTGGGCTCCATCGACACGCCTGATGCCCAGGACGAGGCGCTTGAGTCGAAGAAGAAGGCCCGCAAGGGTGGGAAGCGTGCCAAGAAGGGCCCGCTGAAGCGCCTTGCCACCTTCTACCGCCAGATCATCGCGGAGCTTCGCAAGGTCGTCTGGCCGACGCGTAACCAGCTGACGTCGTACACCACCGTGGTGATCTTCTTCGTCGCCATCATGATCGCGCTGGTGACCGTGATTGACTATGGGCTCAACCACGCGGCCAAGTACGTCTTCGGCTGAGCCAAGAGCGAAGGGCGCCGTGGCACCGGCGCCCGTTTTCGCATGTTCCACCCCTATGTATCCAGGAAGAAGCAGCCATCGTGTCTGACCCGAACCTGAACGACGACGCCATCGAGTCTCGCGGGACCGCTGCCGAGATGGTGGACGACGAGCTCGACATCGTCGAGGGCGCGGACGAGCAGGACGAGTTCGAGGCTGCCGAGGCCGAGGCGGGGGAGTCGGCCGAAGAGGCTGCCCTGAACGTCGAGGACGAGGAAGAGGCCGACGAGGCCGCCGAGGACGAGGCCGAAGAGGCTCCCGCCGAGGCCGCCGAGGAGGAGCCGGCCGAGCCCGTCGACCCCGTCGCGGCCCTGCGCGAGGAACTGCGCACCCTGCCCGGCGAGTGGTACGTCATCCACACCTACGCCGGTTACGAGAACCGCGTGAAGACCAACCTTGAGCAGCGCGCCGTCTCGCTGAACGTCGAGGACTACATCTTCCAGGCCGAGGTGCCGCAGGAAGAGGTCGTCCAGATCAAGAACGGCGACCGTAAGACGATCAAGCAGAACAAGCTGCCGGGTTACGTCCTGGTCCGCATGGACCTGACCAACGAGTCCTGGGGCGTCGTCCGCAACACCCCGGGTGTCACCGGCTTCGTCGGCAACGCCTACGACCCGTACCCGCTGACCCTGGACGAGATCGTCAAGATGCTCGCCCCGGAGGCCGAGGAGAAGGCCGCCCGCGAGGCCGCCGAGGCCGAGGGCAAGCCCGCCCCGCAGCGCAAGGTCGAGGTCCAGGTGCTGGACTTCGAGGTCGGCGACTCGGTCACCGTCACCGACGGCCCGTTCGCCACGCTGCAGGCGACCATCAACGAGATCAATCCCGACTCGAAGAAGGTCAAGGGCCTGGTGGAGATCTTCGGCCGGGAGACGCCGGTCGAGCTGTCCTTCGACCAGATCCAGAAGAACTGACGCCTTCGGCGATAAAGCCACCGGCCAGGTCAGACGAGCTGTCACTGCTTGTCTGACCTGCTCGGTTTTTGGCCGCGCATCCATACCCGTTATCGTTGTGCGGTATGCCTGCGTCAGGATCGCGATCCTCGCGCGGGCATGGACCCGAATGAAAGGACCCGGAGAGCAATGCCTCCCAAGAAGAAGAAGGTCACGGGGCTCATCAAGCTCCAGATCCAGGCCGGCGCCGCCAACCCGGCCCCGCCGGTCGGCCCGGCGCTGGGTCAGCACGGCGTCAACATCATGGAGTTCTGCAAGGCCTACAACGCCGCGACCGAGTCGCAGCGCGGTTGGGTCATCCCGGTGGAGATCACGGTCTACGAGGACCGTTCCTTCACCTTCGTCACCAAGACGCCGCCGGCCGCGAAGATGATCCTCAAGGCCGCGGGCATCGAGAAGGGCTCCGGCGAGCCGCACAAGACCAAGGTCGCCAAGATCACCGAGGCGCAGGTCCGCGAGATCGCCCAGACCAAGATGCCCGACCTCAACGCGAACGACCTGGACGCGGCCGCGAAGATCATCGCCGGCACCGCGCGCTCCATGGGCGTCACGGTCGAGGGCTGAACCCACCCCCAGCAGTAATGCGGCCGTAGCCGGTCGCACGTGGCAGGGCCTGCTCGGCCCAGAGACCACGACTCCTTTCAGAACACACAGGAGCAAGTTGTGAGCAAGCGCAGCAAGGCTCTCCGCGCTGCGGACGCCAAGGTCGACCGGGAGAAGCTGTACGCCCCGCTCGAGGCCGTCCGTCTCGCCAAGGAGACCTCCACGACCAAGTTCGACGGCACCGTCGAGGTCGCCTTCCGTCTGGGTGTCGACCCGCGCAAGGCCGACCAGATGGTCCGTGGCACCGTGAACCTCCCGCACGGCACCGGTAAGACCGCCCGGGTCCTGGTCTTCGCGACCGGTGACCGTGCCGAGGCCGCGCGTGCCGCGGGCGCCGACATCGTCGGCGCCGACGAGCTGATCGACGAGGTGGCGAAGGGCCGTCTGGACTTCGACGCCGTCGTCGCCACCCCGGACCTCATGGGCAAGGTCGGCCGCCTCGGCCGCGTCCTCGGCCCGCGTGGTCTGATGCCGAACCCGAAGACCGGCACCGTGACCCCGGACACCGCCAAGGCTGTGACCGAGATCAAGGGCGGCAAGATCGAGTTCCGCGTCGACAAGCACTCGAACCTGCACTTCATCATCGGCAAGGCGTCCTTCGACGACGCCAAGCTGGTGGAGAACTACGGCGCCGCGCTGGAGGAGATCCTCCGTCTGAAGCCGTCCGCCGCCAAGGGTCGCTACATCAAGAAGGCCGCCATCACCACCACGATGGGCCCCGGCATCCCGGTCGACCCGAACCGCACCCGCAACCTCCTCGTCGAGGAGGACCCGGCCGCCGTCTGAGCCTCCCGCTCACCCGGTAGCCGCGTCAGGTACGCGTAAGCAAAGGGCGAGCCCTGCAACCTTCCAGGTGCAGGGCCCGTCCTTTTTCGTACGAGCTTTGTACGAGCTTCGTCGCACAAGTTCCGTTGTACGCGTTGTCGCACGACTGTCAGTGGCCCGGGCTACGGTGCGGGCACACGACTTGCATGGGGGTAGGACACGATGAAGAGCACGACGGCACGCCGGATGGCCCTCTCTGTGGCGGTGGTCGCCGCGCTGACCGGGGTGGCCGCCTGCGGCTCCTCGGGCTCGGGGAAGGGTGACAAGGCGGCCGATGGGGGCGCCATCCACGTCAGCCCCATCGCCGCCGCGCTGCGCTCCGCCGAGCAGTCCACCGACAAGGCGGACTCGGCCAAGGTGCGCTCCACCACGTCCATCGGCGAGCTGATGGCGATGACGGGGGACGGTGCGCTCACCTGGGGCGACGGCCTCAAGGGCAACCTCACCATCACCTACACCGGCGGCAAGATGGCCGACATGATGCGCCAGGCCGGCACACAGTCGATGGAGGCCCGTTATCTGCCGGACGCCTACTACGCGCACATGAGCGACGCCTACGCCCAGCACACGGGCGGCAAGCACTGGATCAGGTACTCGTACGACGAGCTGGCCAAGCTCGGCGGCGCCTCCGGCTCGTACCTGAAGGACCAGCTGCAGAACTCCACGCCGAACCAGTCCGTGAAGATGCTGCTGGCCTCCGGTGACGTGAAGAAGGTCGGGGAGGAGTCGGTCTCCGGCGTCCACACCACGCACTACTCGGGCACGGTGAAGGTCGCCGACCTCGCGAGCAGGAGCAGCGACCTCAGCCCGGACCAGCTGGATGCCCTGAAGAAGCAGCTCGGCCAGGCCGGCATCACCACCGACACCATCGACCTCTGGATCAACGACCAGAACCTGCTGGTGAAGAAGTCCGAGCAGGCCGACACGGCGAACGGCAGGATGACCAGCACGGCCTACTACAGCGACTACGGCGTGAAGGTCTCCGCCGAGGCACCCCCGGCCGGCGACACCACCGACTTCGCGAACCTGCTGAAGTCCGGCGGCATGACCGGCGGTAGGACGGGTGGCATGTCCGGAGGCACAGGCACTGGCACCGTGGCGGGCGGCTCCGGCACCAGCTCCTGAGCCCGATGACATAGCGGGACCGGGGTGCCGTAGAGCCCGATTTGCTCGGCGGCGCCCCGGTCCCGTACTCTCTTCCAGAAGCCAAAGACCGCTGGTCGTTGCCGTGCGCTCTGAACGAGGGCGCGGTGGCCGAAGGATCCGCTGAAAAGTGGGCGACCCGCGCAGGTGACAGTGGAAGAACTCCCGGAGTGCGCGCCGAGCGCGTGTACGGCCGGTCGAGTCCGCCCCGTGCGCCTGCGCCGGGGCGTTTCGTTTTGCCCAGTCCTCCTTCGGGTCCGCGCGGTCCGAATCACCCGGAAGGAGGCCGAGGCTCTATGGCGAGGCCCGACAAGGCTGCCGCGGTTGCCGAGCTGACGGACAAGTTCCGCAACTCGAACGCCGCCGTGCTGACCGAGTACCGCGGTCTTACCGTGGCGCAGCTCAAGACGCTGCGCCGTTCTCTCGGTGAGAACGCCCAGTACGCCGTGGTGAAGAACACGCTGACCAAGATTGCGGCCAACGAGGCCGGGATCACGCTGGACGACCAGCTCTTCGCTGGTCCGACGGCCGTCGCCTTCGTCACCGGTGACCCGGTGGAGTCGGCGAAGGGTCTGCGTGACTTCGCCAAGGAGAACCCGAATCTCGTCATCAAGGGCGGTGTCCTTGACGGCAAGGCGCTGTCCGCCGACGAGATCAAGAAGCTTGCGGACCTCGAGTCCCGCGAGGTTCTGCTCAGCAAGCTGGCCGGTGCCTTCAAGGCGAAGCAGTCCCAGGCTGCCTCCGTCTTCCAGGCGCTGCCGTCGAAGCTCGTCCGCACCGTGGACGCGCTGCGCGCCAAGCAGGCCGAGCAGGGCGGTGCCGAGTAATTCGGCTCGCTTTCTGATCCTGGCCGCATGACGCGGCGAGGGTCGCAGCGGGCCGACGTACGCCCGCCTTACCCAGTACATCCGGCACCTGCCGATTGAGTGGAAGGACCGCCATCATGGCGAAGCTCACCCAGGACGAGCTGCTTGCCCAGTTCGAGGAGATGACCCTCATCGAGCTCTCCGAGTTCGTGAAGGCCTTCGAGGAGAAGTTCGACGTCACCGCCGCCGCTGCCGCGCCGGTCGTCGTCGCCGGTGGTGCCGCTGGTGGCGCCGCTGCCGAGGCCGAGGAGGAGAAGGACGAGTTCGACGTCGTCCTCACCGGCGCCGGCGACAAGAAGATCCAGGTCATCAAGGTCGTGCGCGAGCTGACCTCGCTGGGTCTGAAGGAGGCCAAGGACCTCGTCGACGGCACCCCGAAGCCGGTCCTCGAGAAGGTCAACAAGGAGGCCGCCGACAAGGCCGCCGAGGCCCTCAAGGGCGCCGGTGCCTCCGTCGAGGTCAAGTAAGACCTTCCGGGTCCGCACGGACTCGAACGCGCGCTGAACAGCAGCCTCGTTGGCGCCGTGAAAAGTGCCTCGTAGGGCTGTAACGCGAACGCACCGAAGAGCGATCATCCATCCGGGTGGTCGCTCTTCGGCGTATCCGGCGGGCCCGACCACGGTTACCTTGAACTCGCCTCGGCGAGGGGTATGGTGATCTTCGTCGTGTCTCCGGACGGTCCGCTTCGGGCTGGGGGGCCTTGACGAACCGCACGCAGCGCGCAATTCTCAGGACGCGTCGTCACAAGGATCCGAATCCGAGGCATGGATCGACGGCGAAGAGGGCAGTATCAACGTGCGTTGAGGGCAGGCATGCCGAGGGCGTTGACAAGAGCGGTGAGCACAGCGAGGGTCTCGACAAACCCGCACTGGACATCAGTGTGCCAAGTGGCTACACTGACCCTTTGCGCTGCCTGTTAGCTGTCCCCTGCCCGTCACCAGGGGTCTGCCCTCACTCGAGCACCGATGACCGAAGCTCCCCTGACCTGGGGTTTCTGTCTCTGTGTGTGGGCGAGGGGCCGGCACGCGCGTAGTGAGTCCGAGCCCTCGGAAGGACCCCCTCTTGGCCGCCTCGCGCAATGCCTCGACCGCGAATACGAACAACGGCGCCAGCACCGCCCCGCTGCGCATCTCCTTTGCAAAGATCAAGGAGCCTCTTGAGGTTCCGAACCTGCTCGCGCTGCAGACCGAGAGCTTCGACTGGCTGCTCGGCAACACCGCCTGGCAGAGTCGGGTCGAGGAGGCTCTGGAGAACGGTCAGGACGTCCCCACCAAGTCCGGTCTGGAGGAGATCTTCGAGGAGATCTCCCCGATCGAGGACTTCTCCGGGTCGATGTCCCTGACGTTCCGGGACCACCGCTTCGAGCCGCCGAAGAACTCCATCGACGAGTGCAAGGAGCGCGACTTCACGTACGCCGCCCCGCTCTTCGTCACCGCCGAGTTCACCAACAACGAGACCGGTGAGATCAAGTCCCAGACCGTCTTCATGGGCGACTTCCCGCTCATGACGAACAAGGGCACCTTCGTCATCAACGGCACCGAGCGTGTCGTGGTGTCCCAGCTGGTCCGCTCCCCCGGTGTCTACTTCGACTCCACCATCGACAAGACGTCCGACAAGGACATCTTCTCCGCCAAGATCATCCCGTCCCGGGGTGCCTGGCTGGAGATGGAGATCGACAAGCGCGACATGGTCGGTGTGCGTATCGACCGCAAGCGCAAGCAGTCGGTCACCGTACTTCTGAAGGCACTCGGCTGGACGACCGAGCAGATCCTGGAGGAGTTCGGCGAGTACGAGTCCATGCGCGCCACCCTGGAGAAGGACCACACCCAGGGCCAGGACGACGCGCTGCTCGACATCTACCGCAAGCTGCGTCCGGGCGAGCCCCCCACGCGTGAGGCCGCGCAGACGCTCCTGGAGAACCTGTACTTCAACCCGAAGCGCTACGACCTCGCCAAGGTCGGCCGCTACAAGGTCAACAAGAAGCTCGGTGCGGACGAGCCGCTGGACGCCGGTGTGCTCACCACCGACGACGTCATCGCCACCATCAAGTACCTGGTGAAGCTGCACGCCGGTGAGGCCGAGACGACCGGTGAGTCCGGTCGTACGATCATGGTCGAGACCGACGACATCGACCACTTCGGCAACCGCCGTATCCGCAGCGTCGGTGAGCTGATCCAGAACCAGGTCCGTACGGGTCTCGCCCGTATGGAGCGTGTCGTGCGCGAGCGCATGACCACGCAGGACGTCGAGGCGATCACGCCGCAGACCCTGATCAACATCCGGCCGGTCGTCGCCTCCATCAAGGAGTTCTTCGGCACCAGCCAGCTGTCCCAGTTCATGGACCAGAACAACCCGCTGTCGGGGCTGACGCACAAGCGTCGTCTGAACGCCCTCGGCCCGGGTGGTCTCTCCCGTGAGCGGGCCGGCTTCGAGGTCCGTGACGTGCACCCCTCGCACTACGGCCGCATGTGCCCGATCGAGACGCCGGAAGGCCCGAACATCGGTCTGATCGGCTCGCTGGCCTCCTACGGCCGGGTCAACGCGTTCGGTTTCATCGAGACGCCGTACCGCAAGGTCGACGAGCACGGTGTGGTCACCGACGAGGTGGACTACCTGACCGCCGACGAAGAGGACCGCTTCGTCATCGCGCAGGCCAACGCGCCGCTGACCGACGAACTGCGTTTCGCCGAGGCCCGCGTCCTGGTCCGTCGCCGTGGCGGCGAGGTCGACTACGTCGCCCCCGAGGACGTGGACTACATGGACGTCTCGCCGCGCCAGATGGTGTCGGTCGCGACCGCCATGATCCCCTTCCTTGAGCACGACGACGCCAACCGTGCCCTCATGGGCGCGAACATGATGCGCCAGGCCGTGCCGCTGATTAAGTCGGAGGCGCCGCTCGTCGGCACCGGCATGGAGTACCGCTCCGCGGTCGACGCCGGCGACGTGGTCAAGGCCGAGAAGGACGGTGTGGTCCAGGAGGTCTCCGCGGACTACATCACCACCGCCAACGACGACGGCACGTACATCACGTACCGCCTGGCCAAGTTCTCCCGGTCCAACCAGGGCACCTCGGTCAACCAGAAGGTCATCGTCAACGAGGGCGACCGCGTCATCACGGGCCAGGTGCTCGCCGACGGCCCGGCCACCCAGAACGGCGAGATGGCCCTCGGCAAGAACCTGCTCGTGGCGTTCATGCCGTGGGAGGGTCACAACTACGAGGACGCGATCATCCTGTCGCAGCGCCTCGTGCAGGACGACGTCCTCTCCTCGATCCACATCGAGGAGCACGAGGTCGACGCCCGTGACACCAAGCTCGGCCCCGAGGAGATCACCCGGGACATCCCGAACGTCTCCGAGGAGGTCCTCGCCGACCTCGACGAGCGCGGCATCATCCGCATCGGTGCCGAGGTCATCGCCGGCGACATCCTCGTCGGCAAGGTGACCCCGAAGGGTGAGACCGAGCTGACCCCCGAGGAGCGCCTGCTGCGCGCGATCTTCGGTGAGAAGGCCCGTGAGGTCCGTGACACCTCGCTGAAGGTGCCGCACGGCGAGACCGGCAAGGTCATCGGCGTGCGCGTCTTCGACCGCGAGGAGGGCGACGAGCTGCCGCCGGGCGTGAACCAGCTGGTCCGCGTCTACGTCGCGCAGAAGCGCAAGATCACCGACGGTGACAAGCTCGCCGGCCGTCACGGCAACAAGGGTGTCATCTCGAAGATCCTGCCCATCGAGGACATGCCGTTCCTTGAGGACGGAACTCCGGTCGACATCATCCTCAACCCGCTGGGTGTGCCGTCCCGAATGAACCCGGGACAGGTCCTGGAGATCCACCTCGGCTGGCTCGCCAGCCGCGGCTGGGACGTCTCCGGCCTCGCGGACGAGTGGGCCCAGCGCCTGCAGGCCATCGGTGCCGACCAGGTCGACCCGCGCACCAACGTCGCGACCCCGGTCTTCGACGGTGCCCGCGAGGACGAGCTGGCGGGTCTGCTGCAGCACACCATCCCGAACCGCGACGGCGAGCGCATGGTTCTCCCGTCCGGCAAGGCGCGGCTGTTCGACGGCCGCTCCGGTGAGCCGTTCCCGGACCCGATCTCGGTCGGCTACATGTACATCCTGAAGCTGCACCACCTGGTCGACGACAAGCTGCACGCGCGTTCGACCGGTCCGTACTCGATGATCACCCAGCAGCCGCTGGGTGGTAAGGCGCAGTTCGGTGGCCAGCGCTTCGGTGAGATGGAGGTGTGGGCCCTTGAGGCCTACGGCGCCGCGTACGCCCTCCAGGAACTGCTGACCATCAAGTCCGACGACGTCACCGGCCGCGTGAAGGTCTACGAGGCCATCGTCAAGGGCGAGAACATCCCCGAGCCCGGCATCCCCGAGTCCTTCAAGGTGCTCATCAAGGAGATGCAGTCGCTCTGCCTGAACGTGGAGGTGCTGTCCAGCGACGGTATGTCCATCGAGATGCGTGACACCGACGAGGACGTCTTCCGCGCTGCGGAGGAGCTCGGTATCGACCTGTCGCGGCGCGAGCCGAGCAGCGTCGAAGAGGTCTGACGGGAGTCCGGCAGGGGCCTCGCCGATGAGTGAGGCCCCCGCCGACCCCCAGGCCCCCGTTTCAGACCAAAGACTTACGACCCTGAGAGGGATTGACGCATAGTGCTCGACGTCAACTTCTTCGACGAGCTCCGGATCGGCCTGGCCACCGCTGACGACATCCGTCAGTGGAGCCACGGTGAGGTCAAGAAGCCCGAGACGATCAACTACCGCACCCTGAAGCCCGAAAAGGACGGACTCTTCTGCGAGAAGATCTTCGGTCCGACCCGGGACTGGGAGTGCTACTGCGGCAAGTACAAGCGCGTTCGCTTCAAGGGCATCATCTGCGAGCGCTGTGGCGTCGAGGTCACGCGCGCCAAGGTGCGCCGTGAGCGGATGGGCCACATCGAGCTGGCCGCGCCCGTCACGCACATCTGGTACTTCAAGGGCGTCCCGTCGCGCCTGGGCTACCTGCTCGACCTCGCCCCGAAGGACCTGGAGAAGGTCATCTACTTCGCGGCGTACATGATCACGTACGTCGACGAGGAGCGCCGTACCCGCGACCTGCCCTCCCTGGAGGCGCATGTCTCGGTCGAGCGCCAGCAGATCGAGAACCGCCGCGACTCCGACCTGGAGGCCCGCGCCAAGAAGCTAGAGGCCGACCTGGCCGAGCTGGAGGCCGAGGGCGCCAAGGCCGATGTGCGCCGCAAGGTGCGCGAGGGTGCCGAGCGCGAGATGAAGCAGCTGCGCGACCGCGCGCAGCGCGAGATCGACCGCCTCGACGAGGTGTGGAACCGGTTCAAGAACCTCAAGGTCCAGGACCTGGAGGGCGACGAGCTGCTCTACCGCGAGCTGCGGGACCGCTTCGGTACGTACTTCGACGGTTCGATGGGTGCCGCGGCGCTGCAGAAGCGCCTGGAGTCCTTCGACCTGGAGGAGGAGGCCGAGCGTCTCCGCGAGATCATCCGTACCGGCAAGGGCCAGAAGAAGACCCGTGCCCTCAAGCGACTGAAGGTCGTCTCCGCGTTCCTGCAGACGTCCAACAGCCCCAAGGGCATGGTCCTGGACTGCGTCCCGGTGATCCCGCCGGACCTGCGTCCGATGGTGCAGCTGGACGGTGGCCGCTTCGCGACCTCCGACCTGAACGACCTGTACCGCCGTGTCATCAACCGCAACAACCGCCTGAAGCGCCTTCTCGACCTCGGTGCGCCCGAGATCATCGTGAACAACGAGAAGCGCATGCTCCAGGAGGCCGTCGACGCGCTCTTCGACAACGGCCGTCGTGGTCGCCCGGTCACGGGCCCCGGCAACCGTCCGCTGAAGTCGCTGTCCGACATGCTCAAGGGCAAGCAGGGCCGCTTCCGTCAGAACCTGCTCGGTAAGCGAGTCGACTACTCGGCGCGTTCCGTCATCGTCGTCGGCCCGCAGCTGAAGCTGCACCAGTGCGGTCTGCCGAAGGCCATGGCGCTGGAGCTGTTCAAGCCGTTCGTGATGAAGCGCCTGGTCGACCTGAACCACGCGCAGAACATCAAGTCCGCCAAGCGCATGGTGGAGCGCGGCCGCACCGTCGTGTACGACGTCCTCGAAGAGGTCATCGCCGAGCACCCGGTGCTGCTGAACCGTGCTCCCACCCTGCACCGCCTCGGCATCCAGGCCTTCGAGCCGCAGCTGGTCGAGGGCAAGGCCATCCAGATCCACCCGCTCGTCTGCACCGCGTTCAACGCGGACTTCGACGGTGACCAGATGGCCGTGCACCTGCCGCTGTCCGCGGAGGCGCAGGCCGAGGCCCGCATCCTGATGCTGTCCTCGAACAACATCCTCAAGCCCGCCGACGGCCGTCCGGTGACGATGCCGACCCAGGACATGGTCCTCGGTCTGTTCTTCCTCACCACCGACGGCGAGATGCGGGACGTCAAGGGCGAGGGCCGCTCGTTCGCGTCCGTGGCCGAGGCGATCATGGCGTTCGACGCCGGCGAGCTCTCGCTGCAGTCGCGCGTGGACATCCGCTTCCCGGTGGGCACCATCCCGCCGCGCGGCTGGACCCCGCCGGTCCGCGAGGAGGGCGAGCCGGAGTGGCAGCAGGGTGACAGCTTCCGGCTGAACACCACGCTGGGCCGCGCGCTCTTCAACGAGCTGCTGCCCGAGGACTACCCGTTCGTCGACTACGAGGTCGGCAAGAAGCAGCTCTCCGAGATCGTCAACGACCTCGCCGAGCGCTACCCGAAGGTCATCGTGGCGGCGACGCTCGACAACCTGAAGGCGGCCGGCTTCTACTGGGCCACCCGTTCCGGCGTCACCGTCGCCATCTCCGACGTCGTCGTCCCCGACGCGAAGAAGGAGATCGTCAAGGGTTACGAGGCCCAGGACGAGAGGGTCCAGAAGCAGTACGAGCGCGGTCTGATCACCAAGGAAGAGCGCACCCAGGAGCTCATCGCGATCTGGACCAAGGCGACCAACGAGGTGGCCGAGGCGATGAACGCGAACTTCCCGAAGACCAACCCGGTCTCGATGATGGTGAACTCGGGTGCGCGAGGCAACATGATGCAGATGCGTCAGATTGCCGGTATGCGTGGTCTGGTGTCGAACGCGAAGAACGAGACGATCCCGCGTCCGATCAAGGCCTCGTTCCGTGAGGGTCTGTCCGTGCTGGAGTACTTCATCTCCACCCACGGTGCCCGTAAGGGTCTGGCGGACACCGCCCTGCGTACCGCCGACTCGGGTTACCTGACCCGTCGTCTGGTGGACGTCTCGCAGGACGTCATCATCCGCGAGGAGGACTGCGGCACCGAGCGCGGTCTGAAGCTGCGGATCGCCTCGCGCGACGCCGACGGCGTGCTGCGCAAGGCGGAGGACGTCGAGACCAGCGTCTACGCCCGCATGCTCGCCGAGGACGTCGTCATCGACGGCAAGGTGATCGCGCCGGCCAACGTGGACCTCGGTGACGTGCTCATCGACCAGCTGGTGCACCACGGCATCGAGGAGGTCAAGACCCGCTCGATCCTGACCTGCGAGTCGCACGTCGGCACCTGCGCGATGTGCTACGGCCGTTCGCTGGCCACCGGCAAGCTGGTCGACATCGGTGAGGCGGTCGGCATCATCGCCGCCCAGTCCATCGGTGAGCCCGGTACCCAGCTGACGATGCGTACCTTCCACACCGGTGGTGTGGCCGGTGACGACATCACCCAGGGTCTGCCGCGTGTCGTCGAGCTCTTCGAGGCCCGTACCCCGAAGGGTGTCGCCCCGATCTCCGAGGCGAGCGGCCGCGTCCGCATCGAGGAGACCGAGAAGACCAAGAAGATCATCGTCACGCCGGACGACGGCAGCGACGAGACGGCCTTCCCGATCTCCAAGCGTGCGAAGGTCCTGGTCAGCGAGGGCGAGCACGTCGAGGTGGGCCAGCAGCTCACCGTGGGTGCCACCAACCCGCACGACGTGCTGCGCATCCTGGGCCAGCGTGCCGTCCAGGTCCACCTGGTCGGCGAGGTCCAGAAGGTCTACAACTCGCAGGGTGTGTCGATCCACGACAAGCACATCGAGATCATCATCCGGCAGATGCTCCGCCGCGTGACGATCATCGAGTCCGGCGACGCCGAGCTGCTGCCCGGCGAGCTGGTCGAGCGCTCGAAGTTCGAGACCGAGAACCGTCGTGTGGTCCAGGAGGGCGGTCACCCGGCCTCCGGTCGTCCGCAGCTGATGGGTATCACCAAGGCCTCGCTGGCGACGGAATCCTGGCTGTCGGCCGCCTCCTTCCAGGAGACGACCCGAGTCCTGACGGACGCGGCGATCAACGCCAAGTCCGACAGCCTCATCGGCCTCAAGGAGAACGTCATCATCGGTAAGCTCATCCCGGCCGGTACGGGCCTGTCCCGCTACCGCAACATCCGGGTCGAGCCGACCGAGGAGGCCAAGGCCGCGATGTACTCGGCCGTCGGCTACGACGACATCGACTACTCGCCGTTCGGCACCGGCTCCGGCCAGGCCGTTCCGCTGGAGGACTACGACTACGGTCCGTACAACCAGTAAGCGAGCAGCATGAGTTGAAGGGCGGCCATCCCTCGGGGTGGCCGCCCTTCGGCGTTTCAGCGACCCCGCTCCAGCCGGGCCTGGAGGTGCTGCAGACGGGTGTGGACGTCCGGATGGGAGTCCGGCAACCGTGCGATCAGCGGTTCCCCGCCGGGCGGGCTGCCGAGGACCCGGCGAGCGGATCGCGGTGTGCCCTCCCGGTCGTGCTCTTCGCTGAGCACCGCCATCAGCTGGGCAGCGAAGCCGAGGCCCGCCGCGTGCTCGTCGGCCCGCAGTTCCGAGCGCCGGGAGACGGCCGCCGCCAGGTACGGCGTGGTCG
Organism: Streptomyces sp. IMTB 2501; assembly: GCF_001953885.1. Classification (GTDB taxonomy): domain Bacteria; phylum Actinomycetota; class Actinomycetes; order Streptomycetales; family Streptomycetaceae; genus Streptomyces. The sequence goes on along the minus strand of NZ_MQUS01000048.1, from coordinate 28,024 downwards.
GCGGCAGGAAGACAAGCCCGTACGTCGCGGTGGCCAGCGCGATCACGGCCGCCCCGGGCACGGCCACCGCGAGCACCGTCGCCCCGGTCGACAGGCGGTCCACCCGCGTCGCCAGCCGCAGCAGCAGACGCCAGGCGAGCCGGCCGGGCAGCGCGTACCAGAAGGCCGGCAGGGACGGCCCAGGCATGTCCGCGGGTGTGATGGCCCAGCTCGTGGGCGAGCACGCCGGCGAGCCGGGACGGCGGGAGCGTGCGCAGGGAATGGCTGGTCACGCTGATGACGTGCCCGGCCGTCGCCATGGCGTTGAGCTCCGGGCCGTCCTCCACCCACAACTGGTAGACGTCGCCGTCCACCCCGGCACGGGCGGTGACCTCGCGCCTCGTGCGGCGTCGGGTGGCGCAGACCGAGCAGCCGGCGCGCCATGGTTCCGCACCGCCTCCAGCAGCACCTGGGCCGTGCTCTCCTCACGGAACGCGGCGAAGAACCGGTAGCCGTCGGCGTGGGCCAGCCGCAGCCGGTCCTCGCGGGAGCTGCCGAAGACCATGATGACCGGCGACGAGCGGGGATCGGCCGTGTACTGCAGCCGGGTGCAGGGCATGTCGGCGAGTTCGGCGGCCACCGCGTACGGCGCCTTGTGGTAGACGGCGAGTGAGATCAGGAACGCCTTGTCGCGCGGCTCGCGCCGGTCGTCGGTGAGCCAGCGGGCGACCTGCGCCTCGACGGCCTGCTCGCGATATGCCGTCAGTTCAGTTCCTCCTCGCCGCTCGCACCGCGGCGCACGTCCAGCAGTCGCCGGGCGAACTCCTTGACCGCGGCCGGCTGGTGGCGCCGGGTCAGGAACTCCTTCACCGGGACGCGGCCGCACAGTTCCTGCCAGGCCGCCTCGCCCACCTGGTGCGCGGCATGGGCGTGCAGCATCTGCTCGGTGGGGGGCCGCTCCCACCGTACGAACGGAACGTCGTCCAGGGCCGCCGACGGCTCGACCGTCATGACCAGGTACCCCTTGGAGCGCTCCAGGCGCTCACGCAGACTGAGTATGTGCGCCTCGCGCAGGGGGTTGCTCCGGCTGGGCGCGAAGTCCAGCAGGACACAGCCGTCCGGGCCGTCCAGCTGGTCGAGGAGCGCGGACGGTGAAGGCGGCTGGCCAAGGCTGCGTACCGTCGCTCGCGCAGCCGCGGAAGACGTTCGACAGTTCGGTGATCTCCTCCGGGCGGATCACACCGGAGGCGTGTTCGGGGCGCCCGGGGAGCCCGCCGAAGTAGTTGTTCACATCGCCGTGGACCGTGCCTCCGCTGACACCGAACTGGTCACGGCCGATCTGCGTGGCGGAGGCGGGCCGGTCGAGCGTCATGACGAAGGACGGACCGTGCAGGATCAGCGCCTTCCGCGCCGCCAGCCTCCTGGCGCTGCCGCTCCTGGCTTTCGCTCTCCTCCTTCCGCTCGTCGTCCGGAGGCTGCTCCTCGGCCGCTGCGCCGGCGCCGGTCTCCTCCTGGCTCATCGGCGCTCCCCGCGGCCTGGCAGGTCGAAGCGGACACTGCCGTGCACGGTGCCGCCGGTGACGCCGTACTGGTCTCCGGCGACGCTGGTGCGGCTGGACGCCGTGCCGGCGGCCGGACTCGCGGTCGGGGCGTCGGGGACGGCCTCGGGTGTGGGCGGTGTGTCCTGGGCCGGGGCGTCGGAAGCGGGCGCTGCGGCCGGGGCCGGGGTGCCGTGCAGCCACGCCACGCCACCGTCGCCCCTCCTTCGTGTCGACGGTGGTGCGGTGGAAGCCGTCGGCGCGGACGCCGAGCGGGCCGCTGCGGACCACTCCCTGGTAGACACTGCCCGACACGCACAGGACGCTGTCGTCCTCGCGCTGCCTCAAGGCATCGCGAAGGCAGCCGGCGTCCAGCAGACGTACCGCGTGGTTGAGGTCCGAGCCCCAGCCGTCCAGCTCGTCGACGGCGACGTAGCCGGAGGAGAGGGCGATGCGCAGCCGGATCCGGGCGGACAATCGGCCGCGGTGGCCGGACATGGTCGCTCACCGGCCAGGATCGTCGAATCGAAGATCACGTAGCGTACCGGGGCTTGACATCGCTTGCAGGGTGAGGCGGCCGGGTCCCATTTGTTTTGACCACAGCGAATGAGGTAGGTACGCTCAGACCTTGTGCCTGGGGTGTGCCCTGGCTCTCGTGCGTGCCTTCAGACCGCATGGCGAGCCGCGACCGGCCACCGTAATCTGCGCCCTTTTCGCCTTGCGGCGAAGGTTTGCGGGATTCGACACACCCGACCGCGTGGGTCGGCGACGTTCCAGGTTAGCTGTACCCATCGGCACACAGAAACCGGAGAAGTAGTGCCTACGATCCAGCAGCTGGTCCGCAAGGGCCGGCAGGACAAGGTCGAGAAGAACAAGACGCCCGCACTCGAGGGTTCCCCTCAGCGTCGTGGCGTCTGCACGCGTGTGTTCACGACCACCCCGAAGAAGCCGAACTCGGCCCTGCGTAAGGTCGCGCGTGTGCGTCTGACCAGCGGGATCGAGGTCACCGCTTACATTCCGGGTGAGGGACACAACCTGCAGGAGCACTCCATCGTGCTCGTGCGCGGCGGCCGTGTGAAGGACCTGCCGGGTGTTCGCTACAAGATCATCCGTGGCTCCCTCGACACCCAGGGTGTCAAGAACCGCAAGCAGGCCCGTTCCCGCTACGGCGCCAAGAAGGAGAAGTAAGAATGCCTCGTAAGGGCCCCGCCCCGAAGCGCCCGGTCATCATCGACCCGGTCTACGGTTCTCCTCTGGTCACGTCGCTCATCAACAAGGTGCTGCTGAACGGCAAGCGCTCCACCGCCGAGCGCATCGTCTACGGCGCCATGGAGGGCCTGCGCGAGAAGACCGGCAACGACCCGGTCATCACGCTGAAGCGCGCTCTCGAGAACATCAAGCCGACCCTGGAGGTCAAGTCCCGCCGTGTCGGTGGCGCCACCTACCAGGTCCCGGTCGAGGTCAAGCCCGGCCGTGCCAACACCCTGGCGCTGCGCTGGCTGGTCGGTTACTCCCGCGCCCGTCGCGAGAAGACCATGACCGAGCGTCTGCTCAACGAGCTCCTCGACGCGTCCAACGGCCTCGGTGCCGCTGTGAAGAAGCGCGAGGACACGCACAAGATGGCCGAGTCCAACAAGGCCTTCGCGCACTACCGCTGGTAGTCGCTACCCCATCGAGAACCGAGAGAAGACTGAAGCCTTATGGCTACCACTTCACTTGACCTGGCCAAGGTCCGCAACATCGGGATCATGGCCCACATCGACGCGGGCAAGACGACCACCACCGAGCGGATCCTGTTCTACACCGGTGTGTCGTACAAGATCGGTGAGGTCCACGACGGCGCTGCCACCATGGACTGGATGGAGCAGGAGCAGGAGCGTGGCATCACGATCACCTCTGCTGCCACCACCTGTCACTGGCCGCTGGAGAACGTCGACCACACCATCAACATCATCGACACCCCGGGTCACGTCGACTTCACCGTCGAGGTGGAGCGCTCCCTGCGCGTGCTCGACGGTGCCGTGACGGTGTTCGACGGCGTCGCCGGTGTCGAGCCGCAGTCCGAGACCGTGTGGCGTCAGGCGGACCGCTACGGCGTCCCGCGCATCTGCTTCGTCAACAAGCTCGACCGCACCGGTGCCGAGTTCCACCGCTGTGTCGACATGATCACTGACCGCCTGGGCGCTCAGCCGATCGTGATGCAGCTGCCGATCGGTGCCGAGGCGGACTTCAAGGGCGTCGTCGACCTCGTGACGATGAAGGCCCTGGTCTGGTCCGCCGAGGCCACCAAGGGCGAGATGTACGACGTCGTCGACATCCCGGACACGCACACCGAGGCTGCCGAGGAGTACCGCGGCAAGCTGCTTGAGGCCGTGGCCGAGAACGACGAAGAGATCATGGAGCTGTACCTGGAGGGCGAGGAGCCTTCCGTGGAGCAGCTGTACGCCGCGATCCGTCGTATCACCATCGCGTCCGGCAAGGGCACCGGCACCACCGTGACCCCGGTGTTCTGCGGCACCGCGTTCAAGAACAAGGGCGTCCAGCCCCTGCTCGACGCGGTCGTGCGCTACCTGCCTTCCCCGGTTGACATCGAGGCCATCGAGGGCCACGACGTCAAGGACCCCGAGGTCGTCGTCAAGCGCAAGCCGTCCGACGAGGAGCCCCTCTCGGCGCTGGCGTTCAAGATCATGAGCGACCCGCACCTCGGCAAGCTCACCTTCGTCCGGGTTTACTCGGGCCGCCTGGAGTCCGGCTCTTCGGTGCTGAACTCCGTCAAGGGCAAGAAGGAGCGCATCGGCAAGATCTACCGCATGCACGCCAACAAGCGTGAGGAGATCGAGTCGGTGGGCGCCGGCGACATCGTCGCCGTCATGGGCCTGAAGCAGACCACCACCGGTGAGACGCTGTCCGACGACAAGAACCCGGTCATCCTGGAGTCCATGGACTTCCCGGCGCCGGTCATCCAGGTCGCCATCGAGCCCAAGTCGAAGGGCGACCAGGAGAAGCTGGGCGTCGCGATCCAGCGCCTGGCCGAGGAGGACCCGTCCTTCCAGGTCCACTCGGACGAGGAGACCGGCCAGACCATCATCGGTGGTATGGGCGAGCTGCACCTTGAGGTGCTGGTCGACCGTATGCGCCGTGAGTTCAAGGTCGAGGCCAACGTCGGCAAGCCGCAGGTGGCCTACCGCGAGACGATCCGCAAGGCCGTCGAGCGCGTCGACTACACCCACAAGAAGCAGACCGGTGGTACCGGTCAGTTCGCGAAGGTGCAGATCGGCATCGAGCCGCTTGAGGGTGGCGACACCTCGTACGAGTTCGTGAACAAGGTGACCGGTGGTCGTATCCCGAAGGAGTACATCCCTTCGGTCGACGCCGGTGCGCAGGAGGCCATGCAGTTCGGCATCCTCGCCGGTTACGAGATGACCGGCGTGCGCGTCATCCTCCACGACGGTGCCTACCACGAGGTCGACTCCTCCGAGCTCGCCTTCAAGATCGCCGGTTCGCAGGCCTTCAAGGAGGCCGCGCGCAAGGCTTCGCCCGTGCTCCTTGAGCCGATGATGGCCGTCGAGGTCACCACGCCCGAGGACTACATGGGTGAGGTCATCGGCGACATCAACTCCCGCCGTGGCCAGATCCAGGCCATGGAGGAGCGGGCTGGTGCCCGCGTCGTGAAGGGCCTCGTGCCCCTGTCGGAGATGTTCGGCTACGTCGGCGACCTCCGCAGCAAGACGTCGGGTCGCGCAAGCTACTCGATGCAGTTCGACTCCTACGCCGAGGTTCCGCGGAACGTCGCCGAGGAGATCATCGCGAAGGCCAAGGGCGAGTAACGCACCGCGTTCACACGCTTTAGGCTTGACTCCGGAGCCGCCAGGGGCATTCACCCGCATTCGTGGGGGAATGCCCCCGGCCCCGGGCTTTCCAGCAAAGATCACCTGGCGCCGATGAAGCAAGGCGTTCAGAACCACTCCACAGGAGGACCCCGTGGCGAAGGCGAAGTTCGAGCGGACTAAGCCCCACGTCAACATCGGCACCATCGGTCACATCGACCACGGTAAGACGACCCTCACGGCCGCCATTACCAAGGTGCTGCACGACGCTTACCCGGACCTGAACGAGGCCTCGGCCTTCGACCAGATCGACAAGGCTCCTGAGGAGCGCCAGCGCGGTATCACCATCTCCATCGCGCACGTCGAGTACCAGACCGAGACGCGTCACTACGCCCACGTCGACTGCCCCGGTCACGCGGACTACATCAAGAACATGATCACGGGTGCGGCGCAGATGGACGGCGCCATCCTCGTGGTCGCCGCCACCGACGGCCCGATGCCGCAGACGAAGGAGCACGTGCTCCTCGCCCGCCAGGTCGGCGTTCCGTACATCGTCGTCGCCCTGAACAAGGCCGACATGGTGGACGACGAGGAGATCCTGGAGCTCGTCGAGCTTGAGGTCCGTGAGCTCCTCTCCGAGTACGAGTTCCCGGGCGACGACGTTCCGGTCGTCAAGGTCTCGGCGCTCAAGGCGCTTGAGGGCGACAAGGAGTGGGGCCAGTCGGTCCTGAACCTGATGGCCGCCGTCGACGAGGCGATCCCGCAGCCCGAGCGTGACGTCGACAAGCCGTTCCTCATGCCCATCGAGGACGTCTTCACGATCACCGGTCGCGGTACGGTCGTCACCGGCCGTATCGAGCGTGGTGTCCTGAAGGTCAACGAGACCGTCGACATCATCGGCATCAAGACCGAGAAGACCACCACCACGGTCACCGGTATCGAGATGTTCCGCAAGCTGCTCGACGAGGGCCAGGCCGGTGAGAACGTCGGTCTGCTGCTCCGCGGCATCAAGCGCGAGGACGTCGAGCGCGGCCAGGTCATCATCAAGCCGGGCTCGGTCACCCCGCACACCGAGTTCGAGGCGCAGGCCTACATCCTCTCCAAGGACGAGGGTGGCCGCCACACGCCGTTCTTCAACAACTACCGTCCGCAGTTCTACTTCCGTACGACGGACGTGACCGGCGTCGTGACCCTCCCCGAGGGCACCGAGATGGTCATGCCGGGTGACAACACCGAGATGAAGGTGGACCTCATCCAGCCCGTCGCCATGGAAGAGGGCCTGAAGTTCGCCATCCGTGAGGGTGGCCGCACCGTGGGCGCCGGCCAGGTCACCAAGATCGTCAAGTAGGTTCCGCCTGCTTGAGGGTCACCTGACCTGAAGGTCTCTGACCTGAGGAGAGGCCCGTACGACTTCGGTCGTACGGGCCTCTTCGACGTTTCCGCGGGCCTGTTACTCGCTCTCGGTGAAGACTTCCGAGGCCGTGGTGGCCTTGATCGCCCGGTCGAACCAGACACCGAGAAGATCCAGGTCGTGGCACGACATGACGCGTTCGCGAGTCTCGTCGGGGACCTCTACGCCATTCCTGTCGAGGATGCGCAGTACGTCTTCCGCCCGGCTTCCTGGTGGACGTGCGTCTCCTTGATCTTCAGGTCCGAGGCCACCGGTTCCCTCCAGACCTCTGCTGCGGGCAGCGTGTCAAACCCTTCAAAGATGAGATCGACGCTGTTGATCTTGTCGGCCTCCGACACGTCCTGGAGGGCCGCCGCCATCGTCTTCAGCGGAAGGGGTGACTTCAGGACTTCCGTGGTGTCAGACAGGTGCGCCGACCACTCGGCAGCCGGGGCAGAGGCCTGGTTCCGGGGCGCGGAAGGCGTGGTCGCAGCTGTCGCAGTTCTGAAGCGGGTGCCGAACGGGTGGTGGGACGGCCGGTGCCCGGAACGGGGGCGGGGGCGGCAGTTGGGCGGCCAGGCGATGGGCCAGGAGTGCGGCTGGGCGCCGTAGTCCCTCGGCCGGAAGATCACTGGTCAGGGCATGGCGTACGGCGGTGGGGCTGACGTCGCGCTCCAGCCAGGCTGCGACGCCGACGGCGAGGTGGGCCGTGTCGCGGGCCGACAGGAGCAGGCGGGCATCGCGGTTGCGCAAGCCCGCGAGGAGGTCGGTGGCGGTCTGGAGGAGGGCGGGGGAGGAGTAGGAGGGGTGCGGTACGTCGGGGAGGGGCTTGCGGGGCGTCCGCTGCTTCGGGCTCGCTGCCGCTGCCGGTCGTCCGGGGACGGAGCACACAGGCTCGCCCTTGCTCTCGTCCTTGCTCTCGCCCTTGTGGTGCCGGGCCGCCGGCTGGTTGCAGGAGATCGTGCGGGTGACGATACGACCGCCGGGGAAGCGTTGGCGCTCTCGCGCAGCGCGGCGGCGATGCGGGTCGCGCCCTCGGGGAAACGGGCGGTGAGCGTCTTGATGTCGACGCGGGCGCCCTTCGGCAGCGACTGGATGTGACAGGCCAGGCCGATCGCGAGGAGGGAGAGCTCGCGGTGCTGGGTGAGGTGGTTGCCGATCACCGTGAAGCGGGTGGTGTGGCGGGTGTGGTCGTGGACGAGCCCGCCGGAGTGCGCGACTTCGGGGCCCCGGTTCGGGTGCTTGTTGCCCGCAAGGCGGGACTGGGCGTGCGGGGGCACGCTAGGGTTCTGCGTATCCATCGGGAAGGCCTTCACTTCCTCGGTGGTCAGGCCCTCGCACTGGGATGCCAGTCCCGGCGAGGGCCGTCGCATGTCTGGGTTGTGTTGCGCTGAGCGTAAGGCAGGCAACGGGCCGGAAATCCAGCCGAGTTGGCGATGTTCACCAGTGAGTGTGAGACGGCGCCACGGGCGGGAGGGGTGGGGCTTGGTCGGGTTCTTTCACCCTCGTGTTCCTTGGGAAAGACCGCCCGTCACACCGGAGCACGGGCGGTCGCGTTCCGGCGCCGGGACGGTGATCTCGGCCCATACGGTCTTGCGCGGAGTCCGGCCCGACGCGACGCCCCAGCGATCGGCCAACGCCTCCACGACGACCAGCCCCCGCCCCGAGTCGCCGTCTGCGGAGGGGAGATGGATCCGGGGCATGCGGTCACCGCGCGTGTCGGTCACCTCGATGCGGAGCGTGCCGCCGACGACGTAGAGCGTGAGACGGAAGCTCCTTCCGGGCACCCTGCCGTGGGTCGCGGCGTTGGCCGCCAGCTCGGCCACGATGGGCTGCGCCGCGTCCAACGGGACTCCCCAGGTGCGGAGTTGTTCGGTGGCGAGCAGGCGGGCGAGGCGGGCGCCGCGAGGTGTGGGGGACAGCAGCACCGTGAAGTTGGGGATGGGGCCGGGGAGTTCGGCCGGGGGCGCGGCGGTTTCCTGATTCATGTCACTCAGCGTGGCGGATCCTGCTTCCCTGGATCAGCGACAAGTCCTTTACGGCCGGTGACTGTCCCGCCTTTGTCTCGGCTGTCTCGGCTGTCTCGGGCGTTGTACGGGTACGAGTGCGCGTCGGAGGAGGAGTCATGAACGACGGTGTGGACGAGGCGGGTTGGGACGTCGAGCCGGGGGACGAGATCGAGCCGCTGGTGCAGGCGGTGGGGCGCCTGCTCAAGGTGTGCCGCGAGGCGGCCGGGATGAGCGTGCCCGAGCTGGCGGCTGCCCTCGGGTACGGCGAGGACATGATTCGGAAGATCGAGCGCGGGGCGCGTATTCCTCGGCCAGAGTCCCTGGACAGGGCAGACCAGATCCTGAAGGCGCAGGGGCATTTGAGGGCCTTCATGGAGGACATGCGGAAGGCTCGGTATCCGAAGAAGGTGCGGGAGCTGGCGGAGCTGGAGGGGCGGGCGGTGGAGATGCTGCTGTACAGCAACCACAACATTCACGGCCTGTTGCAGACGCCCGAGTACGCGCGAGCGATGTACGAGATGAGGCAGCCCGCACTCGACGAAGACGTGGTGGAGCGGGAAACCGCCGCGCGCATGGCCCGCAAGGCCGTCTTCGAGCGGCGGGAGCCCGCCCCGACGCTCGGATTCGTCCAGGAACAGGTGACGCTCGAACGTCCCTACGGTGGGAAGATGGTCCTGCGCCGACAGCTCGAACACCTCTTGGAGGTGGCCAAGTTGAGGAACGTCACGCTCCAGGTCATGCCGACCGACCGGGAGGAGCACGCCGGAGCGGCGGGCCTGGTCGAGGTACTGAAGTTCGCCGACGGCACGGCGATAGGACGTTCCGACGGCGCGTTCAACGGCCGCCCGGTCTCAAGCCCAAAGGATCTCCGGATCCTTGAGCTGCGCTATGGCATGATCCGGGCGCAGGCTCTCACGCCGAGGGAGTCACAGGCCTTCATCGAGCAAGCGCTGGGGAGACTATGAGCACCGCCGAACTCCGCTGGTTCAAGAGCAGCTACAGCAGCAGCAACGAACCCGGCGACTGCATCGAGGTGGCGGTAGCCCCCACCACCATCCACATCCGCGACTCCAAGAACACCGAAGGCCCCCGGCTCGCCGTCACTCCAACCGCCTGGATCTCTTTCGTCACGTACATGGGCGTCCAGCCCGGCTGCGGGAGTTGAGTACACGTACTCAGGTGCTCGCACCGTCGCGCCGATAAGCTGAACCTCCGCGGCAGCACGAGTCTCGTCACGGCACATGCGCACCGCCGTCACGACTGGGGGAGGAATTGCTGATGGCGTGGGATGAGTGGGAGCAGCTCAAGGCCGGGGCGGCCCAGCGGATGCAGATCGACCACCTGGCCGACCCGTCGGGTGGGGGAGACGGGGGGTCGGGCCCTGACCTGAAGGCGTCGCAGGGGCCGTGGACCAAGGCATCCGGCGTGGCGCAGGACCTGCGTACCGCCACCGACTCGGGGCTCACCGACCTCAAGACAGCCCATGAGGGCGTCAAGGGCGGCACCGACGGTTTCACCAGCACCGCCGCGCTGAACGAGATCCTGCCCACCTGGGAGAAGCGGCTGACCTCGGTGCGCAATGAATGCGACCGCCTCCACAGTGCGCTCGCCAAGACCGGCCGAGTCTTCGGCGAGGTCGACCCTGCCGTTGCCGGCAAGATGAACAAGGTCCATGTCGGCAACAAGCCGGATTGGGCGCGGTGAGGCGGGTATGCCCACATGGCAGCAGCTGCGTGATGCGAAGTTCCACGAGTACGAGGATGCCGCCGACGGTTGGGGCAAGGTCAGCAACCGGGCCGACGCCGCCCGTATCCGGGTCGACCAGGAGATGTCGGGGCCGATCCACACCACACAGAAGGGCGAGGCGCAGACCTCGGCAGAGCGGGACCTGACTCAGTTGGGTCGTAACTACCAGTATCTTCACGCAGAATGCGGTCTCGTTCGCACGACCCTGAACGGCCTCGCCTCGGAGCTGTCCAGTGCCCAGAGGAAGCTGAAGCAGGCCCTCGCCGACGCGGCCGATCTCAAGTTCACGGTCAATGGGGACGGCTCGGTCGAGTACCCGCAGAGCACCGTGCTTCCCATGGCCCCCGGCACATCCTCGGGTACCGGAGTCGCCAAGCCGGGAGCCCCTGTCCCCTTGCTGCCCGGCGCGGGCGAGGCGAACGGCGACCCCAACAAGGGCAAGGCCGAGGACATCGCCGAACGCATCTCGCAAGCGGTGAACAGCGCCATCGAGATCGACAACCGGTATGCCAAGGTCCTGCGCGAGCTGAAGGCGCCGGACGGCCTGGCCGTGACGGACGACATGCTCATGGACGAGGCCCACGACATGGGCGATGTCCAGAAGACGGTCGGCACCTATCTCAGCAAGGACGGCATTCCGCAGGGCAAGTCCCCGGCCGACAACAAGAAGTGGTGGGACGGCCTCACGCAGGAGCAGCGCGAGGAGTACCAGACGCTCTACCCCGCCGAGATCGGCGCGCTCGACGGATTGCCGAGCGTGATCCGCGACTCGGCCAACCGGACCGTGCTGGACGAGGCCCATGCCGACGTCCAGCACAAGCTCGACCAGCTGGGCCCGGAGCCGGAAAAGCAGATCGTCACCGCGGCCGGGATCATCACGAACCCGGAATGGAGCACGTGGGACGCCCTGGGCGGGAGCAAGTACAAGGACCAGCTCAAGGGCATGGACGCGGTCCGGTCCCGATTCGACCAGACCGGCATCGACGGGTTGCCGCCGGCCTACGTGCTGGGCTTCGACCTCAAGGGCAACGGCCACGTCATCCTGGCCAATGGCAACCCGGACACGGCGGACAACACTGCGGTGTACGTGCCGGGGACGACGGCGAGGCTGGCGGGGGCCCAAGGTGACATCGCGCGCATGGCACGGACATGGAAGGAAGCCAACGCGATGTCCCCCGGCGAGTCGACCTCCACCATCACCTGGATCGGCTACGACGCCCCACAGGACATCATCACCGATTCCCCCCGACCGAGCTACGCCTACAACGCGGCGCCTACCCTCAACCACTTCCTTGACGGCCTGCAGACTGCCCAGGGCGGTCCAGAGGCGAGCCACACCACCGTCATCGGCCACAGCTATGGGACCACCGTGATCGGCGTGGCCGCCAAGGAGCACCACATAGCAGCCGATGACATCGTGGTCGCTGGCAGCCCGGGCATGCTGGTGGGTGACGCGAGCGATCTGGGCGTGGGTAAGGACCATGTATGGTCCGAGGCGGCCAGCTCCGATCCGGTGCCATACATCGGCAGGGACTTCCTCGGTGGCTGGAAGTGGGGGGTGGACACCTATCACGGGATTCCCTACAACGCTGGTTACATCCAGACGATCCCGTCCGATGAGGCATTCGGAGCTCACAGGATGGATGTGAACACCAGCGGTCACAGCGGGTACTGGGACGAGGGGTCTCAGAGCCTCAAGAACCAGGCGGCAGTGGTCGCCGGCCGCTATGACAAGGTCCAGGAGGACAATTGATCCCCCTCTCGCGTCGACGCCTTCGGGTTTGGCTCGGCATCGTTGTCGCCGGCGCCGTCCTCTCCCTCACCGGAACAGGTTGTTCGAACACCATGGATCACAGCGGAGACTCCGTGTCAGACGGGACAGCCGGATCGAAGACCACCACTCTGGATGTGGACAGGGCCCGGGAGAAGGCGAAGGCTGTGTCCAGCCAGATCTACGAACTGATCAACATTCGGACGGGCAAGGTCACCGAGCCGGGACCCAGCATCGCGACCTGCGACCAGGATCCCGAGCACCTGTACAAGACCGTTCATCCCTGGTCCGTCTACGACGTCTCCGAGAGCGAGCTGAAGGCTGGCTTTGAGCGCCTCAAGAAAGGCCTCCCCGGCAAGGGGTGGAAGATCGTCCAGTATGGCCCCAACAAGAGCAAGGACAAGACGCTCGAACTCACAGCGGACTCGGAGACAGAACCTTTCTCCGTGAATGTCGAACTCTGGGTGTCGAGTCCGACGGCTGGCCATGAGAAGGACCCGAAGATCCTGGTGAACGTCGTCTCCGGCTGCTGGCGCGCACCCAAGGGCGCGGACCTCAACACCCAGTACTGATCACGGAGGGGATCCGCGTCCCGGTCCCGCCCCCCGTTTGACCTACGTCACCCTAGGGGTATTCTCTCCGGCTCGATTGGCGGAGCCCCCGGCCCATATGGCAGACTGTCCGAGTTGCTCGGTCGAGTGTTGATGCTGCGCGCCTCCCGCCGGGAGGACCGGAAGCGAGTCCCACAGTACTCGTCGCCCTAACTGCCCTCGGGCAGCACTGGGGCGGACGTACGGGAATCTTCCGGGAAGTGTGGGCGCGGCACCGACCAGGCGCCCGGTGGGCCCGAGGTCCCCGGTCCGCGGTTCCGGAAGGGCCGTCGCATTCCCCGCAGGGATGTTCGAACAAGGGGCATCTGTGTCAGCGGGAGCGCGACACGCCCGACCGCGTGGGTCGGAGAAACGAAGGCAGCAGAAGGAATCCGCCGGGTTCCAGAGCCAAGAGAGACAGGACTACTGAGTAGCCATGGCGGGACAGAAGATCCGCATCCGGCTCAAGGCCTACGACCACGAGGTCATCGACTCCTCGGCGAAGAAGATCGTCGAGACGGTGACCCGCACTGGTGCGTCGGTCGCGGGCCCGGTGCCGCTGCCCACTGAGAAGAACGTGTACTGCGTCATCAAGTCGCCGCACAAGTACAAGGACTCGCGCGAGCACTTCGAGATGCGCACGCACAAGCGCCTGATCGACATTCTCGACCCGACCCCCAAGACCGTTGACTCTCTGATGCGACTCGACCTCCCGGCCGGTGTCGACATCGAGATCAAGCTCTGAGGCTGGTGGGCTGAGAATGGCTAAGCAGATCAAGGGCATCCTGGGCGAGAAGCTCGGCATGACGCAGGTGTGGGACGAGAACAACCGTGTTGTTCCGGTCACCGTCGTCAAGGCCGGCCCCAACGTCGTCACCCAGGTGCGTACGAACGACGTCGACGGCTACGAGTCGGTCCAGATCGCCTTCGGCGAGATCGACCCGCGCAAGGTGAACAAGCCCCTCAAGGGCCACTTCGCCAAGGCCGACGTCACCCCCCGTCGTCACCTCGTCGAGATCCGGACGGCCGATGCCGCCGAGTACACGCTCGGTCAGGAAATCACCGCCGAGGTCTTCGAGGCCGGCGTGAAGGTCGACGTCACCGGCAAGAGCAAGGGCAAGGGCTTCGCCGGTGTCATGAAGCGCCACAACTTCCGTGGCCTCGGCGCCGGGCACGGCACCCAGCGCAAGCACCGCTCGCCCGGTTCCATCGGTGGCTGCGCCACCCCGGGCCGCGTGTTCAAGGGCCTCCGCATGGCGGGTCGCATGGGCAACGAGCGGGTCACCACCCAGAACCTGACCGTCCACGCCGTTGACGCGGAGAAGGGTCTGCTGCTCATCAAGGGCGCGGTTCCCGGTCCGAACGGCGGCCTCGTCCTGGTCCGCACCGCGGCCAAGGGGGCCTGAGGTAACCGATGAGCACTGTTGACATCCTTTCGCCGGCGGGCGACAAGGCCGGTTCCGTCGAGCTCCCCGCGGAGATCTTCGACGCCAAGGTCAGCGTTCCGCTGATCCACCAGGTCGTCGTCGCGCAGCTGGCCGCGGCCCGTCAGGGCACGCACAAGACGAAGACCCGTGGCGAGGTCCGTGGTGGCGGCAAGAAGCCGTACCGCCAGAAGGGCACCGGTCGCGCCCGTCAGGGTTCGACCCGCGCGCCGCAGTTCGCCGGTGGTGGCGTGGTGCACGGCCCGCAGCCGCGTGACTACTCGCAGCGCACCCCGAAGAAGATGAAGGCCGCCGCCCTGCGCGGTGCCCTCACCGACCGGGCGCGTCACAACCGCATCCACGTCGTCTCCGGCGTGGTCGAGGGCGAGACCCCCAGCACCAAGGCCGCCAAGTCGCTGTTCGGCAAGATCTCGGAGCGCAAGAACCTGCTCCTGGTCGTCGACCGCGCCGACGAGGCCGCGTGGCTGTCCGCCCGCAACCTGCCCCAGGTCCACATCCTGGAGCCGGGCCAGCTGAACACGTACGACGTTCTCGTCTCGGACGACGTGGTCTTCACCCAGGCCGCTTTCGAGTCCTTCGTGTCCGGCCCGAAGGCCAACGACACCGAAGGGAGCGAGGTCTGATGGCCATCCGTCACCCCGCTATCGCCTCGAAGGCCGCCAAGGCCGCCAAGGCCGCGCGCGTCGCCAAGGCGCGTCGTCACGCCACCGAGGGCAAGAACACCGTCGAGACGCCGCTGAGCAAGTCCTTCACGGACCCCCGTGACGTGCTGCTCAAGCCGGTCGTCTCCGAGAAGAGCTACGCGCTCCTCGACGACAACAAGTACACGTTCGTCGTCGCCCCGGGCGCCAACAAGACCCAGATCAAGCAGGCCGTCCAGGCGGTCTTCGACGTCAAGGTCACCGGGGTCAACACGATCAACCGCCAGGGCAAGCGCAAGCGCACGAAGACCGGTTTCGGTCAGCGTGCCGGCAGCAAGCGCGCGATCGTGACCCTCGCCGAGGGCGACCGTATCGACATCTTCGGCGGTCCGACCGCCTAAGGGCGGTCCGGATCGTCCGATATCGGACGAGGACTGAGAAATGGGAATCCGCAAGTACAAGCCGACTACGCCGGGCCGTCGTGGCGCCAGCGTCGCCGACTTCGTCGAGGTCACGCGGTCCACGCCGGAGAAGTCGCTGGTCCGCCCCCTGCACAGCAAGGGCGGCCGTAACAACGCCGGTCGTGTGACCGTTCGCCACCAGGGTGGCGGACACAAGCGCGCCTACCGAGTGATCGACTTCCGTCGTCACGACAAGGACGGCGTGCCGGCGAAGGTCGCGCACATCGAGTACGACCCCAACCGCACCGCGCGCATCGCGCTGCTGCACTACGCCGACGGCGAGAAGCGCTACATCCTCGCCCCGCGCAACCTGCAGCAGGGTGACCGCGTCGAGAACGGTCCCGGGGCCGACATCAAGCCGGGCAACAACCTGGCCCTCCGCAACATCCCGGTCGGTACCACGATCCACGCGATCGAGCTCCGTCCCGGTGGCGGTGCCAAGTTCGCCCGCTCCGCCGGTGCCTCCGTGCAGCTGCTCGCGAAGGAGGGCGCCTACGCCCACCTGCGCATGCCGTCCGGCGAGATCCGCCTGGTCGACGTCCGCTGCCGCGCCACCGTCGGTGAGGTCGGCAACGCCGAGCAGAGCAACATCAACTGGGGTAAGGCCGGCCGTAAGCGGTGGCTGGGCGTTCGCCCGACCGTCCGTGGTGTCGTGATGAACCCGGTTGACCACCCGCACGGTGGTGGTGAGGGCCGGACCTCCGGTGGTCGCCACCCTGTGTCCCCGTGGGGCAAGAAGGAAGGCCGTACTCGTTCGCCCAAGAAGGCGTCGAACAAGTACATCGTCCGCCGCCGCAAGACGAACAAGAAGCGCTAAGGACGGGTTGAGATGCCTCGTAGCCTGAAGAAGGGGCCCTTCGTCGACGACCACCTGATGAAGAAGGTGGATGTCCAGAACGAAGCCGGCACCAAGAACGTCATCAAGACCTGGTCCCGCCGCTCGATGATCGTCCCGGCCATGCTGGGCCACACCCTCGCGGTGCACAACGGCAAGACCCACATCCCGGTGTTCGTCACCGAGTCGATGGTCGGCCACAAGCTCGGCGAGTTCTCGCCGACCCGCACCTTCCGGGGCCACGTCAAGGAAGACCGGAAGTCGAAGCGCCGCTAGTAGCGGATCGCATTCAGACACGTAAGTAACTCTGAAGGGACAACCATGGAAGCCAGGGCCCAGGCGCGGTACATCCGCGTCACGCCCATGAAGGCCCGCCGTGTGGTGGACCTCATCCGTGGCATGGATGCCACGGAGGCCCAGGCTGTTCTGCGATTCGCTCCGCAGGCAGCCTCCGTGCCGGTCGGCAAGGTGCTCGACAGCGCCATTGCCAACGCCGCGCACAACTACGACCACACCGACGCCGACAGCCTCTTCGTTTCCGAGGCCTACGTCGACGAGGGCCCGACCCTGAAGCGGTTCCGTCCGCGTGCCCAGGGCCGTGCCTACCGGATCCGCAAGCGGACCAGCCACATCACCGTGGTCGTCAGCAGCAAGGAAGGAACCCGGTAATGGGCCAGAAGGTAAACCCGCACGGGTTCCGGCTCGGTGTCACGACCGACTTCAAGTCGCGTTGGTACGCCGACAAGCTGTACAAGGACTACGTCAAGGAAGACGTCGCCATCCGTCGGATGATGACGTCCGGCATGGAGCGCGCCGGTATCTCGAAGGTTGAGATCGAGCGCACCCGTGACCGCGTGCGTGTGGACATCCACACCGCCCGTCCCGGCATCGTCATCGGCCGCCGTGGCGCCGAGGCCGACCGCATCCGCGGCGACCTCGAGAAGCTCACGGGCAAGCAGGTCCAGCTGAACATCCTTGAGGTCAAGAACCCCGAGACCGACGCTCAGCTGGTGGCCCAGGCCGTTGCCGAGCAGCTCTCCTCCCGCGTCTCCTTCCGCCGTGCCATGCGCAAGAGCATGCAGTCGGCGATGAAGGCCGGCGCCAAGGGCATCAAGATCCAGTGCGGTGGCCGCCTCGGCGGCGCCGAGATGTCCCGCTCGGAGTTCTACCGCGAGGGCCGTGTGCCCCTGCACACGCTCCGCGCGAACGTGGACTACGGCTTCTTCGAGGCCAAGACGACCTTCGGCCGCATCGGTGTGAAGGTCTGGATCTACAAGGGCGACGTCAAGAACATCGCCGAGGTCCGCGCCGAGAACGCTGCGGCCCGTGCGGGTAACCGCCCGGCCCGTGGTGGTGCCGACCGCCCGGCCCGTGGTGGCCGCGGTGGCGAGCGGCGCGGTCGCAAGCCGCAGCAGGCTGCCGGCGCCGAGGCCCCCAAGGCCGAGGCTCCCAAGGCCGAGGCTCCGGCTGAGAGCACCGGAACGGAGGCCTGACCGACATGCTGATCCCCCGTAGGGTCAAGCACCGCAAGCAGCACCACCCGAAGCGTCGCGGTGAGGCCAAGGGCGGTACCACGGTCGCGTTCGGCGAGTACGGCATCCAGGCCCTCACGCCGGCGTACGTGACCAACCGCCAGATCGAGGCGGCCCGTATCGCGATGACCCGCCACATCAAGCGTGGCGGCAAGGTCTGGATCAACATCTACCCGGACCGCCCGCTCACGAAGAAGCCGGCCGAGACCCGCATGGGTTCCGGTAAGGGTTCGCCGGAGTGGTGGATCGCGAATGTGCACCCGGGACGGGTCATGTTCGAGCTGTCCTACCCGAACGAGAAGATTGCGCGTGAGGCTCTCACTCGTGCGGCCCACAAGCTGCCGATGAAGTGCCGCATCGTCAAGCGCGAGGCAGGTGAAGCGTGATGTCGGTCGGTACCAAGGCGTCCGAGCTGCGCGAGCTGGGCAACGAGGAGCTTCTGGCGAAGCTCCGCGAGGCCAAGGAAGAGCTGTTCAACCTCCGCTTCCAGGCGGCGACCGGTCAGCTCGAGAACCACGGCCGTCTGAAGGCGGTCCGCAAGGACATCGCGCGGATCTACACCCTGATGCGCGAGCGTGAGCTGGGCATCGAAACGGTGGAGAACGCCTGATGAGCGAGAAGAACGTGACTGAGAACGCAGAGGCCCGCGGCTTCCGCAAGACCCGTGAGGGTCTGGTCGTCAGCGACAAGATGGACAAGACCGTCGTCGTCGCTGTCGAGGACCGCGTCAAGCACGCGCTGTACGGCAAGGTCATCCGCCGTACGAACAAGCTCAAGGCGCACGACGAGCAGAACGCCGCGGGTGTCGGCGACCGTGTCCTCCTCATGGAGACCCGGCCGCTGTCCGCGACGAAGCGCTGGCGCGTCGTCGAGATCCTCGAGAAGGCCAAGTAGGTAATTCCCGCAAGGGAATTCCAAAAAGTACGTTCCTGCGGGGCATCCCTCGCAGGACAGTTCCGCCAGGCTCCGGGAGCCGCTCCGCTGAGCGGCTCCCGGGGAACCGGCAGACAAACAGGAGATAGACGTGATCCAGCAGGAGTCGCGACTGCGTGTCGCCGACAACACTGGTGCGAAGGAGATCCTTTGCATCCGTGTGCTCGGTGGCTCCGGTCGCCGCTACGCGGGCATCGGTGACGTCATCGTCGCCACCGTCAAGGACGCGATCCCCGGTGGCAACGTGAAGAAGGGTGACGTCGTCAAGGCGGTCATCGTTCGCACCGTCAAGGAGCGCCGCCGTCCGGACGGCTCGTACATCCGCTTCGACGAGAACGCCGCCGTCATTCTGAAGAACGACGGCGACCCTCGCGGCACCCGCATCTTCGGCCCGGTCGGCCGTGAGCTGCGCGAGAAGAAGTTCATGAAGATCATCTCGCTCGCGCCGGAGGTGCTGTAAGCATGAAGATCAAGAAGGGCGACCTGGTCCAGGTCATCACCGGCAAGGACAAGGGCAAGCAGGGCAAGGTCATTGCCGCTTACCCGCGCGAGGAGCGTGTCCTGGTCGAGGGTGTCAACCGGGTCAAGAAGCACACCAAGGCCGGCCCGACCGCTCGCGGTTCCCAGGCCGGCGGCATCGTCACGACCGAGGCGCCGATCCACGTCTCCAACGTCCAGCTGGTCGTTGAGAAGGACGGTCAGAAGGTCGTCACGCGTGTCGGTTACCGCTTCGACGACGAAGGCAACAAGATCCGCGTTGCCAAGCGGACGGGTGAGGACATCTGATGGCTACCACCACCACTCCGCGTCTGAAGCAGAAGTACCGCGAGGAGATCGCGGGCAAGCTGCGTGACGAGTTCAAGTACGAGAACGTCATGCAGGTTCCCGGCCTCGTCAAGATCGTGGTCAACATGGGTGTCGGCGACGCCGCCCGTGACTCGAAGCTGATCGAGGGCGCGATCCGCGACCTGACCACCATCACCGGTCAGAAGCCGGCCGTCACCAAGGCCCGCAAGTCCATCGCGCAGTTCAAGCTGCGTGAGGGCCAGCCGATCGGTGCTCACGTCACGCTCCGTGGCGACCGCATGTGGGAGTTCCTGGACCGCACCCTGTCGCTCGCGCTGCCGCGCATCCGCGACTTCCGTGGTCTGTCCCCCAAGCAGTTCGACGGCCGTGGCAACTACACCTTCGGTCTCACGGAGCAGGTCATGTTCCACGAGATCGACCAGGACAAGATCGACCGTACCCGGGGCATGGACATCACCGTGGTCACCACGGCGACCAACGACGCTGAGGGCCGCGCGCTCCTTCGTCACCTCGGCTTCCCGTTCAAGGAGGCGTGAGCGAGATGGCGAAGAAGGCTCTGATTGCCAAGGCTGCTCGCAAGCCCAAGTTCGGTGTGCGTGGCTACACCCGCTGCCAGCGCTGCGGCCGTCCGCACTCCGTGTACCGCAAGTTCGGCCTCTGCCGCGTGTGCCTTCGTGAGATGGCTCACCGTGGCGAGCTGCCGGGCGTGACCAAGAGCTCCTGGTAATCCCCGTAATTAGGGATTCCTGAAGCTCTCGGTAAGCAATGGGCGTGTCAGGCGCCCTCCTCTCCATGGCTTAGGCTTGGAGGGTTGGGCGCCTGACTGCCGCCCGTACGACTTACTACGCCGTAGGTCCACCGCGCCGCACCCGTCCCGTCTCGGATCGGGGAGAGGGATGGCGCACCAGGAAACCCCGGCGAGAGAGGCCGAAGGCCAATTCATGACCATGACTGATCCGATCGCAGACATGCTGACGCGTCTGCGGAACGCGAACTCGGCGTACCACGACTCCGTGGCGATGCCGCACTCGAAGATCAAGTCGCACATCGCGGAGATCCTCCAGCAGGAGGGCTTCATCACGGGCTGGAAGGTCGAGGACGCCGAGGTCGGCAAGAACCTCGTCCTGGAGCTGAAGTTCGGCCCCAACCGTGAGCGCTCCATCGCGGGCATCAAGCGGATCTCCAAGCCCGGTCTCCGGGTTTACGCGAAGTCCACCAACCTGCCGAAGGTGCTCGGCGGCCTCGGCGTGGCGATCATCTCCACGTCCCACGGGCTCCTCACCGACAAGCAGGCCGGCAAGAAGGGCGTGGGTGGGGAAGTCCTCGCCTACGTCTGGTAG
This sequence comes from Streptomyces sp. IMTB 2501, assembly GCF_001953885.1. Taxonomy (GTDB): domain Bacteria; phylum Actinomycetota; class Actinomycetes; order Streptomycetales; family Streptomycetaceae; genus Streptomyces. Next base: position 7,180 of record NZ_MQUS01000048.1, on the reverse strand, counting down.
CAGAAGGGAACGGAGGAAACAGCTATGTCGCGCATCGGCAAGCTCCCCATCGCGGTTCCCGCCGGCGTGGACGTCACCATCGACGGCCGTACGGTTTCGGTCAAGGGCCCCAAGGGCTCGCTGACCCACACCGTTGTCGCGCCGATCGACATCGCTAAGGGCGAGGACGGCACCCTCCAGGTGACCCGCCCGAACGACGAGCGTCAGAGCAAGGCCCTGCACGGCCTCTCCCGCACGCTGGTGGCGAACATGATCACCGGCGTGACCCAGGGTTACGTGAAGAAGCTCGAGATCAGCGGTGTCGGTTACCGAGTGACCGCCAAGGGTTCGAACCTGGAGTTCGCTCTCGGTTACAGCCACCCGATCCTGGTCGAGGCCCCCGAGGGCATCACCTTCAAGGTGGAGACCCCGACCCGTTTCTCGGTCGAGGGCATCGACAAGCAGAAGGTCGGCGAGGTTGCGGCCAACATCCGCAAGCTGCGCAAGCCCGACCCGTACAAGGCCAAGGGCGTCAAGTACGAGGGCGAAGTCATCCGCCGCAAGGTCGGAAAGGCGGGTAAGTAAGCCATGGCATACGGGCAGAAGATCCTCAAGGGCGACGCCTACAAGCGCGCCGCGATCAAGCGCCGTCACATCCGGATCCGCAAGCGGATCTCCGGTACGGCGGAGCGCCCCCGTCTGGTCGTGACCCGCTCCAACCGCCACATCGTGGCGCAGGTGATCGACGACCTGAAGGGTCACACCCTGGCGTCGGCGTCCACGCTGGACGCGTCGATCCGTGGTGGCGAGGCCGACAAGTCCGCGCAGGCCAAGCAGGTCGGTGCCCTGGTCGCCGAGCGTGCCAAGGCCGCCGGTGTCGAGGCCGTCGTGTTCGACCGTGGTGGCAACCAGTACGCCGGGCGCATCGCCGCCCTGGCGGACGCCGCCCGCGAAGCCGGGCTCAAGTTCTGAGCCGCTTGTAGCTAGCGGAAAGAGAGAGGTAATCCAATGGCTGGACCCCAGCGCCGCGGCAGCGGTGCCGGTGGCGGCGAGCGGCGGGACCGGAAGGGCCGTGACGGCGGCGCTGCTGCCGCCGAGAAGACCGCGTACGTTGAGCGCGTTGTCGCGATCAACCGCGTCGCCAAGGTTGTGAAGGGTGGTCGTCGCTTCAGCTTCACCGCGCTGGTCGTGGTGGGCGACGGTGACGGCACCGTGGGTGTCGGTTACGGCAAGGCCAAGGAGGTGCCGGCCGCCATCGCCAAGGGCGTTGAGGAGGCCAAGAAGCACTTCTTCAAGGTCCCCCGGATCCAGGGCACCATCCCGCACCCGATCCAGGGTGAGAAGGCTGCCGGCGTCGTGCTGCTCAAGCCCGCGTCCCCGGGTACCGGTGTTATCGCCGGTGGTCCGGTGCGTGCCGTGCTCGAGTGCGCCGGTATCCACGACGTGCTGTCGAAGTCGCTCGGCTCCGACAACGCCATCAACATCGTGCACGCGACCGTGGAGGCCCTGAAGGGTCTGCAGCGTCCCGAGGAGATCGCGGCCCGCCGTGGTCTGCCGCTCGAGGACGTCGCGCCCGCGGCCCTGCTTCGTGCGCGTGCCGGGGCGGGTGCGTAATCATGGCGCAGCTCAAGATTACGCAGGTCAAGTCCTACATCGGCAGCAAGCAGAACCACCGTGACACCCTGCGTTCGCTTGGCCTGAAGAAGGTCAACGACGTGGTCGTCAAGGAGGACCGCCCCGAGTTCCGCGGCATGGTGCACACCGTCCGCCACCTCGTGACGGTCGAGGAGGTCGACTGATCATGGCGGAGCAGAACCCGCTGAAGATCCACAACCTCCGTCCCGCCCCGGGCGCCAAGACCGCCAAGACCCGTGTCGGTCGTGGTGAGGCGTCGAAGGGTAAGACGGCCGGTCGTGGTACGAAGGGTACGAAGGCCCGTTACCAGGTTCCGGAGCGCTTCGAGGGCGGCCAGATGCCGCTGCACATGCGCCTCCCGAAGCTGAAGGGCTTCAAGAACCCGTTCAAGACCGAGTACCAGGTCGTGAACCTCGACAAGCTGGCCGCGCTCTACCCCGAGGGTGGCGAGGTCACGGTCGAGGGTCTGGTGGCCAAGGGTGCCGTTCGCAAGAACAGCCTCGTCAAGGTCCTCGGCCAGGGCGAGATCTCCGTGGCGCTGCAGGTGACGGTCGACGCCGTCTCCGGCTCCGCCAAGGAGAAGATCACCGCCGCCGGCGGTACGGTCACCGAGCTGATCTGAGCCCCTCAGGTCCCTCGATGACGTGAACGATCCCGACCGGGGATACCCCACAAAAGGGGTATCCCCGGTTGGTCGTTCCTAGGGCGGTGCTCTCGCCGGTAAGGTGGCCAGCACTGCCTACTTTCATCGGGTGCTTCCCATGGGGCACCCTGAGCGGCAGTTGACCGTTATCCATTCGTCCATTCGTCGAACCTCAAGACCGTCACCCTTGACGCAGTTGCGCGGGGGTCGCAGGAGGCACCGTGCTCACCGCGTTCGCCCGGGCGTTCAGGACGCCCGACCTGCGCAAGAAGCTGCTCTTCACGCTGGCCATCATCGTGGTCTACCGCGTCGGTACCCACATCCCGATCCCCGGCGTCAACTACAAGGCCGTCCAGCAGTGTGTGAGCGAGGCGGGGGCCAACCAGGGCCTGTTCGGCCTTGTGAACATGTTCAGCGGTGGCGCGCTGCTGCAGATCACGGTCTTCGCGCTCGGCATCATGCCGTACATCACGGCCAGCATCATCCTTCAGCTGCTGACCGTGGTCATCCCGCGTCTGGAAGCCCTGAAGAAGGAGGGCCAGGCCGGCACGGCGAAGATCACGCAGTACACCCGCTACCTCACCGTGGCGCTCGCCATCCTCCAGGGCACCGGCCTCGTCGCCACCGCCCGCAGCGGCGCGCTCTTCAACGGGTGCTCGGTCGCGTCGAGCATCGTCCCGAACCAGGCGATCTTCACGACGATCACGATGGTCGTCTGCATGACCGCCGGTACGTGTGTCGTCATGTGGCTCGGTGAGCTGATCACCGACCGCGGCATCGGCAACGGCATGTCGATCCTGATGTTCATCTCGATCGCGGCGACCTTCCCGTCCGCTCTGTGGGCGATCAAGAAGCAGGGCACGCTGGCCGGCGGCTGGATCGAGTTCGGCACGGTGATCCTGGTCGGCCTGGTCATGGTCGCGCTCGTGGTCTTCGTCGAGCAGGCCCAGCGCCGTATCCCGGTGCAGTACGCGAAGCGCATGATCGGCCGTCGTTCCTACGGTGGTACGTCCACGTACATCCCGCTCAAGGTGAACCAGGCGGGTGTGATTCCCGTCATCTTCGCCTCGTCGCTGCTCTACATCCCGGCACTGGTGGCGCAGTTCGCGGGCGGTAATTCGAACTGGAAGCAGTGGATCCAGAACAACCTGACCAAGGGCGACCACCCGCTTTACATCACTCTGTACTTCTTGCTCATCGTTTTCTTCGCGTTCTTCTACGTGGCGATCTCCTTCAACCCCGAGGAAGTCGCCGACAACATGAAGAAGTATGGTGGCTTCATCCCGGGCATCCGGGCTGGCCGACCGACCGCTGAGTACCTCAGCTATGTGCTCAACCGGATCACCTGGCCGGGTTCGCTGTATCTGGGTCTGATTGCTCTCGTGCCAACAATGGCGTTGGTCGGGTTCGGGGCGACGAACAACTTCCCGTTCGGCGGTACCAGCATCCTGATCATCGTGGGTGTCGGTCTCGAGACGGTGAAGCAGATCGAGAGCCAGCTCCAGCAGCGCAATTACGAAGGGTTCCTCCGCTGATGCGTATCGTCCTCGTCGGGCCGCCGGGTGCCGGTAAGGGAACGCAAGCCGTCCGGCTCGCCAAGGAGCTGGCCATCCCGCACATCTCCACGGGCGACCTGTTCCGGGCCAACATCAGCCAGCAGACCGAGCTGGGCAAGCTCGCGAAGTCCTACATGGACGCCGGCAACCTGGTCCCGGACGAGGTCACCATCGCGATGGCCAAGGACCGCATGGAGCAGCCGGACGCCGAGAACGGCTTCCTGCTCGACGGCTTCCCGCGGAACGTAGAGCAGGCCGAGGCGCTGGACGAGCTGCTCACGACCGAGGCCATCAGGCTGGACGCCGTCCTGGACCTGGAGGTCCCGGAGGACGAGGTGGTCAAGCGGATCGCCGGCCGGCGCATCTGCCGCAACGACTCGTCGCACGTCTTCCATGTGACGTACAGCCCGGCGAAGAAAGAGGGCGTGTGCGACGTCTGCGGCGGTGAGCTGTACCAGCGCGACGACGACCGCGAGGAGACCGTCCGCACGCGGCTGGAGGTCTACCACACGCAGACCGAGCCGATCATCGACTACTACAAGGCGCAGGGCCTGGTCGTGACGATCTCCTCCCTGGGCCCCGTGGACGAGATCACGCAGCGGGCGCTGGAGGCACTCAAGCGCGAGAAGGCCGAGCAGTAGAGTCCGGCCCTTCCGGCCGCGGTGCCCTCCCCGGGCGCCGCGGCCGTAGTGTTGTACAGGTAAACCAGCCGACGTGAGTGACGGAGAGCGCAGGCCCCCATGGTGCAGATCAAGACCCCCGAGCAGATCGCCAAGATGCGTGCGGCGGGCCTGGTCGTAGCCGCCATCCACGCGGCCACCCGGGAGGCGGCGGTGCCCGGCGCCTCCACCAAGGACCTGGACGAGGTCGCCCGCAAGGTCCTCGCCGAGAACGGCGCGAGGTCGAACTTCCTGGGCTACGGCGGCTTCCCCGCGACGATCTGCACGTCGGTCAACGACGTGGTCGTCCATGGCATCCCCTCCGACGACGTCGTCCTCAAGGACGGCGACGTCATCTCCATCGACTGCGGCGCGATCATCGACGGCTGGCACGGCGACGCCGCCTACACGGCGTTCGTGGGCTCCGGTCACGCTCCGGAGCTGATCGAGCTGTCCCGGGTGACGGAAGAGTCGATGTGGGCCGGTATCGCGGCCATGAAGCAGGGCAACCGTCTGGTCGACATCTCCCGCGCCGTCGAGACGTACATCCGCCGCCAGCCGAAGCCGGGCGGCGGCAAGTACGGGATCATCGAGGACTACGGCGGCCACGGCATCGGCACCGAGATGCACATGGACCCGCATCTGCTGAACTACGTCGACCGCCGCCGCGGCAAGGGCCCCAAGCTGGTGCCCGGCTTCTGCCTCGCGATCGAGCCGATGGTCTCCCTCGGCACCGCGAAGACCGAGGTCCTCTCCGACGACTGGACGGTCATCACCACCGACGGCACCTGGTCCTCCCACTGGGAGCACTCGGTCGCCCTGACCACCGAGGGCCCGCTGGTACTGACCGCGCCCGACGGCGGCAAGGCCAAGCTGGCCGAGTACGGCATCACCGCCGCTCCCGATCCGCTCGCTTAGTGATCTCGCCAGTGGGGCAGACTCTCTCGATTCGCCTTTCCGGGTACGCCGACGTAGACTGACTCGTCGGCTCTCGTGCATCCGCATGTCCGCATGCTCGCGGGAGAGTCGATCAAGGTAGTCGATTCGAAGGGCGAAGCGTGGCCAAGAAGCAAGGTGCCATCGAGATCGAGGGCACTGTCGTCGAGTCTCTGCCGAACGCCATGTTCAAGGTCGAGCTCCAGAACGGCCACCAGGTCCTGGCACACATCAGCGGCAAGATGCGTATGCACTACATCCGTATCCTCCCTGACGACCGGGTCGTGGTGGAGTTGTCTCCGTACGACCTGACGCGTGGCCGGATCGTCTACCGGTACAAGTAGATCTTGCCCGCATCCCGTTCCGGCGGGGTGGTGGCACTGACCCGGAGAACCTCAATCCCATGAAGGTCAAGCCGAGCGTCAAGAAGATCTGCGACAAGTGCAGGGTGATCCGCCGTCACGGCCGGGTCATGGTCATTTGCGAGAACCCGCGCCACAAGCAGCGCCAGGGCTGACGCACGACCACACCCTCTGCACCTCTATCGCAGAGATTCGCGCGACGCGAGCTGAATTTGTTCATACGCAGAATCCGAGCCATCCAGCTCGACACCCCCGGTTCGGAGGCCGGGGACCCGGTTCGTACCTGGTACGGCGGCCGGGATCCGGTTCTGCGGAAGACCTCCGAAAGATCACCAGGAGCCATTGAATGGCACGCGTTTCCGGTGTTGACATCCCGCGCGAAAAGCGCGTGGAGGTCGCCCTCACCTACGTGTTCGGCATCGGCCGGACGCTCTCCCAGCAGACGCTGGCCGAGACCGGCATCGACCCGAACACCCGTGTTCGTGACCTGACCGAAGAGCAGCTGGTCGCGATCCGCGAGTACGTCGACAACAACATCAAGACCGAGGGTGACCTCCGTCGCGAGATCCAGGCCGACATCCGCCGCAAGGTCGAGATCGGCTGCTACCAGGGTCTCCGTCACCGTCGCGGTCTGCCCGTCCGCGGTCAGCGCACCAGCACCAACGCTCGCACCCGCAAGGGCCCGCGTCGCGCCATCGCCGGTAAGAAGAAGCCGGGCAAGAAGTAGTCCGCAGCGGACTCGCCGTCCAGCGGTCTTCGCTGTAGGACCGACCACCTCCCGTAGGAGTTATAGATGCCCCCCAAGGGTCGTCAGGGCGCTGCCAAGAAGGTGCGCCGCAAGGAAAAGAAGAACGTCGCTCACGGCCACGCGCACATCAAGAGCACGTTCAACAACACGATCGTCTCGATCACGGACCCGTCCGGCAACGTGATCTCCTGGGCCTCCGCCGGCCACGTCGGCTTCAAGGGCTCCCGGAAGTCCACGCCGTTCGCCGCGCAGATGGCCGCCGAGTCGGCCGCCCGCCGCGCCCAGGAGCACGGCATGCGCAAGGTCGACGTGTTCGTCAAGGGCCCGGGCTCCGGTCGTGAGACCGCGATCCGCTCCCTGCAGGCCACGGGCCTCGAGGTCGGCTCCATCCAGGACGTCACCCCGACCCCGCACAACGGCTGCCGTCCGCCGAAGCGTCGCCGCGTCTGACGCTTCCCCGGTCGCCGGTTGCGGGCGGTACGGCTCTGTTCTCCGCGTAAGCGGAGGTGAACCGAGCCGTACCGCCCGTACCCTTGCAGTACCCGCACTTTTCACAGGTGCGGTTTCCGTCGGACGTCAAATAGCGGGCGTCCACGAATGAAGGATCTGATCCACACATGCTGATCGCTCAGCGTCCCTCGTTGACCGAAGAGGTCGTCGAC
>NZ_MQUS01000055.1 GCF_001953885.1 Streptomyces sp. IMTB 2501 | reverse complement strand
GTACTCACCCTCTCGGGCTTTCCTCCGGGCGCTTCCCTTCGGTCTTGCGTTTCCGACTCTATCAGATCTTTTCTCGATCCGATTTCCTCGGTGCTTTCCAGGCTCCCGCGTTTTTCTCGCGGTTTCCTTTCCGGCGGTTCCGACTTTATCAGAAGTTCTTGGCCGGTCGAACCGGCCGCTCATTTCTGAATAATCGGGGGTGCTTCTCCAGGATGTCGTTCGCGACTCCCCAGGAAGCTTGTAGAGACTAACGGTCGCCCCGGAACTTGTCCACTTCTAGGCAACTGTTTGAATCTACCTCCCCACTCCGTCCGTGTCAACGGCCTTTGTGGGGCGAAGAGGAGACTAGCAGCTCAGAGGGGTGGATCGCACATCAAGCGGCGTTGGGGACCACAGCGCTGCGGTCGGCTGCCTCGAGATCGCCGGTCTCACCTACGCGTACCGCTCGCCCGCCCAGCACAAACACGTACGTCAGGAATGCCAGCTCGGCCAGGACACCGATTCCGATGCGGGCCCAGGTGGGCAGCCCGGACGGGGTGACGAAGCCTTCTATGGCGCCGGAGACGAAGAGGACCAGGGCAAGGCCGATGGCCATGCCGACCGCCGCGCGCCCCTCCTCAGCGAGGGCGGTGCGCCGGGTGCGCGGACCGGGGTCTATGAGAGTCCAGCCCAGGCGCAGTCCCGCACCCGCGGCGACGAAGACGGCGGTCAGTTCCAGCAGGCCGTGCGGAAGGACGAGTCCCAGAAAGGTGTCGAGTCGGCCTGCGGAGGACATCAGGCCGAAACCGACGCCCAGATTGAGCATGTTCTCGAAGAGGATCCATAGGACCGGCAGTCCCAGGAAGATGCCCAGGACCAGGCACATCGCGGCCGCCTGCGCATTGTTCGTCCACACCTGCGCGGCGAAGGCCGCCGCGGGGTGACTGGAGTAGTACGTCTCGTACTCGCCGCCAGGGCGGGTCAGCTCACGGAGCTGGCTGGGCGCCGCGATGCTCGACTGCACGTCCGGATGGGTGCCTATCCACCAGCCCAGGAGGATCGCGGTGGTGGTGGATATCAGTGCCGCCGGTATCCACCAGTGGCGTGCGCGGTAGACCGCGGCCGGGAAGCCCTGGCCCAGGAAGCGTGTGACATCGCGCCATGAGGCGCGCCGGGTGCCGGTGACAGCGCTACGCGCGCGTGCCACCAGTTGGCTGAGCCGTCCGGTCAGCTGTGGGTCCGGGGCGCTGGACTGGATGAGGGAGAGGTGAGTGGCGGTGCGCTGGTAGAGGGCGACGAGTTCGTCGGCCTCGGCACCGTTGAGGCGGCGCCGGCGGCGGAGCAGGGCGTCCAGGCGGTCCCATTCGGCTCGGTGTACGGAGACGAAGACGTCCAGGTCCATCGGGTCTGCCTGCTCCTCGGCTGGTCGTCGACTGCTCGTCGTGGATGCCCTTGATCGCTGTCAGCTTGTCGTACTGCGGCGCGATGCGCCCACAGCTTGGCAGACTTGCGCTTCCGGCGGCAGATCAGGGAAGGACGGCGGACGTGAGTGAGCTGGTGACGGGCGAGGCGGTGGCGCTCGAACTGCGTCCGGCGAAGTTGCCGAGCAGGGCGCTGGCGGTGCTGCTCGACCTCGTGGTGGCCGTGATCGGGTACGTCGTCGTCACCATCGTGTTGGTGATGACGACCGCTTCTCTGGACGAGGCCGCTCAGATGGCACTGTCGATCGCCACGTTTCTGCTGGTGCTGGTCGGCGGACCGATCGCGGTGGAGACGCTCAGTCACGGGCGTTCGCTGGGGAAGCTGGCCTTCGGGCTCCGGGTGGTGCGGGACGACGGTGGGCCGGTCCGGTTCCGGCACGCGCTCGTGCGGGGCGCGATCGGTGTGATCGAGATCCTGCTGACGTTCGGTGTGGTCGCCTGCATCGCCTCGCTGGTGTCGGTGCGAGGTCGGCGGCTCGGGGACGTGTTCGCGGGCACTCTTGTCGTGCGCGAGCGAATACCGGCCGACCGGGCCTTCGTTCCGCCGCCGCCTCCGTGGCTCACGGGGCGGTTCGCCGAGCTGGACCTGTCGGCGGTGCCGGACGGGCTGTGGCTTGCGGTTCGGCAGTACCTGACCCGGATGGGGCAGCTCGATCCCCAGGTGTCGCTGGGGATGGCCCAGCGGCTAGCGGCCGACCTCGTGGCGCGGACGGGCGCTTCGGTGCCGCCGGATCTACCGGCGGCCGCCTTTCTGGCGGCGGTGCTGCACGAGCGGCAGTCGCGTGAGGCCCGGCGGGTTGTCGGCGCCGGGGGCTTCGCCCCACCGGTGGCCGGGCCCGGTGCGCCGGCCGTGTATCAGCCGCCCGCTGCTGCTGCGGCCTGGCCGCAGTATCCCGGTCGGTCTGATCGGCCGCAGGACTGGGCTCGGCAGCCACAGGCTCCGCTCACGCCGCCCACCGTGCCGCCGAGTGACCTTCCGCCGACCGTGCCCCCGCACGATCAGCCGTCGCCCGACCGTCCGGCCACCGGTTTCGCGCCGCCGGCGTAGAGCGGCATCCGCTCAGCTCCTGTTTCCTGCGAACTCGTCGATCTCGTCGGTCTTGTCGGCCTCGTCGGTTCCGGCGCTCAGTCGAACGTCGATGGCGGTGACTGGAGGTCCTCCAGCTCGATTCCCGGTGCGGCCAGGACGACGTCGCCGGCGATGTGGACGGTGTGCCGTTCGCCGGTGTCCAGGGCTGTGACCTGGTACTCGTCCACGGTCAAGGGGCCGTTGTCAGTGGCGTGTGCTTCGCTGTTCACCAGGGCCCAGGACTGATCCACAGTGCGGGGGGCGAGGACCGGATCCGTGAAGGCGACCAGGCGTAGGCGGATCGCTTCGGACGAGGGGGTGAGGCGCAGGAGACGGGCGGTGGCGACGAGGAACGCGGGGGACGTGCCGGCGAAGGCGTGGGCGCGCACATTGCCTTCGGTGGCATGAGTTCCGGTGGTGTCGGTGCGGACCCAGGTGACGCCGTCGAGGGCGGCGCCACGTACCTGCCAGTCGCCCGCGTGGAGTTCCAGGCGGATGGGGCGGCCCAGGTCGTCCAGGGCGAGGTCGACCGAGCCGCGGTGATCGCCGGCGGGACCGGTCAGCCGGGAGACATAGCGCCAGCCGGAAGGGCCTGGCGCGCACTGGAAGTGCTCTTCACCGAGGGGGGTGTGATCGTGTGGATCGTGGAGCGAATAACGGCCGCGGGGCATGGGGGTCCTGGGTTCTGACGGGGTGACGCTCCGGCCGGGCGCTGCTGGTGCGGTGCCGGTCGGAGACCAAAGGGGCAGGCCCCCGGCACGGGGGTGCGGGGGCCTGCCTCGGAGGACCTGCTGCCGGGGAGCGCGGCGGTGCACCGAAGTGCTCCCCGGCGGGCGGGACCAGGAGATCGCCGGTTCAGTAGCGGTAGTGGTCCGACTTGTACGGACCCTCGACCTCCACACCGATGTACGCGGCCTGCTCCGGGCGCAGCGTCGTCAGCTTGACGCCGAGGGCGGCCAGGTGGAGACGGGCGACCTTCTCGTCGAGGTGCTTCGGAAGCACGTAGACACCGGTCGGGTACTCGTCGGGCTTGGTGAACAGCTCGATCTGGGCCAGGGTCTGGTCCGCGAAGGAGTTGGACATCACGAAGGAGGGGTGGCCGGTGGCGTTGCCCAGGTTCAGCAGGCGGCCCTCGGACAGCACGATGATCTTCTTGCCGTCCGGGAAGGTCCACGTGTGGACCTGCGGCTTGACCTCGTCCTTGACGATGCCGGGGATCTTCGCCAGGCCGGCCATGTCGATCTCGTTGTCGAAGTGGCCGATGTTGCCGACGATCGCCTGATGCTTCATCTTCGCCATGTCCGACGCAAGGATGATGTCCTTGTTGCCGGTGGTGGTGACGAAGATATCGGCGCTCTCGACGACCTCGTCCAGGGTGGTGACCTGGTAGCCGTCCATCGCCGCCTGCAGAGCGCAGATCGGGTCGATCTCGGTGATGATCACGCGGGCGCCCTGGCCGCGCAGCGACTCGGCGCAGCCCTTGCCCACGTCGCCGTAGCCGCAGACGACGGCGGTCTTGCCGCCGATCAGAGTGTCCGTGGCGCGGTTGATGCCGTCGACGAGGGAGTGTCGGCAGCCGTACTTGTTGTCGAACTTCGACTTGGTGACGGCGTCGTTGACGTTGATCGCCGGGAACAGGAGTACGCCGTCGCGCTGCATCTCGTACAGGCGGTGGACACCCGTGGTGGTCTCTTCGGTGACGCCGCGGATCTCGGAGGACAGCTGGGTCCACTTCTGGGGGTTCTCGCCCAGGGTGCGGTGCAGCAGCTGGAGGATGACGCGGTGCTCGTCGGACTCGGCGGTGTCCAGGGCGGGGACCTCGCCGGCCTTCTCGTACTCGACGCCCTTGTGGACGAGGAGGGTGGCGTCACCGCCGTCGTCAAGGATCATGTTCGGGCCGCCGGTGGGGCTGTCCGGCCAGGTCAGCGCCTGCTCGGTGCACCACCAGTACTCGTCCAGGGTCTCGCCCTTCCAGGCGAAGACCGGGATGCCCTGCGGGTTGTCGGGCGTGCCGTTCGGGCCGACGGCGATGGCGGCGGCCGCGTGGTCCTGGGTGGAGAAGATGTTGCAGGAGGCCCAGCGGACCTTGGCGCCGAGGGCGACCAGGGTCTCGATGAGCACGGCGGTCTGCACGGTCATGTGCAGGGAGCCGGTGACGCGAGCGCCGGCGAGGGGCTGGGCCTCGGCGTACTCCTTGCGGATCGCCATCAGGCCGGGCATCTCGTGCTCGGCGAGGGTGATCTCCTTGCGGCCGAACTCGGCCAGCGAGAGGTCGGCGACCTTGAAGTCCTGTCGGTTCTCGACAGTCGTCATTGCGAGCTGCTCCTCGGAGTTGGGTCGAGGTGGGTACGGCTGGTCTGCGCGACGGCGGACACACGGGTGTCCGAGAAGAGGGCACAGGCATGCCCACGTACGCGCAGCGCAGTCCGTCGGAGGCCCTCTCTCCCTCGGTCGGCCCGCGCTGGGACCGCCCGACCGCCATCAGCAGCGACGTCTGGCTCCGTCCCAAGCTACACCGGACGGCCCTGTCGGCCCCAGTCCGCATCGGCATGGTTCGCGCCGCACGGCAGGCGGTTTCGGGGAGCGGGCGCAGGGGCAGGAGGGCGGCCGGTGGGGGCGCGGAATCCGTGGGACGGGAGCCCACAGACCGGTGCGAACGGGGACTTTCGCACCTTGGGGCCGGGGGTGGGGTGGTGCAGGATGCAGAAGGCTCGGGGCCGTCCGGTTCCGCTCGCGAGGTGTCCGGGACGGTGCCTCGTGCGACGAAGGCGTGAGGAGAAACGACGTGACCAGTCCGGCCGGCCCGCCCTCCACGGGTGGCCGCGATGACGAGGGGCGGCAGCTGAAGCTGCTGGCGGTGACCGCCTGCCCGACCGGCATCGCGCACACGTACATGGCGGCGGAGAAGCTCGCACAGGCCGCCGCGAGCCGTGGCATCGAAATGAAAGTGGAGACCCAGGGATCCATCGGGGCCGAGAACGTCCTCGATGACAACGATGTCAGAAGCGCAGACGGTGTCATCGTCGCCGCCGACAAGGACGTGGACCTGAGCCGTTTCGCGGGCAAGCGCGTGCTGGCGGTCGGGGTCGCCGAGGGCATACACCATCCCGAGCAGCTGATCGAGCGGGTGCGGTCGGCGCCCGTGCACGCGCCGGGCGCGGCCGACGGGGGTGCGGCGGCCGCGCCCGGTGGTGGCGGCAAGGAGCGGGGCCCGGTGTACAAGGCGCTGATGAACGGCGTGTCGTACATGATCCCGTTCGTGGTCGTCGGCGGTCTGCTGATCGCGGTCTCGCTCGCGCTCGGCGGGCATGCGACGTCCAAGGGCTTTGTGATCCCGGACGGCACCTTCTGGGCGCACGTCAACGCGATCGGCGGGATCGGCTTCCAGCTGATGATCCCGATCCTGTCCGGCTACATCGCCTACGCGATCGCCGACCGGCCGGCACTGGTACCGGGCATGATCGGCGGCTGGATCGCCAACACGGGCGACCTGTACGACTCCAAGGCGGGCGCGGGCTTCATCGGGGCGATCGTGACCGGGTTCCTCGCCGGGTATCTGGTGTTGTGGATCAAGAAGATCCGGGTGCCGAAGTTCGTGCAGCCGATCATGCCGATCATCGTGATCCCGATCGTGGCGACGACGGCGCTCGGGCTGTTCTTCATCTACGTCATCGGCAAGCCGATCTCCTGGGTGTTCGAGCATCTGACGAGTTGGCTGGGCGGGATGACAGGGACGAGTGCGATCCTGCTCGGCGCGATTCTCGGGCTGATGATCGCCTTCGACATGGGCGGTCCGGTCAACAAGACGGCGTTCCTGTTCGGTGCCGGGCTCATCGCGAGCGGAAACCAGACGGTGATGGGTATGTGCGCGGCCGCGATTCCGGTGATGCCGCTGGGGCAGGGGCTGGCCACGTTGATCCGTCGGCGGCTGTACACCGAGCAGGAGCGGGAGACGGGGCTCGCGGCGCTGTTCATGGGGTGCTTCGGTATCTCGGAGGGTGCGATTCCGTTCGCGGCGGCACGGCCGGCGCAGGTCATTCCGGCGAACATGCTCGGTGGGGCGGTGGCCGGGGCGGTTGCGGGGCTGGCCGGGGTGAAGGACGCGGTGCCGCATGGGGGGCCGATTGTGGCGGTGCTGGGTGCGGTGAGTGGGGTGCCGATGTTCTTTGTCGCCGTGGTGATCGGGTCGGTGGTCACCTCGTTGGCGACTGTGGCGTTGGTCGATGTGAGTGGGCTGCGGGGGCGGCGAGTGGCGGTGGCCGGGGCGGTTCCTGCGCTTTCGGGTGCGGGTTCGGGAGTGGTGGGGAATGGGTTCCCACCCGCACCACCCGTGCAGGCATCGTCGTCGGGTCCGGGTGGCCCCCGTGGAGGGTCCGCGCCGGCGGCGGCTGTGGGTTCGTCGTCGGAGGGTGCCAGTGCGTCGTCTGAGACTGCGGGTTCGCGGTCGGAGAGCGCCGGTACATCATCTGAGACCCCGGGGTCGCGGTCGGAGAGCGCCGGTACATCATCTGAGACCCCGGGGTCGCGGTCGGAGAGCGCCCACACATCGCCGGAGACTACGGGTTCGCGATCAGAGAATGCCGGCACATCGTCGGAGGCCGTGGGTTCATCGTCGGTGAGTGCCAATACGCCGTCCGAAGCCGCGAGTTCATCGACGGAGAGCGCCGGTACATCGTCGGCGGCTGCGAGTTCGTTGTTGGAGAGTGCCAGTACGTCAGCGGAGGCCGCCAGTTCGTCGGCGGAGAGTGGTGGTACCTCGTCGGGAGTGGTCGTGCCTGGGCAAGCGGCGGCTGCGGGATCGGGGGCGGTGCTGGTTTCCGCGGGTCGAGAGGCTGCGGCCGAGGGTGGTCGGCCCGAGGTGCTTTCCGGGTATCTCAGTGGGCGGACGGTGAAGGTCGGGCTCGGGGCCGGGGACAAGGGGGCGGCTATACGGGAGATGGCCGAGTTGCTCAGCCGTAGTGGGCGGGTCGGTGATGTGGATGAGTTGGTGGCCGTCGCGTTGCGGCGTGAGGAGCAGGGGACTACCGGGCTCGGGGAGGAGATCGCCATCCCGCATGCCAAGACCGATGCGGTGACGGCGCCGGTCGTCGGGTTCGCGCGGTCCGCCGAGGGCGTCGAGTGGGGGTCGCTTGACGGTACGAAGGCCCGGCTGGTCTTCATGATCGCCGTACCGGAGGCGGCCGCGGGTGATGAGCATCTGCGGATCCTCGCGCTGCTCTCGCGCAAGTTGATGGATGCCGGGTTCCGGGAGCGGCTGCTGGCCGCGCCGGACGAGCGGGCGGTTCTCGACGTGCTTGGTGAGGTCGGGTGAACTGAGCGCAGGGCTGCGGGTCCCCCCGCTTGCGGTGTGGGGCCCGCATGCGCCGTCCTGCGGCGCAAAGTGTTCACAGAGTGCCGCCCGCTATTCTCCGCGCCGTGGATGGGCCGCGTGGGGAGGGCGGGGCTCAGGGCGGGGACAGGGACTTGGGATCGCGGCGCTCGTGGTGGGGCTGCTGGGGCCGGTGCTGGGGATCGGCGCCGCCGTCTACGCGAACAGTGCGTACCCTCGGCGCCGGGGCGCGTTACGTCCGGTGGGGTGGAACGGGTGATCGGCGTGGGTGGCGGGAAGCGGGTCGCCGTGAACGGCAAGCCGATCAAGGAGCCCTACGTCAGCGGGAGCGATGCCGACGGCGTGCACCTCTCGTACGACGTGAAGGTGCCGCAGGGCCGGCTCTTCCTGTTGGGCGGCCACCGGGACGACCGTTCGGTGGCGGTCGTGCTGGTACGGCCCTGCTTCTCGGTGCGGTGCTGGTCCTCACCGGCACCGGGGTGGGGATCGGTTTCGTCGTCGTACGACGGCGGAAGGCGCCGCCGGTACCGCCCGTGCCGTGGCCGGTGCAGCCGACGCAGGGGTGAAAGGCCTCCTGCGGCTGCAGAGCCTCAGTGGCCGGTGGTGTGCGGGATCGGGCCGCCCGGGGTGGCCTCCGGGTCGGGGCCCTTGGCGGCCTCGGCCTCGCTGTAGATGTCCGGTTCGAGGTAGATGACGCGGGCGATCGGGACGGCGGCGCGGATGCGGGCCTCGGCGGCGTTGATGGCGTTCGCGACCTCGGCGGCCGTGTCGTCGTGCTGGACCGCGATCTTGGCGGCGATCAGCAGTTCCTCGGGGCCGAGGTGCAGCGTGCGCATGTGGATGACGCCGGTGACCGTGTCGCCGTCGACGGTCGCCTCCTCGATCTTCTTGATCACGTCCAGGCCCGCGGCCTCGCCCAGCAGCAGCGACTTGGTCTCGGCGGCCAGGACCAGGGCGATGCAGACGAGCAGGACACCGATGCAGACGGTGCCGATGCCGTCCCAGACGCCGTCGCCGGTGAGCACGGACAGGCCGACGCCGAGCAGGGCGAGGACGAGGCCGATGAGCGCGCCGAAGTCCTCCAGCAGGACGACGGGCAGCTCGGGCGCCTTGGCGCGGCGGATGAACTGCGCCCAGGACAGTCTGCCGCGCAGCTCGTTGGACTCCTTGATGGCCGTGCGGAACGAGAAGCCCTCGGCGATGACCGCGAAGAGCAGGACGCCCACCGGCCAGTACCAGTTCTCCAGTTCGTGCGGGTGGCTGATCTTCTCGTAGCCCTCGTAGATGGCGAACATGCCGCCGATGGAGAACAGGACGATCGAGACCAGGAAGGCGTAGATGAACCGCTCGCGACCGTAGCCGAAGGGGTGCTGCGGGGTGGCCTCGCGCTGGGCCTTCTTGCCGCCGATGAGCAGCAGGAACTGGTTGCCGGAGTCGGCGAGCGAGTGGACGCCCTCGGCGAGCATCGAGGAGGAGCCGCTGAACGCGAACGCCACGAACTTCGATGCCGCGATCGCGAGGTTGGCGCCGAGTGCCGCCACGATCGCCTTCGTACCGCCTGACGCGCTCATGTGTCCGCGTGTCCCTTCGCCTCTGTCGCCTCGTACGTCCCGCCGTCCGGACGGGTCCTCGTACGTCCGTACAGGCCAGGCGTGCGCCCGGCTTTGCCCGGCCTTTGCCGGTGGGCCATTCTTGCAGCCCTGCCGGGCCTCGGCGCGTCAGGTATCCACAACCCCGGTCATATGATCCACAGACTGTCCACAGCCCTGAGACTGTCCACAGCTCTGGCCGTACGATCGGTCAGACGAGCACAGTGGCGCGGAAGACCGTGCCCGCGCCCGAGATCTCCGTCTTCTCGCCGGCCGGGACGAAGACCGACTGACCCGCGCTCAGCTCGTGGTCACTGGCGCGGACCTGCCCGGCCGTGCAGAGCAGGATCTGCGGGGTGTCGCGGGTGAGGTCGTGGGCGGTGCCGTTCTCGGGGAGGACGTACCGGGACAGCCGGAACTCGTCGATCGGCGTCTCGTAGACCTCCTCGCCGTCCGGGGAGGCTTCGGGGCGCAGCACGCCCGGGTCGCTCGCCTCGAAGCGGACGATGCGCAGCAGTTCGGGGACATCGACGTGCTTGGGGGTCAGGCCGCAGCGCAGGACGTTGTCGGAGTTGGCCATGATCTCGACGCCGAGGCCGTTCAGGTACGCGTGCGGGATGCCGGCACCGAGGAACAGGGCCTCGCCGGGCTGCAGGCGGACGTGGTTGAGCAGCATGGCCGCGATGACGCCGGGGTCGCCCGGGTAGTGGTGGGCGATGTCGGCGTAGGGGGCGTAGTCGCCACCGAGGCGGGTGGCGGCGGCGGTGGCCTCGGCGACCGTGTGCGCCATCTCGTCCGGGGCGGCGGTGAGGATCGCGGTGAGGACCTCGCGCAGGGCCGCGTCCTCGGGGGTGGCGTGCAGCAGGTCGACGTAGGGCTTGAGGGAGTCGACGCCGAGCCCGGCGAGCAGGTCGGCCGCCTGGACCGGGTCGCGGAAGCCGCACAGGCCGTCGAACTCGGTGAGCGCGCAGATCAGTTCGGGCTTGTGGTTGGCGTCCTTGTAGTTGCGGTGCGGGGCGTCGACCGGGATGCCGCGGCTCTCCTCGTCGGCGTAACCCTCCTTGGCCTGCTCCAGGTTGGGGTGCACCTGGAGGGAGAGGGGCGCGCCGGCGGCGAGGATCTTGAGGAGGAAGGGCAGCCGCGGGCCGAACTTCGCTACGGCCGCCTGGCCCAGCTCGGTCTCCGGGTTGGCGTCGATGACCTCGACGAGCGTCCCGCGCTCGGTGCGCGACGGGGCGCCCGGGTGCGCGCCCATCCACATCTCCGCCTGTGGTTCACCGGTCGGCTCGACGCCGAGGAGGTGCGGGATGGCGGTGGTCGAACCCCAGGCGTAGGGGCGGATGGTGTTGTCGAGGCGGTCCATGTGTCTTCTCTGTCTCCGTACGTGCGGCTGCTCAGCCGGCGCCGGCCGCGTCGCCGTCGCCGTGCTGGTGGTGGGCGCGGGGGTTCCGGCCCGTAGCCAGATCAGGCTCTCGAAGCGAGCGCCAGGTAAACGGCGGCGAAATCCGTGACGGCGATCAGTTCCGCGAGGGTCTCCAGTTCGCCGCCCTCCTCCGGTTCGAGTTCGCTGATCGGTGTGTCATGACTGAGGGCCAGGTCGCGGGCGGTGGGGGCGGCGGTGAGGCCGCTGCTCGGGCGGTCGCGCAGCAGTACCACGCGCGCGTGCAGCGCGGGTGGCTCCTCGACGCGGTCGCGGAAGAAGTCCTCGGGGTCGGCGCTGGCGGCCAGCGGGCCGGCCAGCAGGGCGCTGTGCGCGGCGAGTGCCTCGGGGAGCTCGGCGACGAGCGCGGGCCGGCCGGCGAGCTCGGCGAGGGCGGCGGCGAAACGGTGCCCAGCGGGGCCCGCCGAGGGCCCTTCCGTCCACACCACGGGGAGTGCGTCAGCGAGTTCGGCGGCCAGGGTCTTGGCCGGGTTGCTGTAGGTCGCGATGGCGGGGCCGCAGCGCTCCGCGATGTGGTCGAGGCGGTCGGCGACCTTCTCCAGGGCGTCCGGCGGGGCGTTGAGCAGCCCGATGCGGTCCAGCAGCGCCAGCAGCGGGGTGAGCAGCGCCCAGAAGACGCCCGGGGAGGACGCGGCGAGTGGTTCCTCCTGGTCGTACGGCGCTGTCGCCATCGGTACGAACAGGCCGTGGGCACCGGAGACCGCGTCGGCGAGCGGGGTGTGGGGCGGGGCCACGGCGACCAACGAGCAGCCGCGGCGGTATGCCTGGTCGGCGAGGAGGGAGAGGCTGGGTTCGGTGCCGTCCGGGGTGGCGATCAGAAGCAGATCGACGGAGCCGGCCCAGCCCGGGAGTTCCCAGCGCAGGGCGCCGGCGGCCGGGGCGACGCCGGTCGGGGTCAGGCGGACCACGGGGCTGCCGACGCCGGCCAGGGTGTCCAGGAGGTCGGCGGTGTGGGTGGCGGCTGCGCCGGGTCCCGCGATGAGGACGGCGCGGGGGCGGCCGTCGGGCTTGAGGTCGCCGACGCCGGCCTCGGCGGCGTGCCGGACGGCCGTACGGACGCGGGCGCCGGCCTCGGCGGCGCCGCGCAGCAGGCCTCGGCGGTCGGCCTCGGCGAGGCCCTCCGGGGTGTCGAGCAGCGATTCGTCCAGCATGGCGGCAGCCTCCGGTCGCCGGGCGTCCTGTGCGGAGCCTTTTCCAGGGGTGGCGCCTCTTCGCTGCGCGGCGGGCGCCTTTTTCGCTACGAGGGGTTCTACGACGGGACGGGCCTCGTCACCCGGGGCGGCGGGCCTCGTCCACGAGGAGGACCGGGATGTCGTCGCGGACCGGGTAGGCGAGGCCGCAGTCCTGGCCCGTGCAGATCAGCTCGGTGTCCTGCTCCTTCAGGGGGGCGTGGCAGGCCGGGCAGGCGAGGATCTCCAGGAGGCCGGCTTCGAGCGGCATGAGGTGTCCCTTCGAGGGCGGAGTTTTCTTTGGCCGCTGGTCAGCGTACCGCTGCTAGACGGGCTGAGCCGGGCTACCGGTACCGTCCAGGGGGCGCCGCCCCCTGGACCCCCGTCCCGGTCGGCTGGCCCGGCTGTCAAGCCCTGATGATCGCCAGGGCCTCGTCCCTGATCTTGGTCATCGTGGCCTCGTCCTTCGCCTCCGCGTTCAGGCGGAGGAGGGGCTCGGTGTTGGACGGGCGGACGTTGAACCACCAGTCGGGGGCGGCGACCGTGAGGCCGTCGAGGTCGTCCAGGGTGATGTCGGCGCGGCCTTCGTACGCGGCGCGGATCGCGGCGAGGCGGGCGGACTGGTCTGCGACCGTGGAGTTGATCTCGCCGGAGCCGACGTAGCGGTCGTACTGGGCGACGAGGCCGGACAGGGGTCCGTCCTGCGTGCCGAGGGCGGCCAGGACGTGCAGGGCGGCCAGCATGCCCGTGTCGGCGTTCCAGAAGTCCTTGAAGTAGTAGTGCGCGGAGTGCTCGCCGCCGAAGATCGCGCCGGTGCGGGCCATCTCGGCCTTGATGAAGGAGTGGCCGACGCGGGTGCGGACCGGGGTGCCGCCGTTCTCCTTAACGACCTCCGGGACCGTACGGGACGTGATCAGGTTGTGGATGATCGTGCCCTCGCCGCCGTTGCGGGCGAGTTCGCGCGCGGCGACCAGGGCGGTGACCGCGGACGGGGAGACCGGGTCGCCGTGCTCGTCCACGACGAAGCAGCGGTCGGCGTCGCCGTCGAAGGCGATGCCGAGGTCGGCGCCCTCGGCCGGGACGCGCTTCTGCAGGTCCACGAGGTTGGCCGGGTCGAGCGGGTTGGCCTCGTGGTTGGGGAAGGTGCCGTCCAGTTCGAAGTACATCGGGACGAGGGTCAGGGGCAGTCCGGCGAAGACCGTGGGGACCGTGTGGCCGCCCATGCCGTTGCCGGCGTCGACCACGACCTTCAGGGGGCGGATGGAGATCAGGTCGACGAGGGAGCGGAGGTGCTCCGCGTAATCGTCCAACGTCTCGCGGGTGCTGAGGGTTCCCGGCTCGGCGACCGGTTCGGGGGCGCCCGACTCCAGCCACTGCTCGACCAGTTCGCGGATCTGCGCGAGGCCGGTGTCCTGGCCGACCGGGGCGGCGCCCGCGCGGCACAGCTTGATGCCGTTGTACTGGGCCGGGTTGTGCGAGGCGGTGAACATGGCGCCGGGCAGGTTCAGCGCGCCCGAGGCGTAGTACAGCTGGTCCGTGGAGCACAGGCCGATCTCGGTGACGTCCACACCGCGGTCCGCCGCGCCGCGCGCGAAGGCGCGGGTCAGGCCCGGGGACGAGGGACGCATGTCGTGGCCGACGACGATCGCCGCCGCACCCGTCACCTCCGCGAAGGCGGCGCCGAAGAGCCCGGCCAGTGACTCGTCCCACTGGTCCGGAACCACTCCGCGTACGTCATACGCCTTCACGATCTGCGACAGATCAGCAGTCACGGCCAACCCTCCTGAAAGTCCTATGGGTGCCCACAAACTACCCGTCGGGGGTAAGGGCGAGGTGTGCGGACACCATGTGACCACTGAGACGTGATCCGCGCATGCGTGGATCCGGGGTGGCTCGGGTGTCCGGATCAGTTGTCCGGTGAGCGCAGGACGCGGAGGTGGCCGCGGCGGGCGACCTCCATGGGGTCCGCCGTGCGGGCTCCGCCGCCGCCCGCCTCGGCCGCGCGCTCCTGGGGGCGGGCCGCCTCGCGCACCGCGTTGGCGAGCGCCTCCAGATCGTCTCCGCTGGGCCGCGCGGGAGCGGAACCGTCGAGGAGGCGGACGACCTCCCAGCCGCGGGGGGCCGTGAGGCGTTCGGAGTGCTCGGCGCACAGGTCGTAGCAGTGCGGCTCGGCATAGGTGGCGAGGGGGCCGAGGACCGCGGTCGAGTCGGCGTAGACGTACGTCAGCGTCGCGACGGCGGGTCGGCCGCAGGCGGTGCGCGAACAGCGACGTACAGGGCTCACGACGTTGGACGGTACCGCACTCTTGAGCGGGCCGCGACGACTCTCCACCACGTCACTCCACCGTGTCGTGCTGTGAAACGCCCCACACACCCCTTCGGGGAGGCCTCGTTGACCTGCGGCGAAGGGGTCTCGGCAGGTTTTGGGCGTGACTCGATACGGTCATGAGCCGGTACAAACACCGTCAATTGCCTTGAGTTCGGCGGTCTTGGAGGGTTACGGAAACGCGCCAGACGTTGGCCGGAATGGTCATCCTGCGACACGGGGATGGCGGAGGCCGTTCGGAGTCGTGCGGGGCTGATCGGGGGCGGGCTGATCGGCCGAGGGGGACGTGCGGGACACCGCCTCCGGGCAGGAGTGGTGGGAAGTGGCTGGTTGGTGCGGGGGTGCGGGGCCGCTGCCGTGTGGAGTCGGGCGGGCGGAGCGTGCGAGGACTACGCTTCCCCAGTGATGGACAACCGTGTACCGCCCCGTGCCGCCGGCCCCGGGCCTCGTCGCCGTGATCGCCATGGGCGGGGCATGCGGGGGCCGATCGCACCGCCGCAGGTGCCGCTGGCGGCCAGCCGCGCCGATGTGTTCGCGGACCTGGTGCAGGACTCCGTGGAGCGTCTTGAGCGGCGGTGGCCGCAGCTGGCCGACATCGACTTCCTCGTGCTGGAGGTGCCCCGGCTGGAGGGGCGGGGTGAGCTGGCGTGGAGCGACGAGGCCGTGCCGTTGGGCGGGGTCGTGCCGGCGCGGGACGGGCGGCGGGCGCGGGTGGTGGTGTACCGGCGGCCGGTGGAGATCCGGACGAAGGGGCGGGACGAGCGGGCCGCGCTGGTCCACGAGGTGGTCGTGGAGCAGGTGGCGGAGTTGCTCGGGTTGACTCCGGAGACTGTCGATCCTCGGTACGGGGAGGATTAGGGCCTGTCCGGCGGATCAGGTCGCAGGGAATCGACGGCCCCTCATCAGCGCAGGTGAGCGGGGGCGATGGGGCCCCGCGTGAGCGGATTCGAGCTGGGCGTGCCGACCCGCCCGCGTGAGCGGATTCGAGCGTGGGCGTTCCGGCCCACGCGGCTGCGGCAGGATCCGTCGGCCAGGCCCCAGACCCTGGCCGCCCTGCGTGGGTGGGTTCGCCTGCCCGCGCCGGCGGGGGTGCCTGCCCCACCGCCCGCCCCTGCCGCCCCCAGTGGCACGACTGCCCGCAGCGGCCGGAGCCCGGGCTACTTCTGCAGGACCGACAGGTCCTGGGTTGTCTTTGGTACTGCGACCATTCCTCGGTCGTTCGGGAGGGTTTGGATGGTGAAGCCGGGGATTCCGGATTCTGCGGCGGAGAGGGTGCGGGAGGCGTAGACCGGGCCGCCGGAGACCGATTCGACGGTGAGGGCGTAGGTGCCCTTGAGGCCGGCGGGGACGGGGACCGGGACGTCCTCGGTGGTGCCGGATTTGATGGTGTACGTCTTTGTCGTCGGCGTGCCGCCCTCGCTGCCCGCCGAGGCGGTGACCTTGACCGTGGCGGTGGCGGTCGGCGCCGTCAGGGCGAGCGTCGTGCCGTTGGCGCTGTTGTCGGCCGAGGTCGCGCGCGTGCCGACGGGGGCCGTGGCCGGGATGAAAGCCGTCTCCTGTTTGTCGCCCTTGCCGCGGACGACCTGGAGGGCCGCCACGACCGGGACCGAATGGTCCGTGGGGGTCAGGACCAGGGAGCCCGCCTCACCGCGGGTCACGGCGCCGAGGTCGACCGCGGTCGTCATGCCCGACTTCACATGCAGGGTCTCACTGCCCGCCGGGGTGATCAGGCCGTCCGGCGAGGCCAGGCGCACCTTGAGGTCGGCGTCGTCGCCGCCGGGTGTGAAGGCGATCAGACGGACGTCGGTCGCGTCCTTCGGGATGCCGGGCAGGACCAGGCTGCCGGCCGGGTCGGCGGCCGCGGCCAGCCAGTCGCCGCCCGCCTTGTCGTCCAGGGCCTGCACGGACGCGCCGACCCGGCCGCTGCGCACGCTGACGTGCACGGTCAGGTCGGGCTGCCGTTGGTCGGTGAGCGTGGAGAGCAGGATCGGCTTGCTCGCGTGCGGCGGGACGGTGAGGCTCTCCCCCAGCGGGGACTTGATCGCGCCGTCCTTGCCGTACAGCTCGACGTCGACGACCGCGGCGGAGTCGTCGGGGTTGGTCAGATGGACGTAGTCGGTGCGGCTCGCGGCCGTGCTGGCGCCCGGGAACCAGAAATCGGTGTCCGCTTCCGTGCAGGTGACGCCCTGCAGGCCACGGCCGGTGCCGGCGGCGACCGCGGTGGTCTCCTGCATGGTCCAGCCGGGCGCGAACTTCCCGTCGGCGGTGCCGATGAGCGCGGGGGTGTCGGCGCCGGAGCTGTCGCCGGTGACGGGAGTGCCCGGTGCCTTCGGGGTGAGCAGCGGCGTGTCCGACGTCTTCTTCGCGCCCTTGGAGCCCTTGGAGTTCTTGGAGCCCTTGCCGGTCTGGGAGTTGCCCGTGCCGTCCCCGGACTGCTCGTCGGCCGCCTGGAGTTGAGCCTTGCCGCTGTCCGCCGTTCCCTGGGTGACGGGGGTGAACGACGTGTACGACGTGTCGGCGATGTCCGAGATGCTCGGCGCCGGGCACAGCAGGCTGGTGCGCTCCACCGGGAGATGCGCGGCCGCCTCGGGGGCGGCGGCCCCGGACGCGGACGGGCCGTCCAGCGCGGCGAACGCGGTGACGGCGGCCAGCGCGGTGGTGGCGGCGATCAGGGACAGGGTGGTGCGGTTCACTGCTGGCTCCCGTCGGGGTGCTCGCTGCCGGTGCCGTGGGGGTGCTGGGCCGGGTCGTAGCCCTGCTGGGCGGGGTCGTACGCCGGGTCGTAGCCCTGCTGGTAGGCCGTCGGGTCGTAGGGCATCTGGTCGGCCGTACCGCCGTAGGCGTACGGGTCGTACTGGCCTGTCTGGTAGGGGTCGGCGGCCTGGTACGCCTGCTGGTCGTAGCCGGAGGGCTGGTACTGGCCGGCGTTCTGGTACTGGTCGGCTCCGTAGCCGGGGTATCCGGCGTTCATGTAGGAAGCCTGGTCCCACTCTTCGTAGGACTGCTGGTGGGGTACGGCGGCCGTGGGCTCTGTCGGCAGGGGCGGTGCGGCGGGCTGTTCGTCGCCGGGCTGCTCGTCGATGGCCTGTTCCTCGGCCTGGGCGCGCAGGCGGCGGGCGCGGCGGCCCTCGCCGGCGGCGGCCTGGGTGGGCAGCGGCTCCTCCTCGGGCATGTCGTCGTCGACATCGCGGCGGCGGCCGGGCAGGGCGAGGACGACCAGGACGACGGCGAGCGCGCCCTGAGCCCACAGCCAGGCGGTGTGGCTGATCGGGTCGTCGTAGGTGACGTCCAGCTTGCCGCCGGTGGAGGGCAGTTGGAAGCCTTGGGCCCAGCCGTCGACCGTGGTGCGGGTGAGCGGCTTGCCGTCCAGGGTGGCCGTCCAGCCGGCGGAGGCGGTGTCGGCGAGACGCAGGACACGGCCGTCGGCGCCGGACGGGATGGTGGTGTGGATCTCCACCGGTCCCGCGCTGACCGGCTGGGCGGTGCCCGAGCCGCCGGCGGGGACCAGCGTGGCGCGGGAGACCTCCTGGTCGACCCGCCACAGGGCGCTGCCGTTCTGCTGGCTGAGCCGGGTCAGGCCGGGGGTGGTGTCGAGGACGCGGGTGATGTCGCGGGGCGCGCCCTTGTGGACGAGGACGTACCGCACTGCGAAGCCGCCGAGTTCGTTGGCCTGGTCGGCGCCGGAGCCCGCGATGAGGTTGGCGACGACCTTGTCCAGCCGGGTGTTCTGGCCGTCGGCGGCGCTGAGCTCGGCGTCGCCCATGCGGGCGCCGGAGCCGCGGACCAGGGTGTAGCGCACGCGCGCGGTGGAGTCGCTGTCCAGGATCAGGGTGCGGGCCCGGTCGCCGGTGGTGGAGTCCTCGGCGACGAACGCGGGCACCTGGGTCGGGTCGAGGCGCTTCAGGGGGTTGTCGGCGCCGCGGATCATCCACCCGGCGGCGACCAGCAGCGGGCCCACGGCGCAGGCGAGAGCGATCAGGGCGGCTAGGGGCTGGCGCCAGCCGAAGCTCTGCTCGGCCACACGCGCGCGTGCACCGTCGGCGCCGAGGGTGGCGGCGACCAGCAGCGCGATGCCGTAGACGAGCGTGGCCGGTCCCGCCCAGGCGGACCTGTTGGACAGGACGGCGAAGACGAGGGCCACCAGGGCGACCACCCAGGCGGTGCGGATGCCCAGCTGCCGCTGGGAGCGCAGCAGCGCTCCGAGGGCGGCGAGGACGATGCCCATGAGCATCAGGCCCTGGACGGTGGCGGGGCCGCCGGGGCTCGTGCCGAGCAGGTCGAGAGCGGAGGCGGCCGAGGTGCCGTATGCCAGACCGGCTTCCTTGAAGAAGCCGGCCGGGAACAGGGCCAGCGACCAGGGGGCGAGGATCAGCAGCGGGGTGCCGACCTGGGCGAGGAAGCGCAGGGCGTGGGCGACGAGGTCGCCGCGGCGCAGGACGAGCACGCCGAAGCCGAGCAGCAGCGCGATCGGCCAGACGATCGGCGTGAAGGCCGTGGTGATGGTCAGCAGCAGGGCGTACGCCCAGGTGGCGCGCCAACTGCCGCGCGCGCCGGACCGGTTCGCGAGGCCGCTCGCGGCGATGCCTGCGCGCGCGATGAGCGGCAGCAGCACGGCGAGTACGGCGGTGCCGATGCGGCCGCCCGCCAGGGCGCCGGTGGTGGCGGGCAGGAAGGCGTAGGCGATGGCCGCCCAGGCGCGCAGCAGCCGGGAGGTGACGAGTGGCCGGGAGGCGAAGTAGGCGGTGAATCCGGCGAGCGGCACCGAGGCGACCAGGAGGACGGTGACGGCGAGTCCGGTGGAGCCGAACAGGATCGCGGCGAGGGTCGCGATGACGGCGAGGTAGGGCGGGGCGGACGGGGTGCCGCCCGCGCCGACCGGATGCCAGGAGTCGGCGAAGCGGGACCACAGCTCGCCGGCGCCGGCCGGGGCGGGCAGCAGGGCGCCGCCCCCGAGCGCGCCGCCGCCGAGCAGGGCACGGCAGGCGATCAGGGAGATGACCAGCAGCGCGAGGAAGAGCACGGGGCCTGGCCTGCGGGCGATCCGCCTGAGCCGGGCGAACTGCTCCAGCTCCAGGAATTCGCCGTCGTCGCCGCCGGGCCCGGACTCCACCGCGCCACCGTGCCGGCCGGCCCGGGAGGTGTCGTCGGAGCCGCTGGTGAAGTTGGCGGCGAGCTGTTCCACGGTGGCCCGGATGGTGGCGCCGGGCGGCGGGAAGAGCGGGCGCAGCTCGCCCTTGTCGATCTGCGCGGGTCCGCGGCGGCGCCGGGCGGCGAAGATCCGCTCGGGACGCAGCAGGGTGCTGAGCAGCCCGCGGATCTCGTCGACGGCCTGTCCGGGGACCTTGCCGACGAGGTAGGCGATGGTCCTCAGGACGGTGCCGAAGACGAGTCGCAGCCACACCCAGGGCAGCACGGCGCCACGGCTGTTGACGAGGAGGGTGTAGACGGCGCCGGCCTTGTCGACCTTGTGCGGGGAGGCCGCGGTTCGGCCGACGCAGTCGACGGTGCGGCGCTCGCGGGAGGCGGCCTCGGCGTGCCGTACGACGGCGTCGGGGGCGATCAGGACGCGGTGTCCCGCGTTGTGGGCTCGCCAGCACAGGTCGACGTCGTCACGCATCAGGGGCAGCCGGCGGTCGAAGCCGCCGAGCCGTTCGAAGACATCGCGCCGGATGAGCATGCCGGCGGTGGAGACGGACAGCACGGTGCGGACGTGGTCGTGCTGGCCCTGGTCCTGTTCGCGGCGGTCCAGGCCGGTCCAGCGGCGGCCGGAGTTGGCGATGGAGACACCGACCTCCAGCAGCTGCCGTCGGTCGTACCAGCCGCGCAGCTTGGGGCCGACGACCGCCACGTCGTCGCGGCCCAGCTCCATTTCGTTGTCGACGACCCGGAGCAGCTCGGCGAGGGCGTCGGGCGCGGGGGCGCAGTCGTCGTGCAGCAGCCAGAGCCACTGGATGGGCTCGCCGTGCGGCAGTTCGGGCAGGTCGTAGGCGTCGTCGCGCCAGGAGCGGGTGACGGGGTCCCAGCCGCTGGGGCGCTTGAGATACGGCAGCTCTTCCGGGGTGAGGAGCGGAGCGTTGCGGCTCGCCTCCTCGACGGCCTGGCCGAAGCCGGTGCGACGGGCGAGGTGCAGCACATTGGCGTCGCCGAGGGCGTCGGTGAGCAGCCGGGCGGAGTCGTCCGCGCTGCCGGTGTCGGCGGCCACCGCGTACTGCACGGGGCGCTCCTGGGCGAGCAGCCCGGCGAGGGCGTCGGGCAGCCAGCGGGCGCCGTCGTGGGAGACGAGGACCGCGGTCACCACATGACGCGGGAACTCGGGCGGGCGGGACGGGTCAAACGCCGCTGTGGCAGCAGGGTCTTGCTGGGCTGCCGTATGGCTGTGCACGGACATCGAGGTACGGGCCCCGGTTCGATGGACTGCGGTGGACGCCTGTGCCCTCTCGGGGGTCGAGGGGACAGCGGGGCGTCTCGGACGAGCGACCACACTATCGGCTGGCCATGAACACGGCCCGCCGCCTGTGGATAACCCACATGCGACGGGCCGTTCGTGACGTTTTCGTGTGTATGTGTGGTCAGACGGCGGCCTTCTTCAGCCGACGGCGCTCCCGCTCGGACAGGCCGCCCCAGATACCGAATCGCTCGTCGTTGGCGAGGGCGTACTCAAGGCATTCGGAGCGGACCTCACAGGCGAGGCATACCTTCTTCGCCTCTCTGGTGGAGCCGCCCTTCTCGGGGAAGAAGGACTCGGGGTCGGTCTGGGCGCACAGCGCGCGCTCCTGCCAGCCGAGTTCCTCGTCCGCGTCGTCGACCAGCAGTTGCTGCACCAGCTCGGTCATGTGCGCCCCTCGTCTGTCTTTCGCGTCCCCGTGCGTTGCCGTTACCGATCTCGGCTGAACGACACGAGTGAAATTACAAGTGTGCTGCTCCGGGCGAGTCAAGCCGAGATCTGCTATTGGGCCCGTTATTCACTCTGCGGAACCAAGGCCGTGCGGAAAGTGTTCAAATCGGCATAAACATCAACGCGCAGGCGAGACCCCGGGACCGGTCGGACCCGTACAGACCTCTGTACGAAGAAGGACGCCCCCGCGTTCGATCGCGTTGCACGAGGCCTGAGCGCCCGGATGTGCGGCAGCTGTCCCGGGGTCCGGGTGAACAAACCTTTCGCCTGTGCGGTGAACCGGAAGAGGTGAATCGTGTCCCACATGTCGGGCGCCGAGTTGACAGCTCAGGTGTGAGCCGGTGTCCTTGTGGGCATGCTCGCGAACTTGGCACTCACCTCGACCCGCACCGCCGGGTCCCACGGTGCTGCCCGGTCCCGCTGTAGCTGTTGTCGCTGTTCCAGCTGTTGAGCCTGACTCTCGCTCCAGCTGCCGCCGGGTCCTGACGAGCCGACCCGGTCGCCCTCCTTCGCAGAACCTCGCAGCACCCTCCCTTCCGGGCCCCACTCCCCCGCTCTTCCGCCGAGGAACCACGCACCCGATGAACAGCGACAACGACCTCCAGATCGCCGGCGACATCCTCGAAGTCCCGCACCTGCTCCAGCCGCCGCGTGAGCACCCGGCCACCGTTGCCGAGTTCGTGGGCCTCGCCCGCTCGATCGCCGCCGACCGCTCCCAGTGGGCGCACCTCGTCCGCTACGACGCGACCACCCGCTGGTACCACCGGCTGCGTACCGGGCCCGGCTATGAGGTGTGGCTGCTGAGCTGGGTGCCGGGGCAGGGCAGCGGGCTGCACGACCACGGCCGCTCCTCCGGTGTCCTCACCGTCCTGGAGGGCACCCTCACCGAGCGCACCGAGCACACCACGCGCGCGTTGACGGCGGGCGCCTCGGGGGTCCCCCCGCTCGAGCGAAACCGGGAGTGGGGAAGGGTGTTCGCGCCGGGGTACGTCCACGAGGTCGTCAACGACACGCTGGAGCCGGCGGTCAGCCTGCACGTGTACCACCCGGGCCTGACCGAGATGACGATGCACGCTTCCCCCCACTGCGAAGCTCGTCCGGTGACTGCCTGACGCGTTGTCGTACCCGCCTGCAACACTTGGCCCCATGCGCATTGTGGTTCTGGCAGGCGGCATCGGTGGTGCCCGTTTCCTGCGCGGTCTGAAGCGGGCCGTGCCGGACGCGGACGTCACGGTGATCGGCAACACCGGCGACGACATCCACCTCTTCGGGCTGAAGGTCTGCCCGGACCTCGACACGGTGATGTACACGCTGGGCGGCGGCATCAATGAAGAGCAGGGCTGGGGGCGGGCCGACGAGACCTTCCACCTCAAAGAGGAAATGGCGGCCTACGGGGTCGGGCCCGACTGGTTCGGCCTGGGCGACCGGGACTTCGCCACGCACATCGTGCGCACGCAGATGCTCGGCGCGGGCTATCCGCTCAGCGCCGTCACCGAGGCGCTGTGCGACCGCTGGAAGCCGGGCGTGAAGCTGATCCCGATGACCGACGACCGCGTGGAGACCCACGTCGCCGTCGAGGTCGAGGGTGAGCGCAAGGCGGTCCACTTCCAGGAGTACTGGGTACGGCTGCGCGCCTCGGTCCCGGCGGAGGCGATCGTGCCGGTCGGCGCCGAGCAGGCCAAGCCGGCGCCCGGCGTGCTGGAGGCCATCGCCGCGGCGGACGTCATCCTCTTCCCGCCGTCCAACCCGGTCGTGTCCATCGGCACCATCCTCGCCGTCCCCGGTGTCCGGGAGGCGATCGCGGACGCGGGCGTGCCCGTGATCGGCCTGTCCCCCATCGTCGGGGACGCGCCCGTACGCGGGATGGCCGACAAGGTGCTCGCCGCGGTCGGCGTGGAGTCCACGGCCGCCGCGGTCGCCGAGCACTACGGCTCAGGCCTGCTGGACGGCTGGCTGGTCGACACCGTGGACGCGGCCGTGGTCGAGCGGGTCGAGGCGGACGGGATCCGCTGCCGGGCCGTACCGCTGATGATGACCGACGTCGACGCGAGCGCGCAGATGGCTCGGGAGGCGCTGGCGCTGGCCGAGGAGGTGCGGGCAGCGTGAGCGAGGAGCGCCCGGAGTACACCGTCCGGGCCCTGTCGGGCATTCCCGAGGTGCAGCCGGGCGACGATCTCGCCAAGCTGATCGCCGCCGCCGAGCCGGGCCTGGCCGACGGGGACGTGCTGCTCGTCACCTCCAAGATCGTCTCCAAGGCCGAGGGCCGGATCATGCAGGCCGACGACCGGGAGGCGGCCATCGACGCCGAGACCGTCCGGGTCGTCGCCCGGCGCGGCACACTGCGCATCGTGCAGAACCGGCAGGGCCTGGTCATGGCCGCCGCCGGGGTCGACGCCTCCAACACCCCCGCCGGCACCGTGCTGTTGCTGCCCGCGGACCCGGACGCGTCCGCGCGCGCGATCCGCGCCGGCCTGCGCGCCGCCCTCGGTGTCGACGTGGGCGTGATCGTCACCGACACCTTCGGGCGGCCCTGGCGCTCGGGGCTCACGGACGTGGCGATCGGCGCCGCCGGGGTGCGCGTGCTGGACGATCTGCGCGGGGACACGGACGCGTACGGCAACCCGCTCCACGCGACGATCGTTGCCACGGCCGACGAACTGGCCGCCGCCGGGGACCTGGTCAAGGGCAAGGCGACGGGCCGGCCGGTGGCCGTGGTGCGCGGTCTGCCGCATGTGGTGAGCCCGGCGGAGGACGGCGAGGGTGCGCGGGCGCTGGTGCGCGACGCGCGAGGCGACATGTTCCGGCTCGGCACGTCCGAGGCGGTCCGGGAGGCGGTGACCCAGCGGCGTACGGTCCGGGAGTTCACCGACCATCCGGTGGACCCCGGAGCGGTACGGCGCGCGGTGGCGGCGGCGGTGACCGCACCGGCCCCGCACCACACCACGCCCTGGCGGTTCGTGCTGCTGGAGACGGAGGAGTCGCGGGCCCGGCTGCTGGACGCGATGCGGGACGCCTGGATCGCCGATCTGCGCCGGGACGGCAAGAGCGAGGAGTCCATCGCGAAGCGGGTGCGCCGGGGCGATGTCCTGCGCAAGGCGCCGTATCTGGTCGTGCCGTGCCTCGTCATGGACGGCTCGCACCACTACGGGGACGCGCGGCGGGACGGCGCCGAGCGGGAGATGTTCGTCGTCGCGATGGGCGCGGGTGTGCAGAACCTGCTGGTCGCGCTGGCAGGGGAGCGGCTGGGCTCGGCATGGGTGTCGTCCACGATGTTCTGCCGGGACGTGGTGCGCGAGGCGCTCGCGCTGCCCGCGCAGTGGGAGCCGATGGGCGCGGTGGCGGTCGGGCATCCGGCGGAGGAGCCGAGACCGCGGCCGGAGCGGGACGCGGGTGCGTTCATCGAGGTGCGGTGAGGTGCGGGGGAGAGTTCGGCGTACGCGGCCGTAGCGCTTGTCCGACCGCCTAGTCTCGTAGGACAGCACCGGCTCCCCTAGGACCTCATCCGTGGCAGGACGCTTCCCCCAGCGGCCCACGCGTACGACCGTGCGCGGCGGCCATGTCCATGTGCCCGCGGGCTCGGCGGCTGCCGGGATACCGCGGCAGGCGGCGGCGCCGGCGCGGGTGCGGCGGTGGGTGCCGGACGGGCCGCTCGATCTCGGGCTGGTGCTCGGACCGCTGCGCCGCGGACCCGCCGACCCCACCTTCCGGGCCACCGCGGACGGATCCGTGTGGCGGGCCTGCCGCACTCCCGCCGGGCCGGGCACGCTGCGGGTGCGTGCGTACGGCGGTGAGGTGCTCGGTGAGGCGTGGGGGCCGGGGGCGCAGTGGCTGCTGGACCGGTTGCCCGAGTGGCTGGGCGCGGCCGACGAGCCGGAGGCCTTCGTGCCCCGGCACCGGGTGGTGGCGCTGGCGCGGCATCGGCGGCCGGGGCTCCGGCTGACGCGGACCGGGCTGGTGCTGGAGTCGCTGATTCCGTCGGTGCTGGAGCAGAAGGTCACGACCGACGAGGCGTATCGGGCGTGGCGGCTGCTGGTACGGAGGTTCGGGGAGCCTGCGCCCGGGCCCGCGGGGGTGGGCGAGCGGCCGATGTTCGTGATGCCGGCGCCGCGTACGTGGGCGCTGATTCCCTCCTGGGAGTGGCACCGGGCCGGGGTCGACGACAAGCGGGCGTCGACGATTTTGCGGGCCGTCCGGGTCGCTGCGCGGCTGGAGCAGGCGGTGGGGATGCCGGCGGATCAGGCACAGGCGCGGTTGGAGGTCGTGCCGGGGGTCGGGCCGTGGACGTCGGCCGAGGTGGTGCAGCGCAGTCATGGGGCGGCGGACGCGGTGACGGTCGGGGACCTGCATCTGCCGGGGATCGTGGGGTGGGCGTTGGCTGGGGACCGGGACGCCGACGACGCGGGGATGCTGCGCTTGCTGGAGCCGTATGCCGGGCAGCGGCATCGGGCGGTGCGGTTGATCTTGTTGAGCGGGCAGGTGCCGGGGCGGCGGGCGCCGAAGATGCCTCGGGTGGACATCGGGCTGCTCTGAGGGCGGCCTGTGCTTGCTGTGGCTGGGCGGGGGCTTCGCCTGCCGGAGTTCGAGATGCACGGTCGCTGCAGCCGGGCAACGCGGTGATCCGCTCGCCCACGCCGACACGGTGCCACTATCTGCGGGACGGGCGACACCCCATGGCCTGCGCCGACACCGAATCCCCAGAAGCACGGGGAACTGCACGAATCACCCCGCCCGCCCGCAGGTGAAGGGCCGGCGGGTCTCGACCGTGGCCATGGGGGTCTGGGGGCGCAGCCCGCGCGAGGGTGCGCCCGGCAACCGAATCCCTACTGGTCGGACGAGAAGCGGAGCGCCCCCGCTGGGATGTGGGCGTCGCACCACACCCGTACTCCCTCACGGAGTTCGTTGTCGGCGCCGACGACCGCGCCGTCGCCGATGACCGCGCCGGTGAGAACCGTGCGTTCGCCCACGCGGGCCCGCGCGCCGATGAGCGAGTCGGTGACGACGGCGCCGGGCTCGATGACGGCGCCCGGGAGGATGGTCGAGCCGGAGATCCGCGCCCCCTCGGCCACGAACGCGCCCTCGCCCACCACGGTGCCGTCCGTCAGCTTGGCGTCCGGCGCCACCGTGGCCGTGGGGAGGATCAGCCGGTCGCCGCAGCGGCCGGGGACGGCCGGAGAGGGGGCGCGGCCCATGACCAGGTCGGCCGAGCCGCGGACGAACGCCGCCGGGGTGCCGAGGTCCAGCCAGTATGTCGAATCCACCATGCCCTGCAGGTGGGCGCCGGCCGCCAGGAGGTCCGGGAACGTCTCGCGTTCCACCGACACCGGCCTGCCCAGCGGGATCGTGTCGATGACCGACCGGCGGAAGACGTACGCCCCCGCGTTGATCTGGTCGGTGACGATCTCCTCGGGCGTCTGCGGCTTCTCCAGGAAGGCGAGGACGCGGCCCGACTCGTCCGTGGGGACCAGGCCGAAGGCACGCGGGTCCGAGACCTTGGTGAGGTGGAGCGACACGTCCGCGCCCGTCGACTGGTGGGTGTCCACCAGGGCCCTGATGTCCAGGCCGGTCAGGATGTCGCCGTTGAAGATCAGCACCGGGTCGTCGGGGCCGGAGTGCAGACGCGAGGCGACGTTGCGGATGGCACCGCCGGTGCCGAGCGGCTCCTCCTCCGTCACGTACTCGATGTGCAGTCCGAGGGCGGAGCCGTCGCCGAAGTACGGCTCGAAGACCTCGGCCAGATAGCTGGTGGCGAGGACGATGTGGTCCACGCCCGCCGCCTTGGCGCGCGCCAGCTGGTGCGTGAGGAACGGCACCCCGGCGGCGGGGACCATGGGCTTGGGCGTGTGCACCGTGAGCGGACGCAGCCGGGTGCCTCTGCCGCCGACCAGGAGGATCGCTTCTGTCACCTGTCGTCTCTGCTTCCTGCCGGGATCGGCCGAACTGCTCGTATCACTCGTATCACTTGTTTCGGCCGGTCAGTGTATGCAGACCGTAGCGGCGGCACCCTTGACGACCGTGCGGTTTCCCACGAGATCGGTGAGAGAACGGTGTGAGACCGGCATGAGACCGGCGGGGCCCCCGACGACTGCGTCGAACGCGTGCTCCGACCGACTCAGCGCCCCTGGTAGCGCGCCGCGCCGGAACGGGCCGTACCGAGCTTGGCATACAGCCGCTTGCCGGGGCACTCGGTGGCGAATCCGTCGCGGTGGCCGGAGATCACGTTCAGTCGCACCTTCTTGCCCTTGGCGTAGCGGTTGCCTCCGGCCGACGTGAGATATGTCTTGCCGCGCGGATTGACCCCGTAGAGCCCGAGCTTCCACGCGGTGAGCCTGGCGATGGCCTTCACGGCGGCACCGGACGGCTTCGTCGTGCCGTACGTGCCGATCACGGCGATACCCATGCTGTTGTTGTTGA
Source organism: Streptomyces sp. IMTB 2501 (assembly GCF_001953885.1). Taxonomy (GTDB): domain Bacteria; phylum Actinomycetota; class Actinomycetes; order Streptomycetales; family Streptomycetaceae; genus Streptomyces. The sequence continues at coordinate 7,113 of NZ_MQUS01000055.1, read as the reverse complement.
AGCCGAGGGTGTGCGCGCCGAGGACCGCCTTGGTCACACCGCCGGCCCGGCCCTCGTAGATGGTTCCGCACTTGTCGACGAGGAAGTTGTAGCCGATGTCCCGCCAGCCCATGCTCGTGACGTGGTAGCGGTAGATACTGCGGATGACGGAGGGGGCCTGGGAGCAGCTGTACTTGTTGCCGGAGGCCGTGTGGTGCACGAAGACCGCCTTGACCTTCTTCGTGTAGGCGAACCCGCCGTAGCGCAGCGTCTCGTCCGCGCCCCAGCCGCGGCGCGTGACGATCCGCGGGCGCGGCCCGATGTGCGGCTTGCCCTTCACATGTCCCCTGAGGCGGACGAGTTCCCGCTCGGTGGCCCGCTTGCCCAGCGCCGGGATCGCCAGGGCGCCGAAGCGGGCGATGTCTGTGTTGGCGGCCTGGGCCGCTTGCGCCGCGTCCGTGTCCGTGTCCAGACCCGTGCGGGGCGTGTCGGCCGGCGCGCCTTCGGACGGTGCCTCCTTGCCGGGGTCGACGAGTTCCAGGCGCAGCCCCGCCGGCAGCGGCGGCTTCGCCGGCCGAGCCGGATGCGACGGCTTTGCCGGCCGCGACGGCCCCGGGCCGCCTGTACGCGCGCCCCCCGGGTCCGCGTCGTCGGCGCGGACCCGGATGTCCAAGCCCTTGGCGTCGCCCACCCACAGCGGTGCGGTCGCCCCGCGCACCCCCCGCGCGGCGCTTTCGGCCGCGCCCGGATCGGGGCCGTGGTCGGCGTTGTGCGTCTCGATGTCCTGCCAGCCGGACCACTCCCCCGTCGTGGCCGACCGGGTGCGCACCTGGACCCGGCCGTGCAGCTCGGTGTCGGGGTCGGTCCAGACGACTCCGAGCAGTGAGAAGTGCTCGCCGTCGGGCCGGTACAGCCCCTGCAGCGGGGCGATGCCGAGGACGCGTCGGTCGGTGAGGGGGGCCAGGGGCAGCGAGCGGGTGCTCCCCGGGATCGCGGTCACCGCGGTCGAAGCATTCGCAGCTGTCGGAGGCGCGGTCGCGGCGGACGCGGTGGCCGCGGGCAGGGTCAGCGGAAGTGCGAGGGCCGTGGCGCAGGTGACGCCGATCGAGGAAGTCAGGAATCCACGCATGCTTATGATCTTGGACATAGTCCGACAAATCTGTCCATTGCTGAACTGACGGACCGTCGGTAACCGTTCCGCCGAACCGGTGGCCGCGGTACGCGCGGCGCGTGTCCGCCCGCGCGTACCCTTTTCCGGGTGAACGCCACCGATCGCACCCCTGCCGACCTGCTGGCTTCCGCGCTCGCCGCGGACCCCGGCCGCCCGCTGGTGACCTTCTACGACGACGCCACGGGCGAACGCGTCGAACTGTCCGTGGCCACCTTCGCCAATTGGGTGGCCAAGACCGCGAACCTCCTCCAGGGCGACCTCTCCGCCGGGCCCGGTGACCGGGTCGCGCTGCTGCTGCCCGCGCACTGGCAGACGGCGGTGTGGCTGCTGGCCTGTTCGTCGGTGGGCGCACTGGCGGATCTCGGCGGGGATCCGGCCGCGGCGGACGTCGTCGTCAGCGGGCCGGATGCGCTGGACGCGGCGCGGGCGTGCCGGGGAGAGCGGGTGGCGCTGGCGCTGCGGCCGTTGGGTGGGCGGTTCCCGCAGACCCCGGAGGGGTTCATCGACTATGCCGTGGAAGTGCCGGGGCAGGGGGACCGGTTCGCGCCGTTCGCTCCGCCGGTTGCCGAGGATGCCGCGCTGATCGTCGCCGGAGCGGAGTTCAGCGCGGCCGAGGTGGTTCAGCGGGCCTTGACCGATGCGGCTTCGCTGGATCTGACGGGGCCCGGATCGAGGTTGCTGTCAGGGTTGTCGTACGACACGTGGGAAGGGGTCAGCGCGGGGCTGTACGCGCCGCTTGCCACCGGCGGCTCTGTCGTGCTCTGCCGCAATCTCGACCGGCTGGACGAGGACGCTCTCGCCAAGCGGATCGAAAGCGAAAGGGTGACCGCGGTACGGCGCTAGGCGTCGTGTTCCGGGTGCGGGTGCGTTCCCCCGATTGGAGTAGTTGAAGGCGCCTTCGCCGCCCTCCGCCGCCATGGTCGTAAGAGCAGAACGTGACGCTCGTACGCCATGAGGGGGTGCCTCCGTCGTGACCGACTCCGTGGGCAAGGCCCTCGGTTCCGGCCTCGGGGCCTCGGCCACCGGGGAAGGGGTTCGGCGGCGTCGGCGGCGCTGGGCCAAGAGGGCGGCGCTCGGGCTGGCCGTGCTCGTCGTGGCGGGCGCCGGGGGCGGTTGGGCCGTCTACGCCAAGCTCAGCAACAACATCACCGCCGATGACGCGGCCGCCCGGGAACTGGAACAGTACGAGCGGGAGCGGCCCACCGCGCCGGTGCGGGGCGCGCAGAACATCCTGCTGATCGGGTCCGACACACGGGCCGGGGACGGCAACGCGCAGTACGGGCGGGATCTGGGCAGTGAGCGGTCGGACACCACGATCCTGCTGCATCTCGCCGCGAACCGGCGCAGCGCCACCGCCGTCTCGCTGCCCAGGGATCTGATGGTGGACATCCCCGGCTGCCGGCAGTCCGACGGCAGCCGCAGCGAGCCGGTGTTCGCCATGTTCAACCACGCCTTCCAGGTGGGCGGTTCGGCGTGCACGATACGGACCGTCGAGAAACTGACGGGCATTCGCATCGACCACCACGTGGTCGTGGACTTCAGCGGGTTCAAGGAGATGGTCGACGCCGTCGACGGGGTGCAGGTCTGTCTGAAGGAGCCCATCGACGACAAGGCGGCCAGGCTGAAGCTGCCCGCGGGAAGGGTCGGGCTCAACGGCGAGCAGGCGCTCGGGTATGTGCGGGCCCGCAAGTCGCTCGGTGACGGCAGCGACACCGAGCGGATGGAACGCCAGCAGCGGTTCCTCGCCGCGCTCGTCGACAAGATGCAGAGCAACGACGTCCTGCTGAACCCGTCGAAGCTGTATCCGGTGCTGGACGCGGCGACCTCCTCACTCACCGCCGATCCGGAACTGGCCAGTCTGCGTGGCATGTACCAGTTGGTGCGCGGGCTGCGCGACATCCCCACCGAACGGGTGCAGTTCCTGACCGTACCGAGGGAGTCGTACGTCTACGACTCCAACCGTGACCAACTCGTGGAGCCGGAAGCCGAGAAGCTGTTCGCGCGACTGCGGGCCGACCGGCCCGTGGCGGTGGCCCGGAACACCCCCGGAAACGGCCCGGAGGCGGACGGAAAGGACAACTCCTCCCCCGCGAACGGCGATCCCTCCCCCGCGCCCACGTTCCACGGGAACACCGCCGCCGAACACACCTGTGAGTAATGCGGGCATCAACACGCCGGACTTCCCTCCAGGAAATGGGGCGGATTGCCCAGTTGTAGGCAAGGGAATTTGTCACCGGCGTCGCTTGACGCTGAACTGGGCGGATAGTGTGAGCGATCCGGTGCATCTGGCTGCGAGGTCCGTCCTGGGGCCGTGCACTGTTTCACCGAGACCCGAGCGCCTTTGAGGGGGAAGGCGCCGCGTGGCCCCGACGGAGGATTCGGACAACCGTGGACGCGCAAGGCCGTGGGCGGGCGGACAACATCGACCCCGCAGATCAGTGGGTGCTCAATCCGAACACCGGTGAATACGAACTGCGACTGAGCCCTTCCGCACCGCAGTCGTCGGTCCCCCGCCCCCGCAGACCCGCCCCCCGGGACAATGCCGGCGCGCCGCGCCGCCGTAAGGACTCGGCGCCCGGCGAGACCCGTGAGGTACCCAGGACGCGCAGTGGTTCCGTACCGCCGCCGCGGTCGGGCCGGCGCCGGGGCGGCGAGCCGGAGGCTCCGCAAGGCCGCCGGGCGGCACGGCGGCCGGTCAACAAGAAGTCGAAGGCCAAGAAGGCCCTGGCGTGGACCGCCGGCGGTACGGCGTTCGCGCTGGTCGCCATCGGTACGGCCGGCTATCTCTACCTCAAGCACCTTGAGGGCAACGTCACCACGACAGACGTCGGCAGCGCGGGCAAGAACGGCTTCAGCAAGAACGACGCCTTCAACATCCTGATCATCGGCACCGACAAGCGCACCGGCAAGGGCAACGAGGGCTACGGCGACACGGGCAGCGTCGGGCACGCCGACACCGACATCCTGCTGCACGTCTCCAAGGACCGGACGAACGCGACGGCGCTCAGCATTCCGCGCGATCTGATCACGAACGTGCCGGACTGCCCGACCAAGCAGCCGGACGGCAGCGAGAAGGTCGTCCCCGGCACGGACAACGTGCGCTTCAACACCAGCCTGGGACAGGACGGCCGGGACCCCGGCTGCACCATGCGCACGGTGCAGGAGGTCACCGGCATCATGCCGGACCACTTCATGATGGTGGACTTCAACGCGGTGAAGACGCTGACTTCGGCGGTCGGCGGGGTGGACGTGTGCCTCGCGCACTCGGTGAACGACAAGGAGTCGCACCTGAACCTGCCCGCCGGCAAGTCCACGGTCGAGGGCGAGCAGGCACTGGCCTTCGTGCGCACCAGGCACAGCTGGGGCAACCAGGGCGACCTCGACCGCATCAAGGTACAGCAGCAGTTCATGGGCTCGCTGATGCGGAAGATGTCCTCCAGCGACACGCTCACCAACCCCTCGAAGCTGATCGACCTCGCCGAGGCCGCCACGAAGGCGCTGACCGTCGACAAGGGCATCGGCTCCGTGGGCACGCTCAAGGACATCGCGCTGGAGCTGAAGAAGGTCCCGACGAAGAACATCTCGTTCGTGACGGTGCCCGTGATCGACAACCCGGCCGACGGCGCCGTCCACAAGACGGTCATCGTCAACCAGACCACCGCCCCCGATGTCTTCGACGCCATCAAGAACGACGTCTCCTTCACCGAGGTGAAGAAGAAGCAGCAGGAGGAGAAGGACGCGCAGGCCGCGCGCCTGAAGGGCAGCAGGTCCGCGCCCTCCGATGTGCGGGTGCGGATCCTCAACGGCGGTGCCGAGCCGGGCAGCGCGCAGGAGACCCTCCAGTGGCTGCAGACCAAGGAAGGCGTACTGAAGTCCGAGAACGCCGGCAACGCGGGCCCCGCGAGCAGGACCACGCTGGAGTACGCGCCCGACCAGGCCGCACAGGCGCGGGAGCTGGCCCAGCTCATGGGGCTGTCCGGTTCCGCGCTCAAGCCCGGCAAGAGTGTGATCAACTCCCAGGGGCTGCCGGCGATGACGCTGACGCTGGGCAAGGACTTCAAGGGCGCGGGTGTCTCCCTCACCGCGCCGGCCAAGGCACCGGCCGTCGACAAGTCCACGGCGGACAAGGCGAAGTGCGCCTCTTAGGAAATTCTTAGGTAACCCTGCGGGTCCGTCGTGCGTCTAACTGGACGCGGGGCGGGCCCGTTGGTACGCGCAAAGGGTGGGGAGGGCAGGACGTTTGGCGCAGAGCGATGTGCGAGGGCAGGATCCTGCGGTCGACGACACGATGTCGCTCGCACCGCGGGACGGCGAGGCGGCGGAGGGGGCCGGCCGGCACGGCGGGGGGCGGCGCACAGGCGGTTCCGGGACCGGGCGGCCACGCCGCAGACGGCGGGCTCTGCGCTGGTCGGCGACCGTACTCGCGGTGGTGATACTCGGCGGCGCGACTGCCGGCTACCTCTATTACCAACATCTGAATTCCAACATCCAGAAGGGTCAGCGCAGCAGCGGCGACGACTCCAAGGCGCACAGGACGCCGGCGAACGCGGCCGGTCAGACACCGGTGAACATCCTGCTGATCGGCTCGGACAGCCGTAACTCCGCGGAGAATCTGAAGCTCGGCGGCAGCAGGGACAGCGTCGGCGCCCCGGGGAACGCCGACGTGCAGATGCTCATCCACCTGTCCGCGGACCGCAAGAGCGCCGCCATGGTGAGCATCCCCCGGGACACCCGCGTCGACATCCCGAAGTGCACGGACCCGGACACCGGCAAGGTCTATCCGGCGACCAACGACATCATCAACACCACGCTGGGCCGCGGCGGTGCGGGCTGCACGCTGGCCACCTGGGAGAACCTCACCGGGGTCTACATCGACCACTGGATGACGATCGACTTCGCGGGTGTGGTGAGCATGGCGGACGCCATCGGCGGCGTCGACGTCTGTGTGAGGCAGAACGTCTGGGACCACTCGACTCCGGCCCAGCGCGGCGGCTCCGGGCTGAAGTTGACGGCCGGGACGCACAAGGTCCAGGGCGTGCAGGCCCTGCAGTGGCTGCGCACGCGGCACGCCTGGGGCAGCGACCTGATGCGGGCCCGCGCCCAGCACATGTACCTGAACTCGATGATCCGTACGCTGAAGCAGCAGAACGTGTTCACCGACTCCGGCCGGCTGATGAACCTGGCCGAGGCCGCCACCAAGTCCCTGAAGGTCTCCGAGGAGATCGGCACGGTCAAGAAGCTGTACGACCTGGCCATGGAGATGAAGTCGGTGCCGTCGAACCGCATCACGTCGGTGACGATGCCCAACGTCAAGGACAGCGCGAACTCCGAGCACGTGGTGCCGGATCCGGCCGGCGCCGACCGGATCTGGCAGATGCTCCGCGACGACGTGCCGCTCGACAAGAACGGCGACAAGAACGGCAAGGCCTCGGACACACCGCAGGTCGCGAGCAAGGGCACGGCGGCCAAGTCGCCGTCCACGGACCCGGGCCGGCTGGGCGTGCTGGTGCGCAACGCCACCCGGAGTTCCACCGAGAGCGCGGTCCCGGGACGGGCGAACGACATCAGTCAGGTGCTGGCGCAGCAGGGCTATACGCGGGCGAGTGCCGACACCTCGGGGACGCTGTCCGAGGACAGTACGGTCGTGCAGTATCCGAGCGCGGATCTGGAGGGGGACGCGCAGGCGGTGGCGAAGGCGCTCGGCATCCCGACGAGCGCGGTGAAGAGGTCGACCGATGTGTCCGGGGTCACGGTGGTCGTGGGCGCGGACTGGCGCACCGGCACCGCGTTTCCAAAGCAGCCCAAGCCGAAGGCCGGCGACCTGCCCACCGGCTCCGACGCCATCAACGGGTCGGATTCGTCGCAGTGCATGGACGTGTACAAGCCGTATCAGTGGTAGCCGAACAGCCCCTCCCGGAAGGGCGAATTCGCGTGGTCGTTGCAACACGTGGTCGGTTGATCAG
>NZ_MQUS01000017.1 GCF_001953885.1 Streptomyces sp. IMTB 2501 | reverse complement strand
AGGGTCATCGACCCGATGACGTATGTGATGAAGGGCGCGGGCGCGGGCCTGTCGAAGATCGGCGACATCGCGAAGAACATCAAGGGCATCGGGAAGATCGACATCCCGACCCTCCCCGATGGCTCCGTGCACATCCCGGACGGTTCCGTGCACCTGCCCGACGGCCATGTCCTGGAACCGAACGGCAATCTCCTCGACCACACCGGCAACGTCGAGACGACGTCGATCCCGAAGCAGGTCGCCCCCGGGCTCCCGTCCCACTGGACGCTCCCGGCCCCGGAACCGGCGGGCGTACCCCATGTGGCGGACAGCGCCGGCCACGGGGCCTTCCCGCACACGGCGGACGGCGTGTACGGCGGCATGCCGTCGGCTGCGAACGACGGCATCCACGGCGGGATCCCCCAGCCCGTGAGCAACGGCGTTCACGGCGGGATGTCACACGTCCCCGACAGCGGCATCCACGGCGGAATCCCGAACCCCGTCGGCAACGGCATCCACGGCGGCATCCCGCACGTGCCGGACAACGGCATTCAGGGTGGCATCCCGCATGTGCCGGACAACGGCATCCACGGTGGGGCTCCGCACGTGCCGGACAACGGCATTCACGGTGGGATGCCGCATGTGCCGGACAACGGCATCCACGGTGGGGCTCCGCATGTGCCGGACAGCGGTATTCAGGGCGGGGTTCCGCATGTCCCGGACAGCGGAATCCACGGCGGCATCCCGCACGGCACAGGCGACGCGGTCTCGGCGGGCGAGCACGCCGGTACGACGCCTTCGGCGTGGTACCACGCCGGCCCGACGGCCCCCACGCACGACCTGCCGCACACCACCCCGCACGACACCCCGACCGTCCCGCACCCCGGCGGCCACGACGCCCCCGGCGTCGGCGGCCACCCGGACCACGGAGCTGGTCACGACGGCACCGGTCACGACGCCGGGCACGTCGGCGACCACGGCGGCCTCGGCCACGACGCGGCGGACATCGCCGGGCACGACGGCGCCGACGCGGCTGCGCCGGGGCACTCCGGAACGGACGTACCGGGGCACGGCGGGGCCGGGGAGCCGTTCGAGTACAAGCCGCATATGTCGGCGGACGACTTCGACAACCTGGCCACCGACGCTGAGCGGCACGCGGCGGCCACGGCGGAACTGGAGCGGGGGACGAACCCCTGGCCCAGCAGCAGTAACGGGGCAGGAAAGGCGTACGGTGACGCGCACTGGAACGACTTCCTGGACAACCTCGACCCCAAGGCCAAGGATGCGCTGGAAAGGTACAGTAGTTTCTACTACAAGCACATCAATGGCCAGCTGAGGGATTTCGATCTGCATGGCCCCGCCGCGGCTCTGGAGCCCAGTGTCCAGGACATGGTCGACAACATGGACCGGGTCATGGGTGACCGCCCTGTACCCGAAGACATCATGGTCGTCCGAGGCACCGGGATTGATCACCTCGATCTGGACTCGCCGCTTGAGATGGAGGGCAACAGCTACCATGACGCTGGCTTTCTGTCCACGTCGCTCGGTAAGGACGCTGCTTTCGACTACAAGCCGGTGATCCTGCACCTGCGTGTGCCGAAGGGTGCACCCGCTCTGTGGATCGACCACATCTCCGTGAACAAGGGGGAGCGGGAATTGCTCCTCGCCCGCGATACGCGCTACCGGGTGACGCGAGTGTTCCAAGACACGACGGGTCAGTACCACGCTTACGGAGAAGTACAGCTGAGGCCGTAACCTCACTGAGGTCAGGCGCAGATAGAGGAATGTGACTTCATGAGCAGTGAACGACCCATCAATTCACGCTTTGAAGAAGACGTGAGATTCGTGGAGTTGCCCGGCGGTCCGGCGCGGTACCGGGACAGGACCGACAAGCCGGTGCAGTACTTCACGGTCGTCGAAAAGCAGAACGGCGCGGTCCTTGGATACGTATGGGGCAGCGACGAGGGTGATGCCGCCGCGTATGTGCCGAGGCAGGCCGCGGGCCCTGTGGGGGTGAACGCGGGCATGCCCTGGATCCGGCGGCTGCGTGAAGCCAAGGCGCGGGGTATCCGCCCGTCCCAGGCCCTCGCCGAGTTCCTGGCCGGACCGGAGCCCGGTGGCAAAGGCCGTCCTCTGCCGGGCTCCCTCACCGACGCCCCGAACTCCGCAGCGGTCAAGGCCCTCGCCCAGGAACCGTGATTCGCGTGCAGCACCCCGTCCAGTACATACCGGTCGAAACCCCCGGCGGCGAAGTCGTCGGGTACGTCTGGGCCGACTACGCGGCAGGCACACTGGAATGGACCCAGCGCGCCGCGAGTGGAGCCGACGGGTATCGGCTCGGGCAGGAATGGGCGGCCAAGGTGGCGGAGACCCGTGAGCGGGGCCTCCCCCTGGCCGGCGCGCTGACCGAGCTCGCTCGCGCCGCCGGTACTGGGCCCCCGGTCGACGTCTGTGGCGCGGAGGCCGTCGAGGAACTCGCCCGCACCGTCACCGAGGCCGACGACCGGCGTCTGCTCGCCCAGCTCGACCACGGCAACGCCGAAGCCTGGCAGGAACTGGCCGACGCCTACGCCGCCCTCACCGACGACGACCGTGATGTCCGCTGGGGCGGGGGCGAGAAGAACGCGAACGGTGCGATCCAGATGGCGTATCCGCTCTACAGCAGGCCGCTGTGGCGGGTCGTCGCGGCGCTGTGGGGCATCGGTGCCGTCACCCCGGAGCACCGCCTGAGCGCCAGCGCCGATCCCACGGTGCCGCCCCGCGGACGCCTGCGCCCCGCGGACGCCGTACGCGCCGCCACCCTCCTCGCGGCCGGCGAGCGCATCAGCGAGGGGACGGTGGACGAGGCCGTGCGGTCCGGTCTGTTCGACGCCATGGTCGTGGCGCTCCTCGCGTGGCACGCCGCACAGGCCTCGGCCTCCTAGGTGTGCAGGTTCTGCGGAGGTTTGCCTGTCGTTCCCGGCAGCCCGGCCGCCCCGGGTGTGCCGGTCGCGCATCCATGTTCTATGTTGCACGGGCAAGTGAGGGGGACACTGGATGTCGTACGACGGGCCGCCCGCTTCGGTCATGACGCTCGCCGAGGTCGAGGCCGTCGCCCGGGCCGCGCACGCCGCACAGCGGGACAAGGCCGGCCGGCCCTATGCCGAACATCTGCAGGCCGTCGCCGACGGCGTACGCGCCCGCGGTGGCGGTGACGAACTCGTCGCCGCCGCCTGGCTGCACGACGCGGTCGAGGACGGCGTGCTCAGCGAGGAGTGGCTGGCTGCGGCCGCGCTCACGCCGTGCACCAAGGACGTCGTACGGGCTGTGAGCAAGCGGCCGGACGAGGAGCCGCGGGCGTACGCGGAGCGGATCCTCGCCACCCCGGGCGCACGGCTCGTCAAGGCGGCCGACCTCGCGCACAACGCCGACCCGCACCGGCTGGCCGCTCTCGACGAGGCCACCGCACGGCGGCTGACGCAGAAGTACGCCACCATGCGGCAGTACCTCGGCCTCACCTCCGAGAGCCGTGAAATCCCCGGTACATCCGAAATCTCCGACGACTGACCCACAGAGAGCACAGGCACAGGACCAACTCAATGGCACGGGACTACGACAGCCAGCTGCTGGAGTCGGTGGCGGTACGCCGGCGCCGGATGCGCGACGCGCTGCTCTTCGGCGCGCAGCGCGCCCGGCGCTCCGCGGACGAACGGCTCGGCAAGGTGTTCGCGGGCATCGCCATCGCGGCCGTACTGTGCGCCGGATGCGTCGGATGGTCCTTCCTGCAGCACACCCTGGCCAAACAGAAGCAGCAGCAACAGCAGCAGGAACAGCAGTACGGCACCCCCTCCGCACAGCCGTCCTCGGCATCCTCGGCCTCAACTTCGCGATGATAGGTTCCGGTAAGTGGTGAGCACAGCAACGACGTCCCGGACGCAACTGAGCCGGGTCACGCTGGTCGGTGAGCGTCGGCGTGCCGACATCGTCCTGCCGTCGGACACCCCGATCGGCCATCTGCTGCCCGACATTCTGCAGTTGCTCGACGACCGGGCAGCCGCGCGGCCCATGACCCGGCAGCTGATCACCTCCGACGGCTCGGTACTGCCGCACGAGGCCACCCTGTCGTCGGCCGAGGTACCCGACGGCGCCGTCCTCCAGCTGGTGCGCGCCCATGCCGCGCCGCCCGCGCCCGTCGTGCACGACGTCACCGACCAGGTCGCCGACGACCTCGATCTGCGCTCCTGGCGCTGGCGGCCCGCCGCCCGCCGGGCCAGCGCCGGGGTGGCCACCGTGGTGTTCGCCGTGGCCGCGGCCCTGCTGGCCCGGCACGAGTTCGCGCTCAAGTCCGTCGGCGCCGCGCTCGCGGCCGTCGCCGTCCTGTCCCTGGCCGCCGGCGCGCTCGTCGCGAAGATCGGCGACGGCAACCGCGGGCTCGCCACGGTGCTGCTGCTCGCCTCCGGAGGGCTCGGGGTGCTCGCCGTCTGGACCGCCGCCGACGCCTACGGCTGGTCAGGACCGGCCCGGCTGGCCGGGGTCGTCGCGGCGCTGGTGCTCACCCTGGTGCTGCTCGCCTACTTCTCGCCGCTCGGCCGAGGCGCGCTCATCGGGGCCGGCGCGAGCGCCTGCGTCGCCGTGGTGTGGGAGGCCGTCGCCGCCGTACAGGACCGGCCGGACCGGCTCGGCGCGGTGATGGCCGTGTCCTCCGTCGTGCTGCTCGGCCTGCTGCCCCGGTTCGCGCTGATGGCCTCGGGGCTGACGGGACTCGACGACCAGCGCTCCTCGGGCGCCTCGGTCAGCCGCCACCAGGTCGCCAACGCGCTCGCCGCGACCCACCGCGGGCTCGCGCTGGCCACCATCGCCACCGTCGTCTCGGCCGCCGCAGGCGGCTGGCTGCTGACCGCGACCGGGCGGCCGACCGTGTGGACGGTGGCCCTCACCTCGCTCACCGCCCTCGTGCTGCTGTCCCGGGCCCGGGCCTTCCCGCTGGTCGCCGAGGTCGTGGCGCTGTTCGGCGGGGCCGCGCTGCTCGTCGTACGGCTCGCGGTGGTGTGGGCGGACCACGCGGGCGGCGCCGGGGCGCTGGTGCTGCTGTGCGCCGCGGCGGCGCTGCCGCTGCTGGTCCTCGCGATCCAGCCGCCCGAGCATGTGCAGGTACGGCTGCGGCGGATCGGCGATCTGATCGAGTCCGTCGGCGTGATCGGGCTCTTCCCGCTCGCCGTCGGGGTGTTCGGCATCTATGGGCAACTGCTCAACAAGTTCTGAGGCCAGGGCAGGAGTGAAGGGCGACATGCCGAACGGGGACAACTGGCAGAGCGACGTGATGCGCGACCTGAGGGGCGGCACGCCCCAGCAGCCCGCACCGGAGCAGCAGCAACAACAGGGAGCCGGTGACCCGGGACAGCCGGGCTCACCCGCGCAGGGTCCCGCCCCGGCGTACGGCTACCCGCAGCAGCAGGCCTACGGCGACCCGTCGGGCCAGTACCAGCAGCAGGGCTACGCCGGCCAGCAGCAGTACGCGGAGCAGCAGCAGTACGGCCAACAGCAGCAGCACGCCGAGCAACAGCAGTACACGGAACAGCAGCAGCACTACGCGGAACAGCAGCAATACGCCGAGCAACAGCAGTACGCCGAACAGCAGCACTATGCCGAGCAACAGCAGCACGCCGCTCGGCAGCAGGCCCAGGCCCGCCCGCAGCAGGCGCCCGCCGCCCGCCGCGGCACCCCCGACTCCCGGCCGGTGCTCGACAAGCGGATCGCCTCCGCCGCGCTGAAGCCGCGCCGCGGTGAGGCGTTCAGCGCCCGTGCCCTGCGCGCCGTACGCCGTACCGTCGCCTCCTCGGCGGCCCGTGAGGTCGCCGACACCGCGGCGACCGCCGAGGTGCTGCAGCAGGCGGTCACCACCGGCCGGCAGATCGCGGTGACCTCCATCCGCGGCGGCTCCGGCAAGACGACCGTCGCCGCACTGCTGACCGCCACCTACGCCCACTACCGCCAGGACCCGGTGCTCGCCGTCGAGGCCGACCCGGCGCTCGGCTCGCTGCCGCTGCGGCTCGGCGCCGAGTCACTGCGCTGGACCACCGGCGACCTCGCCGCACTGGTGGAGCCGCAGATGTCGCTGCTCGACGTCACCGGATATCTCGTTCAACTCCCCGGCAACGCCTGGCTGTTGCCCGGCAGCCAGGGCCAGGTCGGCGCCATGCTCGACACCAAGGGCTACGAGCGGGTCATGGTGGCGCTGCGCCGCTACTTCGGGGTGACCGTCGTCGACTGCGAGACCCTGCCCGCCGAGGTCGCCCGCACCGCCCTGTCCGCCGCACAGGCCCGGGTGCTCACCGTGCCCGCGACGCTGGAGGGCGTCGCCAGCACCCGCGCCGTCCTGGAGTGGATGCGCAATCTGCCCCGGCATGTGCTGGCCTCCACCGTCGTCGTCCTCACCGAGGTCACGCCGCACCCCGGCCTCGACCTCGACAAGGCCACCGAGGAACTGACCGCGGCCGGAGTCACCGTGGCGGTCCTGCCCTACGACCGCCACCTCGCGGCCGGCGGCACCATCCGCACCGATCTCCTCGCCCGGGCCACCCGGCAGTCCGCCACCCGTCTGGCCGCCGACGTCTTCCAGCTCTCCCAGAAGCAGCGCTGACCGCCCGACAGGAAGGGACCCGAGGAACTCAAGGACGAGGCAACGAAGATGAGCACCCGACTGATCCACCGCCCCGCGCGCACCACCCGGCCGCCGGCCGCCCCCGAGCCGCGCACCATAGAGGCGCCGCCCAACCTGCCCGAGGGCAAGGCCGGCTCCATCATGCACTCGCTGCTGCCCGTCGCCGGGGTCATGTCGTCCGTCGTGATGATGACCATCGTGCGCAACAGCCAGTTCGCCGGGCTGGGCGCGATCATCCTCGTCGTCACCCTGGCCGGCTCCCTCGCCATGGCCTTCTCCCAGCGCGGCAAGGCCCAGCGCACCCGCCGCACCCAGCGCGAGGCCTACCTGGCCTACCTGGAGGACCTGCGCGAACAGCTGGCCAAGGAGGAGCGCGAACGGCGCGAGCGCGCCCAGGTGCTCAATCCGCCGCCGGACGCGCTGTACGACATCGTGCGCGACCCCGCCCGGCTGTGGGAGCGGCGCCGGGTGGACGGGGACTTCCTGCGGGTGCGGGTCGGCACCGGCCAGATGCCGGTACGCGATCTGAAGGTCGCCCAGCAGGGCTCGTCCGTGCTGACCCCGCCCGACCAGTTCATGCTCAACGAGGCCTCCGCGCTGTCCGCCCGCTTCAGCACCGGCACCGAACTCCCGCTGACCGTCCCGCTCGACCGGGTCGGCAACATCAGCGTCATCGGCCCGCGCGAGGACACCCTGCGGGTCGCCCGCGCGCTGCTCGTCCAGGCCGCCGCCACCCACGCGCCCGACGACGTGGCCATGGCCGTCGCGGCCCCCGGCGACCGGGTGGCCGACTGGGAGTGGGCCAAGTGGCTGCCGCACATGCTGGACGCCGAGCAGTTCGACGGCCCGGTCGCCGCCCGCCGGATCGCCCCCTCGCTGCCCCAGCTCGCCCGGCAGATCGGCGGTGAGCTGGGCCGCCGCGCCTCCTACGCGGCCGAGGTGCGCCGCGGTCTGTCCGGCAAGGACGCCCTCGCCATGTCCTCCCGGCTCCTCGTTCTCGCCGACGCGCACGGCGACGACGCCGTCGACCTGCCGCGCCCCGACGACGCGGTCGGCCTGCGGGACATGGGCGTCACCGTGCTGCACCTGCTCGACGAGCGGGTGCAGGAGCCCGGCAGCGTCGGCGTGCGCATCACCGTCGACGGTGCCCGGATCGTCATCGAGGACCTGCGTGAGGCCGAGCCGATCAGCGCCCACGGCACGGTCGACGAGGTCGGCACCGCCCTCGCCGAGGGCCTGGCCCGGATGCTCGCCCCGCTGCGGCTGTCCGCGGAGTCCCTGGTCGACGCCCCGCTGACCGGCCCGGTCGACTTCGCGGAGCTGCTCGGCATCGACGACGTCGCCCAGCTCGACCTGGCCCGGCTGTGGGCGCCGCGCGCCGAACGCGCCTTCCTGCGCGTCCCGATCGGCGTCAGCGACAGCCATGAACCCGTACTGCTCGACCTGAAGGAGTCCTCCGAGCTGGGCATGGGCCCGCACGGCCTGTGCGTCGGCGCCACCGGCTCCGGCAAGTCCGAGCTGCTGCGCACCCTCGTCCTCGCGCTGGTCGCCACCCACTCGCCGGAGGACCTCGCGCTGGTCCTCGTCGACTACAAGGGCGGCGCCACCTTCGCCCCCTTCGCGGACCTCCCGCACGTGGCGGGTGTGATCACCAACCTGGAGAACCAGGCCGGTCTCGTCGAACGCGTCCACGCCTCGCTCGCCGGCGAGGTCAAGCGGCGCCAGCAGGTCCTCAAGGAGGCGGGCAACGTCGCCGACATCGGCCACTACGCCGCCCTGCGCGCCGAGAAGCGCCCCGACCTCGACCCGCTGCCCCACCTGTTCGTCGTGATCGACGAGTTCGGTGAACTCCTCACCGCCAAGCCGGACTTCATCGACCTGTTCCTGTCCATCGGCCGTATCGGCCGCTCCATCGGCGTGCACCTGCTGCTGTCCAGCCAGCGCATCGAGGGCGGCAAGCTCAAGGGCCTGGACACCTATCTGTCGTACCGGCTGGGCCTGCGCACCTTCTCCGCCGACGAGTCCCGCACGGTCCTCGACACCACGGACGCCTTCCACCTCCCGCCGCTGCCGGGCTTCGGCTACCTCAAGGTGGACACCAGCCACTACGAGCGGTTCAAGGCCGGCTATGTCTCCGGCGCCTACCGCGGCCCCGTCCAGCGGGACACCGAGGACACCGGGCCGCTGGCCCTGGCGTACACGACGTACAACTCCCTGGGCCAGGAGGACAGTTCGGGACCCGCCGAGCCGCAGATGCGGCGCCGGGAGACCGGGCCGACCGAGATGGGCGTCATGGTCCGGCAGCTAGAGGACGCCGGCGCCCGGCCCGTACGCCAGATCTGGCTGCCCCCGCTGCCCGACGGCGTCGCCCTCGACCAGGTCGCCGGGCCCGTCGAGGTGGGCCCGCGCGGCATGCAGCTCGCCCGGCGCCGCGGCCCGCTGCAGGTGCCGCTGGGCATCCTGGACGACCCGACCCGGCAGTGGCAGGGCCAGTGGTACCTGGACCTCACGATGGCGGGCGGCCACGCGGCGGTCATCGGCGGCCCCCAGTCCGGCAAGACCACCCTGCTGCGCACCCTGGCCCTGTCCCTGGCGCTCACCCACACCCCGCAGGAGGTCGGCATCTACGGCCTCGACCTGGTCGGCGGCGGTCTGCAGGCGCTCTCCGGTCTGCCGCACGTCGGCGGGGTGGCCGGCCGGGCGGACCGGGAGCGGTGCGCCCGCACCATCGACTCCGTGCGCGGCATGCTCGACCAGCGCGAGGATCTGTTCCGGCTGCACAACGTCGACTCCCTGGAGCAGCTGCGCACCCTGCGCGCCGCGGGCCGCGTCCCCGAGCTGGCCTCCACCGAGATCGTGCTGCTCATCGACGGCTTCGGCGCCCTGCGCGACGACTTCGAGGAACTCGACGACGCGGTCGGTGACATCCTCAAGCGCGGCAGCGGCTACGGCATCCACGTGGTCGCCGGCATGCTGCGCTGGAACGACGTGCGTATCGCCGCCCAGTCCCAGTTCGGCACCCGGGTGGAGCTGAGGCTGAACGACCCCGGCGAGTCCAGCATCGAGCGCAAGCTCGCCCAGACCCTCGCGCCCGAGGAGAAGGGCCGCGTCCTCACCGACGGCAAGCTCTTCGCCCAGGTCGCCCTGCCCCGCACGGACGGCGTCGCCGACACGGCCGACCTCGGTGCGGTCCTGGAGCGCACGGCCCGTACGATCCGCGCCACCTGGACCGGCGAGACCGCCCAGCCGGTCAGGGTGCTGCCGCACGTCCTGGAGCCGCACCTGCTGCCCGGACCGGCGACCGAACCGCGCCGGGTCCCGATCGGCCTGGACCAGACCCAGCTGGCGCCCGTCCTGCTCGACCTGTTCCAGCACGACCAGCACTTCGTGATCATGGGCGACAGCGAGTGCGGCAAGACCAACCTCCTCAGGGCCGTCGCCGAGGGCCTGATCGAGCGCTACAGCGAGGACGAACTGGTCTTCGGCGTCATGGACCCGCGGCGCGGGCTGCGCGGCGCCATCCCGGAGGAGTACCGGGGCGGCTACGCCTACAACGCCAAGCTGTGCGCGGGCCTGTCCGCGGGCATCGCCACCGAACTGGAGAAGCGGCTGCCCGACGACGGCGCGGACGGCGAGGACCTGGAACCGGGCAGCTGGGGGTCGGGCCCGCGGATCGTGATCCTGGTCGACGACTACGACGTCCTGACCACCGCGGGCCAGCAGCCGCTCGCGCCCTTCCTGCCGTACATCCCCTCGGCCCAGGACATCGGCCTCCACTTCGTCCTCACCCGCCGGGTCGCGGGCGCCTCACGCGGCCTGTACGAGCCGCTGCTGCAGAGCCTGCGCGAGTCCGGTGCCTCGGCGCTGGTGATGGCGGGCGACCGCAGCGAGGGCCAGCTCTTCCCCGGTGTGTACGCCGGTCAGCAGCCGCCCGGTCGCGGCGTCCTGGTCCGCAGGGGCGAGCCGAGCCGGCTCATCCAGACCGTTTACACGGGGAACCGGTAGGCGGGGAACAGGTAACAGGTAAGGGGCCGAGGTAACCCATGACGAAGGATGTCGTCGCTCTCACCAGGACCATGCCCGACCCGCTGAGCGTGCTCGCGGGACTGCTCGCCGGTGGCCCGGACATGCTGGCGGGCGTCGAGGGGGAAGGTGCGGTGGTGCAGCTCTGCGACGAGCAGGGCCGCCCCCTCGTCTCCGTCGAGGCACCCCTGCTGGTGCAGGTCAGGGGGGAGGCGCAGCGGCTGCTCGGGGCGAGTGAGCCCGAGGTGCCGTACTGGTGGACCGAGGCCCGTGCCACCACCGGCGTCAAGGAGGCCGAGCAGCTCGCCGGGACCTTCGCGGCCCGCATCGCCACCCTGGTCGGCGGCACCGCCTGGCCGCGGGAGGCGACGCGGTCCCTGGCGGTGGTCAGGACCGAGGGGATGCGCGCGGTGCCGACCCCGGCCGCGGCGCAGCCCGCCGTGGACGTGCTCACCGACAAGGTCGCCGTGGTGATCCAGGACCGCCCGGTGGTCGCGATGACCGCCTGGCTCTCGAACGCCTTCCGGGCCGTGGCCGAGGCCAACCTCGGCCTGCAGATCGTCACCCCCGCCGGCACCCGTCTGTCCCCGGCGGTCCGCAACAACCTGCCGGGCTGGCCCTCGCGCTGGGTGGTGCAGGACGAGAAGGACGGCTACTACGACGGCCTGTCCGGAGCCGTGCTGCACTGGGCCAACGGCCTGTTCATGCCGGTCGAGTCCCCGGAGGCCACGCCGGAGGACCCTCGTACCCCCATGGCCGACTCCTTCGCCCCCGTGGTCGCGGACGACGGCGAACGCCAACTGGCCGTGTCCTTCCGGGCGATCCACCCGGCGGACGAGCGGCTCGTGCTCGGCGGCGCCCTGGAAGCCGTATGGCGTGAGCTCACCGGTGAGCCGCCGGCCGGCTGGGGTACCGAGGAGCCCGCCAACCTGCCCTGGTCGGTGCGCCAGCTGACGGACGTGGCGTACGAGCGGGCACCCGAGCCGACCTGGCTGGTGGTCGTCGGCAGCCCGGAGCGGCCGGGCCTTGCCACGGTCCGGATCAGCCGTACCGAGGGCGGTGTGGAGGAGGACGTCACGCTGGCGTTCGGCTACGGCCCGGGCGAGGAGGTGCCGACGGACGCCGACGTGATTCGGGCGGCGGAGGTCCTCGCCACCCGGCACGACCTGCAGTCGATGCTGGTCCAGGTCCGCAGGGCCCGCCGTGATCTGTCCGTACCGCCGCGCTTCGAGGGCCCCGGCGTCCCGTACGCCTTCGTCCTCGGTGCCGACGAGGTACGGGAGATGCCCGGCGACCGGGCCCGGCGCACCCCGCTGCCCACGCCGCCGCGCGAGCTGGGCCCGAAGCGGCGTCCGGCGCTGTACTACTCCTTCCCCGGCGACCCCTCGGACCTCTCGGGCTGGGCGGACTTCGAACGCCTGGTGACGCACCTCAAGGGCAACTGAGGCGCCTGGCCCGGGGGAACCGGCACCTGCTCCCGGTCGCGGGCGCGTTGGGGCGCGTCCTGCTGGACGCCCACTCCGTCTTCGGCTCCATCGCGAACCGGAAGACCCGCTGTACGGGCTTGGTGCACAGCACGGTGACGGCGGTGCCCGCGAGGAGGGTGACGAGGACCTCGCCGAGTGGGCGGCGCAGCCGGGCGTGGTCGAACCAGCCGCGGTAGTCGGCGGACTGCACCAGGAAGCCGTGCAGCGGACAGCCGTACAGCGTGCCCGCGCCCAGCGCCGTGAACCACCTCGTGCGGTGCGGCACCCAGGCGAAGAAGCAGGCCGTCAGCAGCAGCGAGCAGCCCGTCTTCGCGAGCGTCAGCACCGGGCCGCACCACCAGGGCGCGCCCAGCTCCTGCGCCGAGTCACGGTGGTGGAACCACGCGGTGTTCATGCGCGGCACCGCCCACCAGCCGACCAGCAGCGCGGCGGTGAACACCGGCACCGCGGCGATCCGCAGCGAGCGGCGGCGCACCAGCTGGAAGTGCTCGGGCTTCATGCACGGGCCGAGCACGAAGTACGGCAGGAACTGCAGGACGCGCCGCAGATCGAGGTCGTCACCGATGTTCGGGGGTGAGGGACGCCAGCATGGCGATGCCGAGGGCGACTGCGAACGGCGAGCGCGCCAGCTTCCAGATCGGGGTCGTCAGCCGCCAGATGAACGGTCTCGAAGACGACATACGGCACCAGGACGCCGATGATCAGCCGCTTCAGCAGGACACGACCGTGTACGCGGCGTCCAGGATCCGGCACTCCCGCAGCCATTCCTGGTTGTCGCCCTGGATTACTCCCGATTTACCGAACTCGGGCTCGTCGCCCACGTGATGATGCGCACACCCAGCGACCGCCATCTCACCCGCGATGTCCCGATTCATCCTGGCTAAATGGGGCATACGACACCCCTGTGTCGTCAATTCGAATTACCTGCGCACAAGATGTGTGGACGCGGGGTGGGCGCGGAAAGGAACCCGCGTAATTCCCTGAGAATTCGGGTGCGGACGCGCCGTCGAATTACTGTACGGCGGACCGCCCGCGCAGGTCCGGTGGCCAACGTTGTGTCACGAGCCGCATGAGGTGGCCGGGTTGGTGGCACGATGGTTCTGGCGGGGGTGCGGTGGCCGTACCCCCGGGCCGGGAGAGCGGACCGACCGAGGGTGTGATCAGTTGTGGCCATTTCACTGTCTGTGGTGCTGCTGTTGGCAATCATCCTGGTGGTCCTGCTACGAGGAGGGAACATCAAGGCGGGGCCCGCGATCATCGCGATCCTCTTCGGCTTCTTCCTCGCCTCGACCGGCATGGCTCCGTCCATCGACCGCTTCCTGAACTCGATAGCGAGCTCCATCAGTTCGATCAAGTTCTGACCGCGCGGGTCCGGCGGACCGGAGCGCACGGAACAACTGAACCGGCGGGGAGACGTACGGGGACGGCGCTGCGCGACACGGATCCGGTGGAGGCGGCGGGCCGCCGGATCGAGGCCGCCTCGGTACCGACGCCCTCGGCATGGCGTACCTCGCCCGGTCCGTCTCCGGCCGCCGGCTCGCGCTCAAGGCCGTCCACGGCCAGTACGCCGACGGCGGGTTCCGCGTCCGCTTCCGCCGTGAGGTGGCCACTGCCCGACAGGTCGGCGGCGCCTCCACGGCCCCCTGCGGACGCTGACGCCCCGCACCCTTGGACGGCCCGCTCCACCTCCCCGGCGAGGCCCTGGGTGCCCTCCTCGCGACTCTCGGCGTCGCTCGGGCCCGGGCCCTCGCCACCGGCCACGGCCCGCTCCCGCCGGACCGGCCGCGCGGAGGCCTGCGTGACATCCACCGTGGCCGGAGGTGCCCCGCGACCCGAAACCGGCCAATGTCATGCTCACCGGGGACGGCCCGTGCGTGATCGACTCAGGCGCCTCTCGCGCCACCGAGCCCACCCGCACCGACGCCCCGACCCAGCCCGGCCGGTCCTCGGCCACGTCGCCACCCGAAGCGCCCCCTGCGACAGGGCGAGCCCCTGGGGGACGGCGACCCGGGTCGTCGACGGCACCCCCGACCTCGACGGCGTGCCCGAGGAAGCTCCCCTTCGTCCGCCCCTGTCTGGCGGAGCACGCCATGGCCCGGCCCGCCCCCGGCGAACTCCTCCGCCTCCTGCACGACGGCCGGCGACCCGACCGCGCCCCGGCTCCCCGCCGCCGGCGCAGCCGCCGAGCCCTTGAGGCGCCACCAGCACCGTCCTCCTGGCCCGGGACGACAAGGGCGCCCCGGACACGCCGGAGGCCCGGCCCCGCCGAAGCGGAACCGGGCCTCCGGGTCGGTCCGAGCGACCGATCGGAGCGGGCGACGGGAATCGAACCCGCGTAGCTAGTTTGGAAGACTAGGGCTCTACCATTGAGCTACGCCCGCAACAGTGCGCCGCAGGTCGGTGACCGCGGCACTGAAGGCATCGTAGCGGGTCGCCCGGCGCCGAGGCCAACGAGTACGTCTTGGGAGCGCCCGCACGCGTCGGCTCGAAGAATGCGGCCGACGGAACCGGCCGGGCCATGTACCCTACGTGTCGCACCAGACGGGGTGTGGCGCAGCTTGGTAGCGCGTCCGCTTTGGGAGCGGAAGGCCGTGGGTTCAAATCCCGCCACCCCGACCACCTGTCCACGACGTCGTGATGATCGCCTTTTGGGGCGCTGACCGGCTGCGGTTACTATGCAAGCTGCGCGCCCGTGTGTCCCGGCCCCGACGGCCTGAGTACTCCTCCGGGCGGCGAATCCGCCGGACCTGTCTGGCTCCGGCAGAACCCAAGCAGTCAGCCACAAGGAGACCGAACCGTGAAGAGCGCCGTGGAGACCCTGAACCCGACCCGGGTTCGGCTCACTGTCGAGGTGCCCTTCGAGGAGCTCAAGGACAGCCTCGACGCGGCGTACAAGAAGATCAACCAGCAGGTCACGGTGAAGGGCTTCCGCAAGGGCAAGATCCCGGCCCGCGTCATCGACCAGCGGTTCGGCCGCGGTGCGGTGCTGGAGGAGGCCGTCAACGACGCGCTGCCCAAGTTCTACACCGAGGCGGTCAACGAGGCCGAGCTGAGCCCGCTCGGCCAGCCCGAGGTCGACATCACCGAGCTGAAGGACGGCGAGACGCTGAACTTCACCGCCGAGGTCGACGTCCGCCCGGCCCTGGAGATCCCGGACTACTCCGGCATCGAGGTCGAGGTCGACGCCGTCGAGGTGACCGACGAGGACATCGAGAAGTCGGTCGAGCAGCTCCGTGAGCGCTTCGCCTCCACCTCCCCGGTCGAGCGCGCCGCCGAGGACGGCGACGTCGTCACCATCGACCTGGAGGCCAAGGTGGACGGCGAGGTCCTTGAGGACGGCATCGCCGACGGCGTCTCCTACACCATCGGCTCCGGTGAGCTGCTGGACGGCATCGACGACGCCGTCAAGGGCAAGTCCGCCGGCGAGGAGGCCACCTTCACCTCCGAGCTCAAGGGCGGCTCCGCCGCGGGCAAGGAGGCCGAGGTCACCGTCAAGGTCACCCAGGTCGCCGCCCGTGAACTGCCCGAGCTGGACGATGAGTTCGCGCAGCTCGCCTCCGAGTTCGACACCCTGGACGAGCTGAAGGCCGACAGCCGCAAGCGCCTCGCGAACATGAAGCAGTTCGACCAGGCCACCCAGGCCCAGGAGCGCGTCCTGGAGAAGCTCCTTGAGCTGGTCGAGGTCCCGGTCCCCGAGAAGCTGCTCGAGGACGAGGTCAACACCCGCAAGCACAACCTGGAGCACCACCAGCTCGGCCAGATGGGCCTCACCCTCGACAAGTACCTGGAGATCCAGGGCAAGACCGCCGAGGAGTTCGAGACCGAGACCCGCGAGGCCGCGGTCAAGGGCATCAAGACCCAGTTCGTCCTCGACGAGCTGGTCAAGAAGGAGAACCTCAACGTCAACCAGGAGGAGCTCACCGAGCACCTCATGCGGCGTGCGGCCTCCTCCGGCATGTCCCCCGACCAGTTCGCCCAGGCCGTCGTCGAGGGCGGCCAGGTGCCGCTCCTGGTCGGCGAGGTCGCCCGCGGCAAGGCCCTGGCCGTCGTGGTCGAGGCCGCCACGGTGAAGGACACCAACGGCGAGATCGTCGACCTGGAGGACGAGGACGAGACCGAGGCCGCCATCGAGACGGTCGAGGCCGCGGAGGGCGCCACCGAGGACGCCGAGGAGAAGACCGAGGGCTGAGCGGCCCTACGGCGCCTCTGACGACGTAGACGGGCCCCTGGGGAGTGTGTCTCCCGGGGGCCCTCTGTCGTACGCCAGGGGCAGTTCCCCAAGGGGCGCGGGGAACTGCGCGAACAACCCCCACGCACCCGCGCCCGACGACAACCGCACCGCCCCCCACGAACCGCACCGGCCCCCTCGCGGAGCGCTACGCCCCCGGCGAACACCCGCATTCCCGGGATTCCCCGAAGGGACCATCGCGTTAGGGTCCATGAAAGGCAGAACAATGAGACGGCCCGGCGCCGTCGTAAGACGAGCAGGTGGATACGTGACGAATCTGATGCCCTCCGCCGCCGGCGAGCCTTCCATCGGTGGTGGCCTCGGCGACCAGGTCTACAACCGGCTGCTCGGCGAGCGGATCATCTTCCTCGGCCAGCAGGTTGACGACGACATCGCCAACAAGATCACCGCGCAGCTGCTGCTCCTTGCGGCCGACCCGAGCAAGGACATCTACCTCTACATCAACAGCCCCGGCGGCTCGGTGACGGCGGGCATGGCGATCTACGACACCATGCAGTACATCCCGAACGACGTGGTGACCATCGGCATGGGCATGGCGGCCTCGATGGGCCAGTTCCTGCTCACCGGCGGCACCGCCGGCAAGCGGTTCTCCCTGCCGCACACGGACATCATGATGCACCAGGGCTCCGCGGGCCTGGGCGGTACGGTCTCGGACATCAAGATCCAGGCCCAGTACCTGCTGCGCACCAAGAAGACCATGACCGAGCTGACCGCGCTGCACTCCGGCCAGAGCGTCGAGACGATCCTCCGCGACGCCGACCGAGACCGCTGGTTCACCCCGGAAGAGGCCAAGGAGTACGGTCTCATTGACGAGATCATCACGCACGCCTCGGGTGTTCCGGGAGGCGGCGGCACCGGTGCCTGACCGGCCCGGCCACGCCACGCACCGCCGAGACCCCAGCCCCCCGAACGCCACCAGGACGGTGAACCCCATGAGCAACTTCCCCGGCGCCGCCAGCGGCATGTACGAAGGGCCCCGCCCCGACAGCCGCTACGTCATCCCGCGCTTCGTCGAGCGCACCTCCCAGGGCATCCGCGAGTACGACCCGTACGCGAAGCTCTTCGAGGAGCGCGTGATCTTCCTGGGCGTCCAGATCGACGACGCCTCCGCCAACGACGTCATGGCGCAGCTGCTGTGCCTGGAGTCGATGGACCCGGACCGGGACATCTCGATCTACATCAACAGCCCCGGTGGCGACATGACCGCCCTCACGGCGATCTACGACACCATGCAGTTCGTGAAGCCCGACATCCAGACGGTCTGCATGGGCCAGGCGGCCTCCGCGGCGGCGATCCTGCTCGCCGCCGGTACGCCCGGCAAGCGCATGGCGCTGCCGAACTCCCGCGTGCTGATCCACCAGCCGGCGGGCTCCACCGGCCGCGGTCAGCTCTCCGACCTGGAGATCATCGCCAACGAGTTCACCCGGATGCGTGAGCAGCTGGAGAACATGCTGGCCAAGCACTCGAACCAGCCGATCGAGAAGATCCGCGAGGACATCGAGCGCGACAAGATCCTCACGGCCGAGGAGGCGCTGGAGTACGGCCTCGTCGACCAGATCATCTCCACCCGCAAGCTGAACAACAGCTCGGTCCGCTGACGCGGAGCGGCTTGCTCTCTGCCCCTCTTGGCACGGTGCACGTCAAAGTGAACCCTGCCAAGGGGGGCCCGAACACGGGGCCCGGCAAGGTACCGTCGGACATAAGGCAGCACCAGGAGCCGCTGGACCTCCGCGTCCAGGCGTCTCCCAGGCGAAGGGGAAGCACACCGTGGCACGCATCGGTGACGGCGGCGATCTGCTCAAGTGCTCGTTCTGCGGCAAGAGCCAGAAGCAGGTCAAGAAGCTCATCGCAGGGCCCGGTGTGTACATCTGCGACGAGTGCATCGATCTCTGCAACGAGATCATCGAGGAAGAGCTCGCGGAGACCAGCGAGGTGCGCTGGGAGGAGCTGCCCAAGCCCCGTGAGATCTACGAGTTCCTTGAGGGCTACGTAGTCGGCCAGGAGGCCGCGAAGAAGGCCCTGTCCGTCGCGGTGTACAACCACTACAAGCGGGTCCAGGCAGGCGAGAACGGCGGCCCGAGCGGCCGTGACGACGCCATCGAGCTGGCGAAGTCCAACATCCTCCTGCTGGGCCCCACGGGCTCCGGCAAGACCCTCCTCGCGCAGACGCTGGCCCGCATGCTCAACGTCCCGTTCGCGATCGCGGACGCGACGGCGCTCACGGAGGCGGGCTACGTGGGCGAAGACGTGGAGAACATCCTCCTGAAGCTGATCCAGGCGGCGGACTACGACGTCAAGAAGGCCGAGACCGGGATCATCTACATCGACGAGATCGACAAGGTGGCTCGCAAGAGCGAGAACCCGTCGATCACCCGCGACGTATCGGGCGAGGGCGTCCAGCAGGCGTTGCTCAAGATCCTGGAAGGCACCACGGCCTCGGTCCCGCCCCAGGGTGGCCGCAAGCACCCGCACCAGGAGTTCATCCAGATCGACACGACGAACGTCCTGTTCATCGTGGGCGGTGCGTTCGCCGGCCTGGAGAAGATCATCGAGGCCAGGGCCGGTGCGAAGGGCATCGGCTTCGGCGCCACGATCCTCTCCAAGCGCGAGCTGGAGGCCAAGGACGTCTTCGAGGACGTCATGCCGGAGGACCTGGTCAAGTTCGGCATGATCCCCGAGTTCATCGGCCGTCTGCCCGTGATCACTTCGGTCCACAACCTCGACCGCGAGGCGTTGCTGAAGATCCTGGTAGAACCCCGCAACGCGCTCGTGAAGCAATACCAGCGCCTCTTCGAACTCGACGGCGTGGAGCTGGACTTCGAGCGCGAGGCCCTGGAGGCCATCGCCGACCAGGCCATCCTCCGCCAGACCGGCGCCCGAGGCCTGCGCGCCATCATGGAGGAAGTCCTCCAGGGCGTGATGTACGAGGTCCCGTCCCGCAAGGACGTGGCCCGCGTGGTCATCACAGCCGACGTGGTCCTGTCCAACGTGAACCCGACCCTGATCCCGCGGGATGCACGGGGGCGTGGGTCCGGCGAGCAGAAGTCGGCCTGACACACGCGCCGTACGACAGCGAAGGGGCCCCGGTCGACCGACCGGGGCCCCTTCGTCGTAGCAGCCGGCCGTCAGGCCTTGACGCGCACGTCGTTGCGGAGCTTGGCCGCGAGGTCCGCCGTGTCGTTGATCGTGCCGCCATCGCCGGAGGCCATGGCGGCGAAGCTGAACGCCGAGACCCGGGCGATCGTGCTGTGGTCGGCCCAGATGCACACCGGCACCTTGATCGTCTTCGCCGTTCCGGCGGACGACCCCGACGAGCCGGTGTTGTCGAGCTCGGCCACCTGGCACTTCATGATGCCGTTGGAGAAGCCCGCCGGGTTGACCGTCTCGGGACTGCCGATCAGCTTGCCCTTGGTGTCGGAGCCGCTCTGATCCTTCTCGGACTCCTGCTTGGCCTTGGCGAACGCGCCGTCGATGACGGCCTCGGGGTTGGCGATCGTGCCGTACACGCCGCTGAAGGACAGGCCCTTCGCGGTCAGCCCCTTGCCGTTCTGGTACGCGCCGCTGACGCCCTGAGGGTTCTTGACGCCGGCCTTCTCGAAGTCCTTGAGGTCGGACGGGGTGACCTCCCCGTTCGAGGACGGTGACTTCGTGTACGTGCCGTTGATGACCGAGTCAGGAGCCGTGAGCTTGTGCGGACCGTCGTCCGCGACGCTTGAGCCGCCGCCCCCGCTGAACGCGAGGTACGCCCCCACCGCCACGGCCGCCACCACGGCCACCGCGCCGATGATCAGGACCGTCTTCTTCTTGCCGCCGCCCGGCTGCGGGGGCTGCGGCATGCCGTAGGGCTGCTGGCCGTAGGGAGGCTGCTGGCCGTAGGGGGGCTGCTGCGGATAGCCGCCCTGCTGCGGGTAGCCGTAACCCGGCTGCGGCGGCTGCGGCGGAGCCTGCTGGGGGTAGCCGTAGCCGGGCTGCGGAGCCTGGGGCTGCTGGCCGTACGGGCCCGGCTGGCCCGGCTGGCCGTAGGGCCCCGGCTGGCCGTACGGGGCAGGCTGCCCCGGCTGGCCGTACGGACCCGGCTGCTGGGGTGGCTGGCCGTACGGGCCCGGCTGGTTGTTGCTCATTTCTGGGTTCCCCCTAGGACGCTTATGTGTTCCTGACATCCTGACCCAGGCCCGGAAAGCACGCGGCACCGGGGGCCGCACCGTTACAGAACAAACGCGTTTCGGGACCACCCCGTGACACCTCTAAACTGACCCCCGTGACCGAGAACGCTCAGCAGCAGCCACCCGCGCCCGACTCCGAACTGCCGACCCAGTACGCGCCGGCCGATGTAGAGGGCCCGCTGTACGAGCGCTGGGTAGAGCGCGGTTACTTCGAGGCGGACGCGAAGAGCGACAAGCCGCCGTACACGATCGTGATCCCGCCGCCGAACGTCACGGGCAGCCTGCACCTGGGCCACGCCTTCGAGCACACGCTCATCGACGCCCTGACCCGCCGTAAGCGCATGCAGGGCTACGAGACGCTGTGGCAGCCCGGCATGGACCACGCCGGCATCGCCACGCAGAACGTCGTCGAGCGCGAGCTGGGCAAGGAGGGCAAGTCCCGCCACGACCTGGGCCGTGAGGCGTTCGTCGAGCGCGTCTGGCAGTGGAAGGGCGAGTCCGGCGGGCAGATCAGCGGGCAGATGCGGCGCCTGGGCGACGGCGTCGCCTGGTCGCGTGAGCGGTTCACCATGGACGAGGGGCTCTCCCAGGCCGTCCAGACCATCTTCAAGCGCCTTTACGACGACGAGCTGATCTACCGCGCCGAGCGCATCATCAACTGGTGCCCGCGCTGTCTGACGGCCATCTCGGACATCGAGGTCGAGTACCAGGACGACGACGGCGAGCTGGTCTCCATGAAGTACGGGGACGGGGACGACACCATCGTCGTCGCCACCACCCGTGCCGAGACGATGCTCGGTGACACGGCCGTCGCCGTCCACCCCGAGGACGAGCGGTACAAGCACCTCGTCGGCAAGCTCATCAGGCTCCCGCTGACCGACCGTTCCATCCCGGTCGTCGCCGACGAGCACGTCGACCCCGAGTTCGGCACCGGCGCCGTCAAGGTCACCCCGGCCCACGACCCGAACGACTTCGAGATCGGCCAGCGCCACGAGCTGCCGTCCATCACGGTCATGGACGAGCACGCCGTCATCACCGTCCACGGCCCCTTCCAGGGCATGGACCGCCTGGAGGCCCGCTCGGCGATCGTCGCCGCGCTGCGCGCCGAGGGCCGGATCGTCGCCGAGAAGCGGCCGTACATCCACTCCGTCGGCCACTGCTCGCGCTGCAAGACCACCATCGAGCCGCGCCTGTCCATGCAGTGGTGGGTCAAGGTCGGCCCGCTGGCCAAGGCCGCCGGTGACGCCGTCCGCGAGGGCAAGGTCGAGATCCACCCGCAGGAGATGGAGAAGCGGTACTTCGACTGGGTCGACAACCTCCACGACTGGTGCATCTCGCGTCAGTTGTGGTGGGGCCACCGGATCCCGGTCTGGTACGGCCCGCAGGGTGAAGTCGTCTGCGTCGGGCCCGACGAGGAGCCGCCCGGGACCGAGGCGGAGGGCTGGAAGCAGGACACGGACGTCCTCGACACGTGGTTCTCCTCCGGCCTGTGGCCGTTCTCGACCCTCGGCTGGCCCGAACAGACCGAGTCGCTCGCGAAGTTCTACCCGAACTCCGTCCTGGTCACCGGCTACGACATCCTCTTCTTCTGGGTCGCCCGGATGATGATGTTCGGTCTGTACGCGATGGACGGCACCCCGCCGTTCCACACCATCGCCCTGCACGGCATGGTCCGCGACCAGTTCGGCAAGAAGATGTCGAAGTCCTTCGGCAACGCGGTCAACCCGCTGGACTGGATGGACAAGTACGGCTCCGACGCCCTGCGCTTCACCCTGGCCCGTGGCGCCAACCCCGGCGTCGACGTCCCGATCGGCGAGGACTGGGTCCAGGGCTCCCGCAACTTCGCCAACAAGATCTGGAACGCGACGCGCTTCGCGCTGATGAACGGCGCGACGGTGGAAGGCGAACTGCCGGACGCGTCGCGGATGTCGGCGACGGACCGCTGGATCCTCTCCCGCCTGAACTCGGTCGTCGCCGAAGTCGACGCCTACTACGACGACTTCCAGTTCGCCAAGCTGTCGGACGCCCTCTTCCACTTCGCCTGGGACGAGGTCTTCGACTGGTACGTCGAGCTGTCCAAGACGGTCTTCCAGGCGGGCGGCGAGCCGGCGGAGGTCAGCAAGCGGGTCCTGGGCGAGGTCCTGGACGTCACGCTGAAGCTCCTCCACCCGGTCGTCCCGTTCGTCACCGAGACCCTGTGGACGACCCTGACGGGCGGCGAGTCGGTCGTCATCGCCGAGTGGCCGAAGGACAGTGGCTTCCGCGACGCCGACGCCGAGCGCGAGATCGAGAGCCTCCAGTCGGTCATCACCGAGGTCCGCCGCTTCCGCGCCGACCAGGGTCTGCAGCCAGGCCAGCGCGTCCCGGCCCGCCTGACCCTGGACGGTACGGCCCTCGCCCCGCACGAGGCCGCCATCCGCCAGCTCCTGCGCCTCCAGCCGGAGGGCGAGAGCTTCACGGCGACGGCGACCCTGCCGGTGGCGGGCGCCGAGGTCGCGCTGGACCTCTCCGGCACGATCGACGTGGCGGCCGAGCGCAAGCGCCTGGCGAAGGACCTGGCGGCGGCCGAGAAGGAGAAGTCCCAGGCCACGGCCAAGCTCGGTAACGAGGCCTTCCTCGCCAAGGCCCCGGACCAGGTGGTCGACAAGATCCGAGGCCGCCTGGCGAAGGCGGAGGAGGACATCACGCGAATCCAGGCCCAGCTGGACAGGCTGCCGCAGGCGTAGGCCGTTCTGCCCGGCTGAGGCCCCGGCGCGATTCGAGGCGCCGGGGCCTCCGGTCCAGGGGGCGACCAGCCACGACGGACCCGCACCCGGCCATGCAGAGGAACCACCCCGAACCGGCCCTTTGTCACTGCCGCTCCGTAGACTGGCCCCGTGAGCGACCTCCCGCACGAAAACGACCAGCAAGGCCCCCTCGACGACTTCGACGAACTCATCGAAGCCGAGACCACCCGCGACCCCGACCTCGCCGTGATCGAGGCCGGCAGCCGCACCCTGCGCACCCAGGGCGGGCAGCCCCAGGCCGACGTACCCACGCGGCCCGAGGACCCCGAGGTCGACCGTGCCCTGCGTGAGGTCGAGGCGGACCTGGCCACCCGCTGGGGCGAGACCAAGCTGGAGCCCTCGGTCGGCCGCATCGCCGCGCTGATGGACGTGCTGGGCGAGCCGCAGCGCTCGTACCCCTCGATCCACATCACGGGCACGAACGGCAAGACCTCCACCGCCCGCATGATCGAGGCCCTGCTCGGCGCCTTCGAGCTGCGCACCGGCCGCTACACCAGCCCCCACGTGCAGTCGATCACCGAGCGCATCAGCCTGGACGGCGCCCCGGTCTCCGCCGAGCGGTTCATCGAGACGTACGAGGACATCAAGCCGTACATCGAGATGGTGGACGCGCAGCAGGAGTACCGCCTGTCGTTCTTCGAGGTGCTCACCGGCATGGCGTACGCCGCCTTCGCGGACGCCCCGGTGGACGTCGCCGTCGTCGAGGTGGGCATGGGCGGCTCCTGGGACGCCACCAATGTCATCGACGCCGACGTCGCGGTGATCACCCCCATCGACCTGGACCACACCGACCGGCTCGGCGAGACGACCGCGGAGATCTCCGGCGAGAAGAGCGGCATCATCAAGCAGGGCGCGACCGTGATCCTGGCGCAGCAGCCGGTGGACGCCGCGCAGGTGCTGCTGAAGAAGGCCGTCGAGGTGGACGCCACCGTGGCCCGCGAGGGGCTGGAGTTCGGCGTCGTCGCCCGCCAGGTCGCCGTCGGCGGGCAGATGGTGACGCTGCGCGGCCTCGGCGGTGAGTACCCCGAGGTGTATCTGCCGCTGCACGGCGCCCACCAGGCGCACAACGCGGCCGTCGCCCTGGCCGCCGTGGAGGCGTTCTTCGGCGTCGGCGCGGTGCGCGCCGAGCCGCTGGACATCGACGCCGTCCGCAAGGCCTTCGCGGCGGTGTCCTCGCCGGGGCGGATGGAGGTCGTACGGCGGTCCCCGACCGTAGTGCTGGACGCCGCGCACAACCCGGCGGGCGCCGCGGTCACCGCGGAGGCGGTCCAGGAGGCGTTCGACTTCACCCGGCTGATCGGTGTGGTGGGCGCGAGTGGCGACAAGAACGTGCGCGGGCTGCTGGAGGCCTTCGAGCCGATCTTCGCCGAGGTCGTCGTCACGCAGAACTCCACCGCCCGGGCCATGGACGCGGACGAGCTGGCCGCGATCGCCGTCGAGGTGTTCGGCGAGGAGCGGGTGCAGGTCGAGCCGCGGCTGCCGGACGCCCTGGAGGCCGCGATCACGCTGGCCGAGGAGGAGGGCGAGTTCGCGGGCGGTGGCGTGCTGGTCACCGGTTCCGTCATCACCGTCGGCGAGGCCCGGCTGCTGCTGGGGAAGGGCTGAGGACCGAGGATGCGTACGCTCTGTGCCTCGACACTGATCGGCGAGTTCTTCGTCATCGGGTTCGCCGGGCTCGTCGCCATGAAGGACCCGAGCCTGTCCGTCTCCACGGTGTGGCTGGTCAGCGGTATCGCGATGCTGCTGTGCGTGCTGCTCTGCGGCATGGTGACCCGGCCCGGCGGGGTGGCCCTCGGCTGGGCCCTGCAGATCGCCCTGATCGTCTCCGGGATCTTCGTCCCGACGATGTACTTCATGGGCGCGGTGTTCGCGGCGCTGTGGTGGGCGTCGGTGCACTTCGGCAGAAAGGTGGACGCGGCGAAGGCCCGCTTCGCCGCCCAGGCGGAGTCCGGCTCCTCCACAGCTGACGCTGCGTAACAACCGCAGGGCACGCTCTTGTAACCTCGTCCCACCACCGCAGACGTCCCTCAGAAGGAGTCCCCCCGTGACCCAGCGCACCCTCGTCCTGCTCAAGCCCGACGCCGTCCGTCGGGGCCTGACCGGCGAGATCATCAGCCGTATCGAGCGCAAGGCCGGCTGGCAGATCACCGCGCTGGAGCTGCGCACCCTGGACCGCGGCACGCTGGAGCAGCACTACGCCGAACACGTCGGCAAGCCCTTCTACGAGCCGCTGGTCGAGTTCATGGCCTCCGGTCCTGTCGTCGCGCTGATCGTGGAGGGCGAGCGGGTCATCGAGGGCGTGCGCGCACTGGCCGGTCCGACCGACCCGATCGCGGCCGCGCCCGGCTCCATCCGCGGTGACTACGGCGTGATCGTCCGGGAGAACCTGATCCACGCCTCCGACTCCGAGGAGTCCGCCGAGCGCGAGGTGAAGATCTTCTTCCCGGGCCGGGTGTGAACCACGGCGAGCTGAGTTTTCGCTAATTTTTCTGAGGGGCCGTCAGCTCGGTGCGGTGGCGCCTGACCAGGGACGGCCGTATATTTCCGGCCGTCCCTTGGCATATGCCTCCCGATCGGGGGAACGCGTGCCTCCGTTGGACCGTCTCCACAAGCGGGGCGGGCCGCCATCTGGTGACAATGGCGGAGACCCTCGCGCAGTGGCCGTGCAGGCGCGTTTACGATGGAAGCCTTCACGTCACAGCACCCGCCTCGCCGACCTGATATGCCCTCAAAAGCACAGGAAGGCCAGATGAATCCGGATGGGGAACTCAATGTCGTTCATCGGCCGTGACATGGCTGTCGACCTCGGGACCGCCAACACGCTGGTGTACGTCAGGGGCCGCGGGATCGTACTCAACGAACCGTCCGTCGTCGCGATCAACACCAACACGGGCGGGATCCTCGCGGTCGGTGCCGAAGCCAAGAAGATGATCGGCCGGACACCGGGCAACATCGTCGCCGTCCGCCCGCTGAAGGACGGCGTGATCGCCGACTTCGAGATCACCGAGCGAATGCTCCGCTACTTCATCCTGAAGATCCACAAGCGGCGCTATCTCGCCCGGCCGCGGGTCGTCGTCTGTGTGCCCTCCGGCATCACGGGCGTCGAGCGCCGCGCCGTGATCGAGGCGTCCTCCCAGGCCGGCGCCCGCCAGGTGCACATCATCGAGGAGCCCATGGCCGCCGCCATCGGCTCCGGCCTGCCGGTGCACGAGGCCACGGGCAACATGGTGGTGGACATCGGCGGCGGCACCACGGAGGTCGCGGTCATCTCGCTCGGCGGCATCGTCACCGCCCAGTCCATCCGAGTCGCGGGCGACGAACTGGACAACGCGATCATCCAGTACATCAAGAAGGAGTACAGCCTTCTGCTGGGTGAGCGCACGGCCGAGCAGATCAAGATCACGATCGGTTCGGCGTACGACCTCGACTCCGACGAGCACACCGAAGTCCGTGGCCGCGACCTGGTGTCCGGGCTGCCGAAGACCGTGGTCATCTCGGCCGCCGAGGTCCGCAAGGCGATCGAGGAACCGGTCAACGCGATCGTGGACGCGGTCAAGACGACCCTCGACAAGTGCCCGCCGGAGCTGTCCGGCGACATCATGGACCGAGGAATCGTTCTGACCGGCGGCGGAGCCCTGCTGCGCGGGCTCGACGAGCGGCTGCGCCGGGAGACCGGGATGCCGATCCACATCGCCGAGGATCCGCTGGACAGCGTCGCGCTCGGCTCCGGAAAGTGCGTCGAGGAGTTCGAGGCGCTGCAGCAGGTCCTGGACGC
The DNA here is from genome assembly GCF_001953885.1 of Streptomyces sp. IMTB 2501. Classification (GTDB taxonomy): domain Bacteria; phylum Actinomycetota; class Actinomycetes; order Streptomycetales; family Streptomycetaceae; genus Streptomyces. The sequence goes on along the minus strand of NZ_MQUS01000017.1, from coordinate 181,060 downwards.
CCAGCCGCGCAGATGACGTAACTCTTCCATTCCGCCGTACGAGACGTTCTCCTCTCGTGCGGCGGATCGTTGATTAGAGGCATAAGCTCCACAAATGGGCTCCTGGGGTTGCGAATCGCGTAACGCGCCCGCGAAGGGGCTCCCGAATTCCTATTGAGGAAGGGCACGGCCGCCGCACGTGAGGGACACGAAAGAGAGCCGGTTGCTCCTGGTCCTGCTGGTTGCCATCGCATTCGCGCTGATCACGGTGGACATCCGCGGGGGCAGGAACTCCCCGGTCGACGGTGCCCGGCAGGCCGCGGCCGCCGTGTTCGGCCCGGTCGAGAACGGGCTGTCCTCGGCGGTCGACCCGGTCGGCAACGCCGTCTCCGCGATCCGGGACTCCGGCAGCCGCCATGACCGGCTCGCCACGCTGGAGAAGGAGAACGCGGCCCTCAAGGCGAAGCTCGGCAGCGACGACCGCAACCGCAGCCGGCTGAACCAGCTCGACAGAATGCTGAAGATCGCCGGCGAGGGTCAGTACGGCATCAAGGGCGCCCAGGTCATCGCCATAGGGGCGGCGCAGGGCTTCTCCTGGACCATCACCATCGACGCCGGTGCCAACGACGGCATCCGGCGCGACATGACCGTCCTCAACGGCGACGGGTTGGTCGGCCGGGTCACCACCGTCAGCGCCGACACCTCCACCGTGCTGCTCGCCAACGACCCCGACTTCACCGTCGGCACCCGCATGGAGGGCAGCGACGAACTCGGCTTCGCCTCCGGGCAGGGCGACCGCCCGCTGCGCGTGGAGTTGCTCAACGGCAAGGCGGAGGTGAAGAAGGGCGACCGGCTCGTCACCTTCGGCTCGGAGGCCGACCGGCCGTTCGTGCCAGGAGTGCCGGTCGGCGTGGTCTCCCGCATCGACCCCTCCAACGGAGGCCTCACCCGCACGATCTACGTCACCCCGTACGTCGGCTTCACCAAGCTCGACATCGTCGGCGTGGTCGTCCAGGCCCCGAAGAAGGACCCGCGTGACGAGGTCCTGCCGGCCCAGCCCAAGCCGGTCCCGACGCCGACGGTGACCGTCACGGTGACCCCGTCCGCCGGCGCTTCCGCCAACGACCAGCAGCAGCAGTAGGAGCTGAATCCCATGCGCCTCAACCGGATCCTGCTCTCCAGCGCGCTGGTCGTCGTGGCGCTGGTGATCCAGGTGAGCGTCCTCGCCCGCCTGCATCTGCCGGGAGCCGTGCCCGACCTGCTGCTGCTCACCGTCCTGGGCCTCGCCATGGTGTACGGCCATGTCGGCGGCGCCCTCGTCGGCTTCGGCGCCGGTCTGCTCGCCGACCTCGCCCCGCCCGCCGACCACGCGGCCGGCCGCTACGCGCTCGTGCTGTGCGTCATCGGCTACTGCGCCGGGCTCATCAAGCCGGAGACCGGCCGCCTGAAGTCGGCGACCGGCCCGATGGCCGTCGTGGTCGCCGCCGCGATCGGCTCCACGCTGCTGTACGCGTGTGTCGGCGCCCTGGTCGGCGACACCGCCGCCCGCCATGTCGGCCTGCCCGGGCTGCTGTTCTCGGCGGCCCTGTACGACCTGCTGCTCGCCCCGTTCGTGGTGCCCGGCATCATGTGGCTGGCCCGCCGCGCGGACAACGACCCGCTCGCCGAGGCCGGCCCCGCCGCCAAGGCAGGCGACATCTCCAGCGGCTGGCTCTCCTCCGGCACCGGCCTGCGCATCGGCAGCCAGCGCGGCGGTCTCGGCGCGCTGAAGGCCAAGGCCCGCACCCGCTCCGCCCGGGTCGGCCGGATCAAGGGGGTCAAGCGGCTGTGAAGCGCGGTCAAGCGCCTGCGGGTCCCGCGGAGTTCACCCGAACGGGTCAGCTGTCCCGGAACGCGGGCTCACAGGCTGGTCGTTCATCATTCGTACGCACGCGGCCGGTTCGTACATCCGCGCCGCGCACACAGACGTCCGCGCACTGAGAGGGGGAGGCAGCCGCAGTGACCAACATCCCCGAGACCGGTCGGACCCCACGGGTCCAGATCCGGCTCATCGTGATCCAGATCCTCGTCCTCTCCCTCCTCGGCACGCTCGGCGGCCGCTTGTGGTATCTGCAGATCCGCGAGGGCGCGCAGTACCAGAAGGAGGCGTCCGGCAACCACGTCCAGCAGGTCGTCGACCCCGCCGTGCGCGGTGACATCCTGGACGCCCGCGGCGTGCCCCTCGCGGACAACGAGACCCGCCTGGTCGTCTCCGCCTCCCGCACCGACCTGCTCAAGCAGAAGGACGACGGCAAGGCGGTCCTCACCAAACTGGCCGGCGTCCTCGGCGTGAAGCCCGAGGACGTCATCCAGAAGGTCCGCCTGTGCGACGCCAAGACCCCCCAGCCGTGCTGGAACGGCTCGCCGTACCAGCCGATCCCGATCACCGACGAGGCCACCCCCAAGCAGGCCCTGCAGATCCGCGAGCGCTCCGAGGACTTCCCCGGCATCACCGCCCAGCCCGAGGCCGTGCGCCGCTACCCGGGTCCGGGCAAGTCCAACACCGCGCAGGTGCTCGGCTATCTCTCACCCGTCACCGACGACGAGATCCAGAAGGCCAAGAACACCCAGTCGCCCTATCTGCGCTCCGACATGGTCGGCCGCTCCGGCCTGGAGCGGGAGTACGACAAGGAGTTGCGCGGCAAGGCCGGCGTCACGCGCTACGAGGTCGACAACCTCGGCCGGGTCATCGGCAAGGCCAAGGCGGACCCCGCCGAGCCCGGTGCCAACCTGGTCACCAGCATCGACTCCCGCGTGCAGCGCGTTTCGGAGTACGAACTGGACAAGGCGATGAAGGCAGCCCGCCAGCAGTTCGACAAGAACACCGGCGAGAACTTCAAGGCCGACTCCGGCGCCGTCATCGTCATGGAGGCCAAGACCGGCCGGATCGTCGCGATGGCCTCGGAGCCGACCTACGACCCGAATGTGTGGGTGGGCGGCATCTCCGCCAAGGACTACAAGTCCCTGACCGGCAAGGACTCCGACTACCCGCTGCTCAACCGGGCCATACAGGGTCAGGCGGCCCCCGGTTCGACCTTCAAGGTGGTCTCCACGGCCGCCGCGGTCCAGGCCGGCTACGCCTGGGACGGCGGCTACCCCTGCACCAGCTCCTACTCGGTCGGCGGCCAGGTCTTCAAGAACTTCGAGGGCGAGAACTTCGGCCCGATCTCCCTCGGCCGCGCCCTGGAGGTCTCCTGCGACACCGTCTTCTACGGCCTCGGCGACAACGAGTGGAAGAAGGACGGCGGCATCAACCCCAAGAAGGGCCAGCCCAAGGACTGGTTCTTCAAGACGGCCCACCAGTTCGGCCTCGGCAAGGAGACCGGCATCGACCTGCCCAACGAGGTCACCGGCCGTGTCCCCGACCGCCAGTGGAAGCTGGACTACTGGAAGGCCAACAAGGACGCCTGGTGCAAGTCCGGCAAGAAGGACGGCAGCTACGTCGAGAAGATCGCCTACGAGAACTGCCTCGAAGGCAACAAGATGCGCGAGGGTGACGAGATCAACTACTCCATCGGCCAGGGCGACACGCTCGTCACGCCGATCCAGGAGGCGATGATCTACGGCGCCGTCGCCAACGGCGGCACCGAGTACTTCCCGACCATCGGCAAGGCGATCGTCAGCCCCGACGGAAAGACCGTCCAGGAGATCAAGCCCAAGGTGCAGCGCAAGCTGCCCGTCAACCAAGCCACCCTCAACGGCATGAACGACGCCTTCGCCGGCGTCATCACCCGCGGTACGGCGGCGTGGAAGTTCAACGGCTGGCCGCAGAACAAGATCGCGCTGCACGGCAAGACCGGTACGGCGGAGGTCTACGGCAAGCAGACCACTGGCTGGCTGGCCACGTACTCCAAGGACTACTCGGTGATCATGACGATCTCCCAGGCGGGTACGGGTTCCGGTTCCGCCGGTGAGGCCGTGCGCAACATCTACAGCGCGCTCTACGGCGTCCAGGGCGACGGCTCCATCGACAACAAGAAGGCGCTGCTGTCCCAGCCGCAGCAGGGCCTGCCGAAGGTCCGCAGGGACGGCACGATCGACGCCCCGAAGGTCAGCGGCGACCCGGCCAAGGACGCCGAGACCGCCCAGAAGGACAACCCCAGCAACGGCGACAGCCAGCAGCCCGCCGCGACGGCGTCACCCACCACGGGCAACCGCAACACCCGCAGGCGCCCTCGCAAGAGGGGACGCCGGAGGATGCCCTCATGACCGGCAACAGCTTCTCCGTCTCGGGGTACGGCCCCGAGCGGGCCGGCTGGACCAGGCTCCTCGCCCGCGACTCGCTGGCCCGCAGGCTGGACTGGCCGATGCTGCTGGCCGCCTTCGTGCTGTCGCTGCTGGGTTCGCTGCTGGTGTACTCCGCGACCCGCAACCGCACCGAGATCAACCAGGGCGACCAGTACTACTTCCTGGTCCGCCATCTGATGAACCTCGGCATCGGCTTCGCTCTGATGATCGGCACGCTCTGGCTCGGCCACCGCGCCCTGCGCAACGCCGTGCCGATCCTCTACGGCATCTCGCTGTTCGGGGTGCTGCTGGTGCTCACCCCGCTCGGCGCCACCATCAACGGCAGCCGCAACTGGATCGTGTTCGGCGGCGGCTTCTCGCTCCAGCCCGCCGAGTTCGTGAAGATCTCGATCATCCTGGGCATGGCGATGATACTGGCGGCCCGGGTCGACGCCGGGGACAAGCGGTACCCCGACCACCGCACGGTCATGCAGTCCCTCGGCCTGGCCGCGGTGCCGATCCTGATCGTGCTGCTCATGCCCGACCTCGGCACAGTCCTCGCCATGGTGGCCATCATCCTGGGTGTGCTGCTCGCCTCCGGCGCCTCCAACCGCTGGATCTTCGGACTGCTCATCACCGGTGTGCTCGGCTGTGTCGCCATCTGGCAGCTGCACATCCTGGACCAGTACCAGATCAACCGCTTCGCCGCCTTCGCCAACCCGAACCTGGACCCGGCGGGCGTCGGCTACAACACCAACCAGGCCCGTATCGCCATCGGCTCAGGCGGACTGACCGGCGCCGGCCTCTTCCACGGCTCGCAGACCACCGGCCAGTTCGTGCCCGAGCAGCAGACGGACTTCGTCTTCACGGTCGCGGGGGAGGAGCTGGGCTTCGCCGGCGCCGGCCTGATCATCTTCCTGCTGGGTGTGGTGCTGTGGCGCGCCTGCCGGATCGCCCGTGACTCCACCGAGCTGTACGGGACGATCGTGGCCGCCGGAATCGTCGCCTGGTTCGCGTTCCAGGCCTTCGAGAACATCGGTATGACCCTCGGCATCATGCCGGTCACCGGTCTGCCCCTGCCGTTCGTGTCGTACGGCGGTTCGTCGATGTTCGCGGTCTGGGTGGCGGTGGGACTGCTGCAGTCGATCAAGGTGCAGAGACCCATGTCGGCGTAGGCCTGCGGCGGCCCGTCGGTATCGCGAACGGTCGTTCACCGGGTGGATGTGTGGAATTTTCCTGCTATTCATCCGGGGCGGCCCCTGCCGCGTCGCTCCATGGCCCACTAGATTCAATTCATGGCGGATACGAAGCGCGAGATCGAGCGCAAGTACGAGTCCGACGACAGTGGGCTGCCCGACCTGACGGGCGTCGGCGGGGTGGCGGCCGTCCTGGACAAGGGCCTGATGGAACTCGACGCCACCTACTACGACACCGCCGACGAACGCCTGGCCGACGCCGCCCTCACCCTGCGCCGCCGCACCGGCGGCTCGGACGCCGGCTGGCATCTGAAGTTCCCGGTCGGACCCGGCGTGCGCGACGAGATCCGGGCCCCGCTCTCCGACACCATTCCCGAGGAGATCGCCGCCCTCGTCCGCTCCCGGGTCCGGGACGCCGAGCTGATCCCGCTGGTCCGGCTGCGCTCAGCCCGCGATGTGCGCCACCTGGTCGACGCCGACGGTGCCCTGCTGGCCGAGGCAAGCGTGGACGCCGTGACCGCCGAGCGGCTCGGCGGCGGGGGAGGGGCCGCCCAGTGGACCGAGATCGAGGTGGAACTGGCCGACGACGGCGACCCCGCCTTCCTCGACCTGGTGGAGAAACGGCTGCGCAAGGCGGGCGTGCGCCGCTCGAAGTCGCCGTCGAAGCTGGCCCGGGCCCTGGAACAGACGGGAGGGCACCGCCGTCGGAGCCGTAAGAAGGGCGAGCCCGCGCCGATGACGGCCGGTGACCATGTGCTCGCCTATCTGCGGGCCCAGCGGGACGTGCTGGTCGAGCTGGACCCGGCCGTCCGCCGTGACGTGCCCGACTCCGTGCACCGCATGCGGGTCGCCACCCGCCGAGCCCGCAGCACCCTGCGCAGCTTCCGCTCCGTCCTCGACCGCACCGTCACCGACCCCATCGGCGTGGAGCTGAAGTGGCTCGCGGGCGCGCTGGGCATCGACCGCGACCAGGAGGTGATGGCCGAGCGCCTGACGGCGGCCCTCGCCGCCCTCCCGCCCGGCCTGGTCACCGGCCCCGTCCACGAGCGCCTCGCGGCCTGGTCCGAGTCCCGGCACGGGGGCGCGCACGCGCATGTGACCGGCGTGCTGGACTCCCGCCGCTATCTCACCCTGCTGGACACCCTGGACGGCCTCCTCGCCGACCCACCACTGCGCAAGGCCGCCGGAAAACAGCCGGACAAGGTGATCGCCAAGGCTGTGGACAAAGACCTTATGACCCTGTCCGCCCTGGTCGAGCAGGCACTCGGCGCCCCGCCCGGCGAGGAACGCGACGTCGCCGTGCACGAGGCCCGCAAGAAGGCCAAGCGCACCCGGTACGCGGCCGAGGCGGCCACCACCGCCCTCGGCAAACCGGCCCGCTCCCTGACCAAGGCCATGAAGAACCTGACTACCCTCCTCGGTGAACACCAGGACAGTGTCATGACCCGGCTGACCCTGCGCGAGCTGTCCGCGGTGGCGCACGCGGCGGGGGAGAGCGCGTTCACGTACGGGGTGCTGTACGGGCGCGAGGAGGCACGGGCAGCGCAGGCTGAGGCGGAGCTGCCCGGACTGTGGAAGGAGATCGGCTCCGGGGCGTCCGTCTGAGCGTACGGGGGAGTCCGCCGGGCGGGTTAGGCTTGATGGTCACCCCTGTCAGCTCATGAAGGTTCGCGAGATGCCTGTCGAGTCGGTTTTCCCGCAGCTCGAAGCTCTGCTCCCCCACGTGCAGAAGCCGATCCAGTACGTCGGCGGAGAGCTCAACTCCACCGTCAAGAACTGGGACGAGTGCGACGTCCGCTGGGCGCTCATGTACCCGGACGCGTACGAGGTGGGTCTGCCCAACCAGGGCGTCATGATCCTCTACGAGGTCCTCAACGAACAGGAGGGCGTCCTCGCCGAGCGCACCTACAGCGTGTGGCCGGACCTGGAGGCGCTGATGCGTGAGCACGGCGTCCCGCAGTTCACGGTCGACACCCACCGCCCGGTGAAGTCCTTCGACGTGTTCGGCCTCAGCTTCTCCACTGAGCTGGGCTACACGAACATGCTGACGGCCCTGGACCTGGCGGGTATCCCCCTGGAGTCCAAGGACCGTGGGCTGGACGACCCGATCGTCCTGGCCGGCGGCCACGCGGCGTTCAACCCGGAGCCGATCGCCGACTTCATCGACGCGGCGGTCATCGGGGACGGCGAGCAGGCCGTGCTCGACATGACCCGGATCATCCGCGAGTGGAAGGCCGAGGGCTGCCCCGGCGGCCGCGAGGAGGTCCTGTTCCGCCTGGCGAAGACGGGTGCGGTGTACATCCCGGCGTTCTACGACGTCGAGTACCTGCAGGACGGCCGGATCGCCCGCGTCGTACCGAACAAGAGCGGCGTCCCGTGGCGGGTCAGCAAGCACACCGTCATGGACCTGGACGAGTGGCCGTACCCCAAGCAGCCCCTCGTGCCGCTGGCCGAGACGGTGCACGAGCGGATGTCGGTGGAGATCTTCCGCGGCTGCACCCGCGGCTGCCGCTTCTGCCAGGCCGGCATGATCACCCGCCCGGTCCGTGAGCGTTCGATCACGGGCATCGGCGAGATGGTCGACAAGGGCCTGAAGGCGACGGGCTTCGAGGAGGTCGGCCTCCTCTCCCTGTCCTCGGCGGACCACTCGGAGATCGGCGACATCGCCAAGGGCCTGGCGGACCGCTACACGGAGGACAAGATCGGCCTGTCCCTCCCCTCCACCCGCGTCGACGCGTTCAACATCGACCTGGCGAACGAGCTGACGAGGAACGGCCGCCGGTCCGGTCTCACCTTCGCCCCGGAGGGCGGCTCCGAGCGCATCCGCAAGGTCATCAACAAGATGGTCTCGGAAGAGGATCTGATCCGGACCGTCGCGACGGCGTACGGCAACGGCTGGCGCCAGGTGAAGCTGTACTTCATGTGCGGCCTGCCGACCGAGACCGACGACGACGTCCTGCAGATCGCCGACATGGCGATGCACGTCATCCAGAAGGGCCGCGAGGTCTCGGGCGCGAACGACATCCGCTGCACGGTCTCGATCGGCGGCTTCGTCCCGAAGCCCCACACCCCGTTCCAGTGGGCGCCCCAGCTGTCGGCGGAGGAGACGGACGCGCGTCTCGCCAAGCTCCGGGACAAGATCCGCGGCGACAAGAAGTACGGCCGCTCGATCGGTTTCCGCTACCACGACGGCAAGCCCGGCATCGTCGAGGGGCTGCTGTCCCGCGGCGACCGCCGCATCGGCGCGGTGATCCGCGCGGTGTACGACGACGGCGGCCGCTTCGACGGCTGGCGCGAACACTTCTCCTACGACCGCTGGATGGCCTGCGCCGACAAGGCCCTCGCCCCCTTCGGCGTGGACGTCGACTGGTACACCACCCGCGAGCGCGGCTACGAGGAGGTCCTGCCCTGGGACCACCTCGACTCCGGCCTGGACAAGGACTGGCTCTGGGAGGACTGGCAGGACGCCCTCGACGAGACCGAGGTCGAGGACTGCCGCTGGACCCCGTGCTTCGACTGCGGCGTCTGCCCGCAGATGGACACCCACATCCAGATCGGCCCGACCGGCAAGAAGCTGCTGCCTCTGACGGTCAAGAACGCGGGTCCGACGCCGGCTTCGAGCGGTCACGCGCACTGAGGTGGGCGAGGCACTCGATCGGGTGGTGGAGGCGCTGGCGGGGGTGAGCGAGGAGGAGGCGGCGGCCGTGCTGACTGCCGTGGGCGCTTCGTGTCCTCGCCCGTCAGTGCCGTCGGTGTCCTCTCGGACGCCGCTGCCGGGCCCCGGGAGTCCCCCGAACGTCGTCTCCGAGGTGGAGCGGGTGTGAGGTCTTCCCTCTAGGTCTGTGCGCGACCGTGTGCTCCTTGAGCCCCCTCCCTTGCTGGGAAGGGGGCTCGCTGGGCTTCGGTGGAGGGTGAGTTCACGGGCTGTGCTGGATCACCGGACGGATCTCGCGGGCCGTCGGCCGGCCGCTTGCGACCCTGTTCCAGTGGATCTTCGTGGAGCCGGTGCGCTGGGTGTACCGGACCGCCCTCACCCCAGTCGGCCACGCCGTCCGCGCCGCCGTCCTGCGGCCCGTCGCCCAGGGCGTGCGGGTGGTGGGCCGGTCCGTCCGAGACGCGCTGACCAGCGCTCGCGACACGGTACGGCAGGCCCGGGCCGACTTCCGGCGGATGCTGTTCGGCGAGCAGCGGCAGCCGGTCCCGGTGGACCGGCGGGAACTTCGGGGGCCCGCTGCACGTACTCTTGGTAGCAGTACGACCGCACTCACGAAGGACTAGGACACTGGGCAAGCGACAGCCCGAAGGCCCGCCGCCCGCACCCGCGGTGCAGCGCATCCGACTGCGCTACACCAAGCGCGGCCGCCTGAGGTTCACCAGCCACCGAGACTTCCAGCGCGCCTTCGAGCGGGCGCTGCGCCGCGCCGAGGTGCCCATGGCGTACTCGGCCGGTTTCACGCCGCACCCGAAGGTGTCGTACGCCAATGCCGCACCCACCGGCACGGGCAGTGAGGCGGAGTATCTGGAGATCGCGCTCACCGCACCGCGTGACCCGGAGACGCTGCGCGTCCTCCTCGACGAGTCGCTGCCCGCCGGGCTCGACATCGTAGACGCGGTCGAGGCGCGGACCTCGGGCCTCGCCGACCGGCTCACGGCTTCCGTCTGGGAGCTGCGGCTGGACGGCGTCGCCCCGGCCGACGCCGAGCGCGCGGTCTCGGCCTTCAACGGGGCCGAGACCGTCGAGGTGCAGCGGATGACCAAGAACGGCGTCCGTACCTTCGACGCCCGCCCCGCCGTGGTGAGCCTGGAAACGCACGGTTCACCGGCTGATAGGCCGACCGACCAGCCCTGTGCGATACTGCGGCTGGTTGTTCGGCACGTGACGCCTGCCGTACGACCCGACGACGTCCTGTCCGGTCTCCGCGCCGTGGCCGACCTGGCGCCGCCGGTCCCCGCAGCGGTGACCAGGCTGGCGCAGGGGCTGCTCGATGAAGAGACCGGCACGGTGACTGACCCGCTCGCGCCCGACCGCGAGGCAGCCGGGGCCTTGACGGCCACACCGGCCGCCGCCGCGACGGCGCCGATGCCGGAAGGTCCCGCGTAGGGACGGACGTCGTAGCGCCGCCCTTGTACTCGGGAGCCACCTGGGTCGGGCAGCGCACCGACCAGAAGACTTTCGCCAGGCCGTACCGACAAGGCGTACGGAACCGGCGAGACAGGACACAGAGTGCTCCCGTGCGGCGCCCGCGCCCCGGACGGCGGCCATCGCGGATCACGCGGGCCGTGGACGTCAACGGCGGACGGTCCATCGAGACCGACGCCGGACCAGGCGCGGCGCCCGGGAGCCTGACGGGAGAAACGCCCGCATGCTCGAGCCGACCGAACCCATTGAGGGTTCCGAACTGAACACTCCCAGCGACACCCTGCCGCCGCGCAGGCGTCGCCGTGCCGCCTCCCGACCGGCGGGTCCGCCGGCCGCGGCCGCGGCTGCCACCGAGGTGACCCTCCCGGCCATACCGGCCGCGGAGTCCGACGACATCGTCGAGGCCGCAGAGATCGAAGAGGCCGAAGACACGACGGCTGAGGCCGCCGTGGCTGCCGCCCCCGCCGAGGAGGCCGCGCCCGCCGCTCGTCCTCGTCGTCGGGCCACGCGCCGTGCGTCCGCGCCCGCGGGGACGCCGTCGGCCGCCGAGGCCGCCGAGGCCACCGAGACCGTCGTACCGGCCGGGTCCACCGTCGCCCAGACCGAGCAGCCCGCTGCCGTCGCCGACGGCGGCGAGGTCGTCGTCGGTGAGGAGGCCGCTCCGCGTCGTACCCGCCGCCGCGCCACGCGCAGCGTGTCCGCGCCGGCCGCTGTCGCTCCCGGGGCCGACGAGGCTCCCGTGACGGCTGAGGCCGCCGTGGCTGCCGCCCCCGCCGAGGAGGCCGCGCCCGCCGCTCGTCCTCGCCGTCGGGCCACGCGCCGTGCGTCCGCGCCCGCGGGGACGCCGTCGGCCGCCGAGGCCACCGAGACCGTGGTCCCGGCCACCGCCGCCGAGGCCGAGGAGGCCCAGGAACAGCCCGCCGTCGAGACGCCCGCCGCCGCCGAGGAGGCCGCGCCCGCCGCGCGTCCGCGCCGTCGTGCGACCCGCCGGGCGTCCGCGCCCGCCGGTGCGCCCCAGGCCGCCGAGTCCGCCGCCACGGAGACTCCCGCCGCCGAAACTCCCGCCGCCGAGGCCGCCGTTCCCGCCGAGGTGAGCGGTGACGTCGAGGAGTCCGCTCCGCGTCGTACCCGCCGCCGGGCCACCCGCCGCGTGTCCGCGCCGACCGGTGAGCCGAAGGGTGCCGAGTCCGCCGCCGAGCCGGTCCCGGCTGCGGAGGTTCCCACCGCTCCCGCCGCCGAGGCCGAGAAGTCCGCCGAGGCCGGTGCCGCGGCGCCCACCCCGGAGGTCCCCGTCACCACTTCCCCCGCCGCCCAGGAGCCGCAGGCCACCGAGGAGGCCGCACCGCGCCGCAGCCGGCGCCGGGCCGTGCGTCCGGTGTTCGGATTCTCCGAGCCCGCCCAGCAGCCCGCGCAGGCCGCCGAGACCGAGGCTCCCGAGGCCGAGGGCAAGCGTCGCCCGGCCCGTCCCGCCGTCGCCGTCTTCCAGGCGCCGGTGTTCGCCGAGCCGAAGTTCCAGACCCCGGAGCGCGCCGCCGCCGAGGCCGCCGCGGAGGCCGCCGAGACGGAGGAGCCCGAGGAGGCCGAGGAGTACGCGGAGGAGCGCGCCGAGACCGGCTCGCGCCGCCGCCGTCGCCGCAAGGGTGCCGCCGCCGAGGAGACGCGCGCCGTCGAGGCCGCCGCCGAGGAGGAGCAGGAAGCCGAGGAGTCCGCCGAGACGGCCGAGGACCTCGCCGAGGGCGAGGAGGCCGAGGAGACGGAGGGCGCCGAGGGCTTCGAGGAGGCCGGTTCGCGCCGCCGTCGCCGTCGTGGCGGTCGGCGCCGCCGTCGGGGTGACGCCGCCGAGGGCGAGGGCGCGGACGCCGAGGAGCTGGCCGCCGAGCAGGCCGAGCAGGACGCCGAGGACACCGCCGAGCAGGAGGAAGAGGACGCCGAGGAGGCTCGCGACGAGGCCGGCGGCTCCTCCAGCAGCCGGCGCCGCCGGCGCCGTCGTCGCCGGGCCGGCGACACGTCCGTGGACACCGAGCCCGACGAGGGCGACCCCGAGCGCACGGTCGTCAAGGTCCGCGAGCCGCGCAAGCCGAGCGAGCCGTCCGACGAGGTGCAGTCCATCAAGGGCTCGACCCGGCTGGAGGCCAAGAAGCAGCGCCGCCGGGAAGGCCGTGAGCAGGGCCGGCGCCGCGTTCCGATCATCACCGAGGCCGAGTTCCTGGCCCGCCGCGAGGCCGTCGAGCGTGTGATGGTCGTGCGCCAGCACGGCGAGCGCACCCAGATCGGCGTGCTTGAGGACGGCGTGCTCGTCGAGCACTACGTCAACAAGGAGCAGTCGACGTCGTACGTCGGCAATGTCTACCTGGGCAAGGTGCAGAACGTGCTGCCGTCGATGGAGGCCGCCTTCATCGACATCGGCAAGGGCCGCAACGCTGTCCTGTACGCCGGTGAGGTCAACTTCGAGGCGCTGGGCATGGCCAACGGCCCGCGCCGCATCGAGTCCGCGCTGAAGTCCGGCCAGTCCGTCCTCGTCCAGGTGACGAAGGACCCGATCGGGCACAAGGGCGCCCGTCTGACCAGCCAGGTCTCCCTCCCGGGCCGCTACCTCGTGTACGTCCCCGAGGGCTCGATGACCGGCATCAGCCGCAAGCTGCCCGACACCGAGCGGGCCCGGCTGAAGACGATCCTCAAGAAGATCGTCCCCGAGGACGCGGGTGTCATCGTGCGCACCGCCGCCGAGGGCGCGAGCGAGGACGAGCTGCGCCGGGACGTCGAGCGGCTGCAGGCGCAGTGGGAGGACATCCAGAAGAAGTCCAAGAACGGCAACGCCCCGACGCTGCTGTACGGCGAGCCGGACATGACCGTCCGGGTCGTGCGCGACATCTTCAACGAGGACTTCTCCAAGGTCATCGTCAGCGGTGACGAGGCCTGGGACACCGTCCACGGGTATGTCTCGCACGTCGCGCCGGACCTCGCCGAGCGGCTGTCCAAGTGGACCTCCGAGGTCGACGCCTTCGCCACCTACCGGATCGACGAGCAGCTCGCCAAGGCACTGGACCGCAAGGTCTGGCTGCCGAGCGGTGGTTCGCTGGTGATCGACAAGACCGAGGCGATGGTCGTGATCGATGTCAACACCGGCAAGTTCACCGGCCAGGGCGGCAACCTCGAAGAGACCGTGACCAGGAACAACCTGGAGGCGGCCGAGGAGATCGTGCGCCAGCTGCGGCTGCGCGACCTGGGCGGCATCGTCGTCATCGACTTCATCGACATGGTCCTGGAGTCCAACCGCGACCTGGTGCTGCGCCGCCTGCTGGAGTGCCTGGGCCGTGACCGTACGAAGCACCAGGTGGCCGAGGTGACCTCGCTGGGCCTGGTGCAGATGACCCGCAAGCGGGTGGGCCAGGGTCTTCTGGAGTCCTTCTCCGAGACCTGTGTCCACTGCAACGGCCGCGGTGTCATCGTGCACATGGAGCAGCCGACGGCCGTCGGTGGCGGTGGTGCCGGCAAGCGCAAGAAGCGCGGCCGGGGCGGTGACGTGCACGAGCATGTGCACGAGACCGCCGCCGTGGCCGTCGAGACGGGTGAGGCCGTCGAGCCGGAGGCGGAGACCGCCGCCGAGGTGGCCGCCGAGGTCGCCGTGCCGGCCGCCCTCCCCGCGCCCGAGTTCGCGCCGGACGAGGAGCTGTACAGCAGCGTCGCCGAGGCGGAGGCGGCGGCCACCCGTGGCCGTAGCCGCCGCCGGGCGAGCCGCCGGGCCTCGGCTCCGGCGGGCGCGCCGAAGGCCGAGAAGGCTCCCAAGGCCGCCAAGGCCGAGAAGGCCGCAGCTGAGGCTGTCGCTGTGGCCGAACAGGCCGCCGAGGCCGCCGAGGCGCCGAAGGAAGAGGCAGTCGCGGCGCCGGTCGTCCCGGTGGCCGCCGCCGGGGAAGCGGTCGCCCATGTGGCCGTCGCCGGCCAGGCGGTCGAGGAGGCCGCGCCCAAGGGCCGTACGCGCCGTCGTGCGACCCGGAAGGTGTCGGCGCCGGCCGGTTCCCCCGCGGGAGCCGAGGCGACCGTGGTGACGGTGCCCGAGGCCGTGTCCGCGGCCGAGGCGCCGGTGGCACAGCCGGAGGCCCGGCCCGAGGCCGCGGCACCGGCCCCGGTCGCTCCGGTCGAGGAGGCGCCCGCAGAGAGCGCCGCCCCGGCCCGCCCGCGCCGTCGTGCGGTGCGCAAGGTCGGCGCGCCGGCCGCGGCCGGGGAAACGGCCGTCCTGGTCGTACCGTCGGCCGTGGCGGAGGAGGCCCCGGCGGTCGCGGAGGCGGCCGAGGTGCCGGCAGAGGAGGCTGCTCCGGCCAAGAAGGCGGCCCGCAAGACCGCCAAGAAGGCCACGGCGAAGAAGGCCGCCGCCAAGAAGACGACGGCCAAGAAGACCGTGGCCAAGAAGACGGCCGCGAAGAAGACGACGGCCAAGAAGGCGGCCAAGACGGCCGCCGCGAAGTCGACGGCGAAGAAGACCACCACGGTCTCCGCCACCGGCGACGAGGGCTGACGCCCCGGGTGTGCGGCCGGTCCCGAGTGACCGGCCGCACACCGCCCGGGGCCCGGTTTGACCCCCTCGGCCCCGCCCCGTAACCTTGACCGTCGGCGTGTCACTGAGCGCGCCACATCCCCGTAAACCTCATCCTCCCGGACGCAAGTCGGGCCGGGAGAGGTCGCCCATGCAACAAAGGGCGGCTGGCCTGCGGGGGTGCCGGTTCTGAACGAGCGAAAGAGAGATCCGCGTGTACGCCATCGTGCGCAGCGGTGGTCGCCAGCACAAGGTTGCTGTCGGCGACATCGTTGAGGTTGACAAGATTTCCACCGCCAAGGTTGGCGACACGGTCGAGCTCTCGACCCTGCTCGTTGTCGACGGCGACGCCGTGACCAGCGACCCGTGGGTGCTGGCCGGCATCAAGGTCCAGGCCGAGGTCGTGGACCACCACAAGGGCCAGAAGATCGACATTCTGCGCTACAAGAACAAGACCGGCTACCGCCGTCGGCAGGGCCACCGCCAGCAGTACACGGCGATCAAGGTCACGTCGATCCCCACGGCTGCGAAGTAAGGGACTGAGGAGACATGGCACACAAGAAGGGCGCATCGTCCACCCGGAACGGTCGCGACTCCAATGCCCAGCGGCTCGGCGTGAAGCGCTTCGGCGGTCAGGTCGTGAACGCGGGTGAGATCCTGGTCCGTCAGCGCGGCACCCACTTCCACCCCGGCGCCGGTGTCGGCCGTGGCGGCGACGACACGCTGTTCGCCCTGCAGGCCGGTGCGGTGGAGTTCGGTACCCACCGTGGCCGCAAGGTCGTGAACATCGTTCCGGTCGCCTGAATCGCCTGATTCAGCGCCGAACGCTTTCGCGAGGCGGACCTCACTTCCCGGTCGGGAAGGCGGGTCCGCCTTTCGCGTGTTGACCACTGTGTTGACGACGAGATATATCCGTACTTTTCTGGAGGCACCGAACCATGACCACCTTCGTGGACCGCGTCGAGCTGCACGTCGCCGCGGGTAACGGAGGCCACGGCTGTGCCTCCGTACACCGAGAGAAGTTCAAGCCGCTCGGCGGCCCCGACGGCGGCAACGGCGGTCGGGGCGGTGATGTCATCCTCACCGTCGACCAGTCGGTGACGACACTGCTCGACTACCACCACTCGCCGCACCGCAAGGCCACCAACGGCAAGCCCGGCGAGGGCGGCAACCGCTCCGGCAAGGACGGCCAGGACCTGGTCCTGCCGGTGCCGGACGGCACGGTCGTGCTGGACAGGGCGGGCAATGTGCTCGCCGACCTCGTCGGCCACGGCACCTCGTACATCGCCGCGCAGGGCGGGCGCGGCGGCCTCGGCAACGCGGCGCTGGCCTCCGCCCGCCGCAAGGCGCCCGGCTTCGCACTGCTCGGCGTGCCGGGTGACCTCCACGACATCGTCCTGGAGCTGAAGACCGTCGCCGACGTGGCGCTCGTCGGCTACCCGAGCGCCGGCAAGTCCTCGCTGATCTCGGTGCTCAGCGCGGCCAAGCCGAAGATCGCCGACTATCCCTTCACGACCCTCGTGCCGAACCTCGGTGTCGTGACGGCCGGTTCGACCGTCTACACCATCGCCGACGTGCCGGGGCTGATCCCGGGCGCCAGCCAGGGCAGGGGCCTCGGACTCGAGTTCCTGCGGCATGTGGAGCGGTGCAGCGTGCTGGTGCACGTGCTGGACACCGCGACCCTGGAGTCCGAGCGCGACCCGGTCTCCGACCTCGACGTCATCGAGGAGGAGCTGCGGCAGTACGGCGGCCTCGACAACCGGCCCCGGATCGTCGTCCTGAACAAGGTCGACGTGCCGGACGGCAAGGACCTCGCCGAGATGGTCCGGCCCGACCTGGAGGCCCGCGGCTACCGCGTCTTCGAGGTGTCGGCCGTCGCCCACATCGGGCTGCGCGAGCTGTCGTTCGCGCTCGGTGAGCTGGTCGGCAAGGCGCGCGCGGCCAGGCCGAAGGAGGAGGCGACCCGGATCGTCATCCGGCCCAAGGCCGTGGACGACACGGGCTTCACCGTCACCCGCGAGGAGGTCGGCGGCGAGCTGCTGTTCCGGGTGCGCGGCGAGAAGCCCGAACGCTGGGTGCGCCAGACCGACTTCAACAACGACGAGGCCGTCGGCTATCTCGCCGACCGGCTCAACCGCCTGGGTGTGGAAGAGCAGCTGATGAAGGCGGGCGCCCGGTCCGGCGACGGCGTCGCGATCGGTCCCGAGGAGAACGCGGTCGTCTTCGACTGGGAGCCGACGGTCATGGCGGGCGCGGAGATGCTCGGCCGCCGTGGCGAGGACCACCGCTTCGACGCGGCCCGGCCTGCGGCGCAGCGCCGTAAGGACAAGGAAGCGGAGCGGGACGAGGCGTTGCGCGAGTACGACGAGTTCGACCCGTTCGAGTAAGGCTCGGGCTGCTGTTGCCGCCGTCCGGGGGTTTCCGCCCCCGGACGGCGCTTCCGCTTGAAGGGCATCGTCCTCAGCCCCCGGACCGGTTGTCCGGCTCAGGCGCGTAACCGGCCTGCCGGGCCTTGCGCCGTCCGCTCTTGTCATACTCGCGACTGGTGTCGCTCGTCGCCGCTTGCCGACCACCGGGGCCGCCGTGCGTGCTCGGCGCCGCGGCCCTCCGTGCGACTCAGACTGCCGGGCACGGCCCGTAGCCGCCTCAGCGAGATCCGGGCGGGTGTCGATCCTGGTCTCCGCCGAACTGGACTCCTCGGCGGCCGCGGGCTTCACCGGCATCGGCCTCACCGTCGGCCTCGGCCTGCCCTACGTCCTCGTGCTCGTGCCGTACATCCGCGGCCGGAAGACCCAGCCCAAGGCCGACGCCGTCCTCTCCGCCGCCGCCGTCGACGACTGGCTGGCCGGCTACCGGCCCGGGACGATGCTGTACGTCTCCGGCTCCAAGGACTCCGCGTACCAGGTCAACATGTGGCTGGAGACGATGGAGCAGCTGGAGACCCGGCCGCTGATCCTCCTGCGCGAGCGCGCCATCCTGAACAACCTCGCGCCGACCACGGTCCCCGTCATCTGCGTGCCCGGAAGGGTGCACCTGATGAACCTGGACCTGTCGACCGTGCGCGTGGCGCTCTACGCGGCCAACGTCGGCAAGAACATCCACCTGCTGTGCGTGCCCATCATGAAGCACGCCTTCATCATGAAGCACGCCTTCATCGGTCACGGCGACAGCGGCAAGCTCGCCGGCGTCAACCCGTACAGCAAGGTCTACCACGAGGTGTGGACCGCCGGCCGGGCCGGCCGTGACCGCTACTCCCTCGCCGACGTCGGCGTCCGCGACGACGACATCGTGGAGGTCGGCGGTGGGCCGCCCGCAGCTCGCGCCCATCGAGACCTGGCAGGGCGTGCCCGACGGCCCCCGCGGCGCGGCCGCCGACGCATCCTGCCCGACCGTCCTGTACGCGCCGACCTGGGAGGGCTGGGACGGCAACCCGGGCAACACCTCGATCGTTCTCGCCGGCGAGAACATCGTGCGGAAGCTGATCGCGGCCGACCCGCCGGTCCGCGTCCTGTACCAGCCGCACCCGTTCACCGGCACCGTCAGCAAGGAGGCCGGCGCCGCGCACCGGCGGATCACCGCGCTGGTCGAGAAGGCTGCCGCCGAGCGTGCCGCCGATCCGCGCTTCACTGCCGACAAGGCCGCCCAGGCCAAGGCGAAGGCGGACCTGGCCCGGATCGGGGCCCGGATCGCCGACCTGACAGGCAAGGGCGCCGACAGCAAGGGCGACGAAGCCGAGGCCACCCGTGACGGCATCGCCGACGTGGCCAGGCACGAGGAGATCGCCCGGCTGCGCGCCGAGTGGAACACCGCCTACTGGCGCGCCTTCCCCTCGTACGAGCACCGTGTGATCACGGGCGCCGAGCCGCGCCTGTACGACTGCTTCAACGTCTCCGACGCGATGGTCTCCGACATCTCCTCCGTGGTGTCCGGCTTCATCGCGAGCGGCAAGCCGTACGCGGTCACCGACTCCGGCGACCTCGGTCACGAGGAGTTCAAGCGGCAGAACACGGCCGTACGCGCCGCGGTGATCCTGTCCAACGACGCGGCCGAGCCAGGCGTCCTGCTGGACGCAGTGCGCGACCCGTCCACGGACCCGCTGACGGGCGCCCGCAAGGAGCTCAAGCGCCATCTGCTGGGCTCGGACGAGCCGAAGTCCATCGACCAGTTCAACGCCGCGGTGGCCGATCTCGGCCGCAAGGCCGAGGCCCGCAACGTCGGCCAGCGGTCCCGGTCGGGCGCCGTGGGTACGGACCCCGCACAGGCCGCCGAGCTGACCGACGCGGTGCCCGGGCAGCGGACCGTGTCCGCCGACGATGTCGACGGAGTGAACGCGGGCTGACCCCCGCAGGTGAGAGAGCCGGCCCACGGACCGGCCCTTTTTCGTTCGCCTTACGTTCAGATTCCCTACAGATCGCTCTTACCCGGGGCCGCCGAAGGAAAGTGAGCAACTCTTACCTCTTGTGACTTCGACCACTACTGGCCTGGTGGGGGGTAATCGCTTGCAGGGTAAGAAGGTCCAACGGGTTGCGATTAAGGTAAATCGCAGGGAATGTCCCATGTAAGGGGTAAGTGTGACCCGTTGTGCCGCAGCCCGATGTGAGCGTGGTCATCGGGGCGTGCGAAGCGATGCCGAATCTGGTCGAGTGCCTGGCGTCCGCCGGGGCGCAGACCATCGATCCCGAACGCTTCGAGGTCATCGCGGTCGACGACGGCTCGACGGACGGCACCGGGGAATGCCTGGAGGAGTTCGCCGCCCGCGCCCCCATGCGCGTCACCGTCATCCGCCAGGCGAACTCCGGCGGCCCGAGCGGCCCCCGCAACGTCGGCCTCGCCAAGGCGAGCGGCCGGTACGTCTTCTTCCTCGACGCCGACGACCGGCTCGGCCCCCAAGCGCTTCAGCGCATGGTCGCCATGGGCGACGAGAACGGCACCGACGCGGTGCTCGGCAAGGTCGAGGGCGTCAACCGCACCGCGCCGAAGTCCATGTGGGGCAAGACCCTCGGCCGGACCGACGTCTTCTCCTCCAACGTCAAGTTCACCCTGAGCGCCCAGAAGCTGTTCCGCCGCGCACTGCTGGACAGGCACGGCATGCGCTTCGACGAGTCGCTGTTCACCGACGAGGACGCCCTCTTCATCATGGAGGCGTACCTGCGCGCGAATGGCGTCTCCGTCCTCGCCGACCACCCCTGCTACCACCTGGTCGGCCGCGACGACGGCAAGCACGTCATCAAGAGCGGCAGCCGCACCGTGCGCTTCGACTCCGCGCGCCCTGATGAAGCTGCTCGCCGACATGGTCCCGGCCGGCGAGCGGCGCGACCTCCTCATGATCCGGCCGTTCCTCATCACCCTGCTGCCGCAGTTCGGGCCGAAGTTCCTCAAGGGCGGCGACGAGGTCCGCCGGCGCAAGCTGGAACTGGCCGAGCCGCTGACGGAGGCCTGCTGGACACCCGGTGTGGCCCGCCGGCTCAAGGTCCACGAGCGGCTGCGGCTGCACCTGATCCCCGCCAGCGAGCCGATCCGCTGCTGGACGTCGTCGAGTTCGTCAAGGCGAAGAAGCAGGCCGGCGCGATCCCGGAGAAGCGCGGCACCCGCGTCTGCCTCGTCCACCCGCGCTTCCGGTCCAAGGCGGCGGGCGTCCCGGACGACATCCACCTCGCCGAGCCCCGCGAGGCCCGCGCCGTCCACGGCCACCGCGAGGCCGCAGCCAGCTCCTTCCTGCGCCGGGCACTCCGCAAGGTGCGGCGGATGCTGACGCCGAACGACTTCAGGGCGGCGGCCTGACGGGCCTTGATTTCCACAAGCGCAGAGCGTGAGCGGACGGCTACGCACCGCCTGTCCGGAGGGTGGACCGGTGGGCACGGGACGATCCCCTTCGCGTAGATTGCCAAGAGGCGGCCGGAACCGCGCGCGGGAAACACGAGGGGAACAGAGGGCAAGGTGGCAAGGGCTAGGCAGGCCGTGGGCGAGGCCCGCAGGATCGTCGTCAAGGTGGGCTCCTCGTCGCTGACCACCGCCGCCGGGGGCCTGGACGCCGACCGTGTCGACGCGCTGGTCGACGTGCTCGCCAAGATCCGCAGCGGGGGAGAGCGGGAGATCGTCCTCGTCTCCTCCGGCGCCATCGCCGCGGGGCTCGCCCCGCTCGGGCTGCGCCGCCGCCCGAAGGACCTCGCCCGGCAGCAGGCCGCCGCCAGTGTCGGCCAGGGCCTGCTCGTCGCCCGCTACACCGCCTCCTTCGCCCGCTACGGCGTCCGCGTCGGCCAAGTCCTGCTCACCAGCGACGACATGAGCCGCCGCGCCCACCACCGCAACGCCTCCCGCACCCTCGACAAGCTCCTCGCGATGGGCGCCTTCCCAATCGTCAACGAGAACGACACGGTCGCCACCGACGAGATCCGCTTCGGCGACAACGACCGCCTCGCCGCCCTCGTCGGCCACCTCGTCCACGCCGACCTGCTCGTCCTCCTCTCGGACATCGACGGTGTCTACGACGGGGACCCCAGCAAGCCCGGCACCTCCCGGATAGCGGAAGTGAAGGGCCCCGAGGACCTCGCCGGTGTCGAGATCGGCAGCGCGGGCAAGGCCGGCGTCGGCACCGGCGGCATGGTCACCAAGGTCGAGGCCGCCGGGATCGCTGCCGCAGCCGGCATCCCCGTGGTCCTCACCAGTGCCGTGCACGCGGCGGACGCGCTGAGCGGCGGCGACACCGGCACCTACTTCCACCCCACCGGCAAACGCTCCGCCGACCGCCTCCTGTGGCTGCAGCACGCCTCCACCCCGCAGGGCGCACTGACCCTGGACGACGGCGCGGTGGACGCGGTCGTGAAGCGCCGCACCTCCCTGCTGCCCGCCGGAATCGCCGCCGTGGAGGGCGAGTTCAGCGCCGGGGACCCCGTCGAACTGCGCGACACGACCGGGCGCGCGGTGGCCCGGGGGCTCGTCAACTTCGATGCCAAGGAGATCCCGCGGCTGATCGGGCGTTCGACCCGCGAGCTGGCCCGCGAGCTGGGTCCGGCGTACGAACGCGAGGTCGTACACAGGGACGACCTGGTGCTCCTGCACCCCTGACACTCGCAAAACCGCTCGTAAAACGGGGCGTAAGGTCCGCCCCCGGTGGGGGACGTTCCGTAAAACCACCACGCGGGGCTCCAAGGCCTGCTCAACTTTGTGTCTGGGACATGTGAAGGAACACGTTCCGTCAAGGGGCCATGCGAGCCAAGCGTGAAGGAGGCCGTCGTGAGACGAGCGCGCCCTGGGGCGACGTCGCGCGGTGCTCTGACGAGCGTCGCGGCCGGGGACGCCTACGAAGAGCCCAAGGACCTGCCCCGCCTGTGGCATGTCACCCTCAGTGTCTCCGGGAAGCAGGTCCCCCTGTCCGAGCTGCGGCGGGCCCTGGAACAGCTGGCCCACGACCACCCCTTCCTGCTCACCAGCAGATACGCGCCCGACCACGCCGAGATCCGGTACTGGGAAGAGGCCCGCGATCTGCACGACGCCGCCGCCGTGGCCCTGCGCCTGTGGGGCGAGCACCGGCAGAGCGCCGGCCTGCCTGCCTGGGAGATCGTCGGCCTGGAGGTCATCGACCGCGAGACCTACCACCACCGCATCGCCGAGGGATACGGCCCGGCACCGGCGACGCCGGTCGGGGTGCATCCCTTTTGAGCGGTCCTGAGGGCTTGTCTCGCGGTTTGGGATGAGCGGTGAGCGCGCGGCACCGCGCACTACCCTTCCCTCATGACCACGCTCTCGCCGTACGACTCCATGTCCCCGGTCACCCAGGCCGCCTACCGGGCCAAGGCCGCCGCCGCCGACCTCGCGCCGCTCCCGCGCGCCGTGAAGGACGACGCGCTGCTCGCCATCGCCGACGCCCTGGAGGTCCGGACCAGCGAGATCGTCGAGGCCAACGCCAAGGACATCGCCAAGGCCCGGGAGAACGGCACCAGCGAGGCCATCGTCGACCGGCTCACCCTCACCCCCGAGCGGGTCCGCGCCATCGCCTCCGACGTCCGCGACGTCGCGAAGCTGCCCGACCCGGTCGGCGAGATCGTCCGCGGCTCCACCCTGCCCAACGGCATCGACCTGCGCCAGGTCCGCGTCCCGCTCGGCGTCGTCGGCATCATCTACGAGGCCCGCCCGAACGTCACCGTCGACGCCGCCGCCCTCTGCCTGAAGTCCGGCAACGCCGTCCTGCTGCGCGGCTCCGCCTCCGCCTACGAGTCGAACACCGCCCTCGTCCGCGTCATCCGGGACGCCGTCGGCGGCGCCGGGCTGCCCGCCGACGCCGTCCAGCTGGTACCCGGCGAGAGCCGCGACTCCGTGCGCGAGCTGATGCGCGCCCGCGGCCTGGTCGACGTCCTCATCCCGCGCGGCGGCGCCTCCCTGATCCAGACCGTGGTCAGCGAGTCCATCGTCCCCGTCATCGAGACCGGCACAGGCAACTGCCACGTCTACGTCGACGCGACCGCCGACATCGACATGGCGATCGACATCCTGATCAACTCCAAGGCCCAGCGGGTCAGCGTCTGCAACGCCGCCGAGACCCTCCTCGTCCACCAGGACATCGCCCCCGAGTTCCTGCCGCGCGCCCTGGACGCCCTCGCCGAGGCCGGCGTCACCGTACACGCCGACGAGCGGGTCATGGCCTACGCCAAGGACTCCAAGGCGACCGTCGTGGAGGCCGTGGCCGAGGACTGGGAGACCGAGTACCTCTCCTACGACATCGCCGCAGCGGTGGTGGAATCGCTGGACAAGGCCGTCGAGCACATCCGGCTGTGGACCTCCGGGCACACCGAGGCGATCGTCACCACCTCCCAGCAGGCCGCCCGCCGCTTCACCCAGCTGGTCGATGCCACCACCGTCGCCGTGAACGCCTCCACCCGTTTCACCGACGGCGGCCAGTTCGGCTTCGGCGCCGAGATCGGCATCTCCACCCAGAAACTGCACGCCCGCGGCCCGATGGGCCTGCCGGAGCTGACCAGCACGAAGTACATCGTCACCGGCGACGGACATGTGCGCCCGTGAGATTCACCTGTTCGGCCGTACGTCCCGGGAAGGGGGCGGGCGGCCGAAATGGCGTCTCACCAGTCAGACGAATTTCCATACCGTCTGCCCAAATTGACCCCCCAGGTCTACTCTGGACCCGTGCCGGAGGACGTGGGGGGCATGCCGTTCCCTGACGGCTGGGAGCCCGACGACGACCACGACCACGGGGTGTCGGACGAAGAGTTCGCCTCCGTGGTCTTCGACGAGGCCTTCGTACAGGCGGCCGTGGTCCATGAGCCGACCGCCGTCGAACGCCTCCTGGCCGCCGCACAGGCCAGAGCCGAGGCCTCCGAGGCGGAGGCCCGCCGCGCCCACGCCCGAGGCGAGCGCTACGACGACAAGTACTCCCCCGAGGGGACCGATCTCAGCCAAGATCGGGACGATGACGAGCTGGACGACACCTACGTCCTCGACGAGCGCCACAGCCCCTTCGGCCCCTACGGCAAACAGGTCCGCTGGCACCGCCCCGTCGCCTGGCTGCTCGCCGTCGTCATGGGCATAGGCATGGTCGCCCTGGCCTTCGCCGCCGTCTACCGAGGCGGCTCCGCCGGCACCCGCGACGGGGTCCCCACGCCCGCCTCGACCGGCCTGGAACAGGGCGGCGCCGCCGCGCCCTCCGCCGCCGCCGACTCCTCCCAGCCGGCCGCCTCGGCCATCCCGCGCTCCCCCTGAGCGCCCGCCCCCACTTTTGGTGAGCACCTGTCAGAAGTTGTCGTGTAGCAGGGCGTTTACCTGAGGCCCCCGAGACCTACTCTGAAAGTATGGGCGAGCCTGGAGACCCACCGGAGGGCGCACCCGAGGGCGGCCCCGCAGGTGGAGAGGACGAGTACCGATCCGTCGTGTTCGACGAGTCGTTCGTCCGTGCTGCCCGCCTCCAGGAGTACTCCGCCGAGGAGCGGATGGCCGACCACGCGCCCGCCGTACGCCGTCGCCCGCCCCTGCACCGCGGACTCACCCGGCAGGCCCTGGTCCTCGTCCTGCTGATCGCCGTGGCCTTCGGCACCGCGGTCTACATGGGCGTCCGCCACCCCTACGGCGCCCCGCAGACCCGGCGCCCCGCCGAGCCGCTGCGGATGACGGTGATCCCGCTCGCCCCGACGGACAAGGTGCCCGGCGCCGCCGACCCCGAGTACCTGTACGCGCACAGCCACGCCGCTCCGTTCGATGTCGGCGCCGAGGGGATTCCGCTGCCGGCCGCCCGCGGCACCGCCCACTTCTCCGACAGCCAGGTCGTGACCGCGCTCACCACCGCCAAGGACTACATAGTCCGTTCCTCGCTCTACCCCGAGGTGCTGACCGGCCGCGAGGTCAGCCCTGTCCGTTCCCTCATCGACTCCGACCAGCTCGACCAGTTCGACCAGAGCTTCGACCACCCGGCGGCGGACGGCCGGCACGCCCCCACCGGCTGGCTGGTCCGTCTCGACCCCTCCCGCGCCCAGCTCGCCGACGACCGGATCCGCGTCCAGGGCGATCTGCAGGCCGTCGAGAGTGACTCGAGCGCGCTGGAGGTCACTGCCGACCACACCTTCGTCTACGCCCTGCGCCCCACCGGTGCCGCGGCCGGCGCCGCCGCGTCGCTGTTCACGGTCCGCCGCGAGGTGACCTTCCGCTTCACCCGTGACGACCTGCGCACCCATCAGGTCCAGCTGGTCACGTCCTACGTCCAGGCGGGCCCCCTCGCCTGCGCCGAGGACTCCACCGCCTACCTCCGTCCCCTGCTGGCGGGCCAGACGGCCCACACCGGCGGCCCCGCGGGCACCGATCCGTACGAGACGGACAGCCCTGCGGCTCTGTGCGGGACGCTGGCCGCCGGGGCCGAGCCGAAGGTGTGAGCGGCGTTTTCCGTGCCGGCCGGGGTGAGGGTGCGGCGCCTTTCCGGCCACCCGGAACCCGGTACCGGCCTCTCGGGCTGAGAAGGGTCCGGCACTGGCGGATCCCGCCGTCGTGGTCTACTCCTCGTCCCGCGGAGTGTCCGTCGGGCCCTCCTTCGGAGGGGGCGGGGTGCGGAAGCCCTCGAAGCCCCGGCGGACCCGGCCACCCAGGTCGCCCGCGCCGCCCGCCAGGTCGGTGACCAGCTTCATCAGCGGGTCCTTGGAGGTCTTCACATCGCTCGCGTAGCTGGCCGCCGACTCGCGGAACGAGTCACTGACCGAGGTGTCCTTGTCCTCGTCGCGCCGCGGGTAGTGGCCGTCCATGATCCGCTGGAAGTCCCGGGACTCGGCCCACTTCTTCAGCTCGGCCGCCCGCACGGCGGTGAACGGGTGTGAGCGGGGCAGCACGTTCAGGATCTTCAGCACCGAGTCGCGCAGATCGCCCCCTGACTCGTACTCCTCGGCCTGCTCCAGGAACGCGTCCA
The DNA here is from genome assembly GCF_001953885.1 of Streptomyces sp. IMTB 2501. Lineage (GTDB taxonomy): Bacteria > Actinomycetota > Actinomycetes > Streptomycetales > Streptomycetaceae > Streptomyces. The sequence goes on along the minus strand of NZ_MQUS01000017.1, from coordinate 154,553 downwards.
CGTTCATCTCGTGCAGATGGTTGCCGCCCGCGATCTTCATCAGGCCGCGCATCGAGGCCTGCAGGTCCTGCCCCACCAGCAGCCCCGCCCGGTCGGCGGACAGCTCCGACTTGCGGAACCACTCCCTGAGCGCCGTGATGATCGCCATGATCGCGAGGTTGCCCAGCGGGATCCAGGCCACCTTCAGCGCGAGGCTGGTCAGGAACAACAGGATCGTGCGGTACACCGAGTGCCCGGACAGCGCGTGTCCCGCCTCGTGTCCGACGACCGCCCGCATCTCCTCCTCGTCGAGGAGCTCCACCAACCCGGTGGTGACGACGATGATCGGCTCGTCCAGGCCGATGCACATCGCGTTCGGCTGCGGATCCTGTGTGACGTACATCGGCGGGACCTTCTCCAGGTCCAGGATGTAACAGGCGTCCTGCAGCATGTCGTGCAGGTGCTGGAACTGCCGCTCGGAGACGCGCACCGAGTCGGACAGGTACAGCAGTCTCAGGCTCCGCTCGGGCAGCAGCCCGCTGAGCGCCTTGAAGACGGTGTCGAATCCGCTCAGCTTGCGCAGCGCGACCAGGGCCGAGCGGTCGGACGGATGCTCATAGGCACGCGAGGAGATCCCCGGGAAGCGCCTGCGCTGCCTGCTCGGCACGCGCTCGTGCCCCGTGTGCTGCTGGCCGTCGTCGGACATGTCTTCCCCCATGTGCGTATGAGTGCCCGCTGTGCCCCCGAGGCGGAGCCCAGCCTAGGCGGAGATACCGTGGACGGGCAGTACAGCCGAAGGAGTCCACCCATGGAGCATCACCCCGCAGCCGCCTGGCTGACCGAGGCCGCCACGAGCGCCGTCCAGCAGCACGGGGCGGGGAATCTGCTCCGCATCGTCCTGATCGTCATGATCCTGGGCTGTGCACTGACCGCCTGGTTCCTGCTGCGCGGCTACAAGAAGAAAGACGACTGACAGTCGGCGAAAGTTCCGGCTGCCGCCCCCGACGGCGGAGTCGGCGTGATCGCCGCCGGGCCGCCCGCATACGATGAGCCGACATCTTTATCCCGCCCACACGCGTTAGGTCCTGCCGAAGATGAGCCTTCACAGCACCGCAGCCCACTTGGTCACCCTCGCCGAAGCCGAAGGCGGCCACCACAACAGCCTGAACCCGGCCATCACCGGTGGCAGCGCCCTCGTCATCCTGCTGCTCCTGCTGTGGATCACCACCCGCTTCAACCGCGACCGCTGAGCCGGACCCCGTCCCCGGCCGGACGCCCGAGACCGGGCCGGTAGGGTCTGCACGCATGGGAGAGCAGGACATGCCTACCGGTCCGGCGTACGAGAGCGCCGACGACACGGTGAAGCACCCGCAGTACCGGCCGGGCCAGGGCCCCGCCAACGCGGGCAAGCGCCGCCTGGGCGTCATGGGCGGAACATTCGATCCGATCCACCACGGGCACCTCGTGGCGGCCAGCGAGGTCGCCGCGCAGTTCCACCTCGACGAGGTGGTGTTCGTGCCCACCGGCCAGCCGTGGCAGAAGTCCCACCGCAAGGTCTCCCCGGCCGAGGACCGCTATCTGATGACGGTCATCGCGACCGCCGAGAACCCGCAGTTCTCCGTCAGCCGTATCGACATCGACCGCGGCGGTCCCACCTACACCGTGGACACCCTGCGCGATCTGCGCGCCCTCAACCCCGACACAGACCTGTTCTTCATCACCGGCGCCGACGCCCTCGCTCAGCTGCTGACCTGGCGGGACAGCGAGGAACTGTTCTCCCTCGCCCACTTCATCGGCGTCACGCGGCCCGGGCACCACCTGACCGATCCGGGTCTGCCGGAGGGCGGTGTGTCGTTCGTCGAGGTGCCGGCGCTCGCCATCTCCTCCACAGACTGCCGTGCGAGAGTCGCCAAGGGAGACCCCATCTGGTACATGGTGCCGGACGGAGTCGTGCGCTACATCGACAAGCGCGAGCTGTACCGCGGCGAGTGAGCCGAGAGGGGCACCGGTGAACAACCGATACGACGTGGGCGACGCCGGCTACGGCGCAGGCCCGTACGAACTCGTCGGCTACGACGAGCACGGCCAGCCCGTGTACCGGCAGATCCCGGCACAGCAGTCTCCACAGGCCCAGCAGGCCCCCTACGACCCGTACGCCCAGCAACAGGGCTACGGCTACGATCCGTACGCCACCGGCCAGCAGCAGCCGGTGCCCCCCTACGACTCCGGCCGGCCCGCACCCGGGTACGACCCCTACGGCGCCCAGGCCCCGTACGACCCCTACGGCACCGGAACCCACCAGACCGCCGGCTACGACCCCTACGGGCAGGCCGCGAGCAGCGGGCAGCAGCCCCGGGTCACCGAGCAGACCGCCTATATCCCGCAGCAGGCCGGCCCGGCGGAGGAACCGCACGCCCCGGGACGGCCAGGGCAGCGGCGGGACGGGGACGAACGGGACTACCACACCGAGCAGTTCGCGTTCGTCGAGGAGCCGGACGGCGACTCCGAGGACGTCATCGACTGGCTGCAGTTCACCGAGAACCGCTCCGAGCGCCGCGAGGAGGCCCGCCGCCGCGCCCGCAGCCGGATCATCGCCCTGTTCGTCGTCCTCGCCCTCGTCGCCGTCGGCGGCGTCGGCTACCTCTGGTACGCCGGGAAGCTGCCGAGCCTGTCCTCGTCCGGTTCCAAGCCCGGCGCGGGCACGCCGGTCGGCGCCCAGAAGCGCGACGTGATCGTCGTCCACCTGCACAACACCGCCAAGGGCGGCACCTCCACGGCACTGCTGGTCGACAACACCACGACCAAGCAGGGCAGTACCGTGCTGCTGCCCAACTCCCTGGCCCTGAGCGGCGACGACGGCTCCACCACGACCCTCGCCAAGTCGGTGGACGGCGACGGCTCCTCCGGCACCCGGGACCAGCTCGGCACCGTTCTCGGCACCAGCATCCAGGGCACCTGGCGCCTCGACACCCCCTATCTGCAGAACCTCGTCGACCTGGTCGGCAACATCGACCTCGACACCAACACCGACGTGCCCGACCCGGACACCAAGAAGACGGGTGCCGAGCCGATCGTCCACAAGGGCAGCGCCCAGACCCTCAGCGGCAAGATGGCCGTCGCCTACGCCACCTACCGGGCCTCCGGCGAGTCCGAGGACGCCCAGCTTGAGCGGTTCGGCCAGGTCATGCAGGGCGTGCTGCGCAAGCTGTCCTCCGATCCGTCGGCGGCCACGACGACCGTGCAGACCCTGGCGCAGATCCTCGACCCGCCGCTCACCGACCAGGACCTCGGCGCCTTCCTCGCCAAGCTCGCCGACCTCGCCAAGAGCGGCTCCTACAAGACCGCCCTGCTGCCCGTGCAGCCCGACGGCACGCTGAGCGCGAAGACCAGCGACAGCGTGGTCAAGGACATCCTCGGCGGCACCGCCAAGAGCCCCGACGCGGGCTCCGCGGTCCGGGTCTCCGTGCAGAACGCCACCGGTGTGAAGGACGACACCGAGAAGGCCCGCGTGGTGCTGCTCAACGGCGGCTTCACCTTCCTGGAGGGCGGCAGCGCCTCCGGCACCCAGGCCGCCTCGAAGGTGACCTACTCGGACGCCTCCCACAAGTCCGACGCCGCCGAGGTCGCCAAGACCCTCGGCCTGCCCGCCGGCTCCGTGGCCAAGGGAACCGTCTCCTCGGGTGCCGACGTCTCGGTCGTCCTCGGCCGGGACTACCAGCCCGGCAGCTCGTGACCAGGTCCCGGGCACCCCACGTGGCACCGTAATCGCGTGGGGTGCGCCGGGCGGTCCGTGAGACCCTTGAGGTCTAGTGACCGCCGACCGAAAGCTTGCTTGTGACCGCCACCGACCGTTCTCTTGACCTCATCAACACCGCTGCCCAGGCGGCGGCCGACAAGCTCGCCCACGACGTCATCGCGTACGACGTCAGCGATGTGCTGTCGATCACGGACGCCTTCCTGCTGGCCTCCGCGCCGAACGACCGCCAGGTGAAAGCCATCGTCGACGAGATCGAGGAGCGCCTGCTGAAGGAGCTCGGCGCCAAGCCGGTGCGCCGTGAGGGAGACCGCGACTCCCGCTGGATCCTGCTCGACTACGTCGACATCGTCGTCCACGTCCAGCACAGCGAGGAGCGTGTCTTCTACGCCCTGGAGCGGCTGTGGAAGGACTGCCCCGAGCTGGAGCTGCCCGCCGACGCCAAGGCCACCCGCGGCAAGGCGGCGGAGCACGCCAGGCTGCAGGCCGCCGAGGCCGAGCGGGAGCCGGGCGGGGAGTGGTGATGAGCACCACCGGAGAGGTCACCGACCGCAAGGACCGCGGCCGCCGCATCATCCTGTGGCGGCACGGCCAGACCGCCTGGAACGTGGAGCGGCGCTTCCAGGGCAGCACGGACGTCGCCCTGACCGAGACCGGCATCGGCCAGGCTCGCCGCGCCGCCCGGCTGCTGGCCTCCCTGGGGCCCGACGCGATCATCTCCTCGGACCTGCAGCGGGCGGCGGGCACGGCCGCCGAGCTGGCCGCCCTCACCGGCCTCGACATCACCCGCGAAGAGGGCCTGCGCGAGACCTACGCGGGCCTCTGGCAGGGGCTGACGCACGCCGAGATCATCGCCCGCTACGGCGAGCAGTACGCCGCCTGGAAGCGCGGCGAGGCCGTCCGCCGCGGCGGCGGCGAACTGGAGACCGAGGTCGCCGACCGTGCCGCACCCGTCGTCCTCAGGCACGCCGAGAAGCTGCCCGAGGACGGCACCCTCGTCGTCGTCAGCCACGGCGGCACCATCCGCACCACCATCGGCCGGCTGCTCGGCCTGGAGGCCCGGCACTGGGAGAGCCTCGGCGGCCTCTCCAACTGCTGCTGGTCCGTGCTCGGCGAGGGCGCGCGCGGCTGGCGCCTGCTGGAGCACAACGCGGGCACCCTCCCGGAGCCCGTCCTCGGCGACGACGACTGAGCCCCAGCAGGCTCGCGGACCCCGGATTTCACTTTCTGGCAGGTCACAGGCTAAAGTTCTTCTTGTTCGCCCCGCCGAGCGGGAAGAACGCGAGGGGCTATAGCTCAGTTGGTAGAGCGCCTGCATGGCATGCAGGAGGTCAGGAGTTCAATTCTCCTTAGCTCCACTGATCGACACTCCGCCGAGTTGTCAAAGATCGGTGATGAAGGTCCCGTCCCCGTCAGGGGGCGGGACCTTCCGCATTCCGGCGGCGGGTCAGGACCTCCCGTGGCTCCCGCCGGCCGGAGCCGCGGTGCCGGCCGGCGCCCACCGGTGCGCTCGCCGCCGTGCGGCCCCGAGGGCGCGGCGGACGCCGGCGGTTTGTCGGCGACGCTCACCCGGCTCGGCGGCCTGATCGGTACGGCGTCTTTCGGCACACTGTTCCTGAACAGGCTTGAGTCACTCGGGGCTTTGCGCTCGTATACCTCTGCGGAGGCGTTCTCGGTGTGTGCCTGGGCGCTGGCCGGAACGGCCGCGGCGGGAGCCGTGTCCGGACTGGTACTGAGGCGTCGCTGACCGTATTGCTCCGGCCGTGGCAGAATCAAACGGCCGGAAGGGGGCGTGGCCCGACGGGAGGGAGTAGCGATGCCTGCGAGCATCCTTGGGGAGGTCGGCCACCTCCTCGGTGCTGCGTTGATACAGGACACGACCACCCGGCTGAGCTGCCCTTCCTGCGGTTCCGCGCATGTCGCCCAAGTTCTCGGCGACAACGGTGGAATCTCCTACGTGTGCACGGCCTGCGGCCACAGCTGGAGCTGATCGATGGGTGCACACAGGCGAAAGTGCGACTGGTGCGGGAGCGGTACCCCGATCGTCCGCGACATGGAGCCGATCAACCCCGATTACCAGTACTGGTGCGAGGAATGCGCGCGGGCGCTGATCATAAAAGGCGACCCGATCGAGACGTACCGGGAATTGGAGGGCGAGCCGATCTACGGCCGTCTCCTGGAAGAGCACTGCACACTCAAGCGGTTCTACTCCTTCGTGACGGCTTGACGCGCGCCGCACCACCATCGCGCCGCGGCAACGATGTCCGGCGAGCGCAACCGGCACCCGGCGGTGGTCTGCCGGCGACGCGATCGTGGCCACAAAAGCGGACATTCGCGGCCGTATGGGTGTGAATCCGAAAGCGATTTGGCGCTGCGTCGCCGTGCCTGTAATGTTTACGTCGTCGCCGGGGGAACCGGGCGAAACAAGAAAACAAGGGGCTATAGCTCAGTTGGTAGAGCGCCTGCATGGCATGCAGGAGGTCAGGAGTTCAATTCTCCTTAGCTCCACNNGCGGGTCACCCGGCTCGGGTGACCCGCCCCTCCGTGCGCTCAGCGGCCGAGTGCGCGCCGGCCGCGGCCCTGGGAGACGACCGGCAGATTGCGGGACGGCGCCTGCCCGCGCGTGTCTTCCTCGATGCGCAGGGCGAGCGCCGGGCAGCGGCGCACCGCGCGCAGTGCCTTCGCCTCCGCGTACCGCGGCACCTGCGCCTGGGCGACGGTCGGGAAACCGTCGGCGCCGAGTTCGAACACCTCGGGGAGGATGTCGGCGCACAGTCCGTGGCCCCGGCACAGCGTCCAGTCGACGTAGATCTTCTGGCGGCTGGCGCCGGTCTCCTCGGGCTCTCCGCCGCCCAGGATGCCCGTAGGGGCCCTGCCCCCCTCGAAGAGCGGCAGAACGCCCTCCACGGGCCGTCCGCAGCCGTTTCCGAGGACGTGCGCGGCAAGGTCGTCCGTGAACGCCTTGATGGTCGACTCCAGGAACATCGCCGAGCCGTCCGGATGCGAACACGCACCGCGCCGCTTCACGTTCTTCGCGACCTGCTTCAGCGCCTCCAGGGCCGCCGGACCACCGCCGTTGAGGATGTCCTCCATGCCGCGCGCGGCCGCGGGCAGTCCGAGGTAGCAGGGGCCGCACTGGCCCGCGCTCTCCTCGGCCAGCCACTGGGCCACCCGCAGCGACTCACCCAGCGGGCAGGTGTCCTGGCCGATCGGCAGGATCGCGCCCGCGCCCAGCGAACCGCCCACGGCGTCCAGCGAGTTCCGGGAGACGATCGCCTCGTTCACGGTCGCCGCGTCGATCCACTTGCCGTGGTAGCCGCCGGTCAGCACGCCCTGCGGTACCGGCGGGGCGCCCGCCAGCTGCAGCACGTAGCGCAGCGGCACGCCCGTGGGGACCTCAAGCACCATCGGGCGGGCGACCGCGCCGGAGACGGTGAGCATCACGGTGCCCGGCTCGTCGTACAGGCCGGTGTTGCCGTAGCGCTCGGGGCCGATGCGGGCGGCTATGGCCAGCTGCGCGAACGTCTCCGCGTTCGACAGCAGCGTGGGCGCGCCGCCGACACCGCTCTGCGAGGCGCTGATCTTGCGGCCGGGCGGGATCGCCGGGCCGCCGTCGATCGAGCGGATCAGCGAGGCGGCGGCGCCGGTGACCATGCGCACCGGGTTGCGCTGTACCCACGCGCGGAGCGCCGATCTGCGGCTGTTGCTCAGCCCGCGTTCGGCGAGCGCGGCCTCCATGGAGCGCTGCGTGGACTCCCGTGTGACGCCGATCACGAGCGTCCGCGCGCCGAGCGCCTCCGCGCACAGCAGCGCGCCGTCGAGGATCAGGTGCGGGGCGCGGTTGATCAGCACCGTGTCCTTGCGGCAGGCCGGTTCGTCCTCGCTGCCGTTGACCACGACGACCGGCCGCACCCCGCGTTTGATCGCCGACTCGGCGACCGAGCGCAGCTTCTTGTGGAACGGGAAGCCGGCGCCGCCGCGGCCCTTGAGGTTGATGCGTTCGGCGAGCTGTGCGAGCTGCTCGCCGCCGAGCGGGTCGAGCGGACCGTGCACCTTCAGGTGCATGGGCAGATCGAGTCGTTCCACAAGGTCGAAGCCCGACGTGAGCTGCGGAAGGCCGACCACGCGGACTTCGGGGACGTCGGGCAGGGCCTCGTTCACTTAAAGCCTCCGGACGGCATGTTCCAAGGTTCGCCCGAACCCGGTGTGTCGTAGGACACGCCGGGCAGCGTTTCGGTAGCGGGACCGTCGTTGTACGTGTCACTGGCGTTGTACGTGCCGTAGAAGCCGTTTGTCTCACCGTTGTCGTACATGTCACTTCCGCCGTATCCGTTGGCGACCGAACTGTCATAGACCGGGATGGTGTGTCCGGTGTCCTGGAACGGGTCGTACGCGGATGGCGGGGCCTCGCCGACCGGCGGCGGGGACGGGACCGGCCAGTCGCCCGAGGTGCTGGAGGGGCCGTCCACGCGCGGGAAGGCCTCCGTGGCCTGCATGTCCAGCGGCAGGTCCATGCGGGCGGTCCGGCCGGCCGCGTACGGCTGCTGGGAGCGGCCCGGCGTGGAGACGGCGCGGTAGGCGGCCGCGAAGCCCGACGCGGGCTCTGCGGCGGAGGCGGCGGGGGACTGGTACAGCGGCGCGGCCGCCGCCCCGGGCTCGCGCCCGCCCTCGAAGCCCGCAGGAGCCGCCTCGGCCATTCGGGAGCGGCTCGCCTCCAGTTCATCGAGTCCCGGTCGCTCCGAGCTGCCGAACAGTGCCACCAGCCGGTCGGCGACCCTGCGCTTGACCGGGCGCGGGGCCGCGCGCAGCGCGAGGGCGGCCATGACCGCGATCAGGGACAGCGCGTACAGGTACGTGAAGAGCGGACTTTTCACCGGGCGGCCCGCGTACAGGCCGTGGACCAGCGCGGCGCACCACGCGGGGTAGGACAGCATGTGCATCGCGCGCCAGCGGGCGGCGACCGGGGCCGGGGTGGCGAAATTGCTGCGCAGGGCGCCGGTGATACCCACGAAGATCATCAGCAGGCCCGCCAGCGAGCCCAGTCCGATCAGGCCGCCGATTCCGGTGACGCCGAGTGAGAACGGAATGATCGCGGCGATCAGCTGGGTATGGCCGAGCGCGAGTTTGACGGTGATGTGCAGCAGCAGGAACGCGATCGAGGCGATCCCCAGCGTGCGGTGCACCGCCTGGCCGATGATCCGCTGGCGGATGTTCAGGAAGATCCGGTCCTGGGCGAACAGGCCCCAGATCACCGAGCAGCTGAGTGAGACCAGGGACATCACGCCCGCGCCGAAGTTCAGGAAGTCCTGGAACTGGCTGCCTCCGACCAGCACGCTCACGGGTATCAGCAGCAGGGCGACTGCGGTCGCCACCCCGTAAGCCGAACGGCCCGGTTTGGGGAGGGAGCGGGTACTACGACGAGGGTTCATGGGGGCAACTCCGAGCAGTTTCGGGAAAGCGGTCCCGCTGCCGAACTCTAAGTGGCGCCAATACTGATCAGTATGGGGTTTGCGTTATTCCGTCGTTATCAACAGACAATCTGATTGCGGGGTGTCCCTTAGGGCACGGTACGCGAAGTAAATGTTGACCTTGGTTCAGCTTCCGCCGCGGTTCCTGGCATGTCCACAAGGGATACGGAAGCGCGTCGCGGCTTGCTCAAGGCCGTCGCCGCTCGCTCAGGGCCTGCGGTACCCTAACGCCATGCGTGCCGTACGCCTTCTGCTTAGCGGGCCGCGCTGATCAGTACCGACCCTGGTCGAACCTGAGGTCGGCATCGGCGCGGCGTCCCCTCCTGTGTGAGGGGATTTTTCGTTTCTTTGAATGTCACAGCCGCAGGCAGAGACGATCGATGGAGCTTTGAGGATCATGAGCGAGACGAACCCCGCTGCGGCCGCCGCCACGTCGGCGGAGGCCGCACCGCACCGCTACACGGCCGCCGTGGCGGCCGAGATCGAGGCACGCTGGCAGGACTTCTGGGACGCCGACGGCACCTACGCGGCGCCGAACCCCAAGGGCGACCTGGCCGGTGATCCCGAGCTGGTCGCCAGGCCCAAGAAGTTCATCATGGACATGTTCCCGTACCCCTCGGGTGCGGGCCTGCACGTCGGCCACCCGCTGGGCTACATCGCCACCGACGTCTTCGCCCGGTTCCAGCGCATGACCGGCCACAACGTCCTGCACACCCTGGGCTTCGACGCCTTCGGCCTGCCCGCCGAGCAGTACGCCGTGCAGACCGGCACGCACCCGCGCGTGTCCACCGAGGCCAACATCGAGAACATGACGGCCCAGCTGCGCCGGCTGGGCCTGGGCCACGACAAGCGCCGGTCCTTCGCCACGATCGACCCGGACTACTACAAGTGGACCCAGTGGATCTTCCTGCAGATCTTCAACTCCTGGTACGACGACGAGGCGAGGAAGGCCCGCCCGATCTCCGAGCTGGTCGCCCGGTTCGAGTCCGGTGAGCGGGGGATTCCGGGCACCACGCGCGCGTGGAGCGAGCTGAGCGCCCGCGAGCGTGCCGACATCCTGGGCGAGTACCGCCTGGCCTACGCCTCCGACGCGCCGGTCAACTGGTGCCCGGGCCTGGGCACGGTGCTGGCCAACGAGGAGGTCACCGCCGAGGGCCGCTCCGAGCGCGGCAACTACCCCGTCTTCAAGGCCAAGCTGCGCCAGTGGAACATGCGCATCACCGCCTACGCGGACCGGCTGCTGGAGGACCTGGAGGAGCTGGACTGGCCCGAGGCCATCAAGCTGCAGCAGCGCAACTGGATCGGCCGCTCCGAGGGCGCCCGCGTCGACTTCCCGATCGACGGCGAGCACATCACGATCTTCACCACCCGCCAGGACACCCTGTTCGGCGCGACCTACATGGTGCTGGCGCCCGAGCACCCGCTGGTCGAGAAGTTCACCCCCGAGGCCTGGCCCGAGGGCACGCACCAGGTGTGGACCGGCGGCCACGCCACCCCCGCCGAGGCCGTCGCCGCCTACCGCGCGCAGGCCGCCGCCAAGTCCGACGTGGAGCGCCAGGCCGAAGCCAAGGACAAGACCGGCGTCTTCACCGGCGCGTTCGCGACCAACCCGGTCAACGGCGAGCAGATCCCCGTCTTCATCGCCGACTACGTCCTGATGGGCTACGGCACCGGCGCGATCATGGCCGTCCCGGCGCACGACACCCGTGACTTCGCGTTCGCACGCGCCTTCGAGCTGCCGATCCGCTGCGTCGTCGAGCCGACCGACGGACGCGGCACCGACACCTCGGCGTGGGACGACGCGTTCGTGTCGTACGACGCGACGCTGGTCAACTCCGACAGCGACGACGTGCGGCTGAACGGCCTGGGCGTCGTCGAGGCCAAGGCCCGCATCACCGAGTGGCTGCAGGACAAGGGCATCGGCGAGGGCACCGTCAACTTCCGCCTGCGCGACTGGCTGTTCAGCCGCCAGCGCTACTGGGGCGAGCCCTTCCCGATCGTCTACGACGAGGACGGCATCGCCCACCCGCTGCCCGAGTCGATGCTGCCGCTGGAGCTGCCCGAGGTCGAGGACTACAGCCCGCGCACCTTCGACCCGGACGACGCGAACACCCAGCCCGAGACCCCGCTGTCGCGCAACGAGGAGTGGGTCGACGTCACCCTGGACCTGGGCGACGGGCCGAAGAAGTACCGCCGCGAGACCAACACCATGCCCAACTGGGCCGGTTCCTGCTGGTACGAGTTCCGCTACCTGGACCCGCACAACGACCGGCAGCTGGTCGACCCCGAGATCGAGCAGTACTGGATGGGCCCGCGTGAGGGCAGGCCGCACGGCGGTGTCGACCTGTACGTCGGCGGCGCCGAGCACGCGGTGCTGCACCTGCTGTACGCCCGCTTCTGGTCCAAGGTCCTGTACGACCTGGGCCACGTCTCGTCGGCCGAGCCGTTCCACAAGCTGTTCAACCAGGGCATGATCCAGGCCTACGTCTACCGTGACAGCCGGGGCATCGCCGTGCCGGCCGCCGAGGTGGAGGAGCGCGACGGCGCCTACTACTACCAGGGCGAGAAGGTCAGCCGCCTGCTGGGCAAGATGGGCAAGTCGCTGAAGAACGCGGTGACCCCGGACGAGATCTGCGCCGAGTACGGCGCTGACACCCTGCGCCTGTACGAGATGGCCATGGGCCCGCTGGACGTCTCCCGGCCGTGGGACACGCGCGCGGTGGTCGGCCAGTTCCGGCTGCTGCAGCGGCTGTGGCGCAACATCGTCGACGAGAACACCGGCGAGCCGACCGTGGTGGACGCGGTGCCCGACGAGGACACGCTGCGCGCCCTGCACAAGGCCATCGACGGCGTTCGCCAGGACCTGGAGGGGCTGCGCTTCAACACCGCCATCGCCAAGGTCACCGAGCTGAACAACCACCTGACCAAGGCCGGTACCCCGGTGCCGCGTTCGGTGGCCGAGCCGCTGGTGCTGATGGTCGCCCCGCTGGCCCCGCACATCGCCGAGGAGCTGTGGCGCAAGCTGGGCCACACCGACTCGGTCGTCCACCAGGACTTCCCGGTGGCCGACCCCGAGTACGTCGTGGACGAGACCGTGACCTGCGTCGTGCAGATCAAGGGCAAGGTCAAGGCCCGTCTGGAGGTGCCGCCGGCCATCTCCGAGGAGGAGCTGGAGAAGGTGGCGCTGGCCGACGAGAAGGTCGTCGCGGCGCTGGACGGCGCGGGCATCCGCAAGGTGATCGTCCGTGCACCGAAGCTGGTGAACATCGTTACGGCGTGATGACCGGACGCGTTCCGGCGTGACGACCGGACGCCGGCCGCGACCGGCATCGGGGTAGTCCCCTACGGGCAGGTTCGGGGTTCTTCTGGAACTCCGAACCTGCCCGCTGCGTTTACGGTGGAGAGCGCAGCTGCGTGTGCCGCACCGGCCGGAGGAGGAGCGTCGTGGAAGCCGTGATCGCTGTGTTCGCCGTGCTCTTCCTGCTCTTCGTCGGCCTGGGCGTGTACGCCACGGTCAAGGCGGTCGGCGCCGCCAAGCGCGGAGTGGACCGGACCATCGAGCAGGCCCGCCGCACGGTCGAGGACCACACGTTGCGCGCCAAGTCCTTCGTCCAGGTCGGCCCGGCCGCCGAGATCGCCCAGCTCCGGCTCGCTCTGCGCACGTCGATGCGGGCCACCCAGGACGCGCTGCGCGCGGGCGTGGCCGAGGACGAGTCGCTGAAGGAGTCCCTCGGCCTTTTCGAACGGCTCAGCGCGCACGGGCACGAACTGGACGCCGACCTCAGGCGCCTGGAGTCGGAGCCGGACCGGTCCGAACTCACCGCCCGCCTGCCCGAGCTGCGCAGCCGCGCCGAACGCATCACCAAGTCCGCGGACTCGCTGCGCCGGGCCGTCCGCGACCGGGCGCGCCGCTTCGTCGACGACGATCTGGGCGCGCTGAGCGACCAGATAGACATCGAGGCCGACGCCCTGCGCCACTGGACCCCGGCCGGGCCCGCGCCGGCGCCGGAACAGCGGCCCGAGCCGTCCGCTTCAACCGCCGAGGGCCCGACGGGGCAGCGGGCCCGCTCCCGGACGTCCCGCTCCGCCCAGGAGCAGCCGCCACCGTCGATCACCTCGCCGTCGCCGCGCCTCGCCCATCCCTGGCAGAAGAAGCCCCGGCCCGAGAGCACCACCTGAGGGCAGCTCCCGGCCCGTAGCACGGGGGCCGGGCTGCCGCGCGAGCGCTACGGCAGGTAACCTCCAGCTCATGTCCCGCCATGTCGCGATCGTCACCGATTCAACGGCCTACCTGCCGCCACGGACGATGGAGCGGCACGGCATCACCGCGGTACCCCTGACCGTGGTCCTCGGCGACCAGGCCCTCGAAGAGGGCACCGAGATCTCGACCCGCTCACTGGCCCAGGCGCTGCAGAAACGACGTCCCGTCACCACCTCGCGCCCGAGCCCCGAAGTGTTCGCGGCAACGTACCGCAGGGTCGCCGAGTCCGGCGCGAGCGGCATCGTCTCCCTGCACCTGTCCGCCGAACTGTCCGGCACATATGACGCGGCGGTCCTCGCGGCGCGCGAGGCGCCGGTGCCGGTACGGGTCGTGGACACCGGGATGGTCGCGATGGCCCTCGGTTTCTGCGCGCTCGCCGCGGCCGAGGCCGCGGAGGCCGGCGGCACGGTGGACGAGGCCGTCACGGCCGCCGAGAAGCGCGCCGCGGGCACGTCCGCCTACTTCTACGTCGACACCCTCGACTATCTCCGCCGGGGCGGCCGCATCGGCGCCGCACAGGCCCTGCTCGGCTCCGCGCTCGCCGTCAAACCCCTGCTCCAACTCGACGGCGGCCGCATCGAACTGCTTGAGAAGGTCCGTACGGCGTCCAGGGCCATCGCGCGTCTGGAAGAACTCACCGCCGATCGGGCGGGCAGCGCCGAAGTCGACATCGCCGTCCACCACCTCGCCGCCCCCGACCGCGCCGCCGCGCTCGCCGACCGGCTGCGGGTACGCGTGCCGGGTCTGGCCGACCTCCATGTCAGCGAGGTCGGGGCGGTGATCGGTGCACACACCGGTCCCGGGCTGCTCGGCGCTGTGGTCTCACCGCGCTGACCCTCACTCGTGTGGGTGGCGGAGTTATCCACAACTGGGCGGTCGTCCCCGGGAATTGACCAAGATCATCGCGAATCGGCGGGATGTCCCATCCTCGTCGCATGGCACTTCGATCACGTTCACGCACAGCCACTCCGACCAGCGGACCCGGCCGCGGTCCCACCTCCGAAGGCCGCCTCCGCCACCGGCGCGGCGTCCACCACCGCCGAGACCGCCACCGCCCGCCGGCACCGGCCGACGAACTGCGCCGCCGAGCGGAACTCCTCTTCGGCGAACGAGCCGCACGGTGGCGGGAGTCGGGAAACGGGCCACCGGACGGGCCCCCTGCGGATCGGGCGACCGAGACGGCAACGGCATGGGGCACGGGGCGGGCGCCTGGGCTGAAGGCGGCGCGGGCGGCGGCGACCACGGCCGTGTCTGGCCGGACTGTGCCTGGTCCGACCGTTCCACCGGACGTTGAGCCTGCCAGGGGCGAGCCGCAGAGCGCCGTGCCGGCTGGCGGGTGGGCTCCGAAGCTGACGCCGGCACCGGTAGTGAGTGCTGCCGAAGACTGCGAACCAGCCGGTGCCGTAAGCCCGTTGGAGCTGCCCGGACCCGAAGGTCCAGGGTGGCGGGAGCGGGTCGGGCTGGCGGTGCGGGAGCGGATGCCGGTGTGGCTGCAGGCTCGGTGCGGTGTGGAGCGGCGCGCCGTCGTGGCGCTCGCCGTGGTGCTCGTGGCCGCCGCCGTGTTGGCCGTACAGCACTTCTGGGCCGGGCGGACCGAGTCCGTGAGCGCCCCTCAAGTGGTGCGCGCGGAGAGGCCCTACGCCAGGAAGGGAGACGACGCGAGGACCGGTGCGGGCGCGGGTGCCTCGCCGACGCCGGGCGGACAGATCGTCGTGGACGTCAGCGGCAAGGTCCGCAATCCGGGGATCCGGCGGTTGCCGGCCGGTTCCCGGGTGGCCGACGCGCTGCGGGCGGCCGGGGGCGTCCGTCCGGGCGTGAACATCGAGGGGCTCAACCGGGCCCGATTCCTGGTCGACGGCGAACAGGTCGTTGTCGGCGGGCCCGCCGGGATGGCAGCTCCACCCGGGCCGGTCGCCGGGCCGGGTTCCGGAGCGGCCGGGGCGGCCTCTGGACCGGCCGGCACGGGCTCCGCGGCACCTGTCTCCCTCAACACGGCCACGGCGGACCAACTCGACACATTGCCCGGAGTCGGCCCGGTACTCGCTCAGCACATCATCGACTACCGCACCCAGCACGGTGGTTTCCGCTCGGTGGACGAACTGCGCGAGGTCAACGGCATCGGTGATCGCCGCTTCAGCGATCTGCGGAACCGGGTACGGCCATGAGCCGGGTGATCGACGGCGGGCTGTCGGGGCGTGGAAGGACCGGTGCACGCGCGCGTGCCGGGCGCGGAGACGACCGGCCGGAGGCGTTGGGGTCCGGCGGCGCTGTGGGGCGCGACGAGGAGCGAGGGCCCGCGCACGGCGACCGGGCGGGATCGATGGACCTGCGCCTGGTGCCGCCCGCGCTGGCCGCCTGGGCCACGGCGGCCCTGACGCTGGACACCCCGGCGGGCTGGACCGCCGCGATCGCGGTCATCTGTCTGGTGGGCGGGGTCGTGCTGCTGGCAGCGCGGAGACCCGGACGGGAGGGCCGAGTCGGGTGGGTGCTCGGGCGGTTCGTGTGGGCCCGCGCTTCGATCGCCGCCGTGCTGCTCTGCGTTGCCGCCGCGGCCGCGTCGGCCGGGCTGCACGGGGCGGACGTACGGCGCGGGCCGGTGCCAGAACTGGCCCGGCGGTACGCGGCCGTGACCGCAGAGGTCGAGGTGAGTGGCGACCCCTGGCTGAGCCGGCCACGGGTGCGCGGCGATCACGCGGCACCGATGGCGGTACTGGCCCGGGCGGAGGTGCGGCGCGTCGAGCAGAGCGACGGGACGAGCGTGTCGATGCGGACTCCGGTGCTGCTGGTCGTCGATGCGGACGTTCGGGTACCGGAGAGGAGGGCTGCTCGGAGCGGAAGTTCCTCAGCGGAAAGGCGGTCCACTGCCCGCGGCGGGCAGGGGGCTCGTGCTGCCTGGCTCGGGTTGCTGCCGTCCACGCGGCTGCGGGTGAATGGGCGGCTGGCGCCCGCGCTGACGGGTGGGGACCGGACCGCAGCCGTGCTGAGGGTGCACGGCCGGTCCGGCCCGCAGGTCGTGGCCGGACCCAGCGGGCCGCAGCGGCTGGCGGGACGGCTCAGGGCCGGACTGCGGGAGGCGACCGACGGCCTGCCCGGGGACGCACGGGCACTGCTTCCCGGGCTGGTCGTCGGGGACACCTCACGGATCACGCCCGAGCTGGACGAGGCGTTCAAGGACACGGATCTGGCCCACACGCTCGCCGTGTCCGGCAGCAACCTCACCGTCCTGCTCGCGCTGCTGATCGGGCCGCCCGGGCTGGCGCAGCAGGTCGAGCGCCGTGGTCTGGCCCCGCGCCTGGGGCTCTCGCTGCGGGCGACCGCGCTGGCCGCCGGGGTGCTCACGGTGGGATTCGTGGTCGTGAGCCGGCCCGACCCCAGTGTGCTGCGGGCCGCCGCCTGCGGCGTGGTCGCACTGCTCGCCCTGGCCACCGGGCGCCGTAGATCCCTGGTCCCGGCACTGGCCACTGCCGTCCTGCTGCTGGTGCTCTACGACCCGTGGCTGGCCCGCAGTTACGGCTTCCTGTTGTCCGTGCTGGCCACCGGCGCGCTGCTCGTCCTGGCACCGGGCTGGAGCGAGGCGCTGCGGCGGCGCCGGGTGCCGCCGAGGCTCGCGGAGGCGCTGGCGGCGGCGGCCGCGGCACAGGCGGTGTGCGCCCCCGTCACGGCGGTGCTGTCGGCGCGGGTGAGCCTGGTGGCGGTGCCGTGCAACCTGCTGGCCGAGGTGGCGGTGGCACCGGCCACGGTGCTGGGGTTCGCGGCGCTCATGGCGGCGCCGGTGGCCATGGCCCTCGCCAAGGCGCTGGCCTGGTGCGCGGGTTGGCCGGCCGGGTGGATCGCCGCAGTGGCCCGGACGGGAGCGGCGCTGCCCGGCGCGGGGGTGGGCTGGCCGGGCAGCTGGCCGGGGGCGCTGGCGCTCGCGGCGGTCACCGTGGCCGTGGTCCTGGCCGGCCGGCGGTTGGCGCGGCACCCGTGGTGGTCCGGATTGCTCGGGGTGCTGCTTCTGCTGGTGGTGGTGCGGCCGGCGCCGCTGACCCGGGTGATCACGGGCTGGCCGCCACCGGGCTGGCGGTTCGCGATGTGTGATGTCGGGCAGGGCGACGCGACCGTACTGGCGACGGGCGCGGGAGCCGGGGTGGTCGTGGACACGGGACCCGATCCGAATCTGGTCGACCACTGCCTGCGACAGCTGGGGATCACGCGTGTCCCGCTCCTCGTCCTGACCCATTTCCACGCCGACCATGTGGCGGGACTGACCGGTGTCCTACGGGGCCGCTCGGTGGCCGCGATCGAGACCACGGGCTTCGAGGAACCCGCCGACCAGGCCGCGTTCGTCAAAAGGGAGGCGGCGGCACGGCACATCCCGGTCACACGAGCGGTCGCGGGAGAGGAACGGCGCACCGGACCGGTCTCCTGGCGGGTCCTGTGGCCCCCGCCGGGCACCATGCCGCCCTCGGACCCCGAGGCCCCGGCATGGCCGGGCCTGACACCTGCGCCGGTGCCGGAGGATCCGAACGACGCCAGTGTCGCGATGCTGGTCCGCTCGGGCGGACTGCGGCTGCTGTTGCTGGGCGATCTCGAACCGCCGGCCCAGCAGGAGTTGGCGCGGTCACCTGCGGCGGCCGAGCTGGCCGGTGTGGACGTCCTGAAGGTGGCCCATCATGGCTCGGCCTATCAGGACCCGGAGCTGATACGGCTCGCGGCACCCCGGGTGGCGCTCATCTCCTGCGGTGCCGGCAACCCCTATGGCCACCCGGCACCGGCGACCGTGGCCGCGCTGCGGGCGGGCGGGGCGCTGGTGCTGCGCACCGACCGGGACGGAGAGCTCGCGGTCGGCGGGACGGGAGGGCCGGGAGGGAAGGTGACGGTGACGAAGGACTGAGGACGCGGTGTTCGCTCAGACTGGGTCCATGAACTTGAGCCAGGCCGATGCCTATCTCCGCCGGATCGGCGCCGAGCGCCCACAGCGGCCCACCGGCCCGGCGCTGCGCGAGCTGCATCTGCGTCATCTGCGGACCGTCCCCTTCGAGAACCTGTCGATCCACTTCGGTGAGGAGATCGTGCTGGAGGAGGAACCACTGCTGGACAAGGTGATCGGACGGCGGCGAGGTGGCTTCTGCTACGAACTGAACGGCGCGTTCGGAGCGTTGCTCGCCGCTCTCGGCTACGAGGTCGAACTGCTCGCCGGACGCGTCTACGGCGACGAGGGACGGCTCGGTATCCCGTACGACCATCTCGCCCTGCGGGTGCGGACGGTGGAGGGGGACACCTGGCTCGCGGATGTCGGGTTCGGGGCGCACAGCCACTACCCGCTGCTCTACGCGGAACGCGGGGAGCAGGCCGACCCCGGCGGGGTGTTCCGGGTGGTGGAGGCCGGGCCCGACGCGGCCGGAGTGCGCGGTGGCGGCTCGGCCGGGGTAGGGGACCTGGACGTCGTACGGAACGGCGAGCCGCAGTACCGGCTGGAGGTGCGGCCCCGGGCGCTCGGGGACTTCGCGGCCGGGGCCTGGTGGCACAGCACCTCGCCGCTGTCGCACTTCACCCGGTCGCTGGTCTGCTCACGGGTCACCGAGGAGGGAGGGCGGGTCACGCTCGGCGGGCGGTCGCTGACGACGACGGACGCCGACGGGAAGCGCGAGACAAGGGAGTTGGGGACGGACGAGGAGGTGCTGGCGGCGTACCGGGAGCGGTTCGGGATCGAGCTGGGCTCCGTGCCGACGGTGCGAAGCCGGAATGTGAACTCATCCGGCTCCGCCGGAGCCGGCGACGCCCGGTGACCGGGACACCGAGCCCCGCGCACTCCCCGATCGCGGTGCCGGAGAATGGGGCCGTGAGCGATGTGAGACATGTGCTGGTGCTGCCCGACCGGGATGCCGCCGAGGAGGCGGCCGAGGCGCTCGGGGAGCGGTTCGGCCTGGACGAGGAGCCCCAGCTGGTCCGCGACGCGCTGGCCGGTGAGGACGATGCCGAGGATGCGCAGTGGCTGGTGGTCCTGCGGGACGAGGGCGAGCGGCTGGATCCGGCGGAGCTGGACGAGTTCGTGGGGGAGTGGGACGGATGGCGGGAGGAGCCGTGATCCTGCCGGGTGACCGGTGACCGGTGACCGGTGACCGGTGACCGGTGACAGGGCCCGCGCTGGAGGGGTGCCTCCCCCCACTGAGCCGGCCCCGCAGCTCTGTCGGAGCCCGCGGCTGTGCGGGCCCTCGCAGCCGCATGAGCCCATTGTCAGTGGTGCGTGGGATGCTTTGAGGGATGGCCAGGAAGACTGCGAATGACGACCCTCTCGCCCCGGTGACGCTTGCCGTGGGCCAGGAGGACCTCCTGCTCGACCGTGCCGTGCAGGAGGTGGTGGCCGCCGCCAAGGCCGCCGACGCCGACACGGACGTACGCGACCTCACCCCGGACCAGTTGCAGCCCGGCACACTCGCCGAGCTCACCAGTCCTTCGCTCTTCGCCGAGCGGAAAGTCGTGGTCGTACGCAATGCGCAGGACCTGTCCGCCGACACGGTCAAGGACGTGAAGGCGTATGTCGGGGCGCCCGCCGAGGAGATCACGCTCGTGCTGCTGCACGCGGGCGGGGCCAAGGGCAAGGGGCTGCTGGACGCCGCGCGCAAGGCGGGAGCGCGGGAGGTGGCCTGCCCGAAGATGACCAAGCCCGCGGACCGGCTGGCCTTTGTGCGGGGGGAGTTCCGCTCGTTCGGGCGGTCGGCCACGCCCGAGGCGTGCCAGGCGCTGTGCGACGCCATCGGCAGCGAGCTGCGGGAGCTGGCCTCGGCGGTCTCCCAGCTGGTCGCCGATGTGGAGGGGACGATCGACGAGGCGGTCGTCGGGCGGTACTACACGGGGCGGGCGGAGGCCTCCAGCTTCACGGTCGCCGACCGGGCCGTGGAGGGGCGTACGGCGGAGGCACTGGAGGCGTTGCGCTGGTCGCTGGCGACCGGGGTGGCGCCGGTGATGATCACCAGTGCGCTGGCGCAGGGGGTGCGGGCCATCGGGAAGCTGTCGTCTGCTCGGGGCGGACGGCCGGCTGATCTGGCGCGGGAGTTGGGGATGCCGCCGTGGAAGATCGATCGGGTGCGGCAGCAGATGCGGGGGTGGACGCCGGACGGGGTGGCGGCGGCGCTCAGGGCTGTTGCCGAGGCCGATGCCGGGGTGAAGGGCGGGGGCGATGATCCCGAGTACGCCCTGGAGAAGGCCGTTGTGGTGATCGCTCGGGCTGCTCGGTCTCGCGGGCGCGGATAGGTGTCCCCGGGGCTCTGCCCCGGACACCGTCCGGCCCGAGAGGCAACCAAAAACCCCGCCACCCGCCCTGGGGAAGGGCAAGGTGCCGGGGTTCTCGATTCGAGCTTTTGGACTCGCACCCGCGTGGCGAACGCAGGCCGCGTGCGAATCCGGGGTGCCGGACGGGAGCGGATGAGAGAGGGCCCGCTCTGGGTCCTTCCGGCGGTCAGATCAGAAAGGGGGTTCAGCCCTTGAGGGACGCGACCTTGGAAGCAAGCGCCGACTTCTTGTTGGCGGCCTGGTTCTTGTGGATGACGCCCTTCGAGACGGCCTTGTCGAGCTGACGCGCGGCCTCGCGGGACAGCGCGGTGGCCTTCTCGACGTCACCCGCGGCAACGGCCTCACGGGCCTTGCGGACCGCGGTCTTCAGGGAGGACTTGACGGCCTTGTTGCGCAGCCGAGCCTTCTCGTTGGTCTTGATCCGCTTGATCTGGGACTTGATGTTCGCCACGAAGGAGCCTTTTCAGGTTCTGGTGCGGGGCCGCGAGGGTCCCGTACCGGTGATCCAAAATTTCTCTGACGTGCCTCGCGCTGAGAGGGCATGAGGCACAGCCATCTACAGTACCAGTGGCCCTGCGAGCGGCCCAAAACGGTCCTCGGTCCCTCCGCGTGGGACCATGGAGACTACGTATCGATCCGACCCGAGGCATAAGGCGCCTCAAGAGACAGGACCCTGCGTGCCCGCGACCCCTAACCATGTGCCCGAGCCGAGCCGTACCGCCCCGGCTCTGATCCGCAATTTCTGCATCATCGCGCACATCGACCACGGCAAGTCCACGCTCGCCGACCGGATGCTCCAGTTGACCGGTGTGGTCGAGCAGCGGCAGATGCGTGCTCAGTACCTCGACCGGATGGACATCGAGCGCGAGCGCGGCATCACGATCAAGTCCCAGGCGGTGCGTCTGCCCTGGGCCCCCACCGAGGGCCCCGACCAGGGCACGACCCACATCCTCAACATGATCGACACCCCGGGGCACGTCGACTTCACCTACGAGGTCTCGCGGTCGCTCGCCGCCTGTGAGGGGACCATCCTCCTCGTCGACGCCGCCCAGGGCATCGAGGCGCAGACCCTCGCCAACCTCTACCTGGCGATGGAGAACGACCTCACGATCATCCCCGTGCTCAACAAGATCGACCTGCCGGCCGCCCAGCCGGAGAAGTTCGCCGAGGAGCTGGCGAACCTGGTCGGTTGCGATCCCTCCGACGTGCTCAAGGTCTCCGCCAAGACCGGTCTCGGCGTCGACGCGCTGCTGAACAAGGTCGTCAAGGAGATCCCGGCCCCGGTCGGGGTCGCCGACGCGCCCGCCCGCGCGATGATCTTCGACTCGGTCTACGACTCCTACCGCGGTGTCGTGACGTACGTCCGTGTCATCGACGGCCAGCTCAACAAGCGCGAGCGCATCAAGATGATGTCCACCGGCGCCACGCACGAGCTGCTGGAGATCGGCGTCAACTCGCCCGAGATGCTGCCGGCCGACGGCCTCGGCGTCGGCGAGGTGGGCTATCTCATCACCGGTGTGAAGGACGTCCGCCAGTCCAAGGTCGGTGACACCGTCACCAGCCAGCAGAAGGGGGCCACACAGGCGCTGGGCGGGTACAAGGACCCGAAGCCCATGGTCTTCTCCGGGCTGTATCCGCTCGACGGCTCCGACTACCCGGAGCTGCGCGAGGCCCTCGACAAGCTGCAGCTCAACGACGCCGCGCTCGTCTACGAGCCGGAGACCTCCGCCGCCCTCGGCTTCGGCTTCCGTGTCGGCTTCCTGGGCCTGCTCCACCTCGACGTGATCCGCGAGCGCCTGGAGCGCGAGTTCGGCCTCGACCTGATCGCCACCGCCCCCAACGTGGTCTACCGCGTGATCATGGAGGACGGCAGCGAGGTCACGGTCACCAACCCGAGCGAGTTCCCCGAGGGCAAGATCAACGAGGTCTACGAGCCCGTCGTTCGGGCCACGATCCTCGCGCCCACCGAGTTCATCGGCGCGATCATGGAGCTGTGCCAGACCCGGCGCGGCACCCTGCTCGGCATGGACTACCTCTCGGAGGACCGCGTCGAGATCCGCTACACGCTGCCGCTCGCGGAGATCGTCTTCGACTTCTTCGACCAGCTGAAGTCCAAGACCCGCGGCTACGCCTCGCTGGACTACGAACCCACCGGTGAGCAGACCAGCTCCCTGGTCAAGGTCGACATCCTGCTGCACGGCGACAAGGTGGACGCGTTCTCCGCGATCACCCACCGGGGCCAGGCGTACGCGTACGGCGTGCGGCTCGTCGCCAAGCTCAAGGAGCTGATCCCCAGGCAGAGCTTCGAGGTGCCGGTCCAGGCCGCCATCGGCTCCCGGGTCATCGCCCGCGAGACCATCCGCGCCATCCGCAAGGACGTCCTCGCCAAGTGCTACGGCGGTGACATCTCCCGTAAGCGGAAGCTGCTGGAGAAGCAGAAGGAAGGCAAGAAGCGGATGAAGATGGTGGGTTCCGTGGAGGTTCCGCAGGAAGCCTTCATCGCCGTTCTGTCGAGCGATGACAGCGCGGGGTCGGCCAAGGGCAAGAAGTAACCAGCGGTAACAGCGGGTGACGTCCGTAAAGCGGACACACAGGGGCCTGTCGTGCGAAAGCGCGGCGGGCCCCTACGCGTGCGTAGCGTCGCTCTCCGTGGAACACGCGAGGAAACAGACAGGCCGATGCCCCTTACGCAGCGGCCGGTCGCGGCTTACTCTGATCCCTGCTCGATAGTTACTCGCGAGTTAAACAACAGCGATACAGCAGCGCGAACCCCCACCGTGAGTCAATGCCAGCCGCACCGAGTACAGCCGCACCGTCGCGGGCCCCGGAGGATGTCGTGAGCGACACACAGACCCTGATCGAGAACCGTCCGCCGTCCGTGGCGGCCCTCTTCCTGGAGCGCGTGGCGGCCACACCGGACGCCGAGGCCTACCGCCATCCGGTGCCGCCAGCCTCGGGCCAGGGCCCGGACGACTGGAAGTCGCTCAGCTGGGCGCAGGCGGCCGAGCGGGTGTACGCGATCGCGGCCGGGCTCGTCGAACTGGGCGTGCAGCCGGAGCAGCGGGTGGCGCTCGCCTCCTCCACCCGCGTCGAGTGGCTCCTCGCCGACCTCGGCATCATGTGCGCCGGCGGCGCGACGACCACCATCTACCCGCAGACCAACGCGGACGAGTCGGCCTTCATCCTCTCCGACTCGGAGAGCCGGGTGCTGATCGCCGAGGACGCGGCCCAGGTCGCCAAGGCCGTCGAGAAGCGCGCCGAGCTGCCCGAGCTGATCAAGGTCGTCGCCATCGACCCGGCCGGCGTGGAGACGAACGACTGGGTGACCACCCTCGCGGAGCTGGAGCAGCGCGGCGCCGCCTACCTGGAGAAGCACCCCGAGCTGATCAAGGAGCGGGTCGGCGCGATCACCCGGGAGCAGCTCGCCACCCTCATCTACACCTCCGGCACCACCGGTCGCCCCAAGGGCGTGCGCCTGCCGCACGACAACTGGGCGTACATGGCGAAGGCGATCGCCGCGACCGGCCTGATCACCGGCGAGGACGTGCAGTACCTGTGGCTGCCGCTCGCGCACGTCTTCGGCAAGGTCCTCACCTCCGGGCAGATCGAGGTCGGGCACGTCACCGCCGTCGACGGCCGCGTCGACAAGATCATCGAGAACCTTCCGGTGGTGCAGCCGACGTACATGGCGGCCGTGCCGCGCATCTTCGAGAAGGTCTACAACGGTGTCGCCGCCAAGGCCCGCGAGGGCGGCCCGGCCAAGTACAAGATCTTCCAGTGGGCCGCCGAGGTCTCGCGCGAGTACGCCAAGGTCAGCCAGGACAACTTCCGCCGCACCGGCAACCACGCCGTGCCGTTCGGCCTGGCCGCCAAGCACAAGGTCGCCGACACCCTCGTCTACAGCAAGCTCCGCGAGGCCTTCGGCGGCCGGCTGCGCGCCTGCGTCTCCGGCGCCTCGGCACTCGCCCCGGAGATCGGCTACTTCTTCGCCGGCGCCGGCATCCACATCCTGGAGGGCTACGGCCTCACCGAGTCCTCCGCGGCCTCCTTCGTCAACCCCGGCGAGGCGTACCGCACCGGCACGGTCGGCAAGCCGCTGCCCGGCACGGAGGTGCGCATCGCCGACGACGGCGAGATCCTGCTGCGCGGCCCCGGCATCATGGAGGGCTACCACGGGCTGCCCGAGAAGACCTCCGAGGTGCTGGAGTCCGACGGCTGGTTCCACACCGGCGACATCGGCGAGCTGTCGCCCGACGGCTATCTGCGCATCACCGACCGCAAGAAGGACCTCATCAAGACCTCCGGCGGCAAGTACGTCGCACCGGCCGAGGTCGAGGGCCAGTTCAAGGGGGTGTGCCCGTACGTCTCCAACATCCTGGTGCACGGCGCCGACCGGAACTACTGCACCGCCCTCATCGCCCTGGACGAGATCGCGCTCCTGGACTGGGCGAAGGAGAACGGGCTGGAGGGACGGTCGTACGCCGACGTCGTCGCCGCGCCGCAGACGGTGGAGATGGTCGACGGGTACGTCCAGCAGCTCAACGCGGGGCTGCAGAAGTGGCAGACCATCAAGAAGTTCCGGCTGCTGCCGCGGGATCTGGACGTGGAGCACGGGGAGATCACGCCGAGTCTGAAGCTGAAGCGTCCCGTGGTCGAGCGGGAGTACAAGCACCTCATCGATGAGATGTACGCCGGGACACGGGAGGCCTGACGCGGTTTCGAAGGGGCGGCTGGGGGCTGCCGGCGGCTGCGGGTTCGTCGTGGCCGTTCGCGCAGTTCCCCGCGCCCCTTGGGGATTTGTGCTCAGCGGCGCTCGAAAGTGGCCGTCTTCTGGTCACTTCAGTGACTCAGCGCTTATAGGTGCCCCCGGCCTGTCACCCTGGCCGCATGGACATGGCGGCCATACCCACGCAACGGGAGACCGAGGCGGCCCGGACCCGGGAAGTGCGGGGGCGGACCACGCTGCCCGGGAGCCCCGTCGCGCCCGGGTCGGCCCGTGCGCTGGTGAGGGCCGCACTGGCCGAGGCGCCCGGGGTCTCGGCGCGGCTCGCCGACGACGCCATGGCCGTCGTCAGCGAGCTGGTCACCAATGCCGTCGTACACGCCGGTACGGACGTGGAGGTCGACTGGCGGCTGGAGGAGGACGGCGCGTTCGTCGTGGAGGTCTGCGACCGGCATCCCTCCCGAGCGCCGCGCGATGCCCTCGGCGGCCAGGGCGCGTACGACACCCCCGAGTACGGGCGCGGCCTGCGGCTCGTCACCACGCTCGCCGAGTCCTGGGGCGTCACCTACCGCACCGGCGCCAAGACGGTCTGGGCGCGGCTGCCCCCGGGCGGCGTCGAGGACCCGGAGGCGCCCGCACGGGACGCGGCCCTGGAGGTCGCCGAGGATCTGGCCCCGCAGCCGCATCGCGCCGTGGGCGACCGGGACTGGCTCGGCCGGGGCGCGCTGTCCTTCCTCGCCGAGGCATCCGACCTGCTCGCCGGACAGCTGGACGAGAACCTGGTGACCGCGCTGACCGGCCAGCTCCTCGTGCCCCGGCTCGCCGACTGGTGCGCGGTGTGGCTGGAGGACGAGGCGACCGTGCGCGCCGGCGCCGGCGGTGGCCCCGACCGGGTCTGGCACGCCAGTGAGAACCGCATCGAGGAACTGCGGTGCGCCCTGGAGAAGGAGCCGCCCTGTCCGCCCGACGGGCTGCTCTCCGGCCCCGAGCCGTACCCCTGGCCCGGCCATGCGCTCGGCCCGGAGGGCGCCGACGGCACGGCGCTGTCGTACCGGCTGATCGCGGGCGGCCGGCCGCTCGGCACGCTGGTCATCGGCCGGTGCGGGCTCACCTGCTTCCCCGACGAGGTCACCGGGCTCGTCGAGGACCTCAGCCGCCGGGTGGCGCTCGCCATCGGGGCCGCGCGCCAGTACGCCCGCCAGGCCACCATCAGCGCCGTCCTGCAGCGCGGCCTGCTGCCCGGCGCGGTCGCCCAGATCCCCGGCCTGAGCAGCGCGCTCGTGTACGAGCCCTGCGACAAGGGTGGCCCCAGCGGCGACTTCTACGACCTGTTCCCGGCGGGCGACGGCCGCTGGTGCTTCGCCGTCGGCGACGTCCAGGGCAAGGGCCCGGAGGCGGCGGTCGTGATCGGGCTCGCCCGGCCCTGGCTGCGCCTCCTCGCCCGCGAGGGCTACCGGGTCGCCGACGTCCTGGACCGGCTCAACCAGCTCCTCCTCGACGACGCCACCGAGGCCGCCGACGCGGCCGCCCGCGCCCTGGTTGCCGCCGGCGGCCGCCCGGTGGCCCCCGGAGACGGCCCGCAGACCCGCTTCCTGTCCCTCCTCTATGGCGAGCTGACCCCGTACGACGGCGGCGTCCGCTGCACCCTCGCCTCCGCCGGCCACCCGCTCCCTCTCGTCCTCAGCCCTGACGGCACCGTGCGCACCGCCGCCGGTCCGCAGACCCTGCTCGGTGTGGTCGAGGACGAGACCTACACCAGCGAGACCATCGACCTGCGGCCCGGCGACAGCCTGCTGTGCGTCACCGACGGAGTGACCGAGCGCCGCTCCGGCTCCCGCCAGTTCGACGACGGCGACGGGCTGGCTCAGGCCCTGTGCGGCTGCGCGGGCCTGAGCGCCGAGCTGATCGCCGAAAGGATCCGCCGCCTGGTCCACGACTTCGGCGGCGGCCTGCCCGAGGACGATCTCGCGCTGCTGGTGCTGCAGGCGGAGTAGGCGCGCCGGTGCTGGACAATGGAAGGCATGCCTTCCGCACTCCCCGACGGCGAGCCCGTCCCCGCCGACGGCGCGCTGCCCGCGCACGCGCTCGCCGGGGCCGCAGAGCGCCCGCTCGGCTTCTACCTGCACGTCCCGTACTGCGCGACCCGCTGCGGCTACTGCGACTTCAACACCTACACCGCGACCGAGCTGCGCGGCACGGGCGGTGTGCTGGCGTCCCGCGACAACTACGCGGACACGCTGACGGACGAGATCCGGCTCGCCCGGAAGGTGCTCGGTGACGACCCGCGCGCGGTCCGTACGGTGTTCGTCGGCGGTGGTACGCCGACGCTGCTGGCCGCGGACGATCTCGTACGGATGCTGGGGGCGATCAGGGACGAGTTCGGCCTGGCACCCGACGCGGAGATCACCACGGAGGCGAACCCGGAGTCGGTGGACCCGGCCTACCTCGCCGCGCTCCGGGAAGGCGGCTTCAACCGGATCTCCTTCGGTATGCAGAGCGCGAAGCAGCATGTCCTGCGCGTGCTCGACCGCACGCACACGCCGGGCCGTCCCGAGGCCTGCGTGGCGGAGGCCCGGGCGGCGGGCTTCGAGCACGTCAACCTCGACCTGATCTACGGCACGCCGGGGGAGAGCGACGACGACTGGCGGGCCTCACTGGACGCGGCGATCGGGGCGGGGCCGGATCACGTCAGCGCGTACGCGCTGATCGTCGAGGAGGGCACCCAGCTCGCCCGCCGCATCCGCCGGGGCGAGGTCCCGATGACGGACGACGACGTCCACGCGGACCGCTATCTGATCGCCGAGGAAACCCTGTCGGCGGCGGGCTTCGACTGGTACGAGGTCTCCAACTGGGCCACCTCTGAGGCGGCCCGCTGCCTGCACAACGAGCTGTACTGGCGCGGCGCCGACTGGTGGGGGGCGGGCCCCGGAGCCCACTCGCACGTGGGCGGGGTGCGCTGGTGGAACGTGAAGCATCCGGGGGCGTACGCGGCGGCCCTCGCCTCCGGCCGTTCACCGGGGGCGGGCCGTGAGCTGCTGTCGGAGGAGGACCGCCGGGTCGAGCGGATCCTGCTGGAGCTGAGGCTGCGGGAGGGGGTGTCGCTGTCGCTGCTGAAGGAGGAGGGGCTGGCGGCGTCCCAGCGCGCGCTGGCGGACGGGCTCCTCCAGGAAGGGCCGTACGACGAGGGGCGGGCTGTGCTGACGCTGCGGGGGCGGTTGCTGGCGGATGCGGTGGTCAGGGACCTGGTGGATTGATCACTCGGGCGGGTGAATCACAGCCGGACGCCGGTTCGGCCCCTAACCTGGTTCGTAGGCTGCCGCTGACAGTATGCGGCGAATGTAGAGGCCACGGAGATGACCGCTGTGGACGAACGTGGAGTCGCAGAGTTCTTCGAGGGTTTTGAGCCGCCTGACGGGCTCAAAGCGGAGCTTCTGCGGGGGGAAATCGTGATGATGGCCAGCCCCGATCTGGTGCACAACCTGATCGTGCTGCTGACGGAGCGGCAGATTCCGTTGGATCGCTGGTATCCGCTTCAGACCCAGGACGTGGACCTCGTCGACGAGGCGAGTGAGCCGGTTCCGGACCTCGTGGTCGTGGCGCGTGACGTCCTGCCCGATTCGGGGCGTCTGCTGCCGTGCCAACTGATCACGATGGTCGCCGAGGTCGTTTCCAAGAACAGCGTGCACCGCGACTACGCCGTCAAGCGTTCGATCTATGCCGCAGGCAACGTGCCCGCCTATCTCGTCATCGATCCGATCATGGCGCAGTGCGTTCTGTTCACAAAGCCCGAGGGAAAGGGCGAGGACGCCAACTACCGGGCGCAGTACATCGAGAAGTTCGGCCGGCCGCTGATGCTGGATGTCCTGGGTGTCGAGCTGAAAACCAGCGAGTTCGGAACCTTCCCCGACGTCAGGCCCCACCGCTACCCGTGACGAAGTCGATCAGCTCCTCCACGCGCCCCAGCAGCTCCGGCTCCAGGTCCCTGTAGGACCCCACCCGCTTCAGGATCGCCTGCCACACCGCCCCGGTGTTCTCCGACGGCCAGCCCAGCGCCCGGCACACGCCCGTCTTCCAGTCCTGGCCGTGCGGCACCCTCGGCCACGCCTCGATCCCCAGCGCGGCCGGCTTCACCGCCTCCCAGATGTCGATGTACGGGTGGCCCACGACCAGCGCGTGTTCGCTGGTCACCGACTCCGCGATCCGCCACTCCTTCGTGCCCGGCACCAAGTGGTCCACGAGCACGCCCAGGCGCGCGTCCGGACCCGGCGCGAAGGACGACACGATCGACGGCAGGTCGTCCACGCCCTCCAGGTACTCCACGACCACGCCCTCGATGCGCAGGTCGTCGCCCCAGACCTTCTCCACCAGCTCCGCGTCGTGCCGGCCCTCCACGTAGATGCGGCCGGCGCGGGCCACACGGGCGCGGGCGCCGGGGACGGCGACCGAGCCGGAGGCGGTACGGGTGGGCCGTACCGGAGCGGCGGAGGACGGCCGTACGAGCGTCACCACCCTGCCCTCCAGCAGGAAGCCGCGCGGCTCCAGCGGGAACACCCGGTGCTTGCCGAAGCGGTCCTCCAGCGTCACCGTGCCCGCCTCGCAGCGGATCACCGCGCCGCAGAAGCCGGTGCCGGGCTCCTCCACCACCAGGCCGGCCTCCGCCGGTACCTCGGGCACCGGCTGCTGCTTCTTCCACGGCGGGGTCAGGTCGGCGGAGTACTGGCGCATTCGAGTGACGATAGGAGAAGCCGTACGGCCGCGCTCACGACACGCCGAAGCGAGTGGCCAGCTCGTCGCGTTGGCGCCGGACGAACGCGGCGTCCACCACCGCTCCGTGACCGGGTACGTACAGCGCGTCCTCGCCGCCCAGGGACAGCAGCCGGTCCAGGGCGTCCGGCCAGCGGGACGGCACCGCGTCCGGGCCTGCCTGGGGCTCGCCGGACTCCTCGACCAGGTCGCCGCAGAAGACCACCTCCGGAGAGCCGGGGATCAGCACCGCGAGATCGTGGGCCGTGTGTCCCGGACCCACGTTCGCCAGCAGCGCCTGGCGGCCCGCGCCGAGGTCCAGCGTCCACTCGCCGGAGACCAGATGGCCGGGCGACACCAGCGCGTCCACCGCCTCGTCGGCGTCGGCCACCGCGAGCCCGTTGCGCACGGCGTCCAGGCGCAGTTCCGTGCGCTCGTAGGCGAAGACCGCGTCGACGCCCACCGCCGCGTACACCTGCGTCCCGGCGAGCGCGGCCGCCCCGAAGACATGGTCGAAGTGGGGATGCGTCAGCGCGAGATGGGTCACACGGCCGTCGGCCAGTTCCTCGGCCTGGGCCCGCAGCCGCGCGCCCTCGGCCGGACTGGAGCCGGCGTCCACCATCAGCGCCGTACCCTCCCCGAGAACCAGCCCGACCGTGCAGTCCCAGCCGGGCAGGCGGCGGCGTCCGACGCCGGCGGCCAGCCGTTCCCACCCCAGCTCTTCCCAAGTCACCGTCATACCGCGACGCTAGCTGCACGAGCCGCCGCGACCGCACCGACCTTGCCCCGGGTGTACCCGACAGCCGTACACTGGGCCCCAGAACGCTGGCACTCCCATGCGAAGAGTGCCAGGCGGACGGACCGCGGGACAGAGGGGACGACGTGCTGGAGGTGCGCGCGGATGCTGAGTGAACGCAGGCTTCAGGTGCTGCGCGCCATCGTCCAGGACTATGTCGGCACCGAGGAGCCGGTCGGGTCGAAGGCCCTGACCGAGCGGCACAACCTCGGGGTCTCCCCGGCCACCGTCCGCAACGACATGGCGGCCCTGGAGGACGAGGGGTTCATCGCCCAGCCGCACACCAGTGCCGGGCGCATCCCCACCGACAAGGGCTACCGGCTGTTCGTGGACAAGCTGGCGGGCGTCAAGCCGATGACCGCGCCCGAGCGGCGGGCGATCCAGAACTTCCTGGAGGGCGCCGTCGATCTCGACGATGTGGTGGCGCGGACCGTGCGGCTGCTCGCGCAGCTCACGCGGCAGGTCGCCGTCGTGCAGTATCCGTCCCTGACCCGGTCCACCGTGCGGCATGTGGAGCTGCTCTCGCTCGCCCCGGCGCGCGTGATGCTCGTGCTGATCACGGACACCGGCCGGGTCGAGCAGCGGATGGTCGACTGCCCGGCGCCGTTCGGCGAGACCTCCCTCGCCGATCTGCGTGCGCGGCTGAACAGCCGGGTCGCGGGCCGCCGGTTCACGGATGTGCCGCGGCTGGTCGAGGACCTGCCGGACGCCTTCGATCCGGAGGACCGCGGTACGGTCTCCACGGTGCTCTCCACCCTTCTGGAGACACTCGTCGAGGAGAACGAGGAGCGGCTGATGATCGGCGGCACCGCCAATCTCACCCGCTTCGGACATGACTTTCCCCTCACGATCCGGCCCGTCCTGGAGGCCCTGGAGGAGCATGTCGTGCTCCTCAAGCTCCTTGGCGAGGCGAAGGATCCGGGCGTGATGGTGCGCATCGGGCACGAGAACGCCCATGAGGGACTCAACTCCACCTCCGTGGTGTCGGTCGGCTACGGTTCGGGCGGCGAGGCGGTTGCCAAGCTCGGCGTGGTCGGACCGACCCGCATGGACTACCCGGGAACGATGGGAGCGGTACGCGCAGTGGCACGGTACGTCGGACAGATCCTGGCGGAGTCGTAAGTGGCCACGGACTACTACGCCGTTCTCGGCGTGCGCCGCGACGCGTCGCAGGATGAGATCAAGAAGGCGTTCCGTCGGCTCGCGCGCGAGCTGCACCCGGACGTCAATCCCGACCCGAAGACCCAGGAGCGGTTCAAGGAGATCAACGCCGCTTACGAGGTGCTGTCGGACCCGCAGAAGAAGCAGGTCTACGACCTCGGCGGCGACCCGCTCTCGCAGGCGGGCGGCGCCGGCGCGGGCGGCTTCGGGGCCGGTGGCTTCGGCAACTTCTCGGACATCATGGACGCGTTCTTCGGTACGGCGTCGCAGCGCGGCCCGCGCTCGCGCACCCGGCGCGGCCAGGACGCGATGATCCGGATCGAGGTCGAGCTGGACGAGGCGGCCTTCGGGACGACCAAGGACATCCAGGTCGACACCGCGGTCGTCTGCAACACCTGCAACGGCGAGGGCGCGGCGCCCGGCACGACCGCTCAGACGTGTGACATGTGCCGCGGCCGCGGTGAGGTCTCGCAGGTCACCCGGTCCTTCCTGGGCCAGGTCATGACCTCGCGGCCCTGCCCCCAGTGCCAGGGCTTCGGCACGGTCGTGCCGACGCCGTGCCCGGAGTGCGCCGGTGATGGCCGCGTCCGTTCCCGCCGCACGCTCACCGTGAAGATCCCGGCCGGTGTCGACAACGGCACGCGCATCCAGCTCGCCGGTGAGGGCGAGGTCGGCCCCGGTGGCGGTCCGGCCGGTGACCTGTACGTCGAGATCCACGAACTGCCGCACCCGACCTTCCAGCGGCGTGGTGACGACCTGCACTGCACGGTGACCATCCCGATGACCGCGGCGGCCCTCGGCACCAAGGTGCCGCTGGAGACGCTGGACGGCATGGAGGAGGTCGACATCCGGCCCGGCACCCAGTCCGGCCAGTCGATCCCGCTGCACAACCGGGGTGTCACGCATCTGCGGGGCGGTGGCCGGGGTGACCTGATCGTGCATGTCGAGGTCATGACGCCGACCAAGCTGGATCCCGAGCAGGAGCGACTGCTGCGCGAGCTGGCCAAGCTGCGGGGCGAGGAACGACCGCAGGGGCAGTTCCAGCCGGGGTGGCAGGGGCTGTTCTCGCGTTTGAAGGACGCGTTCAACGGTCGCTGAGCCGTTGCCGGACAGGGGTGTGCGGGGTGCTTCGGGCCCCCTATGCCCCTGTCCTATGCCACGGGAAGCCCGGATTCGGACTTGTTCAAAGGACGTGACAACATGCGGTCATGTCCTCCGCGCTGACCGATCTCTTCCCCCTTCCGATCGTGCAGGCCCCCATGGCGGGCGGTGTCTCCGTGCCGCAGCTCGCCGCTGCCGTCTCCGAGGCCGGCGGTCTCGGTTTTCTCGCCGCCGGGTACAAGACCGCCGACGGCATGTACCAGGAGATCAAGCAGCTGCGGGGGCTCATGAACCGCCCCTTCGGCGTGAACGTGTTCATGCCGCAGCCCGAGTATCCCGGTGCAAGCACCGGCTCCACCGGAGCGGCCAACGCCGCGCCCCCTTCCGGTGCCGTGGAGGTCTACGCCCACCAGCTGGCCGGCGAGGCCGCCTGGTACGAGACCGAGCTGGGCGACCCGGACAGCGGCCGGGACGACGGCTACGACGCCAAGCTCGCCGTACTCCTCGACAACCCGGTACCGGTGGTCTCCTTCCACTTCGGCGTGCCGAGCCGGGAGGTGTTCGACAAGCTGCGCCGGGCCGGTACCTTCACCCTGGTCACCGCCACCACCGCGGAGGAGGCCCGCGCGGTCGAACAGGCCGGCGCGGACGCGGTGATCGCACAGGGTGTGGAGGCCGGCGGTCATCAGGGCACCCACCGGGACCTCCCCGAGAACGACGGGTCCGGCATCGGGTTGCTGTCGCTGGTCGCGCAGATCCGCGAGGCTGTGAGCATCCCGATCGTCGCCGCCGGCGGCATCATGCGCGGCAGCCAGATCGCCGCCGTCCTCGCGGCCGGCGCGAGCGCGGCCCAGCTGGG
Source organism: Streptomyces sp. IMTB 2501 (assembly GCF_001953885.1). GTDB lineage: Bacteria > Actinomycetota > Actinomycetes > Streptomycetales > Streptomycetaceae > Streptomyces. The sequence goes on along the minus strand of NZ_MQUS01000017.1, from coordinate 120,433 downwards.
CACCGCCTTCCTCGCCACCCCCGAGTCCGGCGCCCAGGCCGTGCACAAGCAGGCGCTGACCAACCCCCTATTCGCGCGCACCGAGTTGACCCGCGCCTTCTCCGGCCGTCCGGCGCGCGCACTGGTCAACCGTTTCGTGCGCGAGCACGGCCCCTACGCCCCCGCCGCCTACCCGGAGATCAACCACCTGACCTCGCCGCTGCGCAAGGCCGCGGCCAAGGCCGGGGACGCGCAGGGCCTGTCGCTGTGGGCGGGCCAGGGCCACCGGATGGCCCGCGAGCTGCCGGCCGGGCAGCTCGTGGCGGTGCTGGCCGAGGAACTCGACGCAGCCAGGACAGCGTTGTCGGCCCAGGGCGGCCCGCGATGACCGCGCCGGTGTTCGTCGTCGACTCGCTGGAGGGCGTGGGCCCCGGCTCGGTCGTCGACGTCGAGGGCCCCGAGGGGCGGCACGCGGTCTCCGTACGGCGGCTGCAGCCCGGCGAGCACGTGGTGCTGACCGACGGCAGGGGGCGGGGCGCGGCCGGGGTCGTCGTCAGCGTCTCGGGCAAGGACCACATGGTCGTCGAGCCCTTCGAGTTCCCGGTGGAACCCGAGCCCAGCCCCAGGATCACCGTCGTCCAGGCCCTCCCCAAGGGCGACCGCGGCGAGCTGGCCGTGGAGACGATGACGGAGACCGGGGTCGACGCGATCGTGCCCTGGCAGGCCGCCCGGTGCATCACCCAGTGGAAGGGCGACCGGGGTCTGAAGGCGCTCGCCAAGTGGCGGGCCACCGCGCGCGAGGCCGGCAAGCAGTCCCGCCGGCTGCGCTTCCCGGAGGTCGCGGACGCGGCAACCACCAAGCAGGTTGCCGCGCTTCTCGCCGCAGCCGACTTCGCCGGCGTGCTGCACTCCGACTTCGAGCACGAGAGCCGGCCGCTGGCGAGTGCCGAACTGCCCACGGAGGGCGAGATCGTGCTCGTCGTCGGCCCCGAAGGCGGCGTCGCCCGGGACGAGTTGGCGCTCTTCGAGGAGGCGGGCGCCAAGGCGTATGTGCTCGGTCCTACCGTGTTGCGTACATCAACCGCCGGCACCGCCGCCGCGGCCCTGCTGCTGGGCCGTACCGGCCGCTGGTCCTGACATCTGGGGGACATCATGGAACTCGCCCAAGTCCGGCTCCTGGTCACCGACTTCGCCGCCTGCTACCGCTTCTACGCCGACGTCCTCGGCCTCAAGCCGCAGTCCGGGGCGACCGAGGGTCCGTACGAGAAGTTCAGCCCGCACACGGGCTCTGCCGGGATCGCGCTGCAGGACCGGGCGATGATGGCCGAGATCCTGGACGAGCTGGGTGAGAGTGCCTGCGGTCACCGCTCCCTGGTCGTCCTGCGGGTCGACGACCTCGACGCCTACGTCGCGGAGATCACCGGCCGTGGTGCGGTTCTGCTGCACGGACCGGCGTCCATGACCGACCGGATGAGGGTCGCCCACCTCAAGGACCCCGAGGGCAACCTGGTCGAGCTCCAGGAGTGGTTGTTGCTGAGGGGCTGACAGGCGCTCGCCGGGGTGCCGCGAAATGCCGTCGGGCGGCTGCGACGCCGTTGTGGCTGGTCGCGCGGTTCCCCGCGCCCCCAGGGCGTTGCCGTCCGGACCTCTTGGGGGCGCTGGTCGACTTCCCTGGACGGATAAGTGGCCGTATGCGGCCTTTCCCGGCGTTCGTGTCGGTGGCACCCTGCCCTCCATGGGGGTTTTGCGGAGGATTCGACATCGGGTGCGCGGGGCGCGAGCCCTGGCCGTTGCCGGGCTGGTCGTCACGGGCGGTGGGGCCGTGGTGGCGTGTCAGCCGGCCGATCTCAACTCCTCGACCGCCGCCTACACCACCGGTACGACCGCGACCGCCGCTCTGAAACGGCAGCATGTGGACGTCAGTTGGCTCACCTGCACCGGCGACTACGGCAGCGGCGGCAGGGCGGGCGGGACGCCCTCGCCCACGGAGACCACCGTCGTCTCCGTGGGCTGCCGGGGCGAGACCAAGGACGGGCGGAAGATCACCGTCAGCGGGAAGGTGACCAAGGCCGTCGACGGCGCCTGTGTGCGCGGTGATCTGACGGCGAAGGTCGACGGCAGGCAGGTGTTCCACGTCGACGGGCTCGGCGAGTGCGATGCCACGCCCGGACCGACGTACACGCCGCCCACCCGTCCCCCCGGCGGCGGGCGGCCCACCGTGACGGTCACCGTCACCGAGACGGTCTGGTGCAAGGGCGACCCCACCTGCTGGCCCGCCGCGGGAAAGTGACCGCGGGCAAGTGATCGGAAGGGGCGCGGGGCACACCGGTCACTGCGTACAGTGACGGGGTGACCCAGGGTGCTTCGACGCGAACCACGACGTCCTCCGCCTATCTCCGATTCCCCCATGTACACGGCGACTTGGTGACGTTCGTCGCCGAGGACGACGTATGGCTCGCGCCCCTGGACGGCGGCCGGGCCTGGCGGGTCAGCGCCGACAACGTGCCGGTGACCACACCCCGGATATCCCCGGACGGACGGTCCCTCGCCTGGACCTCCACCCGCGACGGCGCGCCCGAGGCGCATGTCGCCCCCGTCGACGGAGGCCCCGCCGACCGGCTGACGTACTGGGGCAACCGCCGTACCGAGGTGCGCGGTTGGACCGCCGACGGACGGGTGCTCGCGCTCGGCGCGCACGGCCAGGCCAGCTTCCGGCACACCTGGGCGCACGCGGTCCCCCTGGACGGCGGACCCGGCGAGACCCTGCCGTACGGCCCGGTCGGCGATGTGGCGTTCGGCCCGGCCACCGTGCTGCTGTCGGCGCCGATGGGCCGCGAGGCCGCCCACTGGAAGCGCTACCGGGGCGGTACCGCGGGCAAGCTGTGGATCGACCGGGAGGGGAGTGGGGAGTTCGTCCGGCTGCACCCGGACGTCGACGGGAACATCGAGTGCCCGGTGTGGGCCGGGGACCGGATCGCCTTCCTGTCCGACCACGAGGGCACCGGAGCCCTGTACTCCTCCCTCGCCGACGGCTCCGACCTGCGCCGCCACACCCCCCTCGACGGCTTTTACGCCCGCCACGCCTCCGGTGACGGCACCCGGATCGTCTACAGCTGTGCCGGTGAACTGTGGCTGCTGGACGACCTGGAAGGTGCCGAGCCGCGCCGGCTGGACGTGCGCCTCGGCGGGCCCCGGATCGATCTGCGACCCCGCCCGGTGGACGCCGGCCGCTGGTTCGGCGCGGCATCCCCCGACCACACCGCGCGCGGCAGCGCGGTCTGCGTGCGCGGCGGTGTCCACTGGGTCACCCACCGCTCCGGGCCGGCCCGTGCCCTCGCCGCCACCCCCGGCGTGCGCGCCCGGCTGCCGCGCACCTTCCGTGCCGAGGGCGAGGAGTGGGTGGTGTGGGTGACGGACGCGGAGGGCGACGACGCCCTGGAGTTCGCCCCGGCGACCGGCAACGTGCCCGGCGCGCCCCCGCGCCGGCTCGCCGCCGGACAGCTCGGCCGGGTCCTGGAGCTGGCCATGGCCCCCGACGGCAGCCGGGCCGCCGTAGCCGTCCACGACGGCAGACTGCTCCTGGTCGAACGGGATACCGGTGAGGTCCGCGAGGTCGACCGCAGCGACGACGGCGAGGTCTCCGGCCTCGCCTTCTCACCCGACTCCGCCTGGCTCGCCTGGGCCCACCCCGGCCCCCGCCCGCTCTCCCAGCTGCGCCTCGCCCACACCACCGACCTGTCGGTCACCGAGGCCACCCCGCTGCGTTTCATGGACTACGCGCCCGCCTTCACCCTCGACGGCAAACACCTCGCATTCCTCTCCAACCGCGCCTTCGACCCGGTCTACGACGAGCATGTCTTCGACCTCGCGTTCGTGGTCGGCGCCCGCCCGCACCTGATCACCCTGGCCGCCACCACGCCCTCGCCCTTCGGCCCGCAGCGCCACGGCCGCCCCTTCGAGACCCCCGACAAGGACGAGACCCCGGACAGCGAGGGCACCCCGGCCACCCGTATCGACCTCGAAGGCCTCGCCGACCGGATCGTGCCCTTCCCGGTCGAGGCCGGCCGCTACTCCACCCTCCGCGCCGCCAAGGGCGGTGTGCTCTGGCTGCGCCACCCCGTGCACGGGGTCCTCGGCGCCGCCCGCGCCCACCCCGAGGACCCCGACCCGCACACCGAGCTGGAGCGCTACGACCTCGCTCAACGACGCCTGGAGCACCTGGCCTCCGACGCCGACCACTTCGAGGTCAGCGGCGACGGCAAACGCGTCCTGCTGTGGGCCGACAGCAGGCTCAGGGTCGTCCCCAGCGACCGTCGTACCACCACCGACGACGACGGCGACAACAGCGTCACCGTCGACCTCGCCCGCGTCCGCCAGACCCTCGACCCGGCCGCCGAGTGGCGGCAGATGTACGACGAGACCGGCCGCCTCATGCGCGACCACTTCTGGCGGGCCGACCTCGGCGGCGCCGACTGGACCGGCGTCCTCGCCCGCTACCGCCCCCTGCTCGCCCGCCTGGCCACCCACAGCGACCTCGTCGACCTCCTCTGGGAGGTGCACGGCGAACTCGGCACCTCGCACGCCTACGTCATCCCCGGAGGCGGTCCCGGCGGCGGCCCCCGGCACGGACTGCTCGGCGCCGACATCTCCCGTCATCCGGACGGCAGTTGGCGCATCGACCGCGTCCTGCCCGCGGAGACCTCCGACCCCGACGCCCGCTCCCCGCTCGCGGCGCCCGGCGTCGCCGTCCGCCCCGGCGACGCGATCATCGCCGTCGCCGGACACTCGGTCGACCCGGTCACGGGCCCGGGTCCGCTGCTTGCCGGCACCGCGGGCCACCCCGTCGAGCTGACCATCTCCCCGGCGGCCGGCGGTGAACCCCGCCACACGGTCGTCGTCCCCGTCGCCGACGAGGAACCGCTGCGCTACCACGCCTGGGTCGCCGACCGCCGCGCCCACGTCCACGCCGCCTCCGACGGCCGCCTCGGCTACCTCCACGTACCCGACATGCAGGCTCCCGGCTGGGCCCAGATCCACCGCGACCTGCGTGTCGAGGTGGCCCGCGAGGGACTCGTGGTCGACGTCCGCGAGAACCGCGGCGGCCACACCTCCCAACTTGTCGTCGAGAAGCTCGCCCGCCGCATCATCGGCTGGGACCTCCCGCGCGGCATGCGCCCCACCAGCTATCCCCTCGACGCCCCGCGTGGCCCGGTCGTCGCCGTGGCCAACGAGTTCTCCGGCTCCGACGGCGACATCGTCAACGCCGCGATCAAGGCCCTGGGCATCGGCCCGGTCGTCGGCACCCGCACCTGGGGCGGCGTCATCGGCATCGACAGCCGCTACCACCTGATCGACGGCACCCTGGTCACCCAGCCGAAGTACGCGATGTGGCTGGAGGGAGTGGGGTGGGACGTGGAGAACCACGGGGTGGACCCCGATGTGGAGGTCGTCCAGCGGCCTCAGGACTGGGCGGAGGGCCGCGACACCCAGCTCGACGAGGCGATCCGGCTCGCGCTGGAGGCACTGGAGGAACGGCCCGCGAAAACCCCGCCGGGGATGCCGGCCTGATGCGACTACGATGCACCGGTATTGATCACCAGCGCGAGGAGGCACCCGCATGGCGGGAGAACCGCAGGACGACTGCCTGTTCTGCAAGATCGTCGCGGGCACGATCCCGGCGACGATCGTCCGTGAGACAGACACCACCGTCGCCTTCCGGGACATAAACCCCCAGGCCCCCACCCACATCCTGGTGATCCCCAAGGCCCACTACAAGAACGCGGCCGAACTCGGCGCAGGCGCCCCGCAGCTCGCCGCCGACGTCCTCGCCGAGACCCAGGCCGTGGCCGACGAGGAGAAGCTCGACAGCTACCGCGTCGTCTTCAACACCGGCTCCGGCGCGGGCCAGACCGTCTGGCACGCCCACGCGCACGTCCTCGGCGGCCGCGGCATGCAGTGGCCCCCCGGATAACGAACCGTGTCCGTACGTGAATTGGTGATCCTCGGCACCGCCAGCCAGGTCCCGACCCGGCATCGCAACCACAACGGCTATCTGCTGAGGTGGGACGGCACGGGCATCCTGTTCGACCCCGGCGAGGGCACGCAGCGCCAGATGGTGCGCGCCGGGGTCGCCGCCCACGACCTGAACCGCGTCTGCGTGACGCACTTCCACGGCGACCACTCCCTCGGCCTCGCCGGTGTCATCCAGCGGATCAACCTCGACCAGGTGCCGCACGAGGTCACCGCGCACTACCCGCGCTCCGGCCAGCGCTTCTTCGACCGGCTGCGGTACGCGACCGCCTACCGGGAGACGGTCGGCATCACCGAGGCGCCGGTCGCCGCCGACGGCATCCTCGCGGTGACCCCGTCGTACACCCTGGAGGCCCGCAGGCTGTCGCACCCGGTCGAGTCCTACGGCTACCGCCTGATCGAACCCGACGGCCGCCGCATGCTGCCCGAGCGGCTCGCCGCGCTCGGGATCAAGGGCCCGGACGTCGGCCGGCTGCAGCGCGAAGGCCGGCTGGGGGACGTCACGCTGGAGGACGTCAGCGAGGTGCGGCGCGGGCAGCGGTTCGCGTTCGTCATGGACACCCGGCTCTGCGCCGGTGTGCACACCCTCGCGGAGGACTGCGACCTGCTCGTCATCGAGTCCACGTTCCTGGACGAGGACACCGAACTGGCCGTGGAACACGGGCATTTGACCGCCGGGCAGGCCGCCGCCGTCGCCCGGGACGCGGGCGTGCGCCACCTCGTCCTCACCCACTTCAGCCAGCGCTACTCCGAGCCCGAGGAGTTCGAGCGGCAGGCGCGCGCGGCCGGCTTCGCGGGCGAGCTGACCGTGGCGCACGATCTGCAGCGGGTGCCGGTCCCGAAACGCCGATAAAGCACCCGTACGATTCTTTGATGCCCCTCCCGAAAGCAGAACTGCACCTCCATATCGAAGGCACCCTGGAGCCGGAGCTGGCGTTCGAGCTGGCCGCTCGCAACGGCGTGACCCTCCCGTACGCGGACACCGAAGAACTGCGCAAGGCGTACGACTTCGAGGATCTCCAGTCCTTCCTGGACCTGTACTACGAGCTGATGGCCGTCCTGCGCACCGAGCAGGACTTCGCCGACCTGGCGGGCGCCTACCTGGTCCGCGCCGCCGCGCAGGGCGTCCGGCACGCGGAGATCTTCTTCGACCCGCAGGCCCACATCGCGCGGGGTGTGCCCCTGGGGACGGTCGTGGAGGGGCTGTGGCGGGCGCTGGGCAGCAGCGAGCAGAACCACGGCATCTCCACGAAGCTCATCATGTGCTTCCTGCGCGACGAGTCGGCCGACTCCGCGCTGGAGACGCTGCAGGCGGCGACGCCCTACCTGGACCGGATCACCGGGGTCGGCCTGGACTCCGCCGAGGTCGGGCATCCGCCGGTGAAGTTCCGGGAGGTGTACGAGGCGGCGGCCGCGCTCGGGCTGCGCCGGGTCGCGCACGCCGGTGAGGAGGGGCCGCCGGAGTACATCACCGAGGCCCTGGACGTGCTCGGCGTCGAGCGCGTCGACCACGGGCTGCGCTGTATGGAGGACCCGGCGCTGGTCGAGCGGCTGGTCCGGGAGCGGATCCCGCTCACCTTGTGCCCGCTGTCCAACGTCCGCCTGCGCACGGTCGGCACACTCGCCGACCACCCGCTGCCGGCCATGCTCGACGCGGGCCTGCTGTGCACGGTCAACTCCGACGACCCGGCGTACTTCGGCGGCTACGCGGGCGACAACTTCACGGCCGTGCACCGGACCCTGGGCCTGTCCGAGGACCGGCTGCGTGAGCTGGCCCGCAACTCCTTCCTTGCGTCCTTCCTGGAGGACGACGAGGAGCGCCGGGCCCGCTACATCGCCGAGGTGGACGCGTACGAGTTCGGCGACGCGGTGTCGTAGTCGCGCTGGACGGGCACGGCGGGCGTCTCCACCGGGACTTCCACGACCGGCATGACCTGCAGGGGCCGCCTGCCCGCCCGCAGGGCCACCGCCGTCATCGGTACGGCGATCAGCAGCAGCCCGGCGCCGAGCAGCTTGCCCATCACCGGGAAGCCCGTGCCCGCCGCCAGCACGCTCCCCGTCAGCGGTCCCGCCGCCGTGCCCAGCGAGGACGCCGAGCCCACCAGGACCGCCCAGCGGCCGCGCGGGTCGAGGGAGGCGGCGAGGCCGATCACGTACGACAGGACGACCGGGTAGAGCAGGTTCCAGGAGATCTCTCCCGCCGCGAAGGCCCGCAGGTCGGTCGCGGACGCGCTGAGCGCGATACAGCCCGCGATCAGTGCCGTACCGGCGCCGATGGGCAGGGCCCGGCCCAGCCGGGGGCCGAGCGCGCCGGCGCCGACGACCCCGACGAGTCCGGCGCCGAGCGCGACCGCGAACACCGCGCCGACGGTGACCTCGGTGAGATGGGCCTGGTCGAGTCCGATGCGGCCGCTGACGCCCCACAGGGAGTTCTGGGCGAGGGACCAGCAGGGCATGGCGGCGGCCAGCAGCAGTCCGGCGCGCAGATGGGGGAGGCGGCCGTACGCCTTGGCCGTACGGGCCGGTGCGCCGCGGCCGGACAGGCGGCCGGTGAGCGGCCAGACGGCGAGTGCCGTGAGCGCGAGGGCGGCCAGGGGCAGGCCGTGGCCGGGGCCGAGGTGCGGGATCGTCAGATACAGGGCGCCCGCGAGGCCGGAGACGCCGAGCAGCCCGAGTGTGGTGACCCGGTGCGGATCCTGCTGCGCGGCGATACCGCTCGCGGCGACGGCCGTGACCGTGCCGGACCCGAAACCGCCGATGATCGCGCCCGCGACGACGGCCGGGACGGACCCGGTGAGGGCGGCACCGCCGTAGCCGAGGACGGCGAGCGCGAGGCCCGTGCGGGCGAGGGTGCGGGGCCCGATCCGGTCGACCCGGGAGGCCAGCAGAAATCCCGCTGTCGCCGAACTCAGCAGGAGCGCACTGCCGATGGCGCCGGCCTGGGTGGCGCTCAGGGGCAGTCCGCCGGCGAGTCTGCCGACGGTGGTGGGGAGCAGGTACGGCGCGAGATACCCGGCCGTGAAAAGGGCGACGAGGGGCCAGGGCAGGGTGCGGGGGGCGGACACGGGCGTTCCCAGGGCATGCGAAAGGAAGGGCTCAGAAAGAAGGGGGAGGGGCGACGACCGTCGACGGACAGGAACGCGCGAGCAAGTTGTATCAAGCAGCCGGTTCCGGAAGAAGGTCGGGTGGGGTGATCTGAGTCACTGTTGTGTTTGGGGTGAGGGGGTGGGGGTAGGCGGATTGCCCTTTCGAGGGGTGGCGGTCCTTTCGTTCGCCCTCCCATTGACGGCCTCGTATGCATGTATCTAGCCTCTGTTCTCATACATGGACGTGATTCATAAGGGGAGATGATCAGGTGGGCGGCGATCCGAGTCCCGAGGGTGTGGCGCGGCGGCTTCGGGAGGGGATGGCGCGCGGGGTGCTGTCCTTCCCGCTGACCGCGTTCCATGACGACGGCTCCCTCGATCCCGACGGCTTCCGCGCCCATGTCGCAGGCAGGCTCGCCGCCGGGCCCGGCGCCGTCTTCCCCGCCTGCGGCACCGGGGAGTTCTTCTCGCTGGACGAGGAGGAGTACCGGACCGTCGTCCGCATCGCCGTCGCGGAGGCGGCCGGAAAGGTGCCGGTCGTGGCCGGGACCGGGTACGGCTGGGCCCAGGCCGCCCGGTTCGCGCGGATCGCCGAGGAGGCCGGCGCCGACGCCCTGCTGGTGCTGCCGCACTACCTGGTCGACGCCCCGCAGGACGGCCTCGCCGCCCAGCTGGAGCGGCTCGCCGAACGCACCCGGCTGCCGCTGATCGCCTACCAGCGCGGCCAAGTCGCCTATACGGTGGGCGTGTTGCGGCGTATCGCCCGTATCCCGAACGTCATCGGCGTCAAGGACGGCCACTGTGACCTCGACCGGCTCCAGCGCCTCACCCTCGCCGCCCCCGACGGCTTCCTCTTCTTCAACGGCGCCGCCACCGCCGAGATCCAGGCCCGCGCCTACGCCGCCGTCGGCGTCCCCGCCTACTCCTCCGCCGTGCACGCCTTCGCCCCGGAGATCGCCGGCGCATTCTTCGCCGCGCTCCGGGACAGGCAGGAGGGTACGGCCGACAAGCTGCTGCGGGAGTTCTACGTCCCGTTCGTCGAACTGCGCGACCGCGCGCCCGGATACGCCGTGTCCCTGGTCAAGGCGGCGGCCCGGCTGCGCGGACAGCGCGTCGGACCCGTGCGCGCCCCGCTCACCGACCCCGCGCCCGCCGACCTCGCCGACCTCAAGGCCCTGCTCACCGCCGGACTCGACCTCGTAGGAGCCTCCCTGTGACCCGTGACCTGACCATCGCCGAGGTACGCCTGACGCCGATCCTGGTCGCCGACCCGCCGCTGCTCAACACCCAGGGCGTGCACCAGCCGTACACCCCCCGGCTGATCGTGGAGATCGTCACGGCCGACGGGATCACCGGGCTCGGCGAGACCTACGGCGACACCAAGTACCTGGAACTGGCCCGCCCGCTCGCCGCGCGGCTCACCGGACGGTCGGTCATGGACGTGAACGCGCTGTTCGCGATCGACCTCGGCGTCGACGACTCGCGGGTCGACGGCGAAGTGGACGCCGGCGGGCTGCGCGGGGTGCAGAGCGCCGACAAGCTGCGGCTGTCGGTGCTGTCCGCCTTCGAGGTCGCCTGCCTGGACGCCCAGGGCAAGGCGCTCGGACTGCCGGTGCACGCGCTGCTCGGCGGCAAGCTGAGGGACGCCGTCGAGTACAGCGCCTACCTGTTCTACAAGCCGGCCGCGCACCCGGCGGGCGTGCCGGCCGAGCCCGACGACTGGGGTGCCGCGCTCGATCCGGCCGGCGTCGTGGCACAGGCGCGGGAGCTGCGGCGGCGGCACGGGTTCGGATCGTTCAAGCTCAAGGGCGGTGTCTTCCCGCCCGACGAGGAGATCGCCGCCGTACGGGCCCTCGCCGAGGCCTTCCCCGGGCACCCGCTGCGTCTCGACCCCAACGGCGCCTGGTCGGTGGAGACGTCCCTGAAGGTGGCGAAGGAACTCGGCGACGTCCTGGAGTACCTGGAGGACCCGACGCTCGGGACGCCCGCGATGGCCGAGGTGGCCGCGGGGACCGATGTGCCGCTCGCCACCAACATGTGCGTGACCACCTTCGGGGAGATCAAGGATGCGTTCACCCGCGACGCCGTGCAGGTCGTGCTCTCCGACCACCACTACTGGGGCGGGCTGCGCAACACCCGCGAACTCGCCGCGATCTGCGCCGCGTTCGGGGTCGGGATCTCGATGCACTCCAACACCCACCTCGGGATCAGCCTCGCCGCGATGACCCAGGTCGCGGCCACCGTCCCCGGACTGCATCACGCGTGCGACTCCCACTACCCCTGGCAGTCCGAGGACGTCCTCACCGAACGGCCCGGCTTCACCGACGGGAGGGTCGTGGTGCCGGACGCCCCCGGTCTCGGTGTCGAGCTGGACCGGGACGAACTGGCCCGGCTGCACCGGCGGTGGGCCGAGGACGACGGCTCGCTGCGGGACCGCGACGACGCTGCGGCGATGCGGGTGGCCGAACCGGGCTGGCGGCAACCGGTGATGCCCCGCTGGTAAGCAGCTGTTAACCCGCTGCACGGCGCGCTGAGTGGTGCACACTGGCCAGATCCGCACCACGCCAGGGAGCGCACCGTGACCCCGTCGCACACGATCACCGGAGAGGAACCGGAACACCTCACCCAGGCCGCGCCCTGCCGGGCCCAGGTCGATCCGCTCGCGGCGCTGCGCGAGCCGGGCGACCCGCCCTGGGACGTCTGTCTGACGGGCACGGTCTTCCTCGACATCATCTTCACCGGCCTGGACTCGGCGCCCGTACGCGGCACCGAGTCCTGGGCCCGGGGCATGGGCTCCAGCCCCGGCGGGGTCGCCAACATGGCCACGGCCCTGGCCCGGCTCGGGCTGAAGACCTCCCTCGCGGCGGCCTTCGGGGACGACCACTACGGCGAGTACTGCTGGGACGCGCTCGAACAGGGCGAGGGCATCGATCTGTCGGCGTCACGGACCGTGCCCGGCTGGCACTCACCGGTGACCGTGTCCATGGCGTACGAGGGCGAGCGGACGATGGTGTCGCACGGGCACGAGCCGCCGCCTCAGGCCGCGTTCCTCCAGGAGCGGGCCCGGGACCGCGTGCCCCGCGCGCGGGCGGCCGTGGCCTCGCTGACGCCGGGCATGCGCGCGCCGTGGATCGCTGCCGCCGCGCGCGAGGGCACCCGGATCTTCGCCGACGTCGGCTGGGACGACACCGGGGCGTGGGATCTCGCCGGGCTGGCCGATCTGGAGCACTGCGAGGCGTTTCTGCCGAACGCGGAGGAGGCGAAGCGGTACACCGGGGCGGACTGTCCGCGGATCGCCGCGCATGCCTTGACCGATCATGTGCCGGTGGCCGTGGTGACGCTGGGGTCCGAGGGGGCGTACGCGGTGGACCGGCGTACCGGGGAGGCGGCGGAGGTGCCGGCGATCGCCGTGGAGGCGCTGGATCCGACGGGGGCGGGGGACGTGTTCGTCGCCGGGTTCGTGACCGGGTCCCTGGCGGGGTGGCCGCTGGCGGACCGGCTGGCCTTCGCCGGGCTCACGGCGGCCCTGTCGGTGCAGGAGTTCGGGGGGTCGCTGTCGGCGCCCGGGTGGTCGGAGATCGGGGCGTGGTGGCGGCGCGTGCAGGCCCTGCCGGGGCAGGATCCGGCGGCGCTGCACAGGTATGAGTTCCTTGAGGGGCTGGTGCCGGAGGAACTGGATCGGCCGTGGCCGTTGCGGCGAGCGGTACCGACGATCGGTTTCCGCCGCTCCAGCTGACGTAGCCAGAGGAAAAACCGACCGTCGAAAAGGCCTACGGGCTTGTCTGTGCACCGTCGTACCCTGGAGTCGCGAGGCCGTCCTCAGCCAGGCGGCCGTGACGAGGAGGAAGCGCAGGCCTTCAGCGCCGGCCCATGACACAGACACCCACAGCTCACACCACCCCCGCGCAGGAGCAGGCGAGAGCGCAGTTCACCGTCCCCGCCCAGCACCCCATGGTGACCGTGCTGGGTTCCGGCGACTCCCTCCTGCGTGTGATCGAGAGGGCCTTCCCGGCGGCCGACATCCACGTCCGGGGCAATGAGATCAGCGCGATCGGTGACCCCAGCGATGTCGCCCTCATTTCGCGCGTGTTCGACGAGATGATGCTGGTGCTCCGCACCGGGCAGCCGATGACGGAGGACGCAGTGGAACGCTCGATCGCCATGCTCAAGGCGAGCGACAACGGGACGAGCGACGGCCCGGAGACCCCGGCACAGGTGCTGACGCAGAACATCCTGTCCTCGCGGGGCCGCACCATCCGCCCGAAGACCCTCAACCAGAAGCGGTACGTCGACGCGATCGACAAACACACCATCGTGTTCGGCATCGGCCCCGCCGGTACCGGCAAGACCTACCTGGCCATGGCCAAGGCCGTTCAGGCCCTGCAGTCCAAGCAGGTCAACCGGATCATCCTGACCCGCCCCGCGGTGGAGGCCGGTGAGCGGCTCGGCTTTCTGCCCGGCACGCTCTACGAGAAGATCGACCCCTACCTGCGCCCGCTGTACGACGCGCTGCACGACATGCTCGACCCGGACTCCATCCCACGGCTGATGGCCGCCGGGACGATCGAGGTCGCGCCGCTCGCCTACATGCGTGGCCGTACGCTCAACGACGCCTTCATCATCCTGGACGAGGCCCAGAACACGAGCCCCGAGCAGATGAAGATGTTCCTCACCCGCCTCGGCTTCGACTCGAAGATCGTCATCACCGGTGACGTGACCCAGGTCGACCTGCCGAACGGCACCAAGTCCGGTCTGCGGCAGGTGCAGGAGATCCTGGAGGGTGTGGAGGACGTCCACTTCTCCCGGCTGTCGTCCCACGATGTCGTACGGCACAAGCTGGTGGGCCGTATCGTCGACGCGTACGAGATGTACGACAGCAAGCACGGCACCGAGAACGGCACCCACAAGGGCGGCCGTGGCAAGTCCGGCGCCAAGGGCTCCAAGGGGAAGTAGACCAGCACGGCCATGTCGATCGACGTCAACAACGAATCCGGCACCGAGGTAGACGAGCAGGCGATCCTGGACATCGCCCGCTACGCGCTCGCGCGGATGCGCATCCACCCGCTCTCCGAGCTCTCGGTGATCGTCGTGGACGCCGACGCCATGGAGCAGCTGCACATCCAGTGGATGGACCTGCCCGGGCCGACCGATGTCATGTCGTTCCCGATGGATGAGCTGCGGCCGCCGTCGAAGGACGACGACGAGCCGCCGCAGGGGCTGCTCGGCGACATCGTGCTCTGCCCGGAGGTCGCCGCCAAGCAGGGGACGGAAGCCCCGACGCAGCACTCCATGGACGAGGAGCTTCAGCTGCTCACCGTCCATGGCGTGCTGCACCTGCTCGGGTACGACCACGAGGAGCCCGACGAGAAGGCCGAGATGTTCGGGCTCCAGGCCGCCATCGTCGACGGGTGGCGGGCCGAGCGCGGGCTGACCGGGCCGTCGCCGGCGCCGACCGTCTCATAAGCGGATCGGTTCTTCCATGTCTCCGCAGATCGTGGTCGGCGCGATCGCGCTGGTCGTCGTCGCCTGGCTCGCCGCCTGCGCGGAGGCGGGCATCGCGCGCGTCTCCAGCTTCCGCGCCGAGGAGGCCGTCAAGTCGGGCCGGCGCGGCAGCGCGAAACTCGCCCAGGTCGCCGCCGACCCCACCCGCTATCTCAATGTGGCCCTGCTGGTCCGCGTCGCCTGCGAGATGGCGGCCGCGGCCCTGGTGACGTACGCCTGTCTGCAGGAGTTCACCGCCACCTGGGAGGCCCTGCTGGTCGCCATCGGGGTCATGGTGCTCGTGTCGTACGTCGCCGTCGGGGTCTCCCCGCGCACCATCGGCCGCCAGCACCCGCTGAACACGGCGACGGTGGCGGCGTACGTCCTGCTGCCGCTCGCCCGTGTGATGGGCCCGATCCCGTCGCTCCTCATCCTCATCGGTAACGCGCTCACGCCCGGCAAGGGCTTCCGGCGTGGCCCGTTCGCCTCCGAGGCCGAGCTGCGCGCGCTGGTCGACCTCGCCGAGAAGGAGTCGCTGATCGAGGATGAGGAGCGCCGCATGGTGCACTCCGTCTTCGAGCTGGGCGACACGCTCGTGCGCGAGGTCATGGTCCCCCGCACCGACCTGATCGTCATCGAGCGGTACAAGACCATCCGCCAGGCCCTCACGCTCGCCCTGCGCTCCGGGTTCTCCCGGATCCCGGTCACCGGTGAGAGCGAGGACGACATCGTCGGGATCGTGTATCTGAAGGACCTGGTCCGCAAGACACACATCAGCCGGGACGCCGAGAGCGACCTGGTCTCCACGGCCATGCGGCCGGCCGTCTTCGTGCCGGACACCAAGAACGCCGGTGACCTGCTGCGCGAGATGCAGAAGGAACGCAATCACGTCGCCGTCGTCATCGACGAGTACGGCGGCACGGCCGGCATCGTCACCATCGAGGACATCCTGGAGGAGATCGTCGGCGAGATCACCGACGAGTACGACCGGGAACTCCCGCCCGTGGAGGATCTCGGTGACGACCGCTACAGGGTCACCGCCCGTCTCGACATCACCGACCTCGGCGAGCTGTACGGCCTGGAGGAGTACGACGACGAGGACGTGGAGACCGTCGGCGGACTGCTCGCCAAGGCCCTCGGCCGCGTGCCCATCGCGGGCGCGTCCGCCGAGGTCGAACTGCCCGACGAACGCCGGCTGAAGCTCACGGCGGAGGCCGCGACCGGACGCCGGAACAAGATCGTCACGGTCCTGGTGGAACCCGCCGAGGAGGAGAAACCCGAGTGACACCTCAGGAGTTGCGCGCTTTCTGCCTGTCCTTCAACGCGGCCGAGGAGGACTTCCCGTTCAACCCGGAGACCTCGGTCTTCAAGGTGCTGGGCAAGATGTTCGCCCTGAGCAGGCTGGACGGGGAGCCCCTGACGATCAACCTGAAGTGCGAGCCCGAGGACGCCGTCAGACTGCGGGGCGAGCACGAAGGGCTGATCGTCCCCGGATATCACATGAACAAGCGGCACTGGAACACCGTGACCGTCGACGGCGACCTGCCCGAACGGCTGCTGAAGGAGCTGATCGAGGACTCGTACGACCTCGTCGTCGCGGGACTGCCGAGAGCGGAGCGACTGCGGCTGGACCGGCCGTAGAGCCGCTGGACCGGCCTTGATCGCCTTGCCGGTCTCGATGCCGCGATCCGGGCCGTGGTGCCTCCCTGGGGCGGGGAGTTGGCGATCGATCTGCTGCCGTCGCTCGACTTCGAGGCGAGAGGGCGGGCCGAGCCGACCTGGGGCGTCGGCCACTCGGACATGTCGACGGTCATCACCCCGCTGACCCTGCGCACCGGGATCGCGGCCGTGCACGGCAACAACCTCATGGACACGCCGTACCTCGACACCTCGCGGTGCGCCGGGGACGAGTCGCTGCTCGTCCATGCCGAGGCCTGCGAGGACAAGGCGTTCACCATCTGCCGCCACCTGCACGGCATGCGGCTCGCCGGGTTCTTCGACCGGGCCGCCGCCGTCCTCGTCGGCCGGACCCACCCCGACAGCCGTACCCTCACCCAGTACGAGGCCGTCCTCGACGCGCTCGGCCCGCTCGGGGTGCCGATCGCCGCCGATGTCGAGTGCGGGCATGTCGCGCCCTTCCTTCCGCTGGTCAACGGCGCGCGCGGCCGTGTGGTGCACACGGCCGCGCGGAGCGAGATCGTTCAGACCCTGGGCTGACCCGTGTGCCGGCCGCTGCTCCGACCCTGGCGCAGGCCAAGGCCGACCAGGACGGCCGCGGCCAGGACGATCGCCGCGTCCAGGGCGAGGACCGTGTGGACGCCGCTCAGCAGGTCGTGCGACGTGGTGGCCAGCACGCCCAGCAGCGGGATACCGACCGTGATGCCGACCTGCTGGGTGGAGGTCACCAGACCGGTGGCCAGGCCCTGCTCCTCGTCCGGGACGCCGGAGGTGACGGTCAGGCCGTACGAGATGATCGCGCCCAGGTGGAACATGCTCGCCAGGGACACGGCCGCCGTGGCGAGCCAGACCGACCAGCCGTGGGAGTCCAGCAGGAGCAGGACCGCGATCAGCGCGCCCTGGCCGGCCAGCGAGCCGACCAGGGTGCGGCGGGCACCGAAGCGGCCGATCACCCTCGGGGCGAGCGAGCCGGCGATCGCCGACAGCACGCCCTGGACGCCGAAGACCAGACCCGTCTCGAACGCCGACAGCCGCAGGATCTCCTGGAGGTACAGGGTCAGGACGAAGATCACCGTCGACATCATCGAGAAGGTGACCAGACCGCCCACATTGCCCCAGGCCACCGTGCGGCGGCGCAGCATGGGCAGCGAGACCAGGGGAGCGGCCGTACGGGACTCGACGACCGTGAACACGGCCAGCAGAAGCAGACCGGCGACCAGGGTGACGAGGACGTCCGCGCGGCCGAAGCCGTGGTCGGCGGCCGTGGACAGGGCGTAGATCAGGGAGAGCAGACCCGCGGTGACGGTGATCGCGCCGGGCACGTCGAGGCGCGGGCGGTCCGGGGTGCGGGACTCCGGCAGCAGACCGGGGGCGAGGGGGAGCACGATCAGCGCGGACACGGTGAGCAGGGCCATCGTGGAGCGCCAGCCGAGCGTGTCGGTGAGCATGCCGCCCGCGACCATGCCGACCGTGTAGCCCAGCGACATCACCGTGCCGGCGATGCCGAGGGCGCGATCGCGGGCCGGGCCCTCCGGGAAGGTGGTGGTGAGCAGGGACATGGCCGTCGGCACGATCGCCGCCGCGCCCAGGCCCTGCAGCGCCCGCCCGGCCAGGAAGGACGCCGGGTCCCAGGCCAGGGTCGCCAGCAGCGAGGCCGCGCCGAACAGGGCCAGGCCGGTCAGGAACAGCTTCCGGCGGCCGTACAGGTCGCCGATGCGGCCGAAGAGCAGCAGGAAGCCGCCGGAGGGCAGCGCGAACGCGGTGACCGCCCACTGCAGGGCGGAGCGGCTCATGCCGAGGTCGGTGCCGAGTTCGGGCAGGGCCACGTTCAGCACGGAGAAGTCCAGCGCGACCATGAACTGGGCCGCGCACAGCACGAACAGGACCAGCTTGTCACGCGTCGACAACCGGGGGCTGTCGAGCGGTACGCCCGTGGAGCGGGTGGTCGGAGTGGTGGTGTCGATCGCCATGTCCTGAGCTTCGGGCGTGCGGAATACCGGTGGGGAGTCGGAACTTATGGTGGTGGTGGGACCACCAGACACGACGGGGGAGGAGCGGCTACGTGCCTGCAGCGGGGGCGATGAAGAGTGAACGGCGCAACGAGCTGCGCGAGTTCCTGATGAGCCGGCGGGCCCGGGTCAGCCCGGAGGAGGCCGGACTGCCCGTGGGCGGCGGCCGGCGCCGTACGCCCGGACTGCGCCGGGAGGAGGTCGCGGTGCTCGCCGGGGTGGGCGCCTCCTGGTACCAGTGGCTGGAGCAGGGGCGGGAGATCTCCGTCTCGCCGTCGGTGCTCGACGCCGTCGGCCGGGTGCTGCGGCTGAGCGACGCCGAGCGCCGGCACCTGTATCTGCTGGCCGGGATGAACCCGCCGGCGCCCGAAGTGGCGCCGGAGAAGCGGGACATGTGTGACGGGCTGCGGCGGCTGATCGACACCTGGATGCCGTATCCGGCGCACATCATGGACCTGTACTACAACTGCGTGATGTACAACGACGCGGCCGCGATCGTGCTCGGCATGCGGCCGGACGTCACGCAGAACTGCCTGATCGACTTCTTCGTCGATCCGCTGTACCGGGCGCGCAGCCACAGCTGGGAGCGGAACGCGCGTACGGTCGTGGCGCAGTTCCGGGCCGCGTGTGCGGCG
This sequence comes from Streptomyces sp. IMTB 2501, assembly GCF_001953885.1. Lineage (GTDB taxonomy): Bacteria > Actinomycetota > Actinomycetes > Streptomycetales > Streptomycetaceae > Streptomyces. Next base: position 101,536 of record NZ_MQUS01000017.1, on the reverse strand, counting down.
CGGCCGGACGACGAGGGGTTCCGGGAGGTCCTCGCCGAGGTGTCCGAGCGCAGCCCCGAGTTCCTTCAGCTGTGGGCGGAGCGGGACATCGAGGACCAGGGGCAGGTGCGCAAGGAACTGGACCATCCGCTGGCCGGACTGCTGGTCGTGGAGTCGACGGTACTGAAGGTCCCGGTCCGCCCCGATCTGATGATCGTGCTGCACACCCCCCTGGACGAGGCGAACACCGCGGAAAAGCTGGAATGGCTGGCTTCCCCGGAGGGCCGCCGGGGCGCGATGTACCCCGTGGCGGGGTGAACGGGGCCGGGCTTCGTATGCTCTGGGCATGACCGAGAGCAACGCGCTTGATCCCGAGGACCGCAAGATCGTGACTCTGGCCCGTTCCGCGCGGGCCCGTAACGGCGTGCCGGAGGGTGCGGCCGTACGGGACGAGACCGGGCGGACGTATGTCGCCGGGTCGGTGGAGCTGGCCTCGCTGCGGCTGAGCGCGCTGCGTACGGCCGTGGCCATGGCCGTGGCGTCGGGGGCGAAGTCCTTGGAGGCGGCGGCGGTGGTGAGCGAGGCGGAGTCCGTGCCGGCCGAGGATCTGGCCGCCGTTTCCGACCTCGGGGGTGCGGGGACGCCGGTGCTGCTCGCCGGGCTGGACGGGGCTGTGCGGCTGACCGTCTCCGCCGGCTGAGCCGTGCGCGTGGGCCGGTATCCCGTTGAGCAGGTACCGGCCGAACGGCAGGTCGGCTGGAATTCAACCTTGTTGAGTCCTTGCTCCTGCGCATCAATAAAGCCGTAAGTTCCGACGGGTCGTCAGATCCGCACCGCCGACGCGGCGTCCGCACTCGCCTGCTCGGGCCTCTTCACCCGTCGGCGTCCCCCCACACGGCACTCCCCACAGGGAAGGGAAGCGGATCTCCATGAGAGGCAAGCGCACGGCAACGGGTGCGGCACTGGCCGCCGGGGCCCTCGCGGTCACCGGACTCGCCTTCGCACCCACCGCGGCCGCCGTCACCCCACAGTCGGCGACCATCTCCGCGAGCTGCGGCGTCTTCGGCGGTGGTACGGCCACGCTCACCGCCACCCAGAGCGGCACCTCGGCCGCCATCACCCTCAGCTCCTCCGCGATCAGCGCGCCGGTCGCGGTCGCCCAGGACTCCATCTCCTCCACCCTCACCATGGCCAAGGCCGGTGGCGGCTCGGTCGTCTTCAGCGGGACGAAGAACCCCGCCATGAAGGCCGGCGACCCGGTCAGCGTCGGCCCGCTCCCCGGTACCGTCGCCTCCGGTGACAGCCTCGACGCGGGCGGCGGCTCGCTGAAGATGGTGATCTTCGGGGTCACCGTGACGTGCACGGCCAACGGGCCGCAGGCGCCCGGCCCCTTCGTCTTCGACTGAGCGATCTGTTCCGGTTCCGGACGGAAGTCCCCTGGATGCCGCAGAAACTGATGATCCGTCAGATTTCTGCGGCATCTCCATTGACTTCTCACCCCCGCTCCACATCAATGCCCCCTGTCGGCGCAGATGAGCCGCTGCGCCCACAACCCTCAGGAGGGGGCCCCATGGGTTCGACACCCCCAAGATCACGAAGATCCCGGCGGTGGCGCTGGAGCTCACTGTTCGGGGCGACCGCGCTCGCGGTCACCGCGGGCGGCGCGCTGGCCTTCCCGGCCGGTGCCGCCGGTACGAACGTGAACTTCGCCACGCACTGCATCCCGCCCGCCGTGGCGGGCATCCCGCCGATCGACGGCACCACGACCGCCAACGTGTCGGTGGACAACACCACCCCGAAGGTCGGCGACACCGTCACCGTGACCTACACCGTGGTCACCGCCGCCGCCAGCAATCCCACCGATCTCGCCCTGCCGGCCGACATCATGACCCCGACCGGGAAGGTCACCCTCGGGGGTGCCCAGTCGGGGGACGTGACCGTCGCGGGGCCCAAGAAGAATCCGCCGGTGCCGGGGAAGGCCGCCTTCCCGTCCTTCTCGATGACCGGCACGTTCACCGTCACCAAGCCCGGCCAGATCACCCTCTCGCCCGGCGACTACAACATCCACACCAGCTACATCCTGGAGCTGGACACCCCCTGTACGGTCACCACCCCGCCCGCCCCGGTGTCGGAGACCGTCACGGCGAGCGCTGGAACTCCGGCCAACACCCGGGCCATCTCACTGAGTTCGGCCTCCGGTGATCCGGGTGCGAGTGTCGCCGTCAGCGGTACGAACTTCACGCCGGGTGCCACCGTCACGCTGGCCGGACGGGCCGGGGGCAACCAGACCGCGGACACCGCCACGGTGACCGCCGACGCGCAGGGGGCCTTCAGCGGCTCTCTGGTCGTCAAGGACAAGACGACCACCGGGATCGTGGCCTACGAGGGCGGCTCCTGGAGTGCGGACAACGGGGCCGGGCCCGCGGCCTACGTCGTCAACGACAACTCGCCCGTTCCACCGGGCAGTCAGAAGCTGACGACCACCGTCAGGGCGGGCACGCTGTCCATGTCCCAGGCCGGGGACTCCGTCGCGCTGTCGGCGGTCGACTTCGGCAAGGGCGGGGCCTCCACCGGCGCGCTGCAGACCGTCACCGTCAAGGACTTCCGTGGCGGACCGGCCGGCTGGTCGCTCACCGGCAAGGTCACCGACCTCACCGGTCCCGGAGCCAAGATCGACGCGGGCAGGCTCAGCTGGACCCCCGCCTGCGCGACCAAGCCCGGCAGCCCCAGCACCTGCAAGGCCGGCTCGGCGGGCTCCCTGGGTGCCTCGGGAGCGACCCTCGCACAGACCGCCGACGGCACGCTCACCGGCGGTGAGTTCACCGTGGACGCCGGACTCTCCCTGGACGTACCGGCGTTCACACCTCCGGGCGCGTACTCCGGCGTGCTCACGCTGACGCTCACCTGAGCGCAGGGGCGTCCGCACCCGCCCGTTGTCCCGTTCTACGTCATGTCTCCCGTCCGTGGGGGTCCGCACCCATGCGCAAGCCGTACGTCCGCCTCCTCAGCCTCCTCGGCCTGTTCCTCGGCCTCACCGCCGTGCCCGCCCATGCCGCCGACAACGGCAGCTGGTCCGTCTACCCGGTCGCCTCGAAGGTCGCCGCGCGGCCCTGCTTCTACCTCTCGGCCGAACCCGGCCAGACCCTCACCGACAAGGTCGCCGTCCAGAACAGGACCGGTGAGCCGCTCACCTTCCGGCTCTACGCGGCCGACGCCTACAACACCGCCCGCGACGGCGGTTTCGCCGTGCGGACCGTGCGGGAGCGGATGCTCGGGGTGGGCGCCTGGGCCCGGCTCGCGCAGTCCCGGGTCACCGTGCCCGGGCGTACGACCGTCACCGTGCCCTTCACCCTGCACGTTCCGGAAGGGGCCGAGCCCGGTGACCATCCGGGTGCCGTCGTCGCCCTCGACGAACAGGTCGACCCCGGCAGCGGCAGGCTCGCGCTCGGTGTGCAGCGGGCCGTCGGCGCCCGTGTCTACCTCCGGGTCGGCGGGCCCGCATTGCCCGCGCTCTCCGTCGGGCAGGTGCACATCAGCCATCACCAGCCCCTGATCCCGGGGTTCGGTGCCGGTACGGCCACCGTCTCCTACACCCTGCACAACACCGGAAACGTCACCCTCGACCCCAAGGTGGAGCTGACGGTGCGCGGGCTGTTCGGCCGTACGCTGCTCGACCGCCGGCTGACCCGGGTGCCCTCCGAGCTGCTGCCGGGACAGCGGGTCCGGCTCACCGAGACCTGGCGGGGGGCGCCCCAACTCGACCGGGCCGACGTGACGTTGACCGCGAGCGCGCCGGGCACCCGGCAGTCGGCGAGCGCCACCTTCCTCGCGCTGCCGTGGCTCGTCGTGGCGCTGGTGTGCGTCGCGGGGGTGGCGGCCGGGGTGCTGCTGGTCAGAGCGCGTCGGGGCCGCGTTCGCCGGTCCGCACGCGTACGACCGTCTCCACGGGCACGGCCCACACCTTCCCGTCCCCGATCTTCCCCGTCCGCGCGGCACTGACGATCGCGTCGATCACGGCGTCGGCGTCCGCGTCCTCCACCACGACCTCGATACGCGCCTTCGGCACCAGGTCGACCCGGTACTCGGCCCCCCGGTACACCTCGGTGTGGCCGCGCTGCCGGCCGTAGCCGCTCGCCTCGGTCACGGTCAGACCGTGCACGCCCAGCTCCTGCAGGGCGGTCTTGACCGCGTCCAGACGGTACGGCTTGACGATCGCGGTGATGAGCTTCATGCCTGGGTGTCGACCTTCTGCGTGCTGGCTGTACTGAGGACGGAGTGGGAGACCGGGGCGCCGTGGCCCAGGACGCCGTGATCGTATGCCGTCTCGGCGTGCACCGTAAGGTCCAGGCCGGTGTGCTCCTGCTCCTCGCTCGCCCTGAAGCCCATCGCCTTGTCCAGCAGCTTGCCGAGCGGGGTGAGCCCGCCGCCGTAGGAGAGGCCCTCCGTGCCGCCGGTCATCGCCTTCTGGGCGAACAGGCCGATCAGCAGGGTGCCGATGACGCCGCCGACCAGGTGGACGCCTACGACGTCCGGGGAGTCGTCGTAGTTCGGCTTGAACCTCCAGCTCACCGCGTAACTTCGGACGACACCCGCGGCGACGGCGACGACCAGCGCGCCGAGCAGGGAGACCGTGCCGCGGGACGGGGTGATGGCGACCAGGCCGGCGACCGCGCCGGAGGCGGCGCCCAGGGTGGTGGGGTGGCCGTCGCGCTTCTGCTCGACGAAGAGCCGGCCGAGCAGACCGGTGCGGCCGGCCGCGAGGGTGTTCGAGGAATGCGGCGGCCGCCGGCCCGTTCGCGCCCAGCGCCGAGCCCGCGTTGAAGCCGAACCAGCCGAACCAGAGCAGACCGGCGCCCAGGATCACCATGGGCAGGTTGCGCGGACGCATGGCGTCCTTCTTGAAGCCGAGGCGGGGGCCGAGGACCAGGCACAGGGCGAGACCGGAGGCGCCGCAGGTGATCTCGACCGGCAGACCGCCCGCGAAGTCGAGCGCGCCGAGCTTGTCCCGGATCCAGCCACCCGGGCCCCACGCCCAGTGGGTGACCGGAACGTATACGAGCAGGGTCCAGAGCGGCACGAAGACCAGCCATGCCGAGAAGCTCGTCCGGTCGGCGACCGCACCGCTGATCAGCGCGGCGGTGATGATCGCGAAGGTCAGCTGGAAGGTGGTGAAGAGGAGGGCGGGGTCCGTGCCGTGCACGCTTCCCGGGCCCGGGCCGCTCATACCGGCGTGGCCCAGGGTGCCGATGAGCCCCGCGAAGGCGTCGTCCCCGAAGACGAGGGAGTAGCCGGCCGCCAGTCACACCACCGTGACCAGGGCGATCGACACGAAGCTCATCATCAGCATGTTGAGGACCCTCTTCGTGCGGACCATGCCGCCGTAGAACAGGGCCAGGCCCGGTGTCATCAGCAGGACGAGAGCGGTCGCGGCGAGCAGCCAGGCGGTGTCGCCGGTGTTCACTCGGGGGCCGGGGACCGCACGGTGCGGTCGGGCCTCGTGGATCAGGGACAATGAACGGCATGAGCGTTCGTACCCCGTCATCCGAAGAGCCGGCCGAGACCGTCCACCGCGCCGGCTTCGCCTGCTTCGTGGGCCGCCCCAACGCGGGCAAGTCCACCCTCACGAACGCTCTGGTCGGGCAGAAGGTGGCCATCACCGCGAACCAGCCGCAGACGACGCGGCACACGGTACGCGGGATCGTGCACCGGCCCGACGCCCAGCTGATCCTCGTGGACACCCCCGGGCTCCACAAGCCGCGCACACTGCTCGGCGAGCGGCTCAACGACGTCGTACGGACGACGTGGGCCGAGGTGGACGTGATCGGCTTCTGCCTTCCCGCGAACGAGAAGATCGGCCCCGGTGACCGCTTCATCGCGAAGGAGCTGGCCGGGATCAAGAAGACGCCGAAGGTCGCCATCGTCACCAAGACCGACCTCGTCGACTCCAAGGCCCTCGCCGCGCAGCTGATCGCGATCGACCAGCTGGGCCAGGAGCTGGGCATCGAGTGGGCGGAGATCGTCCCGGTGTCGGCGGTGGGGGCCAAGCAGGTGGATCTGCTGGCCGGCCTCCTGATCCCGCTCCTCCCCGAGGGCCCGGCCCTCTACCCCGAGGGCGACCTCACGGACGAGCCCGAGCAGGTCATGATCGCGGAACTCATCCGCGAGGCGGCCCTGGAGGGCGTCCGCGACGAGCTGCCGCACTCCATCGCCGTGGTCGTGGAGGAGATGCTCCCGCGCGAGGACCGCCCGGCCGACCGTCCCCTGCTGGACATCCACGCCAACGTCTACATCGAGCGCCCCAGCCAGAAGGGCATCATCATCGGCCCCAAGGGCAAGCGCCTGAAGGAGGTCGGCATCAAGTCCCGCAAGCAGATCGAGGCACTGCTGGGCACCCCCGTCTTCCTGGACCTGCACGTCAAGGTCGCCAAGGACTGGCAGCGCGACCCGAAGCAGCTTCGCAGGCTGGGCTTCTAGCCGACGGCCTGCTGTGGGGTCATGTCCTGCAGCCCCACCACCCTCAGCAGCTGAAGCCGTTCGTGGGACTCCGTTCCCGGGCGGGCCGTGTGGACGACGAGGAGATGGTGGTGTTCGTGGCTGAGCATGACCTCGCAGTCCAGTTCCAGCAGGCCGACCAGCGGGTGCTGGAAGCGCTTGGTCGCCCGGTCGCGCACGGACACCTCGTGTTCGTCCCACAGGAGCGCGAACTCCCGGCTCGCTGAACGCAGTTCGGCGACCAGCTCGGCCGGTTCCGGGTCGTCGGGGCGGGCGGCGGTCACCGCGCGCAGGCTGGCCACATGGGAGCGCCCGTGCGGCTCGCGGTCCTCCTCCGGGAAGAGCGAGCGCGCGGCCGGGTCCAGGAAGAAGCGCCGCACCAGGTTCCGCTCGTGCCGGGGCCGGGACATCATGTCGCCGACCAGCGCCTTGGCCATCGCGTTCTGGGCCAGTACCTCACCGCAGTCGTTCACCAGCTGCGCCGGAGTGTCGTACAGGCGATCCAGGATCAGCAGCAGACCGGGCCGGACATGCGCCGACGCCGTCTCGCGGCGCGGCGGCTCCTCGCCCGCCAGATGGAACAGGTGGTCGTGTGCGGCGTCGGTGAGGCGCAGCGCACGCGCCAGCGCCGTCAGCATCTGGCGGGACGGGCGCGGACCCCGGGACTGTTCGAGCCGGGTGTAGTAGTCCACCGACATGCCCGCAAGCTGTGCCACCTCCTCGCGGCGCAGACCCGGTGTGCGACGCCGGGCACCCGGCGTCAGGCCCACGTCCGACGGGGTCAGCCGGGCGCGGCCACGGCGCAGGAAATCGGCGAGTTCGGCTCGGTTCACCCCTCCAGCGTGCGGCAGGCCGCCCGGCTTATCCAGGGACTGTCGATCCCCCGATCAACAGGTCTCTCCCGGTCGCTCCCGCCTCGGTCGAGGCTGGTCACCGACGAGAGGAGCACACGATGCTGACATTGGTGACCGGGACGACGGGACAGGTGGGACGCCGCTTCGTGCCCAGGCTGCTGGCACAGACCCGGCCGGGGAGGGTACGGGTCCTGCTCAGGGACGCCTCCCGTGCGGACCGCTTCGCCGGCCTCGGTGCCGACGTCGTGCTCGGCGATCTCCGGGACGACGACGTGCTCGGCAAGGCCGTCGCCGGGGTGGACGCCGTCGTGAACATCGCCGCCTCCTTCCGTGGGGTGCCCGACGAGGAGGCCTGGGCCGTCAACAGGGACGCGGCCGTGACCCTCGGGCGGGCCGCGACGGCCGCCGGCGTACGGCGGTTCGTGCAAGTCAGCACCGGGGTCGTGTACGGCACCGGACGCGGGCGCCCGATGACCGAGGACGACGAGATCCGGCCCGGCGGCGAGATGTGGGGCGCCTACGCCGAGTCCAAGGCGGCGGCGGAACGGGAGCTGCTGGCGCTGGAGGGCGGCATGGAGGTACGCGTCGGCCGCCTTCCCTTCGTCTACGGCGAAGGCGACCCGCACCTCGCCGACTCCCTGCGCTGGGCCGCGAACTGGGCCTCCGCCCAGCGGCTGCAGATGGCCCACCATGTCGACGTCGCCCAAGGGCTGCTGCGCCTGCTGTACGCACCGGCGGTGAACGGACCCCTCCACAACATCGCCGACGACGCCCCGGTCACGGCCGTCGAGCTGCACCAGCTCAACGGCGTCGAGGTGCCCGCCGGGATGTACACCCGGACCGACCCCGACCCGTGGTTCGGGATCATGTCCACCCGGAAGATCCGACGGGACCTGGGCTTCCGGCCGGTCTACCCGACCGTCTGGTCCGCCCGCGACGCCGGCGCCCTGTGACACCCTTCGGAAAGCATCACTCGACCCCCTTGATCCGCCCCACCAGCACCGCCCCCGCCACCCCGATCACCGCCGCCACCAGGTACAGCGCCCGGTAGCCGCCCAGGTGGGTGACGATCGGCGCGGCGAGGGCGGGAGCCGCGACCTGGGGCAGGGCGTTGGCCACGTTGATCACACCGAGGTCCTTGCCCCGGTCCAGCGCCTTCGGCAGGACGTCCGTCATCAGCGCGAAGTCGACCGAGGTGAACACGCCGAAGCCGACCCCGAGGACCGCCGACGCGACGATCGCGCCCGGCCAGGTCTGCCAGCCGGCCAGCGCCGCCGTCGCCACCGCCATCAGCAGCCCCGACCAGACGACGAACGGCTTGCGCCGGCCCACCCGGTCCGACCACACCCCGCCCACCACGACGGTCGCGATCAGCGTCACGCTGTTGACGGCCGTCAGGATCAGCACCCCCTGACCGGGGTCGTGGCGGTGCAGGCGGTCCCGCAGGTAGTACAGGAGGTACAGGAGCACCAGGGAGTTGCTGAGGTTGATCAGGAACCGGGTCAGCCAGGCCCAGCCGAGGTCGGGGTGGCGGCGCGGGCTCAGCCAGAAGCCCGCAAGGAAGCCGCGCCAGGACCATGGCGGCCGGTCCTCCTCGGCCAGCCGCAGATCCTCGTAGCGCAGGACGTACGGCAGTACACCCGCCGCCGTGCACACCGCGCACGCCAGATACCCGGCCCGGATCCCGCCTGCCGCCGTCGCGAGGCCGGTGCCGCCGACCACCCCCAGAATCTGTGCCGCTCCCAGCCAGCCGCCCACCGCGCCTCGTTGGAGCCGGGGCACCCGGTCCGGCACGGCCGCCGTCACGGCGGCGAACGCCGCGTTCAGCGTGAGCTGCACCAGGCACCAGGCCGCCGCCATGGACCACACGCCGCCCGCCTCGGTGAGCAGCAGCAGGGACAGCGCGCCGCCCGCCGCCCCGGCCACGATCCATGGGGTACGGCGGCCCCGGCGGGCCGTCGTCCGGTCGGACAGGGCACCGAAGACCGGGTTCGCGAGCAGCGAGACCACCGCACCGGCGCCGGTCACCCAGGCCAGCATCGTCTCCTTGGACATCCCGGTGCCGGGCGCGAAGTCCCCGGCCTGGGAGGCGAGCAGGATCTGCAGCGGCCCGAACCAGCCCACCCAGATCGCGCCGTTGGCCAGCGAGAGCGCCGCCGTCCAGCCCCGGCCCACCCGTTCGACCGGCTCAGCCAGGGCAGCGGCGGCCGAACCGCCGACCGTGGTCATCTCTGGGCCCGGAGCACGTCCCGGAACCAGCGGTAGGAGGCCTTCGGGGTGCGCTCCAGCGTCCCGTAGTCCACGTGCACCAGGCCGAAGCGGCGCGCATGGCCCTCGGCCCACTCGAAGTTGTCCAGCAGGGACCACACGAAGTAGCCGCGCACGTCCACCCCGGATTCCAGGGCGGTGTGCAGGGCCCGGATGTGGGCGTCGAGGTAGGCGACGCGGTCCTGGTCGTCGATGCCCTCGTAGGAGCAGCCGTTCTCGGTGATGACGATCGGCGGGAGCCTGTCGCCGTAGCGGTCACGGAAGCCGGTCAGCAGCTCGGTGAGGCCCTCCGGGACGATCGGCCAGCCGAAGTCGGTCGTCGGCCGGCCCTCGATCTCCCTCACCGAGAAGGGCAGTTCGGCGGGCAGCGCGAGGCCGCCGTACTCGCTGTCGGTGCCGCCGGGTGCGCCCACCTTCGTCGGCGCGTAGTAGTTGATGCCGTACCAGTCGAGGGGCTCGGCGATGACCTTGAGGTCGGCGGTCATGTCTCCCGGCATCAACTCGCCCATTCCGTCCGGGTATTCACCGAGGATGATCGGTTCGGCGAACAGGCGGTTGAGCAGGAGGTCGTAGAAGCCGGCCGCCTCCCGGTCCGCCGGTTCGGCGGAGGCGGGCCAGGTGGGGCCGTGGGAGTTGGCGATGCCGATGTCGCTCGCGCCGGCCGCGCGTAGGGCCCGTACCGCGAGACCGTGGGCGAGGAGCTGGTGGTGGGCGACCGGGAGCGCGTCGAAGAGGAGCCGCTTGCCGGGAGCGTGGGCGCCCAGGGCATGGCCCAGCAGCGTGTGTTCCGCAGGCTCGTTGAGGGTGATCCACTTGCTCACGCGGTCGCCGAGGCGCTCGGCCACCACGCTCACGTACTCGGCGAACCGGTCCGCCGTGTCCCGCCGCAGCCAGTCCAGTGAGGCGGGCAGATCCCAGTGGAAGAGGGTGGGCACGGGCCGTACGCCCGCCCCGCACAGCTCGTCCACCAGACGGTCGTAGAAGTCCAGGCCGCCGGGGGAGTTCACGCGGGGCCAGGAGACCGAGAAGCGGTACGCGTCCACGCCGAGGGCGGCGAGCAGGGCCACGTCCTCGCCGTAGCGGTGGTAGTGGTCGCAGGCCACCGCCGCCGTCGAACCGTCCTTCACCCGCCCCGGCTCGGCCGTGAACACGTCCCACACGGAGGGTTCGCGCTCCCCGGCCGCCCCCTCGATCTGATGGGCCGAGGTCGACACACCCCACAGGAAGCCGCCGGGGAAGCGGGGGAGCGGGGCGGGGGCCGGATCGCCTGCGTCAGTCGCCATGGCCGGGATCATCCTTACCCCCGGTAACGGAAGTCAATGCCCCGGCGGCAACCCGGTGGTCACGCCCCTTCCCTCAGCACGCGGGACACCAACTCCCGCTGGTCCTCGGTGAGTCGGGGGTCGGCCGCGTACACCGTGCGGCCGTCCACGGTGATCTCGTACCGGAAGCCGTCCGGGACGCCGGCCGGCGGGGAGCCCTGGCCGGACGCGAGGACGCGTTCGGCCAGGGCCTGCCAGGTGAGGGCGTCGGGCCGGTCCGAGGTGTCCACCTCGGACCGGCGCTCGATGCCCGCGAAACCGCCCGTGCGCCGTACCTGAATACGCATGGGTCCCTGTCTAGTACGGATGGTGCGGAATCAGGAAGTCGGCACCTTGACCTGCGACCAGGCGCCGAGGACGGCCTTCGTCTCCTCGCCCTCGCCGTAGCGGGACCTGGCCGCGGCGGCCGTGAGCCGGGCGAAGGCCGCGAAGTCCGCGCCGGACGCCAGCTCGCCACCGGTGAGCACGTCGTACCAGATCTGTCCGGCCTTCTCCCATGAGCGCCCGCCGATCGCCGTGGCGGCCAGGTAGAAGGCGTGGTTGGGGATGCCGGAGTTGATGTGCACGCCGCCGTTGTCCTGGCTGGTGCGGACGTAGTGGTCCATGCTCGCCGGCTGCGGGTCCTTGCCCAGGTTCGGGTCGTCGTACGCCGTGCCGGGGGCCTTCATGGAGCGCAGCGCGGTGCCGTGCACGCTCGGGGCGAGGAGCCCGGCGCCGATCAGCCAGTCGGCCTGGTCGGCGGTCTGGCCGAGGGCGTACTGCTTGATCAGCGAGCCGAAGACATCCGAGACCGACTCGTTGAGGGCGCCGGACTGGCCGTAGTAGTCCAGGTTCGCGGTGTACTGGGTGACGCCGTGGGTCAGCTCGTGCCCGATCACGTCGACGGGGATGGTGAAGTCGAGGAACGTGGTGCCGTCGCCGTCGCCGAACACCATCTGGTCGCCGTTCCAGAAGGCGTTGTCGTAGTTCTCGCCGTAGTGCACGGTCGCGTTCAGCGGCAGGCCCGCGCCGTCGATGGAGTGCCGGCCGTAGGCCTTCAGATACAGCTCGAAGGTGGCGCCCAGGCCCGCGTGCGCGCGGTTCACGGTCGCGTCCTTGGCGGGCTTGTCGTCCTCGGAGTGCACCTTCTTGCCCGGCAGGGTCTCCTGGTGCCCGGCGTCGTAGATGGTGCGGTTCGGCTTGTCGGAGGGGGCGGCGGCCGGTGCTGCGGCGGTCGTGCGGACGGCTGTGATCCGGCGCCGGGTGCGCTGGGCGGCGTCCCGCTCCAGGGTGCGCAGGGCGGACTCGGCGATGGCGGGGTCGTCGTGCCGGGCCAGCTGGTCGAGGAGGTGTGGCGGCACGATCGTGCAGAAGACGGGCTCGAAGCCCCCGTTGGTCGTCATGCCCCGCACCATCGCACTGTGTGATTTCGATGTCACTAGGTGCCACCATGATTGGTGAAATACCGGGACAGGGAGCGCCACGCTCCGTGACATTGTGGTACGGCGCACTTTTTGTCCATTTTGTGACACCGGTCCCGCATACTGGACCGCGTCCCCGATTCCGGGGCGGCTCGGCTAGGCTGCTGCGCATCATGCGTTACGGGCTGCTTCTCCTTAGCTGCCGCGGCGAGGGCCTGTAGTCGAGGCCGACTCCCTCCCCGCGGTGCTTGGCGTTGCGTCGTCGGCCGTCCATCCGGACATCCGGACACCCTGAGGAGCCCACGCATCATGGCGAACCGCCAGCAGCCCAGCAGCATGCCGATCCACAAGTACGGCCATTACGAGCAGGTCGACATCCCGGACCGCACCTGGCCTCAGAAGCGCATCACCGCCGCCCCCCGCTGGCTCTCCACCGACCTGCGCGACGGCAACCAGGCCCTGATCGACCCCATGTCGCCCGAGCGCAAGCGCCGGATGTTCGACCAGCTGGTCAAGATGGGCTACAAGGAGATCGAGGTCGGCTTCCCGGCCTCCGGCCAGACCGACTTCGACTTCGTGCGCTCGATCATCGAGGAAGAGGGTGCGATCCCGGACGATGTCACGATCTCCGTGCTGACCCAGGCCCGTGAGGACCTGATCGAGCGGACCGTGGAGTCCCTGAAGGGCGCCAAGCGCGCCACCGTGCACCTCTACAACGCCACGGCCCCGGTCTTCCGCCGCGTGGTCTTCCGTGGCTCCAAGGACGACATCAAGCAGATCGCGGTGGACGGCACGCGGCTCGTCATGGAGTACGCCGAGAAACTGCTGGGCCCCGAGACCGAGTTCGGCTACCAGTACTCGCCGGAGATCTTCACCGACACCGAGCTGGACTTCGCGCTGGAGGTCTGCGAAGCGGTGATGGACGTCTGGCAGCCCGGCCCGGGCCGCGAGATCATCCTCAACCTGCCCGCCACGGTGGAGCGTTCGACGCCGTCCACGCACGCGGACCGCTTCGAGTGGATGGGCCGCAACATCTCCCGCCGCGAGCACGTCTGCATCTCCGTCCACCCGCACAACGACCGCGGTACGGCCGTGGCGGCGGCCGAGCTGGCGGTGATGGCCGGCGCCGACCGCGTCGAGGGCTGCCTGTTCGGGCAGGGCGAGCGCACCGGCAACGTCGACCTGGTCACCCTGGGCATGAACCTGTTCTCGCAGGGCGTCGACCCGCAGATCGACTTCTCCGACATCGACGAGATCCGTCGTACGTGGGAGTACTGCAACCAGATGGAGGTCCACCCGCGCCACCCGTACGTGGGCGACCTGGTCTACACGTCCTTCTCCGGCTCCCACCAGGACGCCATCAAGAAGGGCTTCGACGCCATGGAGGCCGACGCGAAGGCCAAGGGCGTCACGGTGGACGACATCGAGTGGGCGGTGCCGTACCTGCCGATCGACCCGAAGGACGTCGGCCGCTCGTACGAGGCCGTCATCCGCGTCAACTCGCAGTCCGGCAAGGGCGGTATCTCCTACGTCCTGAAGAACGACCACAAGCTGGAGCTGCCGCGCCGGATGCAGATCGAGTTCTCCAGGATCATCCAGGCGAAGACGGACGCCGAGGGCGGTGAGATCACGCCGAAGGAGATCTGGGCGGTCTTCCAGGACGAGTACCTGCCGAACCCGGACAACCCGTGGGGCCGTATCCAGGTCAGGACGGGCCAGTCGACGACCGACACGGACGGCGTGGACACCCTCACGGTCGAGGCCACGGTCGACGGCGAGGACACGGTCCTGACCGGTTCCGGCAACGGTCCGATCTCGGCCTTCTTCGACGCCCTGCAGTCCATCGGCATCGACGTACGCCTCCTGGACTACCAGGAGCACACGATGAGCGAGGGAGCCTCCGCACAGGCCGCCTCCTACATCGAATGCGCGATCGACGACAAGGTCCTGTGGGGGATCGGCATCGACGCGAACACGACGCGTGCGTCGCTCAAGGCGGTCGTCTCCGCGGTGAACCGCGCCGCCCGCTGACGGCTCTGACCGGGAGTTTCGGGGCACCGACCGCTGTATACGGCGGCCGGGGCCCCGTCTGTTATCGGCCACAGGGCCGGGCAGGTCACAGAAAGGTCTCTTCCGGGGTACTGACTCAGCCTCCGTGATGTGGCTAACATCACGCCAGCGCGGCGATGTTGCCGTGCGGTTACGGAGGTGCGACGTGCTGCCAGTACGGGGACGAGACGGCCGTGCCGCCAGGGCTGTGCACATCCTGCGCATCCGCACCGCGTGGACTCCCGTCGGGGACGGCGAGTTCTACTGCCCGGGCTGCGGAGGCGACCGCAACTACCAGCGGCTCACCGGACGCCGTCGGCTCACCCTGCTCGGGGTGCCCCTGCTGCCCCGCGGGTCCACCGGACCGGTCGTGGAGTGCGCCGCCTGCCGCCACCACTACGGCACCGACGTCCTGGACCACCCCACCACCCGCCGCTTCTCGGCGATGCTCCGCGACGCCGTGCACACCGTCGCCCTCGCCGTGCTCGCCGCGGGCGGCACCTCCTCCCGTACGGCCCTGGAGACGGCCGCCGCCGCCGTCCGCGCGGCCGGCTTCGACGGCTGTACCGAGGAACAGCTGGCCGCGCTGGTCGACGCCCTCGCCGCGGACACCGGCCGGGTGCTCGGCGGGGAGTGCGGCACGAGCCTGACGATAGAGCTGCACGAGGCCCTGGACCCGCTCGCCCCGCACCTCGCCCCCGCCGGCCGCGAGTCCCTCCTCCTCCAGGCCGCCCGCATCGCCCTCGCCGACGGCCCCTACACCCCCGCCGAACGCGACGCCCTCACCACGGTCGGTGCGGCCCTGACGATCTGCTCCGACGATGTGACCCGCCTGCTGGCTGCGGCGAGGACGCCGTCCTGATCGCCGGGCGCGGGGAACTGCGCGACCAGCCACGACGGCGCCGCAGGCGAGCGACGGCACATCGCGGCAATTCCAGCGGAGCACTCAGCGGCGGATGAGGCCGAGGCCGGTGGCGGTGGCCACGGCGGCGGTACGCGAGTCGACGCCGAGCTTGGTGTAGACACGGGCGAGGTGGGACTTGACCGTGCCCTCCGTGAGGTGGAGGCGCCGGCCGACGGCCTGGTTGGACAGACCCTCGGCGACCAGGGCGAGGACTTCGGTCTCGCGCCGGGTCAGTGAAGTGCCGGGCGCGCGCAGCCGGTTCATCAGCCGGTCCGCGACCGCCGGCGCCAGGGCGGTGCGCCCGGAGGCGGCCGTCCGTACGGCGGCGGCCAGCTCCTCCGGAGGGGCGTCCTTGAGCAGGTAGCCGGTGGCGCCGGCCTCGATGGCCGGGAGGGTGTCGGCGTCGGAGTCGTAGGTGGTGACGATCACGACCCGGGGGGCACCCGGCCGGGCCGTGATCGCGGCGGTGGCCTCGGCGCCGCCCATCCCCTTGCCGAACTGCAGGTCCATCAGCACGACGTCGATGTCGCCCACGGCGGCACGGGCGACGGCGTCCTCGGCGGTCGCGGCCTCGGCCACCACGACGAGACCCGGCTCGGTCTCCAGCACGGCCCGCAGTCCGGCCCGCACCACGGGATGGTCATCGGCGAGAAGGAGACGGACGGGACGTTCGGTCAGGGCGGGGTGCTCGGTCACGGGCGGGCCTCGGTCTCGGCCGGCGGGGCCGGCCTGGTCTCGGTGTCGGTGTCGGCGGGCGGCCCCTCGGTCCCCGTGGGCCGGGTGAAGGGCAGGCGGGCCGTCAGGGTAGTGCCGCGGCCAGGGGCGGAGTCGATGGTCAGGGTGCCGCCCAGGGCGTGGAGGCGGGTGTGCATGGCGGTCAGGCCGAAGCCGCCCGTCTCGGGGTCGGGGGCGGGCAGCCGGGCGGGGTCGAAGCCGATGCCGTCGTCAGCGACGGTGAGGGTGATGCGGTCGTCCAGGGCTGCGAGGGTGACGTCCACGGTGGTCGCCTGCGCGTGCCGGACGGTGTTGGCCAGGGCGGACTGGGCGACGCGGAGCAGGGCGACCTCGTGCGCCGTCGGCAGGGGAAGCGGATCGGCGGTGAGGTGGAAGCGGGTCGTCAGGCGGTGGCGGGTGCCGGTGGTCGCGCACAGCCGTTCCAGCGCGTCCGCCAGGGTCGTGCCCTCCAGCGCGGGCGGGGCCAGCGCGGCGACGAAGCGGCGGGCCTCGGCGAGGTTGTCGACCGCGGCCTGGCGGGCCTGGCCGACGTGGCGTACGGCGTTCTCCGGGGCGCCCGGCAGGTTCCGTTCGGCGGCGCGCAGCAGCAGCTGGATGCTGGACAGCCCCTGGGCGAGCGTGTCGTGGATCTCCCGGGCCAGCCGTTCCCGTTCGGCCAGCACCCCCGCGGTGTGCTGGGCCTCGGCCAGGTCCGCGCGGGTGGCCGTGAGCTCCTCGATCAGGCGGCGGCGCCGCTCGCTCTCCCGGTACAGCGCCTGGTACCCCCACACCACCGCGACCGCGACGGCGGCCCCGAGCGCCGGTCCGATCGCCATGGCCGCGCTGAAGGAGCCCTGATGGGCGGCGAACGCGGTCACCGCGGCCAGCGCGGTCGCGGCCACCGCGGCCAGGCCGGTCCGGCGCGGCAGCAGATGGAGCTGGAGGAAGTACAGCGGGAAGGCGACCCACACGCCGTCGGCGGACAGCGCCAGCAGCCCCAGCCACACCGCGCCGACAGCGGCCAGCCACCACGCGGCGGCCCGCCGGTCCCCGCGGATCCGGGGCAGCAGCGGACCCGCCGCGTACACCAGCCCGCACCCGGCCGCCACGGCGACGGTCGGCCCGGCATGCGGCAGGGGACCGGTCACGGCCCGGACGGCGGTCAGCGCGAGCAGGCCGACGACCAGCAGGTGCAGGCACCAGGACAGGGCCCGGGTGGTCGGGGTCAGGGCGGGGGCGGCGGTGTTCACAGTCCTTCCAGCGTAAGGAAGCGATCCGCGACCGTGCCTCTGCCGAAAGTTGCAATCCGTACGCCGTCTTCCGGCCCGCGAAGTGCCCTCCGCCGCCAGATGCCCGAGCGGGGCGCGGACGGCGACGGTGGAGGCACATCACACACCACGTTCACCACCCCGGAGAGCAGCCGAAGCCGTGTTCGTCGCCTGGAGAGACCTGAAGTTCGCCAAGGGGCGGTTCGCCCTGATGGGGACCGTCATCACCCTGATCACCCTGCTGGTCGGGCTGCTGTCCGGACTGACCGCCGGCCTCGGCCGGCAGAACGTCTCCGCGATCACCGGCCTGCCCGCCGACCGCATCGCCTTCGAGGCCCCGGGCCACGGGCAGAGCCTGTCGTACACCAACTCCACCGTCACCGCCCGGCAGTGGGACCAGTGGGCGAGAACGCCCGGCGTCACCCGCGCCGAACCCCTCGGGATCGCCACCACCAAAGCCACCGCGGGCGACCGGAGCACCGGTGTCTCGGCCTTCGGCGTCCGGCCCGGCTCCCACCTGGCACCCGACGGCGGAAGGATCCACGGGCACGCGGCGGTGCTCTCCGCCACGGCCGCCGACGACCTCGGCCTCAAGCCCGGCGACACCTTCACCCTGGCCGGACAGACGATGTCCGTGGCGGCCGTCCGGGGGGACGCCTCCTTCAGCCACACCCCGGTCATCTGGACCGGCCTCACCGCCTGGCAGCAGCTGGCACCTCCCAGCGGGGCCGGCGACGGCCCGGCCGCGACCGTGATCGCCCTGGAGACCACCGCCGGAGCCGATCTCACCGCCGCCGACCGGACCATCGGCACCAGGACGGTCGCCAAGGACGACTCGCTGTCCGCGATCGGCTCCTACACCTCAGAGAACGGCTCCCTGCAGCTGATGCGCGGCTTCCTGTTCGCGATCTCCGCCCTCGTCGTCGGCGCCTTCTTCACCGTCTGGACCATCCAGCGCAGCGGCGACATCGCCGTCCTCAAGGCGCTCGGCGCCTCCACCGCGCACCTGCTCAGGGACGCCCTCGGCCAGGCCGCCGTCCTCCTCGGCGCCGGCACCCTCCTCGGCACCGGCACCGCCGCCGCGCTCGGCGCCCTCGTCGTGGACCGCGCGGTGCCGTTCCTCCTCACCCCCGCCACCGTCCTCGTCCCCGCCGCCGTGATGATCCTGATCGGCGCGCTCGGGGCCGCCCTGTCCGTCCGCCGTATCACCTCCGTGGACCCGCTGACCGCCCTCGGGAGCGCCCGATGAGCCTGCACCTGTCCGGCATCACCCTCACCTACCCCGACGGCGAGGACCGGCTGACCGCCCTAGACCAGGTCACCCTGGACGTGCCCAGGGGCACCCTGACGGCCGTGGCCGGCCCCTCCGGCTCCGGCAAGTCCAGCCTGCTCGCCGTCGCCGCCACCCTCGTCACCCCCGACGCCGGCACCGTCACCGTCGACGGCGTCACCACGACCGGTCTGAGCCGCCGGGACCTGACCGAGCTGCGTCGCCGCACGATCGGCATCGTCTTCCAGCAGCCCCATCTGCTGCCCGCCCTCACCGCGGCCGAGCAACTGGAGGTCATGGCCCGGATCGACGGACGCCCACGGGCCGCGGCCCGCGCCCGGGCCAGGGAACTGCTGGCCGCCGTGGGCCTCGACGCCCAGGCCGGCCGGCGCCCCCACCAGCTCTCCGGCGGGCAGCGTCAGCGGGTCGGCATCGCCCGGGCCCTGATGAACGACCCCGCCCTGCTCCTGGTCGACGAACCCACCAGCGCGCTCGACCACGAACGCGGCGCCGCCGTCGTCGACCTGATCACCCGTCTGACCCATGAGCGGGCCATCGCCACCGTCCTGGTCACACACGACCGCACCCATCTGACGGCCGCCGACGAGATCGCCGAAGTCCACGACGGACGGCTCGGTTTCCCCACGGTGGCCCGCTGAACGGGCCCCCGTCGTGGGGAGTGCCGCACGTCCGTCCGCCCTCGGTACGGGCGTGGGATACGAGGCGCGGCCGGTGGTTGCGGAGAACATGAGCGGATGACCCCGCTCCGCCGCGCCCTGCTCACCGCCCTCGCACTCCTCACCTCGCTCACCGTGCGCCT
This sequence comes from Streptomyces sp. IMTB 2501, assembly GCF_001953885.1. Taxonomy (GTDB): domain Bacteria; phylum Actinomycetota; class Actinomycetes; order Streptomycetales; family Streptomycetaceae; genus Streptomyces. The sequence continues at coordinate 82,196 of NZ_MQUS01000017.1, read as the reverse complement.
GCCCGCCCAGGCGAGTCCCGAAGAGGCGAACCCCGCCCGTGCGAGCACCGCGAACGGCCGCGCGGCGCCCCCGGCCCGTGCGGGCACCACGACCGGCCGGGCCTCCCCGGCCCACGGTGGTGCCCCGACCGGCCGGAAGCCCCAGGCCGACCAGGCCCCCGGCTGTGCCTCCTCCCTGCCGTACGTGTCCGGCCAGGGCGGCTACGCCGTCTACCGCATCCCGGCGGTCGTGACGACCCGGTACGGCACCGTCCTGGCCTTCGCCGAGGGCCGGCGCAACGGCGTCAGCGACACGGGCGACATCGATGTCGTGCTGCGCCGCTCCACCGACGGCGGCTGCACCTGGGGCCCGCTGACCGTGGTGGCCGCCGGGCACGGGGACACCCGGGGCAACCCGGCGCCGGTCGTGGACCCGCGCACCGGTGCCGTCGTCCTCGTGACCTGCGGCAACAGCGGCTCGGCGACCGAGGGGCAGATCATGCGCGGCGAGGTCCGGGCGGACCGGGGCCGCCGGGTGTTCGTACAGCGCAGCCGGGACGACGGCCGTCACTTCAGCCGCCCCGTGGACATCACCGACCGGGTGAAGCGGCCCGGCTGGCGCTGGTACGCCACCGGCCCCGGACACGCGTTGGCTCTCACCCGGGGCCCGTACGCCGGCCGTCTGCTCGTCCCGGCCAACCACTCCGGCGTACCGCCCGCCGGTTCCTCCGACACCGGCCGGGAGGCGAAGTACTACGGCGGTCACGCCCTCTACAGCGACGACGGCGGCTGCACCTGGCACCTCGGTTTCATGAACGACCACTACGACGGCGTGACCGACGTCAACGAGACGAGCGCCGCCCAACTCCCCGACGGGCGCGTCTACTTCAGCGCCCGCGCCCAGGGTGGCAGAGCGCCCGGCCACCGCCTCGACGGCTACTCCGCCGACGGCGGCACCACCCTCAACCGCCCCTACACCGCCCAGCCCACCCTGGACGACGTCCCCGCGGTCCAGGGCAGCGTCCTCCAACTCACCGGTACAGAAGCGCCGTTGCTGTTCTCGGGCCCCTCCGTGCCCACCGCCCGCCGGGCCATGGCGATCTGGTCCAGCGAGGACTTCGGCCACACCTTCACCCGGCTGCGCACCCTCTCGGACCGGCCGGCCGCCTACTCCGACCTGGTCCCGCTCGGCCACGACACGGTCGGCATCCTCTACGAGACCGGCGCCCACGCCTACGACACCCTGGAGTTCCGCCGCCTGACCCTGCCCTGGAGCAGCCCCGCCGACGCCCGTTAGAGCAGCCCCGCCGCCGCCAGGAACTTGCAGACCCGCTCGGTCTCCTCGCCGGACAGCGGCACCTGCGGCTCGGCCGTCACCGGGCAGTCGATGATGCCGCGCAGATGCAGCGCGGCCTTGAACGCGCCCAGTGCCGACGAACTGCCGCCCATCCGCGCCGGATCGCCGACCGCGACCATTCCGAACAGCGCGCACAGCCGCTCCTGTTCGGCCCGCGCGCCCTCCCAGTCGCCCGCCCGGCACATCCGGTACAGCCGCACATACCCGTGCGGATCGACGTTGGCCAGCCCCGGCACGGCCCCGTCGGCGCCCAGCGCCAGCGCGGCGTCCACGAACAGCTCCGAGCCGGTCAGCACGCTGAACCCCGGATACGGACGGGCCCCGGTGACGATCTCGCGGAAGGCGCCCAGGTCCCCGCTGGAGTCCTTGACCCCGGCCAGCACCCGGTCGGCGGCCAGCCCCAGCACCAGATCGGCGGGGAGCTTGGTGTGCACGGCGACGGGGATGTCGTAGGCGATGACCGGCACCTCGCTCGCGGCCGCGATCCTGCGGTAATGGTGGACGATCTCGGCGCGGTGGGTGCGGGCGTAGAACGGGGCGGTGACGACGACGGCCTGCGCGCCGGCCGCCGTCACGGCCGTGACATGGTCCAGGACGCGCGGGGTGGTCATGTCGATGGCGCCGGCGAGGACCGGCAGCTGACCGCCGACATGGGCGACCACCGCGTCCACGACCTGCCGGCGCTGCCGGTCCGTCAGGAACGCCGCCTCGGACGTGGACCCGAGCAGGAACAGCCCGTGCGCCCCGCCCTCCACCAGATGGTCGACCAGCCTGAGCAACGAGCGGACGTCCACCTCGCGCTCCGGCGTCAGGGGTGTGCAGACGGGCGGGACGACACCGGTGAGCGGGGTGGGCAACGACATCAGGGCTCCTGGCGTGCTAGGTCGCGAGTCGACTGATCCTCCTTCACAGGATGGTGGCAGCGGTAGCGGTGTCCGGGCCGTGACGCGGCCGAGAAGCCCGGCATCGCCTCGGCACACAGGTGATCCGCCTTCCAGCAGCGGGTGCGGAACGGGCAGCCGCTCGGTGGCCGGGTCGCCGAGGGCACCGGCCCGGTCAGCGGGATCGGGTCGATGGGGTCCAGCAGGCCCGGCGTGGCGGAGAACAGGGCACGGGTGTACGGGTGCCGGGCGGCGTCGGTGACCCGGTCGGCCGGGGTCTCCTCCACGATCCGGCCCAGATACATGGTGATCACCCGGTCGCTCATCCGCCGTACCGTCTGGATGTCGTGCGAGACGAACACCAGGGCCAGACCGAGGCGTTCCTTCAAGTCCAGCAGGAGGTTGAGGATCTGGGCGCGGACCGACACGTCCAGGGCGCTGGTCGGCTCGTCGGCGACGACCAGGGCGGGGTCCAGGGCGAGCGCGCGGGCGATGGCGACGCGCTGCCGCTGGCCGCCGGAGAGCTGTCCGGGCAGCGCGTCCGCCAGCGCCCGGGGCAGGCCGACCAGGGCCATCAACTCCCTTACCTTCTCCTCCCGTTCGGCCCAGGTGCCACGGTCGTGGACGTCCAGCGGGTCGCGCAGGATCCGGCGTACGGTCAGCCGCCGGTTGAGCGCGGTCGAGGGGTCCTGGAAGACCATCCCGACGCCCGCGCCGAGCGTGGCCCGGCGTTCGGCGGGTGGCATCGTCCACAGGTCACGGGCCCGGAACGCCACCGTCCCGGAGGTCGGCCGCTGGATGCCCACCAGTACCCGCGCCAGCGTCGACTTCCCGCAGCCCGACTCGCCGACCACGCCCACCGTCTCCCCGGCGGCCACGGTGAGGTCGGCGCCGGTCAGGGCGTACACCCGGTCGCGCCTGAGCAGTCCGCCACTGCGGGCCTTGTGCACGACATGAGCGTCCCGGACGTCGATGACGGCGTTCACCGGAGAGCCTCCTCCACGGGTACGGCCGGGTGATGGCAGGCGGCGGTGTGGGCGGCCGTACCGGTGAGGACGGGCGCGCTGTCGTGGCACACCCGGGTCGCCAGCGGGCAGCGGTCGGCGAAGCGGCAGCCCGCCGGGAAGTCGGCCGGGGCGCGTACGACCCCTTTGATCTGCGTCATGCGTTCCTCGGCCGACTCCAGCGACAGCACACTGCCGAGCAGACCGCGCGTGTAGTGGTGGGCCGGCGCCAGCACCAGGTCGGCGGTCACCCCGCTCTCCACGATCTGCCCGCCGTACATCACCACCACCCGGTCGGTGACGTCGGCGACCAGCGCCAGATCGTGCGAGACCAGGATCAGCGCGAAGCCCAGCTCCGCACGCAGCCGCAGCAGCAGTTCCATCACCTGCGCCTGCACGGTGACGTCCAGGGCGGTCGTCGGCTCGTCGGCGATGATCAGCCGCGGGTCGCGGGAGAGGGCCATGGCGATGAGGACGCGCTGGCGCTGGCCGCCGGACAGTTCGTGCGGATAGCTGCGCAGGGTGCGCTCGGGGTCGAGCCCGACCATCGACAGCAGGTCCCGCGGGGTACGGCGGCCACCGCGCCGGCCGAGCTGCTTCAGCTGGGCCCGGATGGTCATCGCCGGGTTCAGCGAGGACAGGGCGTCCTGGTACACCATCGCCATCTCGTGCCCGAGCAGCTTCCGCCGCGCCCGCACCGGCTCGGTGAGCAGGTCCCGCTGCCGGAACCGGATCTGGCCGCCGACGCGCGCGTCCCGCGGCTGGAGCCCCATCACGGTGAGCGCGGTCAGCGACTTCCCGCAGCCCGACTCGCCGACCAGACCGAGCACTTCACCGGGGTACACCTCGAAGCTGACCCCGGCGACGATGTCCACGCCCCGGTGCCGGTCCGGGAAGCCGATGGTGAGGTTCTCCACGGCGAGCACCGGCTGACCGGAAGAGCCGGGGCGGGGCCGGGCCCGGGAGCGCAGCCGCCGGGCGGCCTCGGTCAGGCCGGGCAGCTGGAGCACCTCGCCGTTGCCGGGCTCCGGCGCCTCCAGCCGGTCCTCAGGCGTCTCCACTTCCCTCGGCGCCGGTGCCGCCCACGCGTCGGACACGCCCTCGGAGAGGATGTTCAGCGACAGCACGGTCAGCAGGATCAGCAGCCCGGGGAAGACGGTCGCCCACCAGCCTCCGGTCAGCACCATGTTCTTGCCGTCGGCGATGACACTGCCCCAGGACGGGTCCGGCGGGCGCACCCCGGCGCCGATGAAGGACAGCGAAGCCTCGAACACGATCGCCTCGGCGACCTGCACCGTGCAGAACACCAGCACCGGGGCGGCGCAGTTGACGGCCACGTGCCGCAGCACGATGTGCGGGGTGCGGGCGCCGATCACCCGTTCCGCCGTGACGTAGTCCTCGCCGTACTGGTCGAGGACGTTCGCCCGTACGACCCGCGCCACCGGCGGCGTGAACAGGAAGGCGATCGCGCAGATCAGCACCCCGAAGCCGCCGCCGAACACGGCGACCAGCACGGCCGCGAGCGCGATCCCCGGGAACGCCATCACCACGTCCAGGCAGCGCATCAGCGTCTCGTCGACGCCCTTGCGCGAGGTGGCCGCGACCGCCCCGATGACCGCGCCCACGACCAGGGCGAGCGCGGTGGCGCCCAGCCCGATCGCGAGCGACCACCGGGCGCCGTACATCAGCCGGCTCAGGATGTCCCGGCCGAGGCTGTCCTGCCCCAGCCAGTGCGCGGCCGACGGATGCCCGCTGCCGCCGACCGGGTCCTGCTGGTCGAGCGGATCGTCCGGGGCGAGCAGGGGAGCGAGTACGGCGACGAGGATCACGAGGGCCAGGAAGCAGACGGCGATCTTGGACAGCGGCGGCAGCCGGCGCCAGCCGCGCAGCCGGACACCGGGCCGGGAAAGCCGCTCCGCAGGGCCATGCCCTGTCGACCTGGCGCGCATGACCATCAGGCCGCCCTCAGACGTGGGTTGACCAGCAGATACAGGATGTCGATGACGAGGTTGACGACGACGAACCCGGTGGCCGTGGTCAGGACCACCCCCTGGACGACGGCCGGGTCGCCGTTCTGTACCGCGTCGATCATCAGCTTGCCCATGCCGGGCAGCGAGAAGATGGTCTCGATGACGACGGCACCGCCGAGGAGATAGCCGACCCGCAGACCCAGCACGGTCAGCGGATTGACCAGGGCGTTCCTGAGGACGTTCCGCCCGACGACCACCAGGGGCGGCAGCCCGCTCCCGATCGCCGTGCGCACGTAGTCCTTGTCCAGCTCCTCCACCACCGAGGTCCGTACGATCCGGGTGAGCTGGGCTGCCACCGGCAGCGAGAGGGCGAAGGCGGGCAGCGCCATGGTTTTCAGCCAGCCGGTGACGGAGTCGGCCGGGTTGATGTAGCCGCCGGTCGGGAACCAGCCCCGGTCCACCGCCAGGTACTGGATCATCAGCAGCGCCAGCCAGAACCCGGGCGCGGCCACCCCGATCAGCGAGACGACCCGGATGGCCTGGTCCGGGATCCGGTCCCGGTAGACGGCCGCCGTGACCCCGCCGGCCAGTGCCAGCACCACCGCGACGGCGAGGCCGAGGAAGGTGAGCTGGAGGGTGAGCGGCAGCGCGGTGGTGACCTGGTCGACGACCGGGGCGCGGGTCAGGGCGCTGGTGCCGAGGTTGCCGTGGAGGAGGTCGCCGACGAAGTGGACGTACCGTACGGGCAGCGGATCCAGCAGCCCGTTGCGCTCCCGGAAGTCGTGCAGCTGCTGCGGGGTCGGGTTCGAGCCCTGGAAGAACGCGGACGCCGGGTCGACGTCCGAGAAGCGCATCACCAGGAACACGAACAGCACGATCCCGAGCAGGAGCGGTACGAGCAGGGCGACACGGCGGAGCAGGATCCTTACGACGGCCGTCATGCCGTCAGACCCACTTCGCCTGGAGCACGTTGATCCCCGGGTACGGCTGTGCTCTTATCCCGGTGAGCTTGCGCGGGTCCCAGGCGGTCATCAGCTCGTTGTGCACCACCGGGTACAGCACGGCCTGCTCGGCGACGACGTCGATGCAGTCCTGGATGATCGCCTTCTTCTTCGCCGCGTCCGGCTCCCGGGTCGCCCGGTCCATGTCCTTGAAGAGCTGCTTGGCGACGGGGTCGTCGGCCCACCGGGTGTACCCCATCCACAGGTTCTGCGGGCCGTAGTTGTAGTGCATGATCAGGTCGGCGTCGAGCCCGAACTGATTGGGATTGGAGGCGGCGGCCACCACCTGGTAGTCCTGCTTCTGGTCCATCTTGGTGAAGACGGCCGTGGTCTCCTGCGGCGCCAGGGTCGTCTCCACGCCGACCGCGTCCCAGGAGGACTTGATGGTCGGCAGACAGTCCACGATCCAACTGACGTTCACGGCAAGGATGTCGACCTTGAGGTTCGTCACGCCCGCCGCCTTCAGCAGCGCCTTCGCCTTCTGCGGGTCGTAGTCGTACACGGTCCTGGCCCGCCGGTAGCCGGGATTGCCCTCGTTGAGGAACGAGGAGGCGGGCTTTCCGTGCCCTTTCAGGGCGACCCGCACCATCTTCCCGGTGTCGATGGCGTAGTGCAGCGCCTGCCGCACCCGTACGTCGTCGAAGGGCTTGTGCCGGGTGTTGAACATCAGGAACAGGTTGTTCATCCCGGCGCCGCCCGCGACCGTCAGGCCGCCCTGCTCCAGCCTCGCGATATTGGCGTACGGGATGTTGTCCGCGATCTGCGCCCCGGCGTCGGACCCGGAGATCTTCGCGACACGGGGAGCGGCATCCACGATGGTCAGCCAGTTCATGCGCTGGAAGGCCGGCTTGCGGGAGCCGTTGTAGGCGGCGTACGCCTCGAAGGTGGTGTTGGACTTCGGGTGGTGCGCGGTCTGCCGGTACGGCCCCGAGCCCACGGCCAGCCCCTTGATGGCGTCGTCCCAGGCGCCGGGCCTGGAGAAGACGTGCTTCGGCATGATCTTGGCGAGGGTGAGCCGGGAAAGCCCGTCCGGGAAGGGGAACTTGAGCACCAGCTCGACGGTCCGCGTATCGACCTTCCTCACGCTGTCCAGCCAGCTCACGAAGAAGCCCTTGGCGAGCGTCTGGGTGCCCGGGTCGAGGATCCGGTCGAAGACGAACACGACGTCGTCGGCGGTGACGGGCTTGCCGTCGTGGAAGGTCGCGCCGGAGCGCAGCGTGAACCGCCAGGTGGTGGCGTTCGGGTCCTTCGGCACCTCGGTGCCGAGCGCCGGATACGGCGCCCGGGTGATCGGGTCGGTGTCCAGCAGCCCCTCGTAGACATGGTTGTTGGCGGCCATCGAGAACGCCGACGCCGTCTGCGTCGGATCCCAGGTGCCGTCGTTGCCGTACCCGATCACGGCGGTCAGCGTCCGGTCCTTGCCGCCGCCTCCGGTGTCGTTCGTGGACTCGGGCCCGGCGGAGCAGCCGGCCAGCACGGGCGGCAGCGCGGCGGCCGCGCCCAGCGCACCGGTGAACTTCAGGAACGACCGGCGGCGCGGGGCCGGTGCGTCGGGGGTCACGTCGTCGCGCACGGGTCCTCCAGCAAGTCGGTGGGGGGAGGGGGTGGGAGATACGACGTCCTACGTCCTACGTCCGGTCGGTAGCGCGACCATAAGAGGGGCTGTGGGGGCGGTCAAGACAGCGCACACGAATGGCCTAGGCGCCACCGGTCGTGCCGATGACGGCCCGAAATGTTCGGGTACCGGCGCGAGTTGGGCCGATCGGGTTCAGGGGATGGGCGGGGACCCGGTCACTCCTCGCGGATCACGAGGTCCTCGGCACGGCGCTCCACCACCAGGTTGCCCTCCGGGGTCAGCCGGGCGAGGTCGCCGGTGCGGTGGAAGCCGTCGGGGGTGAAGGCGCGGGCGTTGTGCTCGGGGGACCGGTAGTAGCCGCGCGGGGTGTACGGGCCGCGGACGAGGAGTTCGCCGGCCTCTCCCTCGGGGGCGTCGATACGGATCTCGTCGGCCGGGGAGACCGGGCGTCCCTGGGTCGTGAGCACGACGTCCCGCGGGTCGTCGAGGCGGGTGACGGTGAGCAGCCCCTCGGCCCTGCCGGACACCTGCTGCAGCCGGCAGCCGAAGCCGGGCTCGATCCGTGCGGCGAGGCCGGGGGCGAGGCGGCCGCCGCCGATCTGCAGCACGCGCAGCGAGTCCAGTGTCCCGGCTCGCAACGTCTGGCCGTCAGGGAGCGGCGTCCGGTGCGTGCTCTCGGTGTGCCGGCCGGAGGCCGTGCCCGATGGGCTGGGCGTACGTGGGCTTTCGGCCGGTGCGGCGAGTGGGTGTACCGGGCGTCGCGACGGGGCGAACGTCGCCTGGTGGGGCACCAGACCGGCCCCGGCGCCGTCGAGGGCGTCCAGCCACCGGGCGGCGAGGCCGGGCAGCACCGAGGTGACGGTCACCCGTTCCCGTGCGATCGCGGCGAAGGCGGTGTCCGGCGCCGGGTCGTCGAGCAGCACCACGGTGCCGCCCGCGGCCAGGGTGCCGAGGATGCCGGGGCTGCCGAGGGTGAGGTTGAACTCCGCGGGCAGCACCGCCAGATAGACGTCCTCGGGACCGAGGCCGAGCAACTCGGCGGTGGCGCGCAGCTGGTAGGCGTAGTCGTCGTGGGTACGGCCGATGAGCCTCGGCTGCGCCGTCGTACCGCCCGACAGCAGGAAGAACGCCACGTCGGAGGCGTCCGGACGGCGGTCCGGTACGGGCGCCTCGTCCACGGTGTGCAGCGGGAAGGCCAGACAGCCGCCCGGCAGCACCGAGAAGCCGCCCGCCTGCTCGCCGGGCGTGGCGAGCGTGAAGATCCGCCGCAGCGATGTCGACCCGGCGGCGACCCGGGCGGCCATCGCGGTGTGGTCGAAGCCGCCGTACACCGCCGGGCCGATGTAGCCGACGGCCTCGCTCTCGGCGACCACATGGGTGATCTCCGGCTCCCGGTGGGTGAGCGGCGCGAGCACCGGGATCGCCCCGGCGCGCATCAGCGCGAACACCGCGACGACGAACTCCGGGGTGTTCGGCAGCTGCACCACGACCCGCTTGCCGGGCGCGACGCCGCGCAGCCGCAGCCCCGCGGCCATCCGGTTCACCCGTCGGTCCAGCTGGAAGTACGTCAGACGGGTCGCGCCGTGCGCGAGCGCGGTGCGCGGCCCGTGCGCGGCCGCCCAGTCGTGCAGCAGCTCGGGCAGGGGACGGCCCTGCCAGTAGCCGGCGCGGCGGTAGGCGAGGGCGGTCTCCTCGGGCCAGGGGGTGAAGCCGTTCGCTGCCATCCCCGCAACATATTGTTGACCCGGGGATTCCGTAAAGCGGTTTTGCGTTTCCGCAATTCGGAATCAATATGTGGCTGCGGATTGTAGAGGCGGAGCGTCACTCGGGATGCGCAAAGCGTGAAACTCGGGAAGGAAGGGGAGCAGGTCAAGGGCGCGACGTACAACCCGCGCGGCGCGCTGTGTGCCGAACAGCCGGAGGACATGTTGAGGGAATTGCGGCCTGCCGTCGGCAGCCATGTGGTGGACACGCGTACCGGCAGGCTCGGCATCGTCATGGGGTACGAGGGCCCCTACGTCCAGCTGAGACCGTACGGCGGGGGCCGGGAGTGGGACGCCGAACCCGGAGCGCTGCGCACCGCGACCGCCGCCGAGCGGCTCAAGGCGGCGACCGCGCACGCCAACGCCCGCAGTCGCGGAGAGGCGCTCTAGCCGCTGCCCGCATGGGCCAGAATGGGTGCCATGAGTCTGTTCCGCGACGACGGCATCGTGCTGCGCACCCAGAAGCCGGGTGAGGCGGACCGGATCACGCTGTGCCTGTCCGGGGGGCACCCCCCGGACGCCCGGCCGGGCGAGGGCGGGGGCCGGCGATGAGTCTCTTCCGGGACGACGGCATCGTCCTGCGGACCCAGAAACTGGGCGAGGCGGACCGGATCATCACGTTGCTCACGCGCGGTCACGGTCGGGTGCGGGCCGTGGCGCGCGGGGTGCGGCGCACCAAGTCGAAGTTCGGGGCCCGGCTGGAGCCCTTCTCCCATGTCGACGTGCAGTTCTTCGCGCGCGGTAGCGAGCTGATCGGGCGCGGACTCCCGCTGTGCACGCAGAGTGAGACCATCGCACCGTACGGCGGCGGGATCGTCACCGACTACGCGCGCTACACCGCCGGTACGGCGATGCTGGAGACCGCCGAGCGGTTCACCGACCATGAGGGCGAGCCCGCCGTACAGCAGTATCTGCTGCTGGTCGGGGCCCTGCGGACACTGGCGCGCGGGGAGCACGCCCCTCACCTCGTCCTCGACGCCTTCCTGCTGCGCTCCCTCGCCGTCAACGGCTACGCGCCCAGCTTCGACGCCTGCGCGAAGTGCGGCATGCCCGGCCCGAACCGCTTCTTCTCGGTCGCCTCCGGCGGCTCCGTCTGCGTCGACTGCCGGGTGCCCGGCAGCGTCGTACCCTCGGCACAGACCCTGGTGCTGCTCGGGGCGCTGCTTACGGGAGACTGGGAGACGGCGGACACGTGCGAGGCACGGTATGTCCGCGAGGGCAGCGGGCTGGTGTCCGCCTACCTGCACTGGCATCTGGAGCGCGGGCTGCGCTCGCTCAGGTACGTGGAAAAGACGTAGAGGCAGAGGGAGACGAGAAGCACATGGTCGTACGCGGGATCCTGGGACGCCAGCGGCGCGAGTACAGGGCGCCGGAGCCGCACCCGTCCGGTGCCCGCGCGCCGAAGCTCCCCGGCGAGCTGGTCCCGAACCACGTGGCCATCGTCATGGACGGCAACGGCCGGTGGGCGAAGGAGCGCGGTCTGCCCCGCACCGAAGGGCACAAGGTCGGCGCCGAGCGGGTGCTCGACGTGCTGCAGGGCTCGATCGAGATCGGCGTCCGCAACATCTCCCTGTACGCGTTCTCCACCGAGAACTGGAAGCGCTCGCCCGACGAGGTCCGCTTCCTGATGAACTTCAACCGCGACTTCATCCGCAAGACCCGCGACCAGCTCGACGCACTCGGCATCCGGGTGCGCTGGGTGGGCCGGATGCCCAGGCTGTGGAAGTCGGTCGCCAAGGAGCTGCAGGTCGCCCAGGAGCAGACCAAGGGGAACGACCTGCTCACCCTGTACTTCTGCATGAACTACGGCGGCCGCGCCGAACTCGCCGACGCGGCCAGGGCGTTGGCCGAGGACGTGAAGGCCGGCCGGCTCGACCCGGCCAAGGTCACCGAGAAGACCATCCAGAAATACCTGTACTACCCGGACATGCCGGACGTCGACCTGTTCCTGCGCCCGAGCGGTGAGCAGCGCACCTCCAACTATCTGCTCTGGCAGAGCGCGTACGCCGAGATGGTCTTCCAGGACGTGCTGTGGCCCGACTTCGACCGCCGTGACCTGTGGCGGGCCTGTGTCGAATTCGCCTCCCGCGACCGGCGGTTCGGCGGCGCCGTCCCGAACGAGGAGCTGCTGGCCATGGAGGAAGCGATGAAGGGCAAGTCCACCTCGTAGCCACCCCCGGTTCATCCGGACCACGCAGACCGGTTCATCCGGGCCGTCGAGGATGAGGGACTCATGAGACGTCTCACGCCGGCCCTCGCCCTCGGCGCCCTGCTGCTCACCGCGCTGCCCGCGCACGCCTCCGACGGCCCCGCGCACCGCGAGAGCTACGGCACCAAGGCCCCGTACGAGCCCCAGCAGAGCGCCGGCACCTACGAGCAGCCTCCGGCCGGCTACACCGCTGTCTTCACCGAGAACGTCTCCCGGCACGGCTCGCGTGCCGCGACCGGCGGCGAGGACGGCGACCTGGTCCTCGCCCTGTGGGACAAGGCGCGGCAGCAGGGGCAACTCACCGAGAACGGTGAGGAGTTCGGGCCGCGGGTGCGGGCCCTGCAGGCTGCCATGTCCCAGGTCGGGTACGGCAACCTCAGCGGGCGTGGCCGGCGGGAGATGCGGGACACGGCGACGCGTATGGAGCGGCGCCTGCCCGCGCTGTTCGCGAAGATCGCCGACGAGGGCGAGAAGATCGACGTGGTCAGCTCCGGGCAGGGGCGGGCCGTGGACAGCGCGGGCGAGTTCACCGGCGCGCTGGCCTTTGCCGACCCCGCGCTGAAGCCGCTGATCGGGGCGACCCGCACCGACAAGGACCTGCTGTACTTCCACAAGGCGGCGGGTGGTGCGGCGTACCGCGACTACGTCGCGAACGACCAGCGCCTCAAGGACACGCTGAACTCGATCGAGGACCAGCCCCGGACACACGAGGCCGCGCACAGCGTGCTGCGGCGGCTCTTCACGGAACCCTTCGTCGACCGGATCAGCGGCGGCGACCAGGTCGGCGCCGCGCAGGCCGTCTACAACCTGTACGCGATCGCCCCCGCGATGAGCGAGGAGAGCCCTGACCCGGACGGCAGGGGCTGGGACCTGGACCGCTTCATCTCCCGCTCGGACGCGGCCTGGTTCGGCTACCTCGGCGACGCGGAGGACTTCTACGAGAAGGGCCCCGGCTTCGCCGACAGCGACATCACCTACAGGATGGCGGACGTCCTGCTGGACGACTTCTTCCAGCAGATCGAGGCCAAGCGGTCCGGCACCAGCGACCTCGGCGCCGAACTCCGCTTCACCCATGCCGAGGAGATCATCCCGCTGGCGGCCCTGATGCAGCTGCCGGGCAGCACGCGGCCGGCGACGCCGGGGGAGCCGTACACCTACGCCGGCAATCCCTGGCGAGGCGCGTCGGTGGCCCCGCTCGGCGCCGACATCCAGTGGGACGTGTACGAGAAGGACGGCCGCTACGCCGTCCGCATGCTCTACAACGAGAAGGAGACGGCGTTCAGGGCGGGCTGCCGTCCGATCGAGAAGGGCAGCGCCTTCTACGACTTCGACGAACTGGAGCGGTGCTTCGGACGGGCATAGGCGCGGGCGCCGGGTGATCGGCGGCGCCGCGCGTGTCCGTCCTGCTCGGCGACGGCAAGAACGCCACCGCGTTCACCATGCTCCCCAGGAGGAACGTCAGTCGCTCCGCGTCGCGCAGTCCGCGCAGGTGCCGAAGATCTCCACCGTGTGGGCCACGTTGACGTACCCGTGCTCCGCCGCGATCGCCTCGGCCCACTTCTCCACCGCGGGTCCTTCGACCTCCACCGCCTTGCCGCAGGTGCGGCAGACCAGGTGGTGGTGGTGTTCGCCGGTGCTGCAGCGTCGGTAGACGGACTCGCCGTCGGACGTGCGCAGGACGTCGACCTCGCCGGCGTCTGCGAGGGTCTGGAGGGTGCGGTAGACCGTGGTCAGGCCGACCGAGTCGCCCTTGTGCTTGAGCATGTCGTGCAGTTCCTGCGCGCTGCGGAACTCGTCGACCTCGTCCAGGGCCGCCGCCACGGCTGCCCGCTGTCGGGTCGAGCGGCCCTTCACGGGCGGTCCAGCGGTCGTCACCGTTGCCTCCTTCGATGGCTCTTTCGCCTACGGGCGCCTTGAGCCGGTGTCGCGCGCCCCTTCGGCTCTCTCGCGGGCGAGTCTCTCGCTTCTGCCCGGGCGGCCATTGTGCCAGCCCGGGCTGTCAGCGGTCAGACGCCGATCTTGTCCCCCGCCTCTCTGGTGGCCGGAATCGTGCACTCGGCCGGGTCCCCCGCCGGGTCAGCGGCGGCCGCCGCACGGGCGCGTCGACGGGCCAGCGGCGTGGCCAGCACCGTCAGCGCGACGAACGCGGCGATGGTCAGCAGGACGATCGTCGCGCCGGGCGGAACGTCCTGGTAGTACGAGGTGATCGTGCCGCTGACGGTCACCGCCACCCCGATCGCGACGGCGATCACAAAGGTCGCCGTGAAGCTGCGGCTGAGCTGCTGCGCGGCCGCCACCGGCACCACCATCAGCGCGGACACCAGCAGCAGACCGACCACGCGCATGGCGACGGTCACGGTCACCGCCGCCGTCACGGCCGTCAGCAGGTTGAGCGCGCGCACCGGCAGACCCGTGACCCGCGCGAACTCCTCGTCCTGGCTGACCGCGAACAGCTGGCGGCGCAGGCCGAGCGTGACCAGCACCACGAGCGCGGCCAGCAGACAGATCGAGACGACGTCCGACTGCGAGACCGTCGACAGCGAGCCGAACAGGTATGTCGTCAGGTTCGCGTTGGAGCCCGTCGGCGCCAGGTTGATGAACATCACGCCGCCGGCCATACCGCCGTAGAAGAGCATGGCGAGGGCGATGTCGCCGCGGGTCCTGCCGTACCAGCGGATCAGTTCCATCAGGACCGCGCCGAGCACGGACACGGCGGTCGCCATCCAGACCGGGGAGGTGGAGAGGAGGAAGCCGAGGCCGACGCCCGTCATCGCCACGTGCCCGATGCCGTCGCCCATCAGGGCCTGGCGGCGCTGGACCAGATAGATGCCGACCGCGGGAGCCGTGATGCCGACCAGGACGGCGGCGAGCAGCGCCCGCTGCATGAAGGCGTAGTTCAGGAAGTCCATCAGCTCAGCAGTCCCGTCCGCAGAGGTTCGGAGCCCGCCGGTGCGTGCGGGTGTACGTGGTCGTGGCCGGGCAGGGCATGCTGGCCGACGGCGCGCGGCGGTGGGCCGTCGTGCAGTACGCAGCCGTCGCGGAGGACGACCGCCCGGTCGATCAGGGGCTCCAGGGGGCCCAGTTCGTGCAGCACGAGCAGGACCGTCGTGCCCCGCTCGACCTGTTCGCGCAGCGTCTGCGCGAGGATCTCCTGGCTGGCCAGGTCGACGCCCGCCATCGGCTCGTCCATGATCAGCAGTTCGGGCTCGGCGACGAGGGCGCGGGCGATCAGGACCCGCTGGTGCTGGCCACCGGACAGGGCGTTCACCGAGTCCTTGGCCCGGTCGGCCATGCCGACCAGCTCCAGGGCCCGCCGCACGGCCTCCCGGTCGGCCTTGCGGAAGACGCCGAAGCGGGTGCGGGAGAGCCGGCCCGAGGAGACGATCTCGGTGACCGTCGCCGGGACACCGCCCGCGGCCGTCGTCCGCTGCGGTACGTAACCCACGCGCGCCCAGTCGCGGAAGGCGCGGCGCGGGGTGCCGAACAGCTCGATCGTGCCGCCGCTCGCCGGGACCTGGCCGATGATGGTGCGGATCGCCGTGGACTTGCCGGAGCCGTTGGCGCCGAGCAGTGCGACGACCTCGCCGCGGCCGACGGTCAGGTCGATGCCGCGCAGCACGGGACGCGCGCCGAGTTCGGCGGCGACCTCGCGCAGGGCTATGACGGGCTCGCCGGGTTCGCTGGTCATCTCGTCTCCCCTGCTGCTCACTTGGCCCCCAGCGCCTGCTGGAGCGCCTTGAGGTTGGCCTCCTGGACGGAGAAGTAGTCCTTGCCGCGGGACTTGGCGGTGATGCCCTCGATCGGGTCGAGGACGTCGGTCTTCAGGCCCGCGTCGCTCGCGATGGTCTTCGCGGTCCTGTCGCTGACGAGCGTCTCGTAGAAGACGGTGGAGACGCCGTCGGCCCTGGCCAGGGTCTCCAGGTCCCTGACCCGGGCGGCGCTCGGCTCGGACTCGGGGTCGAGGCCGTTGATGGCCTCCTCGGTGAGGCCGTAGCGCTCGGCGAGGTAGCCGAAGGCGGCGTGCGTGGTGACGAAGACCCTGGTCCTCGTGTGCGCCAGGCCGTCCTTGAACTGTGTGTTCAGGTCGTTCAGCTGCTTGACCAGGGCCGCGGTGTTCTTCCTGTAGTCGGCCGCATGCTTGGGGTCGGCCTTCTCGAAGGCCTTGCCGACACCCTCGGCGACCTGGGCGTAACGCACCGGGTCGAGCCAGATGTGCGGGTCCTTGCCCGCCGGCTCCTCGTTCTTGTGGGTGTCGTGCGCGGAGGCGTGACCGCCGACCTCGTTGCCGTGCTGCTCCAGCGTGGTCAGGGAGGCCGCGTCGATCTTCGTCCCGACCGGGGACTGGGCCACCGCGTCGTCGACGGAGGGCTGGAGGTTCTTCAGGTACAGGACCGCGTCGGAGTCCTGGAGCATGGCGATCTGCTTGGGGCTGATCTCCAGGTCGTGCGGCTCCTGGCCGGGGGAGGTGAGGCTGGTGACGTGGACGTGGCTCCCGCCGATCCGCTCGGCGAGGAAGGCCATGGGGTAGAAGGACGCGACGACATCGAACTTGCCGGTGCCGGCCGCTGCCGCGCTGTCGCTGGAGCAGGCGGAGAGCGTGCCGATCCCGAGGGCGGTGACCGCGGTGAGCGCGGCGGCGGGTATGAGGCGTCGTCGTACGTTCATGACAGTCATTTTCAACAAACATGGAAACCGTTGTCAACAACGGCTGGTGGGGGCCGTGAGCAGGGGGCCGATTTGGCCGTGGGGGAGCCTGCGCCGGTAACCTGAATCATTCGCTGGAAGCATCTCGCTTCAACGCCCGTCGTCGTAATGAAGAGAGCACCGTGGCCGCCGACAAGATCGACACCATCGTCAGCCTGAGCAAGCGCCGTGGCTTCGTTTTCCCGTGCAGTGAGATCTACGGCGGACAGCGTGCCGCCTGGGACTACGGACCGCTGGGTGTCGAGCTCAAGGAGAACATCAAGCGCCAGTGGTGGCGCTACATGGTGACGTCGCGCGAGGACGTGGTCGGTATCGACTCGTCCGTCATCCTGGCCTCCGAGGTCTGGGTCGCGTCCGGCCACGTCGCCACCTTCACGGACCCGCTGACCGAGTGCACCGCGTGTCACAAGCGGTTCCGCGCCGACCACCTGGAAGAGGCGTACGAGGAGAAGAAGGGCCACGCCCCGGCGAACGGCCTCGCCGACATCAACTGCCCGAACTGCGGCAACAAGGGCCAGTTCACCGAGCCCAAGCAGTTCTCGGGTCTGCTGTCGACGCACCTCGGCCCGACGCAGGACTCCGGCTCGGTCGCCTACCTGCGCCCCGAGACCGCCCAGGGCATCTTCACCAACTTCGCCCAGGTGCAGACCACCTCGCGCCGCAAGCCGCCGTTCGGCATCGCCCAGATGGGCAAGTCGTTCCGCAACGAGATCACGCCGGGCAACTTCATCTTCCGCACCCGTGAGTTCGAGCAGATGGAGATGGAGTTCTTCGTCAAGCCGGGCGAGGACGAGAAGTGGCACGAGTACTGGATGGAGCAGCGCTGGAACTGGTACACCGGCCTGGGCCTGCGCACTGAGAACATGCGGTGGTACGACCACCCGAAGGAGAAGCTCTCCCACTACTCCAAGCGCACCGCCGACATCGAGTACCGCTTCCAGTTCGGCGGCTCGGAGTGGGGCGAGCTGGAGGGTGTCGCGAACCGCACGGACTACGACCTGGGTGCGCACTCGAAGGCCTCCGGCCAGGACCTCTCCTACTTCGACCAGGAGGCCGGCGAGCGCTGGACGCCGTACGTCATCGAGCCCGCGGCCGGTGTCGGCCGCACCATGCTGGCCTTCCTGCTCGACGCGTACGTCGAGGACGAGGCGCCGAACGCCAAGGGCAAGATGGAGAAGCGGACGGTGCTGCGCCTCGACCACCGGCTGGCTCCGGTGAAGGTCGCGGTGCTGCCCCTTTCGAGGAACCCCGAGCTGTCCCCGAAGGCCAAGGGCCTCGCCCAGGCGCTGCGGCAGAACTGGAACATCGAGTTCGACGACGCCGGTGCGATCGGCCGCCGTTACCGGCGCCAGGACGAGATCGGTACGCCGTACTGCGTGACGGTGGACTTCGACACGCTTGAGGACAACGCCGTCACGGTGCGTGAGCGTGACTCGATGAAGCAGGAGCGCGTGTCGCTGGACCAGATCGAGGGCTACCTGGCTCAGCGTCTGCTGGGCTGCTGAGGCCCGCGGCGCACCAGCCGTTTTCCGCCCGCCCACCCGCCGGCTCGCTCGGCTGGTGGGCGGGCGTTCTCACACCCTCATTTCCGGACCGCCGTCACGATCACATACGCCGTCCTCGTCACGCGGCCGTGGTGGGAGACGACCGTCACCGGGTAGCGGCCCGGCTCCAGGCCGGTGCGGAGGCCGGCGGTGCCGAAGTAGCGCGGGTCGTCGCCGTCGGCGCCCTTGCTGGTGTCCCGGCCGAGGTGGACGGCGTGGGTGAACGCCGGGGACGTGGCGATCAGCCGGCTCTCCTCGCCCGGGTCCGGGTACGCGTCGCGCCAGACGATCCCGACCTGGTCTCCGGCGCGGACCTTGATGGTGTGGTGATCCTGGCCGGGGTACTCCTTGCGCGGGTCGTAGAAGTCCGGGCCGTCCGGTTTGCCGAGGTAGTCGGGGTCGCCGGGACGGGCCGCCCGGACCTTCAGGCGCTTCTCGGCGATGCGGTTGCCGTGCGGGCCGTACAGCTCGAAGGCGTACGCCCCGTCCCCCAGGCCGGGCTTGAGCGCCGGCGTGGCCGAGAACGCGCGGGGGTCGTAGTAGTCGATCACGTTGTCGTGGGCGAGCCGTACGGGCCCCGGCAGTGCCGTGGACCGTACGGTGAAGTCGGTGCCCCGCTCGCCCGGGTACAGGTCGTCGAAGCGCAGCGTCACCGGCTCACCGGGCCGGGTCACCCGCCAGTTCACGCCGACCGTGAACGACGGGCGCACGGAGGGGACGACCTGGATCCTGTCGGTGGCCACCGTGCGGTCCGCGACGGCGACGGACAGCGGATACCAGCCGGGCCGGTCCGTCATGGCCAGCGGCACCAGCGCCTCGTAGGCGTTGTCGCCCTTGTCCCAGCGCAGCCGTACGGGCCTGCCGAACGCATGCGACTCGGCGGTCACCGCGTCGTGTCCCCCGGCCCGGCTGACGCCGTCGAGCAGGATGGAGACCAGCTGCCCGGGGCGGGCGTCGAGCTGGCCGTTCAGGATCAGTTGGGGCTTGTGGGACGTGGTTGCGGGGGCGTTCGCGGTGCCCGCCGTGGGCACGGCGCTGTGCGCGGTCACGGGCGCACTCGGCTTGGCTCCGGCGTTGCCCGCCGAGGTGGCGCACCCGCACAGCGCGAGACCGGCCGCTGCGACGCCCAGGGGTTTGGACCAGTTCATCGTGTTCCCCCACTTGTCGGTCACACGATGAGATGCCGGAATTGCGGTGCGGGTTGTCCGTGGGAGGGAAAGGTTTTCTTGTTCTCAGCGGCCCTGGAGCGCCTTGACGTTGTCGCCGAAGGTCCAGTTCCTTGAGCCGTCCCAGTTGATCGACCAGGTCATCAGGCCCTTGAGCGAGCTGCCGTAGTGCTGCCAGGCCTGGGAGACCAGGGACGGTGACATGTAGCCGCCGCCCGCGCCGGGCTGGGCGGGCAGACCCGGGACCTGTTTGTCGTACGGCACCTTGACGGTCGTGCCCTGCACCACCAGACCCTTGTTCAGGCAGTCGGTCTGGGCGGTGAAGCCCGCGACCGTGCCCGCCTCGTAGGAGTCGCCGGAGCAGCCGTACATGCTGCCGTTGTAGTACTGCGTGTTCAGCCACCACAGCCGGCCGTTGTCCGCGTACTTCTTGATGACCGGCAGATACGCGCCCCAGATCGAGCCGTAGGTGACGCTGCCGCCGGTGACGTACGCGGTCTCGGGGGCCATCGTCAGGCCGAAGCCGGACGGCATCCGGTCGAGGATGCCGTCGATGACGCGGATCAGGTTGGCCTGGGACGCGGACAGCTGGGTGATGCTGCCGCTGCCTGTCAGGCCCGTCTCGATGTCTATGTCGACGCCGTCGAAGTTGTACTTCTTCAGGATCGGGACGATCGTCGAGACGAACTTGTCCGCCACGGTGGACGAGTTGAGGTCGATGCCGGCCGTCGCGCCGCCGATCGAGAGCAGGATCGTCTGGCCGGACGCCTTGGCGGCGCACATCTCGGCGGGCGTCGCCACCTTCACGCCCGTGTCCATGCCGTCCTCCCACAGCGCCGTGCCGTCGGAGCGGATGACGGGGAAGGCCGCGTTGATGACGTTGTAACCGTGCGCGGGGATACGGGAGTCGGTGATCGGGGTCCAGCCAAAGGGCGGGTGGACGCCGCCCGCGGAGCCGTCCCAGTTCTCCCAGTAGCCCTGGAGCACCTTTCCGGCCGGCCGGGACTTCACGGCGCAGGTGTCAGCCGCGGAGGCGGTGGGGGCGGTGGCGATCCCGAGTGGGACGAGGGCGGCCGCGGTGAGCGCGGTGGCGAGCAGGCGTCTGAGCATGCGAGGCCTCCCGGTGGGGGTGCGGTGAGGTGTCGTAGGCATGACAGTGCTCTGGTCCAGACCTCTCGTCAATAGGTCTGGACCATTCAGCAGCCCTGAATGACAAAGTTGGAGTGACAGATATTGAAATCTGTCAGCTGTCATGGCATCGTGAAGGCATGACGATGCGAACCCGAAACCTCGGAACCACCGGACCTGCCGTCTCCGCCCTCGGCCTCGGCTGCATGGGCATGTCCGCGCTCTACGGCGACGCCGACCGCGCGGAGTCCATCGCGACCATCCACGCCGCCCTGGAGGCGGGCGTCACGCTCCTGGACACCGGCGACTTCTACGCCATGGGGCACAACGAGATGCTGATCGGCGAGGCCCTGCGCACCGCCCCGGCGGCCCTCCGCGAGCAGGCCCTGACCAGCGTGAAGTTCGGCGCCCTGCGCGACCCGGAGGGCAACTGGGTGGGCTACGACGGCCGCCCGGCCGCCGTGAAGAACTTCGCCGCCTACTCCCTGCAGCGCCTCGGCGTCGACCACATCGACGTCTACCGGATCGCCCGCCTCGACCCGATCGTGCCGATCGAGGAGACCGTCGGCGCGATCGCCGAACTGATCGAGAAGGGGTACGTCCGGCACATCGGCCTGAGCGAGGTCGGCGCCGAGACCATCCGGCGGGCCGCCGCCACCGCCCCGATCGCCGATCTGCAGATCGAGTACTCGCTGATCAGCCGGGGTATCGAGCGGGACATCCTGCCCACCACCCGCGAGCTGGGCATCGCCGTCACCGCGTACGGCGTGCTGTCCCGCGGGCTGATCTCCGGCCACTTCTCCCGGGACCGGCAGCTGGCCCCGAACGACTTCCGCGCCCACTCGCCCCGCTTCCAGGGCGAGAACCTCCAGCACAACCTGAACCTGGTCGAGGCCCTGCGCAAGATCGCCGAGCAGAAGGGCGTCACGGTCGCGCAGACCGCCATCGCCTGGGTGCTCGCTCGCGGTGAGGACATCGTGCCGCTGGTCGGCGCCCGCACCCGTGAGCGGCTGAGCGAGTCGCTGGGCGCGCTGGACGTCACCCTGGACGCGGCCGACCTGGCGGCGATCGAGGAGGCCGTACCGGCGGACGCGGCGGCCGGCGACCGCTACCCGGCCGCGCAGCTGGCGCACCTCGACAGCGAGCGCTGATCGTGACTGCGGGTACGGTCTAAGGCATGGCACCGCCCACCGAGACCCTGACCGCCGAGCGCATCCTCGAAGCGACCGAGGAGGTGCTGCGCCGCCACGGCCCGGCCAAGGCCACCGTGGTGGACGTCGCCCGCGCGCTCGGCGTCAGCCATGGCAGTGTCTACCGGCACTTCCGCACCAAGGCGGCGCTGCGCGAGGCGGTCACCAAACGCTGGCTGGACCGCACGTCGGAGAGGCTCGCGGTAATCGTCGACGCGGACGGCACTCCCGAGCAGCGGCTGCGGGCCTGGCTCGCGGCCCTGTTCGAGGCCAAGCGGCACAAGGCGGGCGACGACCCGGAACTCTTCGCCACGTACACGGTGCTGACCGACGAGAACGGCACGGCGGTCGGCGATCATCTCGCCGACCTGACCAGGCAGTTGACCCGGATCATCGCGGAAGGGGCCGGGTCGGGCGCCTTTTCGGTGCCCGACCCGGCCGCCGCGGCCCGGGCCGTCTTCCAGGCCACCGGCCGCTTCCATGACCCCTGTTACGCCCGGGAGTGGACCGCTCCCGGCGTGGACGAGGAGTTCACGGCCGTGGTGGACCTGCTGATGCGGGGACTTGGGTCACCTTCGCGGTGAGGGTGCCCCGGTACGGGGCTCAGCTCACCTTCACCGTGACGGTGGGCGAGTGGACCTTGCCGCCCATGGTGGCGCTCGAGACCCGCAGTGTCTCGGTGCCCGCGGTCTTGAACGTGGCGAGGATCGCGTACGAGCTGCCCTGTTTGACCTTCCCGGTCGCCTTCATGGGAACCCACTTGCCGTTCTTCTCGCGCTGGAGCACCAGCGGACTGTTGATCTTCAGGCCCGTGGTGCGCCCGGTGAACTTCACCGTTTCGCCGGCCTTCACCGAGGTCTTGTTGGCCGTCAGGGTGATCGAGGCCTTGGCGGCCGAATTGCTGGGGCTGGGGCTGGGCTTGATGCCGGCGGCGTAGGCTCCGGCCGTTCCGCCGGAGAGCAGCGCCACGGAGAGAGCGCATGCGCCGAGCGCGCGGCCGTAGCGATGGCGGAGTACCGAGGTCATGTGTGTCTCCTGTCGCTCGATGGACCTTTCCCAGGCTGAACCAGCAGGGGGAAAGCGGCCACTCGAGAGGTGACGGAACGTGTCCTCGGTTGGTAAGAGCGCAGGTCGAGCGCGGTGTTGGGACCCGATGTCCTTACCTGGAGGGCTGCCGGGCGGCCGCCGGGTCGATCGTCGCCTGATGAGCCTCGGCCAGATGCTCCTCGGCCTTCAGCCAGGGCAGGAACTGGGCGCCTCTGCGCCAGCCGCAGGTGTCGCATCGGATGGTGCGCTGCACTCCCGTGCGGTGCACCCGTACGACATGCTCCCGGCCGTGCTGGTCCCAGCGGCTGACCTTGCTCGTGCTGTTGTCCTGTGGCATGACGCCTCACGCCTCCTCGCGTCGGGCACACCCCGACCGGGACAGGAGTGTGCAACAAGACGAACATCAACAGGGGGAGCTTCACCCGGAGTTGTCCAAGCCGTGCCCTGGATCAACCGACATGGCGGGGCAGGCGCAGGCTGAGCAGGCCGGTCAGTACGATCCCGGCCAACTGCACCAGCAGCGTGGTGACCAGCGCGTCCCGCATGCCCATGCGGGGCACGAGGGTGAGGAACAGGGTGCCGAGCGTGGCCACGCCCAGGGCGAGCGCGGACTGCTGGGTGGTGACCATCACGCCACTGCCGACACCGGCCCGGGCGGGCGGCACCTCCGACATCACGAGCCGCAGGACGTTGGGCAGTTGGAGCGCCTGTCCGGCGCCGGCGACGGCCGCGCCCGGCAGCAGCGAGCCGGCGTCCAGGTGCGGCCAGTCCCGCCAGGCGGCCAGCACGATCAGCAGGATGCCCACGCCCTGGATCGCGGAGCCCGCGGTGACGACCCGGGTGCCGAAACGGGCGATCAGCCGGGGCCCGGCGAGGGAGACGAACAGGAAGGCCACGGCCATCGGCGCGAGCGCGAGCCCGGCCGGCACCGGACCGAGCCCGGCGCCCTGTTGCAGCGCCAGCGCGATCACGAACATGAACCCGCTGAAGCCGATCGAGAACGGCACCATCAGCACCAGACCGCGCCGCAGCGAGGCCAGCGCCAGCAGGCTCGGCGGCAGCAGCGGGGTGCGCCCCGACCGGTCGGCCCGCCGTTCCACCGTCCAGAACGCGCCGGCGGCGAACGGGAACGCGGCCAGCGACAGCCATGTCCACAGCGGCCAGCCCGCGGCCCGGCCCTCGGTGAGCGGGGCGAGCAGTGTCAGCAGGGACACCGCGAGCAGGACGGTGCCCAGGCCGTCGACGGGCTCCGGATGCTGCGACCGGGTCTCGGGCATGACCCGCACGGCGAGGATCAACCCGACCACGACGACAGGGACGTTGACGAGGAACACCGACCGCCAGCCGGTGCCTGCGACATCGGCGGCGACGAGCACCCCGCCGAGTATCTGCCCCGCCACCATGGACAGTCCGGCCGTGGCGCCGTACAGGCTCATGGCCTTCGCGCGGCGCGCGCCACGCGTCGTGGCCTGGATGGTGGCGAGCACCTGCGGCAGCATCGCGGCGGCCGAGGCGCCCTGCGCGACCCGCGCCGCGACCAGGCTCCAGGCGTCGGGCGCCAGTCCGCAGGCCAGCGAGGTCAGCCCGAACGCGGCCATCCCGCCGAGGAACAGCCGACGCCGCCCGAACAGGTCCCCGAGCCGGCCGCCGAGCACCAGCAGTACGGCATAGGCGACGCCGTACCCGGCGACGACCAGCTCCAGCACGGCCTCGCCCGCGCGGAGGTCGGCGCCGATGGTCGGCAGGGCGACGTTGACGATGAAGAAGTCGATCAGCGGCAGCGCCGCGGCGAGCAGAACGGTGAACAGTCCGAGCCCGCCGAGTGCGGGCGGTGTGGCCGTCGTCGCAGGGACGGCCCGGGTGGTGACGGTCTCACTCATGCCCTTGAGCCTGCGCCGTCGTTCAGACTGGTACCAGAGTGTCCTCATCCTGGTAGAAGAACTACCTGGCAACAGGATGAGAGGGCAGGCACCCTGGAGCCATGACCACTATGGCCACGGACCGCGAGACCGCCCCGCAGCCGACCCGGGGCTCGGAGATCCGGCGGCACGAACTGGCCGCGTTCCTGCGCAGCCGCCGTGAGCGCATCAGCCCCGAGCAGGTGGGCCTGCCCCGAGGGGCCCGGCGCCGTACGCCCGGACTGCGCCGGGAGGAGGTCGCCCAGCTCTCCGCGGTCGGCGTCACCTGGTACACCTGGCTGGAACAGGCACGGGACATCCAGGTCTCCGTCCAGGTCCTGGACGCTCTCGCCCGCACCCTGATGCTGGACGCCAGCGAACGCGCCCACCTCTTCCAGCTGGCCGGCGCCACCGATCCGACGCCCGCCGCGAGCTGCCCGAGCGTCACCCCGGCCCTGCGCGAACTGCTGCGCGGGCTGGAGCCGCTCCCGGCCTCCATCCAGAACAGCCGGTACGACATCCTCGCCTACAACCGCACCTACAGTCGCCTGCTGTGCGACCTGGACGCCCTGCCGGCGGAGGACCTCAACTGCATGCTCCTCTGCTACACCAACAAGGAGTGGCAGGACTCGGTCGTCCACCTGGAGGAGACCCAGCGCCTGATGGCCGCCAAGCTGCGCGCCTCACTGGCCGGCCATCTCGGCGAACCGGCCTGGAAGATGCTCCTGAAGCGGCTGGAGACGGCGTCCCCCGAGTTCCGCGAGAACTGGCAGCGTTACGAGGTGGTCGGCAGCCGCTCCAAGACCAAGGAGTTCCGCAACGTCCTCGTCGGCCATCTCAGACTGGAGCACACGGACCTGTGGCTGGGCCCGGAGCTGGGCGCCCGCATGGTGACGTACACCCCCGCGGACGAGGAGTCCCGCGAGCGCCTGGAGAAGCTGTACGAGATGGCGCGGAGGTAGTGCCCCAACAGGCAACGTCCGCCCCACCAAGGGGGGAGCCCATCGCGTCGACGCCCTCTTCCGCCGTGCAGGCCCCAGGTCCTCGGCGGGCGAAGCCGCTCGTCCGGTCGTGGCCGCGCCCCGCCCGCACTCAGGTCTCCGCGCCGACCCCCGCCGCCTCCCGGACCTCCGGTGAGGACAGGCTCTCGGCCGTGCGCTCGGCCGTCCTGCGGGCCCAGCGGCCGCTGGTCAGGAGGCCGAGGGCGAGGACGGCCAGGCCGCAGGCGGTGAGGATCCACCAGCCGGGGCGGGCCGCGGAGACGAAGGTGTCGCGGTAGGCGGAGGTGTGGATGCCGGAGGCCAGGACCGCGCCGATCACCGCGACACCCAGGGTCTGGCCCAGCTGTCTGCTGGTGGAGGCGACCGCGGCGGCCACGCCGGCCTGGGCGCGGGGCATGCCGGAGACGGCCGTGTTGGTGATCGGCGCGTTCACGAAACCGAAGCCGATGCCGAAGAGGACGTAGGCGATGAGGAGGGTGGCGTTCGACGTCTCCGCCTCGAAGGCCGCGAAGAGGACGCCGCTCGCCGTCATCGCCGTACCGGCCACCAGGAGGGGGAGGCGCGGGCCGCGGCCGCCGACCAGGCGGCCGGACAGGGGCGCGCACAGGAAGGTCGGCGCGGCCATCGGCAGCATCCACAGGCCCGCGTGCAGGGCGTCGAGACCGCGGACGTTCTGCAGATACAGCGTCGACAGGAACAGGAAGCCGCCCAGCGCCGCGAACGCGCTGATCGCGATGACGGTGGCCCCGCTGAACGGCGCCGAGCGGAAGAAGCGCAGCTCGATGAGGGGTTCGGCGCGGCGAGGTTCGTACCGGAGGAGGGCCAGGAGGGCCGCCAGGGCTGTCGCCGCGAAGGGAGCCACCGTCGCCGCACCCGCGTCCGGCGCCTCGATGATCGCGTACGTCAGCGAGCCGAACAGGGCGATGACCAGGAGCTGCCCGATCGGGTCGGGGCGGCGGGCCTTCGGCGCGCGGGACTCGGGGACGAAGCGGAGGGTGAGCAGGAGGGCGGCGAGGCCCACCGGGAGGTTGATCCAGAAGATCGAGCGCCAGCTCACCGACTGGACGAGGAGACCGCCCACCAGTGGGCCCGCAGCCATGGATATGCCGACCACCGCGCCCCACACGCCGATCGCGCGGGCCCGCTCCCGGGCGTCGGTGAAGGTGTTGGTGATGATCGACATCGCGACCGGGTTGAGCATCGAGCCGCCGATCGCCTGCACCATGCGGAACACCACCAGCAGGCTGAGGTTCGGCGCCACGGAGCAGAGTACGGAGCCGACCGTGAACACGATCAGGCCGGTCATGAAGACCTTCTTGCGGCCGATGCGGTCGGCCGTCGAGCCCGCGAGCATCAGGAGCGAGGCGAGCACCAGCGTGTAGGCGTCGATCGTCCACTGCAGTCCGGAGGTGGTGGCGTGCAGATCGCGCTGCATGGACGGCAGCGCCACGTTCAGCACGGTGTTGTCCAGGCTCACGATCAGCAGGCTCATACAGCAGATCGCGAGCACGAGCAGACGGCGGCGATGGCTCAACTCGGGCATGGTTTCACCGTACCTCGATTTCAATAGTGTGTCTAACTAATGAGTGTTACATGATCTTGGCGGGCAGCCGCAGACCGAGCCACCCCAGCCCCGCCAGTCCCGCCGCCTGCACCGCCAGCACCACCGCCAGCGCCTCCCGCATGCCGAGACCGGGGACGAGCGACAGGAACAGCGAACCGAGCGTCGCGACCCCGACGGCCAGGCACGACTGCTGGAGCGTGGCCGCCAGCCCGCTGCCCGTGCCCGCCAGCCGGGCCGGGATCGCCGCCAGCAGAATCCGGTAATAGAGGGGCAGTTGAAGGCCCTGGCCGAGGCCGCACAGCACCAGACCGGGGGAGAGGGCGAGCGGGGAGAGATGCGGCCAGGGACCCAGCAGCGCCGTCGCCGTCACCGTCGCCAGCCCCGCGATGTGCACCACCGCCGCCAGTGCCACCGCCCGCCCGCCGAACCGTCGTACGACACGCGGCGCCAGCATCGACGCCGCGAACTGCGCCACCCCCATCGGCACCAGCGTCAGCCCGGCCCCCAACGCCCCGTAGCCGAGGCCCTGTTGCAGCGTCACCGCGCTCACGAACATCCAGCCCGCGAACCCGATGAACACCGGCAGACCCAGCAGCAGGCCCCGGCGGACCTCCGGCGCGATCAGCAGGGACGGGGGCAGCAGCGGGCTGCCTCCGGCCCGCTCCGCCCGTCGCTCCACCCCGTAGAACCCCGCCCCGCACAGCGGCGCCGCGCACAGCAGCAGCACCGACCACAGCGGCCAGCCCGCCGCCCGGCCCTCGGTCAGCGGCAGCAGCAGCGCGGTCAGCGTCGCCGCCAGCAGCGTCGTACCGGCGAGGTCACCCCGCGCGGGCCGCTCGGCCCGGCTCTCCGGCACCGAGCGCACCGCACAGACCAGGGCGGCGACGGCCACCGGCACGTTCACCAGGAACACCGCGCGCCAGCCGGTGCCCGCCAGATCGGCCGCCACCAGCACCCCGCCCAGCACCTGGCCGAGTACGACGGACACCCCGCCGACCGAGCCGTACAGGGCGACCGCGCGGGCCCGCCGCTCCCCGGACGTCGTCGCGTGGATGGTGGCCAGCACCTGCGGAAGCAGCGCCGCCGACGCGGCACCCTGCGCGATCCGCGCCGCCACCAGCCACCCGGCGGTCGGCGCCAGCCCGCAGACCAGCGAGGTCAGCCCGAAACCGGCCACTCCCCACAGGAACAGCCGCCGCCGGCCGTGGCCGTCGCCCAGCCGGCCGCCGAGGACGAGCAGCACGGCGTACGCCACCGCGTACCCGGCCACCACCATCTCCAGCGTGGCCGGCGCGGCGTGCAGATCGTGCTCGATCGTCGGCAGCGCGACATTGACGATGAAGAAGTCGATCATCGGGAGGGCGGTCCCGAGGAGAAGGGTGAGCAGGCCCAGGGGCGTGAGGCCGCGGGGCGGGGCCTCGGTCGGCACAGTGGTCGTCGTCGTGGTCACGCCCTCGACTCTGGGACAGCTCCCAGCGGGGTACCAGGCGGCACTCATCCAGGTACCGGCACCAACTGGAACCGGGCTACGGCGGGACGGCACCCTTGGCACATGAGCATCGCAGCGCCGGAACACCGCACGGACCAGCCGCAAGCGCAGCACATCCGTACGGCGCAGTCCGGGCCGCAGCACGTCCGGCGCCGGGAACTGGCCGCCTTCCTGCGCAGCCGGCGCGAGCGCATCACCCCGGAGCAGGTCGGCCTGCCGCGCGGCCCGCGCCGCCGTACACCGGGACTGCGCCGGGAGGAGGTCGCCCAGCTCTCCGCGGTCGGCGTCACCTGGTACACGTGGATCGAGCAGGCCCGCGCCACCCATGTCTCCGCGCAGGTGCTGGACGCCGTCGCCCGGGCCCTGCTCATGGACCCCACCGAGCGTGCCCACCTCTTCGCCCTCGCCGGGACCGCCGACCCGCGCACCGATCCCGAGTGCCCGGTGGTCTCCCAGTCCGCGCGGAAGGTCGTCGAACGGCTCGCGCCCTACCCGGCCGCCCTGCAGAACGCCCGGTACGACGTCCTCGCCGCCAACAGGCCCTTCGCCCAGCTCTTCGGCGACCCCGCCGAGCTGCCGCCGGCCGAGCGGAACTGTCTGTGGCTGCTGACCACCAGCGAGCGCTGGAAGCGGGACTTCCTCGACCGGGACGAGATGCTGCGGGACCTGATCGCCAAGTACCGGGCGGCCATGGCCGAGCATGTGGCCGAGCCCGCGTGGAAGGAGCAGCTGGACCGGCTGCTGGCGGTCTCCGAGGAGTTCCGCGAGCTGTGGGGACGGCACGAGGTGGCGCCGATGTCCCCGCACGTCAAGCGGTACCGGCACCCGGTGGCCGGCCTGATCCGCCTTGAGCACCGCAACATGTGGCTGGCACCACAGTCACCGGCCCACCGCGTGGTGGCGTACATCCCCGCCGACGAGGAGAGCGAGGATCGGCTGGAACGGCTGGCGGAGCTGGCGGACGGGTGACCGGCCGGGTGAGGGACAATGGTTCCTTGCCCCGTGTCCCTGTGCCCTACATCCGTACCGGAGCCCTGACGATGACCCACCCGCTCTCCATCGGCCCGCACGCCGTGACGCCGCCCGTCGTGCTCGCACCCATGGCGGGCATCACCAACGCGCCCTTCCGCACGCTGTGCCGTGAGTTCAGCGGGGGCAAGGGGCTGTTCGTCAGCGAGATGATCACGACCCGGGCGCTGGTCGAGCGCAACGAGAAGACCATGCAGCTGATCAGGTTCGACGCGAGCGAGCGGCCGCGTTCGATCCAGCTGTACGGCGTCGACCCCGCGACCGTCGGCAAGGCCGTCCGCATGATCGCGGAGGAGGACCTGGCCGACCACATCGACCTGAACTTCGGCTGCCCGGTCCCCAAGGTGACCAGGAAGGGCGGCGGCTCGGCCCTCCCCTACAAGCGGAACCTGCTGCGCGCGATCCTGCGCGAGGCGGTGAGCGGCGCCGGCGACCTGCCGGTGACGATGAAGATGCGCAAGGGCATCGACGACGATCACATCACCTACCTCGACGCCGGCCGTATCGCCGTCGAGGAGGGCGTCACGGCGATCGCGCTCCACGGCCGAACGGCCGCCCAGCACTACGGCGGCACCGCCGACTGGGACGCCATCGCACGCCTGAAGGAGCATGTGCCGGAGATCCCCGTGCTCGGCAACGGCGACATCTGGTCGGCCGAGGACGCGCTGCGGATGGTCCGGGCGACCGGCTGCGACGGTGTCGTGGTCGGGCGCGGGTGCCTGGGGCGGCCGTGGCTGTTCGCGGACCTGGTCGCCGCCTTCGAGGGGCGTACGGATGACATCGAACGACCCGCACTGCGTGAGGTCGCCGACATCATGGTCCGCCACGCCCGCCTGCTCGGCGAGTGGATCGGCGACGAGTCCAAGGGCGTGATCGACTTCCGCAAGCACGTCGCCTGGTATCTGAAGGGCTTCGCGGTCGGCTCCGAGATGCGGGGGCGACTCGCGATCACATCCTCCCTGGAGGAGCTGCGGGCCGGCCTGGACGAGCTGGACCTCGACCAGCCCTGGCCGCTCGGCGCCGACGGCCCGCGCGGCCGTACGTCCGGCAACAACCGGGTGGTGCTGCCGGACGGCTGGCTGAAGGACCCTTACGACTGCGCGGGCGTCAGCGAGGACGCGGAGCTGGACACCTCCGGAGGCTGATCAGCCCTTCTTCGGGTGCGGGGTCGAGCCGTACGCCGTCAGGAAGCGGTCGCGGAACGCGCTCATCTTCCAGACCGGCGCGTTGTGCGCGGGCCGCAGGCCGTCGGTCCAGCCCCAGCTGTCGATCTTGTCGAGGAGCTTCGGGTCCTTGGCGACGATCGAGACCGGCACGTCACGGCTGGCACGGTTGCCGCTGACGTGGGCGTTCGGCTGGTGGTCGCCGAGGAAGACCAGCACGGTGTTGTCGTTGCCGTAGCGCTCCAGCCACTGGGTCAGGGCCGTCACCGTGTACTGGACGGACTTGCCGTACTCCTCCTTGGAGTGCGTGTCGTCGGTGAGGGTGTAGGAGGACGGGTTGCCGGCCTTCTCGATGCCGTTGAAGACCGAGCCGTCGCCCAGCTGGTTCCAGGGGACCATCTTGGGGATCGGCGCCCAGGGGGTGTGGCTGGAGGTCAGGATGAGGAGGGACATCCGTGACTTGCCGTCGGCCGGCTTCTTGCTGTGCACGCGGTCCTGGTACTGCTGGAGCGTGTACTGGTCCGGCATCGTCGACCAGCTGAACTTCGGCCCCTTGTAGCCGAGTTGGAAGGCGTTGTAGACCTTGTCCAGGCCGTACCACTTCTGCTCCGGCCACCCCTTCTGCACGCCCGGCATGACGCCGACGGTGTCGAAGGCGCCGGTCTTCTTGAACGCGTCGGTCAGGCTCATGTGGTCGCTGGCCATGACCGTGCGGTAACGCTGCTGGTCGCTGATCCAGAGGCCCGACATGGTGGTGGAGTGCCCGAGCCAGCTGCTGCCGCCGTACGTCGCCGAGGTCAGCCAGCCGCTCCTGGCGTGGAAACCGGCCTTGGCCAGATCCTTGGTGCGCGCGTCGAGCGTGCTGTCGACCCCGGGTGCCATGATCGGGTCCTCGACCGCGCTGCGTCCGTAGCTCTCGATGAACGTGAAGATCATGTCCTTGCCGCGCAGATCCGGCACCAGCTGGCTGCCCGGGGTGTTCCCGAAGGCGTCCACCCTGGCCACCTTCTCGAACTCCGCCTCGTCCCGCAGGGTGTTCCGCGCCTGCCGGACCTGCCCCTTCAGCGCGGTCGCGGTGCGGTCGACGGCGAGCGGCACGCCGGACATCTGCACGCCGAGCGAGGAGCAGGTGATCCAGACGACGCCGGCGATCAGGGTGCCCCGGGTCGCGATGCCGGAGTTCCGGGCGAGCAGGTTGGCGAGCCGGACGGTCGACAGCGTCAGCAGCACGAACAGCAGCAGCACGAGGACGATCACACCGGCCGTGGCGGCGAGCGTGGCCGTAGGGCCCAGCGAGTCCACCAGATACGAGTGGGTGTCGCCGAGCAGGCTCCAGTCGAGGATGGGGTTGAAGCCGCGGCCCAGATACTGGGTGAAGCCCATGTCGAGCAGGTTCAGCACGGTCATCGCGGCCAGCGCGATCCCGGACACGACGGCCAGTACCACCCGCGGCCGGCGCGGCAGCGCGAGCATCACGGCGGCCCCGATCACACCTTCCGCCGGTATCCGCACAAACGTCGAGAGCCCCAGCCCGTCCATGGAGTTCGGCATCACGAGCGCGCCGACGACCAGAACGGCGGCGAGCACGTTGACCGCGCCGGACAGCACCCGGACGACCTCGGGATGCCCCTCCCGCCAGCGCCGCGTACGCGTCCGCCAGGCGACCCAGGGCCTCCGCGGCAAGTCGGCCCACGGCCGCCGGAAGGGGCGGGGAGTGGGCGCGGGCGTTTCGACGGGGGCGTCGTCGTCCGGTGCTTCGTTTTCCAGCTGGCGCGTGCTCGTGTCCTGAGACACCCGAGGTCCTTCCGTACGACACCCGTGACGTCACTCCGTACGGCCTCCCCAGAACCCCTGTTCACAGCACAGGGCAAACACCTGGCAAACGCTCACCGCACCAACCCAGGGGCGCGGGGAACCGCGCGAGCAACCGCACACAACCCGCAGCGAAGGCACCACAGATACCCCGCCGGCGCTACCCGCCCCCCACCGCTGCGAGCAGCGCGAGCGGCACCGCAGCCGACCGCGATTCCCGCACACACGCATGCGGATAGGGAACCGGCTCCGGATGTGTGTCCCTCCCGTACCCCGCCAGGACTTCCGGCAGCCGATGCCCCGCCACCGTCGCCGCGTCGATCAGCGAACGCGCCACCGTACGGGCCTCGTCATGCAGTCCGTACCGCGCAAGACCCAGCGTGATCAGCGCGTTGTCATGCGGCCACACAGAACCCCGGTGATACGAGAGCGGGTGGTACGCCGCCTGCCCCGCGGCCAGCGTCCGCACGCCCCAGCCGGAGAAGAAGTCCGGCTCCAGCAGCCGTCGGCCCACCACCTCGCCGTACTCCTTGTCCAGCAGCCCCGACCACAGCAGATGCCCCGCGTCGGAGGCCAGCGCGTCGATCTGGCGGCCCTGGCCGTCCAGCGCGAGCGCCGGGAAGGAGTGCTCCCGCATCCAGAAGTCCCGCTGGAACCGGTCCCGCAGATCGGCCGCCACCTGCTCCAGCAGCGCCGCGTACGTCTCGTCGCCCCACACCGTGCGCGCCAGCCACGCCGTGCGGCGCAGCGCGTCGTACGCGTAGCCCTGCGCGCCCGCCGCCATGACCGCGCCGGTGGGCCGGGTGCCGTCGGCGCAGCAGATCGCACCGGGGGAGTCCTTCCAGTTCTGGTTGGCGAGGCCGCCCTCGTCGGCGCGGTAGACGAGGTAGCCGCGGGAGGTCAGGCCGCCGTGGTCCAGCATCCAGCCGACGGCGGCACGCGCGTGCGGCTCCAGGCGCCGGGCCGGGATCTGGTCCCCGGTCCGTTCGACGTACGCGCCGAGCAGGATCAGGAACAGCGGGGTCGCGTCGACCGAGCCGTAGTACCGACCGAACGGCACCTGCCCGAAGTGAGCCAGCTCGCCGTTGCGAACCTCGTGCACGATCTTGCCGGGCTGGGCGACCGGGGACACACCGGTGCCGGACGCCTGGGTCGCGGCGAGCGCGGGGAGTGTGGCGGCGGCCAGCTCCGGGCGGTACGGCAGTGCGAACAGGGAGGTGAGCAGGGCGTCGCGGGCGAGGAGAGTGAGGAACCAGGGGGCCCCGCCGGCCGGGACGCGCAGTTCCTCGCCGTCGGGTCCGGTGGCCGGCACCTG
Source organism: Streptomyces sp. IMTB 2501 (assembly GCF_001953885.1). Lineage (GTDB taxonomy): Bacteria > Actinomycetota > Actinomycetes > Streptomycetales > Streptomycetaceae > Streptomyces. The sequence goes on along the minus strand of NZ_MQUS01000017.1, from coordinate 48,406 downwards.
GAGCGCGGCCAGGTCGGCGAGGCCCCGCGCGCAGGCGGCCGCCAGTTCCGGCCAACTGCTCGGGAAGGCCACACCCTCCATGAACTCCCCTTCCACCGCGAGGAGTTGCTGGTCCTGGGACGCGGGGTCCCGAGGCACCCGCAGGGCGCGTTTCTCGCCGTGCGGGCGGGCGATCACACGGAGCAGCAGCTCGGTCGTGCCGTGCGGGTCCAGACCGAGAGCCCACACCAGGCGCCGGGCGCCGGTGCCGGTCTCCTCCACGGCATCGGGAGCGGGGTCGGCCGTGATGGTCGTACGCGATCGCCATTCGCCGCGCCGGTAGGTGAACTCGATGCCGTCGTCGAGGACTTCGCGGGAGCGTACGGCGCCCGGCTTGGCGTACGTGCGGTGGTCGGAGCGGAGTTCGAACTGGTCGGTGAAGTCGGCGTCGACGGTGATGGCGAGCCGGACCGTGGTCGGCTCCGGGCGGTTGCTGGTCACCCGCAGCGACTCCACGAACGAGCTGTCGCCGACGGCCTGCCGGCGGAACAGGGTGTGCGCCGGAGGCTCCTGCCGGCCGCCGCGCGGGACCAGCACACAGCGGGCAGCGTCACTGTCGGTGACCGGGGTGAGCACCTCGGGCACGGCGCCGTCCACGGTGAGCTGCCAGCGGCTGAGATGCCGGGCGTCCCGTACGAACAACCCGTCCGGGGAACCACCGCCCCGGACGCCACTGATGTCGCCCCGGTCGCCCACGGTGGCGAACGTCGCCCCGTGCACGAGCAGATGATGCCGGTCGGTCATACCCGGTCTCCTCCTTCGTCACTCGTGTCGAACGTGCCGGTCGCCGCCTTGGACACGCCCTCGCCGGGGCGCTTGGGAAGGTCTTTGTGCGGCTCTTGGTTTCGCTCTCGACGCAGCTCATGGTGCAGATCGAGGGCGAGCGCGGCGGTCCAGCCGAAGCCGGTCGCGCCGCAGGCCTCGCCGGTGTACGGGTCGACGTACTCGGCGAAATCGGTGGCGTCGGCGAGGTGGAGCACAGCCGCGCGCAGCGCGTCGGCACGCTCCCGCTCGCCGTGCAGGCGCAGGCCCCGCTCCAGCAGCCAGCCGGTGTTGAACCAGGCCGGGCCGCGCCAGTACCGGTGCGGGTCGAAGGCCTCACCGAGCAGGTCGTAACTGGGCACGAGCCGGGTACGCCCACCGAGCCCGAAGTGCGGCCCGCACAACGTACGGACGAGCGCGCCGGCCACCGCACGCGGCAGCCCGGGCAGAATGAGCGGCACCAGCCCGGAGACCCCACGCTCACGGATCGGCCCCCCGCCCCGAAGATCCCGGCACAGGAACATCCCGGCGGCCGGGTCCCACAGCCTCTCCACCAGGGCCGCCGTCAGGCGTTCGGCGCGCGCGTGCCGGGCTGTGCCCGTCGCGCCCAGTTCACCGGCGATCCGGGCCAGTGCGTGCTCGGAGGCGATGAGCAGGGCGTTGAAGGACGGGTCCTCGACGGCGAACTCGCCTTCACCGGCTGTGTTTCCCCCGCCCGCCCCATCTCTGTTTCTCCCGCCCGCCCCATTCCCGTTTCTCCCGCCCGCCCCATCCCTGTTCCTCCCGCCCGCCCCATCCCCGTTCCTCCCGCCCACCCCATCCCTGTACCCGGCGTCCCGGTAGTCGGCGGCCAGCCGTACATACCGCCCGTAGTCCAGATCCGTCGGCCGGTCCTCGGGTGCGCCATGGGCGAGGTCGGCGCGGCGGAAGGAGCGGGCCGGGGCCGGGGTGATCCGGGCGAGCGGGGCGTCCCAGCAAGGGCTGTTGTCCATGCCCTGCTCCCAGGGGTGGACGACCGACACCAGCCCCGCGCCGCCCAGGTCCCGGCGGTGCAGCAGATAGCGGTGCCAGGCGGCCAGCCTCGGGTACACCCGGGCCAGGAAACCGCGTGCCCGGGACAGAACGGGGTCGGCGCAGTGCACCAGCCAGGCCGCGAGCGCGTGCACCGGTGGCTGGACGATGCCCGAGGTCTGTACGGTGCGCGGGGCGCCCGCGGGGCGGCCGGCGCTGGTGGAGCGCCAGAAGTCGGGGCTCGGGAAGTAGGCGTCGAGCGGTACGGAGGGGTTGAAGACGATGTGCGGGACGCGTCCGTCGGCCCACTGGGCGGCCAGCAGCGTCTCCAGCTCGGTCTGGGCCCGCCGCGGGGAGATGTGCCGCAGGCCGATCGCGATGAACGCCGAGTCCCAGGACCACTGGTGCGGATACAGGTTCCGGGAGGGGATCGTCGAACTGCCCGTCCAGTTCGCGTCGAGCACCTTGGCCGCTCTGACGTGCAAAGACGCCGCGGAGGCCGGGGGATCGTACGCGATCTCGTACTCCGTGGGACGGGCGGTGAGCTGCGTGCTGCGATCCACTCGGGGCTCCCCGAAGACGAAGACACCCGGCCGGGCCGACCGGGTTCGGTTGTTGCGACCGTAGAGTTACGTCTATTTAACACGCAAAACTCAATATGTAATGCATGGTTGGGAAACACAAGGGGGTGCGCATGACCGACCGTATGACCGACCGTCAGGAGAGGCCCGTCAGACGGGCCGGCCAGGCCGGCGCCGGCGAGCTGCTGGAACTGGTGCGCAGCGGCCGGGCCGTGACACGCGGTGCGCTCCAGCAGGTCACCGGGCTGTCCCGGGCGACCGTCGGTCAGCGCCTGGACCGGCTGTTCCGGGCCGGCTGGCTGCGCGAGGGCGCCGGCGGCCCGGTCGGCTCACCGCTCGGCGGCCGCCCCTCCATCACCCTGGAGTTCGACGACCGCCACGCCGTCGTGCTCGCCGCCGACCTGGACACCCGGCACGCCCGCGCCGCCGTCCTCGGCCTGACCGGCGAGATCCTCGCCGAGCACTCGGGGACCCTGGTCGTCGAGGACGGTCCGGAGGCGGTGCTCGGCGAACTCGGCCACTGGTTCGACCGGTTGCTGGAGAAGACCGGGCGTCCGGCGGCGGACGTCTGCGGGATCGGGCTCGCCGTGCCCGGCCCGGTGGACACCGGGACCGGCCGGGTGGTGCAGCCGCCGATGATGCCCGGCTGGGACGGCTACGACATAAGGGGCCGCCTCTCCCGCGCCTTCACCGAGCACACCGGCGCGGGTACGGTCCCGGTCCTGGTGGACAACGACGCCAACCTCATGGCCTACGGCGAACAGCGCGCCGGACATCCCGGCTGCGGGGCCTTCGTACTGGTCAAGGTGTCCACGGGCATAGGCGCCGGGGTGGTCGTGGACGGCGTGATCTACCGGGGCACCGACGGCGGCGCGGGCGACATCGGGCACATCCGCATCGGCGCGGACGCGCTGTGCCGCTGCGGTTCGCACGGCTGTCTCGCCGCCGTCGCGAGCGGCGGCGCCGTGGCCCGGCGGCTGGCGGAGAGCGGGGTGCCGGCCGCTTCCGGCGCGGACGTACGGGACCTGCTGGCCGCGGGGCATCCCGAGGCGACGGCGCTGGCCCGCGAGGCCGGGCGCCAGGTCGGTGTGGTGCTGGCGACGGTCGTGACCCTGCTCAACCCGGGCGTGCTGATGATCGCGGGCGACCTCGCGGGCACGCCCTTCCTCACCGGGGTGCGGGAGCTGCTCTACCAGCGGGCGCTGCCGCGCTCCACGGCCCACCTGGACGTCGTCACCTCGCGGCTGGGGGAGCGGGCCGCGCTCATCGGAGCGGGGGCACTGGTCGTGGAACACCTCTACGCGCCGGAACGGGCCGAGGAGCGGCTGCGGGCGCTGGGTGTGTGACATCGCCGCCGCCGGGTGCGTGCGGTGTCTCCGGGCGTGTGACGAGGGTGTTTCCGGTATCGGGAAGCGGTCCGCATGGTGAAATCCGGCGGGCTGTGGCAGCGTGATTCTCGCCACCCTTGATAAGGGTTGCGCTCAGATGAGCAGATCTTGGGCGGCTGCACTTCTCCAAGGGGTGGCACTGGGTGCCACCGCTTGATCGTTCATCGATCGAAATCAGACGTGCGGGATGGCCGCTCATCTGAGCGGAAAACCTGGCATCTGGGGATGCTTGCGTTCAAGAAGTGAAAACATCAGGCCGTGTCGGCTTGCCAAGCTTTGACTTTCGATCCGCTGGCGGACGACTGGTTACAGGCGCATGACGCACAAGTAGACGTACCCATGTTCCTTCGATCTGGGTATGTTCCTCGCCGTCAGGGCAGCCACCGTGGCCTCAAGGAGTCGAGACCCGTGTCGGAAAACAAAGAACCCCACGGAGTGAAGTTCGTTTACGACTTCACCGAGGGAAACAAGGACCTCAAGGACCTCCTCGGCGGCAAGGGTGCCAACCTCGCCGAGATGACCAACCTCGGTCTGCCGGTCCCTCCCGGCTTCACCATCACCACGGAGGCCTGCAAGGTCTACCTGGACAGCGGCGAGGAGCCCGCGGCACTGCGTGACGAGGTGAGTGCGCACCTCGACGCCCTTGAGTCCCGCATGGGCAAGAAGCTCGGCCAGGCCGACAACCCGCTCCTCGTGTCGGTCCGCTCGGGCGCCAAGTTCTCGATGCCCGGCATGATGGACACGGTCCTGAACATCGGCCTCTCCGACAAGTCGGTGCAGGGCCTGGCGAAGCAGGCCGGCGACGACCGCTTCGCCTGGGACTCCTACCGCCGCCTCATCCAGATGTTCGGCAAGACCGTCCTCGGCGTCGACGGCGACCTCTTCGAGGAGGCCCTTGAGGCGGCCAAGGAGGCCAAGAAGGTCACGGTCGACACCGACCTGGAGGCCGCCGACCTGAAGAAGCTGGTCACCACCTTCAAGAAGATCGTCAAGAAGGAGGCCGGCCGGGACTTCCCGCAGGACCCGCGCGAGCAGATGGACCTCGCCATCAAGGCGGTCTTCGACTCGTGGAACGGTGACCGGGCGAAGCTGTACCGCCGCCAGGAGCGCATCCCCGGCGACCTCGGTACGGCCGTCAACGTCTGCTCGATGGTCTTCGGCAACCTGGGCCCGGACTCCGGCACGGGCGTGGCGTTCACCCGCGACCCCGCCTCGGGCCACCAGGGCGTCTACGGCGACTACCTGCAGAACGCCCAGGGCGAGGACGTGGTGGCGGGCATCCGCAACACCGTCGCGCTCGCGGAGCTGGAGTCGATCGACAAGAAGTCGTACGACCAGCTGATGCAGATCATGGAGACGCTGGAGAACCACTACAAGGACCTCTGCGACATCGAGTTCACGATCGAGCGCGGTCAGCTGTGGATGCTCCAGACCCGGGTCGGCAAGCGCACGGCGGGCGCGGCCTTCCGTATCGCCACGCAGCTGGTGGACCAGGGCCTGATCGACGAGACGGAAGCCCTCCAGCGGGTGACCGGCGCCCAGCTGGCCCAGCTGATGTTCCCGCGCTTCGACGAGCACGCGAAGGTGGACCAGGTGGCGCGCGGTATCGCCGCGTCCCCGGGCGCGGCGGTGGGCAAGGCGGTCTTCGACTCGTACACGGCCGTGAAGTGGTCCCGCTCGGGCGAGAAGGTCATCCTGGTCCGCCGTGAGACGAACCCCGACGACCTGGACGGCATGATCGCGGCGGAAGGCATCCTCACGTCGCGCGGCGGCAAGACGTCGCACGCGGCCGTGGTCGCCCGAGGCATGGGCAAGACCTGTGTCTGCGGCGCGGAGGAGCTGGAGGTCGACACCAAGCGCCGCCGGATGACGGTGCCGGGTGGTCACGTCGTGGAAGAGGGCGACCTGATCTCCATCGACGGCTCCTCCGGAAAGGTCTACCTGGGCGAGGTCCCGGTGGTCCCGTCCCCGGTCGTGGAGTACTTCGAGGGCCGGATGCACGCGGGCGCCCACGACGCCGACGAACTGGTCGAGGCCGTGCACCGCATCATGGCCTTCGCCGACCGCAAGCGCCGGCTGCGGGTGCGCGCCAACGCGGACAACGCCGAGGACGCCCTGCGGGCCCGCCGCTTCGGCGCCCAGGGCATCGGCCTGTGCCGCACGGAGCACATGTTCCTCGGCGACCGCCGTGAGCTGGTCGAGCGGCTCATCCTGGCCGACACGGAGGACGAGCGCCAGGAGAGCCTGAAGGCGCTCCTCCCGCTGCAGAAGCAGGACTTCGTGGAGCTGTTCTCGGCGATGGACGGCCTGCCCGTGACCGTCCGGCTGCTGGACCCGCCGCTGCACGAGTTCCTGCCGGACATCACGGAGCTGTCGGTCCGGGTGGCCCTGGCCGAGTCCCGCCAGGAGCCCCACGAGAACGAGCTGCGCCTGCTCCAGGCGGTCCACCGCCTGCACGAGCAGAACCCGATGCTCGGCCTGCGCGGCGTACGCCTCGGCCTGGTCATCCCCGGCCTGTTCACCATGCAGGTCCGCGCGATCGCCGAAGCGGCGGCCGAACGCAAGAACGCCAAGGGCGACCCGCGCGCCGAGATCATGATCCCGCTGGTCGGCACGGTCCAGGAGCTGGAGATCGTCCGCGAAGAGGCCGACCAGGTCATCGCGGAGGTCGAGGCGGCGACGGGCACCGAGCTGAAGCTGGCGATCGGCACGATGATCGAGCTGCCGCGAGCGGCCCTCACGGCGGGCCAGATCGCGGAGGCGGCGGAGTTCTTCTCCTTCGGCACGAACGACCTGACGCAGACGGTGTGGGGCTTCAGCCGGGACGACGTGGAGGCGTCCTTCTTCACGGCATACCTGGAGAAGGGAATCTTCGGCGTATCCCCCTTCGAGACGATCGACCGGGACGGCGTGGGCTCCCTGGTGAAGCTGGCGGCGGAAGCGGGTCGGCGTACCCGCCCCGACCTGAAGCTCGGCGTCTGCGGTGAGCACGGCGGTGACCCCGAGTCGGTCCACTTCTTCCACGAGGTGGGTCTGGACTACGTCTCCTGCTCCCCGTTCCGCATCCCGGTCGCCCGCCTCGAAGCGGGCCGCGCGGCGACGAACTCGGCGGGCAGCGACCACCGCTGACCCTCCCCGGACGCCGGAGCCGCCGCCTGTCCCCGACCCTCAACCGATGGGCGACGGCTCCGGACCACGAAAAGAGAGGCGGCACCCTGTGCGGGGGTGCCGCCTCTCCGTGCATCATCTGCGGAGACAGAGTTTCGATACTGGAACACGGCGCATTCGCCTCCATCGGGCGAATCGGTTGATGAAGGTCACTGTGTTGGATGCGCTCCGGCCCGAAAAGGTCGTGGCCGGGTTTCAGCCCACTGTGGCTGTGCCAGGCGTGCCTGACGGGGGCCCTCTTTCGTAATCGAGGCGCATGGTTGATCGTTGGGCCGTGCATCGATGACGGACGTCAGGGGGCACAGACGATGACCATCAGCCGCAGGGCACTGCTTGCCGCGGGAGCCGGGGCAGGAGCCGGACTGCTCGCCGCTTGCGGGTCCAACACCGGGCGTGGAAGCGGAAGTTCGGGAACCGCTCTGGCCCAGTGGTACCACCAGTACGGCGAACCCGGCACCGAGCAGGCCGTGCAGCGGTACGCCGCCGCCTACAGGAAGGCGAGCGTCAAGGTGCAGTGGCGGCCCGGGAACTACGACCAGCAGACCGCGGCCGCCCTGCTCACCGACTCGGGACCGGACGTCTTCGAGGTCAACGGGCCCACGATCGACCAGATCCAGGGCGGACAGGTCGTCGACCTCTCCGATCTCCTCAAGGGCGTCAAGGACGACTTCAATCCGGCGGTGCTCGCGCCGAAGACCTACGACGGACGGATCTGGGGCATCCCGCAGGTCATCGACATGCAGCTGCTCTACTACCGCAAGAGCCTGCTGAAGGACGCCGGGGTCGAGCCGCCGGCCACGCTCGACGCCCTCGTGGACGCCGCCAGGAAGCTCACGAACAGCAAGGTCAAGGGGCTCTTCCTGGGCAATGACGGGGGAGCCGGGGTGCTCGGCGGTACGCCCCTGTACGCCGCCGGGCTGCAGCTGGTCACCGAGGACGGCAAGGTCGGCTTCGACGACCCCGCCGCCGCCCGCACCCTCGGCAAGCTGCACCGTCTCCACGCCGACCGGTCCCTCCTCCTCGGCGCGCCCGCCGACTGGTCCGACCCGTCCGCCCTCCTCCAGGGGCTGACCGCGATGCAGTGGTCCGGGCTGTGGGCGCTGCCGCAGGTGCAGAAGGAACTCGGCGACGACTTCGGGGTGCTGCCGTTCCCCGGGGACGGTGGCCAGGGGAAGCCCGCCGTGCCCGTCGGGGCGTACGGGGCCGCCGTCAGCGCGCGCAGCAGACACAAGGAGGCCGCCGAGGAGTTCGTGAAGTGGCTGTGGGTCGAACGGACCGACTACCAGGAGGACTTCGCGCTGTCCTACGGCTTTCACATCCCGGCCCGGATCTCCCTCGCCAGGAAGGCCACCAGACTCCAGAGCGGTGCCGCCGCCGACGCCGTCCGCTTCACCACCGACCACGGCTACGCCCAGCCCCTGCTGTGGACGCCGGCCGCCCAGACCGCCTACCAGGACGCGCTCAGCCGGATCATCAGGAGCGGAGCCGATCCGGAGGGTGAACTGCGGGCCGTCGTAGGGAAGGTGGCCGGTGAGCTCGACCGTGTGAAGAACGCGAAGAAGACGTCGTGAGGCGCCGCGGGACCCTCTGGTTCTGGGTGTTCGTGGGGCCGTTCGCGCTCGGGCTCGCGCTGTTCACCTATGTTCCGCTGCTGTGGAGCGTGGGCCTCAGCTTCTTCGACGCGCACAACACCGTCACGCCCACGCACTTCGTCGGCCTGGACAATTACACGGCGATGCTGAAGGACGACGCGTTCCTCGGCAGTCTGAAGACCTTCCTCGTCTTCACCGCCTTCATCGTCCCCGTCACGTACCTCGCCTCCCTCTCGCTCGCGCTCATGGTCAACCGGATCCGGCGGGCGCGCGCGTTCTTCCGGTCGGTCTTCTTCCTGCCGGCCGCGTGCAGTTACGTCGTCGCCGCCCTGGTGTGGAAGATGTCGCTCTTCAACGGGGTACGGTTCGGGCTCGCCAACACCGTCCTCGGGTGGTTCGGCGGCGATTCCGTCGCCTGGCTGTCCACCACCGATCCGCCCTGGTACTGGCTGGTCATCGTCACCGTACGGCTGTGGCTGCAGGCCGGGTTCTACATGATCCTGTTCCTAGCCGGGCTGCAGCGGATCGACCCGGCGCTGTACGAGGCGGCCGCCGTGGACGGTGCCCGGCCCGGCTGGACGGTGCTGCGGCACATCACACTGCCCCAGCTGCGGGCCACCTCGGTCGCGGTGGTGCTGCTGCTCGTCGTCAACGCCTTCCAGGCCTTCGACGAGTTCTACAACCTGCTGTCCGATGCCAGGGGATACCCGCCGTACGCCCGGCCGCCGCTCGTCTATCTCTACTACACCGCGCTCGGGCAGGGGCAGAACCTCGGGCTGGGCAGCGCGGGCGCGGTGATCCTCGCGCTCGTCATCGCGATCGTCACGGTGGGGCAGGCGCGGTGGCTCGGGCTGGGAAGGACGGACGCGGATGGATGACGCCCTGGTACGGGCCGGACGGGCGCTTCGACTGGTGCTGCTGATCGCGCTGGCCCTGCTCTTCCTGATCCCCTTCTATCTGCTCGTCCGCAACGGCCTGTCGAGCGAGCAGGACATCACGTCGCCCGGATGGACCTTCTTTCCCGGCGAGTTGAGGTGGGGGAACGTCCGGGAGCTGTTCGGCGACCCGTCCGTCCCCTTCGCCCGCTCCCTGCTCAACTCCGCGCTGATCGCCGTCGCGACGACACTCGGCACCCTGCTGCTCGCCTCCCTCGCCGGCTACGGCCTCGCCCGAATCCCGTACCGGCACGCGAACAAGGTCTTCTACGGCATCCTCGGCACCCTGCTGGTCCCGGCCGCCGTCACCTTCGTACCGAGCTTTGTGCTGGTGTCGTCGCTGGGCTGGATCTCCACGCTGCGGGGACTGATCATCCCGACGCTGTTCTCGGCGTTCGCCTGTTTCGTCTTCCGGCAGTACTTCCTGGGGTTCCCACGGGAGCTGGAGGACGCGGCGCAGGTCGACGGGCTCGGCTACTGGCGCACGTACTGGCTGGTGGTCGTGCCGAACGCGCGGCCGGTGTTCGCGGCGGTCGGCACGATCGTCCTTCTCGGCGCGTGGAACTCCTTCCTGTGGCCGCTGGTGATCGGACAGGACCAGAGCGCCTGGACGGTGCAGGTGGCGCTGTCGTCGTTCACGACGTCCCAGGTGATCCGGCTGCACGAACTGTTCGTCGCCGCCGTCGTGTCGATCCTGCCGCTGCTGGTGGTGTTCCTGTGCTTCCAGCGGTGGATCGTGGCGGGGGTGGAGCGTTCGGGGATCGACTGATCCGGGTCAGGCCGTCGAACCGCCGTCCACGACCAGGTCGGTGCCGACGACCGAGGCCGCGTCGTCCGAGGCCAGGTAGAGGACGGCGGCGGCGACCTCCTCGACGGTGGAGACCCGGCCGAGCGGGACCTCGGCGCGCATCCGGACGGCCCGGCCGGCCTCGGTCTCGCCGGGCTTGAAGGACATGTCCGTGGCGGTGGGGCCGGGGCTCACGGCGTTGATGCGCACCCCGTCGGCGATGTGGTCCAGGGCGGCGCCGCGGCTGAGCACCGACACGGCCGCCTTGGTGACGGCGTAGCCGGTGGTGCCGCGCAGCCGGCTGTGCACGCCGATCCGGGAGGCGATGTTCACGATGGCCCCGCCCCCGGGCTGGGTCCGCATCTGGGCGACCTCGGCCTGGAGGGCGAGGAGGACGCCGGTGACGTTGATGTCGAGCATCGTCCGCCAGTCCTCCTCGGACAGGTCCGCCGCGGGTCGCCCGCGCCCGGTCATGACACCGGCGTTGTTCACCGCCACGTCGAGGGAGCCGAACCTGGCCACGGCCGCGGAGACCACGGCCCTGAGGTCGTCGGCGCTGGTCACGTCCGCGGTGACGGCCAGCGCCCGGCCGCCCGCCTCCTCGATCAGCGCCACCGTCTCCTCCAGCGGCTTGCCGCGGCGCCCGGCGACGACCACGCTCGCGCCCTCGCGGGCGAAGGCCAGCGCGATGCCGCGCCCGATGCCGCTGCCGGCGCCGGTGACGAGGGCCGTCCGGCCGGTGAAGCGGGCGCGCGTCGAAGCGGTGGTCATGATCTCCCCTTTTTTGACTGATCGGTTCAGTATTGGATGCAAAAAAAACGGCACCGCCGACCGTGTGTCTCAGTCGAGCAGCGCCAGTGCGTGCTCCGCGGCGTCCCGGACCCTGGCCGGATCCGAGGAGGCCTTGCCGACCACCCGCAACCCCTGGAGCAGCACGAGCAGCGTACGGGCGAGGGCGAGCGGATCGCGGTCCTCGGCCAGTTCGCCCTGAGCCCGGGCGCGGACCAGGGCGGAGTGCAGCAGGGTCTCCAGGTGGTCCCAGCTCTGCTCCACCCTGCGGGCGGCCGCCCGGTCGTGCGGGGCCAGTTCGATCGCCGTGTTGGTGACCAGGCAGCCCAGCTCCCGGGTCGGGTCGGCGGCGGCCTCGGCGGCGAACCGCCGGACCACCGCGCGCACCGCCGGCAGCACCGGTCCCGGCCGGGACAGTTCCCCGGTCAGCAGGGGGTTCTGTGTCTGTCCGTACCGGTCCAGCGCCCTCAGGTACAGCTCGTGCTTGCTCCCGAAGGTCGCGTACAGGCTCGCCCTGCCGATGCCCAGGTGCTCGACCAGGTCGGCCAGCGACGTCGCCGCGTAGCCGCGCCGCCAGAACAGCTCCAGGGCTGACTGCAGCGCGGCGTCCGGGTCGAATTCCTTGGTCCTGGCCACGTATCGCAGCCTAGGTTTTCTGGAACGATCAGTCAAGCAAGCGTCAGGCCGTCCGCACCTCGTACGCGGCCACCCGCACCGCCCCGTCGTCCAGGCACTCCCCGCTGATCAGGTCGAAGCGCTGCTTCAACAGGGGCGAGGACACGAACGGGCGGTCCCGGTGGGTGCCGGTCAGGCCGCGGGAGAGGACGGCCGCGCCGGTGAAGGGGTCGCGGTTGTCGACGGCGTACAGACGGTCGGCGCGGTCGCGGAAGAGGGCGACCTGACGCCCGTCCGGCAGCAGGGCGGCCACCCCGCGGCCCGGGACGAGCGCGCTCAGCTCGCAGGCCGTGAACCAGCCGTCCGCCAGCCGGAGCTGCACCTTCAGATCGGTCGTCTCAAGAGCCAGGGTCATCGCTGGGCGCTTCCTTCCAGGGCGTCGTCGGCGGGCCGCAGGCCGATGGACAGCAGCGGCAGGTCGGGCTTGATCTGGTCGCGCTCGGGGACGAAGGCGACGACCGGGTCCGGGGTGTCCGGGGCGTTCACGAAGGACACGAACCGGGCGAGCTTCTCGGGGTCGTTGACGGTTTCCGCCCACTCGTCGCGGTAGTGGGCGACATGCGCCCGCATCAGCTGCTCCAGCTCGTCGCAGATGCCGAGCGAGTCGTGCACCACCACGTCCCGTACGTGGTCCAGGCCGCCGGGGATCCGCTCCAGCCACACGCTCGTGCGCTCCAGACGGTCGGCCGTGCGGATGTAGAACATCAGGAAGCGGTCGATCAGGCGGACCAGTTCGGCGTCCGACAGGTCCTGGGCCAGCAGGTCGGCGTGGCGCGGGGTGGCGCCGCCGTTGCCGCCGACGTACAGGTTCCAGCCGTTGGCGGTGGCGATCACGCCGAAGTCCTTCGACTGGGCCTCGGCGCACTCGCGCTGGCAGCCGGAGACGGCCGACTTCAGCTTGTGCGGGGACCTGAGGCCCCGGTAGCGCAGCTCCAGGTCGATCGCCATCCTGACCGAGTCCTGGACCCCGTACCGGCACCAGGTGGAGCCCACGCAGGACTTCACCGTGCGCAGTGCCTTGCCGTAGGCGTGTCCCGACTCGAAACCGGCGTCCACCAACCGGGCCCAGATCAACGGGAGTTGCTCGACCCGCGCGCCGAACATGTCGATCCGCTGGCCGCCGGTGATCTTCGTGTAGAGACCGAAGTCCCGGGCGATCTCGCCGATCACGATCAGCTTCTCGGGCGCGATCTCACCGCCCGGGATGCGCGGCACGACCGAGTACGAGCCGTTCTTCTGCAGGTTGGCGAGGAAGTGGTCGTTGGTGTCCTGCAGGGCTGCCTGCTCACCGTCCAGGACATAGCCGCTCGCGCCGATCGTCGGGGCGAGGGAGGCGATGATCGAGCCGACGGCCGGCTTGCAGGTCTCGCAGCCGTCGCCGCCCCGGGCGTCCTCGCGGCCGTAGCGGTCGAGCAGATCCCGGTGGCTGGTGATGCGCAGGGCGAGGACGATCTCGTACAGCTCCTCGCGGGTCTGCGAGAAGCAGCCGCACAGGCCCTTGTCGACCTCGACGCCGTTCGCCTCCAGCTCGGCGTTGACGAGCTGGCCGAGCACCTTGACGCAACTTCCGCAGCCCGTACCGGCCTTGGTGCACTTCTTCACCTCGGGCACGGTCGTGCAGGAGTGCTCCGTGACCGCGCCGCGGATCGTGCCCTTGCTGACATTGTGGCAGGAGCAGATGACCGCCTCGTCCGGCAGTGCGGACGGGCCGAGCTGGGCCCCCGAGCCCGCTCCGGCGGGCAGGACGAGCGACTCGGGGGAGATGGGGGGCACCGAACCGGTCAGCGCGCGCAGGGTGCCGTACGCCTCCGCGTCGCCGACCAGGATGCCGCCGAGCAGCGTCCCGTCACGGCCGATGACCAGCTTCTTGTACAGGCCGGCGCGGGAGTCGGAGTAGACGACGTCCAGGCAGTCCTCGGTGGTGCCGTGCGCGTCGCCGAAGGAGGCGACGTCGACGCCGAGCAGCTTCAGCTTGGTGGACAGGTCGGCACCGGTGAACGCCAGCTGTTCGGTCTCGTCCGCGGCGATGGTCGCGGCCGCCGTCTCGGCCTGCTCATAACCGGGCGCCACCAGACCGTACACCCGGCCGTCGGAGGCCAGCGCGCACTCGCCGATCGCGAACACGTGCGGGTCGGACACGGTACGGCACTGCTCGTCGACGGTGATGCCACCGCGCTCGCCGACCGTCAGACCGCAGTCGCGGGCCAGCTGGTCACGGGGGCGGACACCGGCGCTGAACACCACCAGGTCCGTGGCGAGTTCGGAGCCGTCGGACAGCTTCATGCCGGTGACGGCGCCCGAGGCGTCGGTGACGATCTCCTGGGTGCCGACGCCGGTGTGGACGGACAGGCCCATCTCCTCGATGGTGCGCAGGAGCGCCGCGCCACCGCCCTCGTCGACCTGGACGGGCATCAGCCGGGGCGCGAACTCCACGATGTGGGAGGTGAGTCCGAGGCCCTTCAAGGCGCCGGCGGCCTCCAGGCCGAGCAGGCCGCCGCCGACCACGGCACCCGTGGAAGCCTTCGTCTTCGCGTACTCCTCGATCGCGAGGAGGTCCTCGATGGTCCGGTACACGAAACAGCCGACCGCGTCCTTGCCCGGGACCGGGGGCACGAACGGGTACGAGCCGGTGGCGAGGACGAGGACGTCGTACTCGAAGACCTGGCCCGACCTGGCCGTGACCTTCCTCGCCTCGCGGTCGATCGTCTGCGCCGGGTCGCCGAGGCACAGCTCGATGCCGTGCAGGGTGATGAACTCCCCGTCCGTCAGGGAGAGGTCCTCGGGCGTCCGGCCCGAGAAGTACGAGGTGAGGGCGACGCGGTCGTATGCCGGACGCGGCTCCTCGCAGAGTACGACCACGCGGTGCGTGGCGGTCAGGCCGCGCTCGGCGAGCGCTTCGAGGAAGCGCTGGCCGACCATGCCATGGCCGACGAGCACGATCGTGGGGGTGGCCCCCGGGGCGGTGGTCATCAGGAGCCTCCGTCGTGGGTGAGCAGGTGGAGCAGCGGGCCGTCGTCGGGGAGCGGCTCTGCTCCCTCCCAGGCGCGGGCGAGCGCGCCGACGGTGCCGAGTTCGCCGACGAGCACCCCGCCGACCAGGCGGTCCTCGCGGACGACGACCTTGCGGTAGGTACCGCGGGTGGCGTCGGCGAGCCGTACGACGTCGTCGCCGGGGCGCGCCTCGGTCTCGCCGAAGGCGGCCAGGTCGAAGGGGGAGCCCGGGCCGGTGAGGGTCAGCCGGGTCAGGGAACGGGTGCCGCGATAGCGTGCCTCGCCGTCTCCGGCGAGCAACTCGGCGAGTGCGTCGGCCTGTTCGAGCGCGGGTGCCGCCAGGCCGTAGACCGTGCCGTCGTGCTGGACGCAGTCGCCGACGGCGTGGATGCGCGGGTCGGAGGTGCGCAGTGCGTCGTCGACGAGGATGCCGTGGTGGACGGCGAGACCGGCCTGTTCGGCGAGTCCGGTGCGCGGGCGCACCCCGCAGGCGAGTACGACCAGGTCGGCGTCCAGGGCGTATCCGTCGGCCAGTTCCACCGAGCGGACCGCGCCCGCGACACAGCGCACGTCCCGTACCCGGCACTCGGTGTGCACCTCGACGGCCAGCTCGGTGAGGTGCCGCAGCACCAGCCGGGAGGCGTCCGGGTCGAGCTGGCGCTCCATCAGCCGCTCTGCCTGCTGGGCGAGGACCACCTGAGCGCCGCGCACGGCGAGCGCGCGGGCGGCGGACACACCGAGCAGCCCGCCCCCGACGACGACCGTGCGCACCCCCGGCCGCACCGACTTGGCGAGGCCCAGGCAGTCGTCCATGGTGCGGAACGCGTGGACGCCCTCGGGGAGTTGGTGGTCGGGAGTGAACAGACCGCGCAGGGGTGGCAGCACCGGGTTGGAGCCGGTGGCCAGGACCAGCGTGTCGTATGCGATCGAGGTGCCGTCGGCGCACTCGACGGTGCGGGCGGCCCGGTCGACACCGGTGACCCGGGCGCGCAGCAGGCCGCTCGGCGCCGGGAGGGTGATCACCTCCGGGGCGTACCGCCCGGCCAGCACCTCGGCGAGCAGCACCCGGTTGTACGGCGGGTGCTGCTCCTCGCCGACGAGCAGTGCGGGCGTGCCCAGCTCGCCGAGCCGCCGGGCGAGCCGTACGCCCGCGAGGCCGGCGCCGATCACCACCACACGCGTATTCGAGGTCATGCCCTTGAGCGTGCGGCGTGGACGTTACCCGGTCGCATCACGTCTGTTTCCCGTGAGGAACGCTGCCCTCAGCGGGGGCGGGCCGGGGGTGTGAGGGTCCCGTGTGTGCGCCGGGGGGAGCTGTGAGGTCAGGGCCGCGATCCTGCCCGGCGGCGGGGGCGGGCTGCTGCCTCTGCCGGCACGCTGCCCGGGCTGCCGTCGGCCACCCCGGCCGCGCGGGCGCTCGGCACCGGCAAGGCCGTCGCCGTCGCCGGCCGTGCGCATCGGGCTTGCCGCGCTCGCCGTCTTCGTGATCCCGCGCCCGGCCTTCGGCGCGGCCCCGCCGGCACCGGGACCTTCCTGGTGCAGCGCTCACCGCGCTGCTCCCCTCGGCCTGGCCACCGCCTTTGCCTCTGCCACCGCGGAGATCGTCAAAGCCCTCTGGAAACCGGCGGTGTCCGGGTCGTCCTGCTGACGGTCGTCTTCGCACGGGTGGTGAAGCCGGCGTACCAGCAGTGGCAGGCTCAGCGGCGCAGGAGATCGACCAGCCCCGCGGTGTCCTCCGCGCCGTGCCCGTCCGCGAGGCGCCGGGCCATCAGGTCCAGGAACGGGGTGAGCAGCTCGGTGCTCACCCCCTGCTCCTCGGCTGTACGCAGCAGGGTTCCGGTGCCGGCGACCTGCATCGCCAGGGAGGAGACGACTTCGCCGGTGTAGTCGCCGCTCGCCAGCCGCTCGGCCGTACGGTGGGCCGTACCGGCCATCGTGTCGAGCCACGGCACCAGCAGGTCCGCGAACTCCTTCGGTGCCACGGCCGTCGCCCCGCGCACCAGCGCGAAGGCCTGCGTGATGCCCGCGAACATGCCGTACATGGCGCTCAGCAGCGCCACGTCGTGCAGTGCGGCGAGGCCGGTGTCGGCTCCGACGTACCGGGTGCCGGCCGGCACGGCGAGCGTCGCCCGGTACTCCTCGAACAGGTCCCGCCGGCCGCTGTAGAAGACGTACGCGCCGGGCGTGCCGATCATCGGTGGTACGGCCATGATCCCGCCGTCCAGGAGGCGGGCGCCGCGCTCCTCGGCCCACGCGGCCCTGCGCCGGGCGTCGGCGGGGGTGCCGGTGGTGAGGTCGACCAGGTCGCGGCCGGTCAGGTCGGCGTCCGCCAGGGCGCTGCCCACGGAGGCGTCGTCCAGCAGGCAGACGACGGTGAGCCGGTTCGCGGCCACCGCCTCCGCCGCGCTCCCGGCGGCCACCGCGCCCTCGGCGGTGAGGGCGGCGGTGCGCGCGGGGGTGCGGTTCCAGACGGTCACGGGGTGCCCGGCGGCCAGCCAGGCCCGGCCGAGCGCGGTGCCCATCGCGCCGGTGCCGAGCAGGGTCAGGGGTGTGTTGTCGGTCATGACGGCTAGGCTCGCTCGCGAGGGCCGCCCTGCGTAAGTACCTACTTGGAAGTGGGTGGTTACCTGGATGAAAGGGAGCAGGCCGCGAAGGGGGAGAGCATGCCGGTGGGACGACGACCCGGGGCGTACGTCTGTGGGATCGACGCGGCGATGGACGTCATCGGCGGCAAGTGGAAGGGGCTCATCCTGTGGGCCCTGCACGAACGCCCCTACCGCTTCGGGGAGTTGCGCAGAGCTCTGCCGGGCGTCACGGAGAAGGTCCTCGCCGCGCAGCTGCGTGAGCTGGAGGCCGACGGCATCGTGCACCGCGAGGAGTACGACGAGCTGCCGCCGCGCGTCGAGTACTCGCTGACCGGCCGTGGCACCTCGCTGAACGAGGCGCTGGCGCCGCTGGGGGCGTGGGGGAGGGAACACGTCCTGGGCGGGGAGGCGCCCGCGCACTGAGTACAGAAGACGGCCGGGGGTGGAGCCGCGCGGTCTCCTCAGAGCACCTTGCTCACCACGAGTGCCTGCAGACCGTGGTCGAGTCCGACGACCAGGTGCCCACTTACGCAGGTCACCGCCAGTCCTGGGTGATGTACCGGGATCTCCATGACCGCCGCAAGAGCGATCGGGTCCCACAGACGTACTGTTCGGTCGCTGCTCGCGGTGACCAGGAGCGTACGGCCACCCAGGTCGATGACGCTCAAGGCGTTGACCGCGCTTGAGTGGCCTTCGAGGATGCCCACGACCTTCCCGGTGGCCCCGTCCCGCAACGTGACATCGCCGTGTCCACCCGATGTGGCCAGGACCGTGCGGCCGTTCGCCCGCCATGCGCACATGGCGTAGATGTCCTCGGCGAATTCCGCGTACGTCCTCTCCGCCTCGCCCGTGACGGGGTCCCACAACCGCACACCGCCGCCGGCGGTGCCGGTGGCGAGAAGGGTACGGCCACCGAGGTCCACGGGGCACGCCGTGTAGACCGCGTCGTCATGCCGCAGGGTCCCGACAGCCGATCCCCGCACGGGATCCCAGAGCCGCACCGTGTGGTCCGCGCTCGCGGTGGCGAGAAGGGTACGGCCTGCGATCCGTACGGAGCACACCGCGTAGATGGCTCTGAAGTGCCCCGTGAGGACGTGGACGACGTCTCCCGTCCGCGCGTCCCACAGCCTGGCCATGCCGTCGTCGCCCCCGCTGGCGACCAGCACACGGCCATCGACGACCAAGGAACAGAGCGCGCGAACCCAGTCGGTGTGCCCGGCAAGGGCACGGACGGCTTCTCCGCCGGCGGGATCCCAGAGCCGCACCGTGCAGTCGTCGCCGCCGCTTGCGAGGATCGCATGGTCATCGAGGCGCACCGAGCACACCGCGTGGATCGCGACGGCAGGGCTGGTACGCGTCCTGGCGGGGTCCCACAGCCGTACCGTGCGGTCGTCACCGCCGCTGGCAATCAGTGTGCGGCCATGGACGGTGAGCGCACACATGGCATGGATCTCATCGGCGTGGCCCGGGGGGAGCGGGGCGACGGCCTCGCCGGTCGAGGGATCCAGCAGCCAGATGGCGTCGTCGCTCCTGCTCACGAGAAGGGGACGGCCGTCGGCGTCCGCGGCACACAGCTCGTATGCCGTGGCCATGGACCCCCGGATGGTGCGCACGCTCTCCCCGGTCATGGGGTCCCACACCTGGATGGTCCGGTCCGCACTACCGCTGGCGAGGAGCACCCTGTCACCGACGTGCAGGGCGCATACGGAGTCGACCCCCTCCCGGTGGCCCGTAAAAGTGGTCAGCGGCTCCCCTGTGGCCGGGTCCCAGAGGCGCACGGTGTGGTCTGCCGAGGCGGAGGCCAGCAGGACGCTGCCGTCCCCGACGGGCACGGAACAGATCGCGTTGACCCAATCGGTGTGTCCTTCGAGCGTATGAAGAGCGCGCCCTGTGGTGGGGTCCCACAGCCGGACCGTCGTGTCGGCGCTGGCGGAGGCCAACAGCGTACGGTCGCGAACGTCGATCGCGCACAGAGCGAACACCGCGTCGGCATGGCCTGTCAGGACGCCGCCGGAGCGCTGTCCGGACAGGTCCCACAGCCGAACGGTCTCATCGGCGGAGGCGGCGAGGAGCGTGTGGCCTTCGGTGACGAGACCGCACAGCGCCCGGATTCTGCCGAACCCGGTTCTCAGAACACGCGTTGCACGTGTGCTGATCGGATCCCACAGACGCACGGTTCCGTCGTTGCCGGCGCTGGCGAGATGCGTGCGGCCGGCGAGGCTGACGCTGCACACCGCCCGGACTTCGTCGGCGTGGCCCTCCAGGATCGCTTCCTCGGCCCGTGGGCTGACGGACGCCCATTCGGCTCGGTAGTCACTGGCCATGGCCAGGCGGCGGTACGTGCGGCCCAGGCCTTCCTGGGCTTCCGTCACGCTGAAGAGAGCGGCGCGTTGCGCGGGCGAGGCATCGATCGCCAAGGGGGTACGGCGCAGGAGCTGGGCGCGGTCACGCATCTCGGCACCTTGGGCCAGACCGACCACGGGGATGAAGCGCCGGAGGTCCGCGTGCAACGCGAACGCCGCGTCGGTCAGGAGATCGTCCATCACGCCACCGCGAGACGCGTGGCGGGGCAGTGAGCGCAACACATACGCGGGGGCGCGGTCCCAGCCTTCGGCTTGGCCAAGGGCGATGAAAGCACGGGTGAGTGCTCGTTCGTCGGCTGCGGAGGAACCGGACTGGACGCGGGTCTGCAGCAGGGCATCGTTGAGGGCCTGGTGAAACAGGCGGAACACGCCGGCGTTCTGCTCGTTGAGGCTGGTCTCGACAAGGAAGTTGGCCGCTGCGGAGCGGGCGAAGACCTGCAGCCGATTCTCGGTGGGAGCAGTGCCTTCAAGAGCCGCGACGGCTGTGGCCCACAGGGGAAGGGGGAGGCCCGGCGCCTCGGCGTAGGCGAGAGCCGTGAACAGGGTGGAGGCAGGGATCCCCTCGACTCCGGGAACTCTGGCCAGGTATTCGTTCAGGGCCTCGGCGACGGTCGGGGTGAACGAGATGCCGGCGGGAGCAACCGCTCGCGTGTCATGCAGACCGTGCGTGCGCGAAGTCAGTCCCGCGACAAGGAAGTTGCCGTCGGACAGTTCGGCGATTCGCTGGGCAACGGGGCGGGCGACGGCCTCGTCACTGTAGGGGTTGTCGGGACGTTCGTCTCCGATCAACTGCAAGGTGGCCAGCGCGTATGCAGCGAGGTCGGCCTCGGCGAAGTACTCGGTGGTGTCCAGGTCGATGATGCAGGCAGCGGCACCGAAAGAGGTGAGCAGGTCACCGGCGTCGTCTCGCCGGCGGCTCCCTACCAGGACCCTTACGTGCAGGTCCGCGCAGGTTTCGGCCAGCGGCATCGCGATCCGGGTGGCGATGAGACGGGCCTGCTGCGGACTGGTGGCTTCGTCCAGGGCGTCAATGACGACGGTGAACGGTGTGCGCCGAGTGCTCGGCCGCCCGGTCAAGGCGACACGTAAGACAGGAGCGAGATCATCCGCCTTCTCGGGGAGCGCGGCGGAGGCGGCGCGAGCGATCTCCTCAGCCACCTCTAGCGCGGTCTTGCCCTTGGCGTGGACGGCGCACGACACAGAGCCGAGCGGAGCACGTACCGCGTCATCCCCGGGAGGCAGGGATGCCGCGATTCCGGGGTCGGCCGAGGTGACGATCCTCCCGAGGACCGCTGACTTGCCCACTCCGGGCGAACCGGTCACCACGAGGACGTGGCGCGGGGCCGCACCCCCCGTCATCCAGGTGACGATCTCGGTCAGGGCGGCGCTGCGGCCGCGGAACCGAAATCCCCGCTCGGCGTCCGTACTCACCCCACGAGCGCGTGGTCTCCAGTGCCGACCTGCCTCGGGATCGCTCTCCAGGGTCCATCCCCAGGCCCCCAGGGCGCTCTCTCCGGCGGCTTCCGCCGTCCACTCGGCGAGCAGACGCAGCTTCTCGTCGGGCAGATACCGGTCAGCATGATGCAGGGTGAGCGCGCGGGCGTCTCCGGTGGCGCCGTTGGCCTGACCGATCATTCCGACGACCGCCTGATAGGTGGGTGACCACAAGGCGGCCCCGCTGTACCCCGGTCTCACGGCGTAGCGGGACCTGGTGTCCAGGCGGATCCAGCCGTATCCCAGGGACTCGCCCACCGACCCGTCGGCGGAGTTGCCGAAGATGTCCCCCTCGGGGAAGCCGAACGACCACCATGCCTCGCTCACGAGGGCGCCGGGTGCCGGACACCGCAGCCGCGCCGCAGTGTTGTCGGGAAGCCTGTCGGCGAGTACCAGGACCGCAACGTCCTGCACACGTCGGTTCGCCGGCGGCCGGGGCGCGATCATCTCCCGGACCCTGACCCGGCGGTCCATGAGCTGGTCGGACTTCGGGAACGCCACCCACAGGGGTTCTCCCTTGTCCCACCGGGGACAGACGACATGTGCGCACGTCAGGACGCGCCGGCTGTCGATGAGAAAACCGGATCCCAGCGGTTTGTCGTCGTGTTCGTCCGTGTGAACGGCGGCCACCCAGGCATCCGAGCCCGGACGAGGGCCGTGGCCGGGAGCAGCGTTCACCGCGTGTCGGCAGCCTCGTTCGGGACGCCTTCCGGACGCCAGGTCAAGGTGATCTCGAAGTTCGCCTCGGTCGCGGCCTTGGCGACCAGCCAGTTCGCGGTCCCGTTGACCTTGATGCCGAACTTCACCGCGACCTCGGCCGGACGGAGCGCGGTCACGCGCTGCAGGACGGCATGGGCCGCCTCGACCGCGGGATTCACTGCCTCGCGGACTCGGCCCACGATCTCCTCGGACCCCACCTGGTGGAAATCGCCCGTCGGCTCGATCTCGAACTGCACGATCGTCTGCTCGTCGAGTTCGTACGACACGACCTGCGATGCCACGACTGCGCCCCCTCGCTCTCAACTGGCGGACAGCATAGTGAGCTTGTACTGCGCGGTGTCCACCCGGCGCCGCGGCGTGGCCGGCGTGTGCACGCCGCCGTCTGCCAGTGCCCCGACAGGCACTAGCGGCTGCCGGTCAGGTGTGCGAACACCACCACGTTGCCCTGGTAGCCGGTGGACTTCGAGTAGCCGCCGCCGCAGGTGATGACGCGCAGCTCGGGGCGGGCAGCGGCGCCGTAGACCTTCTCGTCGGGGAAGTTGCGCGCCGCGTACACCTCCACCGCGTCCACGGTGAACACGGCCACGCTGCCGTCCCTGCGGTCCACCTCGATCCGGGCGTCCCGCCTGAGCGCGCCGAGGCTGTAGAAGACGGCCGGCCCCTCCACGTTGTCGACATGGCCGGCGACGATCGCGGTGCCCGTCTCGCCGGGCAGGGTGCCGGACTCGTACCAGCCGGCCAGGTTCTTGTTCCGGGTGGGCGGCACGTCCAGGCTGCCGGAGGGGGTGAGGGCCAGGCCCATCAGCGGGGCGTTCACCCGGATCGCGGGGATGCGGATACGGGTGGGCGGGGAGGGGGCGAGGGCGGGGGCCGCGAGGCGCGCGCCGCCCGGATCGGGACGGCCCTCGGCGGCGGGCGGCTGCGGCGGAGCGGTCCCGGCACCGCCGTCGAGCAGCCACACCCCGGAACCGAGGGCCACGACGGTGACCGCGGCTATCGCGGTGTCGCCGAGCCCGGCGCTCCTGCCGCGTCTCGCGCTCCTGCGCATGCGAACCTCTCTCCCGGAGGCGGACCCCCGATGTTCCGGGGGCGACCCCCGAATGTCCCGGAGGCGACCCCCGAATGCCCCGGAGGCGGACCTCCGAGGACCCCCTCCCCCTCCGGGCCGCGAGGGGCATCGGACCCGGAGGGGGCGGGATTGCGGTACCGGCGGACGGACAGCGGAGGGTGTCCGTCAGATCCTGTCGCCTCTCGCCCGGCGATGCAGGAGCCAGGTACCGCCCGCGGCGGCGACGGCCAGCGCCGCCACACCCGCCACGGTCTGCACGGGGTCGGGACCGAGCGCGCCCCCGACCCCCGTCTTCAGGCTTCCCCGCGGCTGCATTTGCCCGTGCGCCGGGCTCAACGCCACCACCAGGTCGCCCGTCACCTGCCGGTTGCCCTCGGCACACTTGGCCACGATCTCGTACGTTCCCGGCTGCGCGCTCTCCGGTACCTGGAACTGGCCGACCGCCTCGCCCTCGTGCGCGCTGGGCGCCAGCATGAAGGTGCCTGCGCCCACCGCCCCCGCGTCCCCGGTCGCCGAGCCCTTGTCGCCACACGCCGCCGTGTTCACTGTGACCTCGGTTCCGGGCACCACGCTGGAGGGGTACACCTCCAGACTCGTGCTGCTGCCGGCGTAGGCGGGTGCCGCGGCAGCCACGGCGAGCGCGGTACCGGTCAGCAGCCGGGCGGTACGTCGCATGGTGCTCCCCAGAGATTGTCCGACTCGTGTCTCCTCTGCCCTTTCGAGGTAAATGGCTTTCGCCCGGGTCCGCTTCCTGATGACCCGTCAGGAATACGGTGAACGGGTGTCGCGCAAGCAGCCCCACACGGCGTAGCCGCCGCCGAGTTCCGGCAGGTCACAGGCGCACCGAAGGGGAAATGAGATGACCTGTGCGAAGAGCACACGAATGGAGCGACGCCCGCCGTTGAACGGGTGAGGGCACGTCAGTGCCCGGCCGCCGCCGGCAGCCGCACCTCCGCCTCGGCTCCGCCGTCCGGTGCGTTCCGCAGCCGCACCCGCGCCCCGATCACCTGCGCCTGCCCGAAGGCGATGGTCAGTCCCAGCCCGGTGCCCTGGCCGCGCTCGGCGGCCCCGGTCAGGAACCGCCGCGGCCCCTCCCGCAACAGCCGCTCCGGGAAGCCCTCCCCGTGGTCCCGTACGGTCACCGCGCACCCGGACACGGACACCTCGACCCGGCCGCCGCCGTGCCGCCGGGCGTTGCCGATCAGGTTGGCCAGCACCCGCTCCAGCCGGCGCGCGTCCGTCCGTACCGGGGTCTCATCGTCGGCGCCGGTGAGCCCCACGTCCTCGCCGGCCCGTCGCACGATCCCGGCGACCATGGGACCCAGCGGGCGCACCTCCAGGTCCGGCCGCTCCACCTCGGCGTCCAGCCGGGCCACCTCCAGCAGGTCCTCGGTGAGCGTCCGCAGCGCCCGCACCCGGTCCCGGACCAACTCGCTCGGCCGGCC
The DNA here is from genome assembly GCF_001953885.1 of Streptomyces sp. IMTB 2501. GTDB lineage: Bacteria > Actinomycetota > Actinomycetes > Streptomycetales > Streptomycetaceae > Streptomyces. The sequence continues at coordinate 24,013 of NZ_MQUS01000017.1, read as the reverse complement.
CGGCGGCAGCAGTTCGGCCGCCGTGTGCAGGCCGGTCAGCGGGGTGCGCAGTTCATGGGCGACGTCGGCGGTGAACCGCTGTTCCGCCTCCAGCCGGCTCTGCAGGGTCGCCGCCATCGTGTCGACGGCGGCGCCGAGTTCGGCCACCTCGTCCCGGCCGCCGGCCGGTCCCGGCCCGCCGATCCGGGCGTCCAGTTCGCCCTCGCTGATCCGGCGCGCCGTCGCCGCCGCCGTCCGCAGCTCACGGCTGAGCCGGCCGGCCAGCAGGGACCCGCCGAGCGCGGCGAGTGCCACCACCCCGGCGCCGGACACCATCAACTGCCGGTCGAACTCGGCCATTTCCCGGGCCTCTTCGTCCAGCGGCTTGTGCACGGACAGCACATGTTCGCCGATCGGCCGCGCCGCCCACACCGCGGGACGGTCCGAGGACAGTTCGAGGTAGGTCGTGCGCCGCCCGTCGAGCGCGGCGCGCCGCAGCGGCTCCGGTACGGCCAAGGAGTCGAGGGCGCCCCCGGCGTCGTCCTCGTCGACGTGGCCGGTGAGTTCGTACACCTGCCGGACCCGGACCAGCTGGGCCAGCGCCTGTGCCCGTGCTCCGTCGGCGACCTGCTCCAGCCGCGCCTGGTGCACGAGCAGCCCGATGGCGACGGCGACCAGCGCACAGCCGGCGGCGAGCAGCAAGGCGATCTTGCCGCGCAGCCCGAGCCGGCGCAGCCCGATCAGGTCCGGGCCGAGCCGACGGAGCCGAGGCCGGCGGGGGCCGAGGCGGCGCGGCGCGAGCCGGGGCGGCCCGATCCGGTCGAGGCCGACACGGCGGCGTGCGGCCGGGCCGAGGGCCGTCATCGCGCGCCGCCCCTGCCGCTCCCGGTCTCCCCGCCGCTCTCGCTGTGCGTGGGGGACGGCGTCGGATCCGCGCCGGCGGACCCGTACTGCTTCTCGTCGCTGACCGTCACCAGCCGGACACCGTTCCAGTGGAAGCGCACGGCCTGCTGGGCGCCGTCCGCGCACAGGCCGCGCAGCACCAGGTCCCGGCCCAGCGTCTCCGCGGTCATCTGCCGGCCCCCGCTGAGCAGCACCTCGTACACCCGGCCGGCGCGGGCGGCGAACACGGCGAGCAGGGTGCGGCCGTTCTCGGTGTCCACGGCTACGAGCAGTTCGGGCTGCCCGTCCCCGGACAGGTCGGTGTAGCGCGGCGGGCGCAGTCCGGCCGGGCCCGGCTTGTCGGCGTACGGCCGGTCGGCGTACGGCCGGGTGCGCGGGTCGGCGCGCAGCACCGCCCGCACGTCCAGATCCCGCAGGTCCTTCACCCCGTCCGTGCCGATCGGGGGCAGCCCCTTCAGCGGCTCGGGCGGCGGCTGACGTGTGGAGGTCTGCGCGCCGGGTGCCGAGGCGGACGCACCGGACCAGGCGGGCCACACCGCGTCGGGGCGTGGCTGCGCGGACACGGAGGGTGCCGGTTCCCCGGCGGCCAGCCCGTCCGTGGCGGCGCACCCGGTGGCGGCCCCGGCGGCGACGAGCGCGGCGCAGCCGGGGAGCAGCAGGCGGAGGGACGGCTTCATGCCTCCGACCGTCGCACCGCTTCATCACGGAAATCCGGAGATTGTGTAACAAGGATCAGCTGACACGGGTGATCCGGGTGTTTCGGGACCAAAGTCCCGGGACCAACAGGCCGGTGCCGGGACCGGCACCGGCCATGCCGACGGGGGCGGCCTCAGTTCACATTGACGGCGCTCCAGGCCGCCGCCACCGCGTTGTACTCGGTGCTGCCCGCGCCGTACAGGTCCTTGGCGGCGTTCAGGGTCGCCGTGCGGGCTCCCTTGTAGTTCGTCGAGGAGGTCATGTAGACCGTCAGCGCCCGGTACCAGATCTTGCCCAGCTTGTCCCGGCCGATGCCGGTGACCGTGGAGCCGCTGTACGTGGGCGAGTCGTAACTGACCCCGTTGACCGTCTTCGGGCCGCTGCCCTCCGCCAGGAGATAGGCGAAGTGGTTGGCGACGCCGGAGGAGTAGTGGACGTCGAGATTGCCGACCGAACTGCTCCAGTAGTCGGCCGACTTGCCGTCCTTGGACGGCTTGTCCATGTAGCGCAGGGCCGGCTGCCCGAAGCCGGACTTCACGATCTTCTCGCCGATGAGGTAGTCACCGGGGTTGGAGGGGTTGTTCGCGTAGAACTCGACCATCGTGCCGAGGATGTCCGAGGTGGCCTCGTTGAGCCCGCCGGACTCCCCGGAGTAGGTCAGCGCGGCCGTCTTCGACGTCACCCCGTGGGTCATCTCGTGCCCGGCCACGTCGAGGGCGACCAGCGGCCCGAAGGTGGTCCCGTCACCGTCGCCGTACGTCATGCAGAAGCAACTGTCGTCCCAGAAGGCATTGTTGTAGTTGCTGCCGTAGTGGACGCGGTTGTACGAGCCCTTGCCGTCGCCGCCGATACCGTCGCGGCCCTGGACGTTCTTGTAGTAGTCCCAGGTCTCGTCGGTGCCGTACTGGGCGTCGACGGCGGCCGAGGCGCGGTCGGCGGTGGTGCCGTTGCCCCAGTGGTTGTCGGCGTCCGTGAACACGGCCGCGGGGGCCCGGCTGATGCAGATGCTGAGGATGCACATATCGGTCTTGCCCTGCGCGTCCCCGGTGTAGGTGTTGCCGCGCGTCGGGTCCTTGAGCTGGTACGACGATCCCGACTGGGTCGTCTTGAGCGGCACCGTCCCGCTGTACAGCGACTGGCCGTCGCCGCCGACGGTCTCGACGCTGTCCCAGGCGTCGATCTGGGCGCCGGTGCGGGCGTCGGTCAGCACGGTCCGGGCGGCCGGGTTGCCGAGCGAGTCCAGGCCGACCGCGTTGGTGCGCCAGGCGAGCCTGGGGGTGCCGTGCAGGGCGTCGACGATCAGCTCGGGCTTGGCCTTGACCTGCTTCAGCACATTGCCGAGGTTCGCGGCGCGCAGGGCGTTCACGGCGAGGTCGGCGGCCTTGGACGCCGCGATCTCCGGGACGATCGAGGTGAGGGAGATCGGGGCCCGGGTGGACCGGTTCGCGCTGCGGTAGGCGCCGTCCGGGGCCAGGTGGACCACGAAGTCGCCGCCCAGCACGGGCAGTTGGTGGTAGGTGCGGTCGTAGCGGACGTGCTGGGTGCCGTCCTTGTCCACGATCACGTCGCGGACACTGGTGTCCTCGGCGGAGGTCAGGCCCAGGCTCGCGGCATGGGCCAGGAGTGCCGACGCCGCGTTCTCGATCGCGGTGGCCCGCGACGGCCTGGTGTCGGCGTGGGCGGCGGGGGAGAGGGCGGCGGTCAGCAGGGTCGCGGTGGTGACGGCGACACCGGCGGTGGTGCTGAGGCGACGGGGTATTCGGACATGCGGCCGTATCCGGCTCATCTGTCTCCTCGGGGTGGCGCCGAACGGGGGAGTGGGGGCGGCGCGGAACGGGGGCGGGGGAATGGAGCTGATGCCGACAGCGATTTAAGGGGCCATGACATTTGAATGTCCATAGCGCTTTCAAGGAGATGTGTAAGGAGGTGGGGGTGGTGCTGCACCGGATATGCAGACAGTGAATGTCGAGTTCATGACAAGATGCCCGATAGTCCTCGTACCGCTTGACCGCGCAGGCGAGGTTGCCCTCGGCGGCGTGCACGTCGATGACGATGCGGTGACCGGTTTCGCGGATCGGGTCGATCCCGATGGCGGCCGGCGCGGTCTGGAGCGCGGGTAAGCAGTGCCCGGCGGAGCGGAATCGCCGGGCCAGGCTTTCGAGGGCATGTTGGCGCAGCTGGTTCCAGCGGTCGCGCTCCGTCGTCAGCCATTCACCGGGCCGGCCGGGCAGCAGCTCCCTGGACGGTTCCTCGACCAACGGCTCGAAGTCGTCCGGGAGTTCACTCAGGCCAGATGGATCTTCCGGGCCGTCGCCCACGCGGCACGCAGGTCCACCAGGACCGCCTCGGACAACCGCGGCCGCTGCCCGACGCACTCGACCGTCGGCATGAAGGACGTCCGCCGTGCCTGGCACAGGGCGGAGCGGAGGTTCGAGGCCGTCCGGCATGGGGTCGACTCCGGCCACAGCACCCCGGCGGCCGCACCTCGGTACACCCCTTCGCGGTTCAGGGCAAGTAGGGCCGGCAGGCGCTGAGTTCCGAGCGGAAGTGGGTACGGGCCTTCGCCGCAGGTGAATTCGAAAGCCTGAAGCAGTTGCAGGTTTGGACGCCCCGCGACAGCGGCTTCGTCGTCTATCCCGACCGCAGCGGCGATCCCGCGCTGCGACAGGCGGGGGCCGGTATACCGCACAATCGGAGCGTGGACCCACGAGAGCCGAGGAAGCCCGGGACGCCGCTGCCCTTCTTCGTCTACGGCACCCTCCGCCCCGGCGAGGCCAACCACGACCTGTTCCTGCGGGGCCGCACCGCCGCGGAGGAACCGGCCCGCCTCCTGGGCGCGGTGCTCTACGAGGGCCCCGGCTATCCGTTTGCCGTCGAGGAACCGGGCGGAATGGTGAGCGGGGAACTGGTCACCGTGCTCCCGGAGTCCTACGAGGGGCTGCTTGCCGAGCTGGACCGGCTGGAGGAGTACACCCCGGGCGACCCGCGCAACCTGTACGAGCGCGTTGCCCGGGACGTCGTCCGGGATATCGGCGGCACAGTCGTACGGACCTGGGTGTACCTGGCCGCCCCGCGCACTGCGGCCCGCCTGCGCGCCCACGGCACGCGCGTCGAGGGTGGCGACTGGGCGAGGCGACACTGATCAACCCCAGGGGGGCCGAGTTGGTGGTCTCTCTGCTCACGCCTGTCCGCGGGTCCTTGCGGAGTCGGTGGAGCAACAGGGTCGAGTCGCGTCCGCTCAAGGAACGCTCGGCGATCGCCTCGAACATCACGTCGTGGGCCGCTGCGCACTGGCTGCCTTCGATCCACAGACGGGCCGCCCCTCGCCCGGCGCCCCACGTCGCCGCCGCCCTCCGCGCGACCGGCACCCGCATCCAGGACGGCGTCTGGCGGTCCAGACCCCAGGCCCTCCCGTTCGGATCAGCCGAGCAGTGTCAGCCCCTCGGGTACGGCGATGCCGAACTCCTCCGCCGCGACGCGCCGCGCCTCCGCCTCGTTCGTCACCCTGCGCTCGGCCACCGTGCCGTCGGCGCGGGTCTCGGTCAACAGGCTGCCGTCCAGGGACAGATGACGCTCGGCTGCGGTGCGCTGCAGAAAGGCGCGCCGGCTGAACGGGGAGCGCGGGTTGGTGCTGACGTACCAGTTGAACACCTCGAAGTCCCGGGCGGTGAACGGCTCCAGCGTGAAGGCGTACTGCCCGGCCCACTCCCCCTTCTGCCGGTCGTAGGCCTGCAACTCCCACAGCTCCAGCGGGCCCTGGTGCGGCAGCGGCATCAGCCGGTGCCGGCGTCCGCCGCCCTCGGACTCGACGCCGGTCACCAGCGGCACCGGCGCCAGCAGCGCCCCGATCGAGCCGAAGCCGACGTCCGCGAGATACGGCTCCGGCTCGCCCGGCACCGTGACCCGCAGCATCGCATGGGTCCGCGGCCGGCTCTGAGGGGTCGCCGCGCCCAGCACCACCCGCCCGGCCAGCGGCGTCACCGGGAACCCCAGGGCCTCCAGGGCCAGCCGGAGCAGGGTGTTGTGCTCGTAGCAGTAACCGCCGCGCCCGCCGTGGACCATCTTGGCCAGCAGATCCGCCGGGGCGAGCGAGGGAGCCCGTGCGGACAGGGCGTCCAGGTTCTCGAAGGGCACGGACAGCGCGTGCGCCAGATGGACACCCCGCAGCGTCGCCAGCTCGGCACGCCGGCCGCCCTGCCATCCGATGCGGTCCAGATAGGCGTCGAGGTCGGACTGCTCGAAGTCGGGCATACATCGAACCTACGCCCCCGCCGCGGCCCTCGGACCGATCCGTGCTACTCCGGTGGCCCCACGACCTCCACCCGCACCGCGCACGACTTGAACTCCGGCATGCGGGACGTCGGGTCGAGGGCCGGGTTGGTGAGGGTGTTGGCGCGGCCCTCGCCCGGCCAGTGGAACGGCATGAAGACCGTGTCCGGGCGGATGGCGGAGGTGATCCGGGCGGGCGCGGTGGCCCGGCCCCGGCGGGATGTCACGGTCACCGGGGCGCCCTCGGCCGCGCCGATACGGGCCGCGAGGCGCGGATGCAGCTCCACGAACGGGCCGGGCGCGGCCGCGTTCAGTTCGGCGACCCGGCGCGTCTGCGCCCCCGACTGGTACTGCGCCACGACCCGCCCGGTGGTCAGCAGCAGCGGATAGTCGGCGTCCGGCTCCTCCGCCGTCGCCCGATGGGTCACGGCGGCGAAACGGGCCCGGCCGTCGGGCGTCGCGAAGCCGTCCAGGAAGAGCCGGGGCGTTCCCGGGTGGGCCACCTCGTCCGTGCTCTCCGGGCACGGCCAGAACACCCCGGTCTCCTCCGCCAGCCGCCGGTAGGTGATCCCGGAGTAGTCCGCGGGGCCGCCCGCGCTCGCCCGGCGCAGCTCCTCGAAGACCTCCTCGGGGTCGGTCGGGAAGCCCTTCTCGACGCCGAGGCGGGCGGACAGCTCGTGCAGGACGTACAGGTCGCTGCGGACCCCGGGCGGCGGGGCGACCGCCCGGCGGCGCAGCAGGACCCTGCCCTCCAGGCTCGTCGTCGTGCCGGTCTCCTCCGCCCACTGGGTGACCGGCAGCACGACGTCCGCCAGCTCCGCCGTCTCCGAGAGGACGACGTCGGCCACCGCCAGGAAGTCCAGCGCGCGCAGCCGCTCCTCCACATGGGCCGCGCGCGGCGCCGACACCACCGGGTTGGAGCCCATCAGCAGCAGCGCCCGGATGTCCGTCCCCAGGGCGTCGAGAAGCTCGTACGCGCTGCGGCCGGGGCCGGGGAGCGCATCCGGGTCCACCCCCCACACCCCGGCCACGTGCGCCCGCGCCTCCGGGTCGTCCAGCTTGCGGTAGCCGGGCAACTGGTCGGCCTTCTGGCCGTGTTCGCGGCCGCCCTGCCCGTTGCCCTGCCCGGTCAGACAGCCGTAGCCGGACCGCGGCCGGCCCGCCCGGCCGGTCGCCAGGCACAGGTTGATCCACGCGCCCACCGTGTCCGTGCCCTTGGACTGCTGCTCCGGGCCGCGCGCGGTGAGCACCATCGCCGACTCGGGCGCACAGAACAGCCGTACCGCCTCCCGGAGCTGGGGAACGGACACCCCCGTGATCCGCTCCACCTGCTCCGGCCAGTGCGCCATCGCCGCCGCCCGGGTCTCCTCCCAGCCCGTCGTCCGTTCCCGTATGAACTCCTCGTCCGTCCGCCCCTCGGCCACCACCAGGTGCAACAGCCCCAGGGCGAGCGCGAGATCGGTGCCGGGACGCGGTGCCAGATGCAGGTCCGCCTGCTCGGCCGTCCTCGTCCGGCGCGGGTCCACGACGATCAACGTGCCGCCGTTCTCCCGCAGTTCGCTGAAGAACCGCAGGGACGGCGGCATGGTCTCGGCGAGATTGGAGCCGACGAGGATCACACACCCCGTCCGCGGGATGTCCTCCAGCGGGAACGGCAGCCCCCGGTCCAGACCGAACGCCCGCGTCCCGGCCGCCGCGGCCGACGACATGCAGAAACGGCCGTTGTAGTCGATCTGCGAGGTGCCCAGCACCACGCGTGCGAACTTGCCGAGCGCGTACGCCTTCTCGTTGGTGAGCCCGCCCCCGCCGAACACGCCCAGAGCGTCGGCGCCGTACGCCTCCCGCGTACTCCCCAGCCGCTCGGCGATCAGGTCCAGCGCCGCCGCCCAGCTCGACTCGACCAGCCGGCCAGCGGACCGCACCAGCGGCGAGGTCAGCCGCACCGCCGGTGACAGCACCGCGGCCGCCGTCCGCCCCTTGCCGCACAGCGCACCCCGGTTCACCGGAAAGTCCGGCCGCTCGGCGACCTCGACGCCCCCCGCCGCCAGGGGCGTGAGGTTCATTCCGCACTGCAGGGCGCAGTACGGGCAGTGGGTGGGCGTCGAGGCGATCGTGTCCATACCGCCAGCGTGCGTCGACCGTGTTACGACCCTGGGGCACTCCCGGTTACACGCCCGACACGGCGACCTCCCCGCGCCGCCCCGCCCGCCGTGAGGGGATGCGCCGGGTGGCGGCGGTCACCGCCCGGCGGCCAGCGCCCGCGCCACTCCCGGCTCCTTCGGCCCGAGGAACGTCGGATCCGGACGGAACACCGCGTCCAGTACCGCCTTGCCCGCCGCGAACACCTCGCGCGTCCCGCCGTAGTACCAGGTCACATCGTGTTTCGCGTCGACCCCGACCCCGTACGAGTCCACCCCCGCCGCCCGGCACAGCGCCACCGCCCGCCGGATGTGGAAACCCTGGCTGACCAGCACGGCCCGGTCGACGCCGAAGATCTTCCTGGCCCGCACACAGGAGTCCCAGGTGTCGAACCCGGCGTAGTCGCTGACGATCCGCTTCTGCGGCACCCCGTGCTTCTTCAGATAGGCGCGCATGGCATCGGGCTCGTCGTAGTCCTTGCGGCTGTTGTCCCCGGTGACCAGGACGACCTCGACCCGACCCGCCCGGTACAGCTTCGCCGCCGCGTCCAGCCGGTTCGCGAGATACGGCGACGGCTCCCCGTTCCACAGCCCGGCCCCGAACACCACGGCGACCCGAGCCCGCGGCGCGTCCGCCGTCGTCCGCAGCCGGTCCGCCGTGGACACGTACAGCCAGGTCACCGGCAGCAGCGCCAGCACACACCCGGCCATCACGGCCTGCACCAGCCGCCGCTGCCCCCGACGGGTGCGCGGCAGCCGCGGACGACGGATCTTCATACGGTCCCCCCGGAACACGGTCCCCCGGAATCGGCTGTCGACCCTCAAGGACGTCCTCGACGCCGCTCCGGTTCGCCTCACATCGTCCGTGTGTACGACGTGAACCCGTGGAAAACGCTCGTGACGGCCCGGCAACGGCCATGCAACGTGGCCCCGGCAGGATCCTTCCATGACGGCGTCGCATCCTTCCCGCCCCGAGTCCCTCGTCCCCCTCGACAGTACGGCGCACCTCATGAACAGCATCGGCAACGAGCTGGCCGGGCAGCTGCGGCTCGTCTCCCCGCTCGGCGGCCGCCGCCCGGCCCAGCCCGCCCTCGTCCTGGTCGCCCACGGCAGCCGCGACCCCCGCGCGCTGCAGACCGTACGGACGCTGCGGGACCGCATAGGCGAGCTGCGCCCCGGCCTCTCCGTGCACCTGGGCCACATCGAACTGAACGCGCCCCTGCTCCCGGACACCCTCGCCGCCCTCGGCGACACCCCCGCCGTCCTGGTCCCGCTGCTCCTCTCCCGCGGCTACCACGTCAAGCAGGACATCCCGGAGATGGCGGCCACGACGACGGCCCGCACCCACGTGGCCGCCCCCCTCGGCCCTCACCCGCTCCTGGTCGAGACCCTCTACGACCGCCTGCGGGAGGCCGGCTGGCCCACGGCCATGGACGCGGCCACCCGCCGGGCGAGCGCGGTCGTCCTGGCCGCGGCCGGCTCCCGCGACCCCGACTCCGCCGCTGACACCTGCCGTACCGCCCGCTCCCTCGCGGACCGCCTGGGAGTCCCGGTCGTCCCGGCCTACGCCTCGGCGGCGACTCCCACCGTCCCGGCAGCCGTACGGGCTCTGACGGCACGCGGCCGACACCGCGTCGCGATCGCCTCGTACTTCACGGCCCCGGGCCGCTTCGCCACACAGTGCGCGAAAGCAGCACCATGGATCGCCTCGGCTCCCTTGGGCGCCCACCCGGCGATGGCCCGCTTGATCCTGCAGCGTTACGAGGAGAGCGTGACAGCACGGCGGGCCGAAGCTGCCTGAAGGGGCACGGGGCCGTATCGATGTGCGGCTCCGCCGCGATGGGGGTCCCCCCGGGTTCGAGCGAAGCCGAGAACTTGGGGGAGCGAGAAACCACGCACAACCGGTAGCCGCGAGGTCACAGAACTCGGCAGATCAGTGGGCTTACTGTCGAGTCATGGAAGGCACCGCACTCAGCTACAGCCCGGCCGCACTCGAACGCTACGCCCCAGAACCGGACAAACGCCCCGGCCGCACCGCCTTCCAACGCGACCGCGCCCGCATCCTCCACTCGGCCGCCCTCAGGAGGCTCGCCGGCAAGACGCAGGTCGTCACGCCGGGCGAGCGTAGCGCCAGTGTGTGGGACGCCAGCCCCCGCACACGCCTCACGCACTCCCTCGAATGCGCCCAGGTCGGCCGGGAGCTGGGCGCGGCCCTGGGCTGTGACCCCGATCTGGTGGAAGCCGCCTGTCTCGCCCACGACCTCGGTCACCCCCCTTTCGGCCACAACGGCGAACAGGCCCTGAACGCCTTCGCCGACGACTGCGGCGGCTTCGAGGGCAACGCCCAGTCCCTCAGACTCCTCACCCGTATCGAGCCCAAACGGTTCACCCCGGAGGGCTCCGTCGGCCTCAACCTCACCCGCGCCGCCCTCGACGCCGCCACCAAGTACCCCTGGCCGCGCGGCGCCCACCCCACCGACCCCGCCTCGCGCAAGTTCGGTGTCTACGCGGACGACCGCCCGGTGTTCGACTGGGTCAGAGCGCACGCCCCCGGCACCCGCACCTGTTTCGAGGCCCAGGTGATGGACTGGTCGGACGACGTGGCGTACTCGGTGCACGACGTCGAGGACGGCCTGCACGCCGGGCACATCGACCCCAACTGCCTGCACGCCGAGCCCGAGCGGCAGGAGGTGTTCCGGGTCGCCATCGGCCGGTATGTCCCCGCCGGCACCGACCCGGCCGAACTCTCCGCCGCCCTCGACCGGCTCCAGGACGAGGAGTGGTGGCCGCACGGCTACGACGGCACCGCGGTCGCCCAGGCCCGCCTGAAGGACGCCACCAGCCAGCTCATCGGCCGGTTCTGCCTGGCCGCCGAGGGCGCCACACGCGCCGCGTACGGCAGCGGCCGGCTCACCCGCTACGGCGCCGAACTCGTCGTACCCCGCGAGGCGCGCATGGAGTGCGCGGTGCTGAAGGCGGTCGCGGACCGGTATGTGATGCAGCGCGCCGAGCAGGAACGGCTGCGCGCGGACCAGCGGGTGATCGTGGCGGAGCTGGCCGAGGCGCTGACCGCTCGCGCGCCGGACGGCCTCGACCCGCAGTTTCGGGCACTGTTCTACGGGGCAGGCGACGACCACACGCGCAAGCGGGTGATCGTCGACCAGATCGCCTCCCTCACCGACGCCTCGGCGCGCTCGCTCCACGCGAGACTCACGGGGCATATGTGAGAGGAAAGTGACCGGCCGTGGCCTGATCGGGTCACTCCCTCTTCCCGCAGCACGGCGCGTGCGGGACGCTCGCATATGGCGGCACCCTTACGAGGAGGCATCAAGTGGTCGACGCGGATCAGACATTCGTCATCGTCGGGGGCGGTCTCGCCGGTGCGAAGGCGGCCGAGACGCTCCGCAAGGAGGGCTTCACCGGCCGGGTGATACTGATCAGTGACGAGCGCGACCACCCCTATGAGCGCCCGCCGCTGTCCAAGGGCTATCTGCTCGGCAAGGAGGAGCGCGACAGCGTCTTCGTGCACGAGCCGGCCTGGTACGCACAGAACGACATCGAGCTGCACCTCGGCCAGCCCGCCGTCGCGGTCAACCGCGCCGACAAGACCGTCCGCCTCGGTGACGGCACCGTCATCCGCTACGACAAGCTGCTCCTCGCCACCGGTGCCGAACCCCGTCGCCTCGACATCCCCGGCACCGGCCTGGCAGGTGTGCACCATCTGCGCCGGCTCGCGCACGCCGAGCGGCTCAAGGGCGTGCTGGCCTCCCTCGGCCGGGACAACGGGCATCTGGTGATCGCGGGTGCCGGCTGGATCGGCCTGGAGGTCGCGGCGGCGGCCCGCGAGTACGGCGCGGAGGTCACGGTGATCGAGCCGTCGCCGACCCCGCTGCACCATGTGCTCGGCCCCGAGCTGGGCGGCATCTTCGCCGAACTGCACCGCGAGCACGGCGTCCGCTTCCAGTTCGGGCGGCGGCTCACCGAGATCGTCGGGCAGGACGGCATGGTCCTCGCGGTCCGCACGGACGACGGCGAGGAGCACCCGGCGCACGACGTCCTCGCGGCGATCGGCGCGGCACCCCGCACGGCCCTGGCCGAGGCCGCGGGGCTGGCGATCGTCGACCGGGCGGACGGGGGCGGTGTCGTGGTGGACGAGCAACTGCGCACGTCCGATCCCGACATCTACGCGGCCGGTGACGTCGCCGCGTTCCCGCTGCCGCTCTTCGGCACCCAGGTCCGCGTCGAACACTGGGCGAACGCCCTGAACGGCGGCCCGGCCGCCGCACGGTCGATGCTGGGCCAGGAGATCGCCTACGACCGCGTGCCCTATTTCTTCACCGACCAGTACGACCTGGGGATGGAGTACAGCGGCTGGGCGCCGCCGGGGTCGTACGACCAGGTGGTGGTCCGCGGCGACGCCGGCAAGCGGGAGTTCATCGCGTTCTGGGTGGCGGAGGGACGCGTGCTGGCCGGGATGAACGTGAACGTGTGGGATGTCACAGACCGGATCCAGCAGCTGATCCGTTCCCAGGCCCAGGTGAACACGGAGGCCCTGGCCGACCCGCACGTCCCGCTGGACAGCCTCACCTCCTGAGAGCCGGGTGTGTCGGTGCTGCCCCGTAGAATCACCTCGTGGCAGGACGGATCAACGACGAGGACGTGAAGGCGGTTCGGGACGCGGTCCCGATCGACGCCGTGGTCTCCGAGTACCTCCAGCTGCGCAACGCGGGCGGCGGCAATCTCAAGGGCCTGTGCCCCTTCCACGACGAGAAATCGCCGTCCTTCCAGGTCAGCCCGAGCAAGGGACTCTTCCACTGCTTCGGCTGCCAGGAGGGCGGCGACACCATCACCTTCGTGATGAAGGTGGACCACCTCTCCTTCTCGGAGGCGGTCGAGCGCCTCGCCGCCCAGGCCGGCATCACGCTGCGCTACGAGGAGGGCGGGTACAACCCGGCGCATCAGCGCGGCGAGCGCATCCGCCTGGTCGAGGCGCACAAGATCGCCGCGCAGTGGTACGCCGAGCAGCTCGCCACCAGCCCCGAGGCCGAGACCGGCCGGATCTTCCTCGCCGAGCGCGGCTTCGACCAGGGCGCCGCCGTTCACTTCGGCGTCGGCTACAGCCCGCAGGGCTGGGACCATCTCACCCGCTATCTGCGCGGCAAGGGCTTCACCGACAAGGAACTGCTCCTCTCCGGCCTCTCCCAGGAGGGCCGCCGCGGCCCCATCGACCGCTTCCGCGGCCGCCTGATGTGGCCGATCCGGGACATCGGCGGCGAGGTCGTCGGCTTCGGCGCCCGCAAGCTGTACGAGGCGGACAACGGCCCGAAGTACCTGAACACGCCCGAGACGGCGATCTACAAGAAGTCGCAGGTCCTGTACGGCATCGACCTGGCGAAGAAGGACATCGCCAAGGCCAGCCGGGCGGTGGTGGTCGAGGGCTACACGGACGTCATGGCCTGCCATCTGGCCGGGGTGACGACGGCCATCGCGACCTGCGGTACGGCCTTCGGCGGCGACCACATCAAGATCCTGCGCCGTCTGCTGATGGACAACGGCTCGGCCCGCGTGATCTTCACCTTCGACGGCGACGCGGCCGGGCAGAAGGCCGCCCTGCGCGCCTTCGAGGACGACCAGAAGTTCGCCGCCGAGACCTATATCGCGATCGCGCCGGACGGCATGGACCCGTGCGAACTGCGCCTTGCGAAGGGCGACGAGGCGGTGGCGGACCTGGCCGAACCCCGCACCCCGCTCTTCGAGTTCGCACTCCGCCAGATCGTGAGCCGCTACGACCTGGACACCCCGGCGGGCCGGGCGGGCGCCCTGGACGAGGCCGCGCCGATCGTCGCCCGCATCAAGAACAGCGGCGCCCAGCACGAGGTCGCCGTCGAACTGGCCGGCATGCTCGGCATCCTCGACACCCAGTTCGTGGTCCGCCGCGTGGCCCAGCTGGCCCGCTGGGCGAGGGACCGCGGCGGAAAGGCCCCGCAGGACCGCCCGCGCGGCGCGGAGCAGCAGTGGGCGGCGCCGGCCGCCCGCCCAGGCTCCTCCGGCCCGGCCCTGACCCTGCGCAACCCCGTCTACGCCGCCGAACGCGAACTGCTCAAACTCGCCCTCCAGCGCCCCGAGCTGGTCTCCCCGGCCTTCGACGCGTACGGAGTGGACGAGTTCACCGCGCCCCCGTACGCCGCCGTCCGCACGGCGGTCGCGGAGGCGGGCGGTGCCGAGTACGGCGTTCCGGACTCGCAGGAGTATCTGGTCCGGGTCCGCGAGGCCGCGCCCGACGACACCGTCCGCGCGATGGTCACCGAACTGGCCGTCGAGCCGATCCTGCGGCGCACGGTGGACGAGACCTATGCCGGCACGGTCCTGGTCCAGATCCGCCGCCGCGCCGTGGAACGCCGCATCCACGACATCCAGTCCCAGCTGACCCGCCTCGCCACCGGCGGCGACCCCGCCCAACTGTCCGCCGTCCAGAACGAGATGTGGGTTCTGCAGCAGTACGACCAGGCGTTGCGGGAGCGGGGCGCGGAGGCGCTGTGAAGGAGGCTAGCCCTCTTCTCGGGGCTGCTCGGGCGGGGTGATTCCGAGGTGGTCGATGATCGCTCCGACTTGCGTGGTGAGCGATCCGACCTGCTCCATCATCGCCACCTGACCGGACACGAGGGCGCCAAGCAGCTTGCCGTGCTCCTCCAGCGTCTTGGTGTGCTCAAGCTGTGTCTGCCGCAGCGCCTGCATGAGCTGCATGTCGGCACGCCGCTGTTCCTGAAGCGCGGCCACGTCCCGGTCGGAGTTCACAGCGAGGTGCCTGGTGGCGGCCTGCTGTTCCGCGACCTCGTCCACCCGCGCCTCCAGCGCCTCCAGACGCCGCCGCAGCTCTTCCAACTCGCTCATGCCTTTCATCCTGCCCCAAGTCGGCGCGGACCAGTGCCCGCAGTTGCCAATCGCATAGTCCAACGAACTGAGTAACCGACCGGTCACGGATCGGATGCAAAAAGTCACCGCAAGCCCCTCGTGGCGGGGATGTGTCGTACTCCACACTGGGTGCGGTGCCCGAGTCCGCGGAGCGCAGGCCGTCGACTCTCCACTCCCGAAACCGCTGCCGCACACCTTCAGCAGTGATCATCCTGGAGGTCGCCCCCGTGCAGACCCAGACCCTCACCCAGACCGACAGCGCCGCCGGTGCCACCAGCGCCGCCGGCGCCACCGCGGACGAGCCGGACGCGGAGACGGAAGTCCTCGTGGCCGTGCCCCCGCAGGGCCCCGCCGCCCGACACCCGGAGACGGTGCCCGCCGAGCCGGCGGAACCGCCCGCGGAAGCACTCACGGACGAGCCCGAGGAAGCCGACGAACCACTGGAGGCCGCCGAGCCCGTCGAGACACCGGTCCCGGCCCGGGCCGACACCGGCGGCCCCTCCGCCGACCTGTTCCGCCAGTACCTGCGCGAGATCGGCCGTATCCCGCTGCTCACGGCCGCCGAGGAGGTCGAACTCGCCCGCCGGGTCGAGGCCGGCCTGTTCGCAGAGGAGAAGCTGATCAACACCCCGGACCTGGACAGCCAGTTGGCGCTCGATCTGGACCGGCTCGTCGTCATGGGGCGGATGGCCAAGCGGCGGCTCATCGAGGCCAATCTGCGGCTCGTCGTGTCCGTCGCCAAACGGTACGTCGGCCGCGGCCTCACCATGCTCGACCTGGTCCAGGAGGGCAACCTCGGGCTGATCCGGGCGGTCGAGAAGTTCGACTACGCCCGCGGCTACAAGTTCTCGACGTACGCCACCTGGTGGATCCGCCAGGCCATGTCCCGGGCCCTGGCCGACCAGGCCCGCACCATCCGCGTCCCGGTCCATGTGGTCGAGCTGATCAACCGGGTCGTACGGGTGCAGCGGCGCATGCTCCAGGAGCGGGGGTACGAGCCGACGCCCGACGAGGTCGCCGACCACCTCGACCTGGCGCCCGAGCGGGTCTCGGAGGTGCTGCGGCTGGCCCAGGAACCCGTCTCGCTGCACGCCCCGGTCGGCGAGGAGGACGACGTGGCCCTCGGCGACCTGATCGAGGACGGCGACGCGGCGAGCCCCGTCGAGTCCGCCGCGTTCCTCCTGCTCCGGGAGCACCTGGAGGCCGTCCTGTCCACGCTGGGTGAACGGGAACGCAAGGTCGTCCAGCTTCGCTACGGCCTCATCGACGGCCGCCCCCGCACCCTGGAGGAGATAGGCCGTCTCTTCGGCGTGACCCGGGAACGGATACGCCAGATCGAGTCGAAGACCCTCAACAAGCTCCGTGACCACGCCTTCGCGGACCAGCTGAGGGGCTACCTGGACTGAGGAGAAGGGGGCCGCCCGCCGGCGGCCCCCATGCGCCTAGTCCACCTCGGCCACAGCCTGCGCGAACTGGGCCTTGTAGAGCCGCGCGTACGCACCGTCCGCGGCCAACAGCTCCGCGTGCGCGCCCTGTTCCACGATCGATCCGTTCTCCATCACGAGAATCGTGTCCGCGTCCCGGATCGTCGACAGCCGGTGCGCGATCACGAACGACGTCCGTCCCGCCGCCAGCTTGGCCATCGCCTTCTGGATCAGCACCTCGGTGCGGGTGTCGACCGAACTCGTCGCCTCGTCCAGCACCAGGATCGTCGGGTCGGACAGGAACGCCCGCGCGATGGTGATGAGCTGCTTCTCACCCGCGCTGACTCCCGTGCCCTCGTCGTCGATCACGGTGTCGTACCCGTCGGGCAGGGTGCGGATGAACCGGTCCGCGTGGGCCGCGCGCGCGGCCTCCTCGATCTCGCCCCGGGTCACCTCCCGCGACGCCCCGTACGCGATGTTCTCCGCGATCGTGCCGCCGAACAGCCAGGTGTCCTGCAGCACCATGCCGATCCCGGACCGGAGTTCGTCCCGGGACATCCTGCGGACGTCCACGCCGTCGAGGGTGATCCGGCCGCCCGACACGTCGTAGAACCGCATCAGCAGGTTGACCAGCGTGGTCTTGCCCGCGCCGGTCGGGCCGACGATCGCCACCGTGTGGCCGGGCTCCACCGTGAGCGAGAGGTCCTCGATCAGCGGCTTCTCGGGGTCGTACCGGAAGGACACACGCTCCAGGCCCACCCGCCCGCGCAGCTCGGCCGGCCGCTCGCCCGGCACCGGATCCGCCTCCTGCTCCTCCGCGTCCAGGAGTTCGAAGATCCGCTCGGCCGAGGCGACACCGGACTGCACCAGGTTCGCCATCGACGCGACCTGCGTCAGCGGCATCGAGAACTGCCGCGAGTACTGGATGAAGGCCTGCACGTCACCGATGGAGAGCGAACCGGAGGCGACGCGCAGACCGCCGACGACCGCGACCAGGACGTAGTTGAGGTTCGACACGAACATCATCAGCGGCTGCATGACACCGCTGTTGAACTGCGCCTTGAACCCGGCCTCGTAGAGCGCCTCGTTCTGCTCGGCGAACTGCTTCGCCGACTCCTCCTGCCGGCCGAACACCTTCACCAGGGTGTGCCCGGTGTACATCTCCTCGACGTGCGCGTTCAGCTTGCCGGTGGAGCGCCACTGCTGCACGAAGTGCGGCTGCGACCGCTTGCCGACCCGCGTGGCCACGACGAACGACAGCGGCACGGTGACCAGCGCGACCAGCGCCAGGATCCAGGAGACGTAGAACATCATCACGAGCACACCGATGATGGTCAGCAGCGAGTTGATCAGCTGGCCCATCGACTGCTGGAGCGTCTGCCCGATGTTGTCGATGTCGTTGGTCGCGCGGGAGAGCACCTCGCCGCGCTGGCGCTTGTCGAAGTACGACAGCGGCAGCCGCGACAGCTTCGCCTGCACGGACCCGCGCATCCGGAACATCGTGCGGTTCACGGCCCGGTTGACCAGCCTGGTGGCCACCGCCATCAGCAGGCCGGCGACCAGGAACGTACAGAGCGCGAGCAGCAGGACGTTCCCGACGGCACCGAAGTCGATGCCCTTGCCGGGCGTGAAGTCGGTGCTCTGCAGCATGTCCGCGACGGAGCCCCGGCCATGGGCCCGCATCTGGTCGAGGACCTGCTGCTTGGTGGCCCCGGCCGGCATCTGCCGGCCGATGATCCCGGCGAAGACCAGGTCGGTGGCCTTGCCGAGGATCTTCGGGCCGATCACGCTCAGGGTCACGCTGACGACCACACAGAGCAACAGGCCGTAGATCGTGAGCCGTTCGGGTCTGAACTGGGCGACGAGCCGTTTGCCCGACCCCTTGAAGTCCATCGAGCGCTGGTCGGGGCCGCCCCCGGCCATCATGCGTCCCATGGGCCCGGCCATCAGGCAGCCTCCGCTTCCGTCAGCTGGGAGAGCACGATCTCCCGGTAGGTCTCGTTGTCCGCCATCAGCTCCCGGTGCCGGCCGGAGCCGACGACCCGGCCCTCGTCCAGCACGATGATCCGGTCGGCCTCCCGGATCGTCGCCACGCGCTGGGCGACGATGACGACGGTCGCCTCGGCGGTCTCCCGGCCGAGCGCCGCGCGCAGCGCCGCGTCGGTGGCGTAGTCGAGCGCGGAGAAGGAGTCGTCGAACAGGTAGATCTCCGGGCGCTGCACCAGGGTGCGGGCGATGGCCAGGCGCTGGCGCTGGCCGCCGGAGACGTTCGTACCGCCCTGCGCGATCGGCGCGTCCAGGCCGCCCTCCAGCCTGCTCACGAAGTCCTTGGCCTGCGCCACCTCCAGCGCGTGCCACAGCTCCTCGTCGGTGGCGTCCGGGTTGCCGTAGCGCAGGTTGGTGGCGACGGTGCCCGCGAAGAGATACGGCTTCTGCGGCACCAGCCCGACCGTCTTCGCCAGCAGCTTCGGGTCGACGTCCTGGACGTCCACGCCGTCGACGAGGACCTCGCCCTCGGTGGCGTCGAACAGCCGCGGGACCAGCCCGAGCAGCGTCGACTTGCCGCTGCCGGTGGAGCCGATCACGGCGGTCGTCTCACCCGGCCGGGCCACCAGGTCGACGGCCTTCAGCACCGGCTCCTCGGCACCCGGGTAGCGGAAGCCGGCGCCCCGGATCTCCAGATGACCGTGCCGGCGCAGCTCGACGACCGGCGCCGCCGGCGGCACCACGCTGGAATCGGTCCCGAGGACCTCCTCGATGCGCTCGGCACACACCTCCGCGCGCGGCACCATCATGAACATGAAGGTGGCCATCATCACGGACATGACGATCTGCATCAGATAGGCGAGGAACGCGGTCAGGTCGCCGATCGCCATCCCGCCGCTGTCGATGCGGTGCGCGCCGAACCACACCACCGCGATCGACGACAGGTTCACCACCGTCATGACGATCGGGAACATCAGCGCGAGCATCCGGCCGGTGGCCAGCTGCATCTCGGTCAGATCGGCGTTGGCCTTCCCGAACCGGCCCTGCTCGTACTCGTCGCGGACGAAGGCGCGGATCACCCGGTTGCCGCTGATCTGCTCGCGCAGCACCCGGTTCACGGTGTCGAGGCGCACCTGCATCGACCGGAACAGCGGCCGCAGCTGCCGCACGATCAGCGTCACGGAGATGCCGAGCACCGGCACCACCGCGACCAGCACCCCGGACAGCGGCACGTCCAGGCCGAGCGCCATCACGATGCCGCCCACGCACATGATGGGCGCCGACACCATCAGCGTGAACGTCATCAGGGCCAGCATCTGGACCTGCTGTACGTCGTTCGTCGTACGCGTGATGAGTGAGGGCGCCCCGAAGTGACCCACCTCACGCGAGGAGAAGGACTGCACCCGGTCGAAGACGGCTGCGCGCAGGTCCCGGCCGAGCGCGGAGGCGGTCCGCGCGCCGTAGTACACGGCGCCGATGTTGCACACGACCTGCGCCAGCGAGATGCCGATCATCAGGGCGCCGAAGGACAGGATGTAACCCGTGTCACCCTTCACGACACCGTTGTCGATGATGTGCGCGTTCAGGGTGGGCAGGTAGAGGGTGGCGCAGGTCTGCAGAAACTGCAGCAGCACCAGCAAGGCTATGGGTTTCTTGTAGGGACTGAGATAGCTACGCAGAAGTCGTATGAGCACGCTACGTCTCTCGGGTTCGGCGACAGGGGCTGGTCGGTGTGCCCTTGGCCCCTATCGTCGGACACTCCACCCGCGTTACCTCAACTGAATTAACCCGACGGCCCGGCGCCCACGGCCCCAGTGGCTGCGGGTCACACGCGGAACGCTCCCGGATGGGTCTGCTCCCGCACCGCCGCGAACTGCTGCCGCACCGCCTGACCCACGGCCAGCTCGTCGCCCGGCTCCAGCACCTGAGCCGCGGCTCCCTGCCAGGCCGGCGGGGTACGCGGATCGAGCGTGCCCTGCTTCACCCCCAGCGCCCAGGCCGCCTGCCGGGCCGCACCGATCGCCGCGTAGTCCGCGGGCTGCGGTACGACGACCTGCGCACCGAACAGCGAGGGCGCCGCGGCCTGCACGGCCGGCAGCTCGGCGGCCGGGCCCAGCAGGAAGATCCGCCGCACGTCCACGCCCCGCCCGCGCAGCACGTCCAGCGCGTCACCGAGCCCGCACAGCATGCCCTCGAACGCGGCCCGCGCCAGATGCTCGGGCTTCATCGACTCCCGCCGGAGCCCGGCGAGCGTCCCCGCGGTGTGCGGCAGATTCGGCGTCCGCTCACCCTCCAGATAGGGGAGCAGGACGAGGCCATGAGCGCCCGGCGTGGACTTCATCGCCAGCTCGGACAGGCTCTCCAGATCCGGCAGCCCGAGCAGTTCGGCGGTACCGCGCAGGGTGCGTACGGCGTTCAGGGTGGTGACGACCGGCAGGTGCATTCCGGTGGCGTCGGCGAGGGAGGTGATCATCCCGGACTGGTCGGCGAGCGCCTCGGGATGGACGGCCATCACGGACCCGGAGGCCCCGAGGGAGACGACGGCGTCCCCCAGCCCGATCCCGAGCCCGAACGCGGCCGCCATGGTCTCCCCGGTGCCCGCGGAGATCAGCAGCCCCTCCGGGGTCGTACCGGCCGCGTCCGACGGGCCGATCACCTCCGGCAGCATCGCCTGATGGCCGAGCGCCAGCTCGACCAGGTCGGGCCGGTAGGCACCGGTGGCGGCCGACCAGTACCCGGTTCCGGAGGCACCCCCGCGATCAGTGGTCCTGCGCACCGGCCGCCCGAGCAGCTGCCAGACCAGCCAGTCGTGCGCCTGCAGCAGTACGGCCGTCCGGCGGGCGTTCTCGGGCTCGTTCTTGGCGAGCCAGCGCAGCTTGGTGACGAGCTGGGCGGCCTGCGGCACACTGCCGACCGCCTGCGCCCAGGCCTCCCGGCCGCCGAGCGCGTCCACGAGATCCGCCGCCGCGACCTGCGCCCGCTTGTCGCCGCCGACCAGCGCCGGGCGGACGGTGTTGCCCTGGGCGTCCAGCGGGATCAGCGCGTTCTGCTGGGCCGACACGCCGATGGCCTGCACGCCCTCCAGCAGGCCGCCGCCCGCCGCCTCGCCGAGGGAGAGCAGCCAGGCCTGGGGGTCTATGTCGCTCGGGCGGGCGCCGTCCGGCGTCTCGACCGGGTGCGGTGCGTACCCCTGCCGTAGTACGGCACCGGTGTCTGCGTCGCAGACCACGATGCGTGTGAAGTCCGGTGAGCTGTCCAGCCCGGCGACTATCCCCATACGGAGAATTTTGCCGCATCGCCGCGCCGGCTTCGGCCACGAGCGCCTACTCGTCGTGGGGGGCCTGTGCGATCGTGCCGGTGCGGGGCCGTTGTGGCTTGTCGCGCCGCCCCCGCGTCCCTGGGCAGAAACAGCCCCCTAGGTGTTGCTGGTGCCCCAGTCGTCCTCAGGGGTGCCGTTCAGATTTCGCTCCCGCAGGGATCGCACCCGCTGGGCCACGGTCTCGGGGACCCGGTCTCCGACCCCGTGGCTGACCGTGTGGAAGGCCTTGCCTGCGTACTGGCGGCCCTGCTGGGCGGCGCTCTCGGCCGTGTTGCGGACGGCCGGGTTCTGCGCGATCCGCCGGGCGGCCTTCTTCATCTGCTCGTAGCGCTCGCGTCCGGCCCTCGTGCCGAGCACGTAACCGAGGGCCAGTCCGGCGACGAACGTGAGCCGGTAGCGCATGGCTGCCACCCTTCCCTTGCCTTGGTCTGCGGTGCGGCGTGGGCGCCGTGGGTACCGATTGGCGGAGCACCCCCCTGCTTGCGCTAATGTATGTGTCGCAGCGAGCGCCCGCCCCCTGGCGAATACCCAGGTAGGTACGTTCGATGCAATCGAGGCGATCCTCCGTAGCTCAATTGGCAGAGCAGCCGGCTGTTAACCGGCAGGTTACTGGTTCGAGTCCAGTCGGGGGAGCTTCGGTCCTCCGTAGCTCAATTGGCAGAGCAGCCGGCTGTTAACCGGCAGGTTACTGGTTCGAGTCCAGTCGGGGGAGCGCAGTGAACGAGGACCCCTTGGGGGTCCTTTTTCATGCCCGCGGGAACCGCTGTGCCTGCGCCGTAGTCCTCAAGGTCATGAGCAGCGCGGATGCCGACCATCCGAAGCAGGAGATCGTATGAGCGGCTATGCTGCGGCAGACGGCGCGCACACATGTACGCGACACGCCGCTATGGGGCGGTAGCTCAGCCGGTTAGAGCAGCGGACTCATAATCCGTCGGCCGTGGGTTCGAGTCCCACCCGCCCCACCAGGCGTCGCAGGTGCAGAAGCGTTTCTACCTGTGGCAACGTGGAAGGAGGGCCGCCACGCCGAGCGTGGTGGCTCTCCTTCACTCGTTCAGATCAAGATCCAGTGGACGCGTAGTGGACGCGGGGACCGTTCAGTGGACCGAAGTGCTCTCACGCGTCTTTCGTCGCCTGCTTGGCCCCCGGCGGGCGGTCCGGATCGCTGCGGGCGGCAAGCCGGTCGGTAGCGACCAGGCGTCCAGGGCTGGCGACTTGGATCGGGCGATCGTGAAGCGGGTGAGTGAGAACGAGGTCCGCTGCTCCTCCGGGTAGCGGTCGTTGAAGTTCTCGACCCGGACCAGCTCCAGATCGTTCGCGGCGCAGTGGTCGCGTACCCACTTCACAGCCGCGTTGGCGGCATCGTCCTGGCCCCGGCCAGCCATAGTGATCATGCCGAGGAGATCGGCATCTGGATGAGGCTGCGCTCCGACGGCCCAGGTATCGGCCGACTGCCGCGCGCCGTGGGCGAAGAAGACGGCAACGTCGCCTTGCCAGGCTTCCGCGGGGATCTCCATGGGGGTGCTTACGGTGAAGGGGATTTCGCGGGGGACGACGGCCATCACGGACTCGGCTTCGGCCCGCATCATCTCGGGCAGCACGCTGGTGTACGTGTCGGAGGTGATCTGGCGTGAGGAGTGCCCCAGCTTCTCCTGGACCACCTTGATGTCGGTCCCGGCGAGCAGGGACAGGGTGGCAGCGAGGTGGCGCAGGTCGTGGAGGCGGACTGGCGGTAGCCCGGACAGCTCCACGAGACGGGAGAAGCGTCGTGATATCCAGTCGGGATGGAGCGCCTCACCGTTCTCGTGCGTCCACACGCGGCCGGTCTCGTCGTAGGCGTCCTTCCACTCCTGGCGCTTCTGTTCTTGCTTCGTACGGAAGTTGACCAGGTTGTCGCCGGACTCCAGGCTCAGTGGCAGGGTGCGCACGCTGTCGGCCTTCGGCGTCTCGCCGTACAGATGCGGGGGTGGTTCCTCGGAGACTAGCGTCGCGGGAGCCATCCTCGGCGGAATCCTGCTCGGCGAACAGCCCGACACCGGCCCGCCTGCAAGCTTCGGCGACCCGACACGCGTGGGCGTCGCACCTTCGCCCGAGACCTCATTTATATGATGAGACGTTGACGTGGGCGTGGAGGGGGTCCGCTCAAGAGGCGGACAGGAACCGGGGGGATGGTCAGAGCGTGATCAAGCCGGAGGAGATTCTGCAGTTCACCGGTGATCTGGAGCAGTTGGAGAAGGATTACGGTGCGCTGAAGAAGGATGCCGGTCAGATCCGTTCCACGGGTGCGGATGTGCATTCCCAGTTCCAGGGGCTGTCGGCGTATTACCACGCGCCGGAGGCGGAGAAGTTGTTCGGGTCGACGAAGCCGGTGTCGGACCGTGCGGACTCCT
>NZ_MQUS01000042.1 GCF_001953885.1 Streptomyces sp. IMTB 2501 | reverse complement strand
CGCCGGTGCCGACCTGGACGGCCAGTTCTTCGGCTCGGCACCGAGCAAGGACCTGGACCGCCCCTTCATGCTCTTCAGCTCCGGCACCCACAACCGCAACAACGACGGGTCGTGGCGCACGCTGTGGTCGCATCTGAAGGGCTACCGGGTCGACATCCAGCTCCACGGCGCGGCGCACCTGTCGTTCAGCGACAACGAGTGGATGGTGCCGCAGGAGGCGGGCCTGCTCGGGCTCTCCCAGGATCAGCTCCAGCAGATGTTCGGCACGATCGACCCGGACCGGGCGGTCCAGATCCAGCGCGAGTACCTCGCCGCCTTCTTCGACCAGGAGCTGCGCAAGCGGCACAGCTCCCTGCTCGACGGGCCCGACAGGAAGTACCCGGAGATCTCTTTCGTCCGCTGACCGGACGGTTGACCGGACTGTGACCGGACATACGAAGGGCGGGTCCTGTTCACGGGTCCGCCCTTCGGCGTTCCGGGGGCGGACCCGCATGCGTCGGCCGTCGCCCGGTATACCTTGCGCACGTACGACACAGGGACGAAAGTGTGATGGTTATGTGATCGTATGAGGCTAGAGTGTTCGCTCTGTCGAACATTGTGGCGCTCGACGCCAGTTGAGAAAGGATCCGCTGCCCTGCCCTCCGCACCCCGGGCGCCGCGGCGACACCGCATCCGCCGCCGCGCCGATATGCCGATGCTTGGCGGGGTGCGCCCGCCGATCGCCGCCCTCGTCGTACTCCTGCTGGTGGTCGCCACCCTGACCGTGATCGGCCTCGACGGCATCCAGGCCGAGCGAATACCGCAAGCCGTACTCAACGGCGAGCAGCAGATCGCCGCGGACACGGCGCTGTCGGTGCGCACCACGATCGACGTCGAGGCGAAGACGGTACGCAGGACGGCCAACGCGTACCCGGCGACCGGCGCATCGACTCCCGCGACCGCGCTCAAGGCGCTGACCTCCGCCAGGAAGGCGGTCCTCGGCAGTGCGCTGCTCGACCCGCGCACCGGCAAACTGCTGGCGGCCGGCGGCAAGACGGTGCCGCTGTCCGGGGTGGACGTCCCCAGAACGGCGTCCGGGCACGGCACGATCCCGCCCCGGCTGGTGACTTCGGGCGGCACGCGGCAGCTGCTGTACTTCGCCAGGGTCACGCTGCCCGCGCAGCAGGAGGACGCCAACCAGGACCAGAACCAGGCCACGAGCCGGACCGAGCGGCAGTGGCTGCTGGTGGTCTCCGAGGCGCTCCCCACCCTCACGACGTTCGGCGACGGACGCACCGCCGAAGTGCTGGACGCGAACGGCACGGCGCTCGCCACCACGGTCCGTGGCACGGCGTCGCCGGCCGCCGCCGACAGCGGTCTGCCCGCGGCGGCGGCCCACGCGGCGAACGGGTCGGGACGTGACACCGACGCCTCGGGAAGCCTGCTGGGCGCCACCACGGGCAGCCGGCGCACCGTGGCCGGCTGGTCCCAGGTCGCCTCGGCGACCGGTCCGGGCGACACCGACAACCTCGGTCTGGTGGTGCTCACCTCCCGCGCGGTGCCCGCCACGACCTCCGCCGCCGACTACTCGCGCTTCGCGCTGGAGGCCGCAGGGGCGCTGGCCGGGCTCGCGCTGCTGCTCGGGCTGGCGCTGCACTTCTGCGTGCAGCGGCCACTGCTGCGGCTGTATCTGTCCGCCGGCCGCCTGGCCCGGGGCGCGACCGAGGACGGGCCGGCCGCGTGGGAGGAGCTGTCCCGGCCGGTGCCGGTGCATGGCTTCGGGGAACTGGCCCGGATCGGGCGGGCACTGGAGTCACTGCGGCGGCAACTGCTCGGCGAGAGCGGCCCCGAGGAGCTCCCGGCCCGGCGCGGACCGGGCTATCGGGCGCTGGCCGTGGCCGGCGTGGTGGTGGTGGCCTGCTGGGCGATGCCGATGATCTTCCTGCTGAACCGGGCGGACACCGCGACCGCGGTTCCGGCTCCGGTCCTCGCCAACCAGCAGGCGCGCACCGAGATCGCGACGAACCGGATCCGGCAGTCCCTCGACCAGTCGTACACCGACCTGAGCGACGTGGCCGCGGGTCTGCCGGGCAGGACCCGGGCCGCCCAGACCGAGGTCCTGCGGCACACCCTCGCCGACCACAAGCAGTACCGCTCGCTGTATCTCCTGGACCGCTCCGGCGGTATCACGCTGAGGGTGGGCAACACACCGCTGCGCACCCTCGTCCACGTGCCCGGCGGCAGCGGGATCACCACCGTCAACACCTCGGGCCGGATCCCGGCGATCGCCGCCTACTCGCAGGTCCGGGCCGTCAAGGGCAAGGCCCCGGCGGCCGGGGTGGTCCTGTTCGGCGAGATCGACGTGAAGGCGCTCAACTCCGTTCTGCCCAGGCCGAAGCTGGGCAGCGTCTGGGTGACGGACGGCGACGACAAGGTGCTGGCGGCGAGCGTGGGCTACCGCGCCTTCCAGTCGCTGCCCGACCCCGGCCTGACCCGTCTCGCCCGCGCCACCCAGGGCGCCCCGGGTACCGCGGGCACCGCGACCTCGGCGGTGCTCCCCACGTCCTCCGGCCCGTCGGTCGACGCCGCGGCGCCGCTGGCGCAGAGCGGCCCGACGGCCCGCCTCGGCTGGCACGTGGTGACCACGGAGCCCGCTGCGGCGCTCCAGATCCCCGCGGTGCAGGCCGAGCAGCGCACCATGCTCGCCGGGATCCTGGGCCTCACCCTGGGCGCGGCCTGCCTGGGCTGGCTGCATGTCGTGGTGATCCGGCCGCTGCGCGCGGTCGCCGTGCTCGTCGAGCGGCTCGCCGGCGGGGACCGCCGCACCGTGCTGCACCCGGTCAACCACGACGAGGTCGGCTCCGTCACCCGCGGCCTGGAGCTGATGCGTCAGGCGCTGGCGGACCGCGACCGGGCGGCCAGATCCGGCCACGCCGCCGGGCTCTCCCGGCCCCTGCGTGAGACCACCCTCCAGCGGTAGAAGGACGGAATCGGCGTGCTCTTCCTCTATGTCATAGTCCTGCTGTCCTGCGCCGCGCTGTGGATCGCCGGATTCGTGGAGCAGCAGCGGCACTTCGCCTCGCTGGAGCAGATACCGACGCGGGTGCTGGTCAACGGCATCCGCGGCAAGAGTTCGATCACCCGGCTGTGCGCGGGCGCCCTGCGCGGCGGCGGCCTCGTCACGGTGGCCAAGACCACCGGCACCGCGGCCCGGTTCATCCACCCGGACGCCACCGAGGAGCCGGTGTACCGCAAGTTCGGGCTGTCCAACATCGTCGAGCAGATCGGCATCGTGCGGCGGGCGGCGACCTACCGGCCGGACGCGCTGGTGATCGAGTGCATGGCGGTGATGCCCGCGCTGCAGGAGATCAACCAGGAGAAGCTGATCCGCTCCACGATCGGCGTGCTGTGCAATGTCCGCGAGGACCATCTGGAGGAGATGGGGCCGACGCTGGACGACGTCGCCCGCTCGCTCTCCCGCTCGATGCCAGTGGGCGGGGTCTGCGTGACGGCGGAGAAGGACCGCTTCCACATCCTCCAGGAGGAGGCCGACGCCCGTAACTGCAAGCTGGTCTACGCCGACCCCGAGACGGTCACCGACGAGGAGCTGCGCGGCTTCAGCTGGTTCACCTTCAAGGAGAACGTGGCGATCGCGCTCACCGTCGCCGAACTGCTCGGCGTGGAGCGGCAGACCGCGATGCAGGGCATGTGGGACGCGCCGCCCGACCCGGGCGTGCTGTCGGTGGAGCGCTACGTCACCCCCGACGGCAAGCGGCTGCGGTTCGCCAACGTCTTCGCGGCCAACGATCCCGAGTCGACGCTGATGAACGTCAAGCAGCTGGAGGATCTGGGCGCGATCAGACGGCCGCTCAACGTGGTCATCAACTGCCGCCCGGACCGGGTGGAGCGCAACGGCCAGATGGGCACGATCGTCCCCGACCTCGCCGCCGAGACGGTGTTCCTGATCGGGCACCCGACCAAGAGCGCCCGCGACGCGATTCCGGCCGGCTTCACCGGACGGGTGGTGGATCTGGGCGGCGACCGCCGGGACCCCGAGGAGCTGACCGCGGCGATCCTCGCGGAGCTCGGCCCGGCCTCCTCGCTGGTGGCGATCGGCAACATCCACGGCCAGGGCGAACTGTTCCTGGAATGCCTCGCCGAGCTGCCGCTGGACGAATCCGAGGACCCGCTCGACGCCGTTCCCGACGGCGACGGCCTGGACCAGGAGACGATGCAGATCGCGGTGCCCCGGCCGCAGATCGCGCTGGCCCGGCCGCCCGAGCCCGAGCCGTACAGCTGGGTGGCACCGCTGGAGACACCGGCGTACGGCTTCCACATCCCGGAGCAGCGCGAACTCGCCCGACGCTTCGCCGCCCGCCAGAACCGGCCCGATGGCAGAAGCTCCGAAGGCGCCCCGCACCAGTCCTACGACCCGCACCAGTCCATGAGGAACCCGTGATCCCCGCCAACCTCACCGCACAGACCGCCGCGCTCGGGATCGCCCTCGGGCTGGTCTTCTCGCTCGTCTGCTATCTGACCACCAACCTCTCCCCCGGGGGGATGATCACCCCGGGCTGGATCGCCCTCACGCTCGTCACCGACGTGCAGATGGCCGGGCTGATGGTCGCCGTAGCGGCACTCACGTACTTCGCGACGAAGCTGGTGCAGCGCACGGTGATTCTCTACGGCAAGCGGCTGTTCGCCGCCGTGGTGCTGTGCGCGGTGCTGATGCAGACCACCGTGATGCTCGCCCTCAGCCACGAGTTTCCGTTGCTGTACACGTCACAGACCCTTGGCTTCATCGTCCCCGGCCTGGTCTCCTACCAGATGGTCCGCCAGCCGATGGCGGCCACACTCATCTCGACCACGGCGGTGACGCTGGCCACGTACGTGGTGCTGGTCTCCGGTCTGCTGATCGGCGTCCTGCCCACCGGCTGACCTGTCCACCGCCCTCTCACCTCGCACTTCCAGGAGGATCGGCCATGCACTCCGAACCCATCGGCAGACGCAGTCGCCCGACGCGCCGTGCCGTGCTCGGGGCGATCGCGGGCGTGGCGGCCGCCGGGGTGGCGGGCGGGTACGCCTGGGACCATCTCGGGCACGGCAGCGGCGGCAGCGACGACCCCGGCGGCACGGCCGCCGACGGCACAGGCACCGGCACCGGCACGGGTACCAACCCGAGCGCCCGGCCCACCGGCGGCCACAGCTTCGAGCGGCTGTCCGCCCCCGACCGCACCGTGGTCCGCGCCGCCGACGGCGGCACGCTCGCCACCTTCACCGACGGCACCCGTACGGCCGTGCTCACCGGGCCCACCCGCAGCTTCAGCGAGCCGCGGACCACCGAGGCCACGGTGACCACGGACGCCTGGGTACGGGTGCTGCCGCACGAGTGGCAGCGGGGCATGGAGAAGTCCGCCTGGTTCAAGGGCTGGTTCGGCAAGGCGCTCGGCAACACCAGCCCGGACGTCTTCGCGGTGGCGTTCGAGTACAGCAGCGCCGGGGCGCCCGACAAGCACAACACCACCGGTGTGCGCTACGCGGGCACCGCGCACTTCGGCCCGCGCAATGCCGCGGTCAACAACCCGTTGGACTTCGCCTACCACGCGGAACAGTCCGACTTCTACGACTATCTGGGCATCGACTGGACCTTCCCGGACGGCACGCGCGTGCAGCCGGAGAAGGCCCGCTACGGCGACGTCGACTGCTCGGGCTTCCAGCGTCTGGTGTGGGGCTACCGCATGGGTATCCCCGTGCACAACACCAACACCCGGGGCGCCGGCCTGCCGCGCCGGGCCTTCGCCATCGCCGCCTACGGTCCCGGCCGTCTGGTGATCCCCGACACCGGCGAGCAGCCCACCGATCTGGGCGCCCTGCAACCCGGCGATCTGGTCTTCTTCGCGATCATCAAGGACCGGCCGGACTTCATCGACCACTGCGGCATGTACATGGGCCTCGACGACCAGGGCCGGCACCGCTTCTACTCCAGCCGTTCCGCCGCCAACGGCCCCACCCTGGGCGACCTGTCGGGCCGCTCGCTGCTGGACGGCACCGACTTCTACGCCCGCGGCTTCCGGGCGGCCCGCCGCCTGTGAACCCGCCGCCCGTGCACCACCGCCTCACCTGACCTGCTGATCCAAGGACCACTGCCATGACCGCCATCCCCGCCGTCCAGCCCACCGGCGCGCACCGAGGCCGCCGGGCGGCGAACCGCCGCTTCGGCATGCCGGAAGACGCCCCGCGCTGGGAGCGCCCCGCGCTCGCCACGGTGCTGGCCGTCGCCACGGTGCTGTACTCCTGGGGCATCGGGCACGCCGCGCTCCACCCCTACTACAGCGCGGCGATACGGTCGATGGCCGGCAGCTGGAGTGCCTTCTTCTTCGGTGGTCTCGACGTCGCCGGATCGATCAGCATCGACAAGCTGCCCGGCGCCTTCTGGCCCGACGCCGTCTCCGTCTGGATCTTCGGCCCGCACACCTGGGCGGCCGCGCTGCCGCAGGTCGTCGAGGGTGTGCTCACCGTCTGGCTGTTGCACCGGATCGTACGGGCCTGGGCCGGGCCGTTCGCCGCGCTGGTCGCCGCGCTGACGCTCACCCTCACCCCGGTCACCGTGGTCCTCAACCGTGCCACCATCCCGGACACCGCGCTCACCCTGCTCCTGGTGGCGGCCGCGGGAGCGCTGCAGAAGGCGGTGCGCACCGAGCGGCTGCTGCCGCTGATCACCTGCGGGATCTGGGTCGGGCTCGCCTTCCAGACGAAGATGCTGCAGGCGTGGCTGGTGCTGCCGGTCTTCGGCGCGGTGTACCAACTCGTCGCGCCCGGCGCCCCGTTGAAGCGGGCACTGCGCGTTCTGCTGAGCGGTGCGGCCGCGCTGGCGGTCTCCTGCTTCTGGGTGCTGATCGCCTGGGTGACACCGGCCGCCGACCGCCCGTACCTCGACGGCACCTCCAACAACAATCCGTTCGCCCTGGTCTTCGGCTACAACGGCCTGAGCCGTTTCAGCAGCGATTCCACCGCGTTCGGGGCCGTCGCGGGCACCAGCGCCAGCCGCACCACCGGCAACACCGGCTGGGACATGCTGATCAACCACACGGTCGGCCCGCAGATCGCCTGGTTCCTGCCGCTCGCCGCGCTCGCCGCGGTCCTCGGCATCGTCTGGCGCACCGGGCAGCCGCGAACCGACCCGCTGCGCACGGGATTCCTGCTGTGGGGCGGCTGGCTGGCCGTGCACACCCTGGTGTTCAGCTCGTCCAACGGCAACCACGCCTACTACACGGCCGTCATCGCCCCGGCGCTCGCCGCGCTGACCGGCGGCGGACTCGCGCTCTTCCGATCGGAGTACGAGTCCGAGAACGAGTCGGGACAGAAGACGGGACAGAAGGCGGGCGGCCGGCGGCACATGGCGCTGCCCGCGACGATCGTGCTGACGGTGGCGTGGGCCCTGGTGCTGGACTGGCCGACCCGATTCGTCTCCTGGCTGCTGCCGGTCGCCGTGATGCTCGCGATGTGCGGCGTGGTGGGCCTGTGGACCCGCGGGCCGCGCACCTCCCCGCGGATGGTGCACGGCGCCCTCGCCACCGGGATCGCCGCCACCCTGGTCGTACCGGCCGGCTGGGCCCTCTCCAGCCTCAACCCGCTCTACGCGGGCGCCGCCACCTCGCCGACGACCGGTCCGGTCGGCACCGCGTTCCGCGACGGCGTCCATCGCCGCCACGCTCCGCGCACGCCAGGGCTCGACCGGCCCAGCGCCCGCGACACCGCCCTGCTCGACTACCTCACCACGCACCGCCACGGGGAGAAGTACCTGCTCGCCACCCAGGCCGCCTACACCGCCGAGCCCCTGCTGCGCGCGAAGTCCGAACCCATCCTCGTCATGGGCGGCTTCACCGGCAGCACCCCCTTCCCCACCGCCACACAGCTCGGCAGCCTCGTCAGCACCCACCAGCTGCGCTATGCGCTGCTCACCACCCAGCGCCCCACCACTCCCGCCACCACCTGGGTCAAGTCCCACTGCACCCGCATCCGCCCCACCGCCTACGGCCGCCGGACCGACGGCAGCTTCAGCCTCTACGACTGCAACCCGCAGGGGTGAGGCGACGGCCCCAGGTCGGTGTCCTGGGGTCTGTCCGTTGTCCAGGTCAGTTCGGAGCGGGTTGTGCGCACGGGGCCGCGCCCGGCTGCACCAGTTGGAACTGGATGCCCTCGCAGGTGTCCGGCCGCGTGAAGATGTTCAGGTTGCCGTCGATGGCGACGGGCTGCGGCGTGGTGAAGTCGACGCCGAGGCCACGCACGGCTTCCATCGCGCCGGTGATGGTCTCGTTCACCTCGACCGCGATGTGCTCGATGCGGGCCCGGTTGCCCTCGCCGAGACGGCGTGCGCGTGCCTCTGGCGTGGTGGGCTCGATCAGTTCGATACGGCCGTCACCGCAGCGGTAGAAGGCGGCCCTCACCTGCCGCTCGGGCAGCTCCCGTTCGAACTCGAAGGTCAGGCCGAGGCTTTCCAGGAACTTCTTCGCGCGGAACAGGTCGTCGACGACGACGCCGACGTGGTCAATGCGCTTGAGCATGAGTGTGCTCCTTCTGGCCGGCGGTGGTCCTGACCTGCCTGAGCTGAACGGCGGTCAGGATGAACAGGACTCCCATCAGCAGCCAGCTGACGGGGTAGCTGATGGCGCCGCACAGGTAGCCGAACACGGGGGGCGCCACGGACGCGATGATCTGGTTCAGGGTGATGGCGAAACTGAGGGTCGACGCGACAGCCGTCCTGGGTGCGAGTTCGGTGACCTGCACGAGGTACAGCGGATACCAGCCGACGCTCAGTAGTCCGAGGACCAGGCACAGGGCATAGACGATCCAGTGCGGGCTGTGGGGACCGAGAGCGGCGAGCGCCGCGACGGGGACCGCGGAGCCGATCAGCAGCCAGCGCAGCGACCGCATGCGCTTGCCGGGCCAGAAGTGGTCGCTGACCCAGGCCAGGCCGATGCGTCCGACGATCCCGGCCACCTGGGCCACGGAGTACATCAGGCCGGCGGCGACGATGGGGATCTTCAGATGGTCGCTGAGAAAGATCAGGAGCTGCGTGGAGATGACGTACTGGAAGGCGACGAGGACGAGGCCGCCGGTCATCAGGGAGCGCACGATCCGGTCGGCGACGAGGCCGGCGACCAGGCGGCGGATGTTCACGGGCGCCCTGCGCTGAGTGCGGCCCCGGTCTCCCGACTTCCGGTAGAGAGCGGCGAAGACCACACCGCCGGCGATGCCCGCGATGCCCTGTACGGCAATCGCCCAGCTCCACCCGTAGTGGAGTGCCAGCGGGGGCAGGATGATGCCCGCGAGCGAGGCACCCAGGGGGAGTCCGGCCTGCCGTATGCCCGTGGCCATGCTCTGCAGGCTCGGCTCGAACCAGCGGGCGATGGCCTTCTGGCCGCCCGGCAGGATGCTTCCGTAGAAGGCACCCATCGCGAGGATGAACAGCAGAAGCAGGGGGTAGTCGGGGTGGAGCGTGGCGGCGGCGAGCGAGGTCACGCCCATGGCGATCATCGTCAGCGAGACGACCCAGCGCTCTCCGTATCGGTCGATGGCGCCGCCGAGCAGCAGCATGGAGGCGATGGGCCCGGCGTGCATGGCCGCGGACGCGAGCCCCGCGGTGGCGGCCGTCAGGTGGTAGTCGTGCAGCCAGAAGGGGGTCAGGACGCTGGTGCCCGAGTAGACCACGGAGCCGGTGGTCAGCGCCGACAGTGCGGTGCCGAGGATGACCCATTTGTAGGGGCCGTAGCGGGTGTCGGTGGCCGTCTCCCCGGCCGCTGACCCGTGTGCCTCCTCGTCCGCGGTCTCGCCGGCGATGCGTTGCGCGGTCATGCACCGGCCTCCTGCGGCTGCCTGGTCGCGATGTTGCCCAGGTCGGCCAGGAGCGGGATGTTCATCACGTTCAGGAGCACCAGATCGTCACCGGCGGGGTTGGTGAAGTGGTGCATCGACCACGCGGGGACGAGGACGATGTCACCGGCACTCAGCTGCTTGCTGTCGCCGCCGTCGTGGAAGGTGACCGTTCCCGAGCCCGATTGAACGATGAACAGGTGATACCAGGTATGCGCGTGCGGGGTGGTGCTGTTCCCCGCGGGTACGACCTGGTAGGCGACCGCCACATCACGCATGATCTCGGAACTGCCGTCCGGAAGGGTGAGGGCGAGCGTGCCGCGTTCCGGGTGTTCGACGGTGCCGAGCCGGTCCGCGGTCTCCCGCCAGTTCCAGTGCACCGGCTGCGGTTCCGCGGGTTCGTAACGCTTCTTGAAGTCCGGGTAGGGGATGTGACTACCGCTGCTGATCGTCATGACGGTCCTCCTCGGGAGGGTCGGCGAGCTGGGCCCACATGTCGTCCACGGCGGCGGCGGCCTCCGCCGCGAACCGGGTGGCCTGTCCTGCCCGGGGCACGTAGTAGGTGTAGTAGCGGGGTCCTTCGACCGGGTAACCGAGCGCCCACACGGCCGCGAGTGGGTCGCCGGTCTTGGCGACGACCCGGCCGCTGGGGGTGATGTCCAGGCCACCGGGCTCGTAGTCGCCGTTGGCGAACGGGCGGATGAGGCCGCGGGCCAGGAGACGGCTGACCAGGGGAGAGCTGTCGGTGTCCGGGTGGAACACGTCCAGGCGCGCGGCGACCAGCACGTCGGCGTGGCGCACGCTGCTTCCCCCGGCGAAGTCGGTGCTTACGGTGAACCGGGCCGTGGCCTCGTCGGTGTCGACGCGGCAGCCGGGACCGCCGGCGAGATCGACCGTGCCGGCCCTCATCAGGGACAGCAGTTCGTAGTTCCGGCGCCGGGGCGGACCGAAGGAGATCCGGTTCATCAGCGGCACCCAGCGCTGGGTGAACACCCGGTGGGAGGCGGGGGTCAGACCAGCGAAGTCGACCGCCTGGCGCAGGCTCTCCCGCACGTCCCGGATCACATCGGTGGCCGCTTTCACGGGACTCGTCAGGTTGCCGCGCTCCGCCTCGGCAAGGTCCTCGGACACGAACGCGGTGAAGAACGCGGTGAACTCCTCCGCGCTGGCGAAGCCGCGCCCGGCCAGGGGATCGAGAATCGCCTCGACGGCGGCCCGGTCCTCGTCGCCGAAGGTGTATTCCTGCGGGGGAACGGGGCGCTTCTCCAGGGTGGTGCGCCAGGCGTACCCCATCTCCCGCAGCAGTAACGGCAGCACCTCGCGGTCGAAGTCGAGCTGCTGTGTCCCGCGGGTGCGCTGCGCCTCCTGCCGCAGCGCGGCGACAGCCTGGGGGGTGAAGAACTGCGGCTCGTAACGGCCGGCGACACCCTTCTGATTGATGCCGCGGGCCGCCGCGGGCAGGCACTGCCGGGACATCAGCAGGATCCGCGGTTCGCGTCCCGAGGGCAGATAGCGCATGCCGTCGCCGTCGCCCTCGAACCGCCCGCCGCGGCCGACGGTGAGTGCCGCGAGCACGTCGTGAGCGGTCAGCCCCAGACCCTGTACGGCCACCACGCTGCCGGGGGCGATGCGCTGCAGGCGATCGATCGGGTACGGGTCGGCGGCGTAGCAGAGACGGTCGTTGCGGTCCCGGTGGTCGCTGACGAAGCTCTCGAACCGTACGTCGTCGTCGCTCGCGATCCGCCGGCAGTGTCCCGTGGTGAGGAACACGAAGTCGCTCGGGATCCTGAACCCGTCCTCGGTGCGGACCAGCATCCCGCCCGCGGCCACCTCCTCCATGTCGATGACCCGAGAGCGGTGGTGCACCAGCCGTATCGAGGGGGGCAGGGTCTGCGCCGTGCGGTCGAAGACGAAGGACAGGTACGCGCCGAGCATGCTGCGCGGCAGGTAGTCCAGTTCGCCGATGGGCTCACCGCCCTCGCCGCCGGTGCGGCAGTAGCCGGAGCCGAACCGGCGGTACCCGGCCTGCTCCGCCCACTCGGTGAACGACGGGCCCTGTCCGTCGCTGAACATGCTCAGCTGGCTGGCCAGCGTGTTGGTCAGCAGATAGTCGGGCTGCCGCGCGGGGTGCGCGCCCTGCCCGGTCTCGCTCGGATCCACCAGATGGATCTCCAGCTGGGTTCCGTCCGGCAGCCGGCGGGCCCGGTCGGCGATGCGCTGCAGCACCCCGAGCCCCCGCGGGCCCGTTCCGGCGATCGTCACCCGTGCGGTGTTCATCGCCCCACCCCCACGGGTTCCGTGCCCGGCTCGCTGTAGGCCCGCACCGGCTGCCGGTGCAGGGACACCCACCTCGGGGCGTCCGCCAGAGCGGGGAACCGGGCGGCAACCTGCGGATCGTGGCCCGGGATGATGTGGTCGGGCCCATCGGCCAGGGCTTCCACGGTCTCGTAGGTGTCCACCATGGAGGCCAGGTGGTCGAGGATGGGGAACGGGGAGCGGCGGCGGATGTTCGCCCACAGGTGGCTGGAGTCGCTGGCCAGGACCAGCCAGCCGCGCTCGGTGTGGACCCGCACCACCTGAAGGCCAGGTGTGTGGCCGGGAGCCGGATGGGCCTCGACGCCGGGGGCGATCTCCACCGGGCCGCGATGCAGCCGCAGCCGTTCGTCGAAGAGCAGCCGCACGGCGGTGGTCACGTCATCGGCCTCGAAGGGCCGCCTCGGTGCGCCGTGCCGCATGGCCCGGCCGGTGCAGAAGGCCAGTTCGTCTTCCTGCAGATGGACGCGGGCCGCGGGGAAGGCATCGAGGTACCCGGTGTGGTCCCAGTGCATGTGCGTGACGACGAGGTCCGACACCTGCCGGGGGCTGATGCCGAGGTCGGAGAGCGCCTCGACGGGATGGTGCAGTTGCGTACGGCCGCGGAGGATGCCGGTGCCGG
The DNA here is from genome assembly GCF_001953885.1 of Streptomyces sp. IMTB 2501. GTDB lineage: Bacteria > Actinomycetota > Actinomycetes > Streptomycetales > Streptomycetaceae > Streptomyces. The sequence continues at coordinate 45,779 of NZ_MQUS01000042.1, read as the reverse complement.
CGGCGAAACCGGTGTCCACAGCGATCACCCGCTCGTCGTCGCGGATGATCCAGGTGTAGAAGTCGAAGGGTGCCGGGGTGTCGGTGGCGCACGGATCGTCGGCGAACAGGAAGTTCTCCCGCGCCAGCCGGCCGCTGTGCGTGCCGAACCGGAGCGCCAGCACTTCGTAGCAGGGCGTGTCGCGGGTCATGAGACCACCGCCGGCAGCTCCGCGCCCTGCGGGATCGCCAGGTGGTCGGCGAAGAAGAACTTCTTCTCCCCGAAGGCGGGAGTGAGCTGGTCGAACCAGGTCGCCGTCGGGTCGTACGCGGCGTAGAAGGGGCGCCGTACCCAGTCGTCGTCGCGGCCCTGGAGGAACTGCAGGGCGAAGACCTTCTCACCGTTGATGGTGGGAGTACCGTCGATCAGGACCTTACCGGCGTGGGCGCTCATCGACGGGCCGCGGACGGTGCGCGCGAGCCCGGAGACGGACCGGTAGGCGTCGCGGAAGATCTCGTACGCGCGCACCAGCGGGATCTCGAAGTAGTGACGGGCTCCGGTGTCGCGCTCGACGAACATGTAGTACGGGATCGCGCCGAGGCGCACCCCGGTGGTCCACAGCTCGGACCAGGCGGCGGGGTCGTCGTTGATGTGCCGCAGCACCGGGGACTGCATCCGCACGTTCGCGCCCGTGGCGAGGATCCGCTTGAGCGCGGTCTGGGCGATCTCGGGACGGATCTCGGCGGGATGGTTGTAGTGGCCCATGACCGCCAGGTGCTTGCCGGCGGCGATCACGCGGTCGAACAGGCGCAGCAGTTCATCGGCGTCCCGGTCGGTGACGAACCGCTGCGGCCAGTAGGCGAGCGACTTGGTGCCGATGCGGATGTTCCGGATGTGCTCGAAGCCGGGTCCCAGCAGCGGTTCGATGTACCGCGCCAGCGTGTTGGTGCGCATGATCATCGGGTCTCCGCCGGTGATCAGGACATCGGTGACCTCGGTGTGCTGGGCGAGGTAGGAGGTCAGGCCCTCGGCGTCCTTGGCGGCGAAGGCGAGTTCGTCATCGCCGACGAACTGCGGCCAGCGGAAGCAGAACGTGCAGTAGGCGTGGCAGGTCTGCCCCTGCTTCGGGAAGAACAGCACCGTCTCGGTGTACTTGTGCTGGATTCCGGGGACTTCCGCCCCGTCGACTTCCGGGACGTTGTGGGTCTGCTGTCCGGCCGGGTGCGGGTTCATCCGCTCGCGGATCTTGCGGACGAGCAGGTGCGTTCCGGTCCGGTCGCCGTCCGCGACGGCGTCACGGACGGCCGCGTAGTCGTTCTCCTCCAGCATTGTGCGATGCGGGAAGTTCAGACGGAAGATCGGGTCGTCCGGGATGTTGTTCCAGTCGATCAGCTCTTCAAGTACATAGGAGTTGGTGCGGAACGGAAGTACCTGCGAGACGACCCGTGTGGCCTCTCGCAGGTCCTCGGGTATTCGCGCCCACTGCGGGGCTTTCTGGATTGTTTTGACGTTGTACGGCGTGAATGTGTCGACAGTCATGGGCGGTTACCCCCAGCCGAGATCAGTGGAGTTTTTCTGCACAACTGAATTCTGAACGAGGGGAGTTGCCGCTGTCACGGCGCCAGATGATCGCAACCGCGACTGACGTAAAGCCGCCAGACCACAAATCGGACACGGATAAAAGAAACAAGGCCGGGCATTCGCCCGGCCTTGTTTCTTTTACTGCCCGGATTTTGTTGGGTGCTCGGGTTTGTTACGCGGCCAGCTTTTCGTAACCCGCCACGCGTACGCACACGGTCACCCCATGGGCGATGTGCCGAAGCTCGTCCAGTCCGGGGTATGTGGGGCCGATCCGGATCACGCTGTCCTGTGGGTCCTCGGGCCAGGGATGGGTGGCACCCGCCGGGGTGAGTGCGATGCCGGCCTCGGCCGCCAGCCGCACCACCTCACGAGCACAGCCCTCCAGGACGCTCAGCGCGATGAAGTACCCGCCCTTCGGCCGCGTCCACGTCGCGAGGCCGGTGCCGTCGAGTTCCTCGGCGAAGACGCGGTCCACCACGTCGAACTTCGGCCGCAGGATCTCCCGGTGCCGGCGCATGTGCCGCCGGACGCCCTCCGCGTCGCGCAGGAACAGGGCGTGACGGAGCTGGTTCAGCTTGTCGGGCCCGATGGAGCGCTTGCCGGAGTAGTGGCGCAGCCAGGCGACGTTGGCCGCCGACGAACCGAAGAACGCGACACCGGAGCCGGCCAGGGTGATCTTCGAGGTGGAACCGAACACGAACGCACGGTCCGGGTGCCCGGCGTCGGCACACGCCGCGAGGATGTCGGCGACCTCGATCTCCTCGTCGGTGAGGTGGTGCACCGCGTAGGCGTTGTCCCAGAAGATGCGGAAGTCCTCGGCCGCGGTGGGCATCGCGGCGAGCCGACGGACGGTCTCGTCGCTGTAGCAGCTGCCGTCAGGGTTGCCGTACTTGGGCACGCACCAGATGCCCTTGATCTCCGGGTCGGAGCGCACCAGGTCCGCCACGACCGTCATGTCCGGCCCGTCGTCGGTGAGCGGGACCGGGATCATCTCGATGCCGAAGCGCTCGCACACCCCGAAGTGGCGGTCGTAACCGGGCACGGGGCACAGGAACTTCACGCGCTCCTCGTCGGCCCAGCGGCGGGCGGCCCCGGGCAGCGTGGTGCCGAGGAAGGCGTGCACGAGACAGTCGTGCATCAGCTCCAGGCTGGAGTTGCCGACTGCCATCAGCCGGTCCACCGGTACCTGCAGGAACGGGCTGAAGATCTCCCGCAGCTCAGGGAGTCCGAGGGAGCCGCCGTAGTTGCGGCAGTCGGTGCCGTCGGCGGCCGTGTACCGGTCCCCGGGAAGAGCGAGCAGATCGGTGGCGAGGTCGAGCTGCTCGGGTGAGGGCTTGCCCCGCGTCAGGTCCAGGGAGAGCCCCTGGGCCTGGAGGGCGGCGTAGTCACGGCGTGCCTGGTCGAGGAGCGTGGTGGGCCTGTCGGTGCCTGCGGTCGTGGTCACGTGGGGTTCTTTCGAGAGGGCGAGCGGTGTCGAGCGGTGTCAGCAGCTCTGCTGGGGGCTGCGCGGGGTCGTGTCGTATGCGTCGTGGAGGACACCGAGATCACGCAGCAGATAGCCGGCGTGGAGCCGGTTGTTCGCGCCGATGCGGCGGAGAACCTCGGCCAGATGGCGTTGGAAGGTGCGTAGGGATATGCCGAGGCGTTTCGCCACGACCTTGTCGTCATAGCCCTCCACGAGAAGTTCGACGATCGCGGTCTTCATCTCCTCCGAGTTGCGCAGCACCTGGTCGCGTTCGTAGGAGAGGGCGAACGGCAGCGCGCGGTCCCAGGCGCGTTCGAAGGCGCGGACCAGGAAGCGGACGACGTTCGGGTCGTGCACCATCAGGGCGCCGCCTGCGTTGTCCGCCAACTCGATCAACGCCACCTCCCGGTCGAAGACGATGAGGCGCATGAACGCGTCGTTGACGACACGGACTTCGCCCCCGTGCTCCACGAGCAGTGCGGCGTGGTCGACGGTGGGCTGGTGGTACTGGGCCGCGTACTGGTAGAGCGTGCGCATGCGCAGCCCGCGCCCCAGGACGTGCGCGGTCCGGCTCATGGCCTCCTTGAGGACCGCCTCGGGACGCGGGCCGCCGGGCTGGGAGGTGAGGATCTCCCGGGTGGCGCGGGCCGCCAGCTCCGAGATGGCCAGACGTACGGCCGGTACGTCGTCCAGCCGGAGCAGCGGTTGTTCCCGCGAGCGCCGCATGACGCTGTCCTCGTAGACCGGAAGCAACCGCGCGAGCTGTGCGCTCGCGTCGTTGATGGCCGTCTGCCGGTCGCGCAACTCCCGCATCGCCGGCATCAGGAGTTGGGTGTAGGCCGTGGCCGGCGCCACAGGGAGAAGCCGGTCCGCCTGCTCCGGGCTCGCGGTGAGCACTCTGAGCCGTAGCAACTGGTCGACGGCCCGCTCGGCATCTCCCGCAGGGGCGTCCGCGAGCCGGATCAGCTCACGGCGGGAGATCTCTCCCCGGACCGCCGCGATGGCGTACACATGTTCCAGCAGGCGATGCGGTAAGTCATCGCGTGTGATGGTGCCGGTTTCCCGGTCCGTGTCCCCCGCCGTCATCGCACTCCTTTTCCGATAAGCAGCACCCTCGACGCTAGGAGGACGCGTACGAGGAGGTCAAGTGGGATTCCCCGGCATGAGATGGCGACCGTTCCAAACCGGTCAGCGGCTCACCGGCGCTCGACGGGGGGACCGGCCCCGACCTGCACTGATACGTCCGGCGCATCGCCCATACCCATTCCGGCACTTCCCGGCCTCCGGCGCCCCGCTCTACGTTCGTGCCGAGCGGTCGGTGATACCCGAGGGATGAATTCATGGCAGTCGACACCGTGATTACCGGAAGATTCCAGGAACTTCTGGAACGCCTGGGCGAGAAAGCGATCCAGGACTACTACAACCCCTACCAGACCTTTGCCTGGCCGGAGTCGCTGCCCAGCGACCAGCCATGGATGACCGAGTCTTTGACCAGCACCTACGGAACGGCCGCCGGCCAGGAACTCGGTACGGCCCAGCGGATCGAGCTGAGCCGCTGGGAGAGCGCCAACTTCTACAGCCTCAACGTCCACGGGATCCGCGAACTGCTCACCGAGGTGGTGAACCGGATCCATATGCCGGGGTTCGAGGTGCCGTCGGACTTCTTCCACCACTTCATCGGCGAGGAGAACGAACACATGTGGTTCTTCGCCGAGTTCTGCCGCCGTTATGCCGGAAAGATCTATCCGTCTCCCTCACCCTTCAAGGCGGAGACCTCGGGGGACATGGACGTCCAGAACTTCCTGGTTTTCTCGCGCATTCTCCTGTTCGAGGAGCTCGTGGACCACTACAACCTGACCATGGCGGACGACGAGTCGCTGCACGAGACCATCCGTCAGGTCAACCGGATCCACCACCGGGACGAGTCACGCCACATCGCCTTCGGCCGCGAGCTGGTCTCGCTGCTGTACCAGCCCCTGCGCCAGAAACTGGACGAGGGGCAACTCAGGGAGCTGGAGAGCTATCTGAAGCGCTACATCACGTCCAGTCTGAACTCCTTCTACAACCCCCAGGTGTACAAGGACGCGGGAATCCCCGATCCGCTGCGCTTCCGCAGGCGTGTCATGGAAGACCCGGCACGCCGGGAGCATGAGCGGAAGGCCGCGCGCAAGCCGCTCGCCTTCTTTCACCGGATCGGTGTCTTCCGCGACGAGGAAATCCCCCTCGTCGCCTGACCGGAAAGCATCCATCACACCTCCTGAGGGGAACGATGAGTTCACGCAATTCCGCGGCGACCACACAGAACGGTCTGGCGGTGCTCGGTCCCGAGGCCACGGAACTCCTCACCACGCTCGACGAGACCTTCCGCGGCTGGGGTGAGCGGCGCGGGGCGCTGCACCTCACCATGCCCCCACTGCTGCCGATCGAGGAACTGGCCCGGCTGGACGTCTACGAGAACTTCCCGCACCTGGCGGTCGTGGCCAGCACCCTCACCCCGCCACCGGAGCTCGGGCACCACGCCGACGCGGCGGCCGGAGTCTTTCCGCCGGCGAGCCTGAACCCGGCACGACTGGCCCTGCCCTCCGCCGCCTGCTACGGCGTGTACTTGCACTACAAGGACCAGCCGGTGCCCGAAGAGACGACGGTCACCGTCCTCGGCCGGTGCTACCGCAACGAGGATCATTACGACGGCCTGCGCCGGCTGCTCGGCTTCCACATGCGGGAGGTCGTCGCGTTGGGCTCCGCAGAGCACGCGCAGAACCACCTGAAGGTCTTCGGAAACCTCGTCACGGCGTTCGCCGAGGCCTGCGAAGTCGCGGTGGAGAAGCAGGTGGCGAGCGACCCCTTCTACGACCGTGCCGGCTCCCGCGCCCTGCTGCAGCAACTCTCGCCGGTCAAGCACGAGTTCGTTTACCGCGGGAACGCCATCTCTTCGGTGAACACCCACCGGAACTTCTTCGGCGAGCGCTGCTCGATCCAGCAGGGCGGTTCGTCCGAGCCGGCGTTCACCAGTTGCGTGGCCTTCGGGCTGGAACGCTGGATCGCCGCCCTGGAGAACCGCTACGACGGCGACTGGGACAGGATCTTCTCCGCGGTGGAACACGCGCGGACGGAGGTGCAGTGACCTCCACCGTCCCGCACTCGGGGCTCCCGGCGGAGATCGGTGTCCGGGTCGGAACCGACATCGTGCCGGTCGCCCGGGTGGAATCCCTCGTGCGGTCCAACGGAGAGCGCTTCTTGACCACTCTCCTGGACTGCGACGAACTGCGCGACTGTACGACCGTGTCCGGCCTCGACCTGCCGGCGGTCGCGAGCCGCCTGGCCGCGAAAGAGGCCGTCTTCAAGACATTCCACGCCGCGCACGCCAGCCTGCCCTGGCTGTCCATCCGCGTCCGTACGACCCCTGGCGGCTGGCCCGAGCCCGTACTGACCGGAATCGCGCAGCGTCTCGCCGTAGCCGCCGGCCTGGGGGCGTTCAGCCTCAGCCTCAGCCACGACGGCGGTTTCGCCGTGGCCGTGGCCGTGGCGACGGCATCCCGCTGACCGGCCCCGGGCGCCCGGGTGTCCGAAGGCCCAGGGGTCAACCACCGCCCGTACCTGCTGAACCCTGTCTCGAAAGGAAGTCATGCCATGTCCCGACCCGTCACCCAGGTCAAGGAGTGGATCTTGCGGCGTCACCCCGACCGGTCCGACATCCCGGCCGATCTGGACCTCATCGAGAACCGGCTGATCGACTCCCTGGCCTTCGCCGAGTTCCTCTTCCTGCTGGAGGAGCTCAGCGGCCGGAGCATCGACCGCGACAACCTCCAGGTGGACGACTTCCGCACGCTCACCAGCATCGAGGAGAAGTTCCTCGGTGTCGTGGCGCGCTGAGGAGAAGCCGTCGATGCGCTATGCCGAGGACTACGAACAGGGCCGCACCTACGAACTGGGCTCGTACCGGGTGACGGAGCAGGAGATCGCGGAGTTCGGGCGCAGGTTCGACCCCCAGCCCTACCACGTCGACCCTGGACAGGCCGAGGATTCCCTGTTCCAGGGGCTGGTGGCGAGCGGCTGGCACACCTGCGCCATGTTCATGCGCCTGTACGTGGACACCTTGCTGGACGGTGCCGCGGTCGAGGGCTCGCCCGGCGTGGACGAACTGCGCTGGCTCCGTCCGGTACGCCCCGGTGACGTGCTGACCGGCCGCCTCACCGTCGCCGGCGTGACGCCTTCGCTGACCCGGCCGGACTGCGCGACCTTGCACAAGCGGGGCGAGCTGACCGACGCGGAGGGCAACCAGGTCATGCGCCTGACGCTCTACAGCATGTTCCGCCGCCGGCCGAGCGCATGAGCGCCTGCCGCGTTCGCCGCCGCGGCGGTCGTACGGACCGAACGGGCCGTCTAGTGATCACCTCACCTCTGAGCAAGGAGTGACGCATGGAAGCCGTTTCTCACACGTCCCAGTGGACGGCAGCGGCCAGGGCATTGGAGACCGAGCGCGACGACCGGCTGTTCTCCGACCCGTTCGCCCGAGCCCTCGCCTCCGACACCGGATTCGACCTGCTGGACAAGTACGGCGGCGGCGGGCTGGCGGAGTTCGTGGCCATCCGGACCAAGTACCTCGACGACGCCATCACCTCCCACGTCCTGGAGGGCGGCATACGTCAGGTCGTGCTCGTCGCGGCGGGCATGGACGCCCGGGCCTTCCGGTTGCGCTGGCCACAGGACGCCGTGGTCTACGAGGTGGACCACGCGGCTCTGTTCGAGGTCAAGGAGGGCCGGCTGGCCGAGCGGCACGCGAAGCCGGCGGTCGACCGGCGGATCGTGGGGGTCGACCTCACCCAGCCCTGGACCCCGAAGCTCCGTGAGGCGGGTTTCGATCCCGCCAAGCCCACCCTCTGGGTCACCGAGGCCCTGCTCTTCTTCCTCACCGACGAGCAGGTCCGCGGACTGCTGGACCACCTCTCCGCCGCCTCGGCCCCCGGCAGTTGGCTCGCGCTGGACGTCCTCAGCGAGGCCCTGCTGCGCAACGTCGGCACCCGGTTCTTCCTCAACTCCCTGAAGGCCGACGGGATCCCGTGGCTCTTCGGCACCGACGACCCCGAGACGTACTTCGCCGCGTCCGGCTGGAAGGTGCGCCGGCTCGACGAGCCCGGCCAGGAGGGCGCGGGCCAGGGACGCTGGCCCTACCAGGTCTTCCCCCGGGACGTTCCCGACGTGCCGCGGAACTGGCTGCTCCAGGCGGAGTACGAGGGCTGACCCCGGCGGCCTGATCCGCCGGACAGGCCCTGGCGGTGACCGATGGCTTCGGCCCCGGTCACCGCTCGGCCGCTTCCGGCAGGGCAGCGCGCAGGAGTGTCTCGGCCATCACGCGGGCGTCGTTGCCCGCCGTGGCGGCGCCTTCGATGCCGGCGACGACGGTGGCTCCCTCGATCAGGATCAGCAGGTGGCGCGCGAGGTCCGCCGGATGCTCCACGCCCGCCTCCTGCAGAAGTTCTTCCAGGAGTTCGCGGTAGCGCGCGAGGTGGAGGCGCGGGAGTTCCCGTACCGGCCCCTCCTGCGCGCGCGTCTCAACTGCGGTGTTGACCACGACGCAGCCCCGATAGCCCTGTTGCGCGTACCAGTGCGTCAGCAGGTCGAACAGGGCGAGGACGCGTGTCGGTCCGGCGGAGGACTGGGAGACACCGGCACGCAGCCACTGGTGGATACGCTCACTCCGCTCCCGCAGGACCGCCTCCACCAGGCCGTCCTTGGACCCGAAGTAGCGGTAGATCGTGAGCTTCGACGCGCCCGCGTCCTGGGCGATCTCGTCCATGCCCACGACATGGATCCCGCGCTCGTAGTAGAGGCGCGTCGCGCTGGCTAGCACCCGCTCCCTGGTGGCCGCGGGATCGATGGGCGTTCCGGCCTTCACTGGCATGCCCCAAGTCTACGACAGATAAGAACGTACGGTACCGTCTAGGCAGGGATGAAACTGTACGGTACCTTCTCATCCATGGATTCGACCTCTGTCCCGGTGCGCCGGCTCTGGCTCGCCGTACTCTGCGGCTACATGGCCCTCGGAGCGACGCTCCAGTCACTTCCCCCCTATGTCGTCCAGCACTTCCACGGCGGACCGCTCGTCGCGGGGACCGCGGTCGGCGCCGCGTTCCTGGCCACCGCGTGCGCGCGGCCCTTCGCCGGACGGCTGGCGGATGCGGGGCGGGCCCGCCCCGTCGTCGCGCTCGGTGGTCTCCTGGGAGCCGTCGGCGGAGCGGGTCATCTGCTGGCCCCGAACGTCGGGCTGCTGGTGGCGGCTCGGCTCGTGATGGGCGCGGGAGAGGCCGCGCTCTTCTCCGGAGCCCTCCCCTGGGTCCTGGCCGGGATCCCGCCCCGGCGCCGTGGCCGGGTGGCGGGCTGGTTCGGGCTGTCGATGTGGGGCGGGCTGGCCACCGGGCCGCTGGTCGCCGTGGGCCTGGAGCACTGGCACGGTTTCTCCACGGTGTGGTGGGGGGTCGTCGTGCTCGGGGCGGTCTCCACGCTGACCGTCTTCACCACGCCCGCCCAGCAGCGCCCGGTCGACGACCTCTCCCCCTTCCCTTCGGGGCTGAGGGACATCCTGCCCCGCGGTGCCTCCCAGCCCGGTCTGGCCCTCGGCCTGGCCAGCTACGGCTATGGCACCATCAACGCCCTCCTCGTCCTGCACCTGCACCACGACCGGGTCGGCGGGGCCGACTCCGCACTGGCCCTCTTCGCCGCCGCGTTCCTCCTCACCCGGGCTCTGGGTTCCCCACTGGTCGACCGGTACGGCGGACTCACGGTGGCGGCGGGGTCCATCGTGGTGGAGGCGGTGGGACTCGCCCTGATCACGGTCGCCCACCTGACGGCGGTGGCCGCACTCGGCACGGTGCTCAGCGGCATGGGCGTCGCCCTGATGTATCCGGCGACGGTCGCCGTCACCCTGCACCGGACCGGGGCGCTGCGCCCCGGCACCTCGGTGGGCGTCATGACCTCCTTCTGGGACCTGGGGCTCATGGTCGCCGGTCCGCTCGGCGGCACCATCGCCGGCGAGACCGGCTATCCGGCGGCGTTCCTGGTCGCGACCGTGGTCGCGGCGCTGTGCCTTCCGGTGATCGCCGGGCTGCGACGGACGGCCGTCACCCCGGACGTACCCGCCGCGGCCCCGCCCGCGGCGGTGGACGCGGGGCGGAGCCGATGACCACCCCGGCCGGGCGGCAGGGGCCCGGCGACAGCGAGTGGTTCCACGCCGGCGAGCGGGCGATCCAGAAACTGGTAGGCGTCCGGGAGGAGGCCGACCGGGTGGCGGCGGGCTTCCAGAGTCGCCTCGGTCCGGTCGCCCAGGCGTTCCTCGCCACCGCTCGCTGTGTCGCACTGGCCGCCACGGATCCGGCGGGCCGGTGCTGGGCCTCGCTCCTGCTCGGCTCACCGGGACTGCTGCGGGCGTCCGCCGGGCAGGTGCACATCACCGCCCTGCCGGACAGCGACGATCCGATCGGGCCCCACGCCCCCGGGGACCGGATCGGACTGATCGCGCTGGACTTCGCCCGCCGACGCCGGTACCGCGTCAACGGGACGGTGCTGTCCTGGGAACCGTCCGGGATCGGTCTCGCCGTGGACCGGGCCTATGCGAACTGCCCGCGGCACATCCGGCCGTGGCTGGTCGAGCCGGACCTTCTCGCCGGGAGGATCCGGCGGTCGTACCCGGAACTCGCCCCGCACCACATCCGGTTGATCGGCTCCGCCGAGACGCTCTTCGTGGCCAGCAGCCATCCCGTGCAAGGGCACGACGCGTCCCATCGAGGTGGCCCGGCGGGGTTCCTCAGGGTGCTCTCCCCGCACTGCCTGGCCCTGCCCGACTACTCGGGCAACGCCATGTTCAACACGCTGGGAAACCTGTACGCGCATCCACGAGTCGGGCTCGTCGTGCCCGACCTGCGGAACGGGCGGACGCTGCAGATCACCGGACGCGCGACCATCGATCTGACGCCACCGGCGGTGGACAGGGACCGAGGGAGTGAACGCGTCGTCCACATCGCGGTGGAAGAGGTCGTCGAGGCGAGCCAGGGCCTGTCCCGGCCCCGGTGGGAGAAGCCGCTGCCTGATCCGCTGTCATGAGCGGGCCACCGTGGCGAGGTCCGGCGCGAAACTCCCGTCGTGGCAGTGTTGTCGAGCCAACTCCACGAAATCCGCCACCAACGGATGCGGCCGGTCCATGGGCCAGGCCAGGAGCACCGGAACCGGCGGAACTCCGCGCAGCGGACGATAGGCGACCAGCGGATGGGGGTGCAGAACCGCGGTGGAGGCCGGGGTGATCCCGATGCCCCGCCCGGCGGCGACGGCGTGCAGCCACTCCTCCAGATTGCGGACCCCGACGAGGGCACGCTCCGCGTCCAGCTCCCTGCCCCACAGGTCCGCCGATGTCGTACCGGACACGGTGTTCACCACGAGCGGATCGCTCCGGATCCCGGCCAACGTCACAGACGGCTCACCGGCCAGGGGATGCTCGCGCGGCAGAACAGCCAGTCTCGGCTCTTCGAACAGGACGCTGTAGGCGATGCCGGAATCCAGCGGGACGGACCTGAGTATCGCCAGATGGCTGCGCCCGTCCTCGATTCCCGCATACGGAAGCTCGTCGATCCTGAGCAACTCCACCTCCGAGTCCGGGAATTTCTTCTCGAACTCGTTGATCAACGGGCCGGTGTGTGCGCCGAGCGCGTTCCAGGTGAACCCGACCCGGAGTGCGGGTAACGAGGACAGGGCTCCGACCGCGTCCTCGACGGCCGCGACCGTCCGGTTGGCATGGGGGAGGAACCGGGAACCGGCCGCCGAGAGCTGGACACCGAGATTGCCGCGCACGATCAGTTTCTCACCCAGGAGATGTTCGAGTTGTGCGACCGTCCTGCTGAGCGCGGGTTGCGATATCCACAACGCCGCCGAGGCACGCCGGAAGCTGCCGTGCTCGACGAGGGCCAAGAATGCCTTCAGGTGCCTGATTTCAATGCTTGAGACAACTCGCTTGCCCGTCACTTCACGCCCCCGTTCTGTTGCGCCCGTGCCTCACCCGCGTCACAGCGCTGGAACGCGGGGAAGCCCAAGGTCACTGACGAGGACGCTAAACAGCGGATGGTGAAGCGTCAACGTGTCCGCCACAGCGGATAATTCCACTCCGGCCATTCCGGCGCGGCGGCTCCCGCAGCGGTCCGAACCCGCTTTCGCGCACGCTTCTTCCCAGGTCACCACCGTTGCCCGACGCCGGTGCCGACGCGGACCACATACGGCGCGAACGAGATGTGGCCGATGTCAACCGCCATGATGTTGGCTCGATTGCGCTCACTACATGGCGGTGGACGGTCCACACTGAGTGCAGGCGGTTCCGTCCGCTGCAGCGGATGCGGCGGCACTCGGCGCGAGGCCACCGCACCAGCACGGCTTCGTACACAGGAAAGGCGGCTCATGGTCAGTGACGGGTCAGATGCGCATGAGTCGAGTCGGCCACTGCTGCACGACCTCGCCGAACGGCTCAACGGCCTGATCACTGTTCTGTATCCCGACGAGCGCAAGCGCCCCGGCTATGCCCGGCTCGCCCAGATGGTCCGGGAGACGACGGGAGGCACGATCTCCGCGACCTATCTGTGGGAACTCGTGACCGGCCGCAAGCGCAATGTGACGCTGGAACAGCTCGCGGTTCTGGCCGAGTTCTTCGGTGTCCCGCTGGAGTACTTCATGAACGACGAGGTCTCGCGCCGGGTGAACGCGCAGCTGGCGCTCGCCGTCGCCCTGCGCGACACCAAGGTGCGCAGCCTCGCGCTCCGCGCCGAAGGTCTGTCCGCCGCAAGCCTGGATGCCCTCCTCACCATCGTCAACGAAGCCCGTCGCGTGGAAAACCTGGACCAGGTGGGAGCGGAGGACCCTGCCGGTGAACGGCCCGACCAGCCCCATGCCCGGAAGTCCTGACCCCCTCATCGTTCGGAGAAAGGTTTCGACACCGCCCCTCATGCCAAACGGATCCCGCAGGCTGCGCCGGCGCTGCCAGGCAGCGGTCGACCAGCTCGGCCTCCCCCACGCCCTGTCCGTCGAGGATCTGTGCCGCCATGTCGCCGCCCGACGCGCGAGACCGTTGCATCTACATCCGCTGCCTGCCGAGGTGGCCGCCCATGGTGCCTGCGGGCTCTGGCTGGCCACCGACAGCGAGGACCACATCTTCTACGAACGGCGCACGACACAGCTCCACCAGGAGCACATCGTCCTGCACGAGATCGGGCACATGCTGTTCAACCACCACACGATGGACCTGGACGGCGAGGCCGGGTGGGGCAGGCTCCTGCCGGATCTCCATCCTCGCACGGTGCAGCGGCTCCTCGGCCGTACGAACTACGCGACCGACCAGGAGCAGGAGGCGGAGCTGTTCGCCAGCATCCTCGGCAGCCATATCAACGCGCCGAACCGCCGGCGTTCCCGCGGCGTCCTGGGCCGGCTGGAAGCGGCCATGGGAGTCGACACGCCGCACGGCACACCATGAACCACGACGCGGCCGCACTCGGCGCCGGGCTCGAACTGCCCAGCGTGCTTCTGTTGTGGCTCGCCGTACTGGTGCGCAGCCCGTCCAGCCTGCGCTCCGCGCCCCAGCGTGGCGTATGGCTGGCCGTGACCACGGCGGCCGCGGCGATGACGCTCGACCTGCCGTCCGTCGTCGCGACGGCCACCCGGCACAGCGAGGCCAACGTCGTCGCGGTGATCCGCAACGTCCTCGGCGTGCTCTCCGCGGGAGCCGTGCTGTACTTCGTCACGCAGGCCAGCACCGACGTCCGCAGGCTCAGGGCGGCCCTCGCCCTCTCGGTCACCACCGTACTGGCCGTTCTGTGCTCGTTGGACCTCGCGGCCGAGCCGCACCTGCGCATCGCGGTCCCCGCTGACGGGCCACCATCCCCCTCCCTGCTCTACTGGCTTGTCCTCATCGGCACGCACCTGGCCGCCAACGTCCTCTGTGCCCTGCTGTGCCTGCGCTACAGCGCTGCTTCCGGAAGCCGGTCCCTGACCCTGAGCCTGCGCCTGTTCGGCCTCGGTACGGCCCTGGTCGGCGCCTACTGGCTGGGGTACCTCGTCCATGTCACAACCGGCGGGCGATGGCCGCTGCCCTGGCTTGCGCTGCTGATGGACCTGCATGGTGTGCTGCGCGCCATGGCCATCCTGGTGCCGGCCTGTTCCGGGGTCCGGCGCGCCCTGTCGGACATCGCCGTCGCCTGGCGCCTGTGGCCGATGTGGAACGACCTGGTGGCCGCCGTCCCCCATGTGGCCCTGGCCCAACCGCGTCACCGCGTATGGGATGTGCTGTGGCCCCGGGTCCCCTATGACGTGCTCGCCTATCGCAGGATCATCGAGACGCGGGACGCCATCCTGGCACTCACCGACTACGCCTCTCCCGGCCACTCGCCCTCGTCGCCAGGCAAGCCGCCCAGGCAGGACGCGGCCGCGGACCTGGACCCCGAAGCCCTCGCCGGCATCGTCAAAGCCGCCCGGACCGCGAAGCTTCAAGGCTCTGCCCTCATGCCTCGCGGGGTGAGTCTCAGCTCATCCGGCAACAGGGATCTCACGGACGAAAGCGCCTTCCTGCTGCGGATGGCCACGGCGTATCGATCGGCAGCCCCCCGCGTCGACGCCGATCAGCGGTGACCGCCGTCGCAGCTTACGAGGCGGAAGCCGAACCACGCCGTTCCCGCGTCAATCGCCCCGCACAGCGTGCACGATGACCCCATGCCTCAGTTGATCGCTCCGAACGCATCCGTACATCGGTCATTCGTCGAAGCCATGGCCGAGTTCCGAGCCGAAGGACGGGGAGGAGTGGGCGACGAGTCCGCAGAAGGAAAGTTCCTGCGGGATCACGCGGACCGTCCCCACGACGCCGAGGCCTTCGCGGCGTATGTACAGGCTGTCCGTGACCAGGCCCGTTCCGATGCCTCAGGCGGGGATGTACCCCGTACCAACCTCTGGTTCGTCGAAGGGGCGGCCTATCTGGGGCGGCTCATGATCCGGCACGCTCTCACTCACGAGCTGCTCAAGTGCGGGGGACACATCGGCTACAACGTGCGCCCCTCCGCTCGACGGCGTGGACACGCCACAGCGATGCTCATGGAGGCGCTGCCGGTCGCCCGCGGGCTCGGCATCGCTTCCGCCCTGCTCACCTGCGACGCCGACAACCATGCCTCCCGCAAGGTGATCGAGACATGCGGCGGCGTCCTTGAGGACGAACGCGACGGAACGCTCCGGTTCTGGCTCTCGACCGGAGCCGTAGCCCCGGTCACCCGGTAGGTGTCGTTCCTAACCGGCTTCTGACGTGTCGTAGGAGAAGTCGTAGGCGGCCCAGTCGGTGAGCGTGCGATAGCCGAGGCGCTGGTAGAGGGCGTTGCTGGTGGGGTTGGACAGATCCGCGAAGAGGACGACGTCCTTCGCGCCCGCGGCCAGCGCGGCCCGGCTCACCTCGGTCGCCACGGCGCCCGCGTAGCCGCGACCGCGCAGGTGGGCCGGGGTGTAGACGATGTCCACCTGGATCTGGCCGCCGATCAACGGGTTCCTTCCCGCGATGGAGACGGGGGTGCCGTCCGGGGTTTCCCAGAGCGTGTAGCGCTTGTCGGCGAAGCGTGTGTCGGCCCACGAGCCGGCGTCGACGGAGACCACCTCCCCGACGGCCTTGGCGAACTCGCCGCACCAGAACATGACTTGCTCAAGGTCCTGTTCGCCCAGGACGCGGCCCCGGCCCGCCGGCATCGGCTGTGGTGGGGTGAGCGTGCCGAGGCGGTACAGACGGAGCCGCGTGTCGTGGAGTCCCGGTGTCGCCCCGGTGTGCCGCTGCCAGGCCTCGGCGAAAGCGGTGGCGGTGCCGTGGTCCGCGCTGACGCGGGAAGGCAAGTGCCCGAGGGCGGCCAGGCGGGCGGCGAGGGAGTCGGCCTGCTCGGGCGTGAGCGGGGCAAGGCCCAGAGCGCGGGGCGGGAGGCGGTAGAAGGTGGCGCGGACCTCGCCCGCTCGCTCCAGCACGCCGAAGACGGGGGCCTCGGTGCCGAACGCGTGCGCCCCGCGTGTGCGCACTCTCTCGGCCCACGTCAGCTGCATGACGTGCGGGCCGGGCCGCGAACGCAGGAAGTCTCCGGCTCGGGCGAGGAAGTCGTCGACGTCTTCGGTGAGGTACCAGTCGTCCGCGCTCATGCTTCATGGTCCCTGATGTACGCGACTCCCGGGAGGACGAGCGACGGTCTGTCAGCCGGTGCTGAGCCAGGTCGCGGTGAAGTCGCGGCCGCCGCTGCTGTCGGCGAGGTTCCCCGTCCACAGCGGCCACGAGCCCAGGGGCTTGCCGTTGACGGTGGCCAGGCCGGGGTGCCGCCTGTGGAGACCTGGGTCTTGTTCTCGGTCCTCGTCCAGCCCCGGGTGACGTCCTTGACGGTGAGAGTGAACTTGTCGTTCCCGAGATGGGTGACCGAGCCCTGGATGTGGTCACCCGGCTCGGTCGGCACGCTCAACGGGACGCCTGCCGCCGGGAACATCTCCCACCACGAGTAGTAAACCGGCGTGGCCCCCTCGCAGTTGGCGGCCGTACCGGTCTGCGCGATGGTGCCGCTTCCGCTGAGACCGACCCAGACGCCCACTCACCGACGAAGTGGCTGCCGACGCGAACAAGGGTTGCCGCGAAAGCCGCAAAAGCTCGGCGGTTCGTCGTCCGCCTGGTCAGTCCCTGTCCGTGCCACGGACGCTCACAAGGTCCGTGACCTGTGCGCGGACGGCGGCCCACGCGGTGGCCGGCAGATCGCCGAGGGACGTCTCGTGCAGCGCGCGCACGGTCTGCTCGGGCTCGGTGGCGCATGTGGCGCTGCCGCTGAGCACTTCGTAGCCGTCGCGTACGGCGACCCGCAGGCAGTCGCCGCCGTCGCCGGCATGCACCGCTGAGGCGACCACGAGGGGCGGTGGTCCGCCGGCCTCGCCGGGCAGTTTGCGGTATGCGCAGGCGACCGGCGCACGCCAGCGCAGGCTCAGCAGAACGGGACGCTTGGCCACCACCTCGGCCAGATCCACGTCATGAACACCGTCGGATTCCAGCACGGTCGCCCGGGCGTCCAGGACGAGCGCCGCGGGCAACAGGCAGCGCAGGGTGCTGCCGACGAGGTTGCCGCCGACCGTCGCCGTCCGCCGTACCGCCCCGGTCCCCACCGTGGCGGCCGCCAGCCGCAGTACGTCCGGAACGCGGTCGTCGATCCGGTGCAGGACCACGGCGCCGCCCACGGCCTCCCGGCCCAGCACATTGGCCTCCGGCAACTCGCGCAGTGACATGGCCAGTTCGGGGAAGCCGTCCCGCTGCCATGTGGCCCACACGAGCGTCGCCCCGCCGACCGGCACGGCCCCCTCGGCCAGACACTCCTGCGCTTCGGACACGGTTGTGGGCAGACGCAACAGCACAGTGGCCGACCTGCCTTCCTGAACTGGGGACTTGGGACCGCGGCGGTGGTGACGAGGTGGCCACCCGCCCGCCGTCAAGACAGTTTTCTCGCCGATCAGGGGGCGCGTACAGGGCTCACGCGTGCACACCGCGCGCGCCCCTCATCGGCGCGGTTTCGGCTCCGACGCGGCTGGAGACCGGCTGCGGGTCAGGCGCCGACCGTGCCGTCCACGCCCTCGCGGAGGAAGTCCGCGTGGCCGTTGTGGCGGCCGTACTCCAGGATCATGTGGAGCATCACCATCCGCAGGGACACGTCCTCGCCCCAGCGTGGCTGGTGCCCGGCGAGGTCCAGGGACTCCGCTTCGCGCTCGATGCGCCGCGAGTGCTCGACCTCCGCCTTCCACACCGCGAACGCCTCGTCCGCGCTCGCGCCCGTGGTGTCGTACGCGGCCTGGAAGTCGAACTCCTTCTCCGACCACAGCATCGGAGCGGCGTTGTCGTCGAACACCCGCCGGAACCAGGCGCGTTCGACCTCGGCCAGATGGCGGACCAGGGCGAGCAGCGAGAGCGACGACGGCGGGCTCGACCGCTCCTTGAGCTGTTCCTCCGTCAGGCCCTCGCACTTCATCGCCAGGGTCGCCCGGTGAAACTCCAGGAACGCCCGCAGCGTCTCGCGCTCCGTGCCGAAAAGGGGCGGGCCAATGCGTTCGACGGTCACGGTGGGTTCCTCTCGGGAGCGAGCCGGAGCGGTCCGGCCCGGGCTGGGGCGAGCTGAGACGTTGAACGTACCCTCTCCCCATGCAAAGGCCCCGGACCGGTCGCTGGTCCGGGGCCTTTGGCAACCACTCTCACATGAAGCGGAGACCCAATTCGGTGAGCCGTTCAGCGCAGCTACCGATCAGCGGCCTCCGCACGTGGTACCGACGTGGGTTTCCTGCGCGCCTGGGTCGCCTTCGCCGTTCAGAAGGTTGCCGAGCAGGCCGTTGGCAACGCCCACCTCACCCAGGACGTCAAGGTTCAGGTCGTCGGTATCGCACCCACCGCCGCGGTGCATGACCGCGGCTTGCGCGGTGGCGATGCCGGTGCCGGTGGATATGAAGCCGACGCTAGCGATGACCGCGGCCGCGACAGCGGCCTTGGAAAGCTTGCGCATGTCTCCTCCTTGGGTCTGGAGCGCATATCGAAAGATCCACTTTGCGCTCATTTCGGAGGCTAGTGCGGCATTCCCGGCAGCGCTCATCGGGGAAGCCATCCGGGGGCAGTGAGATTCACCCGGGCACAGCGACTCCCTCCGGGGTCCGGACACCTTTTCGGAGCTGTCTGCCTGACGGCACGACAGGGTCGCCGCCGGTCCGGCCGTGTGGTGTCGCCGTACGCGAGAGGCGCAGGTCTCGTGGGGGTCGCCGCAGGTGGCCGCAGTCCCGATAAACTCCCCGCGTGCCGATCCCGCGCGAGTTATCCACGGACGCAAATCAGCAACTTCGCTTCGCTCTGCTCGGGCCGCTCCAGGTCTGGCGCGGCGACACGAGTCTGGAGCTCGGGCCGGTTCGTGAACAGGCCGTCCTGGCAGCATTGCTGCTACGACCGGGCAGGACGGTCGGCCGACAGCAGCTGCTCGACGGGGTGTGGGGTGCGGAACCCCCCGGCACGGGCGACAAAGTGATCCCGGTCTATGTGCACCGATTGCGCCGATGCCTGGATGCTCCTGGAAAGGGCTCGGCGGATTCCGTCATCGACACCGTTCGCGGCGGCTATCGCTTCGTCCCGGGAAACGCCGGTGTGGACGTGGCGCGCTGGGAGGAGATCGCCGCCGAGGGGCGTTCGGCGAGGGATTCCGGAGACCTGGACGCCGCGGTGGACGCGTGGTCCACGGCGCTGGGACTGTTCCGCGGCGAGCCCCTGGCCGCAATCCCCGGGCCCTTCGCGGAGGGGGAGCGGCTGCGGCTGGCGGAGCAGCGGCTCGTGATGGTGCAGGACAAGGTGGACTGCCAGCTGCGTACGGGCCGGCACTCCGAGGCCGTGGGGGAACTGTTCTCCCTGACGACGGCCCACCCCTACAACGAGGCGCTGGCGGCCTTGCTCATGCGTGCCCTCCATGCCGGCAACCGGCAGTCCGAGGCGCTGGACGTCTACACCGGGGTGCGCCGCCGTCTGGTGGACGAGCAGGGCGTGGAGCCCGGCGCCGAACTGCGCCGGGTGCACGAGGCGGTCCTGCGGGGCGACGACGCGTTCCTGCTCGGCGGCGACGCCGCCGTACGACAGGTCCGGGCAAAGCACCACCCGGCGCCGGCGGAACGGACAGAACAGACCGCACAGGCCGCAGAACCGTCTGCCGAGGCTCGGCGTCCGGGTCCCGCTCCCCACAGGCGCCGCGTACGGCATGAACTACCCGTCGAAATAGGCACCTTCATGGGCCGGGACCGGGAGCACGACCTTCTCGTCGCGCCCGCCGACGCGCGCGTGGTCACCGTACGGGCGGTGGACGGCATGGCCGGAGTCGGGAAGACCGCCCTGGTGGTGCGCGCGGCGCGGGCGCTGCGGGACCGGTATCCCGACGGCTGCCTGTTCGTGGAACTGCACGGGCACCGCGAGGACCGGAAGACGGTGGGGCGGCAACGCGTGCTGCGCCGGTTGCTGCGGGCGGTGGGTGCCGGCGAGGGGGAGGACTCCGAGGACCTGGACGAGCTGGCCGCGTCGTGGCGGACGGCGACCGCCTCCCTGCGGCTGCTCCTGGTACTCGACGACGCCGCCCGCGCCGAGCAGGTACGACCGCTGTTGCCCGCCGGTTCCGGCAGCGTGGTGCTGGTGACCAGCCGCCGGCGCCTGACCGGGCTGGACGCGGACCGCAGGGTGTCGCTGCCGCCGCTCGGCCTCGACGAGGCGGCGGGACTGCTGACCCGTATCGTCGGCGGCGAGGAAGGCGGCGAGGGGTCCGACCGCGAGCGGGTGGCCGTACGCGAACTGGCCACGTTGTGCGGCCGGCTGCCGCTGGCGCTGCGCATCGTCGGGGCGCGGATACAGGATCGCCCGCTGTGGGCGGTGGAAGCCCTGGTGGCGCGGCTGGCCGACGGGGAGCGCCGGCTGGACGAACTCGCCGTGGAGGACCGCAGCGTCGAGGCCGCGTTCCGGATCTCCTACGATCAGCTGCCGGCCACCGACCAGCGTGCCTTCCGCGCCCTGGGCCTGTCGCCCACCATACGGCTGGACCGGCTGACGCTGGCCGCCCTGCTCGACGCGACACCCGCCGACGCCGAGCGCACCCTGGAGAGCCTGGCCGACGCGAGTCTGGTGCAGCGGGTGACCGCCGACCGCTACCGGTTGCACGACCTGGTGGCGGTCTACGCCCGCCGCGTCGCCGCCGCGTCGCCCGACGAGGCCGAGGCGGCCCGCGGGCGGGTGCTGCGGCTGTACGTGGCCGCCGCCCGCTGCGCGGGTGACTGGGGCATCTCGTCCTACCCGACCGGCCCGCAGGGCATCGGGCCCTTCACGGACTGGGAGGAGGCCACGGCCTGGCTGGACGCGGCGGGCGGTGAACTGGTCGACGTGATCGGCCAGGCGGCGGCCACGGGCCATGTGGACGAGGCCTGCTGGATCGCCGAGGGCCTGGTCGACTACCTCACCCGGCAGGGCCGGTTCCACGAGTGCCGCACCGCGCTGGAGCTGCTGCTGCCGAGGCTCGGCCAGGCCACCGACCGGCGGATGGACTCCGCGCTGCGCACGGGCCTGGGCATCATGTACGGGCTGCAGGGCCGTTACCAGCAGGCCCGCACCTGGTTCACCGAGGCACTGGACATCAGCCGCCGGGCCGGTGACCGGCATGAGCAGGCCAGAGCCGCGGCCGGTCTCGGGACCTTCGCCAATCTGGAGGGACGGATCGCCGAGTCCATGACCCATTTCGCCGAAGTCCTGCACTTCGTGGGCGAGTTGACGTACGACGACTGGCTCACGGGGTCGGTCATGACCCGCGTCGGCGACGTCCACCACCAGCTCGGAGAGTACGACAAGGCGCACGACCGCTACCTGGAGGCGATCGCCCTCGCCGAGAAGGCGGGCAGTCCCAGGCTCCTCGGCAAGACGCTGCTCCGCCTCGGTGGCCTCCAACTCGACCTCGGCCGGCCGGCCGAGGCGGCGGGCACCCTCGGGAAGGCCGAGAATCTGGCCCGGCGTCTTGGCGATGTTCCGCTGTACGCCGCCGTCCTCGGCAGGCTGTCCACGGCGGAGGCCGACCTGGGCAACCCGCAGGCCGCCGCCGAACTCCTGCGCCGGGCCGGCGCGATACTGGACGAACAGACCGGCACCGCGTCGGAGATCGCGATACGCCATCGGCTGATCTGGCACGGCGCCGTGGCGGAGGACCTGGCCGGGGCACGCGACTTCTTCGAGCGGGCCACGACCCTGCCCGCCACGGATGCCAACCGCGCGAGGATCTCCAGGATCCTGGACGACCTCGGCCGCAGACACCTGCCGGACACCGACGACGCGTAGCGCCCGGGCCCGGGGCCGGTGGCTCGTGGTGTCCGGGTGGAGTTGGCCTCGGTCTTCGCTTCCGTCAGGCGCCCTACGCGGGGCCCCCGTCCGGAGTCCTCCACCGGATTCCGTCGCCACCGGCTTCGCCCAGGGTCTGGGCGATGACGTTGCCGCGCTGCGGGTAGTTCCCGTGCAGGTTGAAATAGCCGGGCGCGTTCAGGAGGGACGCGTCGCAGACCGGGTCGCCGTGGATGCAGTACCGCGTGACCGGGATGCCGTTGAACTCCGCCGGTCCGGCGCCGGGGGAGGTGAAGCCGGGCACGCCCCAGCCCTTCGGGATCTGGGCCGTGAACCCGGTGCCGGGCTGCATCGGGTCGGCGTAGAGCATGCCGTTGACCTGCGAGGGCGGAATGTCGGTGCCGCCTCCCGCGATCGTCTGGAGCACCTGGTCCGCGGCCTGTGCGCCCTGGGAGTAGCCGCTGATCGTGATGAGCGCGCCCGGGTGGTCGCGGTGGGTGTCCTGCGCGACCTTCAGCCCCTCCTGGTAGCCCTGCTGCACGCTGGAGTCGTAGTTCGGCGCGGTGAGGGCATCGGGATGCGGTGTCAGGGTCTGGAGATCGATGAGGGGGCCGTTGGGGCCGATGAACGGGCCGGCGGTGGCCGGGTAGCACACCTCGATCGCGTGGTCGCCGAGTTGGAGAGCGGCGTTGGCCTCGTTGTAGGACGAGGTGGTGGTGTCGCAGCCGGGGGTGTGCGTCGTCGCGCCCGTGCCGCCGATCTCGATGTAGTAGTGGTCCGTGTCGGCCGCGTGCGCGGCGGCCGGGAACGCGACGGCGGCGCCTGCCGTCAGCGCCGCCGTAATGGCCGCGGTACGAACAGCCCGTGCCATCCTGCTCGTTTTCGTCATTGCCCGATCTCCCCCTGGGGTCGTGGACCTGCCTGGCAGCGAACGCAACAGACGCTAGGGACGGGTGTTCACATCGCGTTGACATACCGATGACTGCGCTGGCTGCACTGCTGTCGAGACGGGGAGCAGCGTGCCCCGGGGTCATCCGGCGGATGCCGCTGCGGTCCATGCCGAGGGTGCGCAACGCGCCGATCTCCCGGGGGCGTTCGGCGATCGCCGACACCGAGCGCGGGCCGATCGCCACAGGGCCTGTTCGGCGGCTTCCCGCATCAGGGGCCTTCTGGCGAGTAACCTGCGTTTCTCCTGGTCCTGGTGGCCAGTCTCGCACTGTGGAGTCCAGGGTCACGCGTCGGGCGGGCCGCAGCAGGAGGACCGGATCATGGCGTTCGCCGACTACCAGAACGAGATCTACTTCGACGGGCTGCGCGGGGTCGTACCGCGCCTGCCTATGACCTGTGCCGAGCTGGAGCCCCTGGCCCTGGCCGCGATGCCCCCTTCGGTGCGCTCCTACGTCGCCGGCGGCGCCGGGGACGAGCACACCCAGCGGGCCAATGTCAGCGCCTTCGAGCAGTGGGGGCTCGTCCCGCGCATGCTGGTCGGGGCGAAGCAACGTGACCTGTCCGTCGACCTGTTCGGTATGCGCCTGCCCTCCCCCCTGTTCATGGCGCCGGTCGGGGTGATCGGGCTGTGCGCCCAGGACGGCCACGGCGACCTCGCCACCGCGCGCGCCGCCGCCCGGACCGGGGTACCGATGGTCGCCTCCACCCTGACCGTCGACCCGATGGAGCAGGTGGCAGGCGAGTTCGGCGACACCCCCGGCTTCTTCCAGCTCTACACCCCG
Source organism: Streptomyces sp. IMTB 2501 (assembly GCF_001953885.1). Taxonomy (GTDB): domain Bacteria; phylum Actinomycetota; class Actinomycetes; order Streptomycetales; family Streptomycetaceae; genus Streptomyces. The sequence goes on along the minus strand of NZ_MQUS01000042.1, from coordinate 22,138 downwards.
ACCGATCGGGAGCTGGCCGAGAGCCTGGTCCACCGTGCCGAGCGGGCCGGGTTCAAGGCCATCGTGGTCACCCTCGACACCTGGATCACCGGCTGGCGCCCCCGCGATCTGGCCGTCAGCAACTTCCCCCAGCTGCGCGGGCACTGCCTCGCCAACTACACCAGCGACCCGGTCTTCCGCGCCCGCCTCGCCAAGTCCCCCGAGGACGATCCGGCGGCCGTGGTGATGCTCTGGGCGCAGATCTTCGGCAACCCGCTGACCTGGGACGACCTGCCCTGGCTGCGCTCCGTCACCGATCTGCCGCTGATCCTCAAGGGCATCTGCCACCCCGACGACGCCCGCCGCGCCAAGGACGCGGGCGTGGACGGCATCTACTGCTCCAACCACGGCGGACGCCAGGCCAACGGCGGACTGCCGGCGCTGCACTGCCTGCCGTCCGTGGTCGAGGCCGCCGGGGACCTGCCCGTCCTGTTCGACTCCGGGGTCCGCTCCGGCACCGATGTCGTCAAGGCGCTCGCCCTGGGCGCGCGGGCCGTGGGCGTCGGCCGCCCCTACGCCTACGGCCTGGCTCTCGACGGCACGGACGGCGTCGTCCACGTCCTGCGCACCCTGCTCGCCGAGGCCGACCTCCTCATGGCGGTCGACGGCTACCCCACCCTGGCCGACCTCACGCCGGAGGCCCTCCACCGCACTCGCTGAAGACGATCCGGAGGGGGATCAAGGGCTGTCCGAGGGTCACTTGACGGTGATCGTGACCGTCGCCGTGCTGGTCGCGGCGGGCAGGCGGGTGGTGTCGACGGCCAGGTACTCGCCGTCGTCCTGCGTACCGTTCGGGAGGGTCTTGGCGTGCAGGGTGTAGGGCGGGGCCGGGGTCGAGCCGGAGATCCCGTCGACGCCGAAGTCGCTGTCGTTGCTGACGACGACGGTGCGGCCGCCGTCCGTCGTGGCGACGCCCTCGATCTTGTCGTGGCCGAAGAAACCGCCGGCCGGGTCGAGGCCGGTGAGCAGGCCGCCGAGGTCGAGGTGGAGGGTCTTGGTGACGGGGGTGACGCCGGCCGACTTCAGGGCGGCCGTGGCGGCAGCCGTGTTCCCGGCGCCCACGTAGGCCTCGATCGTCTGCCGGGACGAGCCTACGAGCAGCCCGCCCTTGGCCGCGTCGTACGCGGCGCCCGGCACCGTCGCCGACGGGCCGATGTCCGTGGCACCGGAGAGGTCGATGGCGAACAGCCTCTTGCAAGCGCCCGGTTCGGTGTTGCCGTCCCGTTCGTCGACGAGGAAGCGGGTGCTGCTCAGGGCGGTGATCTCGCTGACCGCGCCGCCGTTCGTCCTGGGGTCGTCGAGCAGGTACGCGTACTCGTGCGTGGCATGGGTGCGCAGGTCGTGGGTGACGATGCGCAGCGTGGTGATGCTCTTCGTCTTGACGCCGCTCGGCAGGTCGGGCTGCTGGAGCGCGGACTGCATCATGCCGACGAGCGTGTGCCCGTCGGGGGTCACGGTCAGCCCTTCCATCCCCTTGTTGGGCACGCGCCTGGCCAGTTCGGCGGGGAGCGAGCCGTCGAAGGGGGAGAGCCGCTCGACGGCCCGGCCGTCGCGGCCGAAGTGCGTGATGTACGGGCCGTACTCGTCCGACACCCAGAAGGTGCCGTCGGGCAGGGCCACCAGGCCCTCGGAGTCGTAACCGTACGGGGAGTGCGGCAGTGCCCTGCCGTTCAGGTCGACGAGGTTCTCGCCGGTACCCGCCTGGGAGTTGACGAGCCCGTTGTACGGGGTGCCGTCGGCGGCGCGCAGCGGGACGGTCCGCTCCAGTACGGCCTTGGTGCCGTGCAGCCGGAACTTCCCTATCGCGGGGTCGAAGCCGGGCAGGGGCAGGACCTTGTCGCCGTTGGGCGCGTCGACGTTCGGGCCCCGGTCGGTGAGGCCGTAGAACTCGTCCTTCGAGCCGGGCACCGGATACAGCGACGACCCGTACCCCCCGGCGGTGACCGGCACCCCGCCGATGACGGCGAGCGGCTTGAGACGGGTCCGGTACAGCCGTACGGCGTCGCTGATCTTGTAGGTGAAGGTGTCGGTGCCGTGGTAGCCGGCGCCGGGTGTGTAGCGGAACGAGCCGTCCTGGTCGAGGGCGAGCGTGCCGTGGGCGGTCTTCGTGTGCGCGACGAGGGTCGCCGGGCTGCCGGTGTCGTCGGCCAGGACGCCGCGCCGGGCGCCGACGGTCAGGGTCCGCCCGGCGTGCGCGGTGTAGGCGTCGTCGCGTGCCTGGAGCTTCGGCGTGCCGGCGTGGGCGCCGGCCGGTCCGGTGCCGGCCAGGAACAGGACGACGGCCGTGGCGGCCGCGGTCGCGATGCCCAGACGGTTCATCAGATCCCCTCCTCGTCACGCGTCACGGTGACGCCCGAGCGGAAGTCTGAGCACCACGCATGGCCGGGGGGCGTCCGGAAGGTACTCACAGGGTGAAGCATGTCGGGGCCCGGCAGCCCGGTCCGGCCGGGTCCCGGCGCTACCGTGGCCCTCTGTCCACCTGTCCACCCGTCCACCCGTCCACAGTCGTGTCGGAGAGCGCCGAAGGAGCAAGCGGCATGGAGATCGTGTCGTCGCAGCGGATCACCACGTTCCTGATGTTCGAGGGCAACGCCGAGGACGCGATGACCTTCTACGTCTCGCTCTTCGACGACGCCGAGATCGTCGGCATCACGCGCTACGGCGCCGAGGGGCCCGGCAAGGAAGGCAGCGTGCAGCACGCGACGTTCTCGCTGGCCGGGCAGCAGTTCATGTGCATCGACAGCCCCGCGCACCACGACTTCACCTTCACCCCCGCGATCTCGCTCTTCGTGCAGTGCGCGAACGAGGCCGAACTCGACCGTCTCTACGCGGCCCTGAGCGAACAGGGCACCGCACTCATGCCGCTCGGCGCCTACGGCTTCAGCGCGAGGTTCGGCTGGGTCAACGACCGCTTCGGCGTCTCCTGGCAGCTGAACCTGCCGTCGTGAGCGGGTGAGCCCCGCGGCATCGGGGCGAGGCTCAGCGCAGGTGTGCCGCCGGCTCGGCCGGCCGCTGTACGACGCGGCGGCGCCGGGCCGGTGTGAACTGCGGGTTGGCGACGGCCCAGGCCGCGCCCTTGCAGACCAGCTCCTTGTAGACGGCGGCGAACCGTCCGGTCAGGGCCGCGCTGACGGCGCGGTCGTCGGCGGTGACGTACTGGATCAGGCCTTCCCTGCGGCCCAGCGAGACGCACTGGTTGACGTAGCGCAGCGGCACCTTCGGGAGCTTTCCGCCGGTCAGGCGGGCCACGATGGCGTCGGCGGCCTGCCAGGCCATGGGGGCGCCGGAGGCGCAGGACATCCGCAGCGGCTTGTCGCCGGCGCCCATGGCCAGGGCCGCGTCGCCGATGGCGTACACGTCCGGGTGCGAGACCGAGCGCATGGTCCCGTCGACCACGATCCGGCCGGTGTCGGTGACCTCCAGGGTGGTGGCCGTCGCGATCGGGTGGACGGCGAAGCCCGTGGTCCACACGGTGACCGCGGCCGGCAGGCAGGCGCCGTCGGCGGTGGTGATGTGGTCGGCCGCCACGGCGGTGACGGTGGCGTGCTCGTGCACGGTGACGCCGAGCTTGTCGCACACCTTCCGCAGATGTCCTCGGCCCTTGGGCGAGAGCCAGTCGCCGAGTTCGCCGCGGGCGGCGAGAGCGACGTCGAGGTCCGGGCGGGCCTCGGCGATCTCGGTCGCGGCCTCCACACCGGTGAGGCCGCCACCGACGACGACCACCGGCTGCCCGGCGTCCAGACCGGCCAGCCGCTCGCGCAGCCTCAGCGCTCCCGGGCGGCCGGCGATGTCATGGGCGTGCTCGGCGGCGCCGGGGACGCCCTGGTCGTGCCGGCCGCTGCCGAGGGCGTACACGAGGGTGTCGTACTCCACCACGTCCTCGGCGCCGTGCGCGTCGAGGACGGTGACCGTCCTGCGGTCGGCGTCCACGGCGGTGACCTTCGCGAGCTTCAGTTCGACGCCGGTGCCCGCGAACATCTCACCGAAGGGCCGGGGCCTGAGGTCCTGGCCGACCGCGAGCTGGTGCAGCCGGACGCGTTCGACGAAGTCGGGCTCGGCGTTGACGAGGGTGATGGCGACGTCGTCGCGGCGCAGCCGCCTGGCGAGGCGGCCGGCGGCGCTGGCTCCGGCGTATCCGGCTCCGAGGACGACGATGCGGTGCTGCATGTCCGTGCTCCTGTCATCGGGCTCTTCAGTGGGTCGCCCCTTGAACCGGGCGGCCCGCCGTTTCCTGACAGAAAGGCGGTGTGAAGCAGCTCACATCGGGTCAGAAGGCGTGCAGCAGGGGTTCGCCGTGGTCGGCGCTCGCCCACCACCGGGTCGCGCGTTCCAGCTTGTCGGGGTTGACCTGGTTGCGGAACGCGGCGATGCCGTCGGCGCCGACCTCCAGACACAGGACGCCGACGACCCGGCCGTCGACGACGGCCACAATGGCGGGGTCGCCGTTGGCGGTCGTGGCGTAGACCTCGGGTGAGCCGCCCGCCAGGTCGCGCTTGGCCTTGCTCGGCTTGAACAGGCCCCGCATGAACGTCGCGACGGCGCGCGCGCCCTCGAACGCCTTGGTGCGGGCCGGGATCTTCCCGCCGCCGTCGCCGATCGCGATGGCGTCCTGGGTGAGCAGTCGTACGAGCGGCTCGGTCCGGCCGCTGGTGGCGGCCGCGAGGAACTCCTCGACGATCCGCCGGGCGGCGGCCTCGTCGATCTCGGTGCGGGTCCTGCCGTCCGCGACGTGCCGCTTGGCGCGGTGGAAGATCTGCTGGCTGGCGGCCTCGGTGAGGTCGAGGATCTCGGCGATCTCCCGGTGCGGGTAGTCGAAGGCCTCCCGCAGCACATACACCGCACGCTCGCCCGGAGTGAGGCGCTCCAGCAGTGTGAGGACGGCGTACGACACCGATTCGCGCTGTTCGGCGGTGTCGGCCGGGCCCAGCATCGGGTCCCCGGCGAGCAGCGGCTCGGGGAGCCATTGGCCCACATAGGTCTCGCGCCGTGCGCGGGCCGAGGTGAGCTGGTTGAGGCACAGGTTGGTGAGCACCTTGGTCAGCCAGGCCTCGGGGACCTGGATACGGCCGACGTCGGCGGCCTGCCAGCGCAGGTACGTCTCCTGAACGGCGTCCTCGGCCTCGCTCGCGGAGCCGAGGAGGCGGTAGGCGATGGCCTCCAGGCGGGGCCTGGACGCCTCGAACCGGTCCACGTCGTTCACGGTCAGCGCCATGGCCCGGATCCTAGCCTTGCCGGAGCGGATCCTTTTGAGCGGCGGGAGCGGGCACCGGGATCTCGGGGCGCGGGCGGGCATGATGACGCGTCGCGCATCGGCACCGGCCGCCGGTCCTGGGGGGAGCGGCGGGGTCGGGGAGAAGGGGCGGGCAGCCCGTCAGCGAGGAACTCGTTCCGCGTGTCGACGCAGAGGCCGCCGGGGCCGATGGCGGTCGTCGTACCGCGGGGCGGTGCCCGCGGCACCGCCGTCTGATGTCCGCACACACCGACGACACCGCCACACGGCGTCGCCACCGACGGGGGCCCGGAGCCCGCTCAACGGCCGCAGGTGTCGCCAACACCCGCCCATTCACGAGTAGTTGGCGTCAGGACTGAAGTGGATCCGGTCTGAGTACGGCGAACACCGCCTGGCCCGGGTCGGCCAGCCAGGCGATACGGCCGACGCCGGGGACGTTCGCCGCCGGCATCAGCACCGTGCCGCCGTTGTCGCACACCGCGGTGACGAGCGCGTCCGCGTCGGCCACGGCGAAGTACGGCACCCAGCGCGCCGCCTCCCGGGCGTCCTGCAGCGGGGCCACCCCGCCGAAGGAGCCCTGCTGCTGGTCGCCCTCCGCGATGCTGAGCACCTGGTACGTCATACCGGGCGCCTGCATCGGCTCGGCTCGCCAGCCGAACAGCCCGTTGTAGAAGCCGATGGCCGCCTCCGGGTCGCCGACGTGCAGTTCCACCCAGACCAGCGCGTCCTCCTCCGAGGCCCGCTGCAGGCCCTGCCCGGAACGGAGCACGGCGAACTGCGCGCCCTGCGGGTCGGTGAACTGGGCGAAGGTGGCGCCGCCGATGCTCATGGGCTCGGCACGCACCGTGCCGCCGGCATTCGTCACGGTGCGGGCGGCGGCCTGAGCGTCGTCGGTACGGAAGTACGTCATCCAGGCGGACTTCGCCTCCGCCTCGGTCAGCGGGCCGAGGGCGGCCACCGTGCCGCCGTTCTTCTGGAAGTAGCCATAACCGCCCGCCTCCGGGCCGGCGGACACGAAATCCCAGCCGAAGACGGCGTTGTAGAAGGCCGCGGCAGCCTGTGTGTCGGGGCTGCCGAGGTCGATCCAGATGGGCGATCCGGTGCGGAACTCTGTGCCGAGCATGCGTTTCCTCCTGCCGGTCCGGTGCGAAGCCGCCCGCCACTATGCCGACGGAAACGGCACGGACCCGGCTGGGACACGGGCAAAGGACCCCACGAATCTGCGCAGGAGCGCCACACGGGCTGCACACAGCCTTTCGAAAGGCTCGTTAGCGTGACGGACGCCCGCTCCCCCTGGACTCAGGAAGACCGCAGATGGACTACTGCTCCTCGTGCCGCCGCCACCTCAACGGCGCCCTGGTCTGTCCCGGGTGCGGTGCCTACGCCCCCGACATAGCCCCGCCCGGCGCCTCCGCCGGCCGCCCCGGGCCGTCGGCGCGGCACACGGACCGCGGATGGTTCCCGGCGCCGATGCCGGCACCGGCCACGGCGGCCGCAGCCGACGGCTGGTCCGGTGCCGGGGAGCCCCCCGCCGAGCTGACCACCGCCGCCGCGGACGCACCATCGACCGAGCCGCCCGCCGATGTCACGGACGCTCCGCGCGCCACGCAGGGACGCGCGGCCCGGCGTCGGCAGCTGGCCCGCTGGAAGAAGAACCAGCGCCGGGCCGTGGTGGCGACCGCCGTCGCACTCGTCGGCGGCGGCCTGACGCTCGCCTCGATGGACCGCGGCTCCGGCGACCGGGCCCAGGCGGCCAGCGCGCCGGACAACCGGAGCATGGGCCTCACCGAGAACCCGTCGGCCGCGCCCAGCCACCCCGCGTCCACCCCGGCACTGCCCGCTGCCGCCCACCGGCGTACATCCGCCGCCCCCACGGCAGCGCAGACACCGGCGGCCGACGTCCCCCACCAGCAGACCCTCGCCGCCGCACCGCAGACGGCACAGCCGACCCACTACCCGCACACCGCGGCCGTGGCGGCACACCCGACCGCGTCGACCGCACCGGCCGCGGCGACGATCCCCGAGCCGCGGAGCACCACACCGACGGCACAGCCGACGACGCCCTCCACCACCGGCAGCACGGGCAGCAGCGGTTCCTCCGCGTCCACCCCGGCCCCTGCGTCGGCCTCGCCCTCCCAGCTCTGCCTGGTCCTGGTCTGCCTCGGCGGCTGACCGGACCGGCTCCGGGTGATCGGTTACGCTACGCCTCCGGCAACGGGGGAGAGACGTGTGTTCGGGAACCGACTGATGACCGCCGGTGTGACGGCGGTCCTGCTGGGCGTGCTCGCCGCGTGCGGCGGCCACGGAACCGGCGCCGCCCACCCGGGCACGGTGGGCGCCGTCACCGCATCCCCGAGCCCGGACCCCGTCCACGGCATCAAGGACACGGTCCGCCACATCACCCGCAGGACCACCCGGGCCACCAGGCCACACCTGGTCCGAAGGTGCACCCCCGGCACCCGCCAGGTCCGCCACACCGCGCGCTCCGGCTCCGGCAGCCACCGCCGGACCCGCACCTGGTACACCACCGAGCACTACCAGGACTGCCGGAAGGTGCGCAGCGGTACCGAGACATACCGCAGGGAGCTGCGCCCGGAGCGCTGGTGCGTCCGCCTGGACGACGTCGACGGCGACCGGAAACGGGACGACGTCTGGTTCCGCGTCGACCGCAGGGACTACGACACGGCCGACGCCGCCGAGGCCCATACCCGCGTCCGGTTCATCCCGCTGTACCCGAACAACGGCTGCTGACGTCCGCGCTCACCTCCGGTAGCGGCGCGCCAGCCGTCTGTCCCGGCGGACCAGCATCGTCGTGCTCAGGGCCACGAAGGCCAGCGCGGCCGACAGCGGTGCGAGGAAGTGCGCCATCACCGGTCCTCTTCTCCGGCCCGGACCCGGGTGATCGCTGACTCCACCGCCGCCACCCGGTCCGCCAGCAGACCCAGCGCCGCCACCGCCCGGGTGAGGGGGTCGTCCTCGGGTCCGCCGAGGGCACGGGCGCGGGCGTGGGCCGTCTTCACCTCGGTCCAGCGGGCGGCTCGGTCGGTGTCGAGCGTGCCGCGCAGTTCGGCGAGTTTCAGCAGGTTGGCCTCGGCGCCCGTGGTGAGGGTCTGGGCCTCGGCCGTGTAGTGGTCGTCGACGACGGCCTCGCGTTCGGCGTCGTTCATGACCGGCCGCAGCCGCTGGGCGATCTTGTTCATGTCGCGGTAGGAGCCCTGGAGGCGGAACGGGGGTTCCGTACGGGCGGTCTCCGACTGGGCGGCGGAGGCGATGTAGGCCGCGTTGACCGCGAGGACGGTGTCGCGGACCGCCGCCATATGGCGCAACACCGCCAGCACACGGTCGAGTTCGGCCGACGGCATCGGCTGGGCCAGGCGGTCCGCGCGGGCCGTGGGATCGGCGGCGGCCAGCCGGACCAGCAGGTCCAGGTCGGCGCGGTCGCGGGCGGCGAGCGGGGCGAGCACCGGGTTGGCGGTGAGGGCGTTCTCGACGAAGCTGAGCGCGAAGACGTCCTCCTTGCCGGTGAGGACGTCGCCGAGGTTCCACACGTCGGCCCGGTTGGCCAGCATGTCCGGGATGCGGAAGCGTTCGCCGGACTCGGTGTAGGGGTTGCCGGTCATACAGACCGCGAAGCGCTTGCCGCGCAGGTCGTAGGTGCGCGGCCCGCCGTCCCGCACACCGTCAACGCGCCGCGTCGCGTCGCACAGCGGGATGAACTTCTGCAGCAGCTCGGGCGAGGTGTGCTGGATGTCGTCCAGGTGGAGCAGGGTGTTGTTGCCGGCCGCCAGCGCGAAGTTGATCTTCTCGATCTCGCGGCGGGCGGTGGCGTTCGGGGCGTCGGCCGGGTCCAGCGAGGTCACGGTGTGGCCGAGCGCCGGGCCGCTGACCTTGACCAGCATCAGCCCGAGCCGGTCGGCGACGTACTCCATGAGCGTCGTCTTGCCGTAGCCCGGCGGGGAGATCAGCAGGAGCAGACCGCCGGTGTCGGTCCGCTTCGAATCACCGGTGGTGCCGAGCTGGCGGGCCAGGCTGTCGCCGATCAGGGGCAGGTACACCTCGTCGACCAGGCGGTTGCGGACGAACGCCGACATCACCCGGGGACGGTGGTCGTCCAGCCGGAGGCGGTCGCGTTCGGCCGTCACCAGGGTCGTACGGTGGCGCTGGTAGGCGCGGAAGGCGGGGACCTCCTCGGCCGTGAAGCGGGCCGTGCGGGCCAGGAACTCGTCCACCCGCAACGGAAGTTGACCTCCGGCCACCCTCGGGTGCGTGCCCAGGAGGCCCTCCGCCGTCGCGGTGAGCGGGGCGTCGCCGTCGTAACGGGCGAGGCCGGGGCACAGCTCGGCGGCCACCGCCTCCGCCAGCTCACCCGGTCCGGCCTCGGTGCCGGTGGCGGCGGCGTACGCGCCGAGCCAGGCGTGCACCACCTGCCGACGCGCGCCGAGGTCGGTCAGCCCCTCCAGGCCGGCCCCGTAACTCCCCTCCGCGTGCCGGAACTTCTCCAGCAGCGTGCGTGCCGCGACGCCGAGGACGAAGCCGTCCGGACCGCAGGTCAGCTCCTCGAAGAGATACGCCGCGGCCGGGCCGCCGGCCGCCTGAGGATCCCGGGCCTCGATCGCACCCGCCAGCTCCCGCTCCAGCTCTCCGATGGCCGGTACGGCGCCGAAGGCGTCCCGGGCGCGGGCCAGGGACAGCGCCCGTCGCCGCCACGCCGTACGGGCCTCGTCCGTCGTGCCGTGCGCCCAGAACAGCTGGGCGGTGGCGCGGGCGGCGGGCTCGTGGCGCAGGGTGCCGGCGGCCTCGTACAGAGGCAGCAGGGCACGCAGCACGACGGTCGCGTCATGATCGTGGACACCGCGCTCGTAGCCCTCGTCGTACGACTCCTGCGCCGCCCGGCGGACCAGGTCCGGCAGGTCGTCGGCGGCGGCGAGGACGGCCGGGCCGTGCTCGGCGAGCAGGCGGGCGGCGAGGTGCTCGGCGCGGTAGACCTCGGGCGACTCGGAGGGCAGCCGGCGGTCCCAGTAGGGGCGGGTCGCGGCGAAAGCGGGGTCCGTCACCGGGCAGCGGTAGTCGGTGCCCGTCACCGCGAAGGCCAGGGTGCCGCCGTGCGGGACCAGAGTCAGGTCGAGCGGCTGGGTGTTGACGGCGAAGCGGTGGGCGCCGAGCAGCAGGGTGCGGCCGTCGTCGGCGTACAGGTCGCCGCGGTCGCGCAGGGCGCGGGCGGCCTCCTGGCGGGCGGACTTCAGCCGGCCCTCGATTTCCTCGGCGCGCACGCTGTCGCCGAGGGCGCGCAGCTCGTCGGCGGTGCGGCGGACCTTGCCGACCAGCGGGTCGGAGGCGAAGTAGGTGGTGACCGCGTCGGTGTCCGGGAGCGTGGCCGCCCGGCGGGCGATGGTCTCCAGCATGCGCCCGGCCGAGACGGCGAGCTGTTCGGCGCGCCGGGCGCGGGCGTCGGCGAGGGACTGCTTGCGGGCGGCGAACGCCTCATAGATCTCGGAGCGGCGGTCGGCGAGTTCGGCGAGGAAGTCGTCGAACTCGGCGAACCGGCCGTCCAGATCCTCCAGCCGGCCCAGTACGGACGTCAGTTGGTCGTCGCACTCCTCCGGTGTGCCGGAGACGGCGAGCGCGGCGGTGACGGCCTGCGCGAGCAGCGCGGTCTCGGCGGCGAACTCGGCCCGCCCCTCGCTGTCCTGGAGAGTGCGGCGGCGGCCGTCCAGGGTCGCCCGGGCCCGGTTGACACCGCCGAGCACGTCGGCGATCCGCTCCAGCACGGCCGTACGGACCGTGGCGTCGGCGATGTCGAGGCCGGTCACGACCTCGGTGACCGTGCGCAGCCCGTCGGCCAGCTCGTCCAGCCGGGCGGCGACAGGCGCGGCGCCCGCGACGGTCTCGACGGCCGCCGCCTCCCCGACCAGCCGTTCGACCTCAGCGTGCTGGGCGGCGAAGGCGTCCTCGCGGGCCAGGAACGTCACCGCGCGGCGCCCGAACGCGGCGAGGTCGGCCTCGGCACCGTCGGCCAGTTCCTGGAGCTGCGCCGTATCGACGTACCGCAGCTCCCGCAGGGTGAGCAAGTGCCCGTGCTCATGGCGGAGTTCGGTCAGTCCACGCACCCAGGCGGCGGCCTCGCGCGGAGCCTCGCCACGCAGCCGGCGCACCACGGCGGCGATCCGCTCGGCGGCCTCCTCCAACGCGCTCGCGGCCTGCCGGGTCAGCTCCTGTACGGCCTCGAACTCGGCCAGCACCTGCCCGGCGGTGTCCCGGAGTTCACCCAACGGGCCTGCCAGTTCCCCGAGTTCGGGGTCGGCGAGCCAGTGGTTGGTGTCGGCGGCGCGTACACAGGCGGCGGCCAGGGCCCGGTAGCCCTCGCTGGTCTCGATGCCGTCGGTGACGAGCCGGGCGACCGACAGACAGTCGGCGAGTCCGCGCACCAGGTCCGCGTTGCCGACCCGGGCGAGCGCGCCGGTGCCGGTGCGCAGGGCGGCCGCGTGGGTGTCGGAGACGTACGGCGAGGTCCACCACTGCAGCGGATGGGTGTGCGCGGGCTCGTCGCCGTCGGCGCGCAGCACGGCGAGCGCGCCGTCCTCGAACAGCGCCCAGCCCCGGCACGGCAGCGGGGTCGCGACCTCCTTGCGCAGCGTGTTGTACGAGAGCAGCAGCGTGCGTCCCTCGGTGCGGGACCGGAAGGCGTACAGCACGTCCTCGCCGTTCGGCGCCCGCACCTCACGCTCGAACTCCAGCCCGGACACGTCGAGTTCGTACGTCTTGTGCGTACCGCCGGCCAGGCAGTACCCGCCGGGGAAGACGATCCCCTGCTCCTCGGGCAGCCGCCGGCAGGCCTGCCCGATGCCGTCGAGCCGCACCACCGTACGGGTCAGCGTGTCGAACACCAGATACCGGTCGGCGTCCTCCTTGTACGGCCGCACCCGCAGCAGCACCAGCGGGCCGACGCGGGTGTGCCCGACGGCCGCGTCCGCGAGCGACTGCAGCGGTTCCTGTACGGGCTCGGCGTACAGCGGCTTCCCGTCCGGGGTGCGTACGGTGAGGGAGCCGCCGACGGTGGTCACGCCGAGCCCGCCGGGCACGGCCACGTACGGGTCCCGGCCGAGGACGTGGTCCTCGCGGGTGGTCTCGGTCCAGGTGACGTCCTGGCCGGGCGGGAAGACGTCGTCGCGGTCGCCGCGCGCGTCCAGGAAGGCCGCCCGGCCGTCGTCGGCGACGCTCCAGCGCAGTACGCGGACGTCGTCGGCCTTCTCACCGGTGCGGAACACCGCCAGCAGTCGCCCGCCGACCCGGCGCAGCCGCAGCAGCCGGGCTTGCCGGTAGTAGCGGTGCAGGGCGGTGAACTCCCTTACGAACGCCGGGTCGTCGAGCAGCCCGGGTACGGCGTCCTCGGGCAGTCGCTCGCCGTCCCGGCCGTAGAGCGCGAGCACGTCGGCTCCGCGGGCGGCTCCGCCGAGGAGCAGGGTGTCTCCTACGGCCACGATGTCGCCCGGTACGCACGGTTGCTCCGTGCCGAGCCGGGCGGTGGCCGCGAGGTCCAGCCGGGCCGAGCCGAACTCCTCGGTCCGGCGGGCGTTGAGCGCGTCCGCCCTCCGGGCCAGGTCGGCGGCGTGTACGGCGAGCCGGTCGCGGAGTACCTCGTAGGTACCGGCGTCGACGGTGGCCATGGGGGGTGAGTCCCTTCGTGGGCTGTGCGGCTACCAGCTCGGGGCGGCGAGTCGTATGCCGGGTGCGGGTGAGTGGTGGGCTGGTCGCGCAGTTCCCCGCGCCCCTGGGGAACTGCGGTGCCGCCAGTCGCGTCGTACCCGCGTAGCCGCGGGCAGCGCCCCACCCCGCCCCGGCTTCAGTTCAGCGCGCCGCTCCCGTTCAGCGCAGTCACCGGCGTGTCCGCGAGGCCCAGTTCGCTCGCGCGGTCGAGGAGTTTCTGGAGCTGGCCCGCCTCCGGGCCGCCGCCCTTGATCTGCTTCATCAGCAGCGCCGACACCGTCAGGTTCCGCACATCCGCCGAGCCGACGGAGCCGAGGATCCTGCCCAGGTCCTCCGTGAAGCTGCCCGTGCCGTCCAGCCACGGCTTCGCCAGCGCCTGTGCCGTACGGGAGTTGTCGACGAAGCCGTCCACGCCCTTGCCGAGTGAGACCGCCGAGATCAGCCGGTCGAAGAAGACCGACTCCCCGCCGACGATGTCGATGTCGGCGTGCTCCAGCCCGGTCGCGAGGACGCTCGCCTGCGCCTCGGCGACCTGCCGCTGTGTCTCCAGACCGGCCAGCCGGATCTCCTTCTCCGCAGCGAGCCGCAGCCGGTACTCCTCGTGCGCGCGCGAGGCCTCGTCCAGCGCGGCCATCGCGGCGGCCTTCTCGGTGAGGCCCTCGGCCTCGGCCTTCAGCTTCTCGCCGATGGCGGTGGCCTCCGCGAGCGCCTTCGCCTTGGCACCCTCCGCCTCGGCCTTCAGCCGCACCTCGACGGCCTCCGCCGCAGCCCGCGCACCCTGCGCCTCCGCAAGCCCCTTCGCCCGTGCGCCCTCCGCCTCGGCCTTGAGCCGGGCCGAGGTGGCCTCCGCCGCAGCCCGCGCCCCCTCGGCCTCCGCAAGCCCCTTCGCCTTGGCACCTTCCGCCTCCGCCTTCAGGCGGGCCTCGGTGGCCTCGGCCTCCGCGCGGCCGGCCTTGACGGTGACCTCGGCCTCCTTGTCACGGACCTGGACGGCGGCGAGGCCCTCGGCGGCGGCCTCGGCCTGGACGCCCTCGGCGAGCCGCAGCTTGGCCCGGGCGTCGAGGTCGGCCGTCTTCAACCGGGCCTCGGCCAGGGTCAGTTCCTCCGCGGCGCGGTGCGTGGCCGACTGCTCCGCGGCCTCCGCCGCCTTGATGTCCTTGACCAGCTTCTCCTGCGCCTCGGCCTCGGCGGCGATGACGAGGGCCTGCCGCTCGCGCTCCGCCTCCTCCACGACGCGCAGCTTCTTGATGGACTCCTCCTGCTCGGCGACCGTACGGTCCACCGCGACCCGCTCCCGGATGACCTCGGCGATCTCCCGCTTCTCCGCCTCGACCTCCTTGTCGGCGGAGATCCGGGTGAGCTGGGTCTCCCGTTCCCGGGCGATGACTTCGAGCAGGCGGTCCTTCTCGACGCGTTCGGTCTCGACGGCTATGACGCGTTCGCGGTTCTTCGCGGCCACGGCGATCTCCCGGGCCTGGTTCTCGCGCTGTACGCCGAGCTGTTCCTCGGTGCGCAGGAAGGCGCCCTGGGCGCGCAGCCGTTCCTCCTCCACCACGCGGGCGGTCTCGGCCTCCTCGCGGGCCCGGGAGGTCTCGATCTCCCGCTTCTGCTTGATCTCGGCGTCCTTCTGCCGCCGCTCCAGCTCCAGGATGGCCTCGCGGGCGTCGACGTCCTGGCGGGTGATCTCCTTCTGCTCGTTGCGCTTGGCCTCGTTGGTGCGCACGTGCTCGACGGCCGTCAGCTCGGTGATCTTCCGGATGCCCTGCGCGTCGAGGACGTTGGCCGGGTCGAGCTGGGTGAGCGGGGTCTGCTCCAGGTAGTCGATCGCCGCGTCCTCAAGGTGGTAGCCGTTGAGGTCGATACCGATCAACTCGATGATGTGGTAACGGAGTTCCTCGCGCTTGGTGTAGAGGTCGGTGAAGTCCATCTGCTTGCCGACGGTCTTCAGCGCCTCGGAGAACTTCGCGTGGAACAGCTCCTGGAGCGTGTCCTGGTGGCTGGCGCGCTCGGTGCCGACGGTCTGGGCGACCTTGATGACGTCCGGGACGGTCTTGTTGACCTTCACGAAGAACAGGATCCGGATGTCGGCGCGGATGTTGTCCCGGCAGATCAGCCCGTCCCGGCCGGAGCGGCTGATCTCGATCGTCTTCACCGAGATGTCCATCACCTCGGCCTTGTGCAGGATCGGCAGCACGACCTGCCCGGTGAAGGACACATCCACCCGCCGGGTCTTCGACACGATCAGGGCCTGGCTCTGGTCCACCTTGCGGTACAGCCGCGAGAACCCGAACAGCGCGAGCAGTACGACGACGAGACACACGGCGACGAGCACGCCGAGGACTTCCATGACACACGTCCTTGCGTCAGACGATGAGGAACGGAGCCCCCCGGGATCGCGGTGCCGGACCTCCGTGCCGGCCCCGTGCCGGCCCTCCGTACCGGACCCCCGTGCCGGTCGTCCCCGTCGGTCCTCTGCCGGTGCCCGGCACCGCGACCCTCCGTAGTGCTCCCCGCAGAGGATGGTGCGGCAGGGGTGCGCGCCCGCGCATTGCCGGTCTCCGGCAGTGTTCACTAGGGTCAATGTGCCGGACACGCGCTAAGAAACCGTCACCGGCGCGTCAAGGTCACGGCGGATGTTCACGGGGGAGCGGGGCCGGCATGGGGGATCAGCACGACCGACGTGAGCTGCCCGAGCGCTATCTGGACGGCTTCGCCCGGACACTGGCCGAGGCCGCGGCCACCGGCCGGCGGCTGACCAGGGAGGAACTGAAGATCCGGCGGACGCTCGGCGAGCAGGCCGCCGACGCCGGGCACGGCCTGCGCGCGCTGGTCGTCGCCCATCTGGCCGCCACCCGCGCCGCCTGGCCGGCCACGGGCGGCTCCGCCGAGAGCAGCCTGGCCACACTGGCCGCCGTGGAGCAGGCCATCGACGCGTTCGCCGAGGGCTACGAACGCGCGCAGCGGCTCACCGTGCGCCGTGAGGAGGCCGCGCGCCGGGAGTTCATCGACGATCTGCTGTACGGCCGCAGCGACCTGGGCCGGCTCGCCGAGCGCGCCGAACGCTTCGGCCTCACGCTCTCCCGGGCATACGCGGTGGCCGTCGCCGAGGGCCCGTCCGCCTACGCCGAGGGCGGCCCGGTCGCCCGCCGTGTCGAGGCCGCCGTACTCGCCCGCTTCGACTCCCACAACACCCTGCTCACCACCAAGAACGGCCGGCTGCTGTGCGTCGCGCCCGGTGACGAGGACGAGATCCTGCTGCACTTCGCCAAGCAGGCGTACGCGGCGACGGATGGCGGCCGGGTCGCCATCGGCCGCGCCCAGCACGGTGCGGGCGGGGTCGTGCAGTCGTACGAGGAGGCCCTCGCCGCACTGGAGATGGCGGACCGGCTCGATCTGGCCGGACCGGTGCTGCGCGCCGCCGACCTGCTCGTCTACCCGGTGCTGGCCCGGGACAGGCAGGCGCTGGTCGACCTGGTCGCGCACACCCTCGGCCCGCTCACCGCGGCCCGCGGCGGCGCCGGTCCACTGCTGGACACCCTCGCCGCGTACTTCGACTCCGGCTGTGTGGCCGCCGAGGCCGCCCGCCGGCTCTCGCTCAGCGTGCGCGCGCTCACCTACCGCCTGGAGCGCATCCACAAGCTCACCGACGCCGACCCGGCCGACCCGGCGCACCGCTACATCCTCCAGACGGCCGTGATCGGCGCCCGCCTGCTGGACTGGCCGGACCGTCCCTTGTGAGTTCACGCGAACGCACCGAGCGTGTCCACGTCCGCACGACGTCGCTGCCGTTGATCATGGCATTGCTTCGCATGACATTCGCATGAACCAGTCGAAAGGACAGTCATGTCGCGACGGACCCTGAGGCCGACCCGCGCCCAGGTCGCAGCGCTGCTCACCGCGCCATTGCTCGGCGTGGGCCTCCTCGCCCCGTCGGCTTCCGCGGACACGCCTCCGCCCGGCCCGAAGGTCGACAGCGGCACCGTCATCAGCAGGATCTGCCAGGAAGCGAACGACGACCCGGATGACGGCCCGGCCTTGAACTGCGAGAGGGACATCGCACCGCGCCTCGCACGTCTCATCGGCCCCGGGAGCGGGATCACCTGCCGGAACGTCTCCCCGACCGCCATCTCCTGCCGCCCGGAGAGGTGACCGACAACAAACTGGATGGACCGGCAAGTACTTGCAAACTTGGAAAGTACTGTCCATGCTGAAGGTATGCACGAGGGCGGCCGACCAACCGCCCCTCCCCACACCGGAGGTACACGCATGGACAGCACGGGGGACCCGATGGACGCCCGGCAGGCGCGGGACGCACTTGCCGCCGCCTGCGCCGCACGGACCGCGGCCCACAAGGCGAGCGAGCACCGCAGGCCTCGGGGTTACGCCATCGGGCAGGGCCTGACCTGCGCGCTGGGCTTCACAGCACTGGGTCTGGCCGACCGGGTGCCGCGCTGGGGGATATGGCTGACGGTCGCCGCCGCGGTGAGTCTGACCGGCTTCTTCGTCCTGATGTGGCTCGGCGCGCACCACGGCGGAGTGACCCGCTGGATCCGCCGGGACCGCGGGCCCGGCCGCCCCGCCTGGCATGCCTGGGTGGTGCCCCTCATCCCCCTGGCCATCAGCATCCCGGCCGCGGTCGTGTACGGCTCGACCGGCTGGCTCATCGCCTTCGGCCTGGCCTCCGGCGGGGACTACGTCCTGCGCGCGACCTGGCAGGCGGGCACCGCGTGACAGGCTCCACGGGCGACGCGCCGCCCACTCTCGACCGCGAACTCCACCACCCGACCCGGCTGGCCCTCGCCGCCTATCTCTCGGCGTGCGGCGAGGCGGAGTTCGCCGTCCTGCGGGACTACTGCGAGGTCTCCGACTCCACGCTGAGCAAGACCCTCTCCGCACTGGAGAAGACGGGCTACGTCAGCATCCGCAAGGGCTATCTCGGCAAGCGTCCGCGCACCTGGGCCGCCCTCACCTTCAGCGGCCGCAGGGCGGTGGCCCGCCATCTGGCGGCACTGGAGGAGATCGCGGCGACGGCCCGCCGGGCCGCGGGCGCCGGCGCACAGGAACCTGGCGCACCCGGGGCCTGACGGGCCCTCACCTGGCGGGTCCTCACCCGCCCGTCTATTCCTCGTCGGTGGTGCGCACCGGAGTCGACCGCCCCGGCTCCGGCAGTTCCTCCAACTGTGACCGGACGAGCAGGACGTCACCGACGAAGAGGTCGTAGACCAGGATGCCGATCACGCCGCCGATCAGCGGCCCGACGATCGGGATCCACCAGTAGCCGCTGTACGAGCCGGACACGCTGCCCGGGAAGGCCAGACTGTTCCAGCCCGCCGCATAGGTGAACAGGCGCGGCCCGAAGTCACGGGCCGGGTTGATGGCATAGCCCGCGTTGGCGCCGTAGGACATGCCGATCGCGGCGACGACGAAGCCCACGACCAGCGGACCGAGGTTGGCCTTCACGGCCTGGTTGCGCACATCGAGGACGGCGGCGATCAGCATGAGCAGGAAGGCCGTACCGACGATCTGGTCGACCAGCGGTCCCCAGTAGCCGCCGTGGAAGTACGCCGCCGGGAACGTGGCGAAGATGGAGAAGGTGGCGTTCGTGTGGCCGTTCACCTTCGGTCCCGGCGCCGCCTGGTCGTAGGCGTGGATCGCGTCGTGATAGACGAGGTAGACCAGCGCCGCACCGGTGAGCCCGCCGACGACCTGCGAGAACCAGTACGGCAGCACCTTGGCCCAGGGGAACCCGCGGCGCACGGCCATGGCCAGGGTCACCGCCGGGTTGATGTGGGCGCCGCTGACGCCGCCGGCCACGTACACACCGAAGACGACGGCCATCGCCCAGCCCCAGGTGATCAGCAGCCAGTCGCCGGCCGCGAGGAAGATCGTCGTGGGGGTCGCGGCACGGCCCGAACCGGGCAGCGCGGCGACCGCCATCGCGACCACGCCGGCGCCGAAGGCGATGAGCACGAAAGTCCCGAGGAACTCGGCGAGGCACTCGCCCAGCAACCCTCCCCGGCTTCTGAGCCGGGACGGCTTGATGATCGCGGGGATTTCGACAGCCATTCCAGGCCCCCTTGACGAGAGCGATACGGCCAACGTCACCATATTGGCCTACAAATCCCCACCCCGCAGGTTGACAGTGCCCAGTCAGCCCACCGGGTCATCGACCCGGCCGTGGAGGTCGTACTCGGCTCAGCAACTGCCGAGATCGTCGGCGAAGTGCCGGAATCCGTGCCGGTCCCGGTGCAGCCCCCACAGCGTCTCCGCCAGCACGGCTGGATCCTTGCGCGGGTGCCCCGCAGCGATCGCCCCCGGAATCACCAGCTGGGCGACATGGATCCCCTCCCCCGCGAGCCGCTCGTGCAGCAGATGCCCGTACGCGCTCTCCGCGGCGAACGCGATGGACGTCCCCGCCCGCTCGGTCTGCGGTACGGCGGCGGTCCCGCCGTTGACGAACAGGATCGTGCCGCGCCCCAGCCGCCGCATCCCCGGCAGCACCTGCTGCACGGCGGCGACCGGCCCGTACACGGAGAACTCGATGGGCCCCACGAGATCGCGGTGGCCGGTCTCCAGCACGGGCCGCATGAAGTCCCGGTGCGGCACCGGGCTGTACTGCAGCACCTCGATGGTCCCCAGTTCCTCGGCCGCCCGCGCCAGCGCCCCGGCCAGCTCCTCCGGCCTGCGCACGTCCACGGCGAACCCCTGGGCCCTGACGCCGGCCTCGCCGAGTTCCCGTACCAGCGCGTCGAGCCGCCCCACGTCCCGGGCGAAGAGGGCGACCGCGAACCCCTCCCGCCCGAACCGCCGCGCGACAGCGGCCCCGAGCCCCGGTCCGGCACCCACAATGGCGATAGTGCTCATGCCCAGCATCCGTACCGCACCCCTGGCCCAGCCGCCAGGGCCCGTCCGGCGGATCCTGTCGCCGACGCGGGGCGGGCACGCCCACCTGCGCTGGTGAGGCACCGTCACTTTCCCGCGAGCCGATCCGCCGCACGGGCCCTAGACGGGCTCGGCCACCCGGGTGCCGGCCTCCTGCCCGGCGCGGATCCGCTCCACCTGGGCGGCGGTGACGGCCCGTACGGCGAAGGCCCCGGCGACGGCGGCCGCCACGACGAAGGCGTCGGACAGCCACAGCTGCCACCCCTCGGTGTAGGCACGCTCGATGATCCGGTCCGTGGAGTCGCGGTACACGATGCCCACCCCGGTGAGCATCCCGATCAGCCACAGCCCCCACCACACGTTGACGGAGCCGGGAAGCTTCCGCCCGGGCGCGCTGCCGCGGAACGCGTCGACGACGATCCCCCGCGGAAACCACAGGTTGACGACGGGCACGATCCACCCGAGGAACACCCAGATCCCCAGGTACTTCGGTTCGTCCCCCGACAGCGCCCGCGCGTTCTCCCGCAGCCTGAGCAGCCAGGACAGAAAGAGCATGGCGCAGAGAAAGACCAGCACATCGCCCGCCGACGTCACCAGGTGGTACGAGTTCTCCAGCGAGTTGAGCGGCCGGTGCACCCCGTAGCCCTGGTCCGGCGGTCCGGAGGCCGGCTCCCCGGCCACGGCGAGCCGGACCTCCCACACCCCTCGTACGACCCAGGCGAGCCCGGCGAGCAGCAATCCCCCGGCGGCCAGTTGCCCGGTCATCCGAACCGGCCGGTACGCGAGCGTGCGGGCAGCTGACTGATCCATCTGTTCGGTCACCGCCCCATCCTGTCGTACCAATGCCGCGGGCACCCATGGGTGGGGGCGGTTGCGCCGTCCGTGTGCATCCGTCATGCGATCGGCCGCGCCCCGGCCGCTCAGGGCTTCGCGTGCGCCGTCCCGCAGCAAGGATGCATCTGTGAGCATCCTCAACGAACCCCATGGTGCCGCCGCGCCCGAGGACGCGTACGAGAGCGAAGTGCCGGTCAGGGGCAGGCAGCCGGGCAGTGTCGTGGTCAAGTGGATGACGACCACCGACCACAAGACGATCGGCACGCTGTATCTGGCGACGTCCTTCGCGTTCTTCCTGATCGGTGGCGTGATGGCCCTGATCATGCGCGCCGAGCTGGCCAGGCCGGGCCTGCAGATCGTCTCGAACGAGCAGTTCAACCAGGCGTTCACGATGCACGGCACGATCATGCTGCTGATGTTCGCGACGCCGCTGTTCGCCGGCTTCGCGAACTGGATCATGCCGCTGCAGATCGGCGCGCCCGACGTGGCGTTCCCGAGGCTGAACATGTTCGCCTACTGGCTGTACCTGTTCGGCTCGCTCATCGCCGTGGGCGGCTTCCTCACCCCGGACGGGGCGGCCGACTTCGGCTGGTTCGCCTACTCCCCGCTGTCCGACGTGGTCCGCAGCCCGGGCATGGGTGGCGACCTGTGGATCATGGGGCTCGCCTTCTCCGGCTTCGGGACCATCCTCGGCTCGGTCAACTTCATCACCACGATCATCTGCATGCGCGCACCCGGCCTGACCATGTTCCGCATGCCGATCTTCGTGTGGAACGTCCTGCTGACAGCCGTCCTGGTCCTGCTGGCCTTCCCGGTGCTGGCCGCCGCCCTGTTCGCGCTGGAGGCGGACCGCAAGTTCGGCGCCCACGTCTTCACAGCCGCCAACGGCGGCGCCCTGCTGTGGCAACACCTCTTCTGGTTCTTCGGCCATCCGGAGGTGTACATCATCGCGCTGCCGTTCTTCGGCATCATCAGCGAGGTCATCCCGGTCTTCTCGCGCAAGCCGATGTTCGGCTACATGGGTCTGATCGCCGCGACCATCGCGATCGCCGGTCTGTCCATCACCGTGTGGGCGCACCACATGTACGTCACCGGCGGTGTGCTGCTGCCGTTCTTCTCCTTCATGACCTTCCTGATCGCGGTACCGACCGGCGTGAAGTTCTTCAACTGGATCGGCACGATGTGGAAGGGCTCGCTGTCCTTCGAGACACCGATGCTCTGGGCGACCGGCTTCCTGATCACCTTCACGTTCGGTGGTCTGACCGGTGTCATCCTGGCCTCGCCCCCGATGGACTTCCACGTCTCCGACTCGTACTTCGTGGTCGCCCACTTCCACTACGTGGTCTTCGGCACGGTCGTCTTCGCCATGTTCTCCGGCTTCCACTTCTGGTGGCCGAAGATGACCGGCAAGATGCTCGACGAGCGCCTCGGCAAGATCACCTTCTGGAC
>NZ_MQUS01000051.1 GCF_001953885.1 Streptomyces sp. IMTB 2501 | reverse complement strand
CGCACAGCCGTCCCCCGATCGGTGGCCAGGCTGAAGAAGCTCAGTGAGGATCCGGCAGACCACGGGCCGGTCCACATGCTCCTCATCCGGCTGCTGAACAGCGCGGGCGATCAGTTCGTCGACGGGGGCAGAACGCGGAAGGCCCACTCAACGAGGTCAGGATGGCGCTGTGCCCGGCGCGTACGACGAGCCCACCGAGCGAGACCTGATCGACCCGGTCGTATGCGTCGTCCTGACCCTGGACCGTGGCGGCCGGACCCGGTGCGCCCGGCCTGCGTCGTAGCTGCTCGGCCGTGCCCGTCTCGTACCAGCTCCGGGCCAAGGCGAGCAGCCGTTCACGGTCGGCCCGCCGCAAGCCGAAGCTGGGGCTCCTTGTCCAGCACGGCCGAGAAGGCGGCCGGGGAGTCGCCGTAAACGGCGCGCCACAGCGGCGTGGTCCCGTCCGGCAGCACCCGGTCGGGGTCCGCGCCGCCCTCCGCCAACGCCTCGACGACCGGCGCGTCGTACGCCGCCACCGCCCCGCACAGCATGGCAGCCCGTTCGCGTCCCGTGTCCGGATCCGCGCCCCTGTTCAGCAGATCCCGCACTGGCGCGGCGTTCCTGGTCCGAACCGCCGACGTGAGCCGGCCGTCGAGTCCGCCCTCGCCCACCTTCTGCCCCCCGGTTCCGGATCACCTGGCCAGCTCGCCGAGCAGTGCCGACGATCACGTAATTCCTCACCGGCAACGTCGGCTTCCCGCCCAGGCATTCGGTCTGGACGAGCTGACGCGCCGTTCATCGATCAGTGGACACGGCCTCCACGTCGCTGCGCACGGCCCGCTCGTCTGCATCAGCCAGCCAGAAGAAGACCATCGGCAGGCTGAGCTCGATCACCGTCAGCACGATCTGGAACCACTGCGGCCAACCGCGCACGGCGAGCGAGAGCAGCCGGCCAACGCCTCCCAGCAGGAATACGCCGGCCAGCCACCGCACCGCCCGAGCCGGGATCGGACGCTGCCGCGCGGCCCAGAGCCAGGCCAGCCCGTAGCCGACGAAGCTTGCCCCCATGAAGCGGCCCCAGCTGTCGACCGTCGTACCGGCGGAACCGGCTCCTGGGATCGCCGCGTTGCCGAGTGCCACGTGGAACAGGCCGATCGCTACGCAAGCCCAGCCCATCAGCTGCGTGAGTACGCGCAGTGCCCTGGCCAAAATTCCTCCCAGTCGTCGTGCGGAGCTTAGTTGACGTGTGTCTACTACGGTGGATGCGCTAGTAGATGCATGTCAACTAAGCTTCATCCGTGCCTTCTCGCCAGCGACTCACTCCCGCTAACCGCCGCGCCCAACTCCTCGCCGTCGGCGCACGGCTCTTCGCCGCCCGCCCTTACGCTGACGTGCTGATGGAGAAGGTCGCCGAAGAGGCTGGTGTCTCCCGGGCCCTGCTCTACCGGCACTTCCCCAGCAAGCAAGTCCTCTTCGCGGCTGTTTACCAGCAGGCGGCGGACCAGCTGCTCGCCGAGACTCGGTTCGACCCCGCCGACTCCCTGGCGGAACAGCTCATCCGGGGCATGGACGTCCACCTCGACTACTTCGTGGCGAACCGCAACGCCGTCCTCGCCGCGAACCGGGTCCTCGCGGGTGACCCGGTGATCCAGACGATCATGACGAACGAGTTGGACGCACTCCGTGCGCGGCTGCTGGCCGTACTCCCACTCGCGGACGAGAGTGCCCACGAGGCTGTGTCAGACGTCCTGAAGAGCTGGCTGGTCTTCGTCCAAGTCCTTTGCGTCGACTGGCTCACCCACGAGACCTGTACCCGCACCCAGTTGCGCGACGTCTGCGTCGGCGCGGTTCTCGGCGCCCTCCGGCCGCTGCTCGCAGAGGACCCCGCCCCCGACTGGCCGCAGCGAGGGCCCGGTGCGGGTGCCTCTGGCCTGCCGCAGCGCGATGTGTAGGGAGCCCGACGCAGTGCCAGTGCGTCGGGGTGAACGTCTGGATGAGCAACTGGATGGGGAAACTGACGCTGCCGGTGGGGAATTACGTGGCGTTCCACGGGCGGAGCCGGTGACTCGCCGGGGAAGCCTGGCTGAGTTGCTGCGCCGCCCATCGTTGACCTCCGCCTCGCTCGCAGCCCCTGCCCCTCCACCGGCACCTCCGCGGCCGCGAGGGCGTTTCCGCGAATGCCAACTCGTCCGAGGACCCCGCCGGACCGCATTCCCGAACTGTCCGGCAGCCCGCAGATCAAAGACCTGCCACCTGTCAGCTCGCATGACCAGTTCCACGATCACGTCGTGCGGCGCGTGCCCAGCTTCCTGGTCGGGAGTCACGACGTCCCCCGGCCATCCGGGGCGAGTGCCTTCACACGGTCATGGAGTCCGGGCTGACGCACGCCGGCCACGGTGTACGCCCCGCAGACCGCGGGGACCTCCACCATGGCCGTGCCCACCCCGACCGCCGCGCCACTGATCAACCCCCGGTCGCCGGCGCGGATCCCGGCCAGAATCATCAGACGGGTGCGCATCGTGGCCGAACCGTGCAGCTACGTGCTGCGTGGTCGTCGCCGACCACCACCAGCCCGGTCCCCACCACCAGCCCGGTCCCCAGCGGCAGCCCGACACCACCGGAAACGCGGATACCGGCGCCAGGCCCTAGGGAAGGTGGACAGAGGAGGTGGATGCTGGGCCGGCTGGAGGCGGTGTGGTGTGGTTCGGGATGGTTGTGTCTGGTCTGGCCGGCACTGGCGTCATGGCAGGGGTGGTGACGGGCTGGTCTTACGGCGCTGGTGAGGGACTGGTCCGCGGGGGAGGGGCTGGGTGGGGCGTGCTGTCTGCGCGCTGGTGGGGTTGGCCCGGGATCAGGATTGCTGGGGGCTGGTGCATGCCTTTCTGTCGGCGAGTGATGCCGGGGCGGTCGGTATCTGCGGCTCGGTCGGCTTGTGGTGCCTGTCGGGGGTTGAGGTGGCTTGGGCGGGAGGTGCCCCTCGGAACCGGCCACTGGGCTGTGGATCCGGGTGATGACAGCGGTCCCGGGGCTTGCTTCGGTGTGCGGCCAGGTCGGCCTGGCCGCGGTTGGGTGGCCTTGCGGCTGCCAGCGTGGGTGGTGGATGGGGTCGGCCGGTGCTGACTGAAGTGGGCCGGCGCGTGCGGGGTGCGGGGTTGGGCCGGTTGCCGTGTGGGGGTGCGGGTGGTGTGGGTGTCGTCTCAGGATCGTGGTCATGTGGACCTTCTTGGTGACTCTGTCCTGTCGCCGCCGGGTGCGGCTCGGTGATGTGTGTCGTGTCGTATGTGCGGTTGTTGCCTGCGGTGTGTTGCTGGGTGGTGCGTCGGGGTGTGATCGCGGCCCCGGGAACAGGGTGGTGCGGAGGATTCCGGGTGGTGCGCCGGGTGCGGCGACGGTTTCTCCTGGCCGGCCTGTGGTTCAGGCGCGTGTTCCGGGTGTGGGAGAGCGGATGTGGGGGCGGGTTCCGGCTGGTAGCGGGCAGGTGGTGGTGGTGTACGGGGAGGGGCCGGATTCGGCTGAGAGTGTGGTGGTGCTGTATCAGAAGCGGGGTTCGCTGTGGGAGCGGACGGCGAGCTGGCCGGGGCACAACGGCCGGTTGGGCTGGACGACGGACCATCACATGGACGACGAGCACAGTCCGGTGGGTGTGTTCACCCTTACGGATGCGGGAGGCTCGCTGGAGGATCCGGGGAGCCGGCTGAGGTACTGGCAAGACGACAACGCTTTCGCGTCGATGCTGCTTCCGGGGGAAGTGCATGATCACGATTTCGACTATGTGATCGCTGTCGACTACAACCGGGCGAAGGGTGTTCCGCCGTTCGACTGGAGTCGTCCCGAGGGGGAGGAGCGCGGTGGTGGGATCTGGCTGCACATGGATCACGGTGACGGGACGTCGGCCTGTGTCACGGTGCCGGAGTCGGGTATGAAGACTCTTCTGCGCGTGCTGGATCCGGCGCGGCGTCCGGTCGTGGTCATGGGGGACCGGCAGCGCCTTGAGTCTTGACTGCTCTCTTCCCTGAAGGGGGATTCTCTCCGTCAGCATGACCTAGCGCGGAACCCTCGGTGTTCTCGCCCGGGAGGAGACGCTTGTCTGGCCTGCTCTGACAGCGAGAATTGATCGTGGCATCGCCCGGAAGCCCGACTCGTGCTCTGACCGACGCTCAGGTTGTCCTTCGCAGGAATCGTCGGCCTGCCGCGTGGTGCCACGTAGCGCGTGGCCGGCCCGGTGACTGTGACCGAACAGGAGCCTGGCCAGAGGTCCCATCACTGTCTTGTCCGCCTGCCCGACCGGCGCGTTCCCTCACCCACGCGAGAGGTGGAAGGGCAGCGCACACCAGCACGGCAGACGAGATAGCGGTCATCGGCGGGATCGACATCACACCGATTTTCACCAGGCGGCGCTCATCGACGGCATCGGCCGTCACCTGGCCAACCGAGGCGTTCGAGACCACCCCCGAGGGCTACGAGCGGCTGCTGGAGCGGCTGCGCTCGCTCGGCGCGTCCTCGCTGTCGGGGATCGACGGAACCGGCGCTTACGGCGCCGAAACCGCCCGGTTCCTCACCGCGGACGGCATTACCGTGGTCGAGGTCGACCGGCCGGACCGCGAGGCGAGGCCCGCCGTCCTCGGCCCAGTCCCACAGCCGGCGCCAAGCCGTCACCCCGGGGCGGCCCACGGTGTCCGCGGGGACGCCGCGCCATGCGACACCGGTCCGCAGCTCAAACATGACACCGGCGAGGGCTGCCGGGTCGGGAACACGCCGCCGCCCGGGACAGCGGTAACGACGCTCGGGAGTACCCGGCAACACGCACGCGGACACGCTGCCGATCAAGATCACCAAGCGGAAGACCCGCAGAACAACGTAGGGATCAGTTAGCACCAGCTCACAGCCGCTCCCGCTCGGCGTGCGCTGAACCTGCGGCTGAATCAGGGGTGAGGTGGCTGGCAGGCCAGGGCGGCAATGGATCTGCGCACGCAACTGGGTCGGCGACCGTGGGTGTGAAGGTCTGTGGGCTGGGTTTGGCGGCGAGGCCTGGACGAGGTGCCCGATGAAGGCGTCGGTTCGGATCTCTCCTTCGTGGTCGAGGAACCGCCGGTGACATCGCGTCGGCCGAGTGGGCCACCGGTGCTCTGCCTCTGCAGATGCTTGGTCAGGAACGGC
The DNA here is from genome assembly GCF_001953885.1 of Streptomyces sp. IMTB 2501. GTDB lineage: Bacteria > Actinomycetota > Actinomycetes > Streptomycetales > Streptomycetaceae > Streptomyces. The sequence continues at coordinate 37,997 of NZ_MQUS01000051.1, read as the reverse complement.
CGATCGACTTTCAGGAGGGTCAGGTGGTTGTCCTGCCTTGGCCGTGCTGGATTCGGCTGGTTGTGCGCATCGGTGCGCACGGTTCCATGCTTCAAGTGCCCCCCGGAGTAGGGGATTTCCGGCACAAGGAACGGAGGAGTGCCGCGCCAACGAACGGGGAACAGCGATGACACATCGTGAGAAGGCACAAGGAACCAGACTGGCGACGAAGCGGATCCTTGGCCGCGGGGGCGCCCGCCTGGCCACCGTGGGCGCCTTGGGCGTGGCTGCCGTTCGGGCGCCGTCGCTCGACACCAGCACGGTGCCCGACGACCCCCCTGCGATCCAGCGGCCGTGCGCGTAGGTGACCGCACGGAATCCCTCGGTGGACCCGAGGTCGACCGCGGACCAGTGCACCGCGTCGTACGACCTCGCGGCGGCGCCCCGATCACCCACCGCAACCCACTGTCCGCCCCCGTACGCGACCCCGCGCAGGTTTACCGCCACGGGCGAGCGCACCGCCACCCAGGTCCGCCCGTCGTCGCGCGAGACGATCAGCCGGCCGTCGGAGCCTGTCGCCACCGCGGTGGGACCGTGCGCCCCAACGTTGGTGAGCGTCAGCCCGGATCCGAAGGAGTCCGGCGTCACCGGCTGCTGTGCCCGGGCAGCGGCCGTGCCGCACAGCGCACCTGTCAGGGCAAGTACGACCGCGCCGACCAGCCCGGCGGAGCGACAGCCCTTGGACGGGCCGGCTGCACGCCTGAGTAGCGCAGGGAAGGGCGACATGATCACCCGACATGAAATGTCAGACGTGACGGGCGTTGGAGATTTCCGACACCGAGAACCCACGAAGGACGCGAGCCCGCCAGGGCCGGGTGCAGCCGGTCAGCCGAACCGCTCAGGACCGACATCGGGTCTTCTCCTTCCCCTGCCACGCCAGGCCCCAACAAACCCCTGACCGAAGGTACGCAGCCGCTCGGCGCGTCCGAGTCCGGTTCCTCCCGCCGGGCCGGTGCGCTGTTTCTTGGCCGAGCGCACCCAGCCGACGTCGCCACTGGGGAAGGCGTGGTGGTACGCGGATCCCTCCGCCTGGTGGCGGCTGGCCGCGGCCGGGTCAGGCAGCCTGACCGAAGTCGGCCGCGGCCAAATGGTGGTTGCGCAGCGGGGGAATGGGCGGCCGGTCGAGGTGTGCCACAAAGGCCCTGTCGTCCTGGCGCACTTGACCCCGCATCGGCCGGGGGTGCCTCCACAACGACGGAGCCTACGGCGTGTCCAAGGCCCCGTTCGTCCACGCGGCGCGCAGCGCCTTCTTGTCCACCTTGCCAACCTTGGTCGTCGGCAGGCGGTCCAGCAGAACCGTCTTCCGGGGCGTGTACAACTCTCCCAACTCGGCGGTCACCGCCGCGCCGACCGTCTCCGGATCGACGTCAGCACCCTCGGCCGTGGCCAGGAAGATCTGTACGGCTTCCCCGTACTCCTCGTCCGGCACACCCAGCGCCGCCGCGTTGCGCACACCAGGCAGCGTGAGCAGGAAGTCCTCCAGGACCCTGGAGTAGACGTTGTCGCTGGTGCTGCCGGTGACGATGATGTCCTTTGCCCGGTCGACGAGATAGAGGTACCCCTCGGCGTCGAGATAACCCATGTCCCCGGTGCGCAGCCATCCGTCGTGCAGCGCAGCGGCGGTGCGCTCCGGGTCCTCGTAATAGCCGAGCATCACCGTCTCGCCGCGGACGCACACCTCGCCGACCTGCCTGACGGGCAGCGCCGCCGTGCTGTCTTCACCGCGGATCTCGATCTCGACGTCGGATATCGCGCGCCCGCAGCTGCGCCAGAGCTCGGGGCAGCGGGCTCCCTCCGAGGCGAGTTCCTCCGCACCGAACGCGGTGATACCGAGCGCCTCCGACTGCCCGTAGCCCTGGCTGAGCACGGGCCCGAACACCTCGACCGCCTGCTGCAGCCGGCTGGGCGACGTGGCCGCGCCGCCGACAACGATCCGCCGCAGCTCGGGCAGGGCGTTCGGCTCGCACTCCGGGTGGTCGAGAACCGCGTACAGCATGGGCGGTACGAACATGGTGGCGGTGATCCGCTCCTCGCGCAGTACCGTCAGCGCCTCGCCCGCTTCGAACTCGGGCAGCACGACGAGGACGGACCCAGTCACCAGAGCCTGGACCGAGGTGAGGTGGCCGCTGCCGTGCGTGAGCAGCGTGGAGGCGAGCACTCTGTCCGTGCCCTGGTTCATGGTCGGGAAGACCGCCGGGCGGGAGTTCTGCGGGGCGTCTTCCGCCAGGTCCACCAGCGCGTCGTAAAGCCGGTGGCTGTGCGCGGCGAGCTTGGGGCGGCCCAGAGTTCCGCCGGTGTAGAGGACGGTGACGGCTTCGTCCGCTCCCGGGGCGGACACGCCGTCGGGGCGCACGGCCGGGCACTCGGCCGCCAGGGCCAGCAGGTCCGTGCACCGCTGCTCACAGGGCCCGAGGCTGAGCAGTACCGGGGCGTGGACGCTGCGGCCGGCCGCGTCGGCGGCCCGTTGCGCGAAGAGCGGGTCGGTGACCACGGCGCGCGCCCGGGACTGCTCGACCAGCGCGGCGAGCTCGCCGGGCCCTGGCTCGGGCGGCAGGAACACGACGCGGCAGCCGATGAGATGGACGGCGAGCTGCACCAGGACGGAGTCCACGCGGTTGGCCAGGAACAGCCCCACTCCGTCGCCGGGCGCGAGCCCCTGCCCGCGCAGCGCATGGCCCAACCTGAACAGCCGCCGCCGAGCCTGTCCCCTGGTCAGCCGCTGCGCCCCCTGGACGAGCGCCTCAGTGTCCTCGTCCTTGCACCAATGCTCCAGAATGCGGTCCACGTACGTCCGCGGCTCGGATGTTTCCTGTGCGTTAACGATCACCAACACATCCAAACATGCCGCTCAGAAGCCGAGGCTTCACGGGGGCCACCTTCGGCCACCAGCTGGCGGAGTACCATGCCCGTGATTTGATGGAAATTGGGTATTCGCAGGTCAGTTGAGCGCCCGAGAGGGCGCACCGAGCGCCTGTCATCATGGCGGGGATACGATCCCGTGGTGTGGCCGTAGCAGGCTCTTACACGCAGACCGACGGGCCGGCAGCAAGGTCGGCACGACGCGCCGCTCAGTTGGTCGAGCGGATGGTGCCGGACGGGTTGTGGGAGCTGTTTCAGCGGGTGGTGCCGCCGGCTCCGGTGCGACCGCAGGGCGGCGGTCAGAGACGGCACGGCGACCGCCAGGTGCTGGCGGCAATCGTGTTCGTCGCCACGTCAGGGTGCACGGGGAGCCAGCTTCCGCCCGGCTTTGGCCCATCGGGCGTGACCGCATTCCGCCGGTCTACCGAGTGGTCGCAGGCTCGTGTGTGGGCCAAGCTGCATCGCCTGATCCTCGACGAACTCGGCAGCCACGGTGAGTTGGACCGGTCGCGGTGCGCCATCGGCTCCGTGAGCGTCCGGGCAGTCAAGGGGAGCCTCGGACCGGACCAAATCCGACCGACCGTGGCAAGCGCGGATCGAAAATCCGCCGCATCGTCGATGGCCGCGGTCTGTCCATCTCGCGGGGAATATCCGCAGCCAACATCCATGACGGCCAAGCCCTGCAGGCGCTTGTGCAAGGCATCCGACCGATCCGCTCACGCCGCGGACCACGACGCCGACGCCCGGCCATACTGCGCACGGACAAGGGCTACGACTGTCCGCACCCGCGGCAATGGTTACGCACGCGCGGCATCGTCCCTCGCGTTGCTCACCGCAGCATCGAGAACTCCACCCGCCTGGGCCGACACCGCTGGCCCCTCGAACGCACCATCGCCTGGCTACCGGCTACCGACGCCTGCACCGTCGCTACGAGCGCAAGCCCGACCACTTCCTGGCCTTCACCGCGCTCGCAGCCGCCCTCATCTGCTACCGCTGCTACCGCAGACTCCCCACATGAAATAGCCTGTTACATGGCCTGCCTGGCCCTACAGGCCGCACAGGCAATCCTCACGCGCCCTTCACCAGCCGAGTCTTCATCCACGTTTTCATCAATGCCCGCCTCCGTCCGTAGGGACGTCCGCTGGGAACCAAGACGAGCAGGTCCGGCCAAAAGGCCGATTGTCGAGTGAGGAACTTCGGGGCTCTGGCCGCAGTTACGCGACTGCCGCGTCTACGCTCTGACCGCGGTGTCATGCTGGGACACCGGAGCAGCGGGAGGGGAACATGGCGGGGGGCAGTGGTGGTGTAGCCGGGCTCGATGCGCGGCCCTGGTATGCCGCGAATGAAGCCGTGGCGTTTCTGCTGGAACTTGCCGCGCTGGGCCTTCTGGGCTGGTGGGGATTCGGCGCGGGGCATGAAGGTGTCCTCCGGATCCTGCTCGGCGTGGGGACACCCCTGTTGGCCGTCGTGGTCTGGGCGCTGTTCGCCGCACCCCGAGCGCGGTGGCGACCGCGGCTTCTGCTCGTCCTGGTGGTGAAGGCGCTGGTGCTCGGCGGTGGCGCCGCGGCCCTGTACGGAGTGGGGCACCCCATCGCCGCAGGCGCCATGGCGGTCGTGACGGCTGCCAACATTGCGGTCGCCGAGACTTTCCGCACCTCCCCGTCGACCGGCGCCGAATCGACTGCACAGGCCGGGTAGGCGCGACTGACAACCAGGCCCGGTTCACGGAACTGCGGCCAGAACCGTTTTCAGAGATCCCCGTCACGGACAGATGCGGTTCGATACAGCCGACGTGCGTCGCGTCATGGTCGTAGGCGTCGTCACTGACGTGGGCGAGGTGGACGAGGCAGGCTTCTGCCTGGGTGGATGCCTTGAGCTGGCTGCTGATATCGCGGCACGGCCACCGGCGAGCAGCACCTCGGCAATGCCGGCAGTTCCTTCGTCGGGCATGACGACTTCCTTTCCGCAATGACGAGCACGGTGGTGAGTCCTCACCGGTTTTCCTTCCACGCGCGGATCTGCAGGCAGACGATCTCGGCTTCGGGGTGCATCCGGCCGGTGTTCGACCAGCCAGTCCTTCGCCGCGGCCGTGACATCGCCGCCGGCCGCCGATGTTCGCGCCATAGGCGCGTGCTTCGGCGCCGTCGCGGGGATGGGGCAACAGTCGCCGCTCCCGCGGGCGAGGAGATGTCGCGTGCCACGGATCCGGGTGAATGGTGTAGGCCTTTTCTACGAGCTGGCGGGGAACGGCGATCCGCTGGTCCTGGTCCATGAGTCCTGGGGCGACCACTTCGACTGAAACCCCGTCCTGCCCGCCATCACCGAGAAGTACTGCGTCATGGTCTATGACCGGCGAGGGCACAGCCAGAGCGAACGCCCTCCGGGACATGGCTCCCGGACCGAGGACGAGGAGGACCCCGCCGCGCTGTTGGAGACTCTCGACCTCTCTCCTGCGCACGTGGCGGGTAATTCCTTCGGCGCTTCGACGGTATTGGGGCTGGCAGCCCGGCGCCCCGAACTGTTCCGGAGCAGCGCCGCCCACGAGACACCGCTGACGGGGCTCGTGGCGGGTGATCCAGAACTTGAGCCGCTGATGCGGGCCAAGAGGGAGAAGATCGGTTCCGTTCGTGCGCATTTGCGCGCGGGCGAGACTCTCGCGGGCGCGCGCCAGTTCGTGGAAGAGGTCGCCCTCGGTCCGGGTACCTGGGACCAGCTTCCGGACCGGCTCCGGGAAACCTTCCTGACCAACGCCCCCACATTCCTCGATGAACAAGCGGACCCCGGTTGGTCGCTCATTGATCTCACCCGCCTGTCCGGCTACACCGGTCCCGTCCTGTTGACCAAAAGCACTGAGACCCCGCCTTGGTTCGCCACCATCTCCTCCCCGCTTGCCCAGGCTCTGTCCCAAGCACGGGTCAGGACACTGGAAGGGTCGGGCCACATTCCCCATACGACGCATCCCACGGAATACGTGCGTAGCCTGACCGGCTTCATCGAGGCCATTGAGGCCATTGAGGCCATTGAGGCCGGAGTCCGACGGGCGGGTGGCCTGAGCGATCAGCACGCGAGGAGCGCGCCACTGCGCAGGATCGCGTTGAGCGAGCCCGGCCCCCGTTCCAGAAGCGCCGATTCCAGGGCGCCCGGGGGATCGGCGGGCGGTTCCTGGAGCAACGGAGACTCCCGAAACGACGCGTTCCAGGACCGGGAACCAGCCCCTGAACCAACGTAGCCGGGCATTGGACGGACAACTGCGCCGACCCCGCGAACACCCTTACGCGAAGGACTACACGCACATCAAGTCCCTGTGGAAGCTGACCACTACCGACACGGTGAAGACACCGCTGGCGTCGATACCAGGTGGGTGCGGCGGACGTGGGTGGGATCGGCGCGTGGTTCGAGTCAGCCGACCCGGAGCAGGGCGTGCAGCTCGACGGTGTCGACGATGTGGGCCCGGGAGGGGAGAATGCGATGGAGCAGGACGTTGTGGACTTCGGTGTCCGGGTCGGCGACGCCGTCGGACAGGACGTAGAGCTGGTAGTCGCGGTCGGCCGCGTCGATGACGGTGGACAGGACGACGCCGCTGGTGCTGATGCCGGAGACGACCAGAGTAGTGATGCCGCGCTTGCGCAGCTGCTGGTCGAGGTCGCTGGTGGACATGCCACCGTAGCGGATCTTGCGCACGATGATGTCGCCGTCCTGGGGAGCCAGGCGCTCGTGGATGGCGGTGGCAGGGTCCTCGTGGTGCATGACACGGTGTTGGGCCAGCGGGGCGAAGGACTTGTTGACGGCCGGGATCGCGTCCCAGTCGGCCTCGGTGAAGCCGGCCCGTACGTAGGCGATGGTGCCGCCCTTGGCGCGTACGTCGGCGATGGCTCCTTCCATGCGACCGAGCAGGGCCTCGCGGATCCCGTCTTCGGGCAGCGCGGCCAGGATCGCGGGCTGGTAGTCCATGACGAGAAGAGCGGTGTGCACGGGGTCGAATGCGGGGGCGGTGCTCACGGGAGTGTCCTCCTTGCTGGTGGTGTGCGCGGTCGATCCGGACGTGCGCCGGCGGATCAGCCGCGGCCCACGGGCTTCAGGGGTGAGTTGCGGTGTGTCATGAGTGGCCGCGAGCCAGTTCCGGCTCGTGCTGCGGCATCTGGTCGCGTCGGGGAAGCAGGAGCGGGGTGGCCAGAATGAGCAGTCCCGCGACTGTGAGAGCGGTGCGTGGGCTGCTGATGTCGGCGAGCAGCCCGGCGAGTGCGGTGAGGACTGCGATGGATGCCTGCTGGCCGATTGACCAGGCTGTCAGGGTGCGGGCGACGAGATGCTTCGGGGTGTGTTCGAGCCGGTAGGTGGCGAGTACCGGGGTGTACAGGCTCATGTTGATGATGATGGCCAGCTCGACGGCTATCACGATGACGAGGCCGACGACGCCGGGACGGACGAAGGCGAGACCGATCAGCCAGATGGCGCGCAGGGTGCCGACGGTCCGGAAGACCGCGTGCCGGCCGTAGCGGGCCACGACACGGCGGGCCAGCCGGGAGCCGATGAGTCCGCCGACACAGGGGGCGGCGAAGGCGAGGCCGTACTGCCAGGGCGGGAACCCGAGCTGGCGAAGCAGGAGTACGGCCAGCAGCGGCTCGGTGGCCATGATCAGACCGCCGACGAGCATGTTGTTGAGGTAGAGCGCCCGCAAACCGGGATGGCCCATGAGGTGTCGCCAGCCGTCGAGCAGTGCGCCCGCCCGGGCCGGGCTTTTGCCGGTCGTCTGCGGCGCTTCCTCTCGGCGGCGGATCGCGGTGATGCTCAGCGCGGAGAGCAGGTAGCTGAGTGCGTCGGCCACCACGGTGGTGACCGGCCCGAACAGGCCGATCGCCGCCCCGCCCAGCGGTGGCCCGACCGCGATGGAGCTCCAGTTCGTGGACTCGAACCGTGCGTTGGCCACGAGCAGGTCATCCGGCCGGACGAGAGCCTTGAGGTAGGCGCCGCTGGCCGCGTTGAAGGCGATCTTGGCCGCGGCTGCTACGGCTGAGATCACGAGCAGCTGGACGAAACTGAGCCATCCGAAGGCGTAGGCGACCGGGACCGTCGCCAAGGCTGCAAACCGGGTCAGGTCCATCGCGATCATGACCGGGCGCTTGCGCCGAAACTCCACCCATGGCGCGAGTGGCACCGCGATCAGCGCGCCCACGGCAGGCCCCACGGCGGACAGCGCGGACACCTCAGCGGGGCTGGCACGCAACGCGAGCACGGCGATCAGCGGCAATGCCCCGAACCCCAGCCCGGACCCATAGGCGCTCACCGCATATGCCGCCCACAGCCAGCCGAACTGCCGGCCCAACCCTCTCCTGCCCACCATGCTCAGCCCGCCCCCCTTGAAGTCCCACCCGAACAAACCGACGTTGACCGAGGAGAGCTAAACGGGCTGGACAACGGCAGGTCAAACAACCGCCCTACCGACCATCCACAACCATCCGTTGTTCACTAAGGTCGGTCGGCGTGGATCTCGAAGCCGTACGTACCTTTGCCGCCGTCGCGGAAGCGGGCGAGTTCCAGAAGGCCGCGGCCGACCTGTCGATCACCCAGCAGGCCATTTCCAAGCGCATCGCCGCGCTGGAGGGCAGCCTCGGCGTACGGTTGTTCACCCGCGCCCCGCGCGGCGCCGAGCTCACCATCGACGGGCAGGCGTTCCTGCCCCACGCGCGCGAGCTGCTGCGCGTCGCCGAGCGCGCGGTCGAGTCCGTGAGCACCGGCCGCCGTCCGCTGCGCGTCGACGTGATCGCCTCGCGTGGCGCGCAGTCGGGCCTGATGCGCGGCTTCCACGGCGCGTACCCCGAGATCGACCTCGACGTGGTGATGCTGTTCGACATCGAGACGGCCATCGCCGCCATCCGCTCCGGTGCGATCGACGCGTCCTTCCGAGCCGTCGCCATGCCCGGCCGGCCCCTTCCCGAGGACGTCGAGTCCGTCCGCGTGCTCGACGAGCCGTTCCAGCTGCTCACCGGCCCCGCCCACGCGCTGGCGAGCGCCCGGTCGGTGACCGTCGCGAAGCTCGCCGGGCACCGGATCTGGATGCCCGGCATCGTCCCCGGCACCGAGTGGGGCGCCTACGACCACGATCTCGTCGCCGAGTTCGGCCTCACCATCGAGGCGACCGGCCCCAATGTCGGCTCCGAAGCGCTACTCGACACCATCGCCGACACCCCGGCCCTGGCGACCTTCATGGGCGAGCACACCCGCCTCATCTGGCCATCCGGCCACGGCCTGCGCCGTATCCCGGTGACCGACCCGACGCCCATCTACCCACACTCCCTCCTCTGGCACCGCGACAACCCCCACCCAGCGCTGCCCACCCTCCGCGCCCACCTCGCCGCGACAGCGGCCGTCCACGACGCCGCCGGACGACAAGTCCGTAGGACCGGCCTCCGGCAGTCTGCCGGTCAGGGCTACGGAAGTGATCCATCCCCGCTCAGCCCTGTCGAACGTTCCCGCTCAACGGCCCTGCCCGGGCAGGGGACTGGCGTCCTCGCAACCGCCAGGCTACCGAGCAGGGCCACCCCGATGATCAAGGGTCGCCGAAGCGGACCCCACGTGAACAAGCCTCCAGGTGTGCGAGCGCGCTCGATCGAGTCGTACGGACTATGAGCTTTCTCAGGCCCCGGGAAGGTGGGCGGATCAGCGCAGTCCGGCGAAGAGGTCGTTCTCGGGCACAGCCGCGCCGGTCGTGTCCTGGACACGTACGAAGGTCTCGACGCCCATCAACTCGGTGAACCTTTTCTGGCCCATCTTGAGGAAGAAGATGTTCTCGCCCTGGCTGGCGTGCGCGGCCAGCGCATCGAACTTCTGGCCGCCGAACGCGGTGGTGTCCACCCAGGTAGTGATCTCCTCGTCGGGGAGTCCGATCTTGGCCATCGCGGCGGCCTCGGCGGGATCCGGCTCCTGCCAGTCCGCACCGAACTCGCGCATGACCTCACCGAACCGCTGCATCATCGAGCGGGGCGCCGTCGTCCAGTACACCTTCGGTGTTGGCACGGTCATCGCCAGCGCCGCCATCGTGATGCGGTTTGCCTGGATGTGGTCAGGGTGGCCGTAGAAGCCGTTCTCGTCGTAGGTGACGACCACATCGGGCTGGTAGCGACGCAAGAGTTCCGCGAGTCGGGCAGCGCCCTCCTCCACGGGCGTCTGCCAGAAGGATCCGGGGGCGTCGTTGGTCGGCCAGCCCATCATCCCGGAATCGGCGTAATCCAGCATCTCCAGATGACTGACCTTCAGGATGTCGCAGCTCGCCTCAAGTTCCTGACGCCGCATCAAGGCGACGGCTGCCGGATCGTGCCCGGGATCGCCCGGTTTGACACCCCCCGGTCCGTCACCGCAACCGCCGTCGGTGCACGTCACGAGGACCGTGCGTATGCCTTCCGCCGCGTACCGCGCGAGGACACCTCCCGTTCCAGTGGCCTCGTCGTCGGGGTGGGCGTGCACCGCCATGAGGGTCAAGGGCCAGTCATTCATGAAACAGTCCTCCTGTGTGGAAAGGCTTCGGTCCGAGTCTGCGGCAGGCGTACAAGCGGTCGCCCCAATATCGGGTGACCTGGCTTACCGCGGACCCGGGGCCCGGTTCGCGTCGGGACGGATGATCTTTTGGTCTCTGTGTTCCCCGTCCGTGCGGCGCCGGTCCCTCTGCCGGTGCAACAGTGCTGGCCGGATCTACTGTTCCCGCCGCGCACGGGAACGTCCCTGGGCCTTGGCGCTCGCTCCCGTGCACTTCGCTTCCAAGAGACGGCAGCGAGCCGGTTCGCCAGAGGGTGTCCAGGTCGTGGCGGGCCGACGACGGCGTCGCTCGGTGCGGCGACTGAGCGAGATCCCTCGGCCTGGAGCTCACGTGCGATCCGGGACGCGGTCCACTTCTCGGCTCGGCGGAGTGTCTCGATCCTGGCCACGACGTCAGAGCTCGTCGCCGTCGGCTGGTGTCGGGGTGTTGAAGAACGGTTCACTAGACCGAGTTCACCGTGCCGACGGTAGCGGTTGGCCCGTTTCGACTCGCACGCGCGGGAGATGCCCATCTCGGCCGTCACGTCGGTGATCGGGCGGTGTTGGCAACGCTGCACGCGTCCCAGCCGCCCCTCGGGGGACAGCGGAGCATTGCGGTGAAGGACAGGCGTTCCTAGCGCCAGGGGTCGAGGGCGAGCTTGCCCTGGGTCTGGCCCGCTTCGAGCTGCTGCAGCACGATCGCCCCCTCGGCCAGGGGGCGGACCTGGGGGGTGCCGGGCGCGTACACGCCGTGGGAGATGAGGGCCTCGATCTCGACGAGCAACGACTGGTAGAGGGACGGGGCTGCGATCGCCAGCGCACCGATGTGCAGACCCTTGACTTGGACCTGGTGGGTGAAGACCAGGTCGTGTGTGGTCAGGGTGGCGTCGCCGGAAGCGGCGCCGAACACGACGATGCGTCCGGTGAAGGGTTTGGTGACCGACAGGCTGGTCTTGAACGTGGCCTGTCCCACTGATTCCAGGACCAGGTCGACACCGCCGGTCAGTCGGGTGATCTCCTCTGCCAGATCGGGGCGTCGGCTGTCCAGGATCGCGTCGGCGCCGAGGGCTTTGACGGTGTCGTGCTTCGCTGGAGACGCCGTGGCGATCACGCGCGCACCGTAGTGGCGGGCGAGGCGAACGGCGGCCTGCCCCACGCCTCCGGCCGCTGCGTGTACGAGGACTACCTCACCCGCCTTGATCTCGCCCAGCGGCTTCAGTGCCGCCAAGGCGGTGGCCCAGTTCAACACGAGACCGAGGGCTGCGGCGTCGCTCCAGCCGGACGGCACGGGAAGCACACCTGCCGCCGGCATCGTCATGTACTGCGCGAAGGCGCCCGGGCCGGCTCCGACGACGTGGGTGCCGAGCTGCAGCGGAGTCTCGACGTCCGGGCCGACACCCACGATCTCGCCGGCGGCCTCGAAGCCCGCAACATAGGGGGCCTGCGGGCCTCCTCCGTAAGTTCCATGGGCCTGCATGACGTCAGCGAAGTTGACCCCGGCGGCGCCCACGCGGATCAAGTACTCGCCGGGCGCCGGGGTGGGGCGGCGCTGATCGGTCGTGAGGGTCAGGTCCCTCGGCCCCCGGTGTGACCGCTGCACCAGGGCTCGTACCGTCTGTTCAGCGGTGTTCTGCTGCTCGTTGATCTCCATGCACCGAACGTAGGAGGCTGACACTTACGTCAAGGTCAAGTGGCGGTCAGATCAGTACGACGGGCCTCTCGCAGGTAGGCATCGAGTGCCGCCTGCTGATCGCTGAGAATCGCGATACGTGCAGCAAGCCGATCGCGATAGCTCTGCACCCCGTGCAAGAACGCCGCGCACACCGCATCCGTGCCGACATCGGATCCGTCAGTGAGGCGGGGCAGGAGCTCCTTGATCAACCGCACGGGCAGCCCGGACTCCAGCAGCGAGCGGATGACGAGCACCCGGTCGATCGTGGACTGGCAGTAGTCGCGGAATCCATTGCTGAAACGACCAGGGACGATCAAGCCCTCATCCTCGTAGTGCCGCAATGATCTGGCACTCACACCGCTGGCTCTGGAAGCTTCGCTGATCTTCATACCCGGAGGGAACGCCCAGGAGCGCCGCCATCTTCCGGTACTGTCGCTACGACGAGTTGAAGACCTGCTCAGGCGTCAGCAACCTCATGTCCCGCAACATCGAGGCCGACGGGCCGCGGCGTTCGCCGCGCCTCCGCCCACAGCATCATCGGCCTGGCGGTGTTCGACTGGTCGGCTCGACATGTCGAGGCCATTGGACGCTGTTGGTCGCGGGGCCCGTCTACCGGCGTGGCTGGCCAATCACCCGCATTTTGATCGGCGCAGGGGTGTCGAGTCGTTGCCGGCCTGTGGGGACAGACCGAGTTGGGCGGAATGTTGCTGTACAGGTTCAATCCACCGCCGAGTTGGCCGACCCCGCCTGCTGGGTGGATGCCACCGCCCGGATGGCGCCCGCCCCGGACGGCCCGCCCCGCCCCCTGCGTACGGGCGGCAACCCGTGCCCCTGCGCGGAACCGGAGCTGACGGCGGTCATCCTGGGCCACCCCACCCGGCCGAGCCTGCCGAGCGGATGACGCCCGCCAGCGCCGTCTACTCCGCCGCCTGCCGCGCCTGCGAAGGCTCGTACGACGAGCCGTGGCAACGCGGCACGGTCTGACCGTGGGTCCCGGCGTTGCCACGGGGCAGTACACGTGTGGGCGGGTAGTCGGCCTGAAAGTGAGGAAGGTTTCCGCAAAGGATCCGGGGCCCGAACTCGACTGGGAGGCGCTGGACAAGCCTGTCACGGGTGTACTGGTCACGGGCGTGCGGGCCCAGCGTCGCGAGCGGCCGGTTGCCCGGGCGGAGCCCGGTCAGACGCTCCGCCCAGTTCGTGAGGCAGACCGACACACTCCACGGAGTGCTGTTCCCGCTGGTCCCGGGGCGTGCGAAAGACCGCCGACCTTTGTTGACGGCCCCGCAGGAGGTCCCGGTGCTGCCCTTCCGCTCTGCCCGCCCCGCTGGCTCTGGCCGGCGCAGTCACTGCCGTCCCCGAGTCGCCGGGCTGGACACGCGAGCCCAAGTGATGGACAGGGCTGGAAGCTGTCCATCACTTCGGTGTGCGAACGGCCAGGGCCTAGAAGCGTTCGGCAGCCTGGAGGAGACGCTCGGGCAGGTAGGGGGACTCGACCCGGATGTTCCAGCCCCGGCGGCGGGCGTGGCAGGCCAGTGCGAGGACGTTGAGGTTGATTGTGGCGTCGGCGTCCTCGGTGCGGTCGCCGACCTGGTAGTAGTCACGGTGGGCTTCGAGGGCGTCGGCCAGCGCCAGGTTGAAGCTCTCCTCATCGCCCTCCACGAGCTGCGACAGCAGGACCGCGGGCGGCGGGAAGAAGCCCCAGTCCTTGGCCTTCTCCACCTCAAGCAGCGCCCGTTCCGCCGTTGCCTCCGGGTCAACGCCCGTCAGGTAGGCGTGGAGGGCCTCCCGGTAGGCGGCGAAGGCCGAGCCATCCTTGGCGGCCACCGTGGGGCCGGCGAGGACCAGGGGCGCGAGGTCCTCGCGCACGCCGGTGATCAGGGCGAAGGCGGTGGCGTTCTCCCAGGCGCCAGGGCCCGCTTCCTCGTCCCGGGCGGCCGGGTAGCGGAGATTCTGCCCGTCGATGGTCACCTCGGCCTCGGTACCCGGCTCCGCGAGGGCGATGCGGAACAGGGCCGCCCCCATCTGGGAGGCCAGGCGCAGGTTCCTCAGCTGGGCGTCGGTGACGGCTGCGGAGTTTCCGGCACGCCATTTGAAGAGGAGCTCCTGGTAGCGGATGGCGCTCGCGAGCCGCCATACGGCAAGGGGTTTTCCCTCCTTCGGGGTGAGGGCCTCGCGGGTGTACTCGTCGAAGCCGGCCTCGGTATCCGGGTGCACGGTGCGTTCGGACACCGGCCGCTCCACCACCAGAGGACCGGCTGCCAGCGCTGCGATGGCGTCCTGACGCCGGTTGCGGCCGAAGCCCTCAACCCTCGGGCCGCGGGTCTCGAAACCCGTGACCAGGGCGTGCGGGAGGTAGTCGCTGTGGAGGGCCGGCATCCAGCCCAGCGTCCGGTACGCGAGCGCGGCCAGCCCGAGCGGCAGCAGCGGAAGGAGACTCCGCGCGGAGGCGCCGGGACCGTGCAGGGCTGTGTGCGGGAGCAGGAGGGCGGCCAGACCCGCGTTGAAGGCATCCCGGTCCTCGGCGGCCATGGCGCGCAACATCTTCAGTGCCACGCTCTCCGGCCGGTCGAAAACGCTCTCGCCGGTCTCCTCCTCGCGGCCGCGGAGGCGGGCCAGCGCGGCGTCGAGGGCAGCGAGCTTCGCCTGCGCACTCGGTGGGTACCCGTCCTCGTCGTTTCCGGTGTCGCCTAGGACCTGTGCCATGAACCCTGTGGCGAGCTCACCAGCCGGGGTGCCCTTGGATTTCTCGGCGAACTCCTCGCGAGCGAAGTGGAAGGCCTCGCCGTGCAGCGCGGTCTTGCCGGTGAGGACGGCGAGGCAGAACGCGTCGATCCATTCGCCGGGAGTGACGCTGCCCTCCACCCCGTCGGCGCCGCCCCCGTCGCGGGCGTCGTAGCTGATGCCGAAGTTCACGTAGTTGAGGAAGACTTGGAAGGTGCAGTGTGGGTAGTACGCCGCGTAGGCGACGGCACCGGCGGCGGCCTCGGCAGCATCCTCAAGGGCGGCCTTGGCCTCCGGGGCGTCGAGGCTGGGCGTCTCGGCGGAAAGGCCGCCCAGGTAGTCGAGGAACTCGTCGGCGATGGACTGCCACTCGTAGGTGGTCATGCGTCCGGCCTTCGACATGGACCGGACCTCTCGCCCGATCCGGTTCACGAAGTCCTCGCGCGCCGCCGAAACGACTGCGTCGGCTACCTGGTGACGTTCTATCCGCACTGCACTGCTCCTTGATGCCGGTCCGTGCGGACAGCCTAGGCGCGGAGACTGACAGATCCTCTGGCGACAGGAGACCGCGAAGAAAGCACATGCCCGACCGGGATGTCTTCCCTCCGCCTCACCCACGCCACACCGGGCGAGGACCGGTCGTGCGCCCGGACAGACGTGCTCCCGCGTGTCCTCCCAAGAACAGAGTCAGAGCCGGGACCTGCTCGGCGAACGTCCTTTGAGAACAACGGTCGTTCACACAAACAAGACGACAACGCTTGCAGATCAAGTCGTACCTGTCGGCCAGCGACAGGACGGTCCGCCAGCGACCGCGCAACAAGCGGGATCTCGGTTTCCCCAATTGCCACCTGCCCGACCTGCACCCCGATACCTGGGAGAAGAATGTCAGCAACACGTACCGCATCCATCACACCCAGGTGATGCCCACCCGCCCGCAGCCGCCTCTCACCCCCAAATCAGCGACAGAACTCACAAGTTGAGCCAGAGACTGACCATGAGGAATGGTTGTCGAGGAGTTTTGGCAGCGGATGGCAATCGACTGACTGCGGAATGTTGGCGAGAATCAGTAACGCCTACCTGGGTGTCGCATGCGTCGGCGGCTCAGGAATGTTGCTGCTGGTCGAGGCCGATGGAGAGGGGCTGTGGTGGAAGACGAGCCGAGTGGGCTGATTCAATAATCGGTTGCCTGTTGGCGATGGTGGTGGATGCAATGTCCGGCATGATCGCGCAGGTGCGTCCGCCACAGCGAGATGAGATGGACGCGTACCACCGGGCCTTGCCGCCCTGCGATCCGGGCAAACTGCAACCGATTCGTCACACGGGAGACGCCAGCGCATGAATACGTCACCACCATCGTCACCTGGAGTGGAGTGGGCTGACGGATCATCAGTGCAGATCGGTGCTCTCGTTCCTCTGACTCGGCCTGGCTGGGTCGAGGCAGGCCAACACTTGCTCGCTGGACTTGAGCTGGCTGTTCGCGAAGTCAATGACGCCGGCGGGATCGTCGGGAGTCCACTCGAACTGGTGGTCCGAGACACCGCGGCTGATCCACAGAGGGCCGCGGCGGCCGTAGATGAATTGGCTCGCCTGGGCGTGGCTGCTTTGGCGGGGGAGTATCACAGCGTCGTCGCGCGCGCCGCTGCCGCCAGGGCCGACGCCCTCGGCCTGCCGTTCCTCTGCTCGTCCGCGGTTCTCGATGCGCTCACCGAACAGCCGACGGAATGGGTCGCGCGCCTCTGTCCGGCGCAGTCCCACGGCTGGCAGATCTACGCGGACTTCCTTCTCGGCGCGGGCCACAGTCGTATCGCCGTAGCAGCCCAGCCGAGTGTCTATTGGGCATCTGGTGCCCGCATTCTGCGGGATTACCTTGCTCCGCGCGGCGGCACCGTCATCGAACTCGACATGGGCGCGCTCGCCCCCGCGGCCGTGTGCGACGAACTCGTCCGCCATCGCGCGACAACCTTCCTCCTTCTGACTGGCCACCCGGAGCCGGCAGTGTCGATCGTCAGGGCTGTCCGCCGCGACCAGCGCCTCGCCGAGTTGATGATCGGTGCTCCGGCCGGGCAACCGGAGTTCGCCGAATGGGCGGCGCTGCTGGGCGGCGACGGCGCCGCGATCCCGTTCTTGCGGTACCTGCCCGAGCGCCTCAGCCCACTTGGTGCACGAGTACGGACGGCCCTTCACGAGCGGCTGGGCGAAGCGCCCTCCTTCGTCGCATTCGAGGGCTACGACACGGTCACCGTCCTCGCCGATGTGCTGCGTTCTCACGGCGCGGACCGGGCGCACATTGCGGAATCCTGGCCGAGCGTGGCCGTCGAAGGTACCCGCGGGCAGATCCAGTTCTCCCGCGCGCCGGGCATCAGCGTTTGGCAATGGGCTTGGGCGGCAGTCCAAGTTGTTGATCGGGATCCGGCGGAACCCGATCGCTTTCGAATCCTTCACGTCGGCTGACAGAGCGCGTAGGTCCGGCTGCCCAGATCTGTCCGAACTGGAGACTGTCTACCTGTCTACGTGTGCATGCAGGTGACGGTCAGCTTGCTGGGCTGCGAGCGGCTGATTCTTCACGGCCGAGGGTCTCGGATCCGTGTTCGTCCTCGGGGCCCAAGGGGATGAACCTACCCCGCGCGAGCACGCCCGCCATCAGAAGTCAGTCGTGCCGCGGCGGTGTCTGCGCCGTGGTCAGTTGGGTTGCCATGGCTGTGAGGCGTTCGGCCGGCGCACCGGGGCTGGCTCTTGTCATGGCGGTGAGTTCGATGGTCGCCGTCGCGTGACGGAGCGGTCTGAAACGGACGGCGGGGCGTGACGCGGACGCCGCGGCGGGCACGATGGTGACGCCGAGCCCGCACTCGACCATGGCGATCTGCGAGGACACCGACCGTGCCCAGTGGGCCGGGATCGGGCTGAATCCGGCCGCTCGGCACATGGTCGCCATGGCGTCGTGGCAGTCGGGCGAGATGTGGCGGTGGAGCCATACCCACGGTCTGCCAGCGAGGTCCGCCAGGGCCAGCGGCCCGGTCGCATCGGCGACTGGGTGGTGGAGGGGCAGAGCCGCGACGAACCGGTCGGCGAAGAGCGAGATGGCCGTGGCGCCGCGCACGGGGGCGGTCTGGCGCACGATCGCCCAGTCGAGCGAGCGGTCGAGGAGCCCCGCTGCGGCCTCGTGGGTGTCGATCTCCTGGGTGCGGATCTCGACGTCCGGCAGGGCCTCGTGGAATCGCTCCAGTACGAGTGGCAGGGGCCAGGAGAAGGACGAGGCGACGGCGCCCAGGTTCAGTCGTCCGCCGCGTCCGGTGGCGGCCTGCCGGGCAGCGGTTTCGGCTTCCTCGGCGTTCCGGATCAGGGCGCGGCAGTGGTCCAGGAACACGGCCGCGGCGGGGCTGAGGGCGACCGACCGCTGGTTGCGGTGCAGCAGTTCGCAGCCGAGCCGCTGTTGGAGCTGTTTGATCGCCTGGGACAGCGGCGGCTGGGACATCTGCAGCCGCTGCGCCGCACGTCCGAAGCGGAGTTCTTCGGCGACCGCGACGAAGTACCTGGCCTGCCGGATCTCGACCATGATTTGAGCAGCCTCTTACTGATGGAGGAAATCGGACCTTCCAGCTATATCGTGACGTTGTTGAAGTGGAAGCCATGAGCAACTCACCTCTCCTGGACCGCTTCGCGGCGCTCGACTCCGCCGCGGTCAGCGACGCGCTCGACCAGTTCGGGCTTCCCTCCGGAGTCGGCGGCATCCGTCCGGTGTGGGGCCCCGCGGCTGTCGTGGGATTCGCCGTCACCGTGGGGCTCGAACCGCGCACCGAAGGCTCGGCCGCAGCCCACATCGCCACCACGGCCATCGAAACCGCGGACGAGCAGAGCGTGATCGTCGTCGACAACCAGGGCCGCACCGACGTGTCGTGCTGGGGCGGCATCCTGAGCCTGGGCGCGGCCCGGCGCGGGGTCCGCGGTGTCGTCGCCGACGGCGTGTGCCGCGACGTGGCGGAGGCCCGTGAGCTGGGCTTCCCGGTGTTTTCGCGAGGCTCGGTCCCGGCCACGGGGCGGGGCAGGCTGCAGCAGCGCTCCATCGGTGAGCCGGTCGGCGTCGCCGGCCTCGCACGCCCCTGGTGTTCCTCCACGGCTTCGGCTCGACCAAGGAGGACTACGCGGACGTCGTCCACCAGGAACGGTTCGCCGACCGCCCCGTCCTCGCCTACGACACACCCGGCTGCGGCGCCGGCACCTGTTCGGACCTCGGTGCCGTCTCCATCCCCTTCCTCGTTTCCGTCGCCGAGCAGGTCCTCCAGGCGCGGCAGATCGACCGGTTCCACGTCGTCGGGCACTCGATGGGCGGCCTGACCGGACTCCTGCTCGCCGACGGTGACCCCGGCAGGGTCGCGAGCTTCACCAACATCGAAGGCAACGTCGCCCCCGAGGACTGCTTCCTCAGCCGTCAGATCGTCACCCACTCTCACGACGATCCCGACGAGTTCCTGGCCCGGTTCGCCGAACGCGTCGGCGGGTCACGCTTCTATGGCGGCGCGCTGTACGCGTCGAGCCTTCCCCACAAGGTCAGCGCCGGAGCGGTGCGGGCCATCTTCGAGTCCATGGTCGACCTCTCCGATCACGGCAAACTACTCGACCGGTTCCTCGGATTGCCCGCACCGAAGATGTTCATGTAGGGCGAGCAGAACGACACCCTGTCCTATCTCTCCGCCCTGGCTGAAGGCGGCGTCGAACTCGCCGAGATCGAGCACTGCGCCCACTTCCCGATGTACTCCAACCCGCCGCAGATGTGGGCCCGCATTGCCGACCTCGTCACACGCGCCGACGCCGGGTCCTGACGGCTCGGGCCGCAGGACCGATTCCGCCCTTGAAACACCACTGGCAGTTCGTATGCACCGCGCGGCCAGTCGGTGGGCATACGGGAGCGCGGGCGGCGGGCTGCCCTGTTCCACCTTGAGTCGCCCGGCGGCGAGCGGCGCCTCCAGCGTCGTGGGCCGCCCCCACGGTGCGGCGAACATCGTGGCCAGGTTGTCGCGGACCGCAGTCCGCAACTGGTCCCGGCGGAGCAGAGGCTCTCGGCGTGCGGGGGTTGGCCCCCGGGGAATCTCGTCGGTGAGGGCCTACGCGCGAGCCGGTCGACCTCGGTCAGCAGGCAGCCGACCAGTTCGACGACCCGGTCGCCGACCCTCGGCTGCGTCCTCACGCGCGCAGCGGAGCCCGGCGCGATGGTTCACCAGCACAGTCTCGCGTCGCCCTCCCCACCGCCTGCCTGTGACCGCGACCCGTGGTGAACGGTGAAGTCTCCGGAGGCGGTTCGCACCGAGGCCGCACCAATGGGGCGTGTGTACAAGACATGGCGGATCGAAGGAGTTCACGTGAGACCTGCGACCGCGTCGTCATCGGGGGCGGGTGCAGTGCGACGAAGGTCTTGCCGGTGATCGCGACCAGGGAGATCCTCATGCGGGTACAGGGACTGGAAGCACCGCAAGGGGCCGTGGTGCAAGCAGGCAATGCGCGCCGCTGGGAGGACAGTTGACGGACATGGAAACCCCATCTGCGCGACGGGGGCGGCAAGAACCCGCTGCGGTCGGGTTGGGGCGGCGGAGATTCCTCGGCTATGTGCTGGCCGCCTCGACGCTCACCGTGGCCGCCGAACTCGGTGAGGCGGTGCTCGCGCCCAACGAGGCGACGGCCGTAGTCCCGTCCGTGCCGGGTCCGGCGGAGATCTACGACCTCAACGACATGCTCACCCATGCGACGCTGCCGACGGCCAACCTGATCACGATCCGGATCGACGCCGACGGCACGGCTTCCTTCGCGCTGCCCCGGGCGGAGGTCGGGCAGGGCATCACGACGTCCAGCGCGATGCTGATCGCCGAGGAACTGGACCTGCCGCTGGAGCGGATCCGGGTCACGCTCGCGGACGCGCGGCCGGAGCTGCTGTTCAACCAGCTCACCGGCGGCTCCAACACCACGATCTCGACCTTCACGCCGATCCGCGTCGCCGCCGCCGTGGCCCGGGGCCGGCTGCTGAAGGCCGCCGCCCTGGAACTCGGCGAGGCCCTGGACACCCTGACGGCGAAGGCCGGTGTCATCACCTCCTCGGCCACTGGTCGCAGTCTCACCTATGGTGAACTGGCCGAGAAGGCAGCAGCGGTGACGACTGGTCGGGTCTCAGTGGGACTCAAGGAGGCGGCGGATTTCAAGGTCATCGGCACCGCTCAGGGACGTGTCGACGCGATCGAAGCGGTGACCGGGCGCAAGAAGTTCGCCATGGACCTGCACGTGCCCGACGCCCAGCCGACGATGGTGTGCCGACCGCCGACGATCAACGGCACCGTGCGCTCGGTGGACAACCTCGCCGAGGTGAGGGCCATGCCCGGCATCACCGACGTCGTGACCGTGTCCACCGGGGTCGCCGTCCGCGGCCGTACCTTCGGCCAGTGCATCGACGCCGTACGCGCGCTGAAGGTCTCCTGGGAGCCGGGAAGTGCTGAGGGCGCCTCCGACATCACGATCCGCGAAGAGCTGAGAAGGGCTGAACTTCCGCTCCCCGCACTGGACTTGCTGACCGAGTCGGTCGATGCCCGGTTCACCTTCCACTTCGCGAGCAACAGCGCGCTGGAGACCAACTGCGCCATCGCCGACGTACGGCAGCACTCGGCCGAGATCTGGGGGAGCATGAAGTCCCCGATCGTCGCCCAGGAGCAGATCGCGCTGAAGCTGGGGCTGCCCGTCTCGGCGGTGACGGTCCATGTCACCGAGGGCGGCGGCTCCTTCGGGCGGAAGCTCTTCCACGACGCCGCCGCCGAGGCCGCCGAGATCTCGAAGGCTATGGGCAAGCCGGTCAAGCTGATGTGGCACCGGACCGACGACTTCCGTCAGGGCCGTACCCACCCGATGGCCACCTCTCGGGTGCGCGCCACCTATGCCCTCGGCCAAGTGCTCACCTACGACCAGCGCCACACCTCCGTCGCCACCGACTTCGGCCACGGTGTCGGCGAGATCATCACCTCCGAGGCCGCGCGGCTGCCGGTCGGCGATCTGACCTTCTCCGAGACGATCTTCACCCTCAGCCAGCAGACGCCGTACGACTTCGGCGTCGTCACCCAGTTGCTCAGCGAGACCGACAAGGGCTTCAACACCGGCTCCATGCGCAACATCTACTCGCCCAACGTGCGCTGTGCGCAGGAACTGGTCGTGGACGAGCTGGCCGGGCGGATGGGCAAGGACCCGTACCGGTTCCGCCGCGAGTTCGTGAAGGACGAGCGGGTGCGGGCCGTCCTCGACAAGGTGGCGGACGTCGGGAACTGGGGCCGGAGCATGCCCGCCGGCATGGCGCAGGGCATCGCGCTGCATCCCGAGTACCACGCCTGCGTCGCCGTCCTCGCCGAGATCGACTGCCGTCCGCAGACCACCGGCCGCAAGGTCCGCGACGCCTACACCGGTCCCCGTGTCACCAAGGTCGTGTGCGCAGTCGACGTGGGCCTGGCGGTCAACCCACAGGGCCTTCAGGCACAGATGATGGGCGGCATCATGGACGGCATCGCCATCACCCTCAGCTCCGGCCTCCATCTCGACGACGGGCACTTCCTGGAAGGCAGTTGGGACAACTACTTCTACACCCGGCAATGGAACGCCCCGCCCGAGCTGGAGATCGTCGTGATGCCGCCGACCACCGGGCGGCCCGGCGGGGCCGGGGAACTGGCCGTTGCGGCTGCGGCGGCCGCCGCAGCCTGCGCCTACGGCCGCGCCACCGGCACCATGCCGACGAGCTTCCCGATCAACCACGCCGGACCGCTCGGCTTCGAACCGCTGCCCACCACCCCGCCGATCCCCGCGTCCCCGACCGACGGACTCAACCGCGCCTTCTAGGAGTTGCCGTGCCCGAACACACCTTCATCCTCAACGGCAAGCGGGTGACCGTCGACATCGAGGACGACGTGCGGCTGTTGTGGGTGCTCAGAGACGTCCTCGGGGTCACCGGACCGAAGTACGGCTGCGGGCTGGGCGTCTGCCAGGCCTGCACCAGCCACATCAACGGCAAGGCGTTCAACCCGTGTTCGGTGCCGGTCGGCGCGGTCGGACCGGACGACGAGGTCACCACCATCGAGGGCCTGCCCGCCACCGTCGGCAAGGATCTTCACCCCATGCAGGAGGCCTGGCTGGAGCACGATGTGGCGCAGTGCGGCTACTGCCAGCCCGGCCAGATCATGACCGCCGTGGCCAAGGTCCGCCAGGCCCGCGAGGAGGGCCGGGAGATCACCGAGGCCGACCTCGACGAGATCCGCAACGTCTGCCGGTGCGGCACGTACCACCGTATCCGGGAGGCGATCATGGCCGGCGCGAAGAAGTACTGAGGCGCCGTGCTGGAACTCGGTGCCCGCCACGATCGCGGAGTGCGTCACAGGAGCCGCTGATGGTCAGAGGCGTGGGGATGGTGGCGCAGGGTCAGGTTGCGGGGGCTGGGGACGGTGACCGGGTGGGGCGGGGCTCCGGGGCCGGGTTCGGGTGGCCCGCGGGTGTCGACTCCGGTGGGGTGTCGGCAGACTCCAGACGGAGCATGGCTTGCTCGTCCGGGGTGTCGGGGGGTGCCTGGTAGACCACCATCCGCTGGCCACCTGTCCGGGCCAGTTGCATGATCTCGTAGGTCAGGGTCATCGGTCCGGCCTTCGGATGCAGGAAGGACTTCTGCCCGCCGCCGCGCTCGCAGACGTCGTACCGCTCCCAGAGCCGTGCGAACTGCGGTGATTTCAGTACCAGTTCGCCGACGAGCGTGGTCAGCTCAGGGTCGTCCGGGTCGGCGCCGGCGACTGCCCGCAGATGAGCCACCGAAAGCGCGACCGCGTCCTCCCACGGCTCATAGATCGTCCGCCCGACCGGGTGGAGAAAGAGATAGCGGGTCACATTGCGCTGGTGCTCCGGCCAGTCCCAGAGTCCGGGCAGCAGCCGTCGGCCTGGTGGGTTCGCGGCGAGTACGCGGTTGTATCGGCTCACCACATAGGCAGGTAGCGGGCGTAGGGACTCCAGCATCCGCAGGATCGAGTCGCGGACGGTGTGGTCCGCGCAGGACGGCAGCTCGGAGATCCGGCCGGAGGCCAGCTCCGCGAGTTCGTGCAGGCGTTCATAAGCGTCGCCGCGTAGCCGCAGGGCGCGGCCGAGGGCGTCCACGACGGCGGGCGAGGGGTTGGTCTCCCGGCCGCGCTCCAGGCGGATGTAGTAGTCGACACTCACCCCGGCCAGCGCGGCCAGCTCCTCCCGGCGCAGTCCGGGAGTGCGGCGCAGGCCCGCGCCGGCCGGGAGGCCGACGTCCTCTGGGCGCACCTGTGCCCTCCGGGCTTTGAGATATCTGCCGAGTTCGGTGCCCCGCACGTCCGTTGCTGCTGCCATTCGTCCCATTGTGGCAGGCAAGCGGAAGCCGTGGGGGGCCGTGTCAGGGCCTGGAACGCCGCACCCCGGGTACAGCGCGGTCTGCCGGGCGGTCACGAGAGGGCGGAGAGTTGATCCCGGAGCGGGCGGCCCGGTCGCCGGGGCCCAGGGGGTGCGAGACACCGGTCCGCGGCCCCGACGGACTGCGGCCGCCCGCCCGATTGTCCCTGATGAACACCGTCACCCATGCCTTGCCTTGTCCAGGAGGTCACTGATGCCGGGCATCCCTTCTCCGTCATCGTCCACTGCTCCCGCCCACGGGCGCGACCCCGAGATGTCGGCGCCCGGGTCCCCGCGACGACAGCCGGACCGGGCCCGACCAGCCGCGCCACCCACCCGCACCCCCGTCGCACTGGTCGCTTCGCTCCTCGGGTTCACAGTGATCACCATCGATGTGTCGGCCGTGAACATCGCCCTGCCGGCGATCCGGAACTCCCTCAACGGCGGTATGGCCGGGCTGCAGTGGGTCGTCGACGCGTACACCTTGATGTTCGCGGCCTTGATGCTCTCCGCCGGCGCCATCGCCGACCGCGCAGGCGCCCGCCGCGCCTACGCCTGGGGCGTGGCCCTGTTCACCCTTGCCTCCCTCGGATGCGCGCTCGCGCCCGGTATCGGCGTGCTGGTCGCCGCTCGCGTGGCGCAGGGCGGCGCCGCCGCGGTCGTGATGCCGGCCTCACTGGCTCTGATCCGGCAGGCCTACGAGGACGCCCGGGAGCGTGCCCGCGCCATCGCGCTGTGGACGGTCGGCGGCTCGGTGGCGATGGCCGCGGGACCGGTGCTGGGCGGGCTGCTCACCGAGTCCGCCAGTTGGCGGGCGGTCTTCCTGCTCAACCTCCCGGTGGGCGTGGTGATCCTCGGCCTGCTGGTCCGCGTGCCACACTCCCCGCGCCGGCCCGCCGCACTCGACGGCGCCGGCCAGGTCACCGCCGTACTGGCCCTGGCCGGGCTGACCTTCGCGGTGATCGAAGGCGGCCACCTGGGCTGGACGAGTCTCCCCGTGGTGATCGCCGCCGTGCTCGCTGTCGCCTCCGGGTTCGCCTTCCGAGTGGTGGAGTCGCGGCACCGCCAACCCATGGTCCCGCTGGCCATGCTGACGAATCGCCAGGTATCCGTCCCGCTTGCGGTCGGATTCGCCGTCAACGCCGCCTTCTACGGCGGGATCTTCCTCCTCGGGCTGTACTACCAGCAACTGCGCGGGTTGTCGGGGATAACGGCGGGCCTGATGTTCGTCCCCATGTCGGTGGTGGTGACGGCGAGCAACCTTGTCTCGCCGCGCCTGGTGGAGTGGATCGGACGACGGCCGGTGATCGTCGCCGGGCAGCTGGTCTTCACCGCGGCCATGCTGGCCATGCTGCCGCTGGCCGCACACACCCCGGTGTGGCTGGTGCTGCTCCTGCTGCTGCCACTGAGCATCGGCGGGGCACTCGCGGTACCCGCGCTGACCGCGCTGCTGATCGACGCCGTCCCTGGGGAGCGCGCGGGGACCGCGTCAGGGCTGCTCAACTCCCTGCGCCAGACCGGCGGTGCGCTCGCCGTCGCCCTCTTCGGCAGCCTGCTCTCCGGCCCCGGCGGCGGCTTCTCCCTCCCGGGCATGCGCCTAGGCCTCCTCGCCGTCGCCACCCTCCTGCTCGCCACCGCCACCCTTTCCCGCCTTCTCCTGCCCCGCGACTGAGCTCCGCCAGGCCGCTCACCCGGCCTCGCGCAACCGCTCCAGGCCACGAGAACGACCACGTCGCGCCGCCCCGCCCCGGCAGTTCGAAGGGGCGCACCTCCCTTCCGCTGCAGCAGCGCGTGGCGGGTGCGGGCGCGAGCTCATCACCACCTCGGGCAAGAGCAAGGGACAAGCGTCAAGCGCCCGTCGGTTCCCACCGTCAGGGACCCGGCACACGACCTGGACACCGGCAGCTCGCGCAGCCACGAGGCCAGTGTTTCGGAGGTCCGGTCGGGCAGGACGTCGATGAGCTGGTGAGTCTCGACGTCGACCAGGATGCTGCCCCACAGGGGCGTGTGGGCCGTGAGGATCCGCGCGGCGGGCACGGCATGGGCAGGCACCGCAGGGCTCGGCATAACCGATCGACAACCTGATCTGGTTCGGGTTGGCTGGGTGGCATGCCAGAGCTGCGAACCGATCGTCTTCTGCTGCGCCGGTGGCGGGAATCCGACCTCGAACCGTGGGCGGCCATGAACGCCGATCCCGAAGTCCGGGAGCACCTGGGGGAACTGCTCACGCGGGAGCGAAGCGATGCCGCGGTGGCACTCATGCAAGCCGAATTCGACGAGCGAGGCTTTGGATGGTGGGCGCTCGAAGAGCGGGAGACAGGTGAGTTCATCGGCCGTGCCGGCTTGGACGAGGTGGGCGAGGACATGCCGTTCGCGGGGGTGGATATCGGATGGCGGTTGAGGCGTTCGGCATGGGGCCACGGTTACGCCACCGAGGCCGCCCTGGCCTGCCTGGCTTTCGGCTTCGGGACCCTCGGCCTGACGGAAGTGGTCGCGTCCACGACCGTCAACAACCTTCGCTCCCAGGCCGTGATGCGCAGGATCGGCATGACCCGGGATCCGGCCGACGATTTCGAGGACCCCAGCGTGCCCGAGGGGCCGCTTCGCCGGTGTGTGCTGTACCGGATCGCCCGCACAGGAACCTCTGGTTGATCGCGCGACTGTCTGGGTGACGAAGCGCGCACCTGGTGATTTTCTCAACAACTCCCATCAGGTCGAGGCTTACGGCCGTCGTACGCGCTTCAGCCACCGTCGCAGCGCCCACCGCCGCCCGCCTTCGTTCGGCTCGGGCGGCGGGAGGGTGGCAGCGGCCGTACGGACCGAGGCGTGCCGCCTGCCGGAGGGGCGGTTGACGGGTGCTCAGGCCTGGGAGGAATGTTTGCGGCCGGCTGCGCATGGGAGACCTGGTCCACGCCGGGCGGGGCGGTCTACGGGGGTCGGTGTTGCTGGTGCCGGGCGCCGGGGCGGTCTCTGTCGGCGGCCAGGCGCCGGCGGCTCGGATGGTACGGGGGCCACCAGGCTCCCGTCGGCGGACGGCTGGGTGATCACCGCTGTCGGCGTCGGCGAAGCCGACCGGGCAGGAGGTCCGGCTGGGCCGCCTGCCGCCTGCCGCCTGCCGCCTGCCGCCCGCCGGCTGCGGGCCTCGGCACGGGCGCAGGCGCGCTGTACAGAGGTCAGCGGGGACGGGCATGCGTTCGGTGGCCTGCCCGTCGTCGGTCGTGGTCCAGCAGGCGAGCCGCCAGTGTTCCTCCGCCCACAGCCGTAGCCGGGGGATGCGCCCACCGGAGAAGATCTCGCCACCGGGGCTCACGGCGGGCTACAGACGAAATGCGGTGCGAGCAGTGACGGAATGCCGGTGGGGGCAGCCAGCCGCGCGTCGCTGTCTTCTGAGGCCTGATAACAAACCCAGGCTGCGGCGGCCGAGGGCTGGGCTGACTCGTGCGTCAACAGTCCTGTGCGACACTCGCCCCGTGATCATCGAACGCGCGTACGTGCATGGGGCTTCATCCCAGGAGGAGTGGCCGTGGTCTGTTCCCTGTGTACGTGCGCTCCTGGCGGACGGAGTGCGCTTCACCGCCCCGGTGACGTTTTTCGTCGGAGAGAACGGTTCGGGTAAGTCAACCCTGGTCGAAGCCCTTGCGGAGGGATTCGGTCTGGACTCCTGGGGCGGCTCGCACAACTGGCGCTATGCCCCTGACCGCCCCAAGTCGGTGTTGGGCGAGCGGATCCGCTTTGACGCGGCGCCGCACGGGCGACGCATGCTGAGGAGCTGGTCGGCCCGCAAAGGATTCTTCCTGCGCGCCGAGACGGCCCTGAACGCGTTGAGCCGGGAAGGGTTCGAGCCGGATTCGCTCAGCCATGGGGAGGGCTTTCTCGCGGCCTTCCGAGGCCAGTTCATCCAGCCGGGGCTGTACGTGATGGACGAGCCGGAGGCGGCGCTCTCGTTCGCCTCATGCCTGGAACTGCTGGGGCATCTCGACCAGCTGGGCAAGAAGGGGGGCCAGGTCATCTGTGCCACCCACTCTCCGCTCCTGACGGCGCTGCCCGGGGCAGACATCATCGAGATCGGCGAGCACGGTCTGCGCCGGGCGGCCTGGGACGACCTTGCCCTCGTCGATCACTGGCGCCGTTATCTCACCGACCCACAGTCCTATCTGCGACACGTCCTCGACTGAGCTCACCTCGACGTCTTGGCCCCGCAGGCGGTTTTGGCTCACCGACGAAATGTGCTTCGCGCGCTGGCGGAATGAGGCCGGGCATCAGTGCGGGAGCCGGCCTCCTCGCGCGGCGGCGCGAGCACCTACGGGGTCCCTGTTCGGCACCCTGGGCGCCGCCGTGGGATCGTCGGCAGCGGGCAGAGGATGATCGGTGGCCTGGCGAGGGCTTGACGGGCCTCGTCCGCCGCCGTTGCGGCCTGATTTCGTTCCCGAGCCAGCTTGCGGATCTGTCGTACGAAGCTCTCCAGCAGATCCGACAGGGCGGCCTTCTCCAGGTCGGTGGTGTGGTTGTCGCCCCCCTCGGCGATGTCGTCGAGCCACCACTGCGAGATGCCGTCGAACACGAGACCGTCCCCGGTGCCCAGGAGCTCGTGGCCCAGCCCGTGCGGGTCGGGAAGCTGGCAGGTTCCTTGCGATCCTGCCCAGCCGCTCCACCTCCCGGGCAGCGTCGACCGCTGTCGGAGACCACCCGCACTGAGATCCCTACCGCCGAACACAGGCCCTCACCCACGCCACTTCCCTGGGCGAGTGGGGGTCTGTTGCAGGCCCCACTGACTGAGGGGCCCTTACGTAAACGTGGCTGAATCCCCTGAGTGAGGGTTCACCCCCGTTGCGGCATGGCTGAAACAGCCCGCCGGAAGATTCGACGGACCGTCAGCCGGTTGCCGCCGTGGCGCCGCAGGCTCTCACGGAAACGGCTGCTGGCAAGCCTGATGGTGACGCCGGCTGATCGGCGGGGACCCATGATCGCAGCGTCGCGTTAGCCCGAGAGAAGACCGGCGGGCCGACGGGTTCGGGGTCGCCGATGGTGTCGGTGACACGATCGGCCGGCGGGCGGATCGTCTGCTCAGCTGGTGAGTCCAGCGTCGCGGGCCAGGAGAGGGGCCTGGACGCGGTTGGTGACGTCGAGTGCGGCCAGGATGCGGCTGACGTGGGCCTTGACGGTGCTTTCGCACATGGCGAGGTGAGCGGCGATGTCGGCGTTGCTATCGCCGCGGGCGAGGAGGGCGAGCACGTCGTGTTCGCGTGGGGTGAGCTGGTCCAGACGGGCTTGGGCCGCGGTGGCCTCGGGCTGCGTGGTCGCGTGGTAGCGGTCAATGAGCCGGCGGGCTGCGGTGGGGTGGAGCATGGCGGAGCCGGCGGCCACGAGGTGCACGGCGCGCAGGATTTCGGCGGGGTCGGTGTCTTTGAGGAGGAAGCCGTCGGCTCCGGCGGCGAGGGCGTTGTAGACGTATTCGTCGAGGTCGAAGGTGGTCAGGGTGATGACCTTCGGCGGGTGGGGAAGGGCCCGTAGCCGGGTGGTGGCGGTGATGCCGTCCATGCGGGGCATGCGAACGTCCACGAGTGCGACGTCGATGCGGTGTGCGGTGGCCTGCTCGACGGCGTGGAGGCCGTCTGTGGCCTGGGCGACCACGTCGATGCCCGGGTCGCCTTCGAGGAGGTCGGCCAGGCCCGGGCGGACGAGGGCGTCGTCGACGATCATGGCGCGGATCATGTGAGGGTGCCGTTCTGTTCGCTGTCGGCGGGGTGGGGGATGCGGGCGCCCAGCCGGCCAGGCACCGGCACCGGCGGGTCCGGCGTCGAGGCGGCCGCCCAGGGCGGTGACGCGTTCGCGCGGACCGACGAGTCCGTAGCGGGAGTCGACGGTGCCCGGGCGGGGAGTGCCGGGGGTGTTGGTGACCTCTACGAGGGTGGCGGGAGGCCCGTAGTCGATGTGTACCCGCACCGCGGCGCTGTCGGCGTGTTTGCGGGCGTTGGTCAGTGCTTCCTGGACGATGCGGTACACGGCCAGACGGTACGTGGTGGGGGCCTGCCCGGACACACCCTCGACGGCCAGCTCGACGTGCTGCCCGGCAGCGCGTGCCTCCTCGACCAGCTCCTGCACTTCCCTCATGACGGGCGCGCGTGGCCAGCCGCCCCACTCACCGCCGCCCCCGTCCTGGCCGCCAGGTACCGCGTCCGCAGCGCCACCGACACCTACGCCCAGCTTCTGGAGGCCGCCGCCCGCCTCCATGTCACAGACCTGGCTGCCCAACTCGGCATCGGCCACACCGGTCGTCCCGACCCCCCTTGGCGAGACCCTCACCCACCAACTCCCCACCGAAATACGATTCCACCCACCTCCGGCCTGAGCTGAACAGCACGGCCGCCGTGTGAATGCGTTTGGTCTCTGTGACCGCGACCGCGCCCGGGCCTGAAGGGGGAGGCGTTCCGCGCCGGGGGGGTCGGCGAAGGCGATGTGGGGCGTGGGCTGGGTCGACGTCAGTTCCTTTGCCAGCTCGGCCGATTCGCCCCGCACCCTTGTTAGAGCTTGTCATGTTCGTGGTAAGACAGATGAACCTTGTAGTAGCACTAGCGGTTAAAGGAGGCGCATCAGCCCCATGAGTACACGCATAGCCGCCACGGCGGCGCTGGTCCCGGCCGTGCTGGCCGCCACCGTCGGCGTCGCGTCGGCCCAACCCGCACACACCGCCGCGCAACCGCGCCCGGCCGCCGTCGTCACCCTCACCTACGACGACAGCCGGGCCGGCTCCTGGGGGAGTGCGATCGACCGGGCCGTGGCCAACTGGAACGCCGCGGAGCACAACGTGCAGCTGCGTAAGGCCGGTTCATCCAGCTCGGCCGACTACACCTACGTGGCCACCAACGGCTGGCCGCAGACCACCCTCGGCCCCATCTTCCCCGGCAGCAGCAAGGGCGAGGTCGACCTCGGACAGGAAGCCCTGAACGAGGGGTACGACGCGACCCGCGTCGCCGCCCACGAGACCGGGCACATCTTCGGACTCCCCGACGACTACAGCGGCCCCTGCTCCGAACTGATGTCCGGCCACGGCCCGGGCACCTCCTGCACCAACGCCAAACCGGACGCCGCCGAGGCCGCCCAGGTCGACCAGAACTACGCCAACAGCCGCAGCACCGCCTTGCGTGCCACCCACCGCATCGACATCCCCGACGTCTGGTCGAACCGCACCCTGGCCCACGCGCACTGACCCCCCTCAACTCAGCGACAGCCCGGCTCCGCAGCGTTACGGCGACCCATCAGTGCTGGTACGTCACCGACGTGACGTACCAGCACTGCGGCCGAATCAAGGGCTGAAGCCCGGAAGCACTACCCGGAGGACGACCGCTTGCGTCGTGCCCGCAAGCCAGACCGCGCTGCAGGTGGCTTTTCCCGTAGGGAGACCTCCGCCGTTTATGTCCGTCCCGCCAGACGCCACGATCTTGTGCAGATGCTCGGGCTGGGCGTGCAAGCTTGCCACCATTGCGTCCGGTGCCGTAGCCGAAGGGGTTCTGCGGCAGGACGCACAGCGCCCCGGTTCTCGGTCGTGATCTCGCCGGTTCAGGTGTTGACCGCCGAAATCGGGGCAGGGGCGGTGAAGAATCGGATCACGAACGACGGGGTGAACACTATGCACGGCGGTGGAGGGTTCAGCGGGGGCGGCCACCACGGGGGTGGATTCAGCGGGCATCATCACAGTGGCGGTCTGGGCCACCACGGCAACTCCCAGCATCACCATCACGGCAACCTCCAGCACCACCATCACACTGGGGACTCGCAGGGCTTCATCTGGATCTCCTCGTTGCGACGTCGTGGGTCATCAGGCGATTTCGCGGGAGTGGGTCCCATGCGTGTGACGCTGGGCCTGGTACTGGTCATCGGCTTCGTGGTGTTGGTGCTGGCGGCCCGCTGATCGGGAACTCAGGCGCTGTCAGCGCTGGCACACAAGACGAGCCTGCTGTGATGACGCAGCTCTAACCGAGTGGTTCTCAAGCAGGACGGGTGTGGAGGTCTCGCGGCCCATCGCCTGGTCCTGGCGAGCAGACGAGGGCTACTCCTGTGCCGGGGCGGGGGACGCCGTCTGGCCTGACGTGAGCCACGCGCGTCGCGAGCGCAGGCGGTGCAGCGATTCCTCGGCGATCGAGGCGAGGGCGACCGGGCACAGCAGGTTCTGCAGCGGTGCGTCCTCGTCCTCATTGCGGTCGAGCTCGTAGAGGGCCCGCCCGCCCGGTGAGGAGAGGACGATGCCGAGTTCGCCGGGTTCCCGGGACCGGTGGGGCGGCTCAGCGTGCTGGTCGTGGTCGCAGGTGGCCTGTGCGTAGTGGGGCAGTGTCTTCTCCACGGCGCCGATGAGTTCGTCGAGCACGGGGATCTGCTCGAACCAGTCGGAGGTGACGTAGGAGGTGACGGCTTGGACGGTCAGGAGGTGTCCGGGCCGGTCCTCCGGAGTGGCGTGGGAGAGGTCCAGCGCCGCGGCGGTGAGTTCCCATTCAACGTCTGTTCCCGCCAGGGGGTAACCGTGGAGCACCGAGGCGAGCCTCCTGACTTTGTCTTCGGTGCCGACCGGCAGGCGGGGCGGGACGTCGCGGACGGAGCCGGGTTCGATGATGTCCAGGGCGATGCGGGCGAAGCCCGCGATGTTGCTCGGGCAAAGCCATACCTCCCGGGAGTGGTTCTCGTCCCACTCCGCGGCCGGGTCCGCCAGGCCGCGGAGCTGCTCGGCGAGGTCGAGGTCGAATTCCTCCTCGTGCTCCTCATAGGGGTGCTCGTCATGGGCACAGGGACGGCTGTGCAGTGCGCCGTCGGCGGCCCGCAGCGCGGCGACGGCTTCGGGCTTGCCGGTGTCGTCGATCGCGTAGCCGAGGTAGGGGGCCATCAGCACCAGGCCGAGCGTCCAGGCATAGGCCAACTCTCCGGCCGGGTCGGCGGCGAGGCCCGCGGCACAGTGGAGCACCTTCTGGTCGTACTCGGCGTCGGAGAGGGTGTCGTATTCTGCACGGATCTCTTCCCAAGCGTGGGAGAGCTCCTCCAGGTCGCTGATGTTCACGGACTCGACCCTAACGGGCGGCCGTTGGCCCGATACCGGCTGCCTGGGCCTCGTCCGGCGGAGCATGTGACTGCCTCGGATTTGAGCCGTTGCCATGTCTATGGTCGGGGAGATCTCGCGGACGACGAACGGACACGGCTGCGTCCGCGCCTGCCGAAGTCCGGCCAGCCGGGCGGACGTTGGGCGAGCCATCGCAGGGCGATTGACGGGATCCTCTTCCGGCAGCGCACCGGGGTGCCATGGCGGGATCTGCCCGCGCGTTTCGGCAAGTGGAAGACCATGTATGAGCGACACAGACGCTGGTCGGCCGACGGCACATGGGACACGGTCTTTCCGGCCGTCCTGGCCGACGCCGACACGGAAGGCCGTATCGACCGGTCCATGGTGAGTGCGGACTCCACCTCCTGCCGGGCCCACCAACATGCCGCCGGTGCGCGCAGGAGACCCCCGCGAGTGCCGGGAAAAGACACACGCCCCGACATCACCGTCCCAACGAGGGGCTCGGACACTCCCGGGGCGGCCTCACCAGCAAGATCCATCTCGCCGTAGAGGGCAGGCTCCGTCCACTGGCCCTGCTGATCACTCCGGGCCAGTCGGGCGATGCCCCGCAGCTCATCCCCGTCCTGGAAACGCATCCGCGTTGGCCGCCTCGGCGGTCGACATCCCCGCACCCGACCGGATCATCTCGGCGGTGACAAGGCGTACTCCTCGCCGCCGCAACCGCCGTTACCCGCACAGACGGCAGATCGAACACACCATCCCCGAACCGGGCAACCAGCGGGCCGACCGAAGGCGCCGCAGCAGCCGCGGCGGCCGACCCGTCGGCTTCGACAAGCCGATCTGCGAGCGAAGCAATGAAGTTGAGCGGACTAGCAACGCCCTCAAGAACTTCCGGGCCGTGGCCACGAGGTTCGACAAGCGCGTGCCCATGTCTTCCAGGGCACCGCGACTGTCGTAGCGATCCAGCTCTGGCTTCGGGGGTAGATCCATTATCCCCGTGCGGCGAGGTGCCTGTCACCGTCCTCCGGAATGATCTTTACGCCTGATTTGCACCTTTAGGCTTGCGGGCAACGGGCACAACCGCCGATCTGACCTGGGAGTTGAAAGTGGCACACGACGTTGCCGCGCTGGCCGTGGAGCTCACGGACATGGCTGCGGCCGATCACCAGTCCGCAGTCCGCGCGAACAGCGATGAGCCCGCCGAGCAGCTGGCCTGGCGGCGACTGACCGCCCGACACGGTGACCGGCTGGGCGAGATCATGGACGAGTACGGCTGGCCGACGGCAGAAATGGTCGGCGAGGAAGCCGCACGCGCAGCATGGCTGATCGCCCAGCACGCCGACCGGCAGCTCGACGTTCAGCGGCGCGCCCTCCACCTGATGCAGCGGGCGGTGTCGGCAGGCTCGGCCAGCCCGCGCGAGCTGGCCTTCCTGCGCGACCGCACGCTTGTCAATGAGGGCCGCAAGCAGGTCTACGGCACTCAGATCGCCGGGGTGAAGGACGGGGCACCGATTCCGTGGCCCTGCGAAGAGCCCGAGCGCATGAATGAACTCCGTACCGAAGTCGGCATCGAGCCCTTCGACGAGTACGTTGCCAAGTTCCCCATGGCCTGACGCCCTGTTCCCAGCCGCGTGCTGCGGATCACTGCCCGGGGCTCACCAGCCGAAGGCATTGGTCCGCCGGACAGGACCGAGCAAGCGTGATCGGAGCCGCTTGGCATGGCAGCCGTCACGCCATTTCGGTGACGTCGCGGAGGCTGCCGACGCCCTGCCAGACACCGTCCTCGGCAGTGTTCGTCGCCGTACCCGACGACAGGTCCGGCGCAGCCTTCGGCCAGATGCAAAGGCGGGCCGGCCGCCGCGGCAAGGCGCGCGGCGCCGAGTCCCCGCTCCCCAGGCCGCGACTGGAGCACGCACGGGTTCCTGCGCGCACACCACCGCCCTGACCGAGCGATTCCAACAGGCCGAAGGCCTGCGTTTGAGGAGCCGCTCTGTACGCCGGCCGATACCGCCGGCCTTCAGTAATGCGTCCCAATTCCCCGAACCCGGCGCGCTCTGGAGGCGACGACGGCGCGCCCGTCATGGCGTCCGGCCCGGCGGCGCGCACCGAGTTTTGGGACACGTTTTACGCGACGGACGCAACTGCAAGCCATGCCTTCGCTGTCCGACAGGGAGTCGGGCCCATCAGGGCCGAAGAGCGAGAGAGCGGGGCAGGTCGTGGGACGGCGTAAGGGCGGCATAGGGATCGTACTCGTCACGGGTGCCATGCTGGTGGGCACGAGTGCCTGCGGCGGGAGTGCCAGTGCCAAGGCGAGCGGGGACGACGCGAAGGCGTCGGGCAAGCCGGGTGCGAGCGCCTCTCCCACGCCGACGAAGCCTGCGGGCCCGCCGATGCTGCTGGATACGATCACCCCGCAGACGGGGACCACGGTCGGCGTGGCCATGCCGGTCTCGGTGGTCTTCGCGAACCCGGTGGCGGCAAAGGCGCGGGCCGCGGTGGAGAAGCACATGAAGGTGAGCGCCTCGCAGCCGGTCGTCGGCGCCTGGCACTGGTTCAGCGACGGCACGCGCGTCGACTGGCGGCCGCAGACGTATTGGCCCTCCGGTACCAAGGTGAAGGTCGACGTTGACATGCAGGGTGTCAGCAACGGCAATGGACGCTACGGCGTGCGCAACTACACGCATGCCTTCACGATCGGCGATGATGTGCGCGCGGATGTGTCGGTCACCGGCCACACCATGAAGGTGACCCGGAACGGCCAGCTGCTGCGCACCCTGTCGATCAACGCGGGCAGCCCTCAGTATCCGACGTGGAACGGCACGATGGCCGTCATCGACAAGCAGGAGAAGGTCCACATGACCTCCTGCAGCGTCGGCATCAGCTGCGACAAGTCCAGCCCCAACTACTACGACCTGACGCTGCCCTGGGACATCCATCTGACCGAGTCCGGCACATATGTGCACTACTCGACCGGCGACCCCACCCCGGGCAGCGGCAGCGCCCGCGGCTCGCACGGCTGCGTCCACCTGTCCATGTCGGACGCCAAGTGGTTCTACAGCCAGGTGAAGCAGGGCGACCCCGTCACCATCACCGGCTCGTCCCGCGCCAAAGCCGAGGCCGACAACGGCTACGCCGACTTCAACCTGGAATGGGACCAGTGGCTCGCGGGCAGCGCGTCCGGGAAGGAGACGACCGCGACGCTGTGACACTCTAGGGTGGCGGCGCCGGTCAGCACTCGATGATGCCGACCGCGAGACCACCGTCGTACCCGCCCTTGAGGCCGGCCGGAAACGGCCGGTCCCTTCGTCACACCCCACCCGTCCCACCGTCGGCCAGGTCGGCGGACCGGGGACTGAACTCCCCCCATGAGCGCCGTCACCTTGGGTGGCCGCACCCGCTCCCGGTGGGTGGGAGGTTGGTGGGGGTGGCGAGGTGGACAAGCCGGTGTAGTGCCTGAGGGAAGCGTTCGCTGAGGCGGACATGTTGGGTCCGGCGGCTGGGAGCATGTGTTGGACGTGGGTCTTTGCCAGTCCGAAGCAGTGGCAATGACGCAGGCCGCGAGCGTGGACCGTTTCAGACGCCGTTGCTTCGCAACCCGCGTGGATGACATAACGCTGCTACCAATTGCTGGTGTTCTGGACTTTCCTGACTTGCGTTTGGATCTTCTGCTGGACTTCTGGCAGTAGGAAGATGCGGCGTCCTTTGGCATCGACGCTCAGGTGTGCTTCAGGCGGTGTCCCGGTTCCCGGCAGGCCTTGCGAGGGAACGGGACGGACAGCCGGCGGTGCGGGTGTCCCAGTTGATATGGGAGTCCTCTTTCGTGAAGCCCGGGCGCTGGGCGGTCTGCGGGTCGTCACGGACCCGGCCTGGCACAGGGTTGTCCCACTTCACGGGCGCCGGACGGTTGCTGTCCGGAGTGACATCCCCTGCCGTCGACGATGTGCTCGACAGGCTGAAAGGCCTGCCGGGTCGGCTGTTCGTGGATGTGGTCAAGGGCGTCGATGTCTTGCTGAGGCGCCGAGTGGGTGACCACCTGGACGATGACGTCGGGGCCGGCCTCGTCGCAGGTCTCGGTCTGGTGATCGCGATGGCCGATCCCGTCACGCTGGCCGGCCGCGGTGACCTTCCGTCTAGACCGGGGGCCTCAGGAGCGTGCGGGGTGACACGCTCCGTCGTTGGGCACGGCACCCGGGCTGATTCAGGATCTGGCCGACCGTCCGTCTGCGCTGGACCGGGGGGCAGTAGCCACTCTGTTCGCCATGGTCAGCGACTGGACCACCGTGCTGAGCAAGCTCGGCCTGGCCCGCCGCGCGGTGGCGTGACGTGAGTAGCAGGGAGCGGCCGCTACGGGGCTGAGTCGGTGGTGGTCAGCCCCGCGGCATGAGGCTACCGGCCGCCCTTCACGTGCGGGGTCCTGCGCCTGGGGGCAGGCGCGGGGCGGTCGGCAGGCGAGGGCGTCGACGAACCGTCGCAGGACGCTGGACCGGCGGTTGCCTGAGCCGCCTCGGATCATCGGGATTTCCTTCACCCATGTCGCTCACCCTGCGGTGCTGCGGGTAGGGGTGGTGCTGCCCGCGCGCCCGTGTGTCCCGGCGATGGAGCGTCATCCGGAGTCTTTGCGGACGTGGCTGGCGGGCTTGCAGGGGTGGTTGCATGTGTTCTGGGTCCCGGGGCGGTCTCCTGGTGTGCGGCCTGTGCCTTTTCTCACCCGTTCGGGGGTGGGGGAAACGCCGGGGGGAGGTGGGT
>NZ_MQUS01000058.1 GCF_001953885.1 Streptomyces sp. IMTB 2501 | reverse complement strand
TGTGATTCCGGGGTTCGTAGTTGGTGTGGTGTGGGTGGCTTGAACTGGGGTGTTGTGGATTCTCTGATAACGGTTCCGACGCCTACGGGACGCTGGAGGCGGTGTTGGTGGGGTGTCTGGCCTGTGGTGATTGGGGGTTTGTTGATAACGGCGGTGTGTTGTTGGTGATGGTGTCTGGCATCTAAAGGGCTGGCGCGGGTTTGTGCTGGTCAGCGGCTTGTTGCGTGGTCAGGGCTTGTGTGGGTGGGCCTACACCGGTGTCGGCTGGAGCGGGTTGCCGCCGGTCCAGTACAGGGCGGTGTCGATGTCGCGTGCACTCCAGCCGTCGGCGTGTGCTGCGCCGTGTTGGAGGAGGTCGTCGAGGAGCTGGAGGTAGCGGCCGTAGCGTCCCGGTGTGGGGGTGAGGGTGAGGCCGAGGGTGTCCAGGGCGTGTTGGACGTGGCGGTCGTAGACGGCCATGCGCTTGGGTGCTGCTGCGGTGAGGACGGCTGAGGCGAGGGCGTCGCCGGTGTGGAAGCCGGGCAGTTCGGCGATGATGCCGCGTCCGGTGCGGGCGGCTTCGCTGGGGGTGAGGGTGGTGTCGCGGACGGCGGTGACGGCCCGCTCGGTGACGGCTCGTACGTGGGTGTCGGGCAGGGACATGAGGTCTGTCACCCAGCGGGTTTGTGCGGAGAGCCGTTTCCAGACGACGAGGGCTGCGATGTCCGTCTTGCCGAGGCTGCCGGTGTGCTCGGTGCGCTGCGCGACGTCGTGGAGGACCTCGTCGTAGTGGGGTGAGACGTCGGCGAGGTAGCCGGCGCGGGCGGGGATCAGGGTGTCCCAGGCCTGCCGACAGAGGGCGGCGAACTCGTCGCCCGGCGTCTCGGTGGTCGTCTTCATGTCCGCATCATGCCGTTCTGGCCGGTTGGCGGGTTCGGGGGCGCCTTGCTTCTTCGGCTAGGTGGTCGAGCTGGATGGCTTCGAGTGATTTTTTGGTGATGCGTTCGGTGCCGTCGCAGATGGCGGTGATGGCGGCTTGGCGGATGAGGCGGGCGAGGCTTCCGATGCGGCCGGCGGTGCGCTGGTGGAGCTAGGAGGCGTGGCGGGGGAGTGTGCCGGGTGTGTGCTGGGTCAGGTCGAGGGCGGCTTCCATGTCGGTGATGAGGTCGGTGAAGGGGCGGGTGTTTCCGTGGCGGGCGGGGAGGGGGCCGCAGGTGATGAGGCTGGCGCGGCCGGCGAGTTGGGCGCCTCGTATGCCGCTGAACAGGGGGGTCGCGGCGACGTCGATGCCGGTGTAAACGAAGGTCGCTCTGATGCGTTCGGTGAGGTCTTTCAGCAGGTCGGTGGCCTCCGCGCCGGTGGTCGTACGCGGGTTGAGGCGGTGGATCTCGTCGATGAGGATCAGGCGGACGCCGGCTTGGGTGTAGGTGTGGCAGACGGCCTCGGTGATCTGGGTCTGGGTCATGCGGGTGGTGACGGGGATGCCGAGGTAGCGGGCGAATTCGGTGGCGAGGGTCTTGGCGGTGGCGCCGGGTGGCACCAGCAGGTATGCGACCGGTACCTGCTCGTGGGCGCGTCCGGGCGGGGCTGGGTTCTTGCGGGTGTGGGCGAGGTGGGAGGTGCGTCCGACTTCGAGGAGGGCGGTGGGTTTTCCGGCTGCGGCGGGGCCGGTGACGATCAGTGAGGGGAGGGCGGTGGTCTGCTGGTGGCGGCCGAGCAGCATCAGGGTGCGGACCTGGGTGGCGAGGGTGGTGATGGCGGGGGTGCGGACGGTGACGAACGCGGAGTGGTAGGCGAGGCGTTCTTCCATGCTGCGGGGCGCATCGCTGGCCTTGGGCGGGGTTGGGGGCGGGGTGGTGGCGAAGTGCTGCCAGCCCTGCCAAGTGGTGATCGGCCACTGCGGTTCGGTCTCGTGGACGTCGGGCCACTGAGCATCGGCGGCGGTGCGGGCAGGCTGGCCTGCCGGGCTGGGGGAGTGGCTGGCGGTGGTGGTGTGTGGGCGGGTGGTCACCAGTTGAGGGCTTCCTGGGCGGGGTTGTAGAGGCCGAGTCCGGTGTACGGGACGGGGACGCCGGTGTTGTCGTCGCCGGGTTCGTCCTCGCCGTCGCCCTGCTCCTGGTCGTCGAGGTCGTCGAGGCTGTCGTCGTCCGAGCCGTCGGCCTGCGGGTCCGGGGCGTGGGGCGTGCGGGTGCCGGCCGTCGGCGAGGGCGTTTTCAGCGGTGCGGTGCGGGTGAGGAGGCGTTGCTCGCCGGGGGTGGCGGTGCCGGTGTGGGCGCGGCGCATGAGCTGGTCGAGGGCGTCGGCGAGGTCGGCTTCGTGGGTGTCGCGGTCGCCGTGGCGGGCGGTGATGGTTTTGATGTGCTGCCAGGTTGCGCTGTTGAAGGGCTGGTGGATGTGGTCGCGGTGGATCCACGGGATCTCTGTCAGGTGTCCGTCGGGCAGGCGGATCCAGTCCTGGCGGGCGTCGTGGGGGTTGGTGTGGATCTC
Organism: Streptomyces sp. IMTB 2501; assembly: GCF_001953885.1. Taxonomy (GTDB): domain Bacteria; phylum Actinomycetota; class Actinomycetes; order Streptomycetales; family Streptomycetaceae; genus Streptomyces. The sequence continues at coordinate 28,793 of NZ_MQUS01000058.1, read as the reverse complement.
CCATTTGCCGCCGCGCGCGGTGACGGGGGACGGCTGGCCGCGGTAGGGGGCGAGGACATCCGCGTCGTAGGTGCGGTGGTCGAGGCGGATGCCGCGTTCGGTGATGGCCTGCCAGCGCACCGGCAGCAGTTCGAGGTAGTCGCTGCCGCTGAGGGGGAGGGGCACGTGGCCGGCCACGGCGACCAGCGCGGCCCACATCTGGTTCGGGGTGAGCGCCTTCTTCGGCAGGGTGGGGTGGCGCAGGCCTTCATGGGGGCGGTGGTGGTAGTGGATCAGCCATTCGTCGAGCAGGTCCTGCAGCTGGGGGACGCTGAAGCAGGCCTCGGTTTCGGCGGCGGGTCCGCGGCGGGTGACGTCGGATCCGGTGTAGCCGGGCAGGTGCTGGCACAGCAGGGCGTTGATGGTGCCGAAGGTGCGCTCGACGATGCCTTTGGCGGCGGGAGCGTGGGGCGGGGTGGGCTGGACGCTGATGCCGAGGGTCTCGCAGGCGGCGCTGAACGCCGTGGACAGGTAGACCTTGCCCCGGTCCACGACGATCGTCTCGGGCACCACGACCGGCCGGGCGGCTGCGCCCTGAAGGCGTTCGTCCAGGCCCATCATCCGCTGTAGCTGCGGGAGTTGGGTGTGGGCGAGGCGCAGTGCGTCGGGCCAGGTGGGGCGGGCGGGGTGAGGGACGGCCATCTCGGCGAGTAGCAGGGCGGCGTCGACGGCCTTGGTGCTGGCGGGGCGCAGGACGGCGGCGAGGATGGCGCGGGTGGCGACGTCGACGGCGATGGTGAGTTCGGGGCGGCCGGTGGTGCCGTCGTCGAAGACGGCCAGGACGTCCAGCCTGGTGGTGTCGACCTGTACTTGCTCGCCTGGCCGCAGTGCCACGGTCGGGGTGAACGCCCGTCCGCCGGTGGGGCAGGGGAGAGTACGGGCGGGGCGGTAGGGGTGTTCGGCGGGACCGGCGAGTTGGTGGACGAGCCGGTAGAAGGTGGCCTGGGAGGGCATCGGCACGGTGCCGCGCCCGTACCGGTCCTCCAGGATCTGCGCGACCAGGGGCGTCAGACCTTTGATGGTGCCCTTGGAGCGGCCGCGCTGGCGGCGCAGCGCTTCCTCGATGGCGGCGATGACGCGTTCGTCGGCGCGCCCGGTCGGGTTGGGACGGCGGGTGGTGCGGTGGTCGACCAGCCCCCACAAGCCTTGCTTGCGGTAGGCCAGGCGCATGCGCTGTACCGTGGTCCGGGAGACAGGTCCGAAGCCGATCGCAGTCAGCTCTGCCGCCTTGGCCTCCTCGCGCTGCGCGAGCGTGAACCGGTCGGGGTCGTACTCGGCCCGGGGCACCCCGCCGCTGTCCGGCCCGCCGGGCAGGCCGGACTCCACCTCGCGGATGTGCCGCTGCCAGGCCAGCGCCTTGCGCCGCGCGTCCTCGGGCGCGGTCTCGAACAGCCCCCACTGCGTCACGGCCTGGGGCATCTCAGCACCCACGATGGCGAAGGACGGGTCGGCGAACAGATGCCCGGCCACGACCGTCTCGTCTCCTCCTGTCTCACCGGCGAGGTGGACCTGCTGACCCGCCACAGCGATGACCTGCCAGGTGCTCTCACGGAAACGGACGTGCGCTCCGACCTGCAGCACCGGCCGCCCGCGACGCCGCACGCTCACCGTCCGTCCCCGCTGCCCGGGCCGCCGCGGCCGTTTGCACCGCCGGCGCCGGGGCTGAGGAGGACCCGCTCGTTCAGCGGTATGTCCAGGGGCGTGGTGAGGTGTCCGTGCCACAGGGCGTGGAAGACGGCGGGTAGGACTTCGATCGGGTCGCCCACCTCTTCGGTGCCCTCGATCAGCGGCCGTGGCTGTGCGAACGCCTCACGTACGGCGGCCGCGAGAGGGGGACGGCCGGCGTTGCGGGGGTGGCGGTAGCCGGCCAGCCATTTCAGGTTCGCCGAAAGTGTCTTCTCCAGCGGCTCGAGGCGCTGGTAGCTCCAGCCGGCCTGCGCGCACGCCGCCTCCAGGACCGTCGCAGCCCGCTGCGCCCTCTCGCCGCCGGCCTCCGGGTGGCTGGGGCAGTCGGCCAGCAGGGCGGTGCCGTCGCGGTGGCGGGCGAAGAGCTGCGGTACCCACGAGCGGACCTGGCCGCGCGCGTCCCGCCACAGCAGACGGACCGGCCGCCCGGCCAGGCCGACCACCTCGGGGTCGCGGTCCAGCACCATCAGCTGTGCCCGCATCGCGGCCGACCCGCACGCCACATGCCGGCCGGTCGTGGCCGACCACCACTGTCCGGGCCCCCACCGCCGCCCCGGCACCACCGGGAACAGCCGACACCGGCTCCAGCTCCTCGAAGGCCACCGCGAGAACCGCGTCCGCCCACCGCTGCTGCACCACCTGCCCGAGGGAGTCGACGAAGACTGCCTCCCACTCGGATCCGGTATCCGTCTGCATGTGTTATGAGCGGCCACCTGCTGCGGCCGCTGCGTTCTTGCTGCCCACGCGCCCCAGTCAAGCCCGTCCCGCCTCGCTGGCGGGCGGCTTCACGGATTTTGATCACGAGCACCGGACGATGAGGTATTGCCCTGCGGATGACGGCCCGTGCACACCCTGCCTGCCGCCTGACACTTGCTCACAACCCTTTTCTCGGTTGCTCGTTGCGGTGGTCCGGGAGTGCTTCGGCCAGGACATCGGTCGGCAGGCGGGCCCAGCGTGCCAGATCCTCCAGTGCCATCCCGGCCGCGAGGGCTGCCGCTGCGGTCTCCCGTACGGCCTGCTCGATCAGTGTGGCGGCATGGCCGAGGTTGCCCAGCAACTGCTGTGCGGCGTCGGCGGTCTTGCCGTACTGAGCGCCGCGCAGCTGGGTCAGCTGCTCTTCGGCCTCGTTGACCAGGCTGGTGATCCGTGCCCGCTGCTCGGCCGGCACCGCAGAGCGCCACGTGGTGCCTGAGCCGGGCACGCTGCGTTCCTTGGACAGGACACGCAACTGGGCGGCCACGGACGCGGGCTGGTTCTCCTGCCTCAGCCACCACGGATCGTTGCCGTAACCAGGCGGGCCCCCGGCGCCACGGCGCAGGCGGATGACGGCACCCATCCACGAGGTCAGCGGGCCGCCGTAGTCGGTGGCAGCCAGCGGCCCCAGCCACCCCCGCCCGACCCGCTCGCCCAGCCGGCCGCAGAACGCCCCGTCAGCGGGCAGCGGCCGCGGCCGCCCGGCCCCGCCACACCAGCTCGGCCATATCCGGGTCCAGCAGCGCGTCGGCCACGGCCACCACCTCGGGGAAGACGACCGCGTCCCGCCCCACGATCCGCCACCACTCCAGCTCCGTCCCGGCGTTGCCGCCCGCGACCTGGTGCAGGCGGCGCGGCCAGATGACTTCACGCTCCCAGGAAAGCGCCTGCTCCCACCACCGGGCCACGACCGCGTGCGCCAGCGCGAACACCTTTTCGGGCTCCGCTCCGGACCGCACGGCTCGGCGCGCCACCCCGCTCCACCGCTGCTGCGCCGCGACTACCTCCGGCAGGCCTCGCACATCGAGGTGTTCCAGCGGTTGGTCGGCGTCCGCGTCCAGCAGCCACCGCCGGTGCCGGGCGCACACCCGCTCCCACCGTGGCGTGTACCGCACCACCCGCACCGCCGTCCCCGTACGCCGGGCCGCGCACAGGCGGCAGCCGAACGCCGCTTGCCGGGCGGCCGCGCTGCCGGTCCGCCACGCCGCCGCCGGTACTCCGTCCTTTCCGTCCGACAGCTTGGCGTCCTGCTGCCCCCAGGACGGCAACGCCCGCGCCAGCACGTCCTCCTCGATGCCGCACACGGCTGCCAGCACCTGCCGGCCAGGCGCGTTGAGCAGCATGTCGGCGTCGGCCCGCGCACGCCGCCCTCGTGCCTGGGCGGGTAATTGCGCCACTTCCAGCAGGAGCGCAGCGTCTTCGCCTCCAGCCCGTAGCGCTCTGCGGCGCGGCAGACCAGTGATGCCGTCGTCTCTCCGGCGAAGGGCGCTACACGGAAGATCCCAGGAGGGAGACTGCCGCCCTGGGCCATCCCGTCGGCGTCAGCCATGTCGGCTGCATTCCCCACTCTCTGCTCCTGGCCGATCCGGTTGTCTGCGGCCACTGCGCCGGTCTGGGCGGGCGCGGAGCCAGGGTGGAGACCGCGCGGTGGCTGACACGGATACGGGTGAAGCCGATGCCCCAGACGACGTGGCGTGGGGATCGGCTTCATCCGGGGCTGGTGCGCCAACACCAGCCCTCCCTGCTGCGGTGGTTGGAGCCAGTAGCAATCAGGGCAGGCGGGCCGTACGGCTGCCTGTGATGAGAAGTCTGCCTCCCTAGGCAGGGAGGCTATCGAAGCCAGAAGGCACAAAACTGAATCAATGCAGGTCAATGCCCTGCCGCCGGTTTCCCTCAATCGGGTGAAGGGGCTAACTGAAACGTACCCGGTGCACGGTCCCAGACCGCAACCCCACCTGCCCTGACCTGCGTCTTTACTGGCTTTTCGGTGTACTCACGATTGTCAGCCAGCCATGGTAGGACGGCACGCAACGCTGTGACCTGCACATTTTTATCTGTCCGGGCCCTCCCGGGCCGCGTCGGCAGGCCTGACATCGTCGTGGACGGTACTCCCTTCATGAAGAAGTGCACATCGGCGCGCTGGTGAGGCAATTGCTTGACGGCCTCTCAGGAGTGTCGTAGGGGCTGGGAAACTGTGCCGCAGTAGCAGCCCGTTCGTGCGCTGGGAGCGCCAACTCCCGCTTGGCGCACGCCTGGGCCAAAGGTTGGAGCCAGATAGCACCGTCCGGCGATCGGCAGGTCGCCGGACGGTAGTCAGGAGATTCTTGATGGGCAGCAAGCCCTCTGCCGCGCCGAATTCCGCCACCGTCGAGTCGGTATCGGCCGACCACACCGTGGCCTGCGGCCGGTTCGGGATGCCGCACGCGTGCGTGATCATCGCGTTCGTCGTCACCGCGGCCTTCCTCGCTCCTCGCCCGCACGCCGTCCAGGACGTGCTGCAGCTGCTTGCGGGAGCCGGTGGCATCGGCGCGGCGATCGTCGCCCTGGCCGTCGTACCGAGCCGCGGCGCGGGCCGTCTCAGCCGGCTCGTGCGCGCCTACTTCAGCGCCGGGAACTGAGGCGAGGACCGTGGGACGCCGTGAGAACCCCGTCGACCGCACCGCGCCAGAGAAAGCGAAACTCGCCGACTTCTTGCGCGCACGCCGGCACCACGCCCAGATGACCTACAAGCAGATGGCCGCACGCAGCACAGTGGTGTCGGCTGCGACCTTCGAACGCGCTGCTTCTGGGGCGGTCGTGCCGTCCTGGGAGACTGTCCAGGAGTTCATCCTCGCGACCGCCGACGAGGGCGATTTCCACCCCGAGTTCTTCATGGACCGCGCCCGCCAGCTGTGGATCAAAGCCCGCCGGGCCACGCGGGCTCCCTTCTACGTTCGCCAAGCCCCCGATCCCAGGCTGCTGTCCAGTCCGGCCGACCTCGTGCGCGCCCTGCGGCGGCAGCATGTGTGGGCCGGCTACCCAACACCCGGCGAGATGGAGCGCATGTCCGGCCCCGGCGTCCTGCCCCGGACTACCGCGCGTCGCATCATCGAGGGAGAGGTACTGCCGGTCGACCCGCAGCAGGCCATCGCTTTCCTCAGAGCCTGTTATGTCGTCAGGGCGGCGGACCTTCAGCCGTGGCTTGCCTCGGCGGTCCGCGTGCTGCGGGACGTCCCGTCACGCTCAAGGAACCTGGACAACTGGGTCCGGGCCCACCAGCAGATGGTCCGACAGGCTCAGACCGAATCTGCAGCCCAGGCCCCGCCATCGTCCTCCCAGGGCAGAAAGGCCGCATAGAGCCACCGGGAGAAACCCGGAGGCCCGCCCGGGTATGTGGCTGATCCAGTTTGCCGCAGGCCCGGGCTGGGATCCCTTACGCGCGGCCGGTGCTGGCGGCGATCACGTGGCTGATCGTGCTGCTCCTCTGACCCGTGCGCGATCAACGTTGACAGGGGACAGCTGTTGCTGGCCCAAGCCGCTGCCAGCTACGCGAGATCAACATGCGAACGCTATCCGTACGCTCTCGGTACGCAATATGTGCGCTTCACGCTAGGGTCGGGGCAGGAGGTGCTGCATGTCCGAGCTGTTCGACGCGGTCGACGCGCTCATCGCGTCCCGCTCCCCGCTGCCGCCCCCGGCGGAGCGCAAGCGGCTGCGCCAGGCGCACGGGCTGACGCTGGACGAGGTGGCCGCCGCACTGAAGGTGCGGCGGGCGACGGTCAGTGGCTGGGAGGCGGGCAAGACTGAGCCGCGGCCGCCGGAGCGCGACGCATACGCCCGCATGCTCAAGCAGCTCGCCCAGCTCTACCCCGCCAACGCTCCGGTGCCCCCCGAGGACACGGCGATCCCCGAAATGCCTGCCGTTGCGGCCGCTGCTGCGCCGTCGGCAGCTGAATCGGCCCAAGCCCACGCTGACTCCGGGGTTGCTCGCAGGATCACTGCACGCTCCACCGCCCCTGCCGCTGTACCGCGTCCGGCGGCCGCGACCAGGCCGACGTCGCGCGGTCCAGCCGCGAAGAAGGCCGCCCCCGCCGACACCCCGGCAGGCGGGAGGGAAGCGAGGTTCGAGAACGGGCCGCTGGCGGTCGTCGACGTCGACGCAGAGGGCCAGGTGCTGGCGTACTGCGTCGGCGGCCTGGTCCTGGACGTGCCTGCGAAGTCGCTTTCCGCGCTGGTGGAGTGGATGCTTGGCGAAGGGCGGCTCGGTCAGCCGAAGTTGTCCGGGCCGGGCAAGGACGCCGACCCGCTGATCGTGCTGACCGGGGCCGCGTGCGAGCGTTACGGCCTGCCCAGCACGCTCACCAAGGAGGAGCGCCTGGCCGGCCGGATCCCGGAGGGCCACAAGGTCGTCAAGCAGCTGACGCGCGCCGACTGGCAGCTGACCAAGCGTGGCTTCGGGCCGTGGGCAAGGATCTACCGCCCCGCGCAGGGCTCGGACCGGTCCTGCGTGCAGCTGTGCATCCTGTCGTGGGACGCGCTCGACACCCGGCACTGGGCCGACGCCGCCCAGCTGCCGTCGGCCGACCTCGCGCGGCTCCTGGGGGTGTACGCGTCCCGGGTGATGACGCCGCGCGGCTCCACCGCCGTCACGGGTCTGGAACTGATGACCGCCCTGCACCCGCCGACCCGGGCCTCCGAGCCCGACGCCGACGGCCGCCGGTATTCCGAGCACAACCCCGGCTCGCTGGGCAAGGACCCGGTGGACTGCGCCCCGTGCGAGGCCCCCGACGGGCACCCGCTGCTCGCCGATCTGCAGCGCTTCCACCAGCGCACCCCGGCGGAGGTTCTGGTGGAGGAGGCGTATGACTGGGCGCGCCCGCTCACCGATGCCGAATGCCTTCGCCCCCATCTGGTGGGCATCGACGTGAACATGGCCTTCGCCGCCGGCGCGAACGGCCTCACAGTCGGTCTGGGCGCGCCGACGCACGTCAAGGCGCCGGTGTTCGATCCGAAAGTGCCCGGCTCGTGGCTGGTGGATCTGTCCCACGTCGACCTGTCCCGCGTGAAACTCGCCAAGGACAAGTGGGCGCAGCTGGACGGCGAGCTGCTGCCCAGTCCGTTCACGCCGAAGGGCGAGCGCCCGACGGGGCCGGCCTGGTACGCCACGCCGACCGTGGCGTACGCGGTGGAGCTCGGCTACGACGTGCGACCGATCGAGGCGTACGTCCGCCACGACAACGGCCGTTACCTGGACGCCTGGTACAACCGGCTGCGTGATGCCTACCTGGCCACGATGGCCGACCTCGGCGTGCACGCGGACATGCCGCCGGCCGATTTCCTCGCGGCGATGGACGGCTACCGGCGGCGGGACCCTCAGCTGGCGATCGTGGTGTCCGCGATCAAGGCGACAGTGAAGGGCGGCATCGGCAAGCTGCGCGAACGCCCGCGCGGGGAGGGCTGGAAGCCCGGGCAGCCGTGGCGGGCCCTTGCCCGGCCCACTTGGCGCCCGGACATCCGCGCCGCCGTCATCTCTCGGACCCGGATCAACATGCACCGCAAGATCGTCAAGCACGCCGCCTTCACCGGGCAGTACCCGGTCGCGGTCCTGTCGGACTGCGCCGTCTACGCCTGCGACGGGCCTTCCCCGCTGGACTTCCTGCCCTACCGGGACGGCAAGCCGCTGCCGGGCGGCTTCAAGCTTGGCATCAACCCCGGGCTGGTGAAGTGGGAGGGCACCCAGACCGTCCTGTGGGGCGAGGGCGTGCGCGACCAGTTCAACGCCCCGGAGCTCAACCTCGCCCGCTACATCAAGGACGGCACCGTCATGGACCAGGACACCGGGGAGTAGGTAGACCGCGATGAGCATGTTCGGGGACGGCCTGGACGCCGCGGTGCAGAAGGCGTTCACCCGCCCGGCGCCCAAGAGCGCGCCCGCGCAGATGCGGTACCTGGTCAAGCAGCTCAAGGGCACCAAGGCCGTTGCCCAGATGCTGCGGATCTCCCAGCGCACCGTTGAGCGGTACGTGAAGGACCAGATCAAAAAGCCGCGCCCGGACCTCGCCGCCCGGCTGGAGACTGAGGTGAAAAAGCGGTGGCAGCCGCAGATCCGGGCCAAGGCACGGCAGAAGGCGGCGACCACCGGCGGCATCGTCATCGACACCCGCGCCCGGATCGGCTACACCGCGCCGATCGGCACGACGGACGAAGACCGGCTCCGTCACCTCACCGTCGCGCTGCCGCCGCAGTACGCCGCCCGCCTCTTCGACGCCCAAGAGCAGGGCGCCAGCGACCAGCAGCTCCAGCAGATCGCCGCCGACGCACTCAAGGAGGTGTACTTCCAGGACAACGGCCGCCGCGCCGGCCAATTGGAGCAGGTCCGTTTCACCGACATCGAGCACCTTGAGTTCGACCTGTAGATCCCCAACAGCCGCAGACCCCGCCGACGGCAACTGCGGAGCGGGGTCTGCCCCGTAGACGTCTCGGCGTAGTGCTTCGGGCGGGACTCCACAGAACAGCAAGTCGTTTCACAGGTCATGAGGCGGGGCGTGTATGCGAATGGCTGACAGCAACGCTTGCTGATGTGGATGGAGTTGGTGCCAGAGGATGCTCTGTTTGCGGGCCCAGCGCTGGAGTTCGGGCGGGAGGGGCTGGTCTGCGGCGTGAAGGGTGCGGTGCTGGTGGTATTTGCGTTGCCAGGCGAAAGGCCAGGGCGGGTTCCACCAGGGGTCGAGGAGGGTGAGTTCTTGCAGGGTGCGGGGGGACAGGAGGCCTGCGCGGGCTTTGCGCCGCTGTTGGATGAGCCAGTGCCCCAGGGCGAAGCCGTGGTGGCGGGTGTGCTTGAACACGGCGAGGTGCCCGTGGGCGGCGGCGTAGGAGCGGGCGTGGGGGAGGCCGTCGCCCGGTGGGTAGCTGCGTGTCGTCGTGGGAGTCGGCACGGGTTCGGTGGCGGGCGCGGCGCCGATGCCGGCCAGGAGTTCTTGCTGGGTGGGGTGGAGGCTGTCCCACAGCCGTGTCTGGGTGGTGATCCAGCGGCGCTGCGTCGTGGTCAGGTTGCCGCTGGTCGTGACAGCGCGTGCCCGATGGTAGGTGCGCTGCCATGCGAGGGGCCAGGGCGGGTTCCAGTGCGGGTCGAGGGCGTTCAGCGCGGCGATCCGGGCGGGGTCGGTGCGCCCGTCAGCGACGCGGTGTCGCTGGCGTAGGAGCCAGCTGCCCAGTGGGTAGTCGTTGTGGCGGGTCCGTTCGGCCACGGCCAAGTGCCCGTGTTCGGCGGCATAGCTACGTGCGTGGGCGAGCCCTGTGTCCACAGGGGCAGGGCTTCGGCCGGCTTCGGTCACGGTGCGGGCGACGGCAGGGCTGATGCCGATGTCCGCGAGGAGGTTCTGCTGCTCGGGCTGCAGTACGTCGTGCCGGGCACACAGACGGCGCAGCCACACTGTCACCTCGCCCTCGTCCCCGCCGTGATGCGGGCCGGGCACCTTCAACCGTCCCCTCTGCCATCGCTTACGGGCCTGCTGGTAGCGCCGCTGCCAGGAGTAGGGCCAGGGCGGGTTCCACCAGGGATCGAGTTCGGCCAGCAGCCTGCCACGCGGCCATGCGCCTCCGGTGGCTTGAGCGTGCCAGCGGTCCTGGCGGCGCTGCTCCACGAGCCAACGGCCCAGGGCAAACCCGTCGTGCACGTACTCCGAGGGCACTGCCAGGTGTCCGTGTGCCGCGGCGAAGGAACGAGCGCTGGTCATGCCGTCCAAGGCCCACAGGCCGGCAGTAGCAGCCTGCCCGTTCTCGGTCTCGACCTCGGGTGCCCCTGCCCTGCCCTGCACTTTCGCGGCTTCCTCGGCTGTGATGCCGATGTCGGCCAGCAGACGCTGCTGATCGGGGTCCAGACGCCGATATACGGCACACTGCCGCGACAGCCACAAGGCGAGATCTGCTTCGGCCCCGGGAAATCCGTCCCTCACATCGAGCCCGCCTCCGCTCTCCGCCAGCCGCCGCGCCTGTGCGTAGGAGCGCTGCCAGGCTGTCCCCCAGGGCGGATTCCACCAGGGATCGATGGCGTCGAGTGCGCGGGAGCGCTCCGTGGGCTCCGGGCTCTGGCGCGCTCTGCGACGCTGGCGTGCGAGCCACGGCCCCAGCGGATACCCCTGGTACATCGTGTCCTTGTCCGCGGCAGCCAGACAACCGTGTTCGGCGGCGTAGGACTTGGCGTGCGCCAGCCCCGTCTCGAAGCTGGCCTGGACGGGGACCCGCCGCGGCAGAGCGGTGCGGGCCGCCTCGGCCGTGATGCCGATGTCCGCCAGCAGACGCTGCTGTTCAGGATGGAGAGTGCTGTAGCGGGTGCACTGCAGATACAGCCACTCGCCGTTGAGTATCTGCGTGCCGGGGAATCCCGCGGCTGCATCGGGCGGACCGGCAACCGCGGCGTGATCGCGCGCCCGGTAGTACGAGCGCTGACACTGCACCGACCAGGGGGCATTCCACCATGGGTCCAAGGCCGCCAGCGCCCGCGCACGGTCTGGCGCCATCGCCCAGGCCCTGGTCTGGACGTTGCCCAGCCACTCCCCAAGCCGATAGGAATCGACCACGGTGTCCTTCGGGACCGCGAGATTGTCGTGTTCGCGCAGATAGCGGCGGGCATGCGCCAGGCCGGCCGCGAAGGCTTCGTCCGCCTGCCGACTGTGTCCGCGCCGCCGCTTACCCTCCACGCGCTGGCCGCCAGGCCCCACACGCGCCCGTACTGCGAACTCGTCTACCAGAGGGCGCTGACGGTGAGCCGGAGCCACCGCCCACATCTCCTGGCCCGCAGCGTTTGTCCCGCCCCGTGCCCGCACGCACTGATACGCCCACGCGAAGAGGGGGCCCGACGTCTCCTGCGCCAGCTGATCCACGTACCAGGGCCGCCGCACACAGCCCGCAACAGCCGTCAAGAGCATCGGCAGATCAGCCAGGCGAAAGGGAACATGGCCCTGTGCCTCGGCCACCACACGGCGCCGGAAGTCGTCACCGGCCAGCAGCGTGGCCAGGGCAACGGTCTCCGGATAGGTCACCAGCTCCCGCGCCACGACCCGCCAGGCGTCCTGGTCCAAGCCGTCGCTGTCCAGGCTCCGTAGCCGCGCCGGCCACACATGCTCCCGCGGCCACGTCTGCCACCACCACGACGCGGTCACTGCCTGCGCCACCTCGAAAGCATCCGCTGCCCGCGCGGAACGGCGCAGCAGCCTCACGTGACGGTGCCGGGCTTCCAGCACCTGCCCGCACCCGGCCAGGTTCACCACTTGGCCGACCGTGCCCGGGATCTGCATAAGCCACCGGCGATGAGGCAGGCACACCCGCGGCTCAGGCCCCAGATACAGGCGAGCAGCCTCCGGCCTTCCGGTACGCCGCGCCGTGCACGCAGGGCAGGCTGCTCCCCAGCGCCGCACCTTCTCCGCGGTGTGGTGAAACTGCGCTGCCGGCCCCGTGGCGAACCGCCGACGAGGCTCCTCCTGCGCCCAGGCGGGCAGCGCCCGCAGCAGGTGGTCCTGCGGGACGCGGCACAACTGCGCTACCCGGTCCCGTGCTTCCTGATTCAGATAGACCTCACTGTCCGGCCGCGCCCTGCCCATCACGTTCGGCAGTCCACCCACGTCGACGATCACCGCCAGCAGGTCCCTGAGCGCCATGCCGTAGCGCGCCGCCAGCCGGATCAGGAACGACTGCGTCTTTTCCCCCTGCAACGGCCCCACGCGCAGCACACCGCCCGGCGGCGCGATCGGTCCAGCCGCTGCCAGCTTCCGAGTCTCGCCGCTCATTCCGCCCCCGTCCGTCAGCCCTGGTCCCCGTAACCACCTGCGAGCCCTACCCGGTTACGGCTTTGCCCTGGGCGGCCTGGGCACCCCGCAAACACAGGCAGTCATGCCCACTCAACCCCCAGCTCCGCGAGGGCAGCGCGCTGCTCCTGAGTGAGCTTGTCGCGGCGGGCCTTGGTGTTGGAGATCCACACACCCAGCTTCACGGCCACCGGCTCGGCCTCGTCGGCGACGACGATTTCTTCGCTGTGCGCACGTGGAACCGGCCTGCCCGCGCCTTCCCGCTCGATCCACTGGGCGAGGGCCCTCACACCGCGTTGGAAGGCCGCTGACGCCTTCCCTGAGGCCTTGCCGTTCTTGGTGGCCGGTGCCGGAGCGGGCCGCCCAGCGGGCTTCACACCGAGCTCGGACAGCCGCTGCTGCTGCTCTTCGGACAGCTCCGCCCAGAAATTCGCCTGACGCTGGAGCCACCGACCAAGGTCGTCGCCTTCGAAGAGCACGCCGGGCTGGATGTCAGGCAGGAAACCGTGGGGTTCGTCGGCGGCGAGGTCGGCGAGCACCCGGTAGTGCCGCTGCCAGTCCAGCGGCCATGGGCAGTCCCAGTCCGGGTCGATCTGAGCGAGCTGGGCAGCGCGGGCTGCAGCACGCTCGGGATCTTTACCGAGGCCGCCCCTCCTGCGAAGGTTGGCCATGTGCTGCCCGACGGGGCTCAAGTCGTCCCTCACGCCCAGGCTCGCCCCCTCGCCCCAGAGAGCGTCCTGCCTCGGGGCGAGGTGCCCGGTGGCCCGGTGGTAGGAGCGGAGCACGGCGAGCTTGGTCTCCCACGCTTCCTCACCGGGTTCCCACACCATCCCGGCCTCGGGCGCGTCCAGCAGTTCCTTGCGCCGCTCCTTCAGCTCCCCGGCCCGCAGTGCCTTGCGCTGCTGGTGCACCCACCGGCCGAGCGGGAAGTCCTTCGTGACGCCCACCGTCGTCTCGGTGTCGTACGGGACGGCGTACAGGCCGGTGATCTCGTTCTCCGCCCGCCAGCGGATGAGGGCCTGGTAGCCCTCCAGCCACACCAGCGAGTCCGGCCGGTACACCCGCGTGCGCAGGAACGCGGCGATCGTCGCCGCGTCCCGGGGAGTGGAGAAGTGGAGCAGGGCCGATTCGGCGGCGGCCTGGGTGTCGTCGTGCTCCTGGTCCTCGCCGTCACCCGAGCCGTCAGCGCCGACGATCCGGCCCTCCTCATCGCGCTGGACGTGCACCTTGCGCTTCCCGCTGGTGAGGGCGCGGGAGGCGAGCTGCTCGACCAGGCGCTCATCGTGGCTGCGCAGGCCTTGGAGCACGGCCACGAGCGGCTTGAAGCTCGCGCTGGCCACCATGTCGGTCGGGTCCTCGCCCGGCTCCAGGAAGACCGGCACGATGATCCTGGCCACCTTGGTGGATCCGTCGCGGTTCAGCCTCAGCGCGCGGCCGATGTTCTGCACGATCTCCACCTGGGACCCGCGGGTGTCGGCGAAGCAGATTGCCTCCACCCCGCGCTCACCGGTGATGTCGACGCCTTCCCCGAGGACCCGCACGGAGGCGAGGAATGCCCTGTGCACGCGCCGGTTGTTGGCGTCGAAGCCGTTGGCGAACTGTCGGATGACCTCGCGGCGTTCGGACACCAGGTGGTCGCCGCACAGCCAGGCCGACCACACCCGGTCCGGGGGTACGTGGCGGCCGGCCTCCAGGCCGTAGAACTCCGCGTCGATCGACGACGCGGGCAGCGCCTTCTCCGCCTTGACCATGGTCTCGTCATCGGTGTCGGTCATGTACAGCTCGGCAGCGGTCTTCGGCAGCGCGTCCGCGAACGCCGCGGCCTCTTCGACCTTCTGGTGGAAGGTCATGACCGTACGGAGGTTGTACGCCGCGGCGTGCTCCAGGAGCGCGGTCTGCAGCAGGGCCAGGCGCCGGCCCCGCAGCGCCTCCTCCGACAGTCCGAGCACGGGGGAGGGGTCGCGGATCTCCAGGACGTCGATCTCGAACGGGGCGAGGATCTCCCGCTCGATCGCCTCGCTCAGCCCGAGTTCGGCCAGCCACGGCCCGTAGGTCTGCGAGTCCTGGCCCATCGACGCGATCTCCAGCTCCTGGCCGTCCTTCCCGCGCTGCGGCCGGGGCGAGGCCAGGATGCGTGGGGTCGCGGTGAGGTAGAGCCGGAAGTCGGCGGGGATGCGGGCGTTGTCGTGGATCGCAGCCCAGGGACGGCCAAGGTCACCGGCGGTGCCGTGGGCTTCGTCCGTTTTACCGGCGGTGGAGCTGGGTGGAACGCGGCTGAACTGGTTCTTCACGTGACGTGCATGTGCGCGACGTAACCGTTCCGGTGGCTGGCGCGGGATGTGCGTGACTTGCGGCGGGAGCCGGGCCAATGTGCTGGAATCGTCATTTAGGGCAGTTCTTGGCCCAGGTCAGGGCGTCGGGGCATCCTGCCTTTGCAGCGCCCTCGCAGGCTTGTCGGAGGGTGGGCACGAGTTCAGGGTCGCCGGTGGCGATGAGCGCGTGCAGGACCGAGCCGATCTCCTCGCACACCGCGACCGGGCCGTCGAGGTGCGTCAGGACGTGGGCGGCGAGCTGGGCGGTTTCGGTGGGGTGTTCGGCCAGGACCGGCGAGTCTTTGAGGTTGCGGAAGAAGAGGAAGGCTCCGGGGAAGCGCGAGGGCGACTTGACGAGAAGGCCGACTGCTTCGGGGAACAAGTCCCCTGCGGGTAGGACCCAGTCGAGCATCTGCCCACCTTCGTCGGCGGTGAGTCGGACGGGGCGGTTGTCCAGGCGCCGGGCCCAGTAGTCACGGACCCAGCGTTCCCAGTTGCCCTGGGCTTCGGCCGGTTGCAGTTTGCCGAGTCGCCAGCCGATGTGCTGCGCCCACAGTTTGCGGTCGGTGTCGCTTGAGGAGCTGAGGAAGGCGGTGAGGATCCCGTGCTCCGGCTGGGCGGCGGTGGCACTGTACAGGCACAGGTCGGCGACATGGGTGACCAGCGTCGGCCGCAGTTGCTCGTCCTGGATGTGGGTGAAGCACTGCAGGAGCGAGGGACGCAGCAGTTCCAGGACGCGCTCGTTCCAGTACGGGGCGGCTAGGTAACCGGTCCACGCGGCCCGCGCCGTGGCGGTGTCGGCGGCCCAGTCGAAGGCGGGGAGCAGGTGCGTGGTCGTCCAGTTCTCGTCGATTGCGACCAGAGCCGGAAGGTTCTGGGCGAGGGTGGCGACGGCAGTGAGTGTGCGCGGATGCCGCCCGTCGACCAGCGCGGTCAGCGCAGCTCGGCTTGCTTCGGGCAGGCCGGTCCGGCGGTCCTCGTCCGTGGCGTTCCAGCGTCGGACTGCCTCCTGCACCCAGAATGCGGTCAGGCCGTAGGACCAGTCGTTGAACAGATCCATGGCCGCCGGGGCCGGTCCTTCCTGCTCGGCTTGTTCGACCAGGGCGCCGCCGATGACCTCGCAGGCGGCCAGCACCCGCTCGCTCGAGGCATGGTCGGCTGCCAGGGCCCGCAGGAGCCGCACTGTCGCCGCATGCACCTCCCCAGTGACCGCCTCCTGGTTGAGGCGGCCGAGGATTCCGAGTACGTCAAGGGCCGACTCCTCGTCCAGCCGGGGGGCTGTCTGCGTCCACGCTTCGAGCAGGCAGGGCCACAGATCAGTCTGCCATTCGCTTCTGGTCACCAGAGCGGTGGCGATCCGAATGCCCCACGCGGGGGTGGCAGCCGCGGCCTCGGTCACCTTGGGCAGCATCGCCTGGCGGCCGGCGAAGACGTCGGGGCGCGGCTCGCCCTGATAAGTGAGCAGCCGGTCGATGTCCTCGTCGGAGACCATCGACGACAATTCCTCTGTGGTGACTGGGCTTCGCGTCACGATTGCCTGGAAGGTGATGTTGAGATCCGGGCACTTCCTGGCGGTGAAGTTCGGGTGGGCCTGCTGGAGTTCATTCAGTGCCTGCTGGGCTTGGGTGAACGAGGGGTCGTGCTGGCAGGTCCAGGTGAGCAGGTTGTAGACCTCATACGCACGCAGCTCGGCACGGCGCGGTTCGCCATCGTCGGTGTCGGGGCCGGCCAGGATTCGGGTGAGTAGGTCGCTGCGGACGTCTTCGGTTCCGGGCAGCGCATTGGCGATGAGCCGGAACACCTCGTGCTTGGTCGCCGTTGCATACAACAAGTCGTGTGTCAGCAGCCAGCGCAGCTTGTCGTCCGCGCCGATGTCGGTGCGGGCGTTCCACCCGTGGACCGCCAGGCGCTGCAGGAGCGCAACGTCACTGCCGGCCCACGATTCGAAGACCGAGACCGCAAGCTCGGGTGTGACCTTGGCCAGGTGCTCTGAGCAGTCGCGTGCGATGTCGATGACCAGGTCGAACCCGGTCGGGGGAGTGTCCTGCGGATGCGGCTCGATCGCGGAGCGCTGAAAGCTGCGGAGGTCGAACCCGCTGGTGTCCCGGTTGGCTGAGCAGGCCGTCTGCGCGTTGCGCAAGTGCCGCTCCATGCCTGCCAGCATCCTGTGGGAGATCTCGTCCAAGTGCGAGCCGCGCAGCCGTTCCCAGACCTCGCGCAGGCTGTATTCGTCGCCGGTGAGCGTGTCGACGTCGAACCGCACCGCGCCCGGTGCAGTGAATGAAGGCACCATCTGGGGTTGAGGCGCGATCAGGTGATCGAGCAGCAGCAGGATGGAGTCCCGATGCTCGGGCCAGTCCAGGGAAGACAGAAGCCAGCTCAGGGCCAAGCCGGAGGCCTGGCTCCGGATCAGCATCGGCACCCATCCGCCGATGGCCTGGGCATCGGGCTGCGTGGTGCGCAAGGAGGCAGCGACATCCTGCGCCGTGGTCGGGTGCAGCACTCCGCGGCGCTGGTGGACGACCGCCATGGCGTCCGCGGGAAACTTGGCAGCGAAGCTGTGGGCGAACCACCAAGACAGGGCGCTTCCCACACGGTCGAGGGCAGGACCCCGTTGGAACAGCGGCGCGAACGCGGGCTGGGCACTGGCCCAGTCAAGCCAGACCGGATCCTGCGCGTGACGCGTGAACAGGGACACGGTCTCCTCTTGGGAGATGACCGACTCCAGATAGGAGAGCCGCGCCGGGTCCTGCGGCACCGACGCCCGGGCCGAGCCGTCCGGCTCCTGCGGGGGTGCCACCAAGTCCATGATCTGATGCTCCTGTTCGAGCAGCCCCCAGCCGGACAGTTCGGCCCACCGCTCAAGGCCCTCGGTGAGCGCGGCATGATGATCTGCGCTCGGGTACGTCACCGCGGTGATCCCCATGGCCAACCAGTCGCGGTTGGGCGGCGCCTCATCGCTGATCAGCCCGAAGCGCTCCGTTCCCGGCGGCAGGCCTCTGCCGAGGTATTGCATGATCAGGTCGTTGTGGCTGTAACCCACGAACAGCACGCAGTACGTGCGGAACATGTCCTGCAGGAACCGCGCCGCCCACGCATCGGTCAGATAGGCCCGGCCGAAGTCTGCGAACGTCGCCACCAGATCCTGCGGGCGCTGGTCCACGCAGCCGTGCAAGTGCACGATCCCTGTGAAGTCCCGGCCCAGCGGAAGCGCGGGGGCCTGGTACACCGCGGGCGGCTTTCCGAAGAATGAGGCGGCGGCGGTAGTGAGGTGCCGGTCGTAGTTGGTCGTAACGATCCGCAGGTCACCTGCCGACGGGAACAGGCGCACCAGGGCGGAGTGCACCGCGTTGGGCTGCGTGGACGCCTCCACGAGCCGCTGGATCCGCTCGTGGACGGGCAAGTTCCGCTCCGCCAGACGCGTCAGGAACTGATCGGGGGCACTCGTGGCCTCCGGTGTCACTTCGGCGCCGACCTCCCCGGCGACTCGGTCGGCTAGTTGCGCGAAGGTCGGCAGGGATGAGGGAGGAGACATGGAGGCCCCTGCCCCCACGAACAGCACCAGGCGGCCCCGGCGCTGAGCCTGCAACACTGGCTCAGGGATACTGAACTGCCCGGTCAACCACACGAGCGACCTCCCGCCTCGATCCCAGGGCCGAAGACTAGAGCGTTCCTGAGGCCCGAGAACACCCGGTTTCAAGCGATCGCCATGGGCTTGCGAGCGTGCCCGGCCGCGTCCCTCCCAGGCCCTGACCAGGCTGCGCAGCGCCGTTCGGCTTTTGCGAGTGCGGCCTTGGAACGCGGGCAGGAAAGTCGTCCGAATTCTGGTCCGTCGACCATAGCCATGCACCGCGCCCCTGCCGGTGTGTGGCTGGCGGGGGCGCGGTGGTGCGGAGTGGGTGGGGTCAGGCCTGGCCGCGGATCTTTCGGCCGTTCTCGCTGTCGGGGAAGAGGATCGCGTCGGCGACGCGGCCTCCGGAGTCCTTCACGCCGCCCGCGAAGGAGATGCCGCCGGTCGCGGTGGCCTTGCCCGCGATTCCGTCCCAGTAGGCGGCTTTACGGTCCCACTGGACCGTGTCGAGGAGCTGGCCGAGGCGGTAGGAGGTGAGGCGATCTGCACCGGTGCTCCACGGCATCGCGCGGTTGAACGCGACGCCGAGGCCGGCGAGGAGGGCAGGGGTGGTGACGGCGGTGCGGGCGGCGAAAAGCGGGAAGTACGTCTCGATGAACCACGAGAGGATGTCGGTCACCTCGGTGCGCACCGTGTCCGCGGTGGTGCCGTCGGGGATGTCGTCCTCGGTGATGGCGGCGGAGGACAGGGCGATGCCGGGCCGGCCGAGCATGGTGGTCACGACCAGAGCGCGCAGGCCGGACAGGGTCAGGAGTTCGGGGTCTCCCGCGGACAGTTGCCGCTTGGTGGCCTGAACGAACGTGGAGAACGGCACCTTCGTGCCGTCGTTGTTGGTGACGATGACGGATCCGGCGATGTCGTGAGCGAGCTGGGTCGCGAAGTCGCGCTGGTCCATGGACATGGCGAGGTTCTTCGCGACGGTGACGCCGAGCACGTTGCGGTCGAAGAACACCTGTCGCGCCTCGGGAATCTGAAGATCCCAGTACAGCTCGAAGGGGATGCGGACGGCGCGGAGCTGAGCGGCGGTGACGCCGTAGGCATCGGGGTTCTCGGCGATCTCGTGCCAGGCGGTCATCTGGGTTTCGCCGTCGATCGCGATGACGTGGGTGCCGGTGACGACGGTCACCTTGCAGATGCCAGTACCGGGGACGAGCTCGGTGGGGTCGACTCGGACGGACTCGGTGCCGTCCTCCGGGGGAGCCCAGAGGGTGACGGGGGGGTGGGACCAGCCGTTTCCGTGTTCGCCCTTGATGCCCGCGGCGAGGTAAGCGGCATAGGCGGGGATGTTCTTCTTCTTCTGGGTGTCGCGCACGGTGCGCTGGACCAGGGCGCGGATCTCGGCGTGGCGGCGCTGGGTCGGGGTGGCCCTCTTCATCACCTGCTTGTCCTCTTCCCGCTTGGGGTTGGGGACGAGGGCGAGGAGGGTGGGGAGGTCGATGACGCCGATGACAGATCCGGCGCGGAACGGGATGACGGTGAGCGGGACGCCGGAGATGGCGGCCGTGGGCATGGGCAGGCTCATGCTGGGTTCCCCCCCCAAATCATGGTGACCGCGGCATCGAGTGATGACGCGTTAGATATGACTGTACCTCAGGAATGCAACTGCGGAAGCATTTTTGTGATCTGCGGGCGCCGAAATCGCTCATAGGGTGAGCTGCGGGCGTGATCTTCGAGAGTCAGGTGCGGGTTTCGTTGCCGCGGATACGCTCTGACCAAGGCTCGGGGAACGACCGTGCCCCCGCCGGACGTAGCCGGGGAGGGCATTCCGGGCACCGCTCGCCGTGATGAAGGAGGGGGAGGCATGATTTCTCCCGCTGGGACGTCGTTGTCGTCGTTGGGACAGCGGTTGCGTGTCGTGCTCGGCGCTGAAGGCGTTGTTGATGACCTGCGCCGCTACTACGGGGTCGGTCTGCCGTCCGGCGCGGTGCCGTTCACCGGCGGCCGGTTCGAGCATCTGGCGGGTGAGGGAGACCGGCCGGAGGTCGCCGACCGGTTCACGGCGGAGGACCTGGTCGCGGTGCAGACCTTGTCGGTGACCGTTCCGGCTTCTGTCGCGCTGGACATTTTGGAGGGCCGCCTCGGCACGCAGCTGTCCGGTCTGCTGCACGCCATTCCCAGGGACATTGACATGGTCGGCGCCGGAGCGGACGTTTTGGCCGAGGGCTCGCCGGCGGACCAGGCCTGGCACCTCCTCTGCGCCCAGTACGGAGTTGACTGGGTGATCGCTGGGAAGCTCTTGGCTCGTAAGCGTCCGCGGCTGTTGCCGGTCTACGACAAGGTGGTGCGCTGCGCTCTGGGCCGCCCGCGCCCCTCGTTCTGGCTTGCGCTGCATGCCGCGCTGCGCGCGGACGACCGTTCCCTGCACCGCCAGTTGCTCGCGCTGCGCCAGGTCGCCGGGGTGCCGGAGACGGTGAGTGCGCTGCGGGTATGCGACGTGGCGGTGTGGATGGGACACCGGGCCGAGGGTCACGCCTGTCCTCGCTGACTTCGGCAGCGAAGGTCCCCTCCGGTGTTCTGGCGTGTGAGGGTGACGGACTTTACCAACCGTCGCTGGGGTGTGTGTGACGTTCGCGTGGAGTGGTCCGTGGGTGTGGGGGAGGGGTGTGGACTCGGGGCCAGGGTGCCGCCGGCGGGGCGGTTCCCGGTTCGGAGGGGGTGGTGCGGGGTGGGTGGTCGGCTTGTGGTGGGCGAGTTACGGGTGCAGGAGATCGTCCGCGGGGGCGGGCGGGTCTGTTACACGGTCGTGGATGCGGACTGCTCGGTGGTGGCGGAGGCGGACGGGTTCCTGCGTACCTGCGCCGCGGGTACGGACCGTACGTATGCCTATGTGCTGGTGGATCATCTGCGGTGGCTGCGGTTCGCGGGCCTGGACACGGGGTCGGTGTCGCTTGAGAATCTGCGGCACTACATGGCGGCTTTGGGGGCGGATTATCCGGGGCCGTTCGGGCTGCCGTGGCGGGAGGGAAAGCGCCCCTACGGGCACAGTGCACTGAAGACTGCGGCGGCCTGTTTGAAGGGCTTCTACCTCCGCCTGGGCACCCACGGCGTGAACCCCGCACTGGTCGAAGCACTACGCGCAACACGGCTGCCCACGCGGGCGGATAGGCGGCGGGCGATGCTCGGACACGTCCTGCACAGCATGCCGGCGAACCCTCTGGCTCCGGCGGAACGGGTGCGCCGGCATCCGAAGATGCTGCCCGAAGGCGCCCGGGATCTGCTGCTGGGGGCGGTGTCGTGCGCGCGGGACCGGATGGTGGTCACGTGGCTGGCCGACGGCGGTTTCCGGATCGGCGAGTTGTGCGGGCTGCGCCTGGTCGACCTGCACCTGCGCGAGCAAGCAGCGTGCGGTCAGTGCCGGGGGCCGCACGTGCACATCTGCCATCGCGAGAACAACGCCAACCGGGCCCGGGTCAAGACCAAGACACCCTGGACCTGGCAGGACAACGCGGTGAGCGGGGGAACGGTACGCCGGGCGAGCCCGGCGATGATCCACACCTACTTCGAGTACGTCACCACCCAGTACCCGGCCCAGACCGCTCATGGCATGCTCCTGGTCAGCCTGCACGGCCCCACCCGGGGCCAGCCGTGGACCACGGCCGCGGCCTGCGGCATGCTGCGCCGAGCCGCAGCCCGTCTGGAGATCGGCCGGGTGGTCCCGCACGCTTTCCGGCACAGCTTCGCCACCGCGGTGCTGGACGCCGCACGGGGCAACGCTGTGATCGCGCGTGATGCCGGCGGCTGGGCCTCAGCGGCGACCGTCGAGCAGGTCTACGGCCACGTGGACGTCCACGACCCGGTCTTCACCGCAGCGCTGGAGCAGGTGTGGGGGACACGGCCGTGATCCCGCTGACGCTGCTGCCCGGCCGCACCGACACCACCCGCATCGGCCGCGACCGGCTCGAACTGCTCACGGCCCTCATCGAGGCCCCCGCCTTCGACCCGCTCTTCCGCGACACGCTGATCTTCATCCCGCCTCACCACCCGGTCTACGCCTGGCAGTGCGGCGTCGACGGCTGTGAACGCATCCGCCGCGTCAGCCACAACCTGTGCGGTTCCCACTGTCTGGAGTGGGAACAGGCAGAGCGGGCCGGCCAGTCCAAGCGCGCCTTCATGCACGCCGCAACGCCTCTTCCGGCCGCGCGGGGAGTGGACTACGGGCGCTGCCGGATCTGCCCCGACCGCCCGGCCCTCAGCCCCACAACCCAGCTGTGCCAGCAACACCAGAACCGCTGGCATTATGGCTCGGCGGCGCGCGTCGACCGGAACCACCTCGGACAATGGGCTCTGGCCCAGCACGCCTTACCCGGCTTCGGCCTCTGCAAGGCCCGCTGTCCGTTCCTGGCCTGCGGCTCGGTGGGATTGTGCATCCAGCACCAGGCCCGATACCAAACCGAGCAGCGTCCGGGAGGAGCCCGGTCGGAACACATCCACGGCCGCATCAAAGACGGACGCCCGCTTCCCGTGACCTACGACGACGAGTCCGCCTTCCACACATGGTGTGCCACCACGGAACCTGTGTCACAGCCGGGACTGGTCAACCTCCACGCGTTGCCCCCGTTGCTGCGGGCCGAGATTCAGTGGGGCCTGCACACTCATGCCCAGGCCGCACAGCACTCCGAGTGGACCACCAACGGCATCAGGAATCTCGTCAGACATTGCCGGCGAGGCGGCATCACGTCCCTGATGGACCTGCACGACGAAGGCTACAAAGACCTGACACGCAAGCAGATGGACTCCGAGGTCCGCAAGATCATCTGGGAGATCGTCAACGGTCTGCGCTGTGTCTACTACAGCCCCTCGGACACCAAGGACGCTGGCTTCCTGGAGACCGATCACTTCGGGCGACGCTTCAAGAACTCCCAGAGCCACTTCGACATCACCGCCGTACCGCAGCGGTGGCTGCGCGACCTGCTCTGGGACCATCTCGCCGAGTTGCTCCGTTCCCCACAGTGTCCCCGTACCCGAGGACCCTTCGACCAGATGCGCCGCGCCGCCGTCGAACTGGGCGTCTTCCTCGAAACCGACGCCCCCGACGCCGGCCACGACCCCACCGTGCTGCGCCGTGCACACGCCGAGCGGTTCGTCGCCGACCAGCGCCACCGCGCCCGCCACGGCCTGCCGTCCCTGGGCATGGTCCTGGTTGACGGACGATCCCCCACCGTCACCGACCTGACCTGCCAATTCGTCTTCAACCAGGCACGCAAGCTGCTCTACAGCGCCATCCCCGCCGGCCACGCCGAACGCCTCGGCATCGACACCGGCTTCCTGACCGCCATCCCCTTCGGCGGAACCGGCCTCAAGCAGCGCTCCCGCAACCCCTTCAGCGACGACGTCGCCCGCACGCTGACCGACGAGACCAACCTGCGCCGCCTGGAGGAACTCGACCTCAACGACCGGGGCCTGCGGGACATCTGGGAGACCATCGTCGCCACCGGGCGCCGCTGCAGCGAGGTCGTCGGACTGCGCCTGGACTGCATCGGCCGCTACCGCGGCCTGGCCATGCTGTGGCACGACCAGACCAAGGTCGGCAACTACAACGAGGGCATCCGCATCCCCGAGCCCATCTACCACCGCCTCGACGCCCGCCGCACCAAGACACTCCAGCTCTTCGAAAAGCGCTACGGCCGCACCCCAGCGGCTACGGAACGCCCCGGCCTGGCCCTCTTTCCCTCCCACATCCGCAACCCCAACGGCCGACAGCCGATCTCCTACGGACACTTCAACGAGCGCTTCAGGACCTGGATCGCCGACCTCGACCTCGGCGGCGCGTACGTCGCCCACCAAGCCCGCCACACCCTGGCCACCAACCTGCTGCGCGCCGGCGCCACGCTCACCCACATCCGCCGCTACCTCGGCCAGCTCTCCGAGCGCATGGCCGAGCACTACGTGAAGATCACCAACAGCGACCTCGAAGACGTCCTCAACACCGTCTGGGTAGCCGGGCCCGGCGCCCCCACCCCAGGCAAACTCCTCTCCGGCGACACCACCCCCCTAGACCGCGAGACAGCCCTCGCCCTGGCCCTGGACCTCTCCCGCCGCAGCACCCCCGCCGACGGCGGATTCTGCACCTACCAACCCGTCGTCGACGGCGGAGCCTGCCCCTGGAAACTCGACTGCGAAACTGCGACAACTTCGTCCTCTCCGGCGCGGACCTCCTCTACTGGCGACGCAAAGCCGAACAGTGGCGCTCCATCGCCGAGAACGCCCCCGACGACACCACCGCCGACTACCTCCACACCGTCTTCGAACCCACCGCCAAGGCCATCAAGGGACTCGAGCAGGCCCTGGCCGCCCTCGGCATCCTCGACGAAGCCCTCACCCTGGACCTGCGGCGCCCCCAGGACTACTTCCACCGCACCTGGAGCACCGCCTTCCGCGCCCGCGACCTCGCAACACTGCAGGC
Organism: Streptomyces sp. IMTB 2501; assembly: GCF_001953885.1. GTDB lineage: Bacteria > Actinomycetota > Actinomycetes > Streptomycetales > Streptomycetaceae > Streptomyces. Next base: position 4,187 of record NZ_MQUS01000058.1, on the reverse strand, counting down.
ACCCGACGACGCCACAGGGCAGCCATGAGCACTTCCCGCACCGACGCGGCCGTACGAGCCCGCCGCCAAGCCACCCAAGAGATGCTTCAACGCCTGCAGACCGCCCTGGCGGCTATGGCACGCGACCACACCCCTGTCACCGTCGCAGCCCTTGCCCGTACCGCCCGCGTCTCACGCACCTTCCTCTACCAAAACCAGCAGGCCAGAGCCCTGATCGAGCAGGCCACCCGCACAAGCAGACCCCAACCCGGCATCTCCAACAGCCGCAGCCGCACACAGTCCGCCTGGAGGGAGCGCGCCCTCAATGCCGAAGAGGCACTCGCCCAGACCCAGCGCGAAATCCTCACTCAGCGCACCCGTATCGCAGAACTCCTCGGCAAGATCCGCGACCTCGAACACGATCTCCCCGAAGGCTCACTTCAACGGATCGTCACCGAGAACACCAGTCTGAAGCAGCAAGTACGACAGCTCACCCAGGACAACCAACGCCTCCAAGAGCGTCTGGCCAGCGCCCGCCAGAACAATCGTTTCCTGGACAAACGCGTCGCAGATCTTGAAGCCCAACTCGCGCCGTATCTCACCGCCCCACCTTCGCCACCGTGACCCAGCCTCGGTGCATCGCCAGATGCGAACGGCACGCTTCCTCGTTCGTCGTCAGGCCCAGTCGATGCCGAGTTCGGCGAGTGCGGTGCGTTGGTCGTGGGTGAGTTTGTCGCGGCGGGTCTTGGTATTCGATAGCCATACGCCGAGCTTGTGGTGGTGCTCCTGGCCGTCGATGACGACGCGTTCGACGTGTCCCCTCGGCACTGCCTTCTGGACGCCTTCGCGTTGGATCCACTGGGTGAGGGCCGCCAGACCGCGCTGGAAGGCTGATCCTTTCCCGCCGCCCTTGGCCGCCGGGGCCGGGGCGGGCCGCTCGGCGGGTGTTACACCCAGACTCGCGAGCCGCTGCTGTTGCTCTTCGGACAGTTCCGCCCAGCTTTGACGTTGCCGCTGGAGCCATTTGCCGAGATCGTCGCCTTCGAACTGCACCCCGGGCTGGATGTCGGGAAGGCTGCCATCGGCGTCGACCAGGTCGGCGAGGACGCGGTAGTGGCGTTGCCAGTCGAGTGGCCAGGGACAGTTCCAGTCCGGGTCGATCTGGGCGAGCTGGGCGGCGCGGGCTGCCGCGCGCTGCGGGTTTTTGCCGAGGCCGTCCCTGCGCCGAAGATTGGCCATGTGCTCCCCGACCGGGACCAGTTCGCTGTCGGCGTCGCCCCATACGGCATCTCGCCTGGGGGCGAGGTGACCGTGCGCGCGGCGGTATGACCGCAATACCGCCAGCTTCTGCTCCCAGGCTTCGTCGCCGGGTTCCCAGACCATCCCGGCCTCGTCGAGCAGCACCTTGCGGTGGTCGTCGAGTTCGCCCGCGCGGTAGGTGCGCCGCTGCTGGTGGACCCACCGCCCGAGCGGGAACGCCTTGGTGGCGCCGGCTTCGGTCTCGGTGTCGTACGGGATGGCGTACAGGCCGGTGATGTGGTTGTCCTTCCGCCAGCGCAGCAGGGCCTGGTAGCCCTCGAGCCAGACCAGGGACTCCGGCCGGTACACCCGGGTGCGCAGGAACGCGGCGATCGTCGTCGCGTCCCTCGGGGTAGAGAAGTGCAGCAGTGCTGACTCCACCGCGCCCTCGGTCTCGTCCTGCCCGCCCTCTCCTTCGGCCATGGTGCCGATGATCCGCCCGTCTTCGTCCCGCTTCACGTGCACGTGCCGCTGCCCGCTGCTCAGGGCCCGGCTGGCGAGCTGTTCGACGAGGCGTTCGGAGTGTGAGCGCAGGCCTTGGAGGACGGCTACGAGGGGTGTGAACGAGGCGGAGGCGACCATGTCGGTCGGGTCTTCGCCGGGCTTAAGGAAGACGGGCACGATGATCCTGGCGGTCTTGGTCGTGCCGTCGGGGTTGGGGCGCAGGGCCCGGCCGATGTTCTGGACGATCTCGACTTGGGAGCCGCGGGTGTCGGCGAAGCACACCGCTTCCACGCCCCGCTCGCCGATGATGTCGACGCCTTCGCCGAGGACTCGGACGGAGGCGAGGAAGGCCCGGTGTACGCGGCGGCCTGCGGCGTCGATGCCATTGGCGAACTGCCGTAGGGCTTCGCGTCGTTCGGCGACGAGGTGGTCGCCGCACAGCCATGCCGACCACACCCGGTCTGGCGGTACGTGGCGGCCGGCCTCCAGCTGGTAGAACTCCGCGTCGATCGACGACTTCGGCAGGGCGTCCGCGTCGGCCAGAGCGTCGTCGGTGACCTCGGCCGCGTACAGTTCGGCGGCCGTCTGCGGCATCTTCTCCGCGAACGCCATCGCCTCCTCCACCCGCTGGTGGAAGGTCATGACCGTGCGCAGGTTCCGCGCGGCGGCGTGCTCCAGGAGCGCCGTCTGCAGCAGGGCGAGGCGCCGGCCCCGCTGCGCCTCCTCCGACTCCCCGAGGACAGGGGAGGGGTCGTGGATCTCCAGCACATCGATCTCGAAACCGGCGAGGATGCCGCGTTCAATCGCCTCGGACAGTCCGAGCTCGTAGATCCACTCCCCATACGGACTGTCCGGGTCGGACGCCATGGTGGCGATCTCCAGCTCCTGGCCCTCCCGGCCGCGCTGCGGGCGCGGCGGGGCGAGGATGCGGGGGGTGGCAGTGAGGTAGAGCCGGAAGTCCGCGGGGATGCGGGTGTTGTCGTGGATCGCCGCCCACGGCCGTCCAAGATCGCCAGTGGTTGAGTGGGCTTCGTCGACGACAGCGAGGTCGAACGGAGCCATAGTCTGCCCGTACAGCCGCTCTCCGCCTGCCAGAGCGGCTTCCAGCGGCCCGCGGACCTTCCGCTGGCCCATCGGGTCCTCCGGGTCGTCGCGGTCCACGAGGGAGGCGTACGTGGCGAACACGACCACCGGCCCCTTCCCCGCCCACAGCGCCAACTGGATCGCGTTCGTGGTGGTCCGTACGCCCAGCTGCTCCAGGACGTCGTCCTTCTCCAGCGAGCACACCGCGACCATCGGCCCGTTGTGGCCGACCCTCCGCCACGCTTGAACGGTCTGCACGAGCAGATCGAGGGTGGGGACCATGACAAGGATCCGCCCGCCACGGAAGCACTCCAGCGCAGCCCACGCGGCCGTGATCGTCTTGCCGGACCCCGTGGCGGACACCACCGTGGCGCGCGCCCCTTCCGCGGGCACAGAGGACCTTGCAGGGAATCCGACCCACTTACGGATACGCGCAGTCGCATCCACCTGGTGTTCTCTGAGCACGATTCGCTGAATTCTAAACTGTCCTGTCATCAGTTCCTCTTGCCGAGAGCGGCGTTGCAGCCAGATGTCTCATCGATGGCAGGTGAGCTCTTAAGCGCCGAGCCCTTTGAGGCCCCATTCATCGAGCCCGGAGTAGACCGTTGCCGTCCGGCATTGCGGTGCCAACATGCACTCAGCTTCCCCGCGGTAGACGGCCACAAGAGAGTCAGCTCCTCGCCACCAGGTGTCTGCACGTCCGGCAACCTCCAAGACCGGTTCCAAGCCGTCGAGTTGCAGCGCCTCCACGGCTTCACCGGTCACCGTGGTGATAGTGCGGGCGCACCGGCGGGCATGATCTGCGAGGGCCACCGACTCCACCCACCCTGCGATGCTCCCATGCAGAGGCACCCAAGTGCCGGCATGGATACCGAACTCCCCCTCGGGGCCAATCATGAAGGCGTAGGGAAGCGCGGTGCGCTGCAGCCCGGCCCCGAACCACCAGCCCTCCGCCTCCGACCCCTCAGGGACATCCGCACTCAGCGAACTGGGGCCACCGTCGTAGTGCGGAGACGGAGGGAGGGCAATCCCGCCCCAGATTTCCTGGTACGCCACAGCACGGTCAATCTCTGCTGCCGGGATTCCATGCTCCAGCCACCGGGCCCGATGCTGCTCCACACCAGGATCAGGAATACGGTAACCATGGATTTGGACGAAATATTGAGCCCTGCGCGTAAGCCCACCAGGAATTTTTTCCCTGAGCGTCACTCGATTCACCTCATCTACTCTGCCCACCCTGTCGAGCCCACACAGCTTTGAAGGTGTGACTAGTTTTTACCAACTCTACATGCTGCATCAAAACGGAGGCATGTACTACGCTGAAACTCGACACGAACGAGCAGCCCCTCTCCTCGTAGCCAGCCAGGCCCGCACTAGCGGGC
>NZ_MQUS01000043.1 GCF_001953885.1 Streptomyces sp. IMTB 2501 | reverse complement strand
CAGATCTGGAGCTGCAGCGGCGGAGCCAACCAGAAGTGGAACGCCCCCGTCGCACAGGCGTCGTCCGACCAGTGCTGGGCGACCCACTACGGCCCCGAGCCGCCCGGTGCCCTGACGGCCAGCGGTGAACTCTTCGACAACAACGCCGACACGGCGGCGACATCGCTGAGCCGCCAGCCCCAGTTGCCCTTCGGGACCAGGGTGCAGGTGACCAATGTCGCGGGCGGCGCGTCGCTGGTGGTCCGCATCAACGACCGGGGCACGTTCGTCTCGACTCCGCAGCAACCCAAGTGCCTGGACCTGACGGACGGTGCCTTCGGCCGGCTCGGCGGGAGCCTCGATCCCGACGCCGGCCACATCGTCGTCACGGAGACGGTCCTCAACTGACCCCGCGTGATCCCCCGGCCGGCCGGCGGCTCGACACGCGCGCCCACGGCGGTACGAACCCATCCGCTCGACCAGGACAGGAGCACCTCTCGATGCACCTCCGCCTCGCCGAAACCCCGCACAGACGCTCGCGCTTGAGACGTCTCGGACGCTTCCTGGCCGGCGGCGTCGCCGCCACCCTCCTCACCGCGCTGTTCACCGCGACTCCCGCGCAGGCCGCGGACGGCCAGATCACCGGACTCGCCGGCAGGTGCGTCGACGTGGCCGGAGCCGACAGCGCCAACGGCACCGCCGTACAGCTTTACGACTGCAATGGAACCAACGCCCAGATCTGGTCGAACCCGGGCGACGGCACTCTGCGGGCGCTCGGCAAGTGCCTGGACGTCGTCGACCGCGGCACCGCCGACGGCGCGGCGGTCCAGCTGTGGGACTGCGGCGGTGGCGCGAACCAGCAGTGGGTGGTCACCGCCGCCCACGACATCGTCAACCCCCAGGCGAACAAGTGCCTGGACGTACGGGACAACAACAGCGCCAACGGTACGCGGCTGCAGATCTGGACCTGTTCGGGTGGCGCGAACCAGAAGTGGAACGCCCCGGCCGACGGCGGGAGCGGCACGCCTTCCCGATTCGTCGTCTCCGAAGCCCAGTTCAATCAGATGTTCCCGAACAGGAACTCCTTCTACACCTACAGCGGACTCGTCCAGGCGCTGGGCGCCTACCCCGGTTTCGCGAACACCGGCAGAGACACGGTCAAGAAGCAGGAGGCCGCCGCCTTCCTCGCCAACGTCAGCCACGAGACCGGCGGGCTGGTCTACGTCGTCGAGCAGAACACCGCCAACTACCCCACCTACTGCGACTGGAGCCAGCCCTACGGCTGCCCGGCCGGACAGGCGGCGTACTACGGCCGCGGACCGCTCCAGCTGTCCTGGAACTTCAACTACAAGGCAGCCGGTGACGCACTCGGCATCGACCTCCTGAACAACCCCTGGCAGGTGGAGAACGATCCGGCCGTCGCCTGGAAGACCGGCCTTTGGTACTGGAACACCCAGTCAGGACCGGGCACCATGACCCCGCACGACGCGATGGTGAACCAGGCCGGCTTCGGCCAGACCATCCGCAGCATCAACGGCTCCCTGGAATGCGACGGCAAGAACCCGGCCCAGGTCCAGAGCCGCGTCGACGCCTACCAGCGCTTCACCCAGATCCTCGGCGTCCCGCCTGGCAGCAACCTGTACTGCTGATCAAGTGTCGCTGCCCTGCCGAACCCAACGGCAGGGCAGCGACGACCGGATCAGGCGGAGACCGTCTGGAGGGGCAGCTCGATGACGGCGTAGGCGAGCGGTGCGCAGACCACAGCGACACCCAGTGTCAGGGCGCGCTCTTTGTGTGTGCGAGCCATGAGCAGCGGGATGAGGACGAAGAGGACCAGGCATGCCCAGGCCTGCGCGGTGTAGTGAAGTGTCCAGGCATAGGCCAGGCCCTCCATGCCGAAGAGCCCGGCGAGGGCGGCCAGGCCGGTGACGCGGCGGCGCGTGTCCGGACCGCGCCGCCACCAGTGGCCCGCGACACCGAACAGAGGCCCGGCCACGCAGGCCATGCCGAGCCACACGAGCGGGAAGAAGAGGCTTCCGGCGCCGTCGCGCCCGAATTCGGCATAGCCGTAGTACCCGACGACCAGGCCGACCTCCGCGCCGAGGCCTCCGATCGCGGCCTTGGGCACGGATCCTCGCCGATACAGCAGTGCTCCGGCGGCGAAGGCGACGGCGGACCACACGGCACCGGAGTTGGCGATCTGCTGCCATGCTCCGGGAAGCCACCCCTGGGCCAGGTTGGTCAGTACGCCGAGCAGCAGCCCGGCACCTGGCGCAGTCGCCGCGGGGCCGCCCCACGCGCGCAGCCGGTCCCGCACGCCGACGGCCTGAACAGAGGTTGTCGCCGTCATCGCCGCCCCCACAGTCGTAGTCTCACAGCGGGCACTATACACATCATGTATACGCTTCATGTATACCGGGTGAGTCCCGGCGGAGTTCATGTGGTCAGGGCGCGGTCGGTCCGCTCGCGGTGGTCACGGCGGCGGGCCTGGGCTCCGGCCCGGTGGGGCCGGAGCCGGGTCCGGACTCGTGTCCGGGTGCGGTTGCGGGCGCGAGGCGCTCCCCTTCGATGTCGAGGTCGGGGAGCAGCCGGTCCAGCCACTTCGGCAGCCACCAGCCCGCGCGGCCGACGAGCGCGAGGACCGCCGGGACCAGGGTCATACGGACGACGAAGGCGTCGATGAGGACCCCCACCGCGAGAGCGAAGGCGATCGGCTTGAGGATGCTGCTGCCACCGGGGATGAAGCTCGCGAACACCGCGAACATGATCAGCGCCGCGGCCGTGACCACGCGGGAGGCGTGCCGAGAGCCGGCGAGGACGGCCTCCCGCGGGGCGGCGCCGTGCACAGACGCCTCGCGCATACGGCTGACCATGAACACCTCGTAGTCCATGGCGAGTCCGAAGAGCACCGCCATCACCAGGATGGGCAGAATGCTGACCACCGGCCCGGTCTCCGTGACGCCGAGCGCGCTCGCGAGCCAGCCCCACTGGAACACGGCCACGACCGCGCCGAAGGTGGCGGCCACCGAGAGCAGGAAGCCGAGGCCGGCCTTCAACGGCACGACCACCGAACGGAAGACGAGCAGCAACAGCAGCAGCGACAGGCCGACGACGACCAGGGCGAACGGGACGAGCGAGCTTGCCAGCCGGTCGGAGACATCGATGTTCACGGCCGTCGTACCCGTGACGGACACCTCCGCCCCCGTCTGCGCGCGCCAGCCGGGGGCCGCGTCACGGATGTCCTCGACGAGGTTGTTGGTCCGCCCGTCCCCGGGTCCGGTCTTCGGCACGACCTGGATGACGGCGGCGTCCTGGTGCGGGACGAACTGCGGTGCGCCGACCGTGGCGACGCCGTCGGTGGCCTTCAGGTCCCGTACGAGGGTGGCGGTGGCCTGTTGTGGGCTGTCGGTGCGGGAGGTGTCGGCGAGCACGAGCAGCGGGCCGTTGAAGCCGGGGCCGAACTTCTCGGAGACGGTGTCGTACGTCTGCCGTTGTCCGCTGCCCGCGGGGGCGGAACCGTTGTCGGGCAGGGCCAGTTGAAGGTCTCGTGCGGGGATCGCGACGGTCAGCAGGCCGACGAGGACGGCCAGCAGGGTGAGGAGCGGACGGCGGATGGCGAGCCTGCCCCAGCGTTCGCCCATCGGCCTGCGCCCACGATGCCCGCCGTCACGCCCGGCACCATGCCCGCCTTGTCCGGCTCCATCCCCGCCGCGCTCGGCATCGTACCCAGCGCCATGCCCGGCGTCGCGCCCAGCGCGCTCGGCATCGTGGGCGGCCTGTTCGCGGCGCGCTGCGCGAGAGCCAGGCTTCGGCCGCAGCCGCTCGCCCGCGAAGCCCATCACGGCCGGCAGGAGAGTCGTGGAAACGCCGACCGCGATCAGCACGGCGGCGGCGCCGGCGATGCCCATGACGGTCAGGAACGGGATGCGCACGACGGCCAGCCCGCACAGTGCGATGATCACGGTCAGGCCGGCGAAGACGACCGGGCTGCCCGCGGTGGCGGCGGCCCGGGCCGCCGACTCCTCGGTGTCCATGCCGGTGGCGAGTTGCGAGCGGTGGCGGGAGAGAATGAACAGGGCGTAGTCGATGCCCACGGCGAGCCCCAGCATGGACGCCAGCGAGGGCGCGGTGCTGGAGATGGTCAGCACGCCGGTCAGCGCCGACAGGCCCAGCAGGGTGACTGCCACGCCGGTGATCGCCGTCAGCAGGGGCATGCCCGCGGCGAACAGCGAGCCGAAGGTGATCGTGAGCACGACGAGGGCGACGGCCACGCCCGTCAGTTCCTTCACATGGCCCGTGCTCTTGCCGCTGCCGTACGCGGATCCGCCGACCTCGACCGTGAGTCCGGCGTCCTTCGCCGGACGGGTCGTCCTCTCCAGCGCGGACAGGCTGTCCTCGTGCAGGTCGGGCCGGCCGACCTGGTAGCGGACCTGGCCGAGCGCGGTCGTCCGGTCCGGCGATATGACCTTGCCGCGCATCGGGTCGGTGACGCCGACGACCTGGGGAGCCTTGTCGGCCTCATCCATGGTGGAGCTGATGGCGCGGGAGTAGCGCGGCTCGGTGACGGTGTGACCGTGGGGCGCGACGAAGACGATCTGGGCGCTGGTGCCGGCCGCCGAGGGCAGTTCGCGCTTGAGGGTGTCCATCGCGGTCTGGGCCGGTGAGCCCGGCACGGTGAACTCGTCGTCGGTCTTGCCGCCGAAGGTGATCACGCAGGCCACGACCGCGGCCAGCACCAGCAGCCAGGTGGCCAGCACCGCCCGGCGGCGCCGGAAGGCACCGCGGCCGAGCCGGTAGAGCAGGGAAGCCATCAGGAGTGCTCCTTGAAGGGGTCTTGCCGGGAACGAGCGGCACGTTCGGGGAGGCTTCAGCGCCGGCGGCAGAGGCAGCCACCAAAAGTGTCACGACTGACACGATACATAAAGTGTCAGGACTGACACTCTTCATGCTCACGTCAAACCCGGCTCGTGCGGAGCGTGGCAGGATGATCCCGTGAGCGAGCAGGGGACACAGGAGCCGGAGCTGGGGCGGCGGGACCGGAAGAAGGCCGCCACGCGGCGCACCCTGCTCCACACGGCGACCCGCATGTTCGCCGAGCGCGGCTACCAGGAGACGACGGTCAAGGACATCGCCGCGGAGGCCGGCGTCACGGAGCGCACGTTCTTCCGGTACTTCCCCTCGAAGGAAGACCTCGTCTTCGCCGAGATCCTGGACTTCGTCCCCCTGGTCGCGCAGGAGATCCTGCGCCGGCCGGCCGGCGAACCGCCCCTCACCGCCGTCCACAACAGCCTGCTGGCGGCAGCGGGCCGGCTCGACGGCGGGCTCGCCATCCTCTTCGTGGGCGCACCGCCTCGGGCACTGACCGGCCGGACCCGGCGCACGCATGTCCTGACCGATTTCGAGGACGGCATCAGCGACGCGCTGGCCGAACGCTTCGCCGCGCACGACCCCGAGGAACCGGCCCGCCGACGCGCACTGCGCGCCTCCGTCCTGGCCCGGGCCGCCGTCGGCGCCGTGCGCGGCGCCCTGCTCATGCACACACGGGGCGGCGCGGAGACCGGCGCGCGCAAGGTCGAGGACTACGCCACGCTGCTGGACGAGGCGTTCACGGTCCTGCGGACGGCGGACGGCGGATAGCACCGGGCCGGCCGGTCACGCCCTGACCTCCCGACGGGGCGCCTTCGCAGCCGCAAGCCATGACGTCGGGTGCGCTAACCGGCCATTTCTGCACGGCAGTTGATGTCCGGCCGTCCGGACGGTGTCCGTGCGCACCCGTGATTCCGGGCTCCCGACGCGTCGTGAAATGTGTCGGTTACATCCAACACTCCGTCGGTTTTCGGACGGAGTCGGACTCTCCTCTTCCGATCGCACCCAGCAGGGCGAACGATGTTCGAGGGGGCGATGTCACCGGGTGATGTCGCTGAGTACGCCACTGACGTTCAGGACCTCATGACACTGCTGCGCCTGCCGGCCGGTCGCCGGAGTACCGGGCTTCGCACATGTCACCTTCATGGTGACCTTGGCGTCCTCGGGGATCTTGATGGGGGTGACCCAGTGGTAGTCCTGATTGCGGAAGGTCTCCAGGGCGATCGTGGTGATCTTCCGGTCGCCGAAGGTGATGGTCATGAGGCCCTCGTCGCCCTGGAAGTTGGCGACCACGATGTCCGTGATCCCGAACACCTTGCCCTTCGGCACCACATAGATCCCGGTCTTGTCCTGACCGCCGGACGTCTGTACGTCGATCGTGGTCGAGCTCTGCTGGCCGACTCCGGACTCCACACCGCTCCCGCCGGAGCCGCCGCCGGTGCCCGCCGTCGTACCCCGGCCGCCCTGCTGGGTACCCGTGCCCGTCCCGCCTCCGGAACCGGTGCCCGGAGACTGTCCGTTGCCCTGTCCGCCGGGTGTGGGGCGCGGCTGGACCACCTCGTCGGCGGCCTGCTTGGCGGCGCTCCGCACCGCCGGGCGGACCAGCGCGAACCAGGCCAGCAGCAGCGCGATCAGGGCCGCGAGGACCGCCAGCAGCCACTTGGGGAAGATCGGGATCTGGACGAACTCGGCCTCCAGCGGCGGCCGCACGAGGGCGCCGGGCCGCTCAGTCCCCTCCGCGGCCGTGGTGTCCGTGGCACGTACGGTGAATGGCCAGACCACCGGTTTGCCGAACCAGACCGGTTTGCCGGTGCGCACCCGCAGCCGGGTCTCCGCCGACTCGCCCGGCTCCAGGGGAAGTTCGGCGGGCGTGAACGCGAACCGCAGCTCCTCGCCCCGCTGTTCCGGTGTCAGGGCGATCCTGGCCGGGGTGTTGCCCTCGTTGCGCACCGCCAGCCGGTAGCGGCCGCGCAGCCAGCCGCGACGGCGGCGCGGGAGCAGCTCGGTGCGCAGCTCGCGGAACTCCTCGATGTGCACCGTCGTTTCGGGCACGGTGACGGCTTCGGGGTGCTCGGCCGGCAGCACGCGTACGCCGAGCGGCACATCACCGGCGCGGACCTCCGGCGAGCGGGGCGGGTCCAGCCGGATGGTCACCGTCTCGGAGGTGCCGGGATACAGGGAGACCCGCTCGGGTTCCACGGTGGCCCAGGCCGCACAGTCACCGACGACTTCCAGGGTGTACGCCTCGACGATGTCGCTGTCGTTGCGGACGGTCAGACGGGTCGAGGCGGTACCGCCAGGCGTCACCGTCACATCGGGCATGTCGAGCCCGGGCAGTCCAGGGCCGGAAGAGGCTGCAGAAGGCGTCACGCGACGACCGTAGAACCGTGGCCGGACGGCCACGAGAGGTGCGAGGGCAACACCCGGGCAGTCGGCCTGCCCCGGACGGTCAAGGTCAACTCCTCGGATTGGCACGTTTGTTGAGGTCATGTCGTGCCGCCCGCGGTCCTCCGGCGGGCACCGCCGCCGTCCTCTTCCCGGCTCCTGTGTCGTCCGCTCCCCTTCGGTCCCTCGTCTGAATCAGGAACCTCCATGCCCCCCTCCGTGACAGAACATCAGACCGGCCCCGCCGGTCGCCCGCACCGGGTTTCCGTCGCCGTCTACGCCCAGGACCTCGTACTGCGCATCGGCGTCATCCATCAGCTCCGCCAGCGCCCCGAGGTGGAACTGCTCGACGGCGCCGACGCGGATCGGGCGCGCACGTCCCTCGTGATCGTCGACTCCGTGGACGACGAAGTCATCGCCCTGCTACAGCGGTTACAGCGCAACGCCGCCACCCGCACCGGACTCGTGGTCGGTACCTTCGAGTCCGCCGCCCTGCAGCGGGTCATAGAGTGCGGCGTCGCGGCGGTGCTGCGGCGCGCCGAGGCGGACCAGGACCGGCTGCTCCACCTGGTGCTCGCGCTGGCCAACGGCGAAGGCGTACTCCCCGGCGACCTGCTCGGCAAGCTGCTCAGCCATGTCGGCAGCCTGCAGCGCTCCGCGCTCGATCCGCGCGGCCTGGCCCTGTCCACGTTGACCGCGCGCGAGGCGGACATGCTGCGCCTGGTGGCGGAGGGGTTCGACACGGCGGAGATCGCGCAGAAGACGTCGTACTCCGAGCGGACCGTCAAGAACGTGCTGCATGAGATCACCACGCGTCTGCAACTGCGCAACCGGGCGCACGCCGTCGGATACGCCCTGCGCAACGGACTGATCTGACATCACGTCATCTCGGGCCCGGCGCAGGGGAGCTGCCCGAAAGCGCATCCCGCGCTTCCCCCGGGCACGGCCCCGCCGCCCTGCCGCGTGCCGCGCGCGCGGAGGCAGAGTGGCGGGGCGACCCTGGTGTTCCGAGACTGCGAGGTGGACCGTGAACGGCACCGATGGCCCCGGCGGGCAGCGCCGGCGGGGGAGATTCGGCGCGTCGTTGCTCCTGCTGGTCCCGCTGCTCGCGGTGACGGCGGCCTCGGGGCCGAGCAGCGCAAAGGCCCAGCCGAAGGCGACCGCGCCCTCCGCCACCCGGATCGCGTACGCGGGCACCGGACATCGCAGTCTCGGCAAGGTGGTCGACACCAAGGACAGCGAACCGCTGTTCGGCGCGGGGCCGGCGCACTACGACGTCGAGCCGTCGGCGCTGGGCGACACGATGGTGTTCGCGAGCCGCCGCGACTCGAAGAACCCCCAGATCTATCTGCGCGCCCCCGACGGCTCGGTGCGCAAGCTGACCAGCGGCCGGGACGCGGCGCATCCCCGGCTGGCCCCGGACGGCAAGGCCGTGGTGTTCGACTCGGCGGAGCCCGGCGGCCCGAACGGCAAGAAGCAGCGCGACCTGTGGCTGGTGCGCACCGACGGCACCGGTCTGACCCGGCTGACCGACACGCCGTACGACGAGGAGAGCCCGACCGTCTCACCGGACGGGCAGCGCCTCGCGTACTCCTGCGACAGCGATGCGGTGTTCGGGACCCAGATCTTCGTCCGGCCGCTGGTCGGCGGCACCGCGACCCGGGTGACCGGCGCGCTCGGCAGCAGGGCGACGGAGCCCGTGTGGAACCCGGTGAACGACGCGGCCCACCGGGACCTCATCGCGTACACCTCCACCCCCACCGCCTCCGACAACTCGACGGGCCCCCGGCTTCGGGTGACCGGCGGCCCGGCAGGCGACCAGCCGCTGCTCACCGGCACCCCGAACGGATGGCGGACCCATGGGGCGGCCTGGTTGCCCGATGGGGAGAGTGTGCTGTTCCTCAGCCCGGACCGCACCTGTGGCTGCGAGGGGGACTGGGACCATGTGTACCAGGTGCAGAACCGCACGACCGGCCCGCAGTTGGTGCTCATGGAGGACCGCGCGGTCGGCACGCCGACGTGGGTCGGCCCGCCGAACGGCGGTTACGTCGTGGTGGACCGCACCTCGGCCAAGGGAAGCAACACGGCCGACGGCGTGCACGGTCCGCACGTGGTGACCCTCCAGGACGTCCGGATGGACGGCGCCGACCCGCGCGACCTCGGACTGACGATCCTGAACGAGGACCCGGCGGCCGACACCAACACCGATCCGGCCAAGGATCCGCTGTTCAACCCGGCTTCCGGGTACGACCCGTGGACCGAACGGCAGAACTACACGCCGGACGGCCGCCGTATCGTCGTGACCCGGTTCGAGGACAGCGACGCCGGGCGGATCGAGCGGATCTGGACGGTGGACGCCGACGGCGCCAACCCGGCGCCGATGCCGCTGGCCGGACGCGGGCCGAGGGACTGGGACACCGACCCCACGTTTTCACCCGACGGCAAGTACATCGCGTTCACGCGGACTTCGCCGGGCGGGGTCGGGTCCGCCTCCGGTCCCGGGCGCATCCTGATCGCCGACGCGACGAGCGGGGCGATCGTGCACGAGATCGTGCCGCCGGCCGGGCAGCGGACGGGCGGCGACGCCCAGCCCACCTGGTCCTCCGACGGGACCACTCTTGCCTTCACCCGCACCATGACCATCGACGGCAACGGCGGCAACAAGCACATCTGGACCGTGCCGGTCAGCAACCTCGGCCGGCAGCGCGATCTGAGCGCGGCGATCTGTCCCGGCAACTGCGCGGTCATCGACGACAGTCCCGCGTTCTCGCCGGACGGGCTGCAGATCGCCTTCAACCGGAAGAACGGCGGCGGCCGGGTCGACGAGCAGAACGGCATGGTGCTCACCTCCGTGTCCGGCGGCGACTGCCGGGTGCTGCTGCCCGAGTCGGCGCGGGGCACCGCCGACGCCTGCCATCAAGAGCTGCCCGACACCTCGGTCACCGGCCCGCACCAGCCAAGGGACGCGGCCTGGACGGCGGACGGCACCGGAATCGTCTACAGCTCCCGCACCGACACCCCCGCCAACTGCCCGGAAAAACTACATCTGTTGAACGTCAGGACCGGCCATCAGACGGCGCTCACCCTGGAGCTGCCGGGGCGTCAGAAGGAACCCGGTGTCCAGCAGTCGGTGGACCTGGCCGTGCACGCCCCGGGCACGGTGCCCGCGGTCACTGTCGACCACTCCACCGACATCCGCGTCGACGTCGTCAACCACGGCCCGGCCGCCTCGCCCGGCACCCGGCTGACCATCGCACCGCCGGCCGGCGTGAGCGTCACCCGGATCCGCCGGCCCGGCGGCACCTGCGACGCCGCCTCCCTGCAGTGTGACATCGGGGTGGTGCCGCCCGGGGCGACCGTGCCGGTGACGGTCACCGTGACCGGGAACACCGTCGGCGACCAGCCCCTGGACTGGTCGGTCACCGGCAGCGTGATCGACCCGCGGCCCGACGACAACACCGCCCGGACCGTGGTGCCGGTCCGCAAGGCCGCCCCGCCCACCCCGCCTCCGACCCCGCCGACCCCGCCGACGCCCCCGGCGCCTCCCACACCGCCCGCCCCGGAGGCCGGACCCGGCGTCCGGGTCACCGCCCAGCCGAACCCGGGCTATGTCGGCGGCCGGGTCGTGGTGACGTACACCGTGCGCAACGGCCGTAACGCGCTGGCGACCGGGCTGCGGCTGCGGATCGGGCTGCCCGCCGGGATCCCGAACGGCGGGCCGCCGCCAGGCTGCGACGACCACTGGGTGTGCGCGCTGCCGGACCTGTCGCGGGGCACCTCCACCGTCGTACGGGTGGTGCTCTCCCCCGACCACGCGCTGACCGGTCGTGTCAGCGGTGTCCTCACCACCACCGGTACGGACGCCGACCCGCGCGACAACAGGACGCACACGACACTGCGGATCCTGCAGCCGAGGATCGTCGCCGTCCCGCCGATCGGGAAGCCCGGCTTCGTCACCTCGGTGCGCGGCAAGGACTTCCCGCCGGGCGTCCCGGTGCGGTTCACCTGGAAGCCGGGGATCACCGCCGCCGCGGCACCGACCGTGCCTGGGCCGGACGGCACGTTCATCGGCCAGTTGCTCATCCTCACCAAGGACCAGACGGGGCCGCGGACGATCACCGCGAGCGGACCCGGATTCTCCCCGGTGAAGACCGACTTCCTGGTGGTGAACGGCAGTGTGCAGCCGCCGGACGAGGTGACCCGCCGGTGATCCACGAGGTCGACGAGGCGCTGCGCGGACTGCTCGCCGGGTCCGGACTGGAGGCGTCCGGAGTCGAGATCGTCTTCGACGCGCCGACCCGCGAGTGGGCCGCCCGCCGTAACGCCCCCACCGTCTGTGTGTTCCTGTACGACATCCGGGAGGACCCGGCCCGGCGCGGCAGCGGCGCCGGGGAGGTGTACGACGCGGACGGACATGTGGTGGCGCGGCGTACCCCGCCCCGCTGGTTCGAGCTGACGTACCTGGTCACGGCGTGGGCGAGCCGCCCGCAGGACGAGCACCGGCTGCTGTCGCAGGTGCTGGCCACGCTGGTGGCCGCCGACGCGCTGCCGGAGCGGCTGCTCACGGGCTCGCTGGCCGAACTGGGCCTGACCGTGTCGCTGGACACCACCGGGACGGGCGGACCGGACGGACCGGCCGCCTCGGACGTGTGGTCGGCGCTGGGCGGCGAGTTGAAGGCCTCGCTCGGCGTGCGCGTGTGCGCGCCGCTCGCCGGGGCGAGCAGGGCGGCCGCGCCGCCGGTCACCGAGGGGCTCGTGGTGCGTGCCACGGATCACCGGCAGGACGCTGATGCGGTGGACCGGCGGCAGGACGGGGATCCGGTGCCGGGGCGCCGACTGCGGTACGAGGGCGTGAGCGACCCGGGGCCGGACGGTTTCGCCGGTCCGCGCGAGCGGCGCCCGGCCCCGGCCCGCCGCCGCAGAGGGGGCCGCCAGCCGTGACGTACACCGCGGATGTCGGCATGGTGGCCGGCACGGACCCGCTGTGGGCGCGACTGCGGCTGGTCGAGGAGCGGGTCCGCTACGCGGTGGCGGCCCGCCGTGCCGCCGATCCCGATCCCGACGACCCCTACCGCGGGCAGTACCTCTCCCCCGAGGCCGTGGAGCGGATCCTGCACGAGCCGGGCGGGCTCGACGTGCCCGGACACGAGCCGCTGCCCCCGCCGCCCGCGTCCGCGCTCGGCACGCTCGCCGCGCGGTTCGGCCTGTCCCCGCTGGACACCGATCTCCTGCTGATCGCGCTGGCACCGGACCTGGACGCCCGCTTCGAACGTCTCTACGGCTACCTCAACGACGATCTGACCCGCCGCCGGCCCACGGTCGCCCTGGCACTGGAGCTGTGCGGGCTCGCGTCGGCGTCGGCCGCCCGGTTCCGTCTCTCCCCGGGAGCACCGCTGGTCGCGGGCGGACTGGTGGAGGTCACCGAGCCGGACCGGCCGGCGTTGTCGCGGGTGCTCGCGGTGCCGGACCGGGTGACCGCCCATCTGCTGGGCGGTACCGAGCCGGACGCCCAACTCGCCGGAGTGCTCGGCGAGCCGGCGGCCGACCCGACGGCCGAGCCGGAGGAGGTGTACCGAGCGGCCCGCGCCGCCCGCTCCGGAACGGGACTGGTGCATCTGCTCGACCGGGGCGGAGACGCGCCGGGCCTCGCGGCGGCCGCCCTTCACGCGGCAGGACGGCGCGCGCTGGTCCTCGACGCGGCGGCACTCGCCCGACGCCCCGGCGACGTGCCCGCGCTCGCCCGGGTCGCGGCGCTGGAAGCCCGCCTCACCGGCGCCGGTGTCGTCCTGGGACCCCTGGAGGCACTGCCCGCGGCGCCGGCCGAACGAGCCCGCGCCACCGGCGAGTTGTGTACGGCACTGAGCGGCATCCCGCTGTTCACCCACGGCAGGGACGGCTGGGACCCGGCGTGGGCGGCCGACACCCCGGTCGTCCTTCCGGTGACCCCGCCCTCTCCGGAGCGGCAGGCGGCGCGCTGGCGGCATGCCTTGGCCCTGGCGGACGCCGAGGGCTCAGTGACGTTCGATGCCGACGGCTGGGGGATGAGTGACGCCGAAGGCTCCGGGACGGGCGACGGCGATGGCCGCGTGCAGGGCGAGGCGGACGGCTATGTGACAGGCGATGCCGATGGCTGTGTGACGGGCGGGGCTGGCGGCTCTGTGACCGGCGGCGTCGATGATTCCGTGCGGGGCGGCGACGCCACCGACGCCTACGCCCTCGCCCGCGCCGTCGCCGCGCACCGGCTCGACGGCGGGCAGCTGCGCCGCGCGGCGCACGCGGCGGTGCGGTCCGCCGGGCTCGCGGGCCGCCCGGTCTCCCCCGACGACCTGACGTCCGCCGTACGCGCGCAGAACGGCGCGGGGCTGGCGCGGCTGGCCCGCAGGGTGGAGCCGGGGGTCGGCTGGGACGACCTGGTGCTGCCCGCGCCGACCCACCGCAGGCTGCGCGAACTCGCCGTGCGGGCCCGGCATCGCGAGCAGGTGCTCGGGCAGTGGCGGATGCGTCCGGGCGGCGGCCGGGGACGCGGGGTGATCGCGCTGTTCGCGGGCGAGTCGGGCACCGGCAAGACCATGTCCGCGGAGGTGGTCGCCGCCGATCTCGGCATGGACCTGTACGTGGTCGATCTCTCCACGGTGGTCGACAAGTACGTCGGCGAGACCGAGAAGAACCTGGAACGGATCTTCACCGAGGCGTCCGCGGTCAACGCGGTCCTGCTCTTCGACGAGGCCGACGCGATCTTCGGGAAGCGTTCGGAGGTCAAGGACGCGCACGACCGGCACGCCAACATCGAGTCGGCGTATCTGCTGCAGCGCATGGAGTCCTTCGACGGGATCGCCGTGCTGACCACCAACCTCCGGGCCAACCTGGACGAGGCGTTCACCCGCCGGCTCGATGTGGTGGCGGAGTTCCCCATGCCCGACGCCGCCCAGCGGCTGGCCTTGTGGGACCGGTGTCTGGGCGGCCGGCTGCCGCGCGCCGACGACCTGGACCTCGGCTTCTGCGCGGACCGCTTCGAACTGGCCGGCGGCTCCATCCGGGCCTGCGCGGTGACCGCCGCCTATCTCGCGGCCGAGTCCCAGAAACCGCTCACCATGCGGCAGTTGGTGTCGGCGGTGGTGCGGGAGTACCGCAAGCTCGGCCGGCTGGTGCTGGAGAGCGAGTTCGGGCCGTATCTGGCGGACGCCCTCGACGCCTGAGGCACCTCGCCGACCTGCTGTTTCACCGAACTCGGCCAACCCGGGCCAGAGTTCCTTCCCCTGTGGTCCGTACGGGCGTCCGTAAAGGCAGTGGGGTTGCCCCCGGCAAGGTACCCGCGCCCCTGTCGCCGTGCCCAAGCGGCCTCGGAGACTCGGCATCGACGCAGGTGACCCGAAGGAACGTGAAGGAGCGAGCATGCCGACGTACCTCACCCCGGGCGTGTACGTGGAGGAGGTGCAGTCCGGTGCCCGCCCGATCGAGGGAGTCGGCACCGCCGTCGCCGCGTTCGTCGGGTTCGCCCAGAACGGGCCCTTCCACGAACCGACCCTGGTCACCAACTGGGACCAGTACACCCAGCTGTTCGGCGGCTTCACCGAGGGCACCTACCTCGCGCACGCCGTGTACGGCTACTTCTCCAACGGCGGCGGCGCGGCCTACGTCGTGCGCATCGGCGGCTCCGCGGACGGCGCCTCCGCCCCGGCCGGTGGCGGCCGGGGAGCCCGCGAGGGCCGGGCGGCGGAGCCGGTCGCGCTCGGCGGGTTCCAGATCACGGCCAGGCCCGGTGCCTTGGGAGTGTCGGTGGAGATCGCCGACGCGGACGGCGAGAACCCGCCCGAGGACCGCTTCAAACTGCTGGTCCGCCAGGGAGACCAGGTGGCCGAGACGTACGACGTCTCCACCCGCAAGAACGTCAAGGGCTATGTCGTCACCCAGCTGCGTGCCTCCAAGCTGATCGAGGTCACCGAGCAGCGCGACGCCGCCCAGGCCCGGCCCGCCAGCCAGACCGTGGCGGTGCCCGACGCACCGGCCGCGCCCGCGGTGCCCGGCCCCGGCGCGGTGTCCCGCCTCGACCCGGCCGAGTACGTCGGCGACGCCGCCGCCCGGACCGGCTTCGCCGGGCTGGAGGCCATCGACGAGATCACCATGGTCGCGGTCCCTGACCTGATGGGCGCCCACCAGCGCGGCGACATCGACGCCGAGGGCGTACGCACCGTCCAGCTCGCGGTCATCTCGCACTGCGAGCAGATGGGCGACCGGGTCGCCGTCCTGGACGCCCCGCCCGGACTCACCGCCCAGCAGGTGCGGCACTGGCGCAACGAGGAGGCGGGTTACGACTCCCGGTACGCCACCCTCTACTACCCGTGGGTGCGGGTCTTCGACCCGGCGGCCGGCCGCAACACCACGGTCCCGCCGAGCGGGCACATCGCCGGTGTGTGGGCGCGCAGTGACGCCGAGCGCGGCGTGCACAAGGCGCCCGCCAACGAGGTGATCCGCGGCGCGGTGGACCTGGAGACCCGGCTCAGCAAGGGCGAACAGGACCTGCTGAACCCGATCGGTGTGAACTGCGTACGCGCCTTCCCCGGCCGCGGCATCCGGATCTGGGGCGCGCGCACCCTGTCCTCCGACCCGGCCTGGCGCTACCTCAACGTGCGCCGCCTCTTCAACTATCTCGAAGAGTCAATCCTGTTGGGCACCCAGTGGGTGGTCTTCGAGCCGAACGACGACCGGCTGTGGTCGAGCATCCGGCGCAACGTCACCGCGTTCCTCACCGAGGAATGGCGCCGGGGCGCGCTCTTCGGCCGCACCGCCGAGGAGGCGTTCTACGTCAAGTGCGACCGTGACAACAACCCGCAGACCTCCATCGACCAGGGCCGGGTCGTCTGTGACATCGGCGTCGCCCCGGTCAAGCCCGCCGAGTTCGTGGTGTTCCGGCTGGCCCAGTTCTCCGACAGCACCAGCCTCATCGACGAGTGACCCGCGGGTCGGTCAAGGAAAGGTGACAGACAGTCATGGCAGAGGGCGATGCTCTTTCCACACACGTCTTCGGCGTGCAGCTCGGCGGGTACATGGTCGAGTCGATCCAGGAGATCAGCGGGTTCTCCGTCGAGGAGGAGGTCGTCGAGGTCAAGCAGGTCACGTCGACGGGCAAGCAGATCATCCGGAAGCAGCCCGGGGCACGGCAGGCGGGCGAGATCACGATCACCCGGGGACTCGACAAGAGCAGTGAGTTCACCAAGTGGATCAAGGAGACACTCAACAACGGTGCCGTCGACACCGCCCGGCAGAACCTGACGATCGAGATCAAGGACACCAAGGGCGACACGGTCCGCCGTATCCAGCTGATGAACGGCTGGGCCTCCAAGTGGGAGGGCCCCTCCCTCAAGGCCGGCGAGTCCTCTCCCGCCACCGAGACCGTCACGATCGTGTTCGAGGAGATCGTCGTCGAATGAGGCGCCGTACCGTCACGGCCGGCAACCTGGAGGAGTTCCTGGAGGCGACGTCGCCCGCTCAGGCGGCCGACCAGCCCCAGGCTCAGCCCCAGGCTCCGGCCGCCCGCCCCGCGATCTCTCAGGACCACGGGCTGCGCACGGAGTTCGAGTTCGAGCTGCCCCGCGGGTACGTGGACGAGGCGGGCACGGTGCACCGGCACGGCTCGATGCGCCTTGCGACCGCCCGGGACGAACTGCGGCCGCAGATCGATCTGCGGGTCAAGGAGAACCCGGCCTATCTGAGCGTGGTGCTGCTGAGCCAGGTGATCACCCGGCTCGGCACCATCACCGATGTGCACGCGGGCATTGTGGAGCGGATGTACGCCACCGACGTCGCCTTCCTCCAGGACTTCTACCGCCGTGTCAACAGCGAGGGACACACCCGCGCGGCGGTGACCTGCCCGCACTGCGAGGGGGGCTTCGAGGTCGACCTCTCGGGTGGGCGCCTGGGGGAATCGTGACGTACGCACTCCCCCGGCTGCGGGAGGAGATCGCGTACATCGCCTACCACTTCCACTGGCAGCGCGAGGAGATCCTCGGCCTCACCCACGCCGAGCGCCGGCAGTGGGTGACCGAGATCGCCCGTATCAACACGCGTGTGAACGAAGGTGGTTGAGCTCATGGCATGGCGGGACAGACTGCGCCGCCGGGCTACGGCGCCGGGTGCCATGAGGACGTCGGGGTACGACGCGGCCGGCCAGTCCGTGCCGCGTGACGCCGGTCCGTCCGTGCCCCGTGACTGGGACGGCGGGTGGCGCCGTACCCCGCCGCCGTCACTGACGGTCGCCCGCACCCCGCTCGGCATCAGTGACGGCCTCACCTTCCGCTCGGGTCTCGCCTCCTGGCAGAACCCGTCGTTCGACGCCGGCCTCGGCCATGCGGTGCTTCCCTCCGCCCCGGTCGGCCTCGTCCACGGCGTCACCGGTCCGGCCACACCACGCGCCACCTACACCGACGGCGGGCCCCTGTTGCTGCGCGTCCGGCGCCCGCAAGCCGAGGAGGCCGCCGAGTCCTTCGAGTCCGGTCCGCATTCCGACGAGTCCGGCGAGAGGCGTCCTACGGCCGACGCCGAACGACCTTCCGCCCCGACCGTGACGCAGGTGTCCCGCAGGACGCGACCGGGGGCGAGGTCCCGTGACTCCGGCAAACCGGGGGCGAGGTCGCGCGGCACCGGGAAGGCGGGAGGCTCCGGATCCGGGCAGCGGGCGGGAAGTGACGCGACCGGTCCCGCTCCGACGGCGTCCGCGGATCAGAGCCCGGCGCAAGGCGCTACCGGGAGCGGTGACAACGGCGGCCCGTCTGCTTCGGCATCCGCGGGCCGGGTCGGGCGGTCGTCCGGCTCGGCCGCTCCCCCTTCCGTCCAGCGGGCGGCCGTGACTCCGCCGAGCCGCGCCCTCGTTGCCGCCGACCCCCTTGTTACCGTCGCCGCATCCGAGGTGCCCGTTCAGCGGGCCGCCGCTGATTCCGGCCGACCGGCACCAGGACCGGTGCTGCCGGTCGTACGACGGATCGCCGTGGTGCCCCACACGGCGGGCGACGGCCCCGCGCCCCGGACTCCTTCCGTTGGCCTCGCTACGACCCCGCACGCGGGAGGTACCGCACCGCACCGCCAGGACACGGCCGGCGCGGCGCCGCGCGTCGCCTCCCCGACCCGCGCGTCAGGGTCCAGCGGCCCCCGCTCCGTGCGCCCTTCGGCAGTGGGCCCTTCACTGACCGTCGCCCGACGTCCGACCGTGCCGGTGCGCCGGATAGCGGCTCTTCGGCCCGACCGCGCGGCCACTCGCCCCGTTGCGGGGAGCGACGTCACGCCGACGGCCGGCGCCGCAAGGACTCCGAACCCCGAGCCGCCCGTACAGGAAACCGCACACCCCGCGCCGCCGGTACAAGACCCCACGCCTCCCGTGCGGCGGACCGCCGACCCGGTGCGCCGCCCGAGCAGCCGGCCGCCGCTGGGTGCACCTGTGTCCGAACTTCCGTCCACCGCCCGGCCGTTGACTGCCACTGCGCCGGAGACGCCACGCCCCGCCGGCGGCGCACATCCGACGGCCGGACCGGCGCTCCCGATCGTGCAGCGCCAGGCGGACGTCGCCCCTGGTGCCAGTGCCACGTCGAGCCCGTACGGCGCAGGCACCACGACGACGCCGCAGCCGCATGCGACCGGAGCGGCCGACGCCGCACCGACCGCTCCCGAGCCGCCCGGCCAGGCGCCTCGGCCCCAGCCGTCCGGCGCCCGTGCCCGTGGAGGGCTCGGGGCGCCGCTGCCCGAAATGCCGCCGACCGCGGGCCTGCCCCGACAGCCCGGCTCCCATGGCCGTGACCGTGGCGGCCTGGGTGCGCCCTTGCCGGCGATACCGCCGACCGCGGGCGCATCGCACCCGGCCGGCCCCGGCGGCCGAGCGGCCTTCCCGAACATCCAGCGGACCCCGGTGCGCCCGGACCGCACCGCCGACGTCGCGGAAGCTCCCACCGCACCCCTGCTGGGCACCTCGGACGCCGAGAACCACAGCACGAACCTCACCTCGTCATCCTCACAAGGGATTTCAGCTCCGGCCCCGAGCGCCTCCCCCGCTCCCGCCACCCCCCTCGTCTCTCCGGTCGGCCCGGGGGCGGCGCCTTCCGGCGCAGCCGAACCCGGTGCCGTGGTGCAACGCGCGGTCACGTCAGCGACTCGGTCGACCCCTTCAACGGGCCAAGCGCCAACACCTGTTGAAGTCTCGGACACGGGCCGACCGGAGCCGGTGGTCGCCGTCCGGGCTGTCGACCGACCCCGTACAAGCCCCGGCGCCGCCGATACTCGGACGCCCGGCGTCATCCAGCGCCGGCCGCTCTCTGCGTGGCGCCGACAGTCCCCACCCCGCACCCTCGCGCTGCTCGCCGCACGTCCGCTCACCGTCAACACCCGTGCGCCGGAGGGCATCGCGCCTCCCACGGGAACCCATGCGCCCGAGCCTCCCGTCGTCGCCGCATCCTGGCACCGCGACCAGGACCCGGCCGCGAGCGCATCCCCCACCACGCGCGCACCGCATCCCGGAGTGTCGCAGGTACAGCGAACCGTTTTCGACCCCGTGCCGTCCGGTTCCCCCAACCCCACCTCCGTGCACTGTAGTTCTCCGCCCCTCTGGCGAGCCGTTCCCGTCGTACGGCCGAACCCCTCCCTCCAACGGGCCGTTGCTGGCGGCGACATGGCCGTACGGCCGCTCACGCTGCCATTGTCCGATCCACAGGCACCCCCGCTCCCGGACCGGCCGGACAACGCGGTCCCCGGCCCCCCTCCGGTACCGGTGGTCCGCGTCGCCCGTACGACACCGACGAAGGCGCCGGCCGTGCAGCGCGAAGTGGGCCGAGCCGGTGGTGGCGGTGCCGTTACCGCCGGGGTACCGGCGACGGCCGTACCCCCGCGGGGTCGGCAGCGGTCGGCCGTCGCGCCGCCGGCGCCCGGGACGGCCGCCGGCAGGGGGACCCGGTCGGCGGGGGCGGGGCAGGAGCCCGTGATCGACCTGGACGAACTGGCGCGGCGGCTGCTGGACCCGATGGCCCGGCTGCTCCGCGCCGACCTGCGGCGCGGCCGTGAACGTACGGGCCGTCCCTACGACGGACGCCGCTGAGGACAGGGAACGGATGGCCAAGGGATGACGGACAACATCTTCGCGACGAGCGTGTTCTTCCGGCTCGCGATCGGCGGCAACGACCTGGGTGCCTTCCACACCTGCTCCGGCATGGGGGCGGAGGTGGAGATGGAGAGCTACGCCGAGGGCGGGAACAACGGCTTCACCTGGCAGCTCCCCGGCCGGGTCACCTGGTCGAACATCACCCTCACCCGGCCGGTCACCGCCGACACGGCGAAGATCGGGCGCTGGCTGGACCAGACGCTGCGGCGCGTGGAGCCCAAGGACGGGGAGATCGTGGCGCTGAAGCCGGATCTGACCCGGATCATCAGCTGGCAGGTGCTCGGTATCGTGCCGGTGCGCTGGCAGGGGCCGTCGTTCGACCCGTCCTCCTCGCAGCCGGCGGTGGAGACGCTGGAGATCGCCCACGAGGGACTGAGGCCTTCCTGATGGCTGCCGTACGCACCAGCGTGGCCAGGGCCCAGTTGACCCTGAAGGAACCCCCGGCGGCGGTCGGCGCGAAGCCCGGAGGGACGATCGCGCGACTGAACCTCCAGTTCAATCCCAACACCCTGCAGCTGCGCAAGACCACCGAGTGGCGGCGCAGCCCGTCCCGGATGGCCGGGCAGTCGGCGCTGCCGGAGTTCGTGGGCAGCGGGCCGCGGGAGCTGAGTCTGGAGGTCTTCCTCGACGCGACCTCGACCCATGACAACTCGGTGGAGCAGGCGGTCGAGACGCTGATGAAGGCGTGCGTGCCGAGTCCGGCGAGCCTCGCGCGGAAGAAGCCGGCCAGTCCGTGGGTGCGGTTCGAGTGGGGTACGGCGCGCACGACGTCGTTCGACGGGGTGCTGTCCAGCCTGTCGGTGACGTACACGCTCTTCGACGTGGACGGCAAGCCGCTGCGGGCCACCTGTGCGCTGTCGGTCGAGGAGGCGAGCGTCGACCCCCCGGGGCAGAACCCGACCTCGGGTGCGCGGACGGCCCGCAGTACGCACACGGTCGTGGCCGGGGACAGTCTGGCGCTGCTGGCCTGGCGGGAGTACGGCGACGCGACCGCGTGGCGGGTCATCGCGGAGGCGAACGGGATCGACGACCCGCTGGCCCTGGCGCCCGGTACCGAACTGGTGGTGCCGGCGCTCGGGGACGCGGGCGGTGAGGAGGAGCGGTGACCACACCCGAGGCGCGGGGCGGGCGGTCCTTCGCGGCGGACCCCGTCGTGGAGGCGCCCGGCGAGCTGCCGCAGATCTGGGCGGCGCAGCTGGTGAGCTGTGTGGTGGACGAGAACGTGGGGCTGCCGGACACCGCGGTGCTGACCTATCGCGATCCCGACAACGAGTTCCTGAAGTCGACCGGCATCACGCTCGGCACCCCGCTGCGGGTGTCGGTGGTGACGGTGGCCGGGCAGGCGCGCGAGCGGCTGTTCAACGGCGAGGTCACGGCGGTGGAGATCGACCGGGACAGTACCGGGTCGTTCACGGTCGTACGGGGGTACTCCGTCGCGCACCGGCTGCAGCGCGGCCGGAAGGTGGTGGCGTACCGGAACATGACGGCGGCGGCCATCGTGCGCAAGGTGGCCGCCGGGGCGGGGCTGTCGTGCGGGAAGGTGGAGGCTGCTCCGGTCACCTACAGGCAGCTGTCCCAGGCCAACGTCTCCGACTGGGAGTTCCTGCAGTACCTGGCGGGCGAGAGCGGTGCGCAGGTGCGCGTCGACGACCAGGGCGTGCTGCAATTCACCAAGCCCGAGAAGGCCTCCGGTGCGCCCGCGCCGTCGACACCGGCCACGCGGAGTCCGATGGTGCTGGAGTACGGGCGGAACCTGCTGGCGCTGCGGGCCGCGCTGTCGGGTGCGGACGGGGCCTCCCAGGTCGAGGTGCGCGGCTGGGACGTCACCACCAAGACGCCGCTGGTGGCCCGGCAGCAGTCGGTGACCAGCGACACGGTGCTGCCCGGCCTGGCGCCGGAGTTCGGCGCCCGGTTCGGGAAGTCGGCGAAGCTGGCGGTGACGGACACGCCGTACCGGACGCAGGCCGAGACGACGGCGGTCGCCGCTGCGGTCTCCGGTCATGTGAGCGCCGGCTTCGGTGAGTTGGAGGCCGTGGCCGAGGGCAATCCGCGGCTGCGTGCGGGCCGGCCGGTCGCGCTCGGCAATGTGGGGCCCGCGTTCTCCGGCCGGTACACGGCCACGGCGGTGCAGCACAGCCTGGAGCCGCACGGCGGCTACCGCACCACGGTGTGGGTGAGCGCCAGCCCGGACCGGTCCCTGACCGGTCTGGTGACCGGGGCGAACGCGCCCGGGCGCGGCCCGCGCATGCCGGGCCTCGCGATCGGTGTGGTCACGGACGTGCGGGAGCCGGGCGGCGCGCAGAGTGGCGGGGTCCGCCTCAAGTTTCCCTGGCTGGACGACACTTATGTGACCGACTGGGTGCGTACGGTGCAGTGGGGCGGCAAGGGCGGGGGCGGTGTGGTGAGCCCCGAGGTCAACGACGAAGTACTGGTCGGCTTCGAACAGGGCCTGCTGGACAGCCCGTACGTCATCGGCGGTCTGTACAACGGCGTGGACCGGCCCTCGCCGCACGATGTTCCGCTGGTCGACGGGACGAGCGGCAAGGTCAACCGGCGCTCGGTGGTGTCGCGTTCGGGGCACCGGCTCGAACTGCTGGATCCTCCGACCGGACCGTCCGGTGTGCGGCTGCGCACCGCGGACGAGCGGCTGGAGGTGCTGCTGGACGACCGGAACAACCGGATCGAGGTGACGGTGTACGCGGCCGGAGGCCGGCGGGCGCTGTCCTCGGTACGGCTGGACGGCCAGGGCATCACGCTCGACGCGAAGACCGGCAAGGTCAGCGTGAAGGGCGGCACCGTGGAGATCGACGGCACCGACTCGGTCAGGGTCGGCGGCCGCTCGGTGAACGTCACCGGGCAGACGGACCTCACGCTCGACGGCGGTCTGCTCGGAGTACTGAAGGCGGATCTCGTGCGCATCAATTGACCCACTGATTCATCGATCGACACACAGTCACTTTTGTTGGAATTCAAGGCCCTTGAGGGCCGTGACCCCGCTTCGAGGAGCCCGTTGCATGCCCGGCGCAGCCCGTACCGGCGACCCCACCAGTCATGGGGGTGTGATCGCCACCCCGCCGCCCGGCGCCGCCACGGCGGTGGCGCGTGTGCTGATCGGCGGCCGTCCCGCCGCCGTCGTGGGCAGCCTGCACACCTGTGTGATGCCCCCGCACGCCGCCATGGGTCCGGCCAATGTGATCCTGCCCAGCCCGGCCGGGCTCGTCTCGGGCGAGGTGCTCATCGGCGGGCTGCCGGCCGCGCGGGCGGGCGACACCACCGCCTGCGGCGCGACGATCCAGATCGGCGCCCTGAACGTGCGGATCGGGGGCTTGTGATGAGCGAGCGGTTCATCGGGCGCGGCTGGGCGTTCCCGCTGCGGGTCGGGCCGACCGGTGGCATCGCCATGGTGGAGCGGGAGCGGGAGATCGAGGAGGCGATCCGGCTGGTACTCGGCACCGCGCCCGGGGAGCGGCCGATGCGTCCGGAGTTCGGCTGCGGCATCCACGACTACGTCTTCGCGCCCGGCGACGGCGCCACCGCGGGGCGGATCGCCCAGCAGGTGCGCGAATCGCTGGAGCGGTGGGAGCCGCGGATCACCGTGGACGACGTGGTGGTGGCCTTCGACGCGGTGGACGACGGAACCCTCTACATCGATGTGCGCTACACGGTGCGGTCCACCAACGACCGGCGCAACCTGGTGTTTCCCTTCTACACGATCCCCTCCGAGGAGGGGGCCGAGGAAGCGGTCGCGGACTGATGGCCCTGCCCTCCCCCAACCTGGACGACCGGCGGTTCCAGCAACTCGTCGACGAGGCGAAGCGGTATGTGCAGCAGCGCGCCCCGGAGTGGACCGACCACAACGTCTCCGATCCCGGTGTCACCCTGATCGAGACCTTCGCGTATCTCGTGGACCAGTTGCTGTACCGGCTGAACCGGGTTCCGGACAAGAACTACACCGCGTTTCTCGACCTGCTGGGCATCCGGCTGTTCCCGCCGGCGGCGGCCGGGGCCGCGGTCGACTTCTGGCTGTCGGCACCGCAGCCCGACACGGTGACGCTGCCCGCCGGCACGGAGGTGACCACGGCGGACGGCGAGACCGAGGAGCCCGTGGTGTTCGCGACCGTCGACGAACTGCGCATTGTGCCCTGCGAGTTGACTCGAATGGTGACAGCGCCCCGCACCGGTGACCAGACCGACCGGACCGGTGAACTGGCCGAGGGCCGCGATGTCCGGTGCTTCCAGGCGGCGCCCGAGCCGGGCGACGCGCTGCTGTTCGGACTGCCCGCAGCCGTGCCCCGGTGCATCGTCGCCGTACAGCTGGACAGCCGGGTGGAGGGCGTTGGCGTCGACCCGCGTCAGCCGCCGCTGGTGTGGGAGGCCTGGGACGGCGGCCGTTGGCAGGTGTGCGAGACCGGCTCGGACACGACGGGCGGTCTGAACCGGCCCGGCGAGGTGATCGTGTACGTCCCCGCCGGGCACACGGCGTCCGTGATCGGCGGGACGCGCGCGGGCTGGCTGCGCTGCCGGGTCACCGAGGCGGAGCCGGGCCAGCCGTTCTACTCGGAGTCCCCGACGGTGCGCGAGGCGGCCGTGTTCACAGTCGGCGGCACCATCGCCGTCGAGCACGCCGAGACCGTCACGGACGTACCGCTCGGCACGTCGGAGGGGGTGCCGGGCCAGACGTTCCGGCTCGGCCGGCCGCCGGTGCTGCTGGACGGTGAGCCGCCCTTGGTGGAGGTCTCCTCGGCCGACGGCTGGCAACGCTGGAGCGTCGTCGAGCACTTCGGCCGCTCCGGTGCCGACGACCGGCATGTACGGGTGGACGCGACCACCGGCGAGTTCACCTTTCCGCCGGCCCTGCGCGAGCGGGACGGCACGCTCCGGCTGTGCGGCGCGGTGCCCGACAAGGGCGCCCATATCCGGGTGTCCCGCTATCGCACGGGTGGCGGCCCGGCCGGCAACGTGGCGCGGGGCGCGATCTCGGTGCTGCGCAGTTCCGTGCCGTACATCGCCCGCGTCACCAACCGGGAGGCGGCACGCGGCGGCGTGGACGGGGAGACGATCGCCAACGCCAAGCTGCGGGCGCCGGACGCGCTGCGTATGCAGGAACGCGCGGTGACCGCCGAGGACTACGAGATCATCGGCCGGCAGGCGGCCCCCTCGGTGCGCCGGGTGCGCTGTCTGCCGGCGGCGGACGGGGCGGGCGCGGTGCGGGTGCTGGTGGTACCGGACGCGGTGGCGGACGACGGCGACCGGCTCCGCTTCGAGCAGTTGATCCCCTCGGACGAGGTGCTCGCCGCGATCACCGAGAGTCTGGACGAACGGCGGCTGATCGGCACTCGGCTGGTGGTGGAGCCGCCGGTGTACCAGGGCGTCACCGTGGTCGCCCGGCTCATGACGGCACCCGAGGACACCGACCGGGTCCGCGACGCAGCCCTCACCGCGCTGTTCCGCTACCTCAACCCGCTGCAGGGCGGGCCGGACGGCACCGGGTGGCCGTTCGGACGGCCGGTGCAGTACGGCGAGATATTCGGCCTGCTGCAACGCGCCACCGGTAACGCGCTGGTGGAGGAGATCCGGCTGTTCGCCGCCGACCCGATCACCGGGCGGCGCGGCACACCGGTGGACCGCATCGACGTGGCCGCGGGCGCGCTGGTCTTCTCGTACCAGCACCAAGTCGTCGTACAGTCCCGGGAACCGGAGGCCCGCCCATGAGCCGCGCCGCCGTACCCGGCCTGCCGAGCCGGCATCCGATCGGCGGGCTGCTTCCCGCGCTCTACGCCGACGACGACTTCGCCCAGCGGTTCACGGCCGGGCTGGACACCGTCCTCGCCCCGGTGTTCGCCACCCTCGACAGTCTGCCCGCGTATCTCGACCCGCGGGTGGCGCCGCTGGACTTCGTCGCCTGGCTGGCGTCGTGGGTGGGCGCCGACGACGATGCCGAGTGGCCCGCGGAACTGCGCCGCGAGGCGGTGGTGCGCGCGGTGGAGCTGCACCGCTGGCGGGGCACCCGGCGCGGCCTGGTGGAGCGGCTGCGGCTCACCCTCGGGGTCGACGCCGACGTCGTCGGGGACGGCGGGGCGGTGTGGTCACGTACCGCGGGCGCCGAGCTGCCGACGGAGCGGTCCGGTGCGGTGGTGGTCCGGGTGTGGCCGGGCCGCGATCCGCAGGTGGACGCGGGCCGGGTCCGGGAGGTCGTCCGGTCCCTGTGCCCGGTGCATGTCCCGTGCCGGGTGGAGATCCTGCCCGGCCCGCCCGCCTACGAAGGGAGCTGACGCCATGCGCGCCTGTCCCGTGTGCGGGGCGTCCAACGCCCCCGACGACGACTTCTGCAGCAACTGCGGCTCGTACCTGGGCTGGTCTGAGGAGGGTGTGCGGGGTACGTCCGCATCGTCCGACGCGCCCCCACCGACGCCTTTGGCGCAGGGCGGGGCGACGGCGGGCGCCGGACCGGAAGCGGACGCTGATCCGGCACCGACACCGGCGCCGGCGGCGTCGGACGGGGAAGCGCGAGCCGAGGCGAACGGCGAGGGGTCTCGCAGGACTCCATCCGTCACCAGCAGCGATGCCCACAGCGGCAACCGGACCGGCACCATCGGCCGGACCCGCGGCGCCGACGGCGCTACGGACCGCTCGTCCGCGCCCACGACGCCCCCGGCGTTCCCTCCGCCCCCGGACCGTCCTCCCACCCCCCAGCCTCTGAGCACCACACAGCCGGCCGACACACAACCACCCGTCTCACAACCGGCTCCCCCGCAGCCACCTGCCTCGGCATCAACCCGCTCACAGCCACCCACCTCGGCATCAACCCGCTCACAGCCACCCGCGGCACCACCAACCCCCACACAGCCACCCACCACACAGCCGGCCCCCGCTCAACCACCCAGCGCACAGCCGGGCCCCGCGCAACCGCGCCCCGCGCGGCCGGAGCAGTCGGTCGCGCCGCAGCCCGCGCCCGTGCAGCCCGCGAAGCCGGTCGCGCCGCGACCCGTCGTGCGGCCGGTGGCGGCGCCGGAGGAGGTGTCCGGGGTGCCGTGCCCGGCGTGCGGGACGCCCAATCCGCCGGGCCGCCGGTTCTGCCGCCGCTGTGCCGGCCCGCTCACCCCGGCGCAGGACCGGGCGCCGCTGCCCTGGTGGCGGACCATCTGGCCGTTCCGGCGCCGGGTGCGTGCCGGGTCCGGGCGGTGGATCCGGGTGCTCGTGACGCTGGCCGTGATCCTCGCTCTGTGCGTGGGCGGGTTCTTCCTGCTCCCGGCCGGGCGCGCCCTGTTCGAGGACACCCGGGACAAGCTCAGTGGCGCCAAGGCCGTCACACCGGTGGGTATCCACGCCAGTGCCGAGGTGCCCGGGCATCCGGCGAAGGACACCACGGACGGACTCAGCAACCGCTACTGGGGGGCGCCGGGGGCCGGAGCCTCGATCACGTACACCTTCGGCAAGCCGTTCCGGCTGGTCGACCTCATCATCACCAACGGCGCGTCGAAGCAACCCGAGGAGTACGCCCGTGAGGCGCGGGCGCTGCGCATGGACATGCAGGTCACCTCGGCGGACGGCTCGGTGCACCACAAGGAGATCGACCTCAGCGACAAGCCGGGAGACCAGACCGTCGCGACCGGCATCGATGACGTGGTGAAGGTACGGCTGGTGCTGGGCTCGGTCACGGGACTCACCGGGCAGCGCGTGGTCGCGGTCGGCGAGGTGGAGTTCTTCCAGCGGGGCTGAACGCGCGGGCCGGCACGGGAAGTTCAGCGGGGTGCGTCCATGCGCTGGGTGCCGATGACCGACAGCAGCCGCAGCGCCTCCTCGGAGGACGAACCGGGGACGGCGGTGTAGATGACGACCTGCTGGTCCCGGTCGGTGAGGTCGAGGGCGTCGCAGTTGACGGTGACCGGCCCGACCAGCGGGTGCTGGAACGTCTTGCACAGGGTGGGCTCCGTGGCCACGTCGTGGGAGGCCCACAGCCGGGCGAACTCCGCACTTCTGGCGAGGAGTTCGCGGATCAGGGTGCTCACCTCGGGATCGTCCGGGTAGCGGGCGGCGGTGGTGCGCAGGCGCCGGGCCGCGTGGCGGGCGAACGTGTCGGGGTCGGACACGCCGTACAGCCTCCGTCCCTCGGGACGCGGCCCGAGGAAGGCCCGGCGCGCCAGGTTTCGGTCGCGTCGGGGCAGGGCCGAGAAGTCCTCCATGAGGGCGGCCGCGAGCTCGTTCCAGGCGAGCACCTCCAGCAGGGCGGAGGTCACGAAGGCGGCGGACTGCGGCAGCCGGTGCACCAGGTCGAGGATGCTCTGCGGCACTTCGCGCGAGGGTCCGGGCGGTGGGCCCGGCGGGGCGCCGGCGAGCAGGTGGAGGTGGCCGCGTTCGGCGTCCGTCAGCCGCAGGGCCCGGGCCAGCCCGGTCAGCACCTCGCGCGAGGGGCGCGGGCCGCGAGCCTGCTCCAGGCGGGTGTAGTACTCGGTCGAGATGTACGCCAGCTGTGCGACCTCCTCGCGGCGCAGCCCCGGCGTGCGGCGGCGCGGCCCGACGGGCAGGCCCACGTCGGCGGGGCTGATCCGCTCGCGCCTGCTGCGCAGGAAGGCCGCCAGTTCCGCTCTGTCCACACCTCCAGTGTGCGCGGGTGCCACAGCGGCGATCCAGGTACTCCTGGTGCCTGGATGGGCCCTGCTCGCGGGCGCAGGCTCGCTGCCATGGAGAACACACAGCTCATCGAAGCACGCACGTCGCACACCTCCGGCCTCCTGACCGGCAAGGTCGCCTTCGTCACCGGGGCCGGGCGCGGGATCGGCGCCGCCGCGGCGCGGCTCTTCGCCCGGGAAGGGGCCCGGGTGGTGCTCGCGGCCCGCACGGAGGCTCAGTTGAAGGCGGTGACCGAGGAGATCCGTGCGGCGGGCGGCACCGCGGACTACGTCGTCTGCGATCTGGCGGACACGGGGAGCGTGCGGGCGGCCGTGGACCGTACGGTCCAGCTGTACGGCCGTCTCGACGTCGCCTTCAACAACGGTGCGACGCTCCAGCGGCCCGGTCCGATGGACGCGCTGCCGGAGGCCGACTTCGACGAGGTCTACACGGTGAACCTCAAGGGCGTCTGGCTGGCCATGGTCGCCGAGGTCGCCGCCATCCGGGCCACCGCCGGGACCGGCGCCATCGTCAACAACTCCTCCGTCGGCAGTCTGCGGGGCAATCCCGAGCTGCCGGCGTACGGTGCGATGAAGCGGGCGGTGAACAGCCTGACGGAGTCGGCGGCCGTGACATACGGCCCCGAGGGCATCCGGGTCAACGCCATCGCCCCCGGCAACACGCTGACGGAGATGATCCGGGCCTGGGAGGCGGAGTCCCCCGGGCTCCAGGAACGGCTCACCGCCGTCACTCCGCTGCGCCGCGCCGCCGTACCCGAGGAGATCGCCCAGGCCGCCGCATGGCTCCTGAGCGACCGTTCCTCCTTCGTGACCGGCACGGTGCTGCGGGTGGACGGCGGCGCACGCGCCTGACCTGCCGGGCCGTCCCAGGGGTCAGTCGAGGCCGAGGACGCTCATGGTGCGCTCGGCCATGCGCTGTTCGCCGAGCGCGTTGGGGTGGACGGGCACGATGTTCGTCCCGAACAGCAGCGGCTCGATCCATCGGGTGCCGACGGCCTGGCATGCGTCGTGCCCCTCGGAGGCCTGGGAGAAGTCCACGTAGGTGGCCCCGGTCTCCTCGGCGGCGCGCTGTACGACGGTGTTGAGGTGGGCCTGCAGGGCGTGCAGGTACGGCACGTCGCCGGAGGCGACGGGGAGTTGGGCGAAGCAGGACGGGTCGGCCTCGGCGGGGGTGATCCACGGGTAGCCGAGCACCGCCACGCGGGCGCCCGGCGCCTTGGCCCGGACACTGCTCAGCGCGTTCTTCAGCGCGGGGTAGGTGTTCGTGTCGATGGCGTCGTCGAAGGAGCTGCCGTACATGTCCTTGCAGGGGCTGCCCTGGCCTGCGGTGAGGATGCCCGCGCTGCCGCAGGCGAGCATGGCGTTGATGAAGGTGCCGTCGTCGTTGCCGCCGATGGTCAGCGTCACCAGGCCGGTGTCCGCGGTGACAGCGTCTGCCTGCGGGGCGACTCCGGGGTACTGCGACCCGGTGAAGTCCTTGGTCTGGGCGGCGCCGCAGGTGACGTCGGTCAGTCGGGCGCCGGTGCGGGCGGCGATGACGTGGGGGTAGTTGGCCGTGGAGCGCAGGCAGATCAGATTGCTCGTGTCAACGGGCAGCACACCTGAGGCGGCGCTGTAACTGTCGCCGAGGGCGGCGTAGTTCAGGGTGGTGGCGGCCTGGACGGGTGCGGCGGTGAGGCCGAGGGCCAGCGCACCGGCGAGTGCGGAGGCCGCGGCGATGGCACGGCGCAGGGCAGGCATGGGCATGGGAACGGGCTCCTTGTTCTCGGGATGGGGACACCGAGCAGGCGGGCATGACGGTGCCCGACCGTGTGCTGGTGCACGAGAATGCAGCGGCTCAGAGCAGGGGGAAGTACCGGAAGAGGTGGGGTTACTTCGCGGTTCTACTGGTAGGTAATGTGGGGGCGCCGCACCCAGGAGTCAACGTTGTTGACGGAGATTCTTAAAGCCGCACCCACCGCGCGCTCCCCTCGCGCCCCTGAGCAACCAGACGTTGTCGTACCGGGGATGTGCCGTAAGCGCGCAGGGCGCCTGTGACGGCGCGCCGCAGCGCCGCCCGCAGCATCTCTTACGGAGTCATGACGCGACCGCCGCGTCGGCCGGTCGCGGTGCCGTCCGCGTCTAGCGTGGCCGTATGCGTGTACTGGTCACCGGCGGTGCCGGGTTCATCGGGTCCCATGTCGTCGAGGCGCTGCGGGCGAACGGGCACGAGCCGCTCGTGTACGACGTCCGCGCGGATCCCGGCGCGGACGTGCGCGACCCGGCGTCGGTCGCACGGGCGCTGGCCGGGGTGGACGCCGTCTGCCACCAGGCGGCGATGGTCGGACTCGGCAACGGCGTCGCCGACGCGGCTGAGTACGTCTCACGCAATGACCTCGGCACGGCCGTACTGGTCGCGGCCATGGCGGAGGCGGGGGTACGGCGCCTGGTTCTCGCCGGGTCGATGGTGGTGTACGGCGAGGGGCGTTACACCTGCCCGCGGCACGGCATCGTACGGCCGGGGCCCCGGAGCGTCGCCGACCTCGACGCGGGACGGTTCGAGCCCCTGTGCCCGCGTTGCGGGGCGGAGCTGAGCCCCGGACTGGTCGACGAGGACGCCCCGGCCGATCCGCGCAACGTGTACGCCACGACCAAGCTGGCCCAGGAACACCTGGCCGCCGCCTGGGCCCGCAGCACGGGCGGGTCGGCGGTGTCGTTGCGCTATCACAACGTGTACGGGCCCCGGATGCCGCGGGACACCCCGTACGCCGGGGTCGCGTCCTTCTTCCGCTCGGCCCTGGCCCGCGGGGAAGCCCCCCGGGTGTTCGAGGACGGGCGGCAGCGCCGTGACTTCGTGCATGTCCGGGACGTGGCGGAGGCGAACGTGGCCGCGCTGGAGGCGGAGGCCTCCCCGGGTGTCCTCACGGCGTACAACACCGGCAGCGGTGAGCCGCGTACCGTCGGCGAGCTGGCCCATGCCCTGGCGGCCGCGTGCGGCGGACCGGAGCCCGTCGTCACCGGGGAGTACCGGCTCGGGGACGTACGGCACATCACCGCCGACTCCTCCCGGCTGCGGTCCGCGCTGGGGTGGAAGCCGCAGGTCGGGTTCGCGGAGGGGATGCGGGAGTTCGCGGCGGCCGCGTCCGCCTGAGGCGGCCGCGGGCCGGTCACCGGGCGGGGGCGGGAGCCCGCCTAGGGCGCCGCGGGCAGCGTCAGCTCGAAGCGGCAGCCGCCGGGGATGTTGCGGACGGTGGCGCGGCCCTGGTGGGCCTCCACGATGCCGCGGACGATCGCCAGGCCGAGGCCCGCGCCCGCCGGTGGGGTGCGGGCGTCGGTCCCACGCCAGCCGGTGTCGAAGACCCGCGGCAGGTCCTCCTCGGGGATACCGCCGCAGCCGTCCGTGACGGACAGCACCACGCCCTCGTCGGTGCGTTCGGCGGCGATCGCGACCGTGCCGTCGGCAGGGGTGCGGCGGATGGCGTTGACCAGGAGGTTGCCGAGCACCCGGGTCATCTCCTTGCCGTCCACCTCGACGGGTACGGGTTCGACGCGGTCGCCCACGAGTCGTACGCCGTGCTCCCGGGCGAGCGGGTCGGCGCCCGCGAGCGCGTCGCCGACCAGGTCGTACAGGGAGATCCGGGAGGGGCTCAGCGGGAGGGTGCCCGCGTGAATGCGGGAGAGTTCGAAGAGGTCGCCGACCATGTCGTTGAGCCGTTCGACCTCGGTGCGGATCTGCTTGAGGTAGCGGCCGGGGTCGGCGGCCACGCCGTCCTCCAGCGCCTCGGACATGGCGCGCAGGCCGGCCAGCGGGGTGCGCAGATCGTGCGAGATCCAGGCGACCAGTTCGCGCCGGGACTTCTCCAGCGCCCGCTCTCGTTCCCGGGATTCGGCGAGCCGTGCGCTGGTCGCGGCCAACTCGCGGCTGAGTGCGTCCAGTTCGGCGGTGGCGGGGCCGTGCGGGGCGGCGAAGGAGCCGGCGTCGCCGAAGGAGCGGGCGGCGTCGGTGAGCGCACGGCTGCGGGCGACCACCCAGCGGCCCAGGAGCAGCGCGGTGACCAGTGAGACCACGGCCGCCATCGCGACCACGGTGGTGACCACGCTCAGGTCGTGCGAGGACAGGAACATCGCCCACGCGACGGCGAGCGTCCCGGCGAGCATGGCGACGACGCCGACGGCCGCGACCACGGCGAGGGAGGCGGTGAGCGAGCGGCGCCGGATCAGGCGCAGCACGCCCGCTCCCGCGGCCCCGGCGGCCGCGGCTCCGGCGAAAGCGTAGAGGGCGATGAGCAGGGTGTCGCGCATGGTCAGTGCACCACCCCGGAGGCCTCGAAGCGGTAGCCCACGCCCCAGACCGTCTGGATCAGGCGGGGCTGGGCCGGGTCGTCCTCGACCTTGCCGCGCAGCCGGCGGACATGGACGGTGACGGTGGACAGGTCGCCGAAGTCCCAGCCCCAGACCTCGCGCATCAGGTCCTCGCGGCTGTAGGCGCGGCCGGGGTGCCGCAGGAAGAAGGCGAGCAGATCGAACTCGCGGAGGGTGAGGGCGAGTTCACTGCCGTTCTTGGTGGCCCTGCGGGCGTCGGGGTCGACGGCCAGTCCGGCCGCGGCCAGCCGGTGTCCCGTGGTGGCGGGGCGGCTGCGGCGCAGCACCGACTCGACGCGCAGGACCAGTTCACGGGGACTGAAGGGCTTGGTGACGTAGTCGTCGGCGCCGACCTCCAGGCCCAGGATGCGGTCGTCCTCGTCACCGCGGGCGGTGAGCATGATGACCGGCACGGGCCCGCGGTCCCGCATCCGCCGGCACACCTCCAGGCCGTCCATGCCGGGCAGCATCAGGTCGAGCACCACGAGGTCGGGCCGGTGCGCGGCGGCACGGGTGAGGGCGGTCGGGCCGTCGTCGGCGCGGTCGACCAGATAGCCGGCGCGGTGCAGATATCCGGTGACGACCTCGGCGACGGTCGGGTCGTCGTCGACGACCAGGATCCGGGCCGTCTCGCCTGCGGCTTCGGTCCCGTGGGGCTCGTACTGCGGTTGCATGCCTCAAGCGTCGCACTGCGCGCCCGCCCCCGGTGCGCCGCGGGCCGGGCGTCCGCGTTTCGTAAGGACCATGAGTCCGATATGCCCGATTCATGTTCGTAGGGTGAAACCGTGACGACCACTTCAACGGACGTCGACGTGGTGCTGCCCTGCCTGGACGAGGCCGAGGCCCTGCCCTGGGTGCTCGGCCGGATTCCGGCCGGCTGGCGCGCCCTCGTCGTCGACAACGGTTCCACCGACGGCTCGCCCGACATCGCCCGCGCCCTCGGCGCGACGGTGGTGCGCGAGCCGCGGCGCGGCTTCGGCGCCGCCTGCCATGCGGGGCTGACCGCGGCCACGAGCGACATCGTGTGCTTCTGCGACTGTGACGCCTCCCTCGATCCCGCGCTGCTCGTCCCGTTCGTGCGGGAGATCCGCAAGGACGCGGCCGACCTGGTGCTGGGCCGGCGGCGTCCCGAGGGCCGGGGTGCCTGGCCCGCGCATGCCCGCGCGGGCAATCTCGCGCTGGCGCGGATGCTGCGCCGCCGTACCGGACTGCGCCTGCACGACCTGGGCCCGCTGCGCGCCGCGCGCCGCGAGCCGCTGCTCGCGCTGGACCTCACCGACCGGCGCAGCGGCTACCCGCTGCAGATGGTCGTCCGCGCGGCCGACGCCGGCTGGCGCATCGCCGAGCACGACGTGCCCTACCGCCCGCGCACCGGCACCTCCAAGGTGACGGGTACCTGGCGCGGCACCTGGCAGGCGGTGCGGGACATGAGCCGCGTGCTGGCCGAGACCCCGGCCGACGGGGGGCTCGTACGATGACCACGCTGCTCGTCATCGCCAAGGAACCGCTCCCCGGGCGCGTCAAGACCCGGCTCACCCCGCCGTTCACCCCGCGGCAGGCGGCCCGCCTCGCGGAGGCGGCGCTCTGCGACACCCTGCACGCCGTGGCGGCGGCGCCCGCGACCCGGCGGGTCCTGGTCCTCGACGGGGCGCCGGGACCGTGGCTGCCGCCCGGCTTCGAGGTACTGCCGCAGTGCACGGGCGGGCTGGACGGGCGGCTGGCGGACGCCTTCGCGCACTGCTCGGGCCCGGCCCTGCTGATCGGTATGGACACCCCGCAGGTGACGCCTGAGCTGCTCGCCGTGGACTTCGCGGGCTGCGACGCGTATCTCGGTCCGGCGGAGGACGGCGGGTTCTGGGCGCTGGGCCTGGCCGAGCCCGACCCCGCACTGCTGCGGGGCGTGCCCATGTCGACACCCGAGACCGGCGCGATGCAGCGGGAGCGGCTGCTGGCCGCGGGGCTGCGGGTGCGCGAGCTGCCCCGGCTGCGGGACGTCGACACCGCCGCCGACGCGCACGCCGTCGCCGCGCTGGCCCCGCACGGGCGGTTCGCCGCCCGGCTGGCCCGCTGTACGCCGGTCGTCCGGTGATGGGCGGCTCCGTTGCCTGGGCGGCAGCCGATCCCTACGCGGCCGCGCTGCGCACCGGCCGCGGCCCGCTGTTCCTGCGCCGCGCCGACGGCTGGCTGCTGCCGCTGGAGGTGGAGCGCTGGTGCGCCGACGCGGACGCCGTGGACCGGGCGGTGCTTGACCGCTGCGAGGGCGCCGTCCTGGACGTCGGCTGCGGGCCCGGCCGGCTGGTCGCGGAGCTGGCCGTCCGCGGCCGTACCGTGCTCGGCATCGACGTCAGCGAGGCCGCCGTCGACCACACGGTCGGGCTCGGCGGGCAGGCGCTGCGGCGCTCGGTCTTCGAGCCGTTGCCCGGCGAGGGCCGCTGGGACACCGTGCTGCTCATGGACGGCAACGTCGGCATCGGCGGGGAGCCGGCCGCCCTGTTGGAGCGGGTGGCGGCGCTGCTGCGCCCGGGCGGTCTGCTGATCGCCGAGACCGTGCCGGGACACGTCGACGAACGCGCCCGGGTCCAGGTCGTCGACACGACAGGTGTCCCCCGCACCACCGGTGCGCCCTTCCCCTGGGCGCGCCTCGGCACCCCGGCCCTGCTGCGGTACGCGCGCAGGGCCGGGTGGCGGCCCGTCGCTCAGTGGGGCGCGGACGGCCGTTGCTTCGCTGCCCTGCGCACCCGCCACATCAGCAGCACCGCCGAACCGCCGAAGAGAACGGCGCTGATCAGCAGCCAGCGGGTGAGGAAGCCGTCCGGGGAGAGCCCGGTGGCCAACCGGTAAGGCCCGGCCACCATCCCGCTGATCAGCGGGAACCACACGAGCAGGAGCAGTCCGGACAGCAGCGCCGGGACGCGGACGTACAGCGTCCAGCCGCGCCGTCCGGCCGCTCCGAGGCCGCGGACGACGGCCCGGTCAGCCAGCGTGTACAGCGGCAGCAGGACGAGGTCGTGCAGCAGGGCGGCGCCCACGATCCACAGCACCACACCGAGCCAGTCACCGGCGAACAGCCGGACCCCGGCGTACGCGGCGAGCGCGAACGAGCAGGCGAGCAGCAGCAGTTGGAGAGGACTGCCCAGAGGTACGCGGCGCGGCATCACAGGTCTCCGAAGGTCAGTCGGGCCACCCACTTGGTGTTGAGCACACCGGGTGCCGCGGGCACGATGATCCGCGCCGGGTGGCCGTGGTCGGGGGAGAGTTCCTCGCCGTTGACGGACAGGGCGAGCAGGGAGCGTCCGTCGGCCACCTGGTTGGCGCGCAGGGCGGCGCGACGGAAGGCCCCGTGGCGTTGCAGGGACTCCACGAACACGTCGGGCGGGTCGCCGTCGTACCCGACGAGCGCCGCGAGGTCGCGCAGCCGCACCCCGCGCCACCACTGGTCGGCGGTCGACCAGCCCTCCACACAGGCGATGGGCAACGACGCGCTGTGCTGCGGAAGTTGGAGCAGCTGGGCGCGGCTGAGCCGGACGGTCCCGGTGCGGCCGGTGACGACGAGCCGCCAGGAGTCCTCGTGGGTGTCGGCCGCGGTGACTCCGGCGTAGGCGGCCGTCTTGTTGATCTGGAAGCCGTTCGGGCCGCCGCCGGGATCGGCCGTGCCGTGCGGCGCGAGCAGCGCCGTACGGCGGAAGGGTCCGCCGAGGCTCTGTCCGACCGTGGTCAGGAACAGCAGCAGGGAACCCCCGCCGACCAGCCCCAGCGCGCCGCGCCGGGACACGGTGGGCGCCTCGGGGCGCGGGGTGACGAGGTCGCTCGGCTCGTCCCGTCGCCGCCGTACGGTGCGCACCGCGGCCGGTGTCTTGAGCGCGGCATGGGCGAGGAAGGCGGCGAAGAACACCCACGCCCCGTAGAAGTGCAGCGGATAGAACGAGCCGGGGAAGACATAGTCCAGCTGGACGTTGAGGACCCCGGTCGTGAACTCGAACAGACCGCCGCCGACCAGCAGCAACAGCGAGATCCGCTCCAGCGCGTGCGTCACCGAGCGGGCCGGCGGCAGGGTGAACAGCCTCGGCACCACCGACCACAGCTTGGCCAGCAGGACCGGGACCAGGGTGATGCCGAGCGTCACATGGACGCCCTGGGTGAGCCGGTACAGCCACACCGGGCCGGTGGGCCAGGCGAACAGGTAGAAGCCCAGGATGCCCTTGTCCGGCGTCTGGTCGTTCACCCGGGACAGGCCCGGGTTGTAGGCGGCGTACGACACCAGACCGGTCACGAACAGCACGGTGATGCCGACGAGCAGCACGAGGCCGAGCACCGAGGTGAACCAGGGGCCGCGCAGCGGGCTGCGCCAGAAACCTGGGGACGTGGGAAGGCGGGGATGGTCGCGCATGTCCCGACCGTAGGCCGGGACACCCCCCGGAAAGGGGCCGCGACCGGTGACGAAACGCTGACGTCCTGCCCGGACGGCGGCCTCTCGCCGGTGTCCCGGCCTAGCGTTCCGGTGTGACTCGATCTCTCCGCCGCGACTTCTACGCCGCCGGTGCCGCCGCCCTGCTCGTGACGGCGGCCGTCGTCGTCGGCCGGCACATCCAGGACACCCGCCACACCCTGTTCGTGCACTGGCCACCGGTGTTCGCCGACTGGGACCCGCATGTCGGGCCCGGCACTCCGGCGGCCCTGGCGGTGGCCGCGGCGACCGTGGTGTACGGCCCCGCCGTCGCGGCCCGGCTGCCCTGGCGTGCGCTGCTCGCGGCGGCCTGGGCGAGCGCCCTGGCCTGGATCCTGTCCCTGGCCCTGATCGACGGCTGGCATCAGGGCATCGCGGTCCGGCTGACCACCAGCAACGAGTACCTCCGGGTCATCGGCCGCTTCCATGACATCCCGGCCACCCTGCGCGACTTCACGCACCACATCGTCAGCGGCACCCCCGACCCCTGGCCCGCCCATATCGCCGGGCACCCGCCGGCCGCCACGCTCACCTTCGTCCTGCTGGACCGGATCGGGCTGCGGGGCGGGGGCTGGGCCGGGATGTGGTGCATCGTCGTGGGGGCCACGGGATGCGTGGCCGTGCTGATCGCGCTGCGCGCGCTGGCCGACGAGTCCCTCGCCCGCCGGGCCGCGCCGTTCCTGGTGCTGGCGCCGGCCGCGGTGTGGCAGGGCACGTCCGCCGACGGCTACTTCGCGGCCGTCGCCGCCTGGTCCCTGGCGCTGCTCGCCCTTGCCCTGACCCGACGGTCCCACATCTGCGCGGCTGCCTCGGGCCTCCTCTTCGGCCTGACCTGCTATCTCTCCTACGGCCTCACCCTGTTCGCACTGATCGCCGCGGCGGTCGTGGCACTCACCCGCTCCGCGCTCCGGGAACGCCCCACCCTCCTGCTCTCCCTGCTCGCCGGACTGGCCGTGTTCCCCGCGCTGTTCACGCTCGCCGGCTTCGACTGGTGGCAGGCCTACCATCTACTCGTCACGCGCTACTACCAGGGCGTCGGCGGCACCCGCCCCTACGGCTACTGGGTC
Source organism: Streptomyces sp. IMTB 2501 (assembly GCF_001953885.1). Taxonomy (GTDB): domain Bacteria; phylum Actinomycetota; class Actinomycetes; order Streptomycetales; family Streptomycetaceae; genus Streptomyces. The sequence continues at coordinate 18,924 of NZ_MQUS01000043.1, read as the reverse complement.
TGGGCCAACCTGGCCTGCACGGTCCTGATCACCGGCCTGGCCACGGCGGCGGGCCTGCGCCGGACGGCCACGGCACTGCTCCCGCGACCCGACCGCACACGCCCGGCGGAGACACGGCTCGCCCTCCTTGTCACCGCCACACTGCTCGCCCTGCTGATCGCCGACCTGTCCGGCATGAGCAAGGCCGAGACGGAACGCATCTGGCTGCCCTTCGCCCTCTGGCTCCTCCCTGCCTGCGCCCTGCTCCCCCGCCCCCGTGCCTGGCTCACGGCCCAGGCGATCCTGGCCCTGCTTCTCAACCATCTGCTGCTGACGGGCTGGTGACGCCGGGGCTCCTGCGTCCGGCGCCGCTTCCGGCCGGCCCCGGCCCGCCCAGGCCCGCCCCGGCCGCAGGCTTCAGCCGGCATCGGGCAGCGCCTTCGGACACCCCTCCTCGTCCGCCCTTCGCCGTGCCCTGCGGGCGTTCTCCTCGCGGACCGCGCTCAGCCATCGCCAGGGCCGGATCTCGTCCAGGCTGAGCCCTGGACAGGCCAGTTGGTGCGGGATGCGGCAACGGGCGCGGGCCAAGGGCTGCGCGAAGCCGCCGTTCCAGGCGACGCCGTTGCTGTCGATGTGCCAGCGGTGCCCGCCGGGCACCAGGTGCGCGGGCAACACGAGACCCGGTTCGAGCGGGACGTGCTGACCGGTGCAGGTCGGGCGCCGTTCACCGGCGAGCCCGCAGTGCGGGCAGTGGGGCGGACTCGGCGGTTCCGGGCCGGTGGCTCCGTCCAGGAGGGCTTGGGCGCGGTCGGTGTTCTCCCAGGGGCGGGGAACGCCGGGCGGCCGCTGCCGCTGTTCGTCGGATCCGGATGACGGGATGCTGCGGTCGTCGTGTCCCCCCATGCGCCCAAGCGCCGCCGTCCGGACCGGGTTTCAGGAGGGCGCGACGAGGGCGCATCGGGGGCGGACCGGCCATGGCCGGCGTCGGTGGCCGCGGGTGCAGCGGCGGTTGAGGTGCCTGAGGTCTTCGGTCTCGTCGACCGCTCGGCGGGGTGACCGGACGTGACCGCAGTACCGTCCGGGCGTTGCGCTGGTCGTGGGGCGGGGCAGCTGTGGCCGAAATTGCCTACTGGTGCGAGGGGTACCGCTGCCACTTCGCTGGGACAGAGACGGCAGGAAGAACAGGGGGAACGGGATGGACTTCGGCAGCGTCGACCGGCGTGGGTTTCTCGGGACGGCGGCGGCAGGGCTGGTGACCGCCGCGGCCTCGCGGGCGGCGGCAGTGGGGGTGCCGGTCGGGTCCGGTGAGCCGGACGGCCACGGCGGGCGGTTCCTCACCTACACCCGGACGACCGGGGGTTCGGTCACCGGCTCCCCGGGCGGCGGTGCGCTGATCGCCGAGGTGCAGGGGGTGCTGTGGCGGGTGCCGCGGGACGGGGGGACGGCCGTACAGGTGTCGGGCTGGGAGCTGGAGGCGACGCGTCCCGCCCTGTCCCCGGACGGGGAGACGCTGGCCGTGTGCGGGTATCGCGGGGGCGGCTTCCATCTGTGGACGCTGCGGCCCGACGGCGGCGGGCTGCGGCAGGTGACGGACGGGCCCTGGGACGACCGAGGGGTCGCCTGGTCACCGGACGGCACCCGGCTGGCCTTCTCCTCCGAACGCGGCGGCGACGCCACCGCCGGTTCCTCCTTCGGGCTGTGGGTGCTGGACCTGGCCGACGGCCGGCCGCGCCGGGTCACCGGCGGGGACCACGAGGACTTCGATCCGGCCTGGTCGGCGGACGGACGGTCACTGGTGTGCGTACGCGCCGCCCACACACCCGGCGGCGGCAACGACGGCGGACTGTCGCTGGTCCGGGTACCGGTCTCGGGCGGTCCGGCCGAGGTGCTGCGCACGGTGTCCTCGGGCCGGTTGGTGTGCCCGTCCGTGTCGCCCTCCGGGCGCATCGCGTATGTGCATCTGACCGGCGCGAGCACCCCCGGGGTTCCGGCGGACTCGGCGCGGCTGATGGTCGACGGCGAGGTCGTCACGGCGGACGAGGACCTGGCGGCCGCTCCGCCGCGCTGGCTGAGCGAGGACGAGCTGCTGTACGTCGGGGACGGCCGGATCCGGATCCGCTCGCTGGGCGGCTCCACGGTGCGGGAGGTGCCCTTCACCGCACGGATGCCGGTCCCCGATCCGTCCGGGCCGCGCCGACGGCGTCCGCTCACGCCCGAGCGCCCGGCCCCGGTACTCGGTCTGCACCGGCCCGCCCTGTCCCCCGACGGGCGCGGTGTGGCCTTCGTGGCGCTGAACGCCCTGTGGCTGATGCCGGTCGGAGGCACACCGCGCAAGCTGCTCCAGGCGGCCGACGTGCACTTGCTGCAGATGCCCGTGTGGGCGCCGGACGGGCGCAGCCTGCTGTACTGCACGGACCAGGACGGGCTGGTGGCCGTACGCCGTCACCACCTGGACAGCGGCGCCGACGAGCCGTTGGCCGACGGCGGGCGGCTGTATCCCGCGCTGTCCCCGGACGGCACCCGGCTGGCCTGCCAGGACGTGACCGGCAACCTGCTGGTGCGCACCCTGGCCACGGGCGCCGAGGAGCGACTGGCCCGGCCGCTGGCCACCGACGGGCCGCCCGGCGCGCCCACCTGGTCACCCGACGGCCGGTACGTGGCCTTCTGCGACCGCAACCGGCTCAACCAGCGCTTCCGAGAGGGATACAACCTCATCCGGGTCATCGACACCCGCACCGGCGGCGAACGCCGTCATCTGCCCGCCGAGCACCAGTCGTTGTCCGACCGGGTCGCCTCCGGACCCGTGTGGTCCCCCGACGGCCGCTGGATGGTACTGGTGGCCGAGTCGGCGCTGTGGCTGCTGCCGGTGACAGCGGACGGCACCCCGGCCGGTCCCGTACGCCGGCTCACCGACGAGCCGGCCGACCACCCCAGCTGGTCCGGTGACTCCGGCACGCTGCTCTACCTCTCCGACGGCCGCCTGCGCCGTCTCTCCCTCGCCACCGCCCGGACCCACACGCTCCCGCTCCGTCTGACCACCGGTCGCGCCGGGAGCGGCTCCCCCGAGCCGCTGCGGATCCACGCCGGCCAGCTGTGGGACGGCACCGGCGCGCCGCCGCGGCACGACGTCGACATCCTCGTCACCGGCAAACGGATCACCGCCGTCGAGCCGCACCGGGCCCGCCGCCCCGGACACCGCACCCTCGACGCCTCGGACCGCACCGTCGTCCCCGGTCTCTTCGACAGCCACACCCACCCGTATTCGGCCACCTACGGCGCCCGGCAGAGTCTCACCGCGCTCGCGTACGGCATCACGACCACGGCCTGTCTCGGCAGTCCGCTGTACGACGCGGTCCGGCTCCGGGAGGCGGCCGGTTCCGGGGAGTTGCTGGGCCCGCGGCAGCTCGCCTGTGCCGAACTCCTCGACGGGGCGCGCACCGCGTACAGCATGGGCCGCGCCCACCGCACCCGCGACGGCGTCCGGCGCACGCTCCGGCGCGCCGCCGCCCTGGACGTCGACTTCGTGAAGACCTATGTGCGGGCCCCGGGCGAGGTCATGGCCGAGGCCGCCGAGGTCGCCCGGGTGCTCGGCGTGCCCAGCGGCAGTCATCTGTGCGCGCCCGGCCGGGCGGCGGGCCAGAGTCTGACGACCCATCTGCAGGCCACCCAGCGCCTGGAGTTCGGGCATGCCACGACTCCGCTCGGCCGCATCGGCGAGGATCTGGTGCAGCAGTACGCCGACGGGGCCTTCGCGTTGATCATCACGCCGTTCACCGCGCAGATCCTGATCGCCTCCGATCCGCGGCTGGCCGACGATCCCCGCGTGACGCGCCTCATGCCGCCCTGGGACGTCGCCGTCGTACGCGACCACGCCCACACCAAGCCCACCGACGCCCAACAGCGCGCCCTCGCCACCGAGATGGCCGACTACCGGCGCCTCGTGGCCCACGGCGCCCGCATCGCCCTGGGCACCGACGCGCCGCTGGTCCCGGTGGGCCTCTCCCTGCATCTGGCGCTGCGGGCCCTGCACGCCCACGGCTTCACCCCCGCCGAGGCCCTGCACAGCGCGACCACCGTGCCGGCCCGCCTCTTCGGCCTCGACGCGGATCTCGGCACGGTGGAGGAGGGCAGGATCGCCGATCTGACGATCGTCGGCGGCGATCCCTTCTCCGACTTCGACACCCTCGTCGACATCCCGGTCGTGGTGCGCGAGGGAGTCCCGTACGAGCAGACCGACCTGACGTCCGCTCATGCCTCCGACGGGTCCGGCCGGTCCGGTGCGCACGAGCCCCCGCCCGGGATGACGTGGCTCAAGGTGGCCGATCACCTCCGCCGGGGATCGTGCTGCCACCTCGGCACGGACGCCGGATAGAACGGCGGACAGGACGGCGTCAGCCGGTCCCGGTCTCGGCGTCCTCGTCGTCGGCTGCGGTCCGGCTGGCGAGTCGTTCGTAGCGCTGGCGGGCGGCCTGGGGGGTGCCGAGGCCGAGGCCGAAGGCGATGTCGGGCCAGGTCATGCCCCGGCCCCGCGCCATCTGCAGCAGCCCGGCCTCCAGTTCGTCCATCTCCGCCCGCATCAGCGGTACGAGACTCAGCGCGGCCGTGATGTCGGCCTGGTCCACCTCCGGTTCGCCGTCCTCCCGCAGCGTGGCCCCACTGAGCAGGAACGACACGAGCCGGACGGCCTCGTGCGGGGCGAGGAACGACGGGTTCGTCTGCCGGCGCCGCAGTTCGTCCGTGGCGGCGTGCCGCTCGGCGATGCGCACCAGCGAGGCGTACACCCGCTGGGCGCGCGCCTGTTCCGGATGAGGGGGTGTGAAGGGGTCGGTGTGGTCAGCTGTCGATGACATGAGACCCAGACTGCGACCACACACGATATGACGTCAACTGATTATTGTGAACGATCCGTTCATCCACTCCGTTGGTTCACCGCGCCTCAGGACAGCGGCGCGGTGATCTCCCGCTTGAGGATCTTTCCGCTCGGGCCCATCGGCAGCGCGTCCGTCAGCCAGAGGCGGCGCGGGTACTTGTAGGCGGCGACCCGGTCCCGGACGAACTGCTGGAGCTCCTCGGTGTCCGCCGCGGCTCCCGGGCGCAGGACGACCGCGGCCGCCACCTCCTCGCCGAGCCGGTCGTCGGGCACGCCGAGGACCGCGGCGAGGGCGACGGCGGGATGCTCGTGCAGCACCTCCTCGATCTCGCGCGGGTAGACGTTGTAGCCGCCGCGGATGATGAGGTCCTTCTTCCGGTCGACGATGTACAGATAGCCGTCCTCGTCCTGGCGCGCCATGTCGCCGGTGCGCAGCCAGCCGTCCGGGATCGTGGCGGCCGTCTCCTCGGGGCGGTGCCAGTACTCCTTCATCAAGTTGGGCCCGCGCACGGCGAGTTCACCGACCTCGCCCGGTGCGACATCCCTGCCGGTGTCGTCGAGCAGCCGGACCTCGACGTCGCGGATGGGGGTGCCGACGGAGCCGGGTCTGCGCGGGCGGTCGGGGTGGTTGAAGGAGACGACCGGGCTGGTCTCGGACATGCCGAAGCCTTCCAGGACCATGCAGCCGAAGCGCCGCTCGAACCCGTGCAGGACCTCCACCGGCAGGGAGGCGCCGCCCGAGATGCACAGGCGGAGGCTGGACACGTCACCGGCGCCCGGGTGCTGGAGGAGCGCGGCGTACATGGTGGGGACGCCCTCGAAGACGGTGGCCCTGTCCCGGGCGATGGCGTCGAGCACCGCGCCCGGCTCGAAGCGGGGGACGAGGGTGAGGGACGCCCCGCAGTGGACGGCGACGTTCATGGTGCAGGTCTGCCCGAAGATGTGGAAGAGCGGCAGACAGCCGACGATCACGTCGTCGGAGGTCAGCCGCTGGACCTCGGTGACGTTGACCTCGGTGTTGTGGCGGATCCCGGCGTGAGTGAGCGCGGCGCCCTTGGGACGGCCGGTGGTGCCCGAGGTGTAGAGCAGTACGGCGATGTCGTCCGCGGCTGCGGCGGTCACCTCGAACTGCGGTTCAAGACGCGCCAGTTCGGCGGCGAGGGCGGCCGGTTCCACCGCCAGATGCCGTACTCCGGCGGCGGCCGCGCCCGCGGCGCCCTCGCCGGGCGCCTGATGCCACTCGAAGAGCAGCACGGCGCCGGAGTCCCGCAGGTGGTACTCGGTCTCGCGCTCCTTGAGCAGCGGGTTCATCGGCACCACGATGCCGCCGGCGCGCAGCACGCCGTAGTACAGGACGACGAACTCGGGGACGTTCGGGAGCATGAGGGCGACCCGGTCGCCGGTGCGCAGGCCCTCGGTGCGCAGCAGCGCCGCGGCCTGGGCGGTCAGCCGGTCCAGTTCGGCATAGGTGGTGGTCGCCGTGCCGAGCCGCAGCGCCGGGCGCCCGGGCAGCCGTCGCGCCGTCTCCACCAGGAATTCCGCCAGATTGGCCATGTATGCCTCCTCGCACGCATGCTCTCGCCGCGCTCACGGGTCCCGCCGCAGGCGCTCAGGGCATGGTCGCGTGCACACTGGCGGGGGTCCATGGTGGCGCCGACAGTTCACCCCTGCCGGCGTTGTCCCCAGGGACAAAACAAGCGCCGTAAGCTGGGGGTATGAGTCTGTCGAATGTGGGCGCGGCCCTGCGTACGCGCCTTCCGGAGCTGGGTGAGCGGATGACCGAACGCATCCGTGCGGAGGTCGAGTCGTACGCGGACGACTCGCTCATCCCCTTCGCGTCGCTGAGGGACTCCTGCACGGACAACGCCGATCTGCTCCTGGGACGCTTCGCCTACGGCGCCGAACCCGACGTGGGAGCCGCTCAGCAGACCGGGCGGCTCCGCGCCGTGCAGGGCGTTCCGCTCGCGGACACCCTGCACGCCTACCGGGTGGGGTTCGAGCTGCTCTGGTCGGAGATGGTCGACGAGGCGCGCAGGCATCCGGAGGTGACGGACGCCGAGCTGGTGGCCGGCTCCTCGGAGATCTGGGCCCTGTTCGGCCGGTACGCGGAGGCGGTGGCGGCCGCCTATCGCGAGGCGAGCGCGGAGCTGGCACTGCAGCGCGAGGCCCGCCGCTCGGCGCTGGCCGAGGCCCTCTTCACGGGCGCCCTCGCGGACCGTACGACGCCGTGGGAGGCGGCCCGGCAGCTCGGTCTGCCGGAGCGCGGCCCGTATGCGGTGGTGGCGGCGTCGGTGCCGGATCCCGGCCAGGAGCCACTGCCCGGCATCGAGGCGGCGCTGCGCCGCAATGGGGTGGCGTCGGTGTGGCGGCTGCTGCCGGACCAGCAGATCGGCCTGGTCTCGCTCGGGCACCGGGACGCGGAGACGGTGAGCCTGCGGGCGCTGCGCCGCCGGCGCGCCCGGGTGGGCGTCAGCCCGCGGTTCGACTCGCTGCGGGACACCCCGCAGGCGCTGCGGTTCGCCCGGCTGGCGCTGGCCGGGCTGCCCGGCGAGGCGCCGGGTGTGACCCGGTTCGACGACAGCCCGCTGGCGATGCTGGTCGCGGCGGCCCCGGCGGAGGCGAGCCGGCTGGTCGAGGTGTCCCTCGGGCCGGTTCTCGCACTGCCCGCGGCGGAGCGCGCCCGGCTGCTGCAGACCCTGGGGCACTGGTTCGCCTCGGGCGGGGTGGCCGCCGAGGCCGCGGAGCGGCTCTTCGTCCATCCCAACACCGTGCGCTACCGGCTGCGCCGTATCGAGGAGGTGACCGGACGCGCGCTCACCGACCCGGTCGCCCTGGCCGACCTGGGGGCGGCGTTGTACGCGCTGCGCCGGCTGCCTTCCTGAGCGGCCGGAGGTCTCTCTCCTCGGCTACGGCGCCGTCGGCAGCCGGTACACCGAGACATGGGAGCGGGACTCGGCGGTGAACTCGGCACCCGCCCAGTCCGCGTGCCTGGACTCCCGCTCGAATCCGGCCAGTTGGGCCATGAGATCGAGTTCGGAGGGCCAGATGTAGCGGTGGGGGCTGCGGTACAGCCGGGCCTCCTCGGTGCCGTCGAAGTGGAAGTGGTGGGATACGACACGCTGGTTGAGGACGTCGTAGGTGTCCAGGCCGATGTACTCGGCGTCGGAGTGCCACACGGTGGCCGACGTGCCCGGGGGCAGCGTGCGCAGCTCGGGCACCCACAGCTCGATCACGAACCGGCCGCCGGGTGCGAGGTGGCGGGCGGCGTTGCGGAAGCACTCGACCTGCTCGGCCTGCGTGAGGAGGTTGGAGATCGTGTTGTAGACGAGGTAGACGAGGCGGTACGTCCCCGGGGCGACGGTGGTCGCCATGTCGCCCATGACCACGGGGATCGCGGCTTCACCGGCCTTGGTCCGCAGTTGCTCGACCATCGGCCCGGACAGCTCGACACCGGTGACGGGCACCCCTCGCCCGGCGAGCGGGACGGCGACCCGGCCGGTCCCGATCGCGAACTCCAGCGCCGCTCCGCCGTCCGCCAGCTCGGCGAGGCGCTCCACCGTGGGCGCCAGCACCTCGGGGGCGAACATGCCGGTGCCGGGCGTGTCGTAGCGCCGGGCGACGGCGGCGTCCCAGATGTTCTCCTGCTGCATTGCATCAACGCTGGTCGCCGACAAGGGAGTTGTCCAGTCAATAACCGCCCGGTACCCCGGCCTCCCTGGCGCCATTGACACCAGGGGTCAGTCCTCTACCGTGGTTCCACGCACGGCATGTCGCACGTCATCCGCGTCGGTCACGTCGACCGGATCGAGGTCGACGCCGACCCGGGCGACGACCTCGGGCATCGCCCGCGTCGGGACGGGCCGGTCTCCCGCGATCGAGGACGACAGCTGGACGGGAGATGACGGGTCGCCCAGCGCTTGTCCGTTGCTGTACGTGATGCCGACGCGGTCGACGTTGAGATTCAGCCCAGCCGAACAGCCCACGTCGATCAGCCCCACCGTATGCGCGCCCACCCGGCGCGCCGCCTCGGCGACGGCCGGATACAGCACGGCGCAGCGTCCGGTCTCGCTGGTCCGCGCCTGCCGGCGCACGGCGACGGCCACGACCGAGTCGGTCATGCGCAGCAGCGTGTCGAGCGCCGGTGCGCGTCCGGAGAGGGCCAGGTCGTGCAACGCGGCGAGGATCACCGTGGGGTGCCGTTTGCGCGCCGGCGCCGCCTCGATGACGCGCAGCGCCTCGTCGGACTCGCTCAGGGCGACGGCGACGCGCTCGTACAGCGGCGATGTTCCGGCGGCGTCGACCTCACCGAAGTGCCGGTACACCTGAGCGAGTGTGCGGGCCCTGCCCACGGGTGCGGCTCCCTCAAGAACGGCGAACGTTCTGATCCGACAGGACTCCAGCCGGGCCAGACGAACACCTCGGTGCTGGGCGCCCGTTCGGAGAACAGGACCACCGGTGAGGCCTGCGCGAGCAGGCGGCGCAGGTCTGTCTCGAAGGCCTCACGGTGGGGGCCGAACAGGTGGGGAGCCGAGTACGACATCGAGAAGGTCCACGCCACCATGTCGTCCACCGTGCGCCGCAGTTCCTGTCCGGCGGGGACGACATACCGCTGCGGCCCCTGGAAGCCCGCGTCGGCCAGGATCGCCGCCTCTCCGCCGGCCGTCCCCTGCGGCAGCAGCCCCCGTCCGGCGCGGCGGACCGGCCCCAGGTAGCGCTCGACCAGTTCCTGGATGTCCCGGTAGGGCACCGCCGGGTACGGCAGTCCGTCGACCGTGCGGGACTCGTTCTTCAGATCCGACAGGTGCACCAGCACCCCACCCGGACGCAGCATGCCGCGCACGGTCTTCGCCACCCGCTCACGGTCCGTCCAGTGGAATGACTGGGCGAACACCGCCACGTCGAACCGCCCGAGACCGGCCGGGAGTTCCTCGGCACGCATCCGCACCCAGTGCGTCCTGCCGCCGAGCCCCGCGGCGGTGGACCGACTCGCCGCTTCGGCGATCATCCCGGCATCCGGGTCGACCCCGACGACCTCCCGGAACAGTGGCGCCAGCGGGACACCGACCGTCCCCGGCCCACAGCCCACGTCGAGCAGCCGCCCCTGCCCGTCGGCTGCCAACACCTCGGCGAGCAGCGGCACCAGCCCCGGGGCGTAGGGCAGTCGGCCCCGCTCGTAGTAGGGAGCCGTGCCCTCGAAGAGGGTCTCGTCCCACTGCCAGTCGCTCATCGCGGATCCGTGTCCTTTCACGGGGTCGAAGACGCCTCTGGAAATCCTCCCACTTTTGAACGCGTTCAAATCTAAGGCTACGCTGTGCGCACCGAACCGAGGGGGATCGATGAAGGTAGTTCTGCCCGGGGGAACCGGTCAGGTCGGCACGGTTCTTGACCGTGCGCTGACGCATGCCGGTCATGAGGTCACTGTGCTGACCCGGCATCCAGTGCGGGCGCGGGAGGTCGGCTGGGACGGGGCCACGCTCGGTCGCTGGGCCGAGGTGGTCGACGGCAGCGATGTCGTGATCAACCTGGCCGGACGCAGTGTGTCCTGCCGCTACACCGCCGAGAATCTGCGGGCCATGATGGATTCTCGGGTGGACTCGGCACGGGTGGTCGGCGAGGCGATCGCCGCCGCCGCGCGCCCACCGCGGGTGTGGCTGCAGATGAGTACGGCGACGATCTACGCCCACCGCTTCGATGCCGCGAACGACGAGGCGACGGGGGTGATCGGCGGCTCGGAGACCGGAGTTCCGGACTACTGGGCCTACAGCGTTGACATCGCGAAGAACTGGGAACGGGCGCAGGCCGAGGCGTCGACGCCGAAGACGCGGAAGGTGGCGCTGCGCTCGGCGATGGTGATGAGCCCGGACCGGGGCGGGGTGTTCGACGTCCTGCTGGGCCTGACCCGGCTGGGCCTGGGCGGGCCGGTCGCAGGCGGTGCGCAGTACGTCTCCTGGATCCACGACGAGGACTTCGTACGTGCGGTGGAGTTCCTGATCGACCGGGACGACATCGACGGGCCGGTGAACCTCGCCTCGCCCGGCCCGCTCCCCCAGCGGGACTTCATGCGGGCGCTGCGCGCGGCCCGAGGCGTTCCCGTGGGGCTGCCGGCGACGCGGTGGATGGCGGAGCTGGGCGCGTTGGCGCTGCGCTCGGACACGGAGTTGCTGCTCAAGAGCCGCCGGGTGGTACCGGGTCGGCTGCGGGAGGCCGGGTTCGGCTTCAGGTACCGCACCTGGCAGCCGGCCGCCCTGGACCTCGTACAGCGGGCCTGGTTGTCCCGTGCGGGCCGCTGCGGTCTTGTGGCAGCGGAAGCGGCGTCCGGGCGGCGGGCCTGAGCCGGGCGGAGCCCTCCAGTTTCGCCCGTTTGGGTCCGCCGGCCCCCGCTCCCGGCCGGTTCACCCCTGACGGAAGTGGCTCGGCCTGCCGTCGGCCGTCACCAGCCGACCCAGCTGTGCGGCTCTGGCGCGCGGCATCAGTGTCCAGGTTCCGTCCGCGCGCTGCAGGGCAGCCGAGTGCCAGGGGGTGGTCCAGGCATCCGGTGCGTCCAGGAGACGGATGCCGAACTTCGCGGCGCCGATCGGCTGGGGGTGGATGGACAGCCGTACGGCCGCCGGATGGTGCTCGGCGATCAGGGCGCCCCAGGCGCGGCTGCGCTGCAGGACGCCGTACGCCCGCTGCCGGCACGCGCGTTGGAGGGCGGAGCGGGTGCCCGGGAGGTCGGCGGTGTCCTCGACGCTGGGGGCGTGGTGCCGGTGGATGTGGGCGCGTTTCCTGTCGTACGGCAGATCGCCCAGCACGTCGCGCAGGTCGAAGACGGACAGACTGGTGAGGCCCAGGCCGGTGATGAGGCCGCGCAGTTCGTCGGCGTAGGCGTCGATGTGAGGGTCGGGGACGTGGATGACGTCGCCGAAGACGTGTCCGTCGGAGCAGATGACGATGCGGGCGCCGGGCGGGTGGATGCGCTCGATGTCGGTGCAGAGCCGGTGCAGGAAGCCGAGCGAGAGTCGTTCGCCCTGGTCGGGCAGGTGACCCAGCACCTTGGCCGGGTTGGGGGACTTGCAGGGGAAGCCGGGGAGGGTGAAGACAACCGGGGCGCCGCGGCGTACGAAGTCGGCGATGCGGCGCAGCTGGTGCGGGAACGCCGTCAGGGGTGCGGGGGCCGCCGGTTCGGCCGTGCGGTGGTGGGGCAGGAGCAGGCCCAGGATGGCGGCGCTCGTGCTCGTGATGTGTGTGTCCGGCGCGGTCGCCAGTGGCCTACGGGCCTCCGGGGAGCGTGCAGATGTGTGTGCAGGGGCACAGCGGCCCCGGGCCGGGACCTCGTCAGAGGCGGCGGTCGTAGCCGGCCGGCAGGTGAGGGGTACCGCGGCCGAGGACCGCCGGGATCCACTCGAGTTGGCGTTCGCCGCCGGAGAGGGCGGTGAAGCGGCGTCCGGCCTGCCCGTCCATGCCGACGTCGGCGAGCGCGCGGGCGACGACGTCCCGGTCGGTGGCGTCCTCGCCCGCGAACGCCCGCTTGTACGGTGTGCGCCCCATGGCGACCACTTCACGCACCGTCAGTTCGAAGTCGCTGCCGCGCTCTTGGGGCAGCGCGGCGACATGCCGGACGGAACGGGCCGGAGACAGCTCGCGGAGGTCGGTCCCGGCCAGCAGGACCCGGCCTGCGGCCGGTCTCAGGTGCCGGTACACCGTGCGCAGCAGGGTGGACTTGCCGCTGCCGTTCGGGCCGACGAGGCCCGTGATCTCGCCCTCGGCCGCCACCAGATGCGCGCGCCCGCCACGACCGTACGGCCCGCGTACGCCACCCACAGGTCCTCGATCTCGATCCTCAACTGTCGCTCCCCAGGCGCCGGTCCGGCAGATACAGCAGCGCCGGAGCTCCGAGCAGGGAGGTAACCACCCCGACCGGCAGCTCCTGCGTCTCCATGGCCGTACGGCAGACGATGTCGACCACCACGAGCAGCACGGCACCGGCCGGCGCCGAGACGGGCAGCAGCCGCCGGTGGTCGCCGCCGACCAGCAGCCGGCAGACGTGCGGCACCATCAGCGCGACGAACGCGATCGCCCCGGAGACGGCGACCAGGACGCCGGTGAGCACGCTGGTCACCGCGAACAGTTCGCGGCGCAGCCGGCCGACGTCGACGCCGAGGCCAGCCGCCGTCTCGTCGCCCATCAGCAGGGCGTTCAGGCCACGGGCGCGGGCCTGCAGGCAGAGCCAGGCGCCGGGGACGGCGACGGCCGGGACCGCGAGGAGGTCCCAGTTCGCCCCGCCGAGGCTGCCCATGAGCCAGAACAGCACGCTGTGGGTCTGCTGTTCGTCCCCGGCCCGCAGCACCAGACAGCTGGTGAAGCCGGACAGGAACTGGCCGATGGCGACCCCGGCCAGCACCAGGCGCAGCGCCGCGAACCCGCCGCGCCGGGCGGCCACCGCCCACACCAGGGCATAAGTGGCCAGCGCTCCGGCGAAGGCCGCTGCGGACAGGCCGAGGCCCAGTGCGCCACCGGTGCCGAGGCCGAGCACGAGGGCCGCGACGGCGCCGAGCGAGGCGCCGTTGGAGACGCCCAGCAGGCAGGGATCGGCGAGCGGATTGCGCACCAGCGCCTGCACCGCCGTACCCGCGAGGCCGAGGCCCGCGCCGACGGGCGCGGCGAGCAGGGCGCGGGGCACACGGAGCTGCCAGACGATCAGGTCGTCGGTGCCGGGACGGGGTGCGTCACCGGACAGTCTGCGGCCGATCACGTGCCACACCTCGGCGGGCGGGACGGACGTAGACCCCGAGGCCACGGCCGCCATGAGGGCCACGAGCAGGACGACAGTCAGGACCAGCAGCAACGGCCCGGCGGGCAGTGTTCGCGCGCCGTCGGCGGCGGCCGCGTCCTCGCGCTGTGACAGAGCGGGGCGCACGGCTGGTCGACCTTGCCGGGGTGGAGGGTGCGGGCGATCTCCCGGACGGTGTCGGCGTTCTCGACGCCGGCGATGGTGGTCCGCTCGGATCCGATCCGCAGGAACTGACCTTCCCTGACGGCCTTGAGACCCTTGGTGGCCGGCGTGGCCTTGAGCCACTGTTCGGCCTCGTCGAACGCCTTCTCGTTCGCCGCGGCGCTGCCCCGGTCGCGCACACCGAGCTGGATCCAGTCGGGGTTCTTGGCGATGACGTCCTCCCAGCCGGCCTGCCGGTAGTCACCGGCGCAGTCGGCGAAGACGTTGCGGGCGCCCGCGAGGTTGATCACGGCGTTGGCGATCTGTCGGTCGCAGACGACGGTGGGCTGCTTGGTACCGGCGTCGTAGTCGAAGAAGAAGTACGTCGGACGGGCGCTGCGCGCGGCACCGCCGATCGCCTTCCGCACCGCGTCGGCCTTCTTCCGCATCCCGGCGACGAGTTCCCTGGCCCGCGCGCTCGTGCCGGTGACCGCGCCGAGGGCGGTGATGTCCGACTCGACGCCCGACAGGTCGGTGACCCGCTTCTTGCTCCGCGCGGCACAGGCGGTGGACTTCAGGTAGACGTGCTTGATGCCGGCCGCCTTGAACTCGTCCTCGGTCGGCGCGTCGCCCATCCCGCCGCCGCCCATGCCGCCCATGCCGCCCATGCCGCCCATCGCGGCGAACGTGTCGAGGTAGAGGTCGGCGCCGGAGCCGAGCAGCTTCTCCTTCGGGATGACGCTCCGGCTGAGCACCGTGACCTTCCGGGCCTGCGCGTCGAGGGCGCCCGGCAGCGTGCCCTTGCCGGGCGGGAACCCGGTGCCGATCACCGGTCCCCCGCACCCAGGCGCAACAGCAGCTCCAGGCCCGCGGCATTGCTGGTGACGATCCTCTTCGAGGCCTTGGCAAAGGTGGTCGCTGCGCCGGCGCAGTCGGTCACGGTCACCGGGTGGGCACCGGATCCGGCCGTCCCCGGGCTGTCGTCCGCGGCGTCCTCCTTCGCACCGCCGCCGCAGCCCGTCACCAGCAGGGCACCCAGTACGACGCCGTCGTACCGCCCCACACACCAGAACGCATCGCACAACTCCCGGATCCACTCGGTACACGGGTGAACCTCCGTCACCCGGTCCAGTAGTGGGGGCGGACGTGCCGGGAGTTCCCGGGCGCTGGTGATCCGGCTCGGAGGGTGGCGCCGGTCGCGTACGACGGGCGTCGCGTGCCGACGGGCGTCACCCTCCGGACGGCTCAGGCCGCCGGCGGCGGGCCGCTCCTCCCCCACTGCCCAAAGGGCGTGGGAGGTGTCCCCACCGTCGAGCAGGTCCATCAACGTCGCCCGGGCCCGGGCCACTCGGGAGCGGACCGTGCCGATGGGACAGGCGCTGACCTCGGCGGCCTCCGCATAGGGCAGGCCGAGCAACTGGGTGAGGACGAACGCCTCCCGGCGCTCGTCCGGCAGACAGGCCAGCAGGTCCAGCAGGGCGACGCCGTCGTCGAATCCGGGCAGGCCCCGCGGCTGGGCCGACTCCACCGCCAGCTGCCAGTCGGGGACGTCGGACAGGCGGGGCCGTGCGGCGGCGTGCCGGTAGCTGTCGATCACCGCGCGGCGTGCGATGGACAGCAGCCAGGCGCGCGCCGAGGAGCGGCCCTCGAAGCGGTGCAGGCTGCTGACGGCGCGCAGGAAGGTGTCCTGCGCGAGGTCGTCGACGGCCTGGGGATCGGTGCAGAGGTGGGCGACATAGCGCGGGGCCTTTACTTGAACTTACAAGCACTGCGTGTATCGTGCGCGCATGATTCAAATTTGAATCAGCTACGGCACGAAGCTCCTCGGGAGGACGCGATGCGCGTCGCGATCACCGGGTCCACCGGACTCATCGGCTCCGCCCTCACCCGCTCTCTCCTCACGGACGGCCACCAGGTCGTCCGCCTCGTCCGCGACCGGTCCGCCACCGTTCCTCGCGACGGCGGCGCGTCCGCGCACTGGGACCCGGTCGCGGGCCGGGTCGCGCCCGGCGCGCTGGACGGCGTCGACGCCGTCGTCCACCTCGCCGGCGCGGGAGTCGGCGACAGGCGGTGGACCGCCGCCTACAAGCAGGAGATCCACGACAGCCGGGTACGGGGCACCGACGCGATCGCGCGGGCCTGCGCCGCCTTGGCCGACCCGCCGCGGGTCCTGGTGTCCGCGTCCGCGACCGGCTACTACGGCGACACCGGCGAACGGACCGTCGACGAGAGCGAGTCCGCCGGGCACGACTTCCTGTCCCGCGTCTGTGTCGACTGGGAGGCGGCGGCCGACCCGGCCCGGCAGGCCGGTATCCGGGTGGTGCACCCGCGCACCGGCCTGGTCGTGTCCGCCGGGGGAGGCGCCTTCGGGCGTCTCTTCCCGCTGTTCCGCCTGGGCCTGGGCGGCCGGCTCGGCTCCGGTGACCAGTACTGGCCGTTCATCTCGCTGACGGACCACATCGCGGCCCTCCGCTTCGCCCTCGACACCGAGGATCTCTCCGGGCCCGTCAACTTCACGGCCCCCGAGCCGCTCAGCAACCGCGAGGTGACCCGGGCGCTGAGCCGCGCCCTGCACCGCCCGGCGTTCGCCGCCGTGCCCGGCTTCGCCCTGCGTGCGGCGCTCGGCGAGTTCGCCGCGAGCATCACGTGCAGCGCACGCGTCGTACCGGCCGCCCTGCACAAGGCGGGGTTCGCCTTCGCCCACCCGACGATCGACGGAGCACTCGACTCGGTGCTGCGACCGGCCGGTTGAGAAGGTCCGTGGCGGGGCCGGATGCCGTACCCGGCTCCGGGTGCGCGGCCGGATGCCGTCGGTTGCGCCGGGTGCGGGAACGGGCGTCGCGCGGGACGATGGTCGTCCGGGTGCCCGGGGACGGGGCCCGCCCGGAAGACGGGTGACGAGGAGGTTGCCGTGTGCCGGCTGTTCGGGCTGATCAGCTCCCCGCTCCGCACGCACGCCACGTTCTGGCTGCTGGACGCCCCCGACAGTCTCAGCGCGCAGAGCCACCGCGAACCCGACGGCACCGGGCTCGGGTACTACGACGCGGACGGCACACCGGAGGTGCACAAGGCTCCGATCGCGGCCTACGAGGACCGCGCCTTCGCCCAGGAGTCCCGCGAGGTGGAGTCGGCCACCTTCCTCGCGCACATCCGGTACGCGTCCACCGGCGGCCTGGAACTGCGCAACACGCACCCCTTCGAGCAGCACGGGCGCCTGTTCGCGCACAACGGTGTGATCGAGGGGCTGGAGGCGCTCGACCGCCATCTGGGCGAGGACGGCTCGCTGGTGCGCGGCGACACCGACTCCGAGCGCTTCTTCGCGCTGGCGACGCGGGAGACCGCGGCGCACGGTGGGGACGTGTCGGCCGGCCTCGTCGCCGCGGCGCGGTGGGTCGCCGCGAACCTGCCCCTGTACGCCCTGAACGTCATCCTCGTCACCACTCGGGAGCTGTGGGCCCTGCGCTATCCCGCCACCCATGAGCTGTATGTGCTGCGGCGACCTGCCGGAGGCCACCAGGGATCGCGGCATCTGGACCACACCGGCCGGGGCGGTCGGCTGCGCGTGCGCTCGGCGCATCTGGGCGATGTTCCGTCCGTCATCGTGGCCAGCGAGCGCATGGACGAGAGCCCGCACTGGCAGCTCATGGAGCCCGGCGAACTGCTCCATGTGGGCCCCGAGCTCGGGGTGACCTCCCGCATCGTCCTGCCCTATCCGCCGGCCCACCTGCTCACCCTGTCCGATCTGCGCCCCGAGGCGGCGGCCTCCCAGCGGCCCGCGTAGACACGCCGCCGACTCCCGCTCACGGGCGACCACAAAGCTGCTGCCGAGGATGCCGAGCCGTCAGCCCCACCTCAATCCCCGTACGTGCGCGAACAGTTCCTCGTTCGGTGCGCCGAGGTCCTCGGCCCACAGGCCGGCCGTGAAGGACTCGACCCGGGGAGCTTCGAGGCCGAGCCGGGCGCCGACGCGTTCCCGCCGATGTCGAGAATCACGCAACGGGCTGCCATACGCGGCCCCTTCCAGCGCTCTTTGTAGGGTCGAGCCATGAGGACGACGGGAGACGACGCGGCGGTTCCCGGCGAGGCTGGGACCGTCGCCTACCGGCCCGCACGGGCCGAGGACTTCGCGGCCATCACGGAGATCGACGGGTCCTTCACCACGGACTCGGTGTTCGAAGTGACCGCGGCGGACGGGATGTTCACGATCCGGCAGACCGCGCTGGACACACCCCTCCACAAGACCTTCCCGGATGAACCCGAAGATGACGACGACGGCGACGCGGAGCCGACGCATACGGTGGTCGCCGTCTCCGGCGACGAGCTGTGCGGGTTCCTCCAGGCCTCGTTCGCGCCCTGGAACGCGCGCGTGACCATCCGCGACATCGAGGTGGCACCGCCGTGGCGGGGCAGGGGCATCGGATCGGGCCTGATGCGGCACGCCTTCGACTTCGCGCGGGAGCACGGGGCCGTTCATGTGTGGCTGGAGGTCAGCAACATCAACGCTCCCGCCGTCCGCGCCTATCTGCGCATGGGCTTCGGCTTCTGCGGGCTGGACACCACGCTCTACGACGGCACGGAGTCGGCGGGCGAACGGGCACTCTTCATGTCCCGCCGGGTGGACTGACAGGCGGCCGACGACGGCAGCGCCCCGAGGCCGGACGTACCAGTGACCTGACTCACGGCCTCGAATACTTGCGCAACCCTTAAAATATCGGCCGTGGAGACTACCGAAGTGAGGGGCTGGGAGACCGCCGTGCTCGACGGAGGACCGGCGCAAGGGCTGCGGTTGAAGGTCTCCGACCGGCCGCGCGTGATCCAGGTGACATACCCCTGCCGGATCGAGGCCGCACCGCCCGGCGGCGTGCGCGCCGACGCGGTGTACCTGTACCGCAGGGACTACACCGTCACCACCGAGCCCCTGCGGTACGGCTTCGACGTCGCCAGCCCCTGACGCGTGGGCCGCTGCCTCCGACCGCGGGAGCAGCCGTGTGAAGCATCGCGCCCGCCCCACCCTCGTGCGCGGCTCTGCGCAACCGCACGACCGGCGTACCCGGTCAGGCGTCGGAGTCGGGTTTGCCGCGTGCTGCCGCGTAGGCCTGGGAGGGGGTCATGGAGATGCCGTTGAGGTTGACCGTCTTGTAGGGGCTGACCTTGGCGCAGG
>NZ_MQUS01000060.1:23404-23904 GCF_001953885.1 Streptomyces sp. IMTB 2501 | reverse complement strand
ACCCGATGCCCCAACCGACGAGCATCCGACAACCGCTCCAACGCGATTAGGCCGATGCCTTCGCCGGCGCTGAAGCCGTCTGCCGCGGCGCTGAACGGCTTGCAGCGTCCGTCGGCCGCGAGGCCCCGCTGCCGGGAGAACTCGGTGAATGCCACATGGCCGGCCAGCACAGTCACACCACCGGCCAGCGCCAGCTCGCACTCGCCCTGCCGTAGCGCCTGGACCGCCAGGTGCAGCGCGACCAGCGATGACGAGCACGCCGTGTCCACCGACACCGCAGGCCCCTCGAAACCGAACGAATACGACACCCGGCCCGACAGCACACTCGCGAGATTGCCGGTCAGGGCATGGCCGTCCACATTCTGCGGCACCCGTTCCAGGTCCGGGAGATACGCAGACGTCGAAGCGCCGACGAACACGCCGGTCCGGCTGCCCCTCAATGCGGTGGGGTCGAGTCCCGCGCGTTCCAGGACCTCCCAGGACACCTCCAGCAGCAACCG
>NZ_MQUS01000060.1:0-23371 GCF_001953885.1 Streptomyces sp. IMTB 2501 | reverse complement strand
CGCGATCGGCTCACGTGCCGCCTCGGCCATCCGGCGGTTCTCCCCCTGCAGCCGCTCCGTCTCCTTCAACGACGCCCGCAGCGCTTCGACGATCTCTTGATGCGACATTGCCATGATGAAAACTCCGCTCTTGCCCGCTACCGGTCAGGAACCGTTTGCACCGCGCGCCATGCGCACGAGGTCCTCGACTGCCATCGAGTCGATCTGGCTTCGATCTGCTTGCCCGGATGCGGCCGTCGGTTCGGGCACTGCCTGTTTTTGCTGCTTCTCCTGCGTCGACTCGGGAAGTTGGCCGAGGAGATGTTCGGTCAGCGCCTCGATGGTGGGGTGATCGAAGACCGAGATGGGCGAGAACCGGAGCCCGGTAACCGTGACGATCCGGTTCCGCAGCTCGATCGCGGTGACAGAGTCGATGCCGAGTTCCTTGAACGCCGCGTCGGTGTCGATGCTCCCGGCGCCCGAGTAGCCGAGCACGACGGCCAGTTCGGCGCAGACGATGTCGAGCAGTTCGCTCTTTCGCTGAGCTTCCGGCAGTTCGGAGAGCCGGGTCGGCCCGGCCGGCCCGGCCGGTTCCGCCGATCCCCTCGATCCGAGGAGTTCGGAGACCAGAGGGTGCGGACGGGTGGCGTTGAAGCGTTCCGCGAACCGGTCCCAGTCGACGTTGGCGATCGCCACTGTGGTGTCGTCGTGGTCCAGAGCCTGCTGCAGGGCCATGACCCCGAGGTGCGGTGTCATCAGGTCCATGCCGCCGAGGCTGAGCCAGTCGACGAAGCTCCGCTCCTCGGCCATGCCCTTGCCGGCCCAGGCTCCCCACGCGATCGAGGTTGCCGTGCGGCCCGTCGCGCGGCGGTACTCGGCGAACGCGTCCAGGTAGGCGTTGCCCGCCGCATAGGCACCCTGGCCGACGTTGGGAATCAGGTTTCCGGCCGAGGAGTAGAGCACGAAGGCCGACAGGTCGTGGCCCTGGGTGAGCTCGTGGAGGTTCTCGACGGCCCGCGTCTTCGGCAGCAGCACCTGCTCCAGCTGCGCGGCCGTCATCTCGTTCACCGGCCCGTCGTCCACCACGCCGGCCGTGTGGATCACGGCGGTGAGCGGCCGTTCGGCGGGGATGTCCGCCAGGACGCGGGCGAGGGCGTCCTTGTCCGCGATGTCGCAGGCGGTGATGGTGACGGACGCGGCACCCAAAGCGGTGAGTTCTTCGCGCAGTTCCGCCGCTCCCGGGGCTTCGGGCCCCGTCCTGCTCACCAGCAGGACGTGCCCCTTCTTACGGGAGAGCCAGCGGGCGACATGGCTGCCGAGGGCCCCGGTGCCTCCGGTGATCAAGGTGGTGCCGGCGGGCCGCCAGCGGGCGCCGGGCGGGGTGTCGGGGAGGGGAGCCGGGACCAGCCGACGGGCGAGGACGCCTGTGCCGCGCAGGGCCACCTGGTCCTCGTCCCCCATGCCCGCGAGCGCGGCGCACAGCAGCCTTCCCGTCGTGCCGTCCAGGGTCGACGGCAGATCGACGAGTCCGGCGAAGCGGCGCGGGTTCTCCAGGCCGGCTACGCGGTTGAGACCCCACAGGTGCGCTTGGACGGGGTGGGACACGACGTCCCCGGACGCCGTCGAGACCGCACCGCACGTCGCCGACCACAGCCGTGCGTCACACGATGCCGCCTCCATGGCCTGCATGAGCCTTACCGTGGCGATGAGTCCGGCCGGTATGACCGGGTGGTCCGGGTACGGCGACTCGTCCAGCGCGAGCAGGGACAGGACCCCGCTGATGGGCTGGTCGCCGCAGGTCGTGAATGCGTTGACGAGGTCGGACTGGTCGCCGTCCACGATGTCGGCGGCAAGAAGCACGGCCTTGCCGCCGTGCTCGCCGATCCACTGCATACAGGCGGTCACGTGGTCGTGGTCGACGAGATGGGCCGGCGCGGCGACGAACCAGGTGCCGGAGAGCGTGGCCTGCGCGGTGTCGGCCACCAGCGGCTTCCATGTGATCCGGTACCGCCACGAGTTGGCGACGGAGGTCTCACGGCGCTGCTGCCACCACTCGGAGAGCACCGGCAGCACGGTCTCCAGCGAGGCCCGCTCCGTGTCCCGTTCAAGCCCCAGCAGATCTGCCAGTTCCCCGGCGTCGGCCTGCTCGACGACGCGCCAGAAACGCTTCTCCTCCAGATCGACGCCTGAGTGGGGCGCAGTGCCGGTGGCATCGATCGGCACCTCGACGGGCTGTTCGCTCGCGTCGCCGGGCAGCAGGGCGGGCCAGCCCACCTCGACTCCGGCGGCCCACACCTGGGCGGCATGGGTCAGCAGCCGGCGCGGTCCGCCGTCGTCACGGCGCAGGGTTCCGACGATGGTCACAGCGTCCCCGGCATCGCGCGTGTCCGCGGTCTCACCGATCCCCATCGTCAGCACCGGGTGGGCACTGGACTCGATGAACACGGTGAACCCGCCATCCAGCAACGCGGTGGTGGCGTCCTGGAACCGGACGGGACTGCGGAGGTTCTCCAGCCAGTACGTCGCGTCCATCGCCGTTGTGTCCACCACCGCTCCGGTCACTGTCGAATACAGCGGAACCCGGTCCTTTCGTGGCACGATCTCGCCCAGCGCCGCCAGGATCCGCTCCCCGATCGCCTCGACCTGCGGAGTGTGTGAGGCGTAGTCCACCTCGATCCGGCGCACCCGCACCCGCGCCTCCCGGCAGCAGTTCATGAACTCCTGTGCCGCCTGGATCCGCCCGGCCACAACAGTGCTCGTCGGCCCGTTGACCGCGGCTACCCACAACTGGCCCTGCCAGCGCTCCAGCAACGCGGTGACCTGCTCCACCCCGGCCGCCACCGAGAGCATCGAGCCCTGTCCGGCGAGTTCCACCAGCGCCGCCGAGCGGGCCACCACCACCCGGGTGGCATCCTGGACCGTCAGCACTCCGGCCACGCACGCCGCCGCGATCTCCCCCTGGGAGTGCCCGACGACCGCCGCCGGAACGACCCCGGCCGACTCCCACAACCGGGCCAGACCGGTCATCACTGAGAACATCACCGGCTGGACCACATCCACCCGGTCCAGTGACGGGGCGTCCGGTTCACCGCGCAGGACCGCCAGGACCGACCATCCCGCCAACTCCTCGACCACTGCGGAACACTCCGCCAGCACATCGGCGAACACCGGTGAGAACTCAAGCAGTTCCGCTCCCATCCCTGCCCACTGCCAGCCCTGCCCGGGAAAGACCAGTACCGGCCGGACCGTGCTCGAAGCCACTCCGGACACCGCGCCCGCGGTCAGTTCACCGCGCTCGGCGAACGCCTGGAGACCGGCCAGCAGCTCCTCGCGGTCGCCGCCGACCACCGCCAGACGGTGCCGCAGCGCCGGCCGTCCAGCCAGCGTCCTGGCCACCGCCGCCGCGTCGGCCGAGGAGTTCGCCACGAATTCCAGCAACCGCGCTGCCTGCGCCTGAAGTTCCGCCTCGGTGTCCGCGGACAGCATCCAGGCGGTGGCCTGCGGGGCGGGGAACTCGCGGTACCAATACCGGACGTGTTCCCAGGGGTAGCTCGGAAGGCTGACCACCTCGCGTGCGGAGGAAACCAGCGGCTCGGGCAGGTTGGGCCGGCAGCCGGCGGCGAACAGCTCGGCCACGACCAGGGCAGGGGTGTCGCCGTCCCGCAGAACCTCCACCGCCGTATCGCATTCGGCTGCCGCGTCCTCGTCGTCGTCCGTGAGGGCGAGGGAGGAGGCGGAGCCTTCGTCGAGGAGAAGGCGCAGTGCCGCCGGCGCGGTGAGCCGTCCGGCCGCCCACGCCGCGGTGAACCTTCCGGGGCCGTCACCGGTGCTCGCCTGTGTGGAAAGCCCCAGCTCCCGCAGGGCGTTGGTCGCCGCGGCCTGGTGGCAGAAGACGAGCGCCGGCAGCAGGTTCCGGTGCGAGCCGTCGTACGGGTCGACGGGCGATCCGGTGAGACCCACCAGCAGCTGGGTGAACTCGTCCAGGCTCCGGCCGTACGAGGGAGCGGACGCCGCCCAGTGGCGCAGGGTCTCACGGGACGGCAGTGCGGAGCCGTACCGGAAGGCTACTGTCCGCTCCTCGCCGTTCTCGACATGCCCGTACCGCGCTGCCGCAGTGGTCAGGTCGGCCACGGCCAGCTCCAGTGCCTTGGCCAGTGACACCGCGTCCGGTCCCACGACCGCGAGGCGATGGTCGAGAAGCGAGCGCCGGTGGGTCGCGGTGAAGACGATGTCGTCAACGCGTTCCGGCCTGGCGGTGAGTTCACCGGCCGTCTGCCGGCACACGTTCCGCAGCGCGTTCGCGGTGGCGGCCGTGACGAGCAGGACCCGGTCGTGGCGTTCCGCTTCGGATGGCGCCGGAGCGCCGGGGCGGGCCGCAGGAACGGGACCGAACCGCTCCACCACGACATGGGCGTTGCTGCCGCTGAACCCGAACGCGCTCACACCGGCTCGTGCGGGCCTACCGTGCTCCGGCCACTGCCTGGACTCCGTCACGAGCCTGACGGGCAGCCGCTCCCAGTCGATCCGGCTGGACGGCTGGGTGACCACATGGGGTGGAAGCATGTCGTGGTGGAGGGCGAGAACGACCTTGAGGAGACCGACCACCCCGGCCGCCGCCCCGAGATGACCGACGTTCGCCTTGGCGGACCCGATCAGGAGAGGGTGGTCCGGGTCCCGGCCGGATCCCAGTGATTCGGCCAGCGCGTGGACCTCGATCGGGTCCCCGAGCGGCGTCCCCGTCCCGTGCGTCTCGACGTAGTCGACCTCGTGCGGAGCCCAGCCGGCCCGCTCGACCGCCTGCCGGACCACGTCCACTTGGGACGCGGGATTGGGCACGGTCAGCCCGCCGGTCGCGCCGTCCTGGTTGACGGCGCTGCCTCGGAGCACGGCGTAGACGCGGTCACCGTCGCGCAGCGCGGCCGATACCGGCTTGAGGACCAGCACTACCGCACCCTCACCGCAGCCGAACCCGTCTGCGCTCTCGTCGAAGGCCTTGCACCGGCCGTCGGGCGCCAGGGCCCCGCTCGCGGCCATCGACGCCAGCAGCGGGCTGGGCGCGACGATGGCGCTCGCGCCGCCGACCACCGCGACCTGGCAGTCACCGGATCGCAGCGCCTGGCAGGCCAGATGGACGGCGGTCAGCGAGGCGGAGCACGCGGTGTCGACCGTCATGCTGGGGCCGCGCAGCCCGAGAATGTAGGAGAGCCGGCCGGCCAGTGCGGCGAAGGAGGTACCGGTGCCGTGGTAGAGGTTCAGCCGGGAACTCTCCATCTCGCGTGCGACCAGGTACTGGTAATCCACCATCGACAGACCGGCGTAGACGCCCACCCGCCGCCCTTCGAGCGTGTGCGCCGGGCAGCCGGCGTCCTCCAGGGCCTCCCAGGCGGTCTCCAGGAAGAGGCGTTGCTGCGGGTCGAGCAGTTTGGCCTCCCTGGGCGAGATCCGGAAGAACGGAGCGTCGAAGTCGGCGATGTCATCCAGATAGGAGCCGCGCATGGGGATGGCTTCGCCCAGCTCCGCCCAGATGGGATCCCTGTGCCGGTCCGGGGGGAAGTCGGCTGCCGTGCTCGCCCTGCCGCACAGCAGGTTCCAGAACTCACCCGGTGACGAGGCGGCGGGCACGCGGCAGCTCACGCCGATGACCGCGATGCCGTCCTCGCCCCGGTCGGTGTCCTCCACCGCTTCACCGACCCGTGATTCCGCGCTCCGGCTCGTGTCGGCGGGCACCGGCTGGTCGGCCGGTGCCGTGGTGGCATGGGAGCCGAGCGGGGCCACCTCGGCGAGGTAATCCGCCAGCGCGGCGATGGTCGGCCGCTCGAACACCACGGTAGTCGGCAGCTTCACGTCCAGTTCCTGTTCGAGCCGGGTACGCAGGCCCGCCGCCGTCAGGGAGTCGAGCCCCTGCTCGAACAGGCCGCGGCGGCGTGCAACGGGGTGTCCTGCCGGCAGTCCGAGCAGTTCGCGGACCGCCGTGGTCACCAGCTCCGTCAGTGCCTTGGAGTGGCTTGTCGGCGACGGTCCCGGAGTCTTCGCGGTCGACTGGTGGGGGAGGGCATCCCGCTCCGGGGAACCCGACGGACCTGACGGGGCCGACGGACCCGACGGGGCCGGGGGCACGGGGCCGGGGGACTCCGCGTACATCTCGCCGGTGACCCGGCCGTCCGCGTCGAGCAGACTGAGCCGGATCCGGGCGGGCTGCGCGACGCTCGCCTCGTCGGCCGTCCGCACCGACCGCGGCTCGGTGACGCCCTGCCGGCCGCGCTCCACGCCGGGCAACCAGTAGCGGTCGCCGCCCCATGAGGGAACGGGCAGTGTGCGGTACCGGCCCGGACGACCGGTGGCCTCCTCCCAGCGCACCGTGGCGCCGGCCACGTGCAGGCGGGCCAGGGCCTTGTATGCGGTGACCTGCCCCGGCTCGTACCTGCTGAGCACCGGAAGCGCCGGAGCCTGTCGCTCGCGGTGCCGTTGTGCTTCGGTGAGCGAGGGGACCAGGACGGGGTGCGGGCCGATCTCGACGAGCGGATGGTCCTCCTCGGCGAGCACTCGGTCGATGGCCGGCCACAGGCGTACCGGGCTGGTGAAGTTCCGTGCCCAGTAGGCCGCGTCATAGACCGTCGTGTCGGCTTCGGGGTCCACGGTCGACAGCATGCGAATGCCGGGAGGGGCCGCGGAGAGACCGCCGAGCGCAGATTCGAGCTGCGGTCCCAGGTCCGCGATGAGGGGGCTGTGTGCGGGAGCGTCGACCCGCAGTTGCCGGCAGCGCATGTTCCGCGCCTGAAGGACCCGCGCGGCTTCCGTGACGTCCGCGGCACTGCCGGCGATGACGAGCGATCCGGGGCC
The DNA here is from genome assembly GCF_001953885.1 of Streptomyces sp. IMTB 2501. Classification (GTDB taxonomy): domain Bacteria; phylum Actinomycetota; class Actinomycetes; order Streptomycetales; family Streptomycetaceae; genus Streptomyces. The sequence goes on along the minus strand of NZ_MQUS01000060.1, from coordinate 16,552 downwards.
GTTCACCGCCACGACGGTGACGGGCAGGCCGACTTCGGCCAGAACGCCGAGGACGCTCGGTTCGTCTCCCGTGACCGCGAACATCAGACCCCACCCGGAGGCCAGGCCCAGCGTCTCGGAGCGGCGCACGATCAGCTGGGTCGCGTCCGGCAGGGCCAGCGCCCCCGCGGCGTGTGCCGCGGCGACCTCGCCGAGGCTGTGTCCCACGATCGCACCCGGTACCACGCCCTTCGAGGCGAGCCACCGAGTCAGGGCGACCTGCACCGCGAAGATGGCCGGCTGGACGATCTCGGTCTTGTGCAGGCCGGCCTCCGGATCAGCGGTGCGGATCTCGTCGACCAACGACCAGCCGGCCTCGGCGCGGATCAACTCGGCGCACTCGTCGAGCGCGTCGCGGACCACCGGGTCGCTGTCGTACAGGTCCATGGCCATCCCCGGCCACTGGCCGCCCTGGCCGGAGTAGACGAAGACCGGCTCCGGCGCGCACTCGGGGTCGAGCACCACACCCGTATACGCGCCGTCCTGCGGCTCCTCGGGATCCTCCAGGGCATCGAGGACGTCCTGCCGGCCGGTGGCGACCACGGCGTAGCGATGCGTCTCGTGCGTACGCCGGGTCGTTGTCGACGCGGCGAGGTCGGCGAGAGCGCTGTCGTCCGTGCTGGAAGCCAACTCCCGTATGCCGACGACCTGTTCGGCGAGTCCCGCTGGGCTGGTGGCCGATGCGAGCAGCACATGGGGGGTGGCGGCCGGAGCGTGCGCCGACGGCGACGCCGCCGCGGGCGGGGCCTCGACGATCACATGCACGTTCGTGCCACTGAGCCCGAAGGCGCTCACCCCGGCCCGCAGCGGCCGGTCCCGGTCGGCGATCCCGACATGGCTCATCGGCACCGTGACGGCACCGCCCCGCCAGTTCACCCCCGGGTTGAGGGTGTCCACTTGGGGCTGCCGCGGGATCGTTCCCGAGCCGACCACCCAGGCGGTCTTGAGCAGACCGCCGATCCCGGCCGCCGCGTCCATGTGTCCGAGCAGCGCCTTGTGGGAACCGACAAGGATGGGATCGGACGCGTCGCGGCCCCTTGCGTACACTTCGCCGATCGCGTCCACCTCGATGACGTCACCGATCGCCGTCCCCGTGCCGTGGGCCTCCACGTAGTCCACATCGGCCGGGGAGAGGCCGGACCGCCGCAGCGCCATCTCCAACAGCGCTGTCTGGGCGAGCGAGTTGGGGACGGTCAGTCCCATGCTCGTTCCGTCGTTGTTGGCCGCCGAGCCGCGGATGACGGCGTAGATCCGGTCCCGGTCGGCCACGGCGTCGGCAAGGCGCTTGAGTACCACGACGCCGGCGCCTTCGCCGCGCACGATACCGTCCGCCGAGGCGTCGAACGGGCGGCACCGCCCCGACGGGGAGATCGCGCCGACGCGGCTGAGGAAGACGCTGATGTCCGGCGTGATGAGCAGACTGACGCCGCCGGCGACGGCCGTGTCGCAGTCACCGGCGCGCAGGCTCTGGCATGCCTGGTGCACCGCGAGAAGCGAGGACGAGCAGGCGGAGTTGACGGTGGACACCGGACCGTTCAGATCGAAGGTGTAGGCGAGCCGGCCCGCCGCGAAGCTGAACTCCAGTCCTCCGACGTGATGCTGGCCGATCTCCCGGATGCCGAGCGTCCTTGCGTGCAGGAGCTCGTAGTCCTTGGCGAGCAGCCCGAACATGACCGCGGTGCGGGAGCCGCGCCAACCGTCACGGGGCCGCCCGGAGTCGCTCATCGCCTCCCAGGCCACCTCCAGGACGAGACGCTGCTGAGGGTCGAGGAGGCTCGCCTCACGGGGACTCACCCCGAAGAAGGGGGCGTCGAAGCGATCGATGTCGACGAGGAAGGCGCCCATGCCGTTCGAGATGGTCCCCGGTCCGCCGGAGGGTTCGCTGTACTGCCGCCCCCAGCGGTCCTCCGGCACCTCGGTGAAGACATCGGCGGCGGAGGTCAGAAGGCGCCCGAACGAATCCAGGGTTCGTACGTCTCCTGGGAAGCGGCATCCCACACCCACGATGGCGATGGTGGGCTCAACCGCACGGGCGGGTGTCGATCCCTTGTCGGAATCGCTGCTCATCTATTCCCTCCGTTGGGATAGTGCCGGGAACGTGGAATGCCAGGGGCGGGAAATTTGTCAACGCGTAGCAGTGGCTGTCCGATGCTACGGAGACGCACGGTGGCGCGTCAGCCCCTACCGGGCCCCTAGCGTTTCCGTTCCGAGCCTCATAGGGGTGGGTTACGGGTGTCGGCGCAGAAGCGTTCTTGAGAGGCTGGAAAACGCATTGATGGCGTATCCGAGGAAAGCTTCACCTGGTTCTTCATAACCGTCACAAGGGGGAGAGCTCACGATGCAAGGCGAAATCGCGGTGGTCACCGGGGCCGCGGGTGGGATAGGCGCGGCCGTGGTGCGTGCGCTGGCTGAAAACGGGGCGGTGGTGGCAGCCGTGGACCGGGACCCGGACGCGGTACGGGAAAAGGCGACGAAACTGCAGGCGGACGGGCTCGGCGCCCACGCCTTCAGTGCCGACGTCACGTGTGCCGAGCAGGTCGAGTCCCTGGTCGAGGAGGTGGAGGGGCGGCTCGGCCCGGCGCGGTATCTGGTCAACGCCGCCGGCGTGCTGCGCCTCGGTGAGGCCAGGAAGCTCACCGACGAGGACTGGCACACCACCTTCGCCGTCAATACGACCGGAGTTTTTCTGATGTCCCGTGCGGTGGTCAATCGTATGGTGCCCCGTTCCTCGGGAGCCATTGTCACCGTTGCCTCGAACGCGGCCGGAACGGCCCGTACGGACATGGCCGCCTACTCCGCATCCAAGGCCGCGGCGATGATGTTCACCAAGTGCCTGGGACTTGAGGTCGCCCAGTACGGAATCCGCTGCAACCTGGTGGCACCGGGTTCCACCGACACCCCGATGCTCAGGTCTTTGTGGCGTGACGAGAGCGGCCCGAAGAAGACGCTGGACGGTCAGGCCGAGGCATACAAGGTGGGTATTCCGCTACGGAAATTCGCCCGCCCCTCCGATATCGCCGATGCGGTGGTGTTCCTCCTCTCCGACCAGGCGGGTCACATCACGATGCAGCACCTCACCGTCGACGGTGGTGCCACGCTCGGCGTCTGACCCCCGGCGCGACAGGAGTCCGGTGCCCCGCTTCCTCTCACGGGAAGCGGGGCACCGGACTCTTCGTCGTCCTACTCGTGTACCCGGTCCGTGGATGTCATCGGCGCTGGCCGAATCCCACGGTCTGCTCACGCTCGTCCGACGCCGCTGCTTCGAGCGGCGCGTACCGCTGGCTGCGGCCGGCCGCGGCGAGATACCGCTGCCAGACCACGCGGGCCAAGCCGATGCGTGGTGCGGAGCCGGCCAGCACCTGGCCCAGCGCGTCCAGCGCCGAGGCGACCGGTGCCGGGTGGATGCCCGACTCCTGCAGCGAGCCTGTCTCCGGTTGCTCCGCCCCCTGCCAGGGCCCCCAGGCGACGCTCACCGCGGACAGGCCCGCGTGGCGGCGGTGACGGGCCAGCGCCTCGAAGAAGGCGTCGGCCGCCGTCGCGACCGCCTGACCGCTGCGGCCGGGCAGCGCGGTGATCGCGGAGGACAGGACGAAGAAGTCGAGTTCCCGTGTGTGCCGGTGGAAGTGCCAGGGTGCCCCCAGCGCGCGGCTCAGTGCCGCACTGAAGCCGTCCCAGTCCCAGGCGTCCAGCGGGGCGTCCGGCACCGCATCGGCGAGGTGGATGACGCCACGCAGCGGCGGGAGGTCTCGGTCGATGCGCTCCAGGAGAGCCGTGACCGCTACCGGGTCGCTGAAGTCGCCGTCGGCGTACTCGACGCATCGCACGGCATCGCCGGTCTGCGCGCCCCGTTCACAGCCGGCCATGACCACCGACCGGGCTCCCCGCTCGGCGAGCCAGTCGACGACCGCCGAAGCGTCGGTGCCCCGCTTGCCGCCCAGGACAAGATAGGTGGCATCCTCCCGGACCTTGACGGTGCCTTCGCCGCTCTCGGGAAGAGGGCTCTCCTGGATCCGGGCCTCGTACCAGCGGTCAGCTCGCACCGCGAGATGGCCGGAGCCCGCCAGGCCCGCCGCGCGCCGGACCACCACGCCGGCCGCCGGTGGTTCCGCTCCCGGCTCAAGGTCGACCTGGACGCCCGCGAGGTGGGGATACTCCCAGATGACGGTCCTGGCCAGGGCCGTGATCAGCGTCTGCGGCGCACTCGGCGGGGCTGCGTCCAACGGCACAGGCGCCGCCGCTCCGGTGGAGCACAGAACGATCCTCGGTGCCTGTGCGGCGTTCTCGCGCAGGAAACGCTGCAGGAACGAGAAGCAGTCCCGTCCCGACTGCCATGCCGCCCCGCCGGGTTGCTCCCCGTCCGCACCGTCGACCGCCATGGTCCCGCAGTGGAGCAGCAGGCCGTCGACGGAGACACCACGTCGCCGTAGGTCGGCCCACAGGCGCTCGACGGCGTCCGGATGTTCGAGGGAGACCGACAGGGTGTCGCCATCCTGTCCGGCTGTGCCGTCGCCCGGGACGATCGCGAGAGCGGGGATGCCGTCCATCGCCAGCTGGGCCCGCCACTTACGGACCTGGCCGTCGTCGGCGCCGTAAACCAGCCAACTGCCCTTCGGACCGGGCATGGTGGTGGTGCGCGCGGTGTCGTCCAGGGGCTGCCAGACCAGGTCGTGCCGGCGCAGGGGGACCGTGGCAAGGAGTGAGGTCTCCTCTTCCCGGACCGGGCGTAGCCCGACTCCTTCGAGGGTCGCAAGCAGATGTCCCGCTTCCGACAGGAACGTGACCGTGACGAGGCCGCCGTCGAGCCGCCGGGCGTGGACCCACACCGTGCCGGAGAGGGGTTCATGGACAGTGAACCGGTCCAGCGACACGGGGATCGTGCGTCGCTCGCCGAACGCGGCGGCAAGGGTGAACCCCGCCTTGAGGACCGGTGGAGACGACAACCGGTCGGCTGCCGGGTCCTGCGGGCCGGATTCGCCGCACCGGACCAGCGCCACGGTGTCGTCCTTGCCGCACCACAGCTCGGTGACGGCTGCCGCCTCGCGGTCGTCCTCGACGCCTTGTCGCCACAGGCGGGCGTACCACGCATCGGCGTCCTGCCGTTGGAGACCGGCCCGCAGTGACTCCAGGTCGACCGGGGCCGCGGGAGGCGGTGCTGCCGGCCCGGCGGCCGACACGCTCACCAGCTGCGTCCATCCGCCGCCGGTGCGGGCGAAACCGCGCACCAGGACGCCGTCGTCGGACGCCTCCCGCAGAGTCTGCAGGCACAGCGGCCCGCCGTCGGGCACGGCCAGTACGTCGTGCAGTTCCACACCCCGCAGGGTGCGGGGCGCGCTCGGATCGGCCGAGCCGTGGCGGGCGGCTGCCAGCGCCCACTCCACCAGCGCGGCGGAGGAGAGCACACAGGTGCCGTGCACCCGTCCCAGCAGCGAAGCGTCGGGGCGAGTGGTGGTGTAGTCCCGCGCGAACCACTGCGCGGGACCGGTCGCCAGCTCGACCGGTGCGCCCAGCAGCGGATGGGCCGCTGCCGGTCCGGCGGGCGTCTGCGTGCGCCGGTCCGGCGGTATCAGCCAGTGCCGCTGATACTGGAAGGGCGAGGTGGGCAGGTCCACCCGGCGGGCCTGGTGGCCCTCGAACGCGGGGGACCAACGCACTGGTACGCCGTCGGTGTGCAGGGTGCCGATCGCGGTCAGCAGCGAGTGCGCTTCGGCCGTGCCGTCGTCACCCTGGGAGCCGACGAGGAGCACTGCCCGCCCCGGCTCACCATGGGAGGCGACGCTGCGGCGGGCGAGAGCGGTCAGTTCGCCGTTCGGCCCCACCTCCAGGAAGCGGGTCACGCCGCGGCCTTGCAGGTGCCGGGCAGCGTCCAGGAAGCGGGTGGGCCTGCGGGCATGATCCGTCCAGTATTCCGGGGTCCGCAGCCGTTCCACGGAGACGGTCTCGCCGTCGAGGCCGGACACGAACGCCACCGCCGCCTCGTCGAAGGCGAGGTGTGCGAGCGTGCGGCGCAACTCCTGCTGGGCCTCCGACGGCTGCTGGCCCGAGGGGGCGATGGTGCGGGCAGTGCGCAGCGGCCCGGTCGCACGCCCCCGCGAACTCCAGCGATCCGCGACGTCCTCCACCTGGTCCCGGTCACCGGAGACGACGGTCCCACCGGGCTCGTCCACCGCGGCGATCACCACACCCGCCTCGGCGCCGCCGAGCGCGGGGTCCGAGCGCAGTTCCGCCTCGGTGGCCTGGATCCACACCGAAGCTCCCCCGGCCGGCACGTCGGCGGATCCGATCAGCGCGACGGCCAGCGAGCAGGCGTCCGGCAGGGACAGTATCCCCGCCGCGTGCGCGGCCGCGACCTCGCCCACACCGAGCCCGGTCACGTACTCCGGTGCGACCCCGAAGCCCTCCACCAGCCGGTGCAGGGCGATGCCGAAGGCGAAATGCGCTGCTCGTGCAAGGCGCGGGGACGCGTAACTCTGCGTCGGATCGAGCATCCGGTCGCGCAGCGGGCGTTGTTCACCGCCGTCACCCGAGGCGGCCCGGGCACGGTCGAGTTCCACACAGACCTCGTCCAGGGCCTGAGCGAAAGCGGGGAACGCCTCGTACAACTCGCCCCCCGCCCCGGGACGTTCGAGCCCCGAGCCGGAGTACATCAGCGCTGTCTTTCCGCGGGTCTCCGCGACCCCCCGCACCACGTTGCCGGCGGTGCGTGCGTGCGCCACGGCGTCCAGCCCCGCCAGCAGCGCATCCCGGTCCTGCCCGACGACCACCGCGCGGTGCCTGAAGGCCGAGCGCGTGGTGTACAGGGCGGCGCCGGTGTCACGGACGTCCGCCTCGGCGCACGCATCGCGGATCCGGCCGGCCTGTTCGCGCAGCGCGTCCCGCGTCTTCGCCGAGATGATCCAGGGCACGGGCCTGGACAACGGGCCCGGGGGTGCGCTCTGTTCGGCGCCCTCCTCGGCCGGGGCCTCTTCGAGGACGACATGGGCGTTGGTGCCGCTCAGGGTCAGGCACGACACGCCCGCCCTGCGGACGCGGTCACCCGCCGGCCACGGCTCCGCCTCGGTGAGCAGCCGCACCGTGCCCGCCGACCAGTCCGCGTGCGTGGTGGGCCGGTCGACATGCAGCGTCTTGGGCAGCCTCTGGTGCCGCATCGCCATGACGATCTTGGTAATGCCGGCAACACCGCCGACGGTCTGGGTGTGGCCGATGTTGGACTTGACGGAGCCGAGCCGAACCGGCTGCTCACCGGAGTGCTCCTCACCGTACGTCGTGATGATCGCCTGGGCCTCCACCCCGTCACCCAGTGTCGCGCCCACGCCGTGGCCCTCCACCACGTCGACGCTGCCCGCCGTGAGCCGGGCGTCGGCCAACGCCTGCCGGATGACCTGTTCCTGAGCCTGCGTGCGCGGAGCCCACATGCCGTTGGTGGAGCCGTCCTGGTTGATCGCGGACCCACGGACGACCGCGAGGACCGGATGGTGGTTGCGGCGCGCGTCCGACAGCCGCTCCAGCAGCAGGACGGCGACGCCCTCCGACAGGCTCACGCCGTCGGCCGCCGCGGCGAACGACTTCGAACGCCCGTCGGGCGACGTGGTCCGCCGGCGGTGGAAGTCGAGCAGAGTGCTGGGCAGGGACATCACGCTCGCCCCGCCCGCCAGGGCGAGCGTGGCCTCCCCGTTGCGCAGGGCCTTGACGGCCAGGTGAACCGCCACCAGCGACGAACTGCACTGGGTGTCCACACTGAGCGAGCCGCCCAGCAGGCCCATCAGATACGAAATGCGGCCGGAGGCGGCTCCGCCAGAGCTGCCGAACCCGATGTAGTCCTGGACCTCCGCGGGGGGCGGCCCGCCCATCAGCAGCGGATATCCGCCGAACTGTATTCCGGTGTAGACCGCGGTGCGGCTCTCCTTGGCGGAGACCGGGTCGATCCCGGCACGCTCGAACGCCTCCCAGGAGGTCTCCAGCAGCAGCCGCTGCTGGGGGTCGATCGCCCGGGCCTCGGCCGCCTCCATCCCGAAGAACTCGGGGTCGAAGAGGTGCGCGTCGTACAGGAAGCCGCCGCGGAGCTCAGGCATCCGGTCGGCCAGGTTCCACCCGCGGTCGACCGGCAGACCGGAGATGGCGTCGCCGCCCGAGTCCACCAGCTCCCACAGATCCTCCGGTGACCGCACACCGCCGGGGAACCGGCATCCGATGCCGATGATCGCGATGGGCTCCCGGTTCTTCTCCTCCTCCGCGGTGAGCCGGCCGCGCACCTGACGCAGCTCGGCCGTCGCCTTTCTGAGGTATTTCTGAAGCTTCTCTTCGTCTGCCATTTCGCTGTCGGCTCCTCATGGGGAAGGCGTCGGCCGGCCGGTGGCCGCGGGTCGTGCAACGGGCCCTCGCTCTGCCTCTACAGTTCGGACGGAGGGGTGATCGTGCAGTCCTGGATGTCGTACAACTTCCATGCGCCGTCGACCTCGACGAACGCGTCGAGACGGAAATGCCGCTCGTCGACGGGGGTGTAAGCGTCCTTGGAACGCGAGCGGACCCCCACCTCGCCCAGCACGTGGTCGCCGATGAACTCCAGATGCCCATCCACCCAGCCGGGAGAGGTGGAGACACCGAGCGTTCCCATCGAGTCGACGTAGTACGACTCGAAGTGCTGGTCGGGCTCGCTCCACCCGATGATCCACTTACCCTCGAGCTTCGGTGATCCGTCGGCGTAGGTCGCCTTGAGATCCATCTGGTAGTAGTGCCCGCCCATGATCGGCCGGGTCACCGCTTCCATCAGGACACCGGTGTCGAACGTGGTGACCATCTTGCCCAGCAGGAAGTCGAGTTCGTGGAGCCGGGCCGGAGGATCGTTGTTCTCCTTGACGGGCCTGGCCGTGGGCCGGTGGTTGTCCAGGTAGTCGCGAATCTTGTCGTCAGCGGCAGTCGTCGTGTCGTCCGTCATCGGGTTGGGCTCCTCTTGTTTCGAATTCCCTGGTGCGTGTTCAGGAAGTCGGTCAGGCGGCGGACTCCGCCGCGATCTTGCGGATCATCTCGGAGATGTTCCGGATGTTCTTCAGGTCCCGTGCATTGATCTTGCGAGGCGGCACCGTCACCCCGAGATCCGTGCGGACGTAATTGAGCAGGACCACGGTGTTGAGGGAATTGAGGACCCCCCATTCGAGCAGCGGTGTGGTCTCGTCGAGTTCTCCCTGGGGGTCGCCGTCGAGAAAACGCTCCCGGATGAAGGACGTCACCTTCTCGGTGATCTCGTCGGTCCTGGCGGTCGCGTCCTGAGCCATCTGTCGTTCCTTCCGGTTTGAGGCTGAGCCACTGGGGCCTGTCCGGCAATTCCCGCCTGTCCTGCGGCCGGACGACGGGAATTGTCAGACGGGCCCTAGAACTGGGAGGTGAGTGCCGCGCGGTCGATCTTCCCGTTGCGTGTCCTGGGCAGCTGCGCCGCCAGGCGCAGCTCGTCGGCGAGCATGTAGCGGGGCAGCCGCTGTGCACAGTGCCGGCGCAACTCCAGGACGCCCGGCTCGTGGTCGTTCCGGGGCACCACACAGGCCACCAGACGCGACTCCATGCCGCTGCCCACGACGAGAGCCGCGGCCTCCGCCACGGCGGGGTGCGAGCTGAGCGCGGCCTCGACCTCGCCCAGTTCGATCCGGTGGCCGCGCACCTTGACCATGTGATCGTGTCGGCCCACGTAGTCGAACGACCCGTCGTCCAGCACCTTGACGATGTCCCCGGTGGGGTACGGCCCTCGGTGCGGCTCCGCACCCCAGTAGCCGAGCATCACGGTGGGACCGTCCACGAACAGTTCGCCCTCTTCCCCGGGGCCGCTGACCTCCCCGTCGGGACGCTGCGCCCACGCGCGATCACCGGAGCAGGCGATGCCGATCGGAACCGGCCGTTCACGCTTCAGGTCCGCCGGGACGACCTCGCGGAAGGTGCATACGTTCGTCTCGGTGGGGCCGTAGAGGTTGAACAGCCTGGCGGAGGTCCACGTCACCAGCTGCCGCACCTGCGGGATGGGGAACGGCTCACCGGCGAAGAGGACCGCCCGCAGATGGCCCGGCGCGGTCCGGTCGAGCAGAGCCCCGTCGCGGATCATGAGAATGAGCGCGGAGGGCACCGAGTACCAGACGGTGATCCGCTGCCGGTGCAGGAACTCGACCAGGTGTTCCGGTGCGTAGGCGAGCTCCGCCGGAATCAGGTGGACCGACGCGCCGACCGAGAACGCCGCGTACAGGTCGAGGACGGACAGGTCGAAATTGAACGGCGCGTGGTTCGAGAACCGGTCCTCGGGCGTGGCGTCGAGGGTCTCCACCGCCCATTCCACGAAGGCCAGGGCATTGCGGTGGCTGATGCACACGCCCTTCGGCGCTCCCGTCGACCCGGAGGTGTAGAGGATGTAGGCCAGGTTGTCAGGCCCCACCGGCTCGTTGACCGCAGCGGGACGGATCTCCTCGTCGTCGCCCGCGGTCAGCTCCCGACACGGGATCGTGGAGGGGAGCCGGCCGGCCGTCGGGCCGACCCGGTCGGCGGTGGTCAGCACGGCGGCGGCGGAGCAGTCCTCGGCGAGCCCCGCGACGCGTTCCAGGGGGGCTGAGCCGTCGACCGGGACGTAGGCGGCGCCGAGCCGGAGCACCGCCTGCATCGCGGTGATCACCGGTGCAGACTTCTCCGCCCAGATGATCACACGGTCCCCGCGTGCCACCCCGAGGGCGCGCAGTCGATGAGCGAGGGCGTTGGCGCGCCGGTCGAGAGCGCCGTAGGTGAGGTCTCCGTCCGCGGTCACCACGGCCGGCAGACTGGGGTGTTCGGCGGCGGAGTCGATGACGAGCTGATGGAGCGTCACAGCCCCAGCTCCCTCGCGACGAGTTCCCGCTGGATCTCCGTGGTGCCGGAGAAGAGGGTGGTGGGAACGGAGTCCCGCAGCTGCTCCTCGGCGCCGCCCGCGAGGTAGCCGGCTCCGCCGAAGATCTGGATCGCGTCGAGTGAGTTCGCCACCGCGGCCTCGGACACCGCGACCTTGGAAAGGGCGACCGCGCTCACATGCTCCTCCTCCTGGTCGAGCAGCCAGCAGGCGCGGTACAGCAGCAGCCGGGCTGCTTCGAGTCGCTGCTTCATGACGGCGATCCGGTGGGAGACGGCCTGGAACTCCGCGATGCGCCGCCCGAACTGACGGCGCTGACCGGCCCGTTCCACGCAGTCCGCAAGCTGGCGCTCCATCAGGCCGAGGTAGATGCCGAACAGGCACGCGCGCTCCCAGGCCATGGAATGCTGGAAGATCGCCGCTCCCTGGCCCTCCTCGCCCAGCAGGAACTCGGCCGGCACATGGCAGTTGTCGAAGTGCACCCGGCCGGCCGGACAGCCTGCCAGACCCATCTTCGGCAGTGGCTCGCCCAGTGTGATCCCGGGCAGATCGGCGGGCACCGCGAAGGCCGACAGGCCGAGGAAGCCGGCCTTCGGGTCGGTGACGGCGTAGGTGACGATCAAATCCGCGATCACGGCGTTGCTGGCCCATGACTTCTCACCATTGAGTACATAGCCGTCGCCGACGGGTGTCGCGGTAACCCTGATGTTCCCGATGTCGGAGCCCGCGTCGTCCTCGGTCATGGCGTTCGACGCGATCACCTCACCCGTGACCAGGCCCGCGAGCAGCTGGTCGCGTACCTGGTCCGAAGCGAAGTCCCTGACCGGAACCGCGCAGGCCAGCAGGTGCGCGGCGACCGCGAACGCAAGGCCGGTGTCCGGGCAGGCCCGGCCGAAGGCTTCGAGGCACAGCGCGGTGTCCAGCGCGGTGAGACCGCCCCCGCCGACCTCGGTGGGCAGAGCCAGACCGGTCAGCCCGATTTTCCCGGCGAGCTTGAAGTCCTGGCGGGTGACATCCGGATCGCCCGAGGCCAGGCTCCCGCCCCAACGGGCGCTCGCTTCTTCGAAGATACGGTCGCAGCGATTTCGCTGCACGGCGGAGAGTCCAAAGTCCACAGCGATTCTTGCCTTATCGTGACGGGGTGTTTCAGCGCTCCCGCGGCGAAGAACAACAGCCAGGTGCCGACGGTGATGTGAAACGGGACGGGAGACCGGCATGGAACTCGGGAAGAGCTGCCATGGCACTTTCCGACTGAATGCCGTCCTGCCGGGAGAAGCTATCCAGGGCCGTCCCCGGTGTCACCCCCTAAGAACTCCCCACGCAGCTCCTGCGGCGTCGGCGCCGGAACGCGGCCTGCCCAGCTAGGGGGTTCCCCTAATGAGCGGGCCTTGCCCGGCGCTCGGGCGGGGAGCCCCGACCGTCGCGTTTTTAGGGGTTCCAGGTGCGCCGGGCTTCGGCCCACCATGTTTCGACGACAGCGGGAAAAGTCAATGGGACTGCGGAAACAGGTGACATCGCAGCCTTTCCACCAGCACATCGAGAACCGACTCGACCCGAATTCGGCGCGACCCGCGAGGAGAGCCTGGCATGCAGCTGGGGACCGACAGATACCCGTTTCTCGAAGGGAAGCCGGCACGGCAGCAGCCCGACTGGAACGACCGGACGCGACTCCAGCTGGTGCGAGAGGAACTCGCGAGCTCACCAGGGCTCGTCCACCCCTCGGACATCGCCGCGCTGCGCTCGCTCCTCGCTCACGTGGCATCCGGCCTTTCTCACGTCATCCAGGCCGGAGACTGCGCCGAGGACCCGGCGGAATGCACCCCTGACTATGTTGCCCGCAAGGCCGGCCTGCTGGAGGTGCTGGCCGGCACGATGCGGATGCACACACACAAACCCGTGGTGCGCGTCGGCCGCCTCGCCGGCCAGTACGCCAAACCGCGTTCGCAGCCCAGCGAGCGGGCCGCGGGCGAGGAACTGCTCGTCTACCGGGGCCACATGGTGAACAGCCCGGAGCCCGATCCGGTACTCCGGCTGCCCGACCCGCTGCGCGTACTCGCCTGCTACCAGGCCGCGAGCCAGGTGATGAGCCACCTCGGCTGGCGAGACCGCGTCCGTCGCTGGGAGTCCGGGCCGCACGTCTGGACCAGCCATGAAGCGCTCCTGCTGGACTACGAGGTTCCGCTGCTACGGCGCGACGACGAGGGGCGGCTCTACCTCGCCTCCACCCACTGGCCGTGGATCGGCAACCGCACCCATCAGCTCGACGGTGCGCATGTCGCGCTGCTCGCCGCCGTGAGCAATCCGGTGGCCTGCAAGGTCGGTACCGGCATGACACCCGGCGACCTCGTCGCGCTGTGCGCCGTGCTCGACCCCGACCGGGAACCCGGCCGACTCACCCTCATCGCCCGCATGGGAGCCCCGGCCGTCGCCGAGCGGCTGCCCCACCTCGTACAAGCGGTGCGCGCGGCGGGACACCCGGTGATCTGGCTCTGCGACCCCATGCACGGCAACACCCTCATCACATCGGCCGGGCTCAAGACCCGCTATGTGAAGTCCGTCCTGTGGGAGGCCGAGCAATTCCAGTGCGCGGTATCCGCATTCGGCGGAACAGCCGGCGGACTGCATCTCGAAATCACCCCTGACGCGGTCACGGAGTGCGTGATGAACGAGTCCCACGTGGAGCAGGTAGGCGAGAAGTACACCACTCTGTGCGACCCGCGCCTCAACCCCGGCCAGGCCGCCTCCGTGGTCGCCACGTGGCGTTCCTAGTCCATCGCGCCGACCCGTACACCAAGCGGAGGAAACACCGAGCCATGCCAGGCATACCCCTCATCACGCCCTACCCCATGCCCACGCGGGACGACCTGCCCGAGAACACCGCCCGCTGGAGCGTTGACCCCGGCCGGGCGGTACTGCTCATCCACGACATGCAGCGCTACTTCCTCAAGGCGTTCCCCGCCGGAAGCCCGCGCGATGAGCTGGTGGCCAACACGGCCCGCATCCGCCGACGTTGCGCCGAGCGCGGCGTACGAGTGGCCTACACGGCGCAACCAGGAGGCATGACCGACGAGGAGCGCGGGCTGCTCAAGGACTTCTGGGGCCCGGGCATGACCCCCGAGCCGGCCGATCGCGAGATCGAGGACAACGCGGCCCCCGCGCCGGGCGACTGGACTCTCACCAAGTGGCGCTACAGCGCGTTCTTCCGGTCCGACCTGCTCGAACGCATGCGAGCCGAGGGCCGCGACCAGCTTGTCGTCTGCGGGGTGTACGGGCACGTCGGTGTCCTGATGACGGCCGTCGAGGCGTACACACACGACATCCAGCCCTTCCTCGTCGCCGACGCGGTCGCCGACTTCTCCGCCCACCACCACCGGTGGGCCCTCGAATACGCCGCAGGGCGCTGCGCGATGGTGCTCACCACGGCGGATGTGCTCGACACGCTCGACGAGACGCCGCCCGAACGGCGGAGCGGCCGGGACCTCGTCGGCAGGTACGGAGGCCGGGCGTGAACGACGGCCTGACCGCATCGACGACTGCCGGACAAGACCCGATCGAGCAGGTGCTCGCCACACGACCGCCTGCCTTCGCGGTGCTCCACAGGCCGGAGCGGAGCGGCCCCGGCCGGCTGGATGTCCTGATCGGTGACGTGTCCGACTGCGGCACCCTCGCCGAACTCCCGATCCCCGCAGACCCTCCCGAATCCGGGCGAGCCTGCCAAGAGGTGCTTGCCGTGATCCCCTACCGGCAGATCGCCGAACGAGGATTCGCCTGCGTCGACGACGGCGCTCCCCTGATCGCGCTGACGGTCCGCCGACACGCTGTGGTCACCGTCGCCGACTTCCTGTCGCGCGTCCCCGACACGCCGATCCACCTGTCCGGCGGACACTTCGACACGGATGACGCCGACTACGCGGAGATCGTACGCACGATCATCGCCACGGAGATCGGCGCGGGCGAAGGCGCCAACTTCGTGATCAGGCGGTCGTTCGTCGTCGACATCGCCGACTACACGCCGCACACCGCACTCGTCCTCCTCCGCCGTCTCCTGCAGCACGAATCGGGCGCCCACTGGACCTTCGTCGTCCACACAGGCGAACGGACCTTCGTCGGCGCCACACCGGAACGGCACATCACCCTCCACGACGGCACTGCGGTGATGAACCCCATCAGCGGCACCCATCGTTACCCGACGTCCGGCCCGACTCTGGCGGGGATGAAGGAATTCATCGCCGATCAGAAGGAGACCGAAGAGCTATACATGGTCCTGGACGAAGAGCTCAAGATGATGTCCCGCATATGCGACGCAGGCGGACGGGTCTCCGGGCCGTATCTGCGGGAAATGGCCCAGCTGGCGCACACCGAATACTTCATCGAGGGCCGCAGCGACCGGGATGTGCGGGAGATCCTGCGCGAGACGATGTTCGCACCGACCGTCACCGGCAGCCCGCTGGAGAGCGCCTGTCGTGTCATCCGCCGCCACGAGCCCGAAGGACGCGGCTACTACAGCGGAGTCATGGCGCTCATCGGACACGACGAGCAGGGGCGGCCCACGCTCGACTCGTCCATTCTCATCCGCACCGCCGACATCGACAGCACCGGCAGGGCCCGCATCGGCACCGGCGCCACACTCGTACGCCACTCCGACCCCTACACCGAAGTCGCCGAAACCCGCGCCAAGGCCTCCGGCCTGCTTTCCGCGCTCGGCGCCGATGCCGGCACCCGGTTCGCCGACCACCCGGAGATCCGCGCCGCGTTGTCGCGACGCAACGGAACCATTGCCCCGTTCTGGCTGGCGGAAGACAGCGAGCGGGCTCAGCGGGACCACGAACTGGCCGGCCGAAGCGTGCTCGTCGTCGATGCCGAGGACACCTTCACCGAGATGCTCAATCATCAACTGCGCTCGCTCGGCCTGACGGTGACGGTGCGCCGCTTCGACGAACCCTACGAGTTCGACGGTCACGACCTGATCGTCATGGGGCCGGGCCCCGGTGACCCGAACGACGACGACAGCGCCAAGATCGCGCACCTGCGGTCCGCCGTAGGCACCCTGCTGACCGAGCGACGGCCCTTTCTCGCCGTCTGCCTCAGCCACCAGACGCTCAGCCGTGAACTGGGCTTCACCGTGGCCCGCTGCGCCACTGTCAACCAAGGGCTGCAACGCGAGATCGGCCTCTTCGGTGCGCGAGAGCGGGTCGGCTTCTACAACACCTTCGCCGCCGTCAGCCAGGGCGACAAGGTCGAGTGCCCCGGAGTGGGTGTCGTCGAAGTCAGTCGCGACCGGGAGACGGGCGAGGTGTACGCCCTGCGCGGACCGCACTTCGCCTCGTTGCAGTTCCATGCCGAATCCGTGCTCTCCCAGGACGGAGTGCGCATTCTCGGGACCACGTTGAGGGGACTTCTCAGACCCTGATCCGGGTGTCTCCTGCCCCCTTTGTCGAACGTGCGTCCATTCCCCGGTGACGCGTCGACGCAGCAACTTGTGATCGTGCTCTAGGAATTCCGAAAGGCTGGACTGATCTCGATGGCGGACGAGCAGAAAACCGTTGAATATCTTCGCCGAGTGACTGCGGACCTGCACAAGACGCGTCGCCGCCTCCACGAGGTCGAGTCCAGCATGCTGGAGCCGATCGCGGTGGTGGGTATGGCGTGCCGGTTCCCGGGTGG
>NZ_MQUS01000035.1:89198-89838 GCF_001953885.1 Streptomyces sp. IMTB 2501 | reverse complement strand
AAACCGGTCGCCCGGTGCCGGCGCAGCTGCTCGACCTCCTGGAACGAGCCCTCGTCGAGGAGCAGCCCGATCCGCTCGCGCACGGTGAGCTTGCCCTTGGCCTTCTGGGCGGCGGTCGCCTTCTCGCTCGGGCCGGCGAGCACGCTCTCGCGTATGCCGGCCAGTTCCTCGACGCGGGACCTCATGTCTCCCCCTGCTGACGTGAAGTGACGGAACCCACTTGCCCGTTGAGCCTGCCAAAGCGGGCTGACCGTGTGCTGACGGGCCGCCTACGTGCCGCACAGCCCACCGACGCCGTCAACGGAAGCCCAGGTCAGACGAGTTGGAGATGGCGGTCGCCGGTGAGAGCCGGGTCGTGGGAGAGGATCGCGCTCTCGACCCGGCGCAGGGCCGGGGAGGGCTCGATACCGAGCTCGTCGTCGAGGCGGCGGCGCATCCGGCGGAAGACATCGAGGGCGTCGGCCTGCCGTCCCGCGCCGTACAGCCCGATCATCAGCTGCTCGCAGAACCGCTCACGTAACGGGTGGTTGGTGTGCGCCTCGGCCAGTTCCGCCAGCATCGCCGCGTGCCGGCCGAGCCGCAGCTCGGCGTCGAAGCGCAACTCCATCGCCCGCATCCGGTGCTCCTCGTAGCGGGCGCC
>NZ_MQUS01000035.1:0-89193 GCF_001953885.1 Streptomyces sp. IMTB 2501 | reverse complement strand
CGCCCGCCAGCTCGCACAGGGTCCCGCCGGGAAAACCGCCGAAGACCGGCCCGCGCCACAGCGCCAGCGCGTCCCCGAGCAGCCGGGCGGTGCGCCCGGCCTCGTCCGGCGAGGCCGCCTCCGCCTGCCGTACGGCCCGGACGAACTCGGCGGCGTCCAGCTCCCCTTCGCCCAGCCCGAGCCGGTAGCCCGCCGGATGGATCGTCACCCGCGACACCGGCCGGTCCGGCTCCAGCGCCCGCAGCCTGCGGCGCAGCCGGCTGATATGTGCCTGCAGGGCGTTGGCCTGGCGGTCCGGTACGGCCTCGCCCCACATCTCCTCGGCCAGGCTCTCCCCGGAGACCGGTCGGCCCTCGCTGATCAGCAGCGTCTGCACCAGAATGCGCTGCAGATCACCGGGCACGTCCGCCGGACCCGTGTCGGTGCGTATCTGCAGTGGCCCGAGAACGGAGAACCTCAGCATGTATTTCCCCCTTGACGACAATTCCTCAACGGTGTTTCCGGAGTGGTGCCGGGGTGGCGGACAAAATGCCCGAACACGCCACGCCCCGGCGGGCCTCGATTCCTGTCACGCGGCCCGCCGGGGCGTTCGCTCCGCCGGGACGGGGGGCGGCCGGCGGTTCCGGGGAAACCGGTGCTCCACCGCTTTTCGGTGGAGCACCGGATGAGGGCAAGTCTTTTCCGTGGGACGGCACTTCCGTGGGGCGGACCAGCGGATTCGAGGTCACCGCGCAGGGAAGTCATGGCCCGGCTGCGGTTCCCCGTGCCGTTCACAGGGACCACATTGGCAGCGTCTGCTGACGGAATGCTGACACGCTTCTGACGCAGGCAATGAATTCCCGGTTGCCCTTTTCCCGGACAACCTCCCGGTGCTGTACTCCCTTCGACGGAATACGCTCCGGAAAGGGGTACGGCAATGACCGCGATCACCACCGAGACCGGCACCGACGACCGGGTTCTCGATGCGATACGCACGCACACCGCGAGCGAGAACCCGAGTTCGTTCCTGGCGCTCAACAGCGGAAACAGCGTCTTCACCGTGCCGGGCGCGGACGGTGTCGTCGT
Organism: Streptomyces sp. IMTB 2501; assembly: GCF_001953885.1. GTDB lineage: Bacteria > Actinomycetota > Actinomycetes > Streptomycetales > Streptomycetaceae > Streptomyces. The sequence goes on along the minus strand of NZ_MQUS01000035.1, from coordinate 88,128 downwards.
CCATCGCCGCACCGGCCGCTGGGCCGTGCAGTTCGGCGGGCCCTTCGCCGCCGAGGAGGACTACGACACCCTCCTGGACGCGTTCCGGCGCCATGTCCGGGACGAGGGCCTGGGCCTCGTCGGCGTCCAGCTGCAGCGCACCGACGCCGAGCGCTACGCCCGGCGCGGGTTCACGGTCAACCAGGTCGGTGCTTCCTGGGCGGTGAGCCTCGCCGAGTTCACCCTGCGCGGCAGCAGGTTCATGCAGCTGCGCAACAAGATCTCCCGGGCCCACCGCAACGGCCTGCGGATCCAGGAGGTGGACGCGGCCGACGTCGGCGAGGCCATCGCCGCCATCGACGCGGCCTGGCTCGGCTCCAAGGGCGGTGCCCAGCAACTGGAGTTCCTCGTCGGCCAGATCGGCGGCCGCGCCCAGGAACACCGCCGGCTCTTCACCGGCACCATCGACGGCGCCCCGGTCGCCTACATCTCGTACTCGCCGGTCCACGGCAGCCGCGCCGGCTGGATGCACGACCTCAGCCGCCGCGTCCCCGAGGGCTCCCCGGGCCTGATGGAGGCCATCAACGCGCACGCCATCGAGGTGTTCCGGACCGAGGGCGTCGCCTGGCTGCACTTCGGGTTCACGCCGTTCACCGGCCTGGACGCCGGCCATGAACTCGACGGCCACAGCCCCGCGTTCCAGTGGCTGATGCACGCCCTGTGGGCCGAGGGCGCGGCCCTGTACCCGGCGCAGACCCAGCTGTCGTACAAGCAGAAATGGGCGCCCGACGTGCTCATCCCCGAGTACGTCGCCTTCGACGGGCCGCAGGCCTCACTGCCCGGCTTCGCACACATCTTCCGTGCCTGCAACGCCTTCTGACTCACCGTCACCGACAGGAGAGGACACCATGAGCCAGTCCACCGAGGAACTCCAGCACGCCCTGGTCGAGCAGCTGATGGCCGTCATCGGTGCGCCCGACGACGAGCAGGTCGCCGCGGCCGCCGACACTGCCGTTCGCACCCTGGACGAGCGGCTGAGCGCCGAGGCGGCCGCCTGAAGGCGGCGCCTGGCTGGATCAGACCGGCATCAGTGCCACATCAGTGCCGCACGGAACGCTGGACGCACGTTCGCCCGGCGGTCCGGGCCCGGGAGCACCGCACTGTGCCCCCGTCGCCCGGGCCCGCCGGGCGGACCCCGACGGGACCAGTCCCGCTGTCCCGCTGTCCCGCGACGGTGACCGCACGCGGGAGCTGAAGTCGACTCGCGGCGCCCGCAGCTCCGCCCGGCAGCGGCGCCGCCGCCCGAACCGGGCACTTCTCCCAAGGAGAGCAACGCATGCAGCGTCCGCACATACAGATGGCCGGGGACCTCCGGACGGCCGGGGCCCCGGCCGCCGAGGCCGTACCCCGCCCCGGCGCCTCGGCGACCTTCGCCGAACTGCTCAAACGCGTCAAGGCCGAGGGCCTGCTCGACCTGGACCCGCGCTACTACGTCGGCAGGCTCGCCCTCAACACCACCCTGCTGCTGCTCGGGTTCGCCGCCTTCTTCGAGCTGGGCGACACCTGGTGGCAGCTGGTCACGGCCCTGTGGATGGGCCTGTGCGGCGGCCAGTCGGCGTTCATGTGGCACGACGCCGGTCACAAGGCGATGTTCCGCAGCAAGAAGGCCGCCTCCGCGGTCGGCTATGTGCACGCCAACCTGGTCAACGGGGTCAGCTACGGCTGGTGGGTCAACCACCACAACCGCCACCACTCCAACCCCAACCACCTGGACATGGACCCGGACATCGGCCGGCGCACCGCCATCTTCGACATCAAGCAGTACCCGACCCGCAAGGGCACCCAGAAGCTCGTCGTGCGCTACCAGAGCGTGCTGTTCTTCGTGCTGCTGGTGCTTGAGGGCTTCAAGATGCTGAGGACGGCGGTCCTGTCGATCGCCCAGGGCAGGACCAAGCGGCCCGTGCTGGAGACGTTCCTGATCCTGCTGCGTACCGCCGTCTACCTCACCTGCGTCTTCACCGTCCTGTCCCCGGCGCTCGCGGTCGCCTTCGTCGTCGTCCAGCACGCCGCCCTCGGCGTCTACTTCGGCATGATCTTCGCCCCGAACCACAAGGGCATGCAGATACGCGACGGTGAGGAGGAGACCCTGGACTGGCTGGAGCGCCAGGTCCTCACCTCCCGCAACATCCGGCCCAGCCTGCTGATCGACTTCCTCTACGGCGGCCTCAACTACCAGGTGGAGCACCATCTGTTCCCGGCCATGCCGCAGAAGAACCTGCCGCGCGCCCGCGAACTGACCCGCGCCTACTGCGCCGAACGCGGGGTGCCGTACCACGAGGTCGGGTTCTGGGCCTCGTACGGCGAGGTCGCCTCCTATCTCCACGAGGTCAGCGCGCCCGTGCGGCGCGGTGACGTGGAGGAAGAGATCCGGCGGCAGGCCGAGGCCGCCCGAGCCGCCTGAGTCCTTCGACGTCCGCCCGCCCCAAGGAGCCAGCCCCGTGTCCCAGACCACCGCGGCGGCGGGCGGTCTCACCGCTCCCGCCCCGATCGGCGCCCGCCTCGACCGGATGCCGATCACCCCGCTGCACCGCGGACTCACCGCGGTCATCGGCGTCGGCCTGTTCTTCGACACCTTCGAGAACAACCTGTCCGGCACCATCGGCAAAGTCCTCCAGAGCGACTTCGCGTTCGGCGCGACCTCGCTCAAGCTCGTGCTGGCCGCCGCGTTCCTCGGCCAGTTCACCGGTTCCCTCACCCTCGGCCGGATCGCCGACCGGTTCGGCCGACGCCGGGCCTTCCTCATCAACCTGGCCGTCTACTCGGTCTGTTCGCTGCTCGGCGCCTGTGCGCCGAACGCCGCCTGGCTGATCGTGACCCGCTTTCTCGCCGGTGCCGGCATCGGCGCCGAACAGGCCCTGTCCGACTGCTACCTGGCCGATGTCCTGCCCGCGGGCAAGCGGGGCCGGTTCATCGCCTGGGCCTACACCCTCGCCTTCTGCGGAGTGCCCGCCGTCGGCTTCGCCGCCCTCTGGCTGGTGCCGCTGGCCCCGCTGGGTGTGGCCGGCTGGCGCTGGCTCTTCGTGCTCGGGGCGCTCGGCTCGGCCGTGGTGTGGTTTCTGCGCCGGGGGCTGATCGAGTCCCCGCGCTGGCTGGCGGCGAACGGCCGCGCCGCCGAGGCCGAAAGGCTGGTGTCGCGCATGGAGGCCGAGGCGGCCGGCCGTGGCTTCTCGTTCGGCGTTCGGCCAAAAGAGCCGCGATCCGCCGTCGAGCGTCTGCCGCGGCGTCGTGGCGGGTCGCTCCCCCGAGTTCTCGGCTTCGCTCGAACCTGGGGGGACCCCCATCGCGACGGCAGCCGCATGTCAGACACAGCCCCGCGCCCCTTCGGGGCATGGCAGCCCGGGGTGCGCGACATCCTCGGGCCCGGACTGCGCCGCCGCACCCTGGTCCTCTGGCTCTTCTGCGTGCTCTCGGTCGTCGGCTACTACGGCTTCGGCACGCTCGCCCCGCAGATCGTCGCCGCCAAGGGCTACGGCATCGTCGCCGGCCTCGGCTTCACCGCGCTGTCCTTCCTCGGCTACCCGGTGGGCTCCGCCCTCGCACTGCCGGTCGTGGACCGCGTCGAACGCCGCTCCCTGATCGCCCTGTCGTCGGCGGCGATGGTGGCCGCCGGACTCGGCTTCGCCTACGCGGACTCCGCGGCCCTGATCGTGATCTGCGGCTTCGCCTACACCCTCTGCAGCAACGTCTTCTCCAGCGTCTCGCACGTGTACCTGTCCGAGCAGTACCCGACCGCGATCCGGGCCACCGCCTCCGGCGCCGCCTACTCGCTGTCCAAACTCAGCGCCGCCGCACTGCCGTTCGTCCTGCTGCCGGTCCTGGACGCGCACGGCGCCGGCGCCCTGTTCGCCGTCATCGCCGCCGCCATGGCCGTGCTCGCGCTCACGGTGCTGACCCTGGGCGAGCGCACCACCGGCACGCCACTCGACTGAACGCATCCGCCACACAAAGGAGTTGACCATGGCCTACGTCATCGGACTGCCCTGCGTCGACGTCAAGGACCGCTCCTGCATCGACGAATGCCCCGTCGACTGCATCTACGAAGGCCGCCGCGCCCTGTACATCCATCCGGAGGAATGCGTCGACTGCGGGGCCTGTGAACCGGTCTGCCCGGTCGACGCCATCTACTTCGAGGACGATCTGCCCGAGGAGTGGGGCGGCGACCACGCGGCCTCCAACGCCGCCTTCTTCACGGGCCTCGGCTCGCCCGGCGGCGGTAGCTCCCTCGGTCCCCAGGACCATGACTCCCCGCAGGTGAGCGCGCTGCCGGAGGGGGTGTCGGTGGCATGAGCGGCATCCTCGCCGGCAGGCGGATCCTGGTCACCGGGGTGGTCACGGACGCCTCGATCGCCTTCCATGTGGCCCGGATCGCCCAGGAGGAGGGCGCCGAGGTGCTGCTCACGGGCTTCGGCCGGCTCTCCCTGATCGAGCGCTTCGCGGGGAAGCTCCCCCGGCCCGCCCCCGTGATCGAGCTGGACGTCACCGACCAGGACCACCTGGACAGCCTCGCCGACCGGGTCGGCGCCCACACCGACACCCTCGACGGCGTCGTCCACTCCGTCGCCTACGGCCCCCAGGGCGCCTTCTCCTTCCTCGACGGCACCTGGGACGACGTGTCGACGGCCGTGCATGTCTCGGCGTACTCCCTGAAGTCCCTCACCACGGCCTGCCTGCCGCTGCTGAAGCGGCGCGGCGGCTCGGTCGTCGGCCTCACCTTCGACGCCAGCGTGGCCTGGCCGCACTACGACTGGATGGGCGTGGCCAAGGCCGCCCTGGAGTCCACCAGCCGCTATCTGGCCCGCGACCTCGGCGGCCACGGCATCCGCTGCAACCTCGTCGCGGCCGGCCCGCTGCGCTCCATGGCAGCCAAGTCCATTCCCGGGTTCGCCGAACTCGCCGACGTCTGGACGACCGACCGCGCCCCGGCGGGCTGGGACCTCACCGACCCCACCCCGGCCGCCCGCGGCGTCGTCGCCCTGCTGTCGGACTTCTTCCCGCGCACGACGGGCGAGATCGTGCATGTGGACGGTGGGGTGCACATGACGGGCGCGTGAGCCGCGCATGGGAAAGGGGCGGGAGTTCGACTCCCGCCCCTTTCCCATGCGTTCACTCCGTCGCGCCGCCCGGCATGATCCGCTGGAACCCGGTGTACGGCACCAGGGCCTCGGGCAGCACCACGGACCCGTCCTCCCGCACCCCCTGCTCCAGCAGGGCGGCCACCGTGCGGCCGATCGGGAGGGCCGAGCCGTTCAGGGTGGCCGCCGGGGTCTTGCGCCCGTCGGCGCGCCTGACCCGGATGTCGGCGCGGCGGGCCTGGAAGGTGCCGCAGTCGGAGACCGAGGAGATCTCCCGGTAGGCGCCACCGCCGGGCAGCCAGACCTCGATGTCGTACGTCATCCGCGCCGAGAAGCCCATGTCGCCCGCAGGCAACAGCACGGTACGGAAGGACAGTTCGAGCTGGCGCAGACACTCCTCGGCATGCCCGGCCATCAGCTCCAGCTGCTCCTGCGCCTGCTCCGGTGCGCAGATCCGCACCAGTTCCACCTTCTCGAACTGGTGCAGCCTGAGCACGCCCCGGGTGTCCCGGCCGTACGCGCCCGCCTCCGCGCGGAAGCAGGGGGTGCGGGCGGTGAAGGCGTACGGCAGGGCCCGCGCGTCCAGCAGCTCACCGGCCACCAGGTTGGTCAGCGGAACCTCGGCGGTCGGGATCAGGAACAGCTCCCGCTCGCCGACCTGGGTGCGGAACAAGTCCTCCTCGAACTTGGGAAGTTGCCCGGTACCGGTCATGGTGTCCCGGCCGACCAGAAACGGCACCGACTGCTCGGTGTAGCCGTGCTCGCGGGTGTGCAGGTCCAGGAAGAAGTCGCCGAGGGCCCGCTCCAGCCGTGCCCCGGCGCCGTGCGCGACGCTGAACCGGGCGCCGGACAGCTTGGCCGCCGCAGTGGAGTCCAGGATGCCGAGCGCCTCGCCGATCTCGGCGTGGTGCCGGGCCCCGTCCGCCGGACGCGGGGCCGGGCCGCCCCGCCGTATCTCCACGGCCTCCTTCTCCGAGTCGCCGTCCGGAACCGAGTCCAGCGGCAGATTCGGGACGGAGAGCAGCAGCTCGCTCAGCTCGCCGGCCGCCTTCCGTGCGGCGCCCTCCGCCCGCTGCACCTCGGCCCGCAGTGCCCGCGCCGCCTCCTTCTCCGCCTCCGTCGGCGGGCCGGAGCGGCGGGCCTTGGCCGTGCGGTTCAGCTCGGTGCGCAGCCGGGTGACCTCGGCCTGGGTGGCCGAGCGGGCGCGCAGTGCGGCGCCGAGGGCGTCCAGGTCGAGGTCGTGGCGGCGGCGGGACAGGCGCCGTACGGCGTCGGGGCCCGCCTCGATCAGCTCGTGCGGATCATGCATGACGGTCTCCTGTCAGGGCGGGGGTGGGTGCCGGGGCGGGGGAGGGCAGGTGCCCGGTGCCGAGGCGGCGGTAGCGCGTCGGGTGCGCGGCGCGCAGCCGGGCGGCGTACGCCAGCCCGCCCAGCGCGACCAGCGGCAGCAGCCAGGGCAGGGCGGCGATCACCTGCGACGGGGAACCGGTGAGCATGTCGAAGTTGCCGACGACCAGCCAGACGGAGGCGGCGAGCCCGGCGAAGCCGAGCAGCGGGGCGAGGGTCTCCCGCCACCAGTGCCCGCCGCCCCCGCGCAGCCTGAGCCCGAGCACGGACAGCGCGGCCAGCGCCTGCAGGGCGACGATGCCGAGGGTGCCGAGGCCGAGCATGCTGGTGGTCAGATCGGCGTACGGGTCGAGCCCGGCGACGGCGAAGACACCCACGACCACCGCGGTCAGCGCGCTCTGCGCGAGACTCGCCCGATGCGGCGACCGGTGCCGCGGGTGCTCGACGGCCAGTCCGCCCGGCAGCAGCCCGTCCTCGGCGAGGACCTGCGCATACCGGTTGGCGGCGCTGTGCAGCGCCAGCGTCGCAGCGAACAGGCTGGTGCAGAGCAGCACTTGGAGCCCCGTGCCGCCCGCCTTGCCGAGGAAGTCGTCACCGAGGGAGAAGAACAGATCGCCCATCTCCTTCCCCGCGACCTCCCGCACCCGCCCGCTGCCGATCGCACCGACCGCCAGCCAGCTGGTCAGCGCGTAGAAACCGGCGATCAGCACGACGGCCGCGTACGTGGCCCGGGGCACGCTGCGCCGCGGGTCCCGCGCCTCCTTGCCGTACAGGGCGGCCGACTCGAAACCGATGAAGGACACGAACGCGAACATCAGCGAGACCCCGGCCCCGTGCCCGCCCGCGACATGCGGCGAGAACGAGGCGGCGGGCAGGGCATGCACCCCGTGCCGCGCCAGGATGGCGATGTCCAGCGCGGCCAGCACCCCGATCTCGCCCAGCATCAGCAGGGCGAGCACCCGGGCGCTGAGCGCGATCTCCCGGTAGCCCAGCACGGCGGTCAGCACCAGCCCGACGGCCGCACACCACTCCCAGGAGACCGCCAATCCGTGGGCGGCGAGCACCAGTTGTGTGAAGTAGCCGAGCGCGCCCGCGAGTCCGATGGTCGCGCAGTTGTAGGAGAGCAGGGCGACATACCCGGCCGCGACCGCGGGTGGCTTGCCGAGCCCGTCGGCGACGGAGGCGTAGAACCCACCGGAGCCTCCGGTACGACGGGCACTGACCGCGTATCCGACCGAGAAGCAGAGAAGGGTGACTCCGGCGAACAAGAACGCCGCAGGCACGCCGGCGCCGTCACCGAAGGCGAAGGCGAGGGGGACGGTGCCGACCATGGCGGAGAGCGGGGCGGCAGCGGCGACGATGAGGAAGAGGATGTGCCCGGTACCGAGCCGACCGGGTGGGGAACCAGTGGTGGACATGCGGACTCTCCAGAGGAAGGGGACGGGAAAGGGGAACAGCCGCCCGCGGAGCTCTCCCGGCGGACGGCTGCTGCAGAAGGGATCAGGCGGGCGCAATCGCCAGTGCCGTGTTCTGCCCGCCGAATCCCAGGGAATTGCTCAAAGCCAGATCGATGGGCATCTCGGTCAACGTCTGAGCCAACTTGACCTCGATCCGGGGATCGGGCATGACCAGATTGGCAACGGGCGGAATCAGTTCGCGCTCCACACTCAGCACGGCGAACGCGGCCTCGACCGCCCCCGCCGCACCCAGCAGATGCCCGGTGACCCCCTTCGTGGACGTGACCACCGGATCCCCACGCAGGGTCCGTTGGATCATGCGGGCCTCGGACAGGTCGTTCAACGGCGTCGACGTACCGTGGGCGTTCACATGCTGCACGTCATCCGGGTCCGCCCCCGCATCCGCGAGAGCTGCCCGTACCGCCGCCTCGATACCCGCGCCGTCCGGATGCGGCGACGTCATATGGTGCGCGTCCGCCGTCGCGCCGTAGCCGATGATCCGGCCGTGGACATGGGCGCCACGGGCCCGGGCGTCGGCAACGCGCTCCATCACGAGGATCCCGGCGCCCTCGCCCGCGACGAACCCGTCCCGGTCGGCGTCGAACGGCCGGGACGCGGCCGCCGGTTCGTCGTGCCGCCTGGACAGCGCGCCCATCTGGGCGAACCCGGCCATGACCAGCGGGGTGATCATGGCCTCGCTGCCACCGGCCAGCACGATGTCGCACCGGCCGAGCGCCAGCAGATCGCGCGCCGTGCCGATGGCGGTCGCACCGGAGGCGCAGGCCGTGGCCACCACCAGGTTCGGCCCGGTCGCCCCGAACTCGATGGCCGTCTGGCCGGCCAGCATGTTCGGCAGCTGCATGGGCAGCAGCAGCGGTGACACCCGGTCCGCGCCCTGCTCGCGCAGCACATGGTGCTGTTCCTCGACCGTGCCCGGACCGCCGTCGGCGCAGCCCAGCACCACACCCACCCGCGCGCCGTCCCAGGTCTGCGGGTCCAGGCCCGCGTCGGCCACCGCTTCGTGCGCGGCGACCAGCGCGAACTGCACGAACCGGTCGAGCCGGTGGGCCCGCCGCGCGCTGAGCAGGGTCTCGGGGTCGAAGCCGGGCACCCGGCAGGAGATCTGTACGGGGTTGTCCGCCAGCACCGGATCGAGGGCGGCGGCCGGCCTGCCGTCGCAGACCGCGGCCCAGCTCGGCCCGACCCCGATCCCGCCCGGGGTGACGAGGCCGAGCCCGGTGACGGCGATGTCCATGCCGGCCATCAGACCGTCGCGCTCCGCTCCTCCATGAGCCGGACCATGTCGGCCACGGTCTCGGCCTCCAGGAGGTCGTCGTCGCTGATGTCCAGATCCAGCTCGGACTTCAGCAGCAGCGACAGCTCCACCACGGCCAGCGAGTCCAGCTCGATGTCCTCCCGGGTGGCCTCCGGGGTGATGGCCTCGGGCGACACCTTGAGCTTGTTGGACAGGATTTCCTTGAGCTGCTCCAGCATGTCGGTTCCTTTCGAAGGTGTACGCGCCCGCGCGTACCGCTGAATACGTTTTGCTGACAGTTCGTCAGAGAGTCCGCGCGTCAGAAGGTCTGCAGCTCCGGCCAGACGACGGTCGCCGCCCCCCATGACAGTCCGCCGCCGAACGCGGTGAGCAGCACCCGGTGGCCCGGGGCGAGACGCCCCTCGGCGGTGGCCTCGGCGAGCAGGAGCGGAAGGGAGGCGGCGCCGGTGTTGCCGACCCGCGCGATATTGCTCAGCCGGCGCTCGCCGGGGATGCCCAGCCGGTCCGAAACGGCCTCCAGGATGCGGGCGTTGGCCTGGTGCGCCGCGAACCGGTCGATGTCGCCGAGGCGCCAGCGGGCCCGCTCGGCGGCCTCGGTGGACGCGGCGGTCATGTGCTCCACCGCGTGCCGGTAGGTGTCCCGGCCGAGCATCTGGAAGCAGTGGTCCTCCGGGGCGGCGGGCCGGCCGGTGGACCGCTGCCGGGAGCCGCCGGCCGGCACCTCGATCAGATGGCTCAGCTCACCGTCGCTGCCGAGCACCAGCGGGCCGAGCGCCCCGGGCTCGGCGGCCGAGCCGGCCCGCAGCACCACCGCGCCCGCGCCGTCCGCGAAGATCACGGCGGTGGTGCGGTCGGCCGGGTTGATGATCGTCGTGAAGGCGTCGGCGGCGATCAGCAGCACGCTCTCCGCGATCCCGGCCGCGATCAGCCCGGCGGCGGACGCGAGGCCGTACAGGAACCCGGAGCACACGGCCGCCACGTCGAAGGCCGGCACCGGCCCGAGCCCGAGCCGGGCGGCCACCTGCGGTGCGGTCGCCGGGCAGGGCTGGTCCGGGGTCGTGGTGGCGAGCACCACCGCCCCGACCCGCTCGTCCCCGGCGGACTTCAGCGCCCTGAGGCCCGCCTCCACCGCCAGATCGCCGGTGGAGGTGCCGGGCGAGACCACGAACCGCTCGGCGATCCCGGTGCGCGACCGGATCCAGGCGTCGGAGGTGTCCAGCCGGGCCGAAAGGTCGTCGTTGGTCACCCGGTTGGGCGGGACGTACGACCCGATGCCGACGATCACGGCGGCCCGCCCGGCGCTCATGCGCCGGCCTCCGAGGAGAGGACCTCCACGGGCAGGCCCATGTAGGCCATGCGGACCTCGGCCATCTCGTCGGTCCAGTGTTCCGCCATGTCGTAGCGCTGCTCGGCGGTGGTGTCGAGCAGCCGTACGCCGGGCCAGATCTCGTAGTCCCCGATCCGGTCCGCGTGCTCGTGCATGCCCTGCTGGAACAGGTCCTCGCGGTGCAGGACGAACTCCCGGTCCGGGATCTCGTCCCACAGCTTCACACCCGCGCGCAGGATCTCCAGCAGCCGCGGCTTGTACTCGGGGTGCTCGATGACGTGGTCGCGCAGGATGGTGCTGGCCACGGTGAGGTGCCGGATCTCGTCGATCGCGGTGCCGCGCGAGATCTCGCCGGTCGCCGGGGACAGCGGGGTCCACTTGCGCTCGCTCAGCTCGGCGGCGGGGGCGAGCACGCCCTCGATGATGATGGCGAACACGGCGACCCCGCCGGGGAAGTCGGCCTGGTCGCGGACGATGTCCAGGGTGAAGTCCACCACCGGGTCCAGGACCCGCCTGCGGTAGTCCCGGGCCATCCGCTCGATGTCCTTCAGCAGCGTCTGGTGCGGGACGCCCAGCTCCACCAGGTGCTGCCGGAACACCCGGGCGTGCCGGGCCTCGTCGAGCAACTGCGTCGCGTAGAACTCCATTTGGGGGATGCCGGGCGCGATCGAGACGTAGTGGCCGAGCAGTCGGGTGGCCAGCTCCTCCGCCAGCGCCCGGAAGCCGAACTCCAGCACCAGCGCCTGGCGCAGCGGGCCGGGTGCCTTCAGGAAGTCCGGGGTGAGCGCGTTCTCGTGGTGGCCGGTCACCCCGCGGTCGCGCAGGGTGCCCTGGGCGACGGAGGTGATCCAGTAGGCGAGGTCGCACTCCTCGGGGCCGAGGGTGAGTTCCTTCGCGCCGTCCAGCAGACCGGGCGCCTTGTCCCAGTCCGCCTCGGGGGCTGTTGACACAACGGGGTCGGTCATGACGCGGCGGCCTCCTTCGCCGGGCGCAGGGAGCCGGCGTACAGCCCGCCGGCGTAACTGAACAGCGGCGGCCCGTCGTCCGCCGTGGCGCGCACGACGTGCCCGAGCAGCAGTTCGCTGTCGCCCGCCGGGTGCGCGGAGTGGAAGCGGCACACGTAGTGGGCGAGCGCGCCCGCGATCAGCGGGGCGTGCGCGTACCGGTCCGCCGTCCAGGCCAGGCCCGCGAAGGCCGCGTCGCCGTCGGGCCGGGAGCTGTCCGCGAACCGCCGGGCCACGTCGGCCTGTTCGGCGCCGAGCACATTGACCGCGAACCGGCCCTCGGCGGCGGCGCGGCGGGCGAAGTTCGAGCCCGCCCGCAGGACGACCCCGAGGAGCAGGGGCGCGCGTGAGACGAGGGTGACCGTGCTGGCCGTCGTGCCGTGCATACGGTCCTCGGGGCCGGTGGTGAGCACCGACACCGGGGAGGCCAGGTGGTACAGGGCGGACCGGCGCTCGGCCGGGTCCTGCCGGACCGGGCGTCGTACATCCGTGGCGGTGGTCATCGCACGGCCTCCGTCTCGCGTACGACACCTGAGGGCAGGTGCCCGACCGGCACCGGATCCATGGCGTGCCCGACCGGCTTCGGATGCGGCAGGCCCAGGTCGTCCAGGAGCCTCAGGTAGCCCTCCTGGCGCACCGGCTCGAAGGGCAGCGCGAAGGACTTCATGAAGTTGCCGAACAGGCCGCGGTCGCCGAACAGATGGAACGGCAGCACCAGCAGCGCCCACTCCGGCCTGACCAGCCAGCACCAGAGCGCGGCGACCGCGCCCTGGGTGATGAGGCTGTGCATGACGTTGTAGAGGACGTAGTACGCCTTGGGGATCGGCCGGCCGCCGCTCCTGCGGAACGCGATCGCGCCGGGGATGTAGCCGATCAGGTCGATGTAGAGGAACAGTCCGAGCGCCGGCAGCCAGCGGATGTCGCCGAAGTGGTAGACGATCAGGCCGGTGGTGACGGCGAGACCCACCAGGTACTCGGCGCGGTGCAGCGAGTAGGTGCGCGGGGTCTCGAAGGGGTTCGCCTGGTCCATGGTCAGCTCCTCGCCCGGGTCCTAGGCGCCGACCGCGGCGGGCTCGGTGAGTTCGATGCCGCCCCGGATGCGCACCGCCGGGTACAGCCCGGTCAGCGCCCAGGCCACGGTCTCCTTGATGACCCGCTCGGCGATCGGGTCGAGGATGCCCTCCAGACTCGGGATGCCGAAGTCGAAGTCGGCGTCGAAGCGGACCGTGACGTCGTCCCCGGACTGCCGGATCGACCAGGTCCCGGTGAAGGAGTCGAAGTCGCCGTCGGACTGCTCGAAGCGGATCTCGCCCTCCTCCGGCACGACCATGTCGTCCTCGGTCCAGCGGAGCAGGCCGCTGCGGAAGTGCAGCTCCCAGCTGGAGGAGGCCTTCGGGTCGGGGTAGGAGGCGTGCACGGTGGTCGCGTTGACGTGCGGCGCCAGGTCCGGGTACTTCTCCCAGCGCCGTACGGCGTGCAGGACCGTCTCGGCCTGCTCCGCGGGTATCAGGGCATCGAGTTCGACGTGCCGCACGATCAGTTACCGCCTTCCGGCATTGTGGCCGCGCCCTTGATCAGGTCGCGGGTGGCCAGGTCGAAGGAGTTGACGAGGAAGTCCACGTCGGTGTCGTCGAGCACGGCGGGCGGCGTGAACCGCACCACCGAGCTGCCGTTCATGGAGTGGTTGGCGACCACGCCGTGGTTGAACAGCTCGATCAGCAGCTCGCCGGCGAGGCCCGCCTCCACCAGCTCCACGCCGATGAGCAGGCCCCGGCCGCGCACGTCCACCACCAGCTCGGGGATGTTGCGCCGGGCGACCTCGGCGATCCGCGGCAGCAGCCGGGCACCGAGGTCCATGGCCCGGGTGACCAGGCGCTCCTCCTTGACGGCCCGGATCGCGCCCTGCACCGCGGCCATCAGCACCGGCTGCCCGGAGAAGGTGGCGGTGTGGACGTAGGGGTCCTTGTCGAAGGGGCGGAACGCCTTGCGGGTGGCGACGGCCGCCGACACCGGCATCACCCCGCCGCCGAGCGCCTTCCCGGTGAGCAGGACGTCCGGTACGACGCCCTCGATGTCGGCGCCCCACCACTCGCCGAGCCGCCCGAACCCGGACTGCACCTCGTCGAGGATCAGGAACCCGTCGTACTCCCGGACCAGTTCCTCGACCCGCTTGAGATAGCCCTTGGGCGGGACGACGACCCCGCCCTCGCCCTGCACCGGTTCGAGGATCACGCATACCTCGCCCGGGTGGGCCTTCAGCTCGGCTTCCAGGGGGCCGGCGTCGCCGTACGGCAGGTGCTGGAAGTCGGGGACGAGCGGGCGGAACGGCGCCTGGTAGACGTCCTTGGCGGTCGCCGACAGGGCGCCGAGCGTCTTGCCGTGGTAGCCGCCGCGCATCGAGACCGTCCGCTTGCGGCCGCCCGCGCGGGCCAGCTTCAGGCCGGTCTCCACGGCCTCCGCGCCGGACAGTGCGAAGTGCACGCGGTCGAGACCGGGCGGCAGCACCGAGACCAGGGCCTCGGCGGCGCGGGCCACCGTCGGCTCCAGCAGGATGCGGGTCGCCGTGGGGTGGGTGCGCAGCTGGCGCTCCACCTCCTCCATCACGATCGGGTGCCGGGCGCCCATGATGAACACGCCGTATCCGCCGGCGTTCAGGAAGCGCTCACCGTCACTCGTGGTGAGCCAGGCGCCCTCGGACGCCACCTCCATATGACTCCCGAACAACTCGGCGAGCGTGGCCCGGCCCTTGCTGAGGTGGGCCCGGTAGAGGTTGAGGATCTCCGCCTCGTCGACGGCGGCGGCCGCCGGGGCTTCGGGGGATTCCTGGATGACGGTCACGTGTCGCTCACTCCAAAGGAAGGGGGGTGGGGAAGCGCACCCCAAAGGGGCGCGGGGCCCTGTCGACATGCGGCTCCGCCGCGTGGGCGCGACCAGCCACAAACGGCCCGCAGTCGCCCACTCGGCCAAACCGACCGAGCTCTACGCCAGAACCAGCGGCCCCCCGCCGAAATACGCGAGAAGCGCCTCGGCAGCACCGATGCGGGACGGCGGATGGAAAGCCAGCGCACGCGTAGCGGCAGCGACCTGCGCACTCGCCGGATCGCTGATGAACTCCAGCCCGCCGAGCAGCTCCAGCGCCCGCCCCACGATGTCCGGCAGCGCGTTCTGCACGGCGTACCGGGCGACCAGCACCCGCGCCACCGACTCCTCGTCGCCGGGCTCAGGGCCGGTACCGGTGGCCACACCCTCCAGCAGGGCGAGGGCGGCCTCCATGTCGACGGCGAGCGCGGCCCGTTCCCATGCGCCGCCCCGCTTGCGCTCCAGCACCTGTTCCACCAGCGCGGCGGCACCGCCCGCGTACCCGGCGGAGATCAGCATCTCGAACCAGACGAACCCGGCCGACTGCAGATCGTCCAGGCGGGTCGGGTCGTCGGCGCCGGCCCGTACGACCATCTCGGCCGGCACGAACACGTCCTCCAGGCGCACCTCGTCGCTCTCCGCGCCGGCCAGCAGGCCGTTGCCCCAGAAGGCGTGCACCGTGAGGCCGGGCGCGTCGGCCGGGACCAGCGCGAGCGCCAGCTCCGGTTCGCCGCCGTCCTCGCCATGGATCGCGATCGACGCGGTCAGCAGGCTCATCGAACGGCACAGGCTGCACGGCTTCTTCGCCCCGGACAGCAGGAACCCGCCCTCCACCGGACGCGCGGTCACGGCCGGCTTGAGGATGTTCTGCGCGGTACGGCCCTCGGCCCAGCCGGAGGCCATCACCTGCTGCTCGGGCACGATCCGGTGCAGCAGCTCGGTCTGCGCGGCGGTGAGCCGGCCCGCCTTGACGGCCAGCGAGTACAGCATGGCCGCGGTGAAGTGGTGCATGGACACCGCCGCGACCAGCGACGGCGACAGCGCGCCGAGCGCCAGCTGGACGCGCAGCGCCTCCAGCGGGGCGGCGCCGTGGCCGCCGTAGGTCTCGGGGATGAGCAGGCCGACCCCGCCGTGGATGCGGAACAGGTCGATCACCGGGCTGCCGGGCCGCTCCCGCTCGGCGTACGGAATCTGCTCCAGCTCCTTGAGCAGTCCGGGGTGGAACCGCTCGCAGACGGTCCGGGCGGCATCGAGGGAACGCACGGGAAACCTCCGCAGGTCGGGGTGTGGTCAGGCGCCGAAGACCGCGTCGTACGGGCTGACGTCGCGGGCGATGCTGACTCCCTGGACGTGGGAGGTCTTGAGCATCGGGTAGTTGGCCTCGCCGAACGCGCCGCCGGTGCGGCCGGTGCCGCCATGGCTCGGCAGATAGGGCAGGAAGCCGATGTGGGAGTCGTTGACCTTCAGCAGACCGCCGTTGACCGTGCGCCGTACGAAGGTCTCGACGACGTGGTCCGAGCGGGACCACAGGGAGTTGCGCAGCCCGTAGTCGTTGCTGTTGACGAACTGCAGGAACGCCTCAAGGAGCGCGTCGTCGTTGTCGCGTTCGGCGACCACGATCGGGATCAGCGGGAAGAACGTCTCCTCGCGGACCACGTCGTACGTCCGCGCCCGGTCCAGGCCGTCCACCCGCAAAACCGTCGGCTGCAGGAACACACCGGTCTCGGAGACCGTGCCGTCGACCTCGGTGCGGTGGCCGCCGGTCACCAGTTCGGCGCCGTTGTCCAGGGCCTGCCGCAGCAGCCGGAAGAACCGCTCGCTGCGCCGCACCGGCGACAGCAGTACGTCCTCCTCCTCGGGCAGGCCCGGACGGATGCCCTTGACCAGCTCCCGCACCTCGGTGATCAGAGCCTCGGCGACATCGGGGTGGACCAGGACGTAGTTGGGCACCATGCAGATCTGCCCGGAGCCGTAGAACGCCTCCGTGATGGCCTCGGCCGCCCACCGCACGTCGGCGTCCTTCCACACCACGATGCCGTCGTTGCCGGCGAGTTCGAGGATCGGCTTCTTGCCGTGCGCCACACAGGCCTGCTCGAAACGCAGGCCCTCCTGGCTGCCGCCGATGTAGAAGATGTCGTCGATCAGCGGGTCGGCGATCCAGCGGTCCATGGTCTGCTTCGGGTTGGAGCACACCGCGTTGAGCACCCCGGGCGGCGCGTCCATCTCCTCCAGCAGCGGCGCGACGACGTCCCGCAGCAGCCACATCGTGGACAGCGCGATGCTGCGCGGCGCCCGCACCACGACCGCGTTGCCGGCCATCAGGGCCAGCACGCACAGCGCGGCGCTCGGCAGCGGGGCGTTCTGCGGAGGGTTGAAGGCGACCACACCGTCCGGCTGCCGGTGCAGGATCAGCTTGCGGCCGTTGTACTCCTTCTCCACCCGCATCTGCTTCGTGTACCAGCGCAGGGAGCCGGGGGCGTAGATCTGCAGCAGGCAGCTCAGCTCCCAGCGGGCGAGCTTCACGGGGTGGGACTCGGCGACCAGCATGCGCAGGAACTCGTCCTGGTGCCGGAGCAGTTCCTCGCGGAACCGGGTGCCCAGACGCATCCGCCGCTCCAGCGGTACGGCCGCCCAGTCGGGCGCGGCCGCGGCGGCGGCCTGGGTGGCCAGGTCGATGGCGGAGTCGTCCGCGATCGCGCAGCGCCCGACTACATAAGGGTGCCTCGCGGCCTCGGACTCCGGGTCCTGTTCGAGGGAGCGCTTCAGGCTCACGCTGGTGAACACGTCTTCCAGCAGCGAGCGTCCGCTGACGGTGTAGACCCAGCCGTCGCCGGCGATGTCCTTGCCCGCGATATAGAGGTCGTAGCTCTTCAATCCGGAAGGTGCCTCAGCACTCTCCTCCTGCGCGGCTTCGCGAAGCATCTTCAGCCTTTCGGATATGGCGTGTGGATTTCTTGAAGCAAGCCCGAGCCTGGCAGCGGAATCTGACCCGGCGCTGACACCGGACTGATCCAGCCAAAAGGCCGGCCGATCGGGCGGCCCCGGTCTGTCAGTGGGGCGTCAGCCTGCGCTGCTTGCATGAGGCGCATGCCACCTGTCGACAGCACGAGCCGGCGCCTGCGCGAGCTGCCGCGCAGCGAACTCGCCGAAGAAATCGAGGGAATCGTCCTCGGGAAATTCCGGGCCGTTCTGCTCATGGCCGATTCCGAGGATCTTCCGCTCGACATCAGCTATTTCGATCTCGGCCTCACCTCGCTGCGGCTGACCGAGATACGGCAGAGCCTGGAACAGCTCCTGGATCTGTCGATCAACGTCAGCGTGCTCTTCAACGAGCCGACGATCGCCCATCTCGTGGACCACCTGACCCAGGCCATCCAGGAAGCTTGAGGAGTTGCTCCATGCCGCGTACGGAATCAGCGCAGGCGCCCGAGCCGGTCGCGATCGTCGGAATCGGTCTGCGGTTCCCCGGCGGCAGCGGCTCGCCCGACGAGTTCGACGCCTTCCTGAAGGAGGGCGCAAGCGGGATCGGCCCGATTCCGCGGGACCGCTGGGACGTCGAGGCGTTCACCCCCGAGGGCCCCGACGACAAGGGCAAGATCATCGCCTCGGCCGGCGGGTTCCTCGACCGCATCGACCTGTTCGACGCGGGCTTCTTCAACATCTCCCCGAAGGAAGCCCGCTACATGGACCCCCAGCAGCGCTTGCTGCTGGAGACCGCCTGGCAGGCTCTGGAGCACGCCGGCATCGACCCGGCGCCGCTGCGCCGCGGCAACGGCGGGGTCTACATCGGCGCCAGCTCCATCGACTACGCCCTGGAGCTGGACTCGCTGCCGTACGAGGAACTTGACGGCCATCTGGCCTCCGGCATCACCATGTTCCCGCTCTCCGGGCGGCTGTCGTACTTCCTCGGCTGGCGCGGCCCGAGCATGAGCGTCGACACCGCCTGCTCCTCCTCGCTGGTGGCCCTGCACCTCGCCGTGCAGGCCCTGCGCGCGGGCGAGACCGACATCGCGCTGTGCGGCGGCGTGAACGCCCTGCACCACCCGCGTATCCCCGTGATGTTCTCCAACGCCCAGATGCTCGCCCCCGACGGCCGCTGCAAGACCTTCGACGAGTCCGCCGACGGCTACGCGCGCGCCGAGGGCTGCGGCATCGTCGTCCTCAAGCTGCTGTCCGACGCCGAACGCGACGGCGACCGTGTCCTGGCCCTGGTGCGCGGTACGGCCGTCGGCCAGGACGGCGACAGCGCGGGCCTGACCGTGCCCAACGGACCGGCGCAGGAGAAGGTCATCCGCAGCGCACTGGCCGCCGCCCACCTGGCTCCCGAGGACATCCAGTACGTCGAGGCGCACGGCACCGGCACCCCGCTCGGCGACCCCATAGAGTTCGGCGCCATCGGCGATGTGTTCGTGGACTCGCACTCCAAGGACCGCCCGGTGCTGGTCGGTTCCGTGAAGACCAACCTCGGCCACATGGAGCCCGCCTCCGGCATCGTCGGCGTCATCAAGACCGTGCTCCAGCTGCGGGCCGGCACGATCTATCCGCACATCAACCTCTCGACGCCTTCCGGACGCATCCCCTGGGACCTGTATCCACTGCGCGTGCCCACCGCCTGCGAGCCATGGGACGCCGGGGTCCGGCGGGCGGTCGTCAACAGCTTCGGGTTCGCCGGGACCATCGGCGCGGTGGTGCTGGAGCAGGCGCCCGAGCCCGTGGAGCGTGAAACGGGCGCGGGGGCGGCACCGCTGTTCACCCTCTCCGCCAAGAACGCCCCGGCTCTGCGTGAACTGGCCGCCGCGTACCGCAAACTGGTCGACGAGCGGCCCCTGGCGGCGCTCTGCCACAGTGCCAACACGACCCGCGCCCACCACCCCTACCGCATCGCCGCACCGGTCGCCGACCGGGCCGCGCTGGCGGCACTCCTCGACCGGGCCGCCGAGCGGGAGCACGAAGGACCTTCGGGCATCCGCAAGACGGCGTTCCTGTTCACCGGCCAGGGCTCCCAGTACGCCGGCATGGGCGCCGCCCTCTACGCGGCCTTCCCGGTGTTCCGTGAGCAGGTGGACGCCTGCGACGAGCTGTTCGCCGCCCACCTCGGCCGTTCCGTACGCGAGTTGCTGCTCGGCACCGCCACCGACCCCGAGGCGATCGACCGCACCGAATACACCCAGCCCGCCCTGTTCACCCTGGAGTACGCCCTCGCCCAGCAGTGGATGGCCTGGGGCGCCCGTCCCAGCGTGCTCATCGGGCACAGTATCGGCGAGGTCGTCGCGGCCGCCGCGGCCGGGCTCTTCGACCTGCCCGACGCCGTGAGGCTGGTCGCCGCCCGCGCCCGGCTGATGCAGGCCGTGCGCACCGACGGCGGGATGGCCGCCGTCACCGCGCCCGTCGAGGACATCGAACCCCTGCTCCAGGGCCACCCCGACCTGGCACTGGCCGGCGTCAACGCCCCCGACCAAACCGTGATTTCGGGCGCCACCGCCGCCCTGGACGAGGTCGTCGGCCTTCTGGAGGGCAGGGGCGTCCGCGTGGACCGGCTCAAGGTCTCGCACGCCTTCCACTCCCCGCTGATGGCCGAGGTCTACGACGACTTCCGCGCCGCCCTCGACGGCATCACCTTCCACGAGCCGCGGATCAGCCTGATCTCCAACGTCACCGGACGCCTCGCCCGCCTCCGCGAGATCGGCAACCCCGACTACTGGGTACGGCACATCGGTGAACCCGTCCGCTTCCTCGACGGCATCCGGGCCGTCGCCAAACGTGGCCGGCACGCCATGGTCGAGATCGGCCCGCAGGCCGGGCTCACCGCGCTCGCCCGGCGCGGGGTCACCGTCGAGGACCACCTGTGGCTGGCCAGCCTGCGCCGCCGGGACACCACGACCGCGACCACCCTGACCGCGCTCGCCGACTACTACACCGCGGGCCTCACCGTCTCCTGGACCGGCTACCACACCGGACACCCCGTGCCCGCCCGCGTGGACCTGCCGACGTACGCCTTCCAGCGCAAGCGCTACTGGCTGCCCTCCGTCACCCCGCGCCGCTCCGCCGGAAACGGCACCGCACGCCATCCGCTGCTCGGCATCGAGGAGCGGTTCGCCAGCGGGGTACGGGAGTTCACCGCCGAGTTCACGGCCGAGGAACTCGGCGCGCTCGCCGACCTCGCCGACGGCGGCCGTACCGTCCTGCCCGCCGGTGCCTATGTCGACCTGCTGCTCGCCGTGCAGGACGCGGTCCAGGGCCACGCCCGCTCCGCCGTCCGGGACCTGAAGCTGCTCGCGCCGCTGGAGCTGCCCGCCGAGACCGTGACCGCGCTGACCACCCGCTGGCGGCCCCGGCACGGCGGCGGCGCCGAGGTCGAGGTGTTCACGGTCGTCGGCGGCGAGGAGAACCTGCACGCCACCGCCGTCGTCGCCGCCGACCCCGAACCCCTGGTCCCGGTCTCGGAGCTGGCCGAGCTGGACGCCACGCTGGCCCCCGGCGGGCTGGAGATCGACGACGAGGACATCTACACCGACCTCGCCTCCGTCGGCCGCCCCCAGGGCCCCCGCATGCGGCTGCTGCTGCGTGCCACCCGGCACGGCGACGGACTGGTCACCGGTGAGCTGACCGGCCGCGACGCCACCGCCGTCGAGCACGTCCCGGCCGAGCTGCTGGAGGCCGCCGTGCAGGCGCTGGTCGTCCTCGACCCCGAGGGCCCGGTGTTCGTGCCGCGCGAGATCGCCGCCGTACGGCACTTCCGCAAGCCGCGCGGCGAGATGCTCCGCGTCCTCGCCCGGGTGCGCGGCGAGCAGGACCGGCGGCTGGCCGATGTGCTGCTGCTGGAGAACGGCGAGCCGGTCGCCGAGCTGCTCGGGGTGCGTATGGCCCGGCCCGAGGGCCGTGCCGGCCGCCGTCAGTTCCTGCACCGCCCCGACTGGGTGCGCCGCGCCCTGCCGGCCACGGGGCACGCCCCGGCCCGGCATGTGGTGCTGCTCGACCCGTCCGCCGCCCGGGCCGCCGAACTCGCCGCCGAACCCGGCCTGAAGGTCACCTGGCTGACCGATCCCACCGACCTCAAGGCCGCCCTGGAGGACCCCACCGTCACCGATGTGTGCAGGCTGTGGCGCCAGCGCCCCGAGCCGATGTCGGCCGAGCGGCTGCGCGCCGAGTGCGAGGACAACTACCGCGAACTCCTCACACTGACCGGCGCGTTGGAGGCAGCGGCCCGGCCG
Organism: Streptomyces sp. IMTB 2501; assembly: GCF_001953885.1. Classification (GTDB taxonomy): domain Bacteria; phylum Actinomycetota; class Actinomycetes; order Streptomycetales; family Streptomycetaceae; genus Streptomyces. Next base: position 66,536 of record NZ_MQUS01000035.1, on the reverse strand, counting down.
CCCCGGCTGTGGCTGGTCACCGAGGGCGCCCAGTGGCTGCCCGGAGACCCGGCCGGCGACGGCGGTCACCTCGGCGCCGCCACCCTGTGGGGCTTCGGCCGGGTGCTGCTCACCGAGTACCCGCAGTACCGCGCCACCCTGGTCGACCTCGCCCCCGGCAGCGGCCTCGCCCCGCTCGCCGCCGAGTGGCGGGCCGAGCCGCCCGGCGAGTACCAGGTCGCCCACCGCCCCGGCCGCCGCTACGTGCGCCGGCTCCTTGCCGGAGACACCACGCTCACCTGGAGCGGCGGGTTCGAACTGCGCGCCTCCGACTCCGGCGACCTCTCCGACCTGGCACTGGCCTCGGTCACGGAGCGGGCACCGGGCGCCGACGAGGTCCAGGTCCGGGTGACGTCCGTCGGCCTCACCGCCGAGGACGCCCGCACCGCGCTGGACACCGGCCGGGCGGAACGCGCGGCCGAAGGAGAGGAGGAACCCCCGCCGCTGCTCGGGCAGTTGGCGCGTGGCACTGTCCTTGCCGCAGCCGACGGCACCGGGTTCGCGCCGGGCGACGAGGTGCTCGTACGCCACGACGGCACCTTCCGCTCCACCCTCACCGTCTCCGCGCCGGCCGTCGTCCACGCCACCGGCTCCGACGACGCCGCTCCCCGTTTCCGGCTCGACGAGACCGGCGAGGCCCTGCGCACCGCCCTCTCCGACCCCGCCGGACGGGCCTGGGTCACCCTGCCCGAGGATCCCGCCGAGCAGCAGGCGGACGCGGTGGAGGAGGGCCCGGGCGGACTCCGCGCCGACCGCACCTACCTGGTCACCGGCGGGCTCGGCGGCCTCGGCCTGGTCACCGCCCGCAGGCTGGCCGCCCTCGGCGCCCGGCACCTGACCCTGGTCAGCCGGAGCGGCCGGGCCACCGAGGAGGCCTCCGCGCTGCTCGCCGACCTCGCGGCCGACGCCGAGATCGACGTCGTACGCGCCGACGTCTCCCGCCCGGACGACGTGCGGCGGCTGGTGAGGCACCTCGCGGCGGGTCCGTACCCGCTCGGCGGGATCGTGCACGCCGCCGGTTCCTACGACAAGAAACTGATCTCGGAGCTGACCTGGGAGTCCATCGACGCCCAGCTCGCCGCGAAGGCCTACGGAGGCTGGCTGCTGCACGAGGCCGCCGAGGAATCCTTCCCCGAGCTGGAGTTCTTCGTCACCTACTCCTCCATCGCCTCCGTACTCGGCGGTGCCACCCAGGGCCACTACGCCGCCGCCAGCGCCGCCCTCGACGCGCTCGCCGAGTGGCGTGGCCGGCGCGGGGTGCCGGGACTGTCGGTCAACTGGGGCGCCTGGGCCCGGGTCGGCATGTCCGCCCGGCTGGAGGAACACCTCAGCCAGGAGATCGAACGCAGCGGCGTCCGCTTCTTCTCGCCGACCCGCGCCCTGGACACCCTCGCCCGGCTCTGGGGGCGCCCGCGCACCCAGCGGATCGTCGGCGAGTTCGACTGGGACCGCTATGTCTGCGGCAGCGTCACCGGCGACCTGTTCTACGACCGGCTCGCCCGGCAGACCCCTGACGACACCGGCACCGGCATCGACCGCACGGCACTGGCCGCGCTGCCCGAGACCGAACGCCTGGCAGCAGTCACCTCCGTGGTCCGCGAGAAGGTCGCCGCCGTCCTGCACCTGGAGGAGGGCGACGAGCTGGACCCGAACGGCGAGTTCGTCTCGCTGGGCCTGGACTCCCTGATGGCCCAGCAGGTCAAGGCCGCACTGGAGCAGGCGTTCCGGCTGCCCCTGCCGGCCTCCCTCACCCACGACCACCCCACGGTCCGCGCGCTCGCCCGGTTCGTCGACGGGCAGCTCGCCCCGGCAGCGTGAACGGCAAGGCGGAGGAGGCGTCGACGCGGAGCGTCGGCGACCGACGACAACGCCGCAGATGTGCGTGCCAGACCCCGCGACGCCGACAGGATCCGGACGACACCCCCTTGGGACGGGACACCACCATGACCGACATACCGAGGCAGCGCTGGACGCTGCACCACTCCCTGCGGGCCCACGCCGGAAGCCGCCCGGACCACCCGGCGATCGTCTGCGAGGGCCGGGTCACCACCTACGGCAAGCTCCACCGGGACAGCAACCGCGCCGCCCACGCCCTGCACACCAGCGGCGTCCGGTGCGGCGACCGGGTCGCCTACCTGGGCCGGGAGTCCGCGACCTACTACCTCGTGATGATCGCCTGCGCCAAGGCGGGTGCCGTCCTGGTCCCGGTCAACTGGCGGCTCACCCCGCACGAGGTCGACCACATCCTGCGCGACTCCGGCGCCGCACTGATCTTCGTGGACGACGAGTTCTGGGACACCGTCGCCACGGTCCGACACCAACTGCGCGGACTGCGCCGGGTGATCCGGGTCGACGGCACCGACGCCGACGGCGAACCCGCGCGCGGCGCCGGGCTGCTCGCCTGGGCGGCCGACCAGCCCGAGACCGACCTCACGCCCGGCACCGGCCCGGACGACGCCGTCATCCAGATCTACACCAGCGGCACCACCGGTCTGCCCAAGGGCGCCGTCCTCGCCCACCGCAGCTTCTTCACCCTGCCGCACGCGAGCCGCACCGCGGGCGTCGACTGGATCGACTGGCTGCCCGAGGACGTGGCCCTGATCTCGCTGCCGGGCTTCGGCGTGGCCGGCATCGGCTGGTTCCTGCACACCTTCAACGCGGGCGGCACGAACGTGATCATGCCCCGGTTCGACCCGCAGGAAGCCGTACGGCTCATCCGCGCCCACCGCGTGACGACCACCTTCGCGGCCCCCGCGATGCTCCAGGCGATGGCCGCCGAACGCGAGGCGGGCCCCGAGGCGTTCACCTCCCTGCGCAAGATCGCGTACGGCGCCGCCCCCATGTCCGAGACGCTGCTCAAGCAGTGCCTGCAGACGTACGACTGCGAGTTCGCCCAGATCTACGCCAGCACCGAGACCGGCAGCGTGGCGGTGTGCCTCCCGCCCGCCGCCCACCACCCCGGCAGCACCAGGCTGACCTCGGTGGGCCGCCCCTGCCCCGGCACCGAGATCAAGGTGATCGCCCCCGACGGCGAACCACTCCCACCCGGCGCCATCGGCCAGATCTGCGTCCGCACGCCCTCCCGGATGCTCGGCTACTGGAACCTGCCCGAGGCCACCGCCCGCACCCTGGTGGGGGAGTGGCTGCACATGGGCGACGCCGGCTACCTCGACGAGGACGGCTACCTCCACCTCTGCGACCGCATCAACGACACGATCATCGTCGCCGGGCAGAACATCTACCCGGCGGAGGTCGAGAAGGCCCTCGCCGCACACCCGGCGGTGGCCGAGGCCGCGGTGGTCGGCCTGCCCGACGACCGCTGGGGCGAGAGCGTCCACGCGGTGGTGGTCCTCCGCCCCGGCACGACGGCCACCCCCCGGGAACTCCTGCTGTCCCTGCGCGGCCGCATCGCCGACTACAAGATCCCGGGCACATACCACTTCACGGGCTCCCTGCCACGCAACCCGTCCGGCAAGATCCTGCGCCGCGCGGTGCGGGAGGTACTGACAACACCCCCCAGGGACCCGCTGGGCCACGCACTATGACAGTGCCTCAAAATCACCCGGCGGAAAAGGACTTGAACATGCACGCGGACTCCCTGCGTATCGGAATCCAGCTGCCCACCCGTGAACAGGCGATCAAGGGCAGCTACGCGGCCGCACCCCTGCTCGACTTCGCCCGCCAGGCCGAAGCCCTCGGCTTCGACTCCGTGTGGGCCGGGGACTCACTGACGGCCCGCCCCCGCTTGGACCCCCTGGTAGTCCTGTCGGCCGCGGCGGCCGCCACCCGCCGCATCACCGTCGGCACGGCCGCCCTCACCCCCGCCCTGCGCCACCCCCTCATCGGCGCCAACATGATCGCGAGCCTCAGCCATGTCGCCGCCGACAGGCTGATCCTGGGCCTCGGTTCTGGCTTCCCCATGGCCGAGACCGAGGAGGAGTTCGCCTCGGTCGGTGCCTCCTTCCAGGGGCGCGTCGGCCGTCTGGACGAGATCACCGCGCTGTGGCGCACGGCCTGGCGGTCGGGCGAGGACGGCGAACCCGCCGAGTTCGAGGGGAGGTTCTGGCAGGCGGAACACCTGGACCGGCTCCCCGCACCGGCGGTACCGGGCGGCCCGCCCCTGTGGCTGGCCGGCAGCGACACCCCCAAGGTCCTCGCCCGTGCGGCAACCCGCTACGACGGCTGGCTCCCCTTCCTCCCGGACGTCGACGCCTACGCCCGCGCCCGTCGCCGTATCGGCGAACTCGCCGCGGAGGCGGGCCGCACGGTGACCCCCGCGCTGTACGCCACGGTCACAGTGAACAGCAGCGAACCGGCCGCCAAGGCCGAACTGGAGCACTACATCAGTCACTACTACGGCCGCTCCCTGGAGCAGATGAGCAGCATCCAGGCCTACGCCTGGGGCAGCGCCGAGAAGTGCGCCGAGTGGCTCGGCGGCTACGTCCGGGCCGGTGCCCGGCACCTGGTCGTACGGATCGGATCGCTCGAACCCGAGCCCCAGTTGAAGGAGATCGCCGAGGTGCTGCTGCCCGCGGTACGCGCCCTCGGCCCGTCCACCACCGTTGGGAGCAATCAACCGTGACCACCGCCATCGGCACCCTGGGCAGTCAGATGTCCAGCGAGGGGCACTGGTTCCACCCCGTGGAGCCCTCACCCGACGCCTCGATCCGGCTGTTCCTGCTGCCCCACGCCGGCAGCGGCGCCATCATCTACCGCGACTGGGAACGGCTGCTGCCGCCGGACATCGCACCGCAGGCCGTCACCCTGCCCGGCCGCCACAACCGCCGCGAGGAGCAGACGTACGAGAACTTCTGGCCGCTGCTCGACGCCCTGCACGAGGCCGTGCTGAACGACCTGGACGAGCGGCCGTTCGCCCTCTTCGGGCACTGCCTCGGCGCCCAGCTGGCGTTCCGGCTGGCGATCCGCATGGAGGAGGAGGGCGGCCCCGCACCGGTCATGGTCGGCATGTCGGGCTGGTCGCCGGTGGGCTTCTTCAAGCCGACCGAGGAGCAGAGCCGGATGCCGGAACCCGAACTCATCGAGTGGATCAAGAAGTTGGGGTCCTTCCCGGCTGAGATCTACGACAACCCCGAGATGCTCGCCCTGGTCGTGCCCGCACTCCGCGCCGACCTCAGGGTCTCTGGGGACTACGACGACGACGGCGCCGGCGTCACCTGCCCGCTCGCCTCCTACGGCGGCCGCAGCGACCCGCTCCAGGAGGCCCCGGACGCCATGACCCACTGGGCCGGCCGGAGCCCCGGCTACCTGGGCCACAGCGAGTACGAGGGCGGCCACTTCTACATCGACACCCACGCCGCGGCCGTCACCGCGCACTTCGCGCACCGGCTGCAGCGACTGGCAGCCGCCGAGGTGCGCTGACCGCGCAGGGCCGGTGTCAGCGCCGTGTCAGCGGGGCGCGGGACAGTGCCCGGAGGACTGTCGTACCGAGTGCCGTCCCGTGCCCTTCGCGCTTCCGCGACACCTTCGGCACTCCCCACCAGCACGAAACGACCTAGGAGGGTCGTCCATGACCACCGAAGCGGAACTGACCGGCAGCGCGGCCTCGGCCGCACCGCCCCCGGACATCGAGGAGGCCGAAGGCAAGCCCGCCTGGGGCGCGCTCTGGGTCGTGCTGGCCGGCCTGTTCATCACCAACGTCGACTTCTTCATCGTCAACGTGGCCATCCCCTCGCTCCAGCGGAACATGCACGCGACCAGCGCCGAGATCCAGCTGGTCGCCGCCACCTTCAACATCGGCCTGTCCGCCATGCTCATCACCGGCGGCCGGCTCGGTGACCTCTACGGCCGCCGGAAGGTCTTCTCCATCGGCCTGGGCCTGTTCACGCTCGCGTCGCTGGCCTGCGGCATCGCCCCGAACATGGCCGAGCTGATCGTGGCGCGCGCGGTGCAGGGCGCCGCGGCCGCCCTCGTCATCCCGCAGGTCCTCGGCATCCTGACCACGGCCTACGCGGGCAAGGCCCGGGTCGCCGCGTTCAACGCCTACGGCATCACGCTGGGCGCCTCGGCCGTCTTCGGCCAGCTGATCGGCGGCCTGCTGATCAAGGCCGACATCTTCGGCTGGGACTGGCGGACCATCTTCCTGATCAACGCCCCGATCGGCGCCGTGGTCCTGCTGCTCACGCCGAAGGTGGTGCCCGAGTCCCGGGCCGAGGGCCACACCGGCCTCGACTGGACCGGCGTGATCCTGGTGACCGCCGGCCTCACGGCCATCGTGCTGCCACTGGTCCAGGGCCGCGAGCAGGGCTGGCCGACCTGGACCTGGGAGTGCCTGGTGGCGGCGGTACCGCTGCTGGCCGCGTTCTGGTGGACCCAGCGCCGCAAGGCGGCCCGCGACAAGTCGCCGCTGGTCCACCCGAGCCTGTTCGAGGACCGCGCGTTCGGCGTGGGCGTCGTCTCGCTGCTGGTGTTCTTCGCCGCGATGGCCTCCTTCTTCCTGGTCCTCGCGCTGTATCTGCAAGAGGGCCGCGGCCTGTCCGCGCTCCAGTCGGGTCTGCTGTTCATCCCGCTCGGCCTCGGCTTCTTCATCGGCTCCGCACAGGCACCGAAGGCCGCGGCCAAGCTGGGCAAGCAGGTCCTCACCGTCGGCGCGCTGATCCAGGCGGCCGGCAACATCGCGCTCGCCGCCACCGCGTGGGAGCTGGGCGGCAGCGGCGCCGTCGCCTGGTGCATCCCGGCCATGGTCCTCGCCGGCTTCGGCATGGGCTTCGTGGTCGCCCCGCTCGCGTCGCTGGTCCTGGAGGGAGTCGCCCCGCACCACGCGGCCGCGGCCTCCGGTGTCTTCTCCACCGCCCAGGAGATGGGCAACGCCGTCGGCATCGCGGCCATCGGTGTCGTCTTCTTCGGCGTGGCCGGCCAGCACGTCACACCCCACTCCTACGCCCACGCCTTCGGCGCCGGCCTCCTGGTCCAGGCGGGCATCTGCGCGGTGGTGGCCTTGCTGGTGCAGCTGCTGCCGCGGAGGTCGGAGGTTTCCTGAGCTTTTGAGCATGGGGTGCGTTTCATAGGGGCGCGGGGCTGTGTCTGATCTGCGGCTACCGCCGCGTGGGCGCGATCAGCGACGACGCACCCGCAGCCGCCAACGACCCGTACGCCCAAGGCGCATAGGCAATCCACACCCGACGGGCACGCGAAAGGAACTCCGCGTGCCCGTCAGCCATGCAACAAAAAAACGGAGGAACCCATGCCGCAACTCCCCGCCTGGCCCATGCCCCGCTCCTGCCCCTACGCACCCCCCGACGCCTACGCGGAACTGAGAGACCGGCCCCCGCTGAGAGTACGCATCCGCGGCGGCGAGGCCTGGCTGGTCACCCGCCACGCGGACGTACGCCAGGTCCTCAACGACGACCGCTTCAGCGCCGACGACCAGCAGCCCGGTTTCCCGATAAGGATCCAGCTGCCCCCCGAACCCGGCGTGATGTCCTTCAGCCGCATGGACGACCCGGAACACGGCCGGCTGCGCCGCATGGCGATGACCGAGTTCACCGCCCGCCGCACCCGCGCCCTGCGCCCCGAGGTCGAACTCCTCGTGACGCAACTGCTGGACGAGCTGGAGACGGGCCCCCGCCCCGTCGACCTGGTCGCGAACTTCGCCGTCCGGCTCCCCGCCCTGGTGATCGCCCGGATGCTCGGCGTACCGGAGGAGGACGAGGCGGACTTCACCGAGCAGAGCCGGGTGATCCTCTCCCAGGAGGCCGGCCCGGAGGAGACATACGCGGCCTTCCTCACGATGTCGCGGTTCCTGGACCGGCTCGCCGCCCGGCGCACCGCGGAGCCGCAGGACGACCTGATCAGCCGGCTGGCCACCCGCTACGTGGCGAGCGGCGAACTGAGCCACGAGGAACTCGTGGCCATGGCCAGGTTCATCCTCGTGGCCGGGCACGAGACCACGGCCCACCAGATCAGCCTCAGCGTCCTCAGTCTGCTGCGCGATGCGGACCAGCTGGCCGAACTCCGCGCAGAACCGGCCTTGTTCAGGCCCGCTGTCGAGGAGCTGCTGCGCTACTGGTCCATCTCGCAGGACAACCAGGTACGCGCCGCCGTGGACGACGTCGAGCTGAGCGGGGCGCGGATCCGCGAGGGGGACGGCGTGATCGTCGCGATTCCCGCCGCCAACCACGACGAGTCGGTCTACCCGGGCGCCGCCCGCCTCGACATCCACCGCAACGCCTCCGGCCACCTCGCCTTCGGCTTCGGCGCCCATCTGTGCCCCGGCGCCTCGCTGGCCCGCCTGGAGCTGGAGGTGTGCCTGAGCGCCCTCTTCGCCCGCTTCCCCACGCTGCGCCTGGCCGTGCCGCCGGAGGAGGTCCGCTTCCGCCGGAACACGATCGTGTACGGCCTGGAGGAGCTGCCGGTCACCTGGTGACCCCACCGCGCTGCCCGGGGCAGGGCGTCAGCGCCGTGTCAGCGCCTCCCGGCACAGTGGGGAACGCCGCGGCACCGGGAAGCACGGGACAGCCCCGGTCGCCCCGGTGCCGTCCGACGAGAAGGAGTACGCCCGCCATGGCAGACACCGCAGCCCCGGCTCCCACCCGGGCCCTCGTCCTGGCCAACCCGGCCTCCGGTAGCCACTCACCGCAACTGGTCGAGGAAGTACGGCAGTTGTGCGTCTCCTGTCTGGAGCACACCGAGGTGCACCGCACCACCGGTCCGGGCGACGCCACGGTCGCGGTGCGCCGGGCCCTGCAACGGCCCGCCGGGGCGTCCCCCGGAGCACCCGATCTGGTCGTCGTCATCGGCGGGGACGGCACCGTCCGGGAGGCCGTACAGGGCCTGGTGCCCGTCACCGGGAACGCCACCCTCGCGGTGGTGCCCGGCGGCACCGGCAACTCCGGCTACAAGATGCTGTGGGGCGACCGCCCCTGGAGCGAGTCCCTGAAGGCGATCCTGACCGACTACGGCATCGGCGGCAGCGCCCGGCTGCGCCGCCTGGACCTGGCCCGCCTCGCCGAGACCCGCAACCACGTGTATCTGGGGGCCTGTTCGGGTGTGATCGCCGACGCGCTGCTCACCGCCCGGGACCTGCCGCTGACCGGGCGGGAGCGCTACGCCCGCGCCTTCGCCGACACGGCCGCCGGCTACCCGCCGTACCCGGGCCGGGTCACCGTCGACGGCCGCGTGGTGCACGAGGGCCCCACGGTCCTCGCCAACGTCGGCGGCGGGCGCTACCGCGGCGGCCGGTTCCTGGTCCTGCCCGACTCGCTGCTCGACGACGGACTGCTCGACGTCTGTGTGATCGGCGGCGCCGTCCCGGCGGCCGAGGTACCCGAACTGACCCTCACCGCACGGCACATGGACCACCCGGCGACCGTCTACGCCCGCGGGCGCACGATCACCGTCGAGCGCACCGACGGCCGCCGCCTCCCGCTGGAACACGACGGCGAGTACCAGCACGGCATCGGCGCCACCGCCACCTTCGAGGTGCTCCCCGGAGCCCTGCCGGTATGGGCGCCCGCCACCCCCTGAACCACCTGTCCGAAGAACCGAAGAAGCACGTCACCTGAGGAGATCGCCCGCATGAGCGACCTGACCACCACCGTCACCCGCTACCTCGACATCTGGAACGAGGCCGACGCCGACAAGCGCGCCGCGGCCATCGCCGAGCTGTTCACCGCCGACGCCCCGTACATCGACCCGCTCGTCGCGGTCGAGGGCCACGAGGGCTTCGGAGCCGTGGTGGCCGGCGCCCGCGACCAGTTCAAGGGCCTCGGCTTCGAGCTGCACGGCACCGTCGACGCCCACCACCAGCAGGCCCGCTTCCAGTGGGGCCTGGTGACGGAGCCGGGCGCCGAACCGGTCGCCATCGGCTTCGACGTCCTCGTCACCGACGAGGAGGGCAGGATCAAGGCCGTCTACGGCTTCCTGGACAAGGTCCCGGCCGCGTAACACCGCCCACGCACCCGCGGGAGCACCGGACGCGACGGTGCTCCCGCGGCCGCGTTCCCCTGGACGTCCAGCCGCACGCACGGAAGGTGTACCGCCATGACCGCCGTCCTAGCGGAGAGCGTCGCCCGGGCGCTGTGCGCCGACTGGGCCGAGCAGGCCCGCACCCCGCCCCGGGCCGCCCGCGGCCGCACCCCCGCCGACACCCCGCTGCGGGAACTCTCGCACTGGGCCGCGACCCTGCGCCCGCAGGACATCCCGTGCCGGGTGCTGAAGCTCGCCGCGAGCCAGGTGCTGTCGCAGATCTCCTCCATCCGCGCCGGCCTCCAACACCCGCTCGGCAGACGGCTGGTGGCTGCCTTCGGGCACCCCATGCAGCGCGATCCACGGCAGGCGGCCGGCGTCTTCGCCGCGCTCGGCTCCTGGCTCAACCTGGACGACACCGCGTACGCCGGACACCTGTCGAACTCCACGGTCGCCGTCCCGCTCGCCTTCGCCTACGCCCGTCAGCTGGACGGGCTCTCGCTGCTCACCGCGGTGGTCGCGGCCAACGAGTGCGCGGCCCGGATCACCGCCTCCGCCACCCTCGGACCCCTGCGCGGCCAGAGCGCCGTACACACCCATCTGGCCGGCGCGGTGGCCGGCCGGCTGCACTGCGACCGGGCTCCGGCGACCCTGTTCGAGAACGCCTTCGGGCTGGCCTTCGCGATGCCCAACTGGCCGCTGATGCGGGCCTTCCTGGCCAGCGACGCCCGGCTGTTCAACACCTTCACCCCGGTGCGCACCGCGATGGACGCCTGCGACGCCGCGTACGCGGGGCTGCGCGGGGCGCCGGACATCATGGAGCACAGCGACGGCTTCCTGGCCCGCTTCGCGACCGTGCCGCTGCCCCAGGCGGTGGCCAAGGGGCTCGGCCGCCGCTGGCACACGGACACCCTGTCCTTCAAGATGCACCCGGGCGGCCCCGGCATCGACGCGGCCGTCGACTGCGCGGCCGAGATCCACCGGGAACTCGGCGCCGTACGGCCGCGCGACGTGGCCGAGGTGGTGGTCGAGGCGTCCCTGTACACACTGTTCGCGGGGGAGCGGGCCGCCCGGTACGTGACCGGCCCCGGCTCCCCGCTGGGCGCGCTGGTCCTGGACGTGCCCTACCCGGTCGCCACCACCCTGCTCACCGGCGGATTCGGCGTGGACGACTTCTCCCCGCCGTATCTGGACGACCCCGACCGCTGGGCGCTGGCCAAGCGGATCCGGCTGGAGCACGACACGGAGATGACCCGCGAACTCTTCCTGTCCGACGCGCCGTTCGGGGAAGCGGTGCGCGAGGCGGGGGAGCGGGCCGTGCCGTGGCTGCGCGGCTTCGGCGGCGACGAACTGGTGGATCTGGTGGGCGTGCTGGAGAGCGACGGCCGGGATTTCTCCCGGTCCACGAAGGCGACCGGCGCCCGGGTCACGGTACGGCTGACGGACGGCCGTACGGTCTCGCGCACCCGGCTGATCCCGGTCGGCGCCGCAGGTCCGGAGACCCGGGCCGGCCATGCCGAGCTGGTGCGGGAGAAGTTCCTGTCGGTGGGCGGCGCCCAGGAGGTCGCCGACACCGTGGACCGGCTGCACCGGATGCGTCCGCACGCGGTACGCCGCTGGGTCGAGACGGCGTTCCTGGACTGAGGGAACGGCCACGGCACCTCGACGGCCGACGGCACCACCGTCACTTCACCAGGACCCGCCGGCCCGCCGTACCACCGCTCCCTCCACCGGCCGGCGCAGCGCCGCCACGAACTTGTACCGCGACCCCCGGTACACCGACCGCACCCACTCCACCGGTGTCCCCTCGGCGTCCCGCGAATGCCGGGACAGCAACAGCATCGGCAACCCCACGTCCGTGGCGAGCAACTGCGCCTCGCGCGGGGTCGACAGCGAGGTCTCGATGGTCTCGTCGGCCTCCGCGAGATGGACGCCGTACACCTCGGCGAGCGCGGTGTAGAGCGAGGGGTACGTGGTCAGGGAGGCGCGCAGACCGGGAAAGCGGCGCACGGAGAGATGGGTGGTCTCGATCGCCATGGGGTCGCCGCTGGCCAGCCGCAGCCGCTCGATGCGCAGCACCCGTTCGCCGATCCCGATGCCGAGCAGGCCCGCGAGCCGCTCGTCGGCCGGTACCTCCCCGATGTCCAGCACCTGTGAGGCGGGCGTGAGTCCCTGCGCCCGCATGTCCTCGGTGTGCGAGGTGAGCTGGAGCGTGCGGTACAGCTTGGGCTGGGCGACGAAGGTGCCCTTGCCCTGGATCCGGTCGAGGCGGCCCTCGCCGACCAGTTCCTGCAGCGCCTGCCGGACGGTGGTCCGTGAGGTGTCGAAGCGGACGGCGAGCAGCCGCTCGGCCGGCATGGCCGAGCCGGGCTGCAGTTCCTCGGCCATGGCGAGCAGCCGCTGTTTGATCCGGTAGTACTTCGGCACGCGCGCGGTGCGGCCGGACGCCCCTCTGTGCGGCTGGGCGCTGCTGACGTCGGTGGTCATGCCTGCCTTCCCGGCTGTGTCGACGGTCTCCCGTTATAGCGACCAACTGCCCTATGGTCTAGTCCAACTCGCTACCGCCGGCGCGGTCCAGCCGGATGCCCGGGCGAAAGGGGAGGATCCGGACGGACGCACTCCGGTGACGTTCTCGTAACGGCCGGAATCGCCTTCCGGGGCCACCCTTGACACCCCGAAAGGTCTAGGCCAAGCTCCACCGTACTGGTCTACACCATTAGTGGCCAGGTCCCGAGCCCTACGTGCAACAGCGTCGTACGCAGGTCACCGCCGAGGGCGTGGGGGGTTAGAGGCATCCCTGAGGAGGGTGGCGTGAAGCGCAAGCTCGCTGCCGCGATCGTGATCGCGGGCATGATGGTCTCCGTTGCGGCGTGTGGCGGAAACAGCGGCAAGGACGCGGGACCGGGCAGCTGGAAGGGCCAGACGCTGACGGTCTGGACCATGGACGGCTCCGCGCCGCCACAGTGGACCAAGGACGTCCAGGCCGCCTTCGAGAAGAAGACCGGCGCGAAGGTCAAGTTCGAGATCCAGAAGTGGGACGGGATCCAGCAGAAGATCACCACCGCCCTCTCCGAGGACAACCCGCCGGACGTCCTGGAGGTCGGCAACACCCAGACCCCCGCCTACGCGGCCACCGGCGGTCTCGCCGACCTCGCCGACGTCAAGAAGGAGACCGGTGCCGACTGGACTCCGTCGGTCTCCCAGTCCTCCGTGTTCGAGGGCAAGCAGTACGCCGCCCCCTGGTACTTCGCCAACCGCGTCGTCATCTACAACAAGGCGATCTGGGCGAAGGCCGGCATCACGTCCACCCCGAAGACCCGCGACGAGTTCTTCAAGGACCTCGACACCATCGGCAAGAAGACCGACGCCGAGCCGCTCTATCTGCCGGGCCAGAACTGGTACTTCCTCGACGGCCTGATCATCGGCCAGGGCGGCGAGCTGGTGAAGAAGCAGGGCGGCAAGTACGTCTCCAGCCTCGCCGACCCGAAGGTCTCCGCCGCCATGGAGATCTACAAGAAGTACGCCTCCTACTCCAAGGCCCCCAAGGACAAGGACGAGGCCACCCCGCAGCAGGCCACGATCTTCGCCAAGGGCAAGACCGGCGCCATCATCGGCATGGGCTGGGAGGCCGGGACCGCCATCCAGACCAACAAGTCCATCGAGAAGGACCTCGGCTACTTCACCATCCCGGGCGCGACGGCCGACAAGCCCGAGGGCGTCTTCCTCGGCGGCTCCAACCTCGCCGTCGCCCAGAACAGCAAGAAGCAGTCCCTGGCCAAGGAGTTCCTGAAGGTCGCCCTGTCCGACCAGTACGAGGGTGAACTGGCCAAGCTCAACGGCATCGTCCCCAACAAGACGTCCCTGCAGAGCAACCTCAAGGGCAACGCCGCCGCCGAGGCCGCCGCGCCCGCCGCAGCGGGCGGCGGCACCACCCCGCTGATCCCGGAGTGGGCCGCGGTGGAGAACACCCCGAATCCGATCAAGTCCTACATGACCGCGGTGCTCACCGGCAAGGACCCGGCGGCGGCCGCCAAGGACGTCGAGGGTGAGATCAACAAGCGCCTGGCCCAGCAGAACTGATGACCCGCCGGGGGCGCCACGACGGGCGCCCCCGGCTCCGTGTCCCGTCCGCACGTACGGCACACGGAGTTCGTACGGCCACGGAAGAGATGGCAATTGATGTCAGTGCAGACCGAAGGCACGGACACGGCCGGGGAGCCCGCTGTCCGCAAGGCCCGGATACCGGGGCCGCCGCGGGGTGCGGACCGTGACTCCGGGTCCCCGTCCCGCCGCGGCGTTGCCGCCCCCTACCTGCTCCTGCTGCCCGCACTGCTGGCCACGGTGGTCCTGCTCGGCTGGCCCCTGGTCAAGAACGGCATGCTGTCGTTCCAGAACCTCAACCCGCGGCAGCTCATCCAGCACCTCACCGAGTGGAACGGCGTCGACAACTACAAGGAGGTCCTGACCGGTTCGGACTTCTGGAAGGTCGTCGAGCGCTCGGTCTTCTTCACCGCCGCCAACGTGGTCCTGATCATGGCGTTCGGCACCCTGATCGGGCTGCTGCTGGCCCGCCTCGGCAAGAAGATGCGGCTCACGCTCCTGGTGGGCCTCGTCCTCGCCTGGGCCATGCCCTACATCGCGGCCACCACCGTCTACCAGTGGCTGTTCGCCCAGCGCTTCGGCGTCGTCAACTGGGTCCTGGACAAGCTGGGTTGGCACTCCATGGCCGACTACAACTGGATGGGCAGCCAGTTCTCCACCTTCTCCGTGATCGTCCTGCTCATCGTGTGGCAGTCGGTCCCGTTCGTCGCGATCAACCTGTACGCCGCCACCACTACCATCCCCAAGGAGCTGTACGAGGCCGCCGCCCTGGACGGCGCCGGCGCCTGGCAGAGCTTCACCTCCGTGACCCTGCCCTTTCTGCGGCCGTTCCTCTACTCCACGACCTTCCTTGAGGTCATCTGGGTCTTCAAGGCGTTCCCGCAGGTCTTCGCCATCAACGAGGGCGGCCCCGACCGCCTCACCGAGACCCTGCCGATCTACGCCTATGTCGAGGGCGTCGGCAACCAGCACTTCGGAGTCGGCGCGGCGATCTCCTTCCTGACCATCCTGGCGCTGCTCGTCATCACCTCGTACTACCTGCGCATGGTGCTCAAGCAAGAGGAGGACGAGCTGTGAAGCGCTCGCTCTTCGGCCGTATCTGGCCCAACGCGACCGCCGTCATCCTCTTCGCCGGCTTCGTGTTCCCCGTCTACTGGATGTTCGCGACGGCCTTCAAGCCCACCAACGACATCATCTCCGAGAACCCGGTGTGGTTCCCGACGAACGTCACCTTCAGCCACTTCACGAGGGCGGTCCACGCCGACCACTTCTGGACGCTGGTCCTCAACTCGGTCACCGTCACGGTCTGTTCGGTGCTGGTCTCGCTCGTCATCGCCCTGTTCGCCGCGTTCGCGCTGGCGCGGATGCGGTTCCGGGGGCGACGCGGGCTCATCGTGACCTTCATGCTGGCGCAGATGGCCCCCTGGGAGGTCATGATCATCGCCATCTACATGATCGTCCGTGACAACGACATGCTCAACAGCCTGGTCCCGCTCACCGTCTTCTACACGATGATGGTGCTGCCCCTCACCATCCTGACGCTGCGCGGCTACGTCGCCGCCGTGCCGAAGGAGCTGGAGGAGTCGGCGATGGTCGACGGCTGCACCCGTATGCAGGCCTTCCGCAAGGTGATCTTCCCGCTGCTGGCGCCCGGCCTCATGGCCACCTCGCTGTTCGGGTTCATCACCGCATGGAACGAGTTCCCGCTCGTCCTGATCCTCAACAAGGACATCGAGAAGCAGACGCTGCCGCTGTGGCTGTCGCAGTTCCAGACCGCCTTCGGCGACGACTGGGGCGCCACGATGGCCGCCTCGTCCCTGTTCGCGCTGCCCATCCTGATCCTCTTCATCTTCCTGCAACGCAAGGCTGTCAGCGGTCTGACCGACGGCGCCGTGAAGGGATGACGCCCCGATGACCACACTCGCCACCACCGCGTCCGACAGCGGAGGCGCCGCGGGCGGCACCCTCACCCGCGACGCCCTCGCGGTCCTCCAGCCCGGGTTCGACGGCACCACCGCGCCCGACTGGGTGCGCCGCCGCCTCGGTGAGGGACTCGCCTCCGTCGCCCTGTTCGGCCGCAACGTCATCACCGAGGAGCAAGTCACCACGCTCACCGCGCAGTTGCGGGCCGAGCGGGAAGACCTGCTCGTCGCCATCGACGAGGAGAGCGGCGACGTCACCCGCCTCGACGTGCGCACCGGCTCCTCCTTCCCCGGCAACCACGCCCTCGGCGCCGTGGACGACCCCGACCTCACCCGCGCCGTCTCCCGCGAGCTGGGCCGGCGCCTGGCCGCCTGCGGCGTCAACTTCGACTGGGCGCCCTCCGCCGACGTCAACGCCAACCCCGACAACCCCGTCATCGGCGTCCGCTCCTTCGGCGCGAGCACCGATCTGGTCGCCCGGCACACCGCCGCCTGGGTGGAGGGCCTCCAGTCCACCGGCGTAGCGGCCTGCACCAAGCACTTCCCGGGCCACGGCGACACCAACGTCGACTCCCACCACGCCGTACCCCGCATCGACGTCGACGCCGACACCCTCTACGCCCGCGAACTCCCGCCGTTCCGTGCGGCCATCGCCGTCGGCACCCGGGCGATCATGAGCGCGCACATCCTCGTGCCCGCCCTCGACCCGGACCGCCCCGGCACCCTGTCCCGCCGCATCCTCACCGAGCTGCTGCGTGACGAACTCGGCTACCAGGGCCTGATCGTCACCGACGGCATGGAGATGCGCGCGATCTCCGGCACCTACGGCCTGGCGAACGGCGTGGTCCTCGCGATCGCGGCCGGCGCCGACGCCATCTGCGTCGGTGGCGGACTGTGCGACGAGGGTACGGTCCTGGGGCTCAGGGACGCGCTCGTGGCCGCCGTACGCTCCGGCGAACTGCCCGAGGAACGGCTCGCCGACGCGGCTGCCCGGGTGCGCGACCTGGCCCGCTGGACCGCCCAGGCGCACAGCGGGGTGGACACCGAGCCGCAGCCGGAGATCGGCCTGGTCGCGGCCCGCCGCGCGCTGCGGGTGACCCGGTCCGGCGCCGCCGCACCGCTCACCGCACCGGTCCATGTCGCCCAGTTCGAGCCGGCCCGCAACATCGCCGTCGGCGACCAGACCCCTTGGGGCGTCGCCGCCGAGCTGGAGCGGCTGCTGCCCGGCACCGAATCCGCCTCCTTCTCCGGCGAGGGAGCCGGTGAAGCGGCACTCGCCGCCTTGCGGGGCCGCCGGATCGTCGCCGTGGTCCGCGACGAGCACCGGCACCCCTGGATGGGCGCCGCCCTCGACACCCTGCTCACCGCCCGCCCCGACACCGTCGTCGTGGAGATGGGCCTGCCGCAGGCCGCCCCGCGCGGCGCCCTGCACATCGCCACCTACGGCGCCGCCCGAGTCTGCTCGGTGGCGGCCGCCGAGGCGGTCGTAGCGGGCTGACCCACGGGCCCATCGGCCGCCCGCCGGCGCGGGCGGCCCACTCGACCTTGCTCTTTTCCCGGATCCCAACCGCCCTTGTGTTCCAGAGGAATCGCATGCAAACGCCCCACCCCTTCCTCCACCGAGCCGCCTCCACACGCCCCTACTTCAGCGCCGACGGCGAGACCTACCTCGCCCCGCCCCCCTGCGCGACCTCGCGAAGTCCCACCCCCTGCGGGTGCTGTCCGAAGCGGACTTCGCCTTCTGGCAGACATACGGCTACGTCGTCGTCCGTGAGGCCATAACCCCAGGCGAGGCCAAGCAACTCCTCGACTTCGCCTGGCAGTTCCAGGGCCTCGACCCGGACCGCCCCGAAACCTGGTACGAGGAGCCGGAGTTCCGCTCCGAACTCGACCAGCACCTGTTCATCTACGGCTTCGTCGAGGCCTACCATCACCAGCTCCTCTGGGACAGCCGCCAGACGCAGCGGGTCTACGACGCCTTCGTGGACGTCTGGGACTGCGAGGAGCTGTGGGTCACCCTGGACCGGCTCAACCTCAACCCGCCCAACATACGCACCCGTTCCCGCTCCCTGATCGAACCCACCGACGACGGCTTCGACATCGAACTGCACTGGGACGTCGACACCACTCTCGCCGTCCTGCCGCAGCGCGTGCAGGGCATCATCGCCCTGGGCGACACCCGGCCCGAGCTCGGCGGCTTCCAGTGCGCGCCGGAGCTCTTCCGCCGCTTCGAGGAGTGGCGCGTGACCCAGCCGTCCGGCCGCGACCCCGTCCGGCCCGGCACCGACCGGGCCGAATTCCCGGTGATCCGCCCCGACCTCCAGGCCGGCGACCTGCTCATCTTCAACGGGCTGCTGGCGCACGGCGTCGCACCGAACCTCTCTGACAACGGTGTCCGAGCCGTCCAGTACCTGTCGATGATGCCCGCCCTGGAGGAGCACACCGCCCTGCGCGACTCCCGCGTCGAATCCTGGCGCACCCTCGCCACCCCCGAGTGGAACGCCACCCTCCTCGGCGACGCCCGTGAGCCCGAGGCCGACCGCTACGGCCCCGCCACGCTCACCCCACTCGGCCGGAGACTGCTCGGACTGGACTCCTGGGCCGCCATCGCGGAAGAGGCACAGTGAACCGCATCTGCCTCTGCCTGCCCACCAACCGGGCCTGCTCCGCCGCCATCGCCGCCCTCCACGCCGAGGCCGCCTATGCCACCGACCGCTTCGGCGTCGACGTCCAGCTCCTGATCCTCGATTCCTCCGACGACCGCACCCGCGGCGGACACGCCCGGACCGTCGCCGCCCTGCAACCGGTCCCGCACGTGACCGTCCACCACCTCGACGAGTACGCCCAACGCATCTTCCTGCTCCGGACGATCGAACGTGCGGGCCTGCCCGACCCCGACCGGCTGCTCCGCCTGATGCTCCCGCCCACCGTCTCCTACGGCGCCTGCACCAACCGCGCCTTCCTGCTGGCCGCCGCCCTCGGCTGCACCTCGCTGCACCGCCGGGACTCCGACAGCGCCTACCAATTCCAAGCCGGGCAACCGGTGTTCCCGGTCCACCACGAGCTGCCCCACCTCGGCCGTCCCGCCAACGAAGCGGCCGGCGCGGTCACCCGCACCGACCTCCCCCCGGAGCTGCGGCAACGCCCGGTCTCCCTCGCCGGAGCCTCCTTCATCGGTGAACTCTCCGTGGACATAGGGGAGATACAGCGGCTGGACGAGGGTGTGTACCACGACGTGGTCAGCCTGTGGGCACCCGTCGACTGGCCGGAGGAACGCAAACGGCGGCTGGTCGAGGAGTCCTTCACCGGCGCGGGCACGGCACCCTTCACCGAAGACCACTCCACCCTCACCCTGGTCGACCCCATGCGTGTCGACATGTGCAACATCGCCTTCGACCGCGCGGTGTACGAGCGGATCCCCCTGCCACCCGCCACCGACACCATCGGCAGCGACTACTTCCTCCTCCACCTGATCCACGACGCCCGCCTCCCCGGCATTCTCCACAACCGCCACATCGAGAACTTCCACACCCCCGAACGCCGTACCGGCACTGGATTCCCCGCCTATCAGCGGCGGTTCGTGAAGTTCCTGCTGTCGATGCTCTACTTCCACGACGTCTACGGCCGCATGGCCACCGAAGGCACCGGTCTGCTGGACGAGCGGCATCAGATACGGGCGGGCCGGATCGTGGAGCTCCTGAGGGAGAGCACGGCCCTGGACCGCACCGAGAACGTCTGGCGCCTGGACCGGATAGACACCGCGTACCGCAAGCTCGGCGGTCGCTACGCCGAATTCGGCGACCGACTCGCCGATGAACGAGGCCGGTTACTGGACGAGGCCGAGTCGGACATCGAGGCGTTCGCGGACTTGGCAGAGGCATGGTCCACGCTTGTCGAGGCGGCTCGGGCATGAGCGCCCCGAAGAGGCGCGGGGAACGGCGCGAGCAGCCACCACGAACCCGCACCGGACCACTCGGCGCAGCTCTCACCACAGAACTCGCCTCAGCCGACACCGACCGCATCATCTACGACCTCACCGGCATAGAGCACCAATACGACGCGCTGCTGAGTGAGTTGCCCGGAACCCACATCCGCTTCGCCCTCAAGGCCTGCCCCGTCGACGAGGTCCTGCGCACCCTCGCAGCCCGCGGCGCCGGCTTCGACGCCGCCGGCCCCGCCGAAATCACCCAAGCCCTCAACGCCGGCGCGCAGCCAACCCGCATCCACTACGGCAACACCGTCAAGTCCGACCAGGACATCGCCGAAGCCCACCGCCTGGGTGTCCGTACCTTCGCCACCGACAGCGTCGAGGACGTCACCGCCATCGCCGCGCACGCGCCCCGCGCCAGGGTGTTCTGCCGTCTCGCCACCAGCGGCGAGGGCGCGCTGTGGGGCCTGAACCGCAAGTTCGGCTGCGCTCCCGACGACGCCGTCCGTGTGCTGGCCACGGCTCGCGCGGCCGGTCTCACCCCGGCCGGCCTGTCCGTGCACGTCGGCTCCCAGCAGATGACCGCGGAGGGCTGGCAGCAGGCCCTCGACACCCTCGCCGAGACGCTGACGGCGCTGGCCGGGCGGGGGATCGTACCCGACCACGTCAACCTCGGCGGCGGCCTGCCCGCGCTCGGTTACCAGGACCGGCACGGCAACCCGCTCGACCCGCCCCTCGACAAGATCTTCACCGTGCTCCGCGAGGGCATGGACCATCTGCGCGCCCTCACCTCCGCCCCGCTCGCCTTCGTCATGGAACCCGGCCGCCATCTGGTCGCCGACCACGGCGCCGTACGCGCCCACGTCTCCCGGCTGACCCGCCGCCGCCAACCGGACGGAACCGAGGTCCACTGGCTCTACCTGAGCTGCGGCAAGTTCAACGGCCTGTACGAAATGGACCAGTTGACGCACCGGATGGTCTTCCCGGACCGCCCCGGAGCACAGGAGTACGTCTCCGCCGTCGTCGCCGGCCCCACCTGCGACAGCGACGACACCTACGGCGACGGCCGGCACCCGGTGCGCGTCCCCGCGTCCCTCACCTCCGGCGACCCGGTCTGGATCCTCTCCGCCGGCGCCTACGCCACCAGCTATATGACCCAGGGCTTCAACGGCATCCGCCCGCTGCCGTGCGTCTGCGTACGCGGCCAGGAAGGACAGCACTGACATGCGAGACCTCATACGGGCCGTCACCGAGGCCGACTGGCCCCAGGTCGCGGCCCTGGAGGCCGAGGCGTACGCGGACACCTCGCTCACCGAGGGCGAGGCCGCGCTGCGCTCCCGGGCCGCGGCGGGCACCTGCTTCGTCCTGGACCGCGACGGCCGGATCGCGGGCTATGCACTGGCCCTGCCCTACCCGAGGTTCCACTACCCCGACCTGACCCGGGCCGAGCTGACGGTCCACCGCTCCGCCAACCTCCATCTGCACGACCTCGTCATCGCTGCGCCTCTACGGCGCAGAGGGCTGGGCACCCGGCTGGTCGGCCACCTGAAGGACGCGGCCCGCAGCCGCGGCTTCGAGACCATGTCGCTGATCGCGGTCGCCGGCAAGGAACCGTTCTGGCGGGCCAACGGCTACCGCCCGCATCACGAGGCGCGGCTGCCCGCCGGTTACGGCAGCGGCGCGGTGTACATGTCGGCGCGGCTGGTCGCACTGTGGGAGGCGAGCTGATGGCCACGGCCTCCTTCCGGCGCGCCAAGTGGTCGATCGCCGCGCTCTTCTGCTTCCTCGGCTTCCAGTACGGCACCTGGGTCTCCCGCCTCCCCGCGCTCAAGACCCGGCTGGACCTGGGAGCCGGGGAGGTGGGCCTGCTGCTGATGGCCTGCGGGGCCGGCGCGGCGGCCTCCTTCCCGCTGGTCGCCGTCCTGATGCGCCGCCTCGGCTCCCGCCGGCTGTCCCTGGCCTCGGCCGGGTGCCTGATCGCCGTACTGGGGGCCCTGCCCGCCGTACCCGACTACCCGCTGGCGCTGCTGGCCGTGTGCGCGGACGGGGTCGCGGTCGGCTGCCTCAACGTGGCCATGAACGCGCAGGGAGCCGCGCTGGAGCATTCGTACGACCGCACCGCCATGTCCCAGCTGCACGCCACGTTCAGCGCGGGCCTGCTCGCCGCCGCTCTGCTCAGCTCCGGTGTGACGACGCTGACCACCTCCGTCCCGGCCCATTTCGCGCTGGCCGGCGCCCTGTTGCTGCTCCTGCTCGCGGCCGCCCGTCCCGCCCTGCTGACCCACACGGAACCGGACAGGCCCAACCAGCCACGGAGCACGGGCCGTTGGACCCTTCCCTCCTGGACGACCCTGCTCATGGGCTGCGCCATGGCCTTTGGCACGATCACGGAGGGCGCCATGAACGACTGGTCGACGCTCTATCTGAAGGACGAGGTCAAGGCGTCCGCGACGGTGGCGCCGCTGGGCATCGCGGTCGTCTCCGTGATGATGCTGCTGGCCCGCCTGCGCGCGGACCGCTGGCGCACGCGCTTCGGTGACGGCCGGGTGGTCCGGGCCGGCAGCGCGGTGGCCGCCGCCGGCCTGGCCCTCGCTCTGGCGGCCGGCGGGGTGGTCCCGACGCTGCTCGGCTTCGCCTGCGTCGGCCTCGGTGCGACCGCCGTCACCCCGTGCGTCTACGTCGCCGCGGCCGGCCACGGCTCCGACGCCCTGGCGCTGGTCGCCGCGATGGGCACCACGGGCCTGCTGGCGGGCCCCGCCCTGATCGGCTTCGTGGCGGGCGCGACGACCCTGACCCTGGGCATGACCACGGTTGCCGTGTCGGCCCTGATCGTCACGGTGACGGCGTTCTGGATCCCCTGGGCCGACCGCGTCTCCGTGACAGCCGCTCCCGGGGCTTCAGTTCCGGCGCACGAGAACGCGTAGGGCCCTGGCCGGCGGGGGGCTCACGGAACCGCGCAGCACCCCGGCGCCGCGCGCCTGCACCGCGTCCGCGGTGAGCAGTTCGATCTCGACCAGCGCGCGCACGAGCCGCCGTCCGGGAGCGGGGACCAGCGTGGGCAGCTCCCAGGCGGCCAGCAACGAGGCGCGGGCGGTGGCGACCTGGTCCGCCACCAGCGCGTCCAAGCCGCCGGAGTGGCCCGCCGCCAGGTCGGCCGCGTCGAGCGAGAAGCGTTCCAGGGTGGCCACCGGGATGCCCACGTGGCCCTCCCGCAGGTCCTCGGCGAGGTCGTTGACGAAGTCGAGCCGCTGGCTGCCGTCGAGGAACGTCCGGCACGCGGCCCGGTACCGCCGGTCGTCGTCCTCCGGTCCGAGCAGGTCCGCGACCAGCATGAAGGCGGGGAACGAGTACGCGTCCAGATAGGCCTGATAGTCGGCCTCGGTGGCGAAGCCGGCGAAGTGCAGTTCGGCCGTGGCGGTCTCCAGATAGGTCTCCACGGTCTCGCGCAGCCGAGGCCGGACGGACACGGTGTGCACGAGCGCGCGCAGCAGCGGGGTGTCACTCGTCCCGGTCTTCAACGCCTCCCGCACGCGCTGCTCCCAGTCGGTCCAGGCCGCCTCGCGCTGCGGCAGCGGCCCGGTGTCCAGGAGGTTGTCCCCGTGGTGCATCACGGCGGTCATCGCCACCACGTGCGCCAGCAACTGCCCCGGCAGCAGCAGCCTGGCGGCCACGTAGGCGGTGCGCCGGTATCTCCGCACCAGCCGGCGCTGCCGGTCGTAGTCCGCACGCAGTCCTGGATCCCGGACGCCGGCCGCGTCCAGACTCTTCGTCCACCCTCGCATGAGCCGATCGTAGGGCCGGCCCGGCGCACGTCACCGGACGGCGATCACATTGGTGGCCTTCTTGCCTACGACGTCGAAAAGCACCCGCTGCCCCTCGCGTGTGGTCTGCGTCTCCATGCCCGAGAACGGGCGCAGTTCGCCGTCCTCACCGGTGATGATGCCCACGCCGTCCGCGTCGTTGTACACGGCGATCCTTCCGAGCGGCATCGTCCAGTCCTCCGTGGCTCGGTCGTGAATCTCCTGATGTCCCCCGGTGAGCAGAGCATCACCCGCCGTGTCCGACGGTGGAAGAGGCCTGCGGCGCGTCGGCCAGTGTTTGACTGGATGTCAACCGACTTCCCGCAGACCGGGACACCGGCTCCGCGCCGCCCACGGCCGTTCGATCAGGACGAACCGATTCGGGTCGTCGGCCACGGCATGGACAAACCCCGCTCCGGCAATGCCGGGGCGGGGTCCTCTGTGCCGGACGGTCCGGGTTCCTAGATGTCCCGGAAGGTCTCGATCTGCGCTCCGATCGAGTTCAGGCGCTCGGCGAGATCCTCGTAACCCCGGTTGATGACATACACGTTGCGCAGCACCGACGTGCCCTCGGCCGCCATCATCGCCAGCAGGACGACCACGGCGGGGCGGAGGGCCGGCGGGCACATCATCTCGGCGGCGCGCCAGCGGGTCGGCCCCTCGACCAGGACGCGATGCGGATCCAGCAACTGCAGGCGGCCACCGAGGCGGTTGAGGTCCGTGAGGTAGATCGCCCGGTTGTCGTAGACCCAGTCGTGGATCAGGGTCTTGCCCTGCGCGACCGCCGCGATGGCCGCGAAGAACGGGACGTTGTCGATGTTCAGGCCCGGGAAGGGCATGGGGTGGATCTTGTCGATGGGGGCTTCGAGCTTGGAGGGGCGGACCGTGAGGTCCACCAGGCGCGTACGGCCGTTGTCCGCGCAGTACTCGGGGCTGCGGTCGTGGTCGAGGCCCATCTCCTCCAGGACCGCCAGCTCGATCTCCAGGAACTCGATCGGCACCCGGCGCACCGTCAGCTCCGACTCGGTCACCACGGCGGCGGCCAGGAGGCTCATCGCCTCGACCGGGTCCTCGGAGGGGGAGTAGTCCACGTCGACGTCGATGTTCGGCACGCCGTGCACGGTGAGCGTGGTGGTGCCGATGCCCTCGACCTTGACGCCGAGCGCCTCCAGGAAGAAGCACAGGTCCTGGACCATGTAGTTGGAGGAGGCGTTGCGGATGACCGTGACGCCGTCGTACCGGGCGGCGGCCAGCAGCGCGTTCTCGGTCACGGTGTCGCCGCGCTCCGTCAGCACGATCGGGCGGTCGGGCCGGACCGTGCGGTCGACCTGCGCGTGGTACTGGCCCTCGGTGGCCGCGATGTCCAGGCCGAAGCGGCGCAGCGCGATCATGTGCGGCTCGATGGTCCGGGTGCCGAGGTCGCAGCCACCGGCGTACGGCAGCTTGAAGGCGTCCATGCGGTGCAGCAGCGGGCCGAGGAACATGATGATCGAGCGGGTGCGTACGGCGGCGTCCGCGTCGATCGCCGCCATCTCCAGCTCGGCCGGCGGCACCAGCTCCAGGTCGACGCCGTCGTTGATCCAGCGCGTGCGCACCCCGATGGAGTTCAGCACCTCCAGCAGGCGGTACACCTCCTCGATGCGGGCCACTCGGCGCAGCACCGTGCGGCCCTTGTTGAGCAGTGAGGCGCACAGCAGCGCCACGCAGGCGTTCTTGCTGGTCTTCACGTCGATGGCGCCGGACAGCCGGCGACCGCCGACGACTCGCAGATGCATCGGCCCCGCGTACCCCAGCGACACGATCTCGCTGTCCAGGGCTTCACCGATCCGCGCGATCATCTCAAGGCTGATGTTCTGGTTCCCGCGCTCGATGCGGTTCACCGCGCTCTGACTGGTGCCGAGCGCCTCCGCGAGCTGCGTCTGTGTCCAGCCTCGGTGTTGCCGGGCGTCACGAATGAGCTTGCCGATGCGTACGAGGTAGTCGTCTGCCATGAGGCTGAGGCTATCTCAGATATGAGATGGCTCCCGTCAGGGGGGTCCATTCGAGTGACGTGACGTCAGTGACGCCTGGCGACTTACATGCAACTTTGCCCGAAAGGTCCATCTAAATCATCCAATATCGTACGAAACCTGGTACGAGATGCTGTTCGGCGCACGAGGGTCGCTGCGCGAGGATCGGCGCAACTGCCTGCGTCGGTCGCGTGTTGAGCGGACATTCATCGCCCGTTTATCAGGGTCTCCTGAGCCGCCCACGAGGAGAAGGGGGTCTGGCCCTGGTGTGTCGTCCGCGCCGCGCCCCCGCCCGCGCATGACCATTCCGCGCCCATGTACTAGAGTTATCTCGACATCGAGATATCTGCCGGGCGCACCGCAGCCGTCACCCACTAAGGGTTACCTAACTTAGCCTTACCTTAGCGGATTGGCCAGACCGGCGTGGCGGCAGGATTGACGGTGGTACGCGCACATCAATGAAGGAGACTGTCGTGTCGGCGAACAGCTTCGACGCCCGCAGCACGCTGCAGGTGGGCGACGAGTCGTACGAGATCTTCCGGCTGGACAAGGTGGAGGGCTCGGCCCGCCTGCCGTACAGCCTCAAGGTCCTGCTGGAGAATCTGCTCCGCACGGAGGACGGCGCGAACATCACCGCCGACCACATCCGCGCCCTCGGCGACTGGGACTCCCAGGCCCAGCCCAGCCAGGAGATCCAGTTCACGCCGGCCCGCGTGATCATGCAGGACTTCACCGGCGTGCCCTGTGTCGTGGACCTCGCCACGATGCGTGAGGCCGTGAAGGAGCTCGGCGGCGACCCCGCCAAGATCAACCCGCTGGCGCCGGCCGAACTGGTCATCGACCACTCCGTCATCGCCGACAAGTTCGGCACGAACGACGCCTTCAAGCAGAACGTCGAGCTGGAGTACGGCCGCAACAAGGAGCGCTACCAGTTCCTGCGCTGGGGCCAGACCGCCTTCGACGAGTTCAAGGTCGTCCCGCCGGGCACCGGCATCGTCCACCAGGTGAACATCGAGCACCTCGCCCGTGTCGTCATGGTCCGCGACGGCAAGGCCTACCCGGACACCCTGGTCGGCACCGACTCGCACACCACCATGGTCAACGGCCTCGGCGTCCTCGGCTGGGGCGTCGGCGGCATCGAGGCCGAGGCCGCCATGCTCGGCCAGCCGGTCTCCATGCTCATCCCGCGCGTCGTCGGCTTCAAGCTCACCGGTGAGCTGCAGCCGGGTACGACGGCCACGGACCTCGTGCTGACCATCACCGAGATGCTGCGCAAGCACGGCGTCGTCGGCAAGTTCGTCGAGTTCTACGGCGAGGGTGTGGCGGCCACGAGCCTCGCCAACCGCGCCACCATCGGCAACATGTCGCCGGAGTTCGGCTCCACCGCCGCGATCTTCCCGATCGACGACGAGACCCTGAACTACCTGCGCCTGACCGGCCGTTCGGACCAGCAGGTCGCGCTCGTCGAGGCCTACGCCAAGCAGCAGGGCCTCTGGCTGGACCCGAAGGCCGAGCCCGACTTCTCCGAGAAGCTCGAGCTGGACCTCTCCACGGTCGTCCCGTCCATCGCCGGCCCGAAGCGCCCGCAGGACCGCATCGTCCTCGCGAACGCCGCCGCGCAGTTCAAGCTGGACGTCCGCAACTACGTGGAGGAGGCCGACGAGGCGGGCAAGGAGTCCTTCCCGGCCTCCGACGCCCCGGCCGTCCACCCCAACGGCTTCCCGTCCAACCCGGTTCCGGTCACCGCCCCCGACGGCACGACCTACGAGCTGGACCACGGTGCGGTGACCGTCGCGGCCATCACCTCCTGCACCAACACGTCCAACCCGTACGTCATGATCGGCGCCGCCCTGGTCGCCAAGAAGGCGGTCGAGAAGGGCCTGACCCGCAAGCCGTGGGTCAAGTCCACCCTCGCCCCGGGTTCGAAGGTCGTCACCGACTACTTCGAGAAGTCCGGCCTCACCCCGTACCTGGACAAGCTGGGCTTCAACCTCGTCGGCTACGGCTGCACCACCTGCATCGGCAACTCCGGCCCGCTGCCGGAGGAGGTCTCCAAGGCCGTCAACGACCACGACCTCGCGGTCACCTCGGTCCTGTCCGGCAACCGCAACTTCGAGGGCCGGATCAACCCCGACGTCAAGATGAACTACCTGGCGTCCCCGCCGCTGGTCGTCGCGTACGCCATCGCGGGCTCCATGAAGGTGGACATCACCCGTGACGCCCTGGGCACCGACCAGGACGGCAACCCGGTCTACCTGAAGGACATCTGGCCGACCGAGGCCGAGGTCAACGACGTCGTCGCCAACGCCATCGGCGAGGACATGTTCGAGAAGTCCTACGCCGACGTCTTCGCCGGCGACGCCCAGTGGCAGTCGCTCCCGGTCCCGACCGGCAACACCTTCGAGTGGGACGCCGAGTCCACCTACGTCCGCAAGCCCCCGTACTTCGAGGGCATGGGCATGGAGCCGGCCCCGGTCACCGACATCGCCGGCGCCCGAGTCCTCGCCAAGCTGGGCGACTCGGTCACCACCGACCACATCTCCCCGGCCGGCGCCATCAAGGCCGACACCCCGGCCGGCAAGTACCTCACCGAGCACGGTGTGGAGCGTCGTGACTTCAACTCCTACGGCTCCCGCCGAGGCAACCACGAGGTCATGATCCGCGGTACGTTCGCCAACATCCGCCTGCGCAACCAGATCGCGCCGGGCACCGAGGGCGGCTACACCCGCGACTTCACGCAGGAGGGCGGCCCGGTCGCCTTCATCTACGACGCCTCGCAGAACTACCAGGCCGCCGGCACCCCGCTGGTCGTCCTGGCCGGCAAGGAGTACGGCTCCGGCTCGTCCCGCGACTGGGCCGCCAAGGGCACCGCGCTCCTCGGCGTGAAGGCCGTCATCGCCGAGTCGTACGAGCGCATCCACCGCTCGAACCTCATCGGTATGGGCGTCCTGCCGCTGCAGTTCCCGGAGGGTGCCTCGGCCGAGTCCCTCGGCCTGACCGGTGAGGAGACCTTCTCCTTCGCCGGTGTGACCGAGCTGAACGACGGCACCACGCCGCGCACGGTCAAGGTCACCACCGACACGGGCGTCGAGTTCGACGCGGTCGTCCGCATCGACACCCCCGGTGAGGCCGACTACTACCGCAACGGCGGCATCATGCAGTACGTGCTGCGGAACCTGATCCGCAAGTAAGGCGGTACGGCACAGCAGTCGAGGGCCGCATCCCCGGTGCCGGGGGTGCGGCCCTGTGCCGTACCCGACGAGGTCATCGCCCCGGCTCAGGTGGAACACAGCCTTCCCCCAGCGGACCGGTACAGCATTGCTGCATGTCGGCAAGAGCGAGGAGAGGAGCCCCGAGATGACTCGCCGCCTCCTGTCCCGCACCCGCCGTCCACCCCGCCCCCTCCGCACCAGCCTGCCGCTCCTGCTCACCGCGATCCTCGTCTGCGTGTGCGGCGGGCTCGGGCTCACCACCGTCCTCGCCCAACACGCCTATCTGACAGCCGAGTTGGACGGCCGGGTGAGTGACGCCGCCGAGTACGGGGTGACCGGTGCCGCGCGCCGCCCCGAACGCCCCGCCGACCTCACCTTCCTCGGTACCGGCGGCCATCCCTGCGGACTCCTCGCCGCCCGGTTCGACACCGGCGGCGAGGTCCTGACCGCCGCGGTCGTCCGCCCCGACGACCGGCCCCGCGCGCTCACCGCGGCCCAGCGCTCCGCCCTCACCGGAGTCCCCGACGAGGCGCGGCCCACACCCGTACCGTCCCCGGCCTCGGCACCTACCGTGTCACCGCCCTCGACGCGAGCGGCATCCGCGTCCTGGCCGGCCTGCCCCCGGACGACCTACGGCACACCCTCGGCGGACTCGTCCGGATCGAGGCCGCGGCCGGCGGCGTCGCACTCGCTCTCGCGGGCGGCGGCTGCGCTCTCGCCGTACGGCGGCACCTGCGCCCGTTCCGCCGGGTCGCCGCCACCGCCGCCCGGATCGCCCGGGCGCCGCTCGAACCGGACCGGCCCGCCGTCCTCGCCCGCGTCCCCGCACCCGACGCCGACCCCGGCCAGGTCGGTGCCGCCCTCAACCGGATGATCGACCAGGTCGAGGCCTCGTCCGCCGAACGCCGGCGCAGCGAGGAACGGATGCGCCGCTTCATCGCCGACGCCGGCCACGAGCTGCGCACCCCGCTCGCCTCCATCGCCGGCTACGCCGAGCTGATGAACCGCGGCCTCGGGCCGGGCACCGCCGATCCCGCCTGGCGCCGGATCGGCGCGGAGTCGGCCCGGATGACCGGCCTGGTCGAGGCCTCGTCCGCCGAACGCCGGCGCAGCGAGGAACGGATGCGCCGCTTCATCGCCGACGCCGGCCACGAACTGCGCACCCCGCTCGCCTCCATCGCCGGCTACGCCGAGCTGATGAACCGCGGCCTCGGGCCGGGCACCGCCGATCCCGCCTGGCGCCGGATCGGCGCGGAGTCGGCCCGGATGACCGGCCTGGTCGAGAACCTGCTGCTGCTCGCCCGCCTCACCGAGGGCCGGTCCCCGCAGTCGGCCGAGGTGGACCTCGCGGTGGTGGTCGCGGAGGCGGTACGGGACGCCCGCACGGCCGGTGCGGATCATGTGTGGCGGGTCGAACTCCCCCTGGAGTTCCCCCTCCTGGTCACGGGCGACGGCCCACGCCTGCGGCAGGCGGTGGCCGCCCTGCTGGCCAACGCCCGTGTGCACACCCCGCCCGGTACGACGGTCAGCGTCGCCGTCGAGACCTCCGCCGGCCACCACACCCTCCGGGTCCGCGACGACGGTCCCGGCATTCCACGCGACCTCCTCCCCGCGGTCTTCGATCCCTTCACCCGCGCCGACGCCTCCCGCACCCGCACGGGCCTCAGCGAGGGCGGCTCGGGCCTGGGGCTGGCCGTGGCGGCGGCGATCACCCACGCCCACGGCGGTACCGTCCATGTGGACAGCGTCCCCGGCCGGACGGAGTTCACGGCGGAGTTCCCCGCGTCCGACCCTTCGTTCCCGCCGTCCGGACGGCCGGCGCCGGCCCGCCCACCCGCCACCGGACGCCAGGCCTCCCGCCCGCTCGGCAGCTCCGCCTGACCCGCGGTACGCGTCGGTCCGCCTCACTCCGCGAGCAGCGCGTCCAGGTCCGGCACCGTCAGCTCGGCCCAGATCACCTTGCCCTGCGGGGTGTACCGGGTGCCCCAGCGCTCGGCCAGTTGCGAGACCAGGAACAGGCCCCGTCCACCCTCGTCGGTCGTCGCCGCGTACCGCAGATGCGGCGAGGTGCTGCTGCCGTCGGCGACCTCGCAGATCAGTGTGCGGTCATGGATCAGCCGCACATGGATCGGGTCGGAGCCGTAGCGGATGGCATTGGTGATCAGCTCGCTCAGCACGAGTTCCATGCCGAAGCCCAGCTCGGACAGGCCCCATTGCGCCAGCTTGTCGGACACGGCGGCGCGCATCCCCGACACGGCGGCCGGGTCGCGCGGCACGTCCCAGTCGGCGACCCGCTCGGCCGGCAGCGCCCGGGTGCGCGCGATGAGCAGGGCGACGTCGTCCCTGGGGCGCTCGGGCAGCAGCTCCTCCAGCACCGCCTGGCAGCTCTCCTCCGGCGGCCGGTCGGGGTGCCCCGCCAGCGACCGGCGCAGCAGCTCCATCCCCACGTCCAGATCGCGCGAGCGGTCCTCGACCAGGCCGTCGGTGTACAACGCGAGCTGGCTGCCCTCCGCCAGCTCGAACTCGGCCGCCTGGAACGGCATACCGCCGAGGCCCAGCGGCGGCCCGGCCGGCAGATCGGGGAAGACGACACTGCCGTCCGGCGCGACCAGCGCGGGCGTCAGATGCCCGGCCCGCGCCATCACACAACGCCGCGTCACCGGGTCATAGATCGCGTACACGCAGGTCGCACCCACGATCTCGCCGTTCGTCTCCGCGCAGGCCTCGTCCTGGTCGATGCGGCCGACCAGGTCGTCCAGATGGCTGAGCAGCTCGTCGGGCGGCAGGTCGAGGGTGGAGAAGTTGTGCACCGCGGTCCGCAGCCGGCCCATCGTCGCGGCGGCGTGCAGACCGTGCCCGACGACATCGCCGACGGCCAGTGCCACCCGGCTCCCCGGCAGCGGGATCACGTCGAACCAGTCGCCGCTCACACCCGACTGGGCGGGGAGATAGCGGTAGGCCACGTCGAGGGCGCTCTGCGCGGGCAGTGCCCGCGGCAGCAGACTGCGCTGGAGGGTCACGGCCAGCGCGTGCTCGCGGGTGTACCGGCGCGCGTTGTCGATGCTGACCGCGGCGCGCGCCACCAGCTCCTCCGCCAGCGACAGTTCCTCCTCGTCGAAGGGCTCCCGTTTGGAACGCCAGAAGTTGGCCATGCCCAGCACGACGCCGCGGGCCTGGATGGGGGCGGAGATGAGCGAGTGGATGCCGTAGTCCAGTATCTGCCGGGCGCGCTGCGGATCCTGCTCGCGCCAGCCGCCCGCGGTCGCCAGATCGGTCACCAGCTCGGTGCGGCCGGCGCTGTAGCCGCGGGCCTGCGGGGTGGAGGGCAGGAAGTCGATCAGCCGGCCCTTCTCGTAGAGCGGGTGATCGTCCCGGATGCCGCTCACCGCGACGCGACGCATGTCCGTCGCCGTGGGAGCCGGTTCCTCGCCGTGCAGCACGGCGTCGGCCAGGTCCACGGTGACGAAGTCGGCGAAGCGGGGTACGGCCACCCGCGCCAGCTCGTCGGCCGTCCGCATCACGTCGAGGCTGCTGCCGATGCCCAGGCCCGCGTCGTACAGCAGCTCCAGCCGCTCCCGGGTCACCTCCGCCCGGCCGGTGACGGCCTGCAGTTCGGTGCAGTCCCGGAGTGTCACCACGGTCGCGTACAGGCCGCTCGCCCGGTCCGTGGGCCGCTGGTTGACCGCCAGCAGCCGGCCCCCGGCGAAGTGCACCTCGTCGGAGGCGTCGCGCCCGGAGGCGAGCAGCTCCACCGTCGCGGGATCGAGGCCCCCCAGCTCCCGCACGGTGCGCCCCTCGGTATCGGGGGGCAGCTCCAGCAGGCGTCTGGCCTCGTCGTTCACCAGCAGCAGCCGCCCGTCCTCCCCGACGATGAGCACGCCCTCACGCACCGAGTGCAGCACCGTGTCGTGGTGCTCGTACATACGGGTCATCTCGTCCGGTGCCAGGCTGTGCGTCTGCCGTCGCAGTCGCCGGCCCACCAGCGCCGTACCGCCGGTCGACACCACCAGCGCTCCGGCCCCGGCGGCCAGGATGATCGGCAGCTGACGGTCCACCTCGCTGGTCACGTTGATGACCTTGAGCCCGGCGGAGACGAGGGCCGTGACCTTGCCGTGGGTGTCGTAGATGGGAACGGTCGCCTGTTCCTCGTGGCCGAGCGGGCCGTGGACCGTCTCGGTGTAGACCTTCCCGGCCAGGGACGGTCCGATCTCGCCCACGAACCGGTGTCCGATCTTGCTCGGCATGGGATGGGTGTAGCGGATGCCCTTGGTGTTCATGACCACGATGAAGTCGACACCCGCGGACCTGCGTGCCGCCTCGGTGAGGGGCTGGAGCACCTTGGACGGGTCGGGGGTGCTCAGCGCCTGCAGTACGCCGGGAGAGTGCGCGAAGGTCTGCGCGACGGCGATGGACCGGCGCCGGGCCTCGCTGCTGGTGTCACGCTGCGACTGCAGGACGAGAGCGATGACGCCGCAGACCACGAGCAGTACCACGAGGGCCGCCTGCAGAAGGAAGACCTGCCCCCAGACGCTGCGCGGGCTCGTGCCGGCCTTGAAGCGCCAGAAGCTACGCCTGAATCGGGCGAATGCATCCGACATGCGGCATTTGTAGCACTGGTTGGTCTCGCTGCCTATGGCTGGTCCGGTAAGCGGACACATATTCACCGCCTCGCGCATCACACGAGGAAACTCTCGCCCCTCAGGTTGCGAGCCCGCAGGGCCTCTTTCCCAGTCTGCTCCGCCCGGTCCGCTCGGGCGCTCTGGTGACGAAGGACACAGTCCGGGACAACGTTGTCTTGGTCTGCGCATGCCTCTACCGCTGCAATCGACAACGATGTCAGGCCACTTGGGTAGCCCGACCGAATGATCCCGGCCGTGTGTCTGGCGGGGCGTACGCGGTCTTCCGTGGTACCGGTGACGCACGTTACCGTCCTGCGGCTTGTGCGACCTGTGGTGCGCGACCGGTCCGTCAGGAGGAAGGGCCGCGCCATGCGTTTCAGACCCTTGTCCCTGCTGCTGGCCGCCGCGCTCACGCTCGGCGGCGGCACCCCCGCCCTCGCAAAGACCGCCGCACCCCCCGGCCTCGTCAAGGACCCCACCCGGTACGTCGATCCGCTGATCGGCACCAGCAACGGCGGCGATGTCTTCCCGGGCGCCGTCGTGCCCTTCGGCATGCTGTCCTGGAGCCCCGAGAACACCCGGGGGGACGCCACCAGGACCGCCGCGCCCGGCGGCTACCAGTACGACGCCACCCGCATCCGGGGCTTCAGCCTCACCCACATGTCCGGCACCGGCTGCGCCGGCGGCAGCGGCGACGTCCCCTTCTTCCCGTACACCGGCGAGGTCACCTCGTCCCCGGCGAGCGACACGAAGGACGCCGTCTACGCCTCCGGTTTCAGCCACCGCGACGAGACCGCCGAGCCCGGCCACTACCGGGTGGGACTGGCCTCCGGGGTCACCGCCGACCTCACCGCCACCGCGCGCACCGGCTCGGCCCGCTTCACCTTCCCGCCCGGCAAGCCCGCCTCGCTGCTGGTGCGCACCTCCGGCTCCGAGGTGGGATCGGCGGATTCGGCCGTCACGATCGACCCGGACACCCGCACCGTCTCCGGCTCGGTCACCTCCGGCGACTTCTGCGGCTACCTCGACCCGGAAGGCCGGCGCGCCTACTACACCCTGTACTTCACCGCCCGCTTCGACCGGCCCTTCAAGACCGCCGGCACCTGGCAGGACGACAAGCTCAGCCCCGGGTCACTGGCGGCGACCGGCGGCACCGGAGGCTTCGCGCACGGCGGGCGGCCCGTCGCGGGCAAGGGCGCCGGCGGCTACGTCGCGTTCGCGCCCGGCACCGGTCCGGTCAACGTCAGGGTGGGCATCTCCTACGTCAGCAAGCAGGCCGCCGAGGCCAACCTCGCCGCCGAGAACCCGCCCGGCCGCTCCTTCGAGGCGGTCGAGGGCGCGGCCCGCCGGGCCTGGCGCGAGCGGCTCGGCGCCGTCCGTGTCGGCGGCGGCACGGACGCCGACCGCACCACCTTCTACACCGCGCTCTACCACGCGCTGCTGCACCCGAACGTCATCAGCGACGCCGACGGCAGGTACCGGGGCGCCGACGCAGGGGTGCACAGGGCCGACCGTCGCCAGCATGCCCAGTACGGCACCTTCTCCGGCTGGGACGTCTACCGTGACCAGCTGCAACTGCTCACCCTGCTCGATCCGCGCACCGGCTCCGACATCGCCCAGTCGCTGTACGAGCTGGCCCGGCAGAACGGCGGGACCTGGGACCGCTGGTTGCACGGCGCGAGCGGCACCCATGTCATGAACGGCGACCCCTCGCCGACCGCGCTGGCCGGCATCCGTGCCTTCGGCGGCACCGACTTCGACCTGCGCGGCGCGCTGGACTCGCTGGTGAAGGCGGCAACCGTCCCCACCGAGCAGGACCTCTCCCCGGCGGGCAAGCCGGTGCTGTCCGCCGGCCAGCGGCCCTCGCTCGACAAGTACCTCAGGCTGCACTACATGCCGAGCGTCTCCAATGCCTGGGGCGGCGCCGCCGAGACCCTGGAGATGTCCACCGCCGACTTCTCCCTGTCCCAACTCGCGGCGGCGGCAGGGGAGAGGGACACGGCGGCCACGTTCGCCCGCCGGGCCCAGTGGTGGCAGAACAGCTTCGACATCGCGGCCGACCGGAGCGGCGGCTACATCGCCGGCCGCAAGGCCGACGGCAGCTGGGTCACCGGCTTCACCCCGGACACGGGCAACGGCTTCGTCGAGGGTACGGCGGCCCAGTACACCTGGATGGTCCCGCACGACCCGGCGGGCCTGTTCGCCGCGCTGGGCGGCCGCGACAAGGCACTCGCCCGGCTGGACGACTTCTTCCACACGGCCGACGGCGGCTGGGCCCTCACCGGCCAGGGCGGCACCAAGTCCGAGCTGGACAACGAGCCGTCGATCAACGTCCCCTACCTCTACGACTACGCGGGCGCCCCGTACAAGACCCAGGAGACCGTGCGGGCCGCGATGCGGCAGCTGTGGTCGACCGCGCCCGGCGGCATCCCGGGCAACGACGACCTCGGCGCGATGTCCTCCTGGTACGTCTTCTCGGCCCTCGGCATGTACCCGCAGGTGCCGTCCCGTGCCGAACTGGTCCTTGCCTCCCCCCTGTTCGAGCGTGTGGAGATCAGCCGGCCACAGGGCAACGACATCTCCATCCGCGCGACCGGCGCGGCGCCCGACGCCCCGTACATCGAGTCCCTGAGCGTCAACGGCCGTACCAGCGACCGCCCTTGGCTGCCGGCGTCCTTCGTCCGTGACGGCGGCCGGCTCGACTACACCCTGTCCGCCGCCCCGGAGCGGGACTGGGGCGCGGACAGCCCGCCGCCGTCGTTCCGCGAGGGCGAGCAGCCCTACCAGATCGGTGTCGGCCCCACCGCCGCCACGCTCGCACCCGGTGACAGCACCAGGATCGGATTACGCGCGCTGTCCCTGAACGGCGGCACCGGCCCCGATGTGCGCTTCCGGGTGGACACCCCGCCCGGCGTCACGGCCACGCCCGCCGAGGGCACGGTCGGCGGCGGCGCCCAGGAGATCACCCTCACCGCAGCCAAGGACGCCGAGCAGGGCTTCTCCGACGTCAAGGTGGCGGTGACCTCGGGCGACACGTCGTACGAGCAGCCGATCGCGCTCACGGTGGCCGCCCCCGGCACCCTCCTCGCCGCCTGCGACACGACCGGTGTCTCCGACGACACGGGTGTCCACGACGAGGCCGACTACGACGGCGGCGGCAGGAGCTACTCCCGCCAGGCCCTCACCGCGGCCGGCCTGACCCCGGGCGGGCGGTCCACGATCGACGGCCTCGTCTTCACCTGGCCGAACTCACCCGACGGCCGCCCGGACAACGCCTCCGGAGCCGGCCAGACCATCGAACTGCCCGCGCCCACAAGAAAGTTGTCCTTCCTCGGCAGTGCGGTCAACGGCAACCAGCAGGCGGCGGCGACCGTCACCTACACCGACGGCACGACCGGTACCGTCGACCTCTCCTTCACCGACTGGACCGTCGGCGGCGGAGCCGGCACCGTCCAGTACGGCAACGAGGTCGTCGCCAGGACGCCGTACCGCAATGTCGCGGGCGCCGGCGAGGACCCGGTGCCCGCCTATGTCTTCGCCACCAAGCCGTTCACGGCCCCGGACGGCAGGACCATCGCGAGCGTCAGGCTCCCGAGGAACGGGGACCTGCACGTGTTCACCCTGGCCACCGGCTGAACCGCGGCACGGGAGAGCGGCCGTCCCTCGCGCGAGGGACGGCCGCTCTCCCGTGTCCGTCGGGCGTTGTGTCCGTCAGGCCAGCAGTTCCACCTCCGCCAGCGTCGACTCGCCGTCCAGGACCAGCCGGTACTTGGAGTACGTGCCCGGCGAGGCGATGGTGAACGCCCGGGTCTGGTGGTCCCAGGGGAAGGATTCGCCGGAGCGGTGGTCCAGGTTCTGCCAGGTGGTGCCGTCCGTGGAGCCCTGGAGGGTCCAGCCGGTCGGTGCCTTGGTGTGGTCGGCCGAGGAGGTCAGCGTGTACTGGGCGGGCTCGACGGCGTGGTCGACGGGCAGGTCGACCGAGGTGACCGTCGCGTCCGTCGCCGACGTGTTGTCGAACAGCGGCCCGTCGCCCTTCAGGACGTCCGAACGGGGCGCCGGCACCTTGTCGTCCTGGGTGATGGAGACCGGGGCCGCGCCCTTGCCCGTGCCCCATCTGGAGGGCTGGGCGCCCATGGCGAACTCCAGCACGCCGCCCCTGGCCAGCAGCGAGTGGGGGAGCGAAGTGGAGTTCCAGGGGCGGCCGTTGAACGTCACACCCTGGATGTAGACGTTCTTCGCGCTGTTCAGCGGCGCCTTGACGACCAGGTCACGCCCGTTCTCCAGGTGCACGGTGACCTTCTTGAACAGCGGGGAGCCGATGGAGTAGTCGCCGCTGCCCATGACCAGCGGGTAGAAGCCGAGCGCGGAGAAGAGGTACCAGCCCGACTGCTCGCCGTTGTCCTCGTCGCCGTGGTAACCCTGCCCGATCTCGCTGCCGGCGTAGAGCCGGGAGAGGATCTCGCGGACCGTCGCCTGTGTCTTCCAGGGCTCGCCGGCCGCGTCGTACATGTACGGGATGTGGTGCGCGGGCTGGTTGGACTGGCCGAGCATGCCCATGCGGACGTCACGCGCCTCGGTCATCTCGTGGATGACACCGCCGTAGGAGCCGACGAACTCCGGGGAGGCCGTCTCCGGGGTGGAGAAGAACGCGTCCAGCTTGTCCGCGAGCCCCTGCCGGCCGCCGTAGAGATTGGCCAGGCCCCGGCTGTCCTGGGGAACGGTGAAGGCGTCGCCCCAGCCGTTGGTCTCGGTGTAGTCGTATCCCCACACGCGCGGGTCGTACTTCGAGGAGTCGAGCCGCCAGTTTCCGTTCCCGTCGCGGCCCTGGAAGAAGCCCGCCTTGGAGTCGAACAGGTTCACATAGTCCCGGGCGCGGTTGAGGAAGTACTCGGACTCGTCCTTGTAGTGCTTCTCGCCCGTCTTCTTGTACAGAGCCGCACCCATCTGAGCGATGCCGTAGTCGTTGACGTAGCCCTCCATCGCCCAGGACAGGCCCTCGGTGGTGGCGGTGCTGGTGTAGCCGAGGAACGGTGAGGTGGTCATGCCCTTGCGGCCCACGCCCGACATCGGCGGGACGACGGTCGCGTTCTTCAGCGCCGCCTGGTACGCCGCCTTCGCGTCGAACCTCACGCCCTTGACGTAGGCGTCGGCGAACGCCACGTCCGAGGAGGTGCCGGTCATCAGGTCGGCGTAACCGGGTGAGGACCAGCGGGAGGTCCAGCCGCCGTCCTTGTACTGCTGCACGAACCCGTCGATCATCTCGCCCGCCTGAGAGGGCGTCAGGAACGAGTACGCCGGCCACGTGGTCCGGTAGGTGTCCCAGAAGCCGTTGTTGACGTACACCTTGCCGTCGACGATCTTCGCGCCGGTGTGCGTCGGCGTGTCCTGGCTCTGCATCGGGGAGAACGGGGAGGCGTACTGGTAGGTGTCCCCGACCTTCTCGAAGCCCGAGTTCGGGTACAGGTACAGCCGGTACATGCTGGAGTACAGCGTGGTCAGCTGGTCCGGGGTCGCGCCCTCCACCTCGACCTTGCCGAGCAGCTTGTCCCAGGCGTGCTGCGCCTGGGACTTCACCGTGTCGAAGGAGGTGCCGTCCGGGATTTCCTGGCGCAGGTTGTCCTTCGCCTGGTCGACGCTGATCAGCGAGGTCGCCAGGCGCAGTGTGACCGTGTGGTCCGAGCCCGCGTCGAACCGCAGATAGCCCTTGACCCCGCTGGATCCGCTGTCGGTCACCGGCTTGTCGAACTCGCCGTACACGAACAGCCGGGTCGCGCCGGTCGACAGGCCCGACTTCACGTCCGAGAAGCCGGTGACGGTCCCGTTCTCCTTGTCGAGGGTCAGCCCCGCCTGCTCGGTGATGTTGTCGAAGAGCACGCTCGCGTCGTCGCCGGGGTAGGTGAAGCGGAGCATCGCCGCATGGTCGGTCGGGGTCATCTCGGCCTTGAGTCCGTTCTCGAACCGGACCCCGTAGTAGTACGGCCGCGCGGTCTCGTTCTCGTGCCGGAACGGCAGCTGCCGTGCCTCGGGGCCGGTGTCCGGGGTGCCCGACGCGGCCGACGGCATCACCTGGAAGGTCTGCCGGTCACCCATCCACGGGCTCGGCTCATGGCTCGCGCTGAACGCCTGGATCGTCGGCAGGTTGTCGTCGTTGTTCGCCCGCGCGTACTCGTACAGCCAGCTCAGCGAGGACGCGTTGGTCACCGGCGTCCAGAAGTTGAAACCGTGCGGAAGGGCCGTCGCCGGGAAGTTGTTGCCGCGCGAGAAGCTGCCGCTGGAGTTGGTGCCGCGCGTGGTCAGCGCGTAGTCCGACAGATGCGCCTGCGGCTTCTCGGCGGGTACCGGCTTGAGCGCCACGTCGTCGATCCAGCCCCGGAACTTCGCCGGCCCGCCGGGGGAGTCGTACGCGACCAGGATCCGGGCGACCGTCTTGCCGGCCGCCACCGAGCCGATCCGCGAGACCACGTTGTTCCACTGGTTGACGTACAGCGACTTCGAGGCGCCCTGGCCGCGCGGCGACAACGGGAATCCGTGCTGGTCCA
Source organism: Streptomyces sp. IMTB 2501 (assembly GCF_001953885.1). Classification (GTDB taxonomy): domain Bacteria; phylum Actinomycetota; class Actinomycetes; order Streptomycetales; family Streptomycetaceae; genus Streptomyces. Next base: position 26,443 of record NZ_MQUS01000035.1, on the reverse strand, counting down.
GCGCGCCCAGATCGCTCAGATAGGTGCCGTCGGTGAAGGCCAGGTCGAGGGAGACGTTCGTGGCGTCGTAGTCCCGGTCGCCGTCGGCCATCGACGGGAAGACGCGGTACGACAGCTGGGTGTCGGCGCCGACCTTCACGTTCACGTCGAAGACCTTGTTGTACGAGTACGCCCGGCCGCCCGCCGTGTGCCGTCCGGCGTAGCGCAGGGCCCTCGTTCCGGTGAAGCCGGCCCGTGCCTTGGCCGTCGGTGAGGCGGTCGGGCCCTTGTCGACCAGCGTCAGCATGTCCTGCGGCACCGGGCCGCCCCCGCCGCCGGTGGAGAACTGCACATCGGCGAGCTGCAGGATGCCGGCGGCGCCGTTGTTCTTCGTGATCTCCAGCCGGAAGTGCTGGTACTCGGCCGGCTCGGCCAGGTCGTAGGACTTGGTCTGGAAGCGCTGGTCGAAGCTTTCGCCCGAGCGGGTGTCGACCGTCTTCCAGTCCTTGCCGTCGGTGGAGCCGAGCAGCGTCCAGTCCCTCGGGTCGCGCTCGGCGTAGTCGTTGGCCGAGGTGAGCGCGTACGTCCGCAGCTTGATGGGCTGGTCGAGGTCGAACTCCACCCAGCCGGTGGGGGCGAAGGTCAGCCATTTGGTACCGGGCTCGCCGTCGACCAGGTTCTCCTTCACCTCGTCGGCGCCCGTGTTCTCGCCGCTCGCCCGGACATCCGTGACATGGTCGGTCACATTGCCAGGAATGCCGGTGCTGTAGCCGCCGTCGACCCCCGAGGCGCGCTTCTCGCCGTCCGGCCCGGTGTCGACGGTGTTCAGCCAGTCGGGGGCCGGATCGCCCGCCTCGAACGAAGATGCGAACTCCCGGTCGGCGGCCGGAGCCTTGGCGGGCAGGGCGACCGCCGCGCCCTGTGCGCCGGCGGCCATGACAAAGGCGGCCGTGAGGACGACCGCCGGACCCCATCTGTGCCGAGTTCTCCGCTGCATCTACGGATTCCCCTCCTGCGCCCTCTCCGGACAACGTTGTCAACTACGAGACGCAGGCACCAGTAGGTCGTCAAGTGGCCCGTGATGTCAAGGGTGTTGGGTGTGGCATTCAGGGACTTATGCCGCGAATGTTTGTGCCAGGCGACCCACAGGGGGCCCATATTTCCTGGAGGTCTCAACTCGGAAAAGACCCATGGCGAACCCTGCATTCGATCTTGCTCAGCCGACCGAAAGTGGACTATACCTGTCGGCACTTCCAGCACGACCCCTGCACGACCCAGCACTACCCGACCGCGGTGCCGGGGAGGATCCGGTTCACCGCTTAGGGGATGTCCTCCGGGCCAGGTCGGTGGGAAGTAACGGCGCATTGTGGCCGACAGGAGCGGGGGGTGGTGCGTGCAGCTGCAGGGCGGAGGAGGGCGTCGGCGCTGAGCGTCGGCAACCGACGACAACGCGGCAGGTGCGCGTGCCGGTCCCCGCGTCACCGGCATGATCCAGAAGATCACCCCCTAGTCCTGGAGAAGGCGAGGACTTGAGCATGGGATCCACCTCGAACCACGGTGCCGAAGGCGTCGGCCGTCGTGATCTGATCAAGCGGTCGGCCGCGCTCGGCCTGGTCGCGGCCCCGGGAATGGGCCTGCTGTCCGCCTGCGCGAGCAGCGGCGGGGGCGGCCAGACCAAGGACAAGGCGGGGAAGAAGACCGCCAAGAACCCGCTCGGGGTCAATGACACGGCCAAGATGGAATTCGTCCTCTTCGACGGCGGCTTCGGCCAGGAGTACGCCCAGGACGCGGTGAAGATCTACGAGAAGGACTTTCCCAAGGTCCAGGTGAAGTTCTCCGCCACCCAGAAGATCCAGTCCACCCTCCAGCCCCGCTTCAACCAGGGCAACCCGCCGGACCTCATCGACAACTCCGGCGCCGAACAGATGGACATGGGTGTCCTGGTCGGCAAGAACCAGCTGTCCGACCTCACCCCGCTGCTGGACGCGCCGTCGTACGACGACCCGAGCAAGAAGGTCCGCGACACCCTGCGCCCCGGCATCGTGGAGATGGGCCAGTTCGACGGCAAGCCGGTCTGGATCCTGTACTACGCCTACACGGTGTACGGCGTCTGGTACTCGCAGAAGGCCCTGGACTCGCTCGGCGTGGAGTACCCGAAGACCTGGGACGAGATGCTCCAGGTGTGCGAGAAGGCCAAGAAGAAGGGCATGGCGGGCTGGACGTACGCGGGCAAGTACCCGTACTACCTCCCCTTCTCGCTCTACCCGATGATCGGCAAGGTCGGCGGGCGCGAGGTGCTCGACGCCATCGACAACCTGGAGCCGAACGCCTGGAATCACCCGGCGGTCAAGGCCTGCTTCGAGGCGTACTACGAGCTGTTCAAGAAGGGCTACATCCTCAAGGGCACCCCGGGCCTCGACCACATCCAGTCGCAGACCGCCTGGGCCAAGGGCGAGGCGCTGTTCATCCCGAACGGCTCCTGGGTGGAGAACGAGTCGGCCAACGTCATCCCCAAGGACTTCAACCTTGCGGTGTCGGCGCCGTCCGGCATCGACAGCGGCGACAAGCTGCCCTTCGGCACCATCTGGGCCTCCGGCGGTGAGCCCTTCATCGTCCCGGCCAAGGCCGCGAACGCAGAGGGCGGCATGGAGCAGCTGCGCATCATGCTCTCCGAGGCGTCCTCCAAGAACTTCACCGCCAAGGTGAAGTCGCTGACCGCCTACAACGGCGGCACCACCGGCATCACCCTCACCCCGGGTCTGAAGTCCGGTGTGGCGGCGCTGAAGCTGGCCGGATCCAACGTGGTGAATCCGCGGCTGCAGGACTGGTACGTGCAGCTGCAGAAGGAGAAGATCGGGGTGGCCGGTCTCGGCGAGATGATGGCCGGCCGGCTCACCCCGGCCGAGGCCATCAAGAAGATCCAGGGATTCGCCGACGAGGCGGCCAAGGACTCCTCGATCAAGCACTACAAGCACCAGTAACCAGCACCCTCTCAACGCACCGGAGTGGCGATGCAGCACGGCAAGTACCGGTTCATCGTGGGGTTTCTGGTTCTGCCCCTGGGACTGTACGCGCTTTTCGTGGTGTGGCCGTTCATCCAGTCCATCTATTACTCGTTCACGGACTGGACCGGCCTGAGCCCCGAATTCAAGATGGTCGGCTTCGACAACTACACGAGGATGCTCCACGACGACATCTTCTGGAAGTCGTTGCAGCACAGTCTGCTGTTCGCCCTGGTGCTCCCGCTGGTGACGATCAGTCTGGCGCTGTTCTTCGCCTTCATGATCAATGTGGGCGGACGCCGGAGGAAGGGCGGCCCTGTGATCTCCGGGGTCCGGGGCTCGTCCTTCTACAAGATCGTGTACTTCTTCCCGCAGGTACTGTCCATCGCGATCGTCGCGCTGCTGTTCGCCTTCGCCTACAACCCGGACAGCGGCGCGATCAACTCCCTGCTGCGCGGGATCGGCCTCGACAACGTCCAGCCGCTGTGGCTGGGCGACCCGAGCCTCGCGCTGTGGTGTGTGATGGCTGTGCTGGTGTGGTCCACGACCGGCTTCTTCGTGGTCCTGTTCTCGGCGGGCATGGCCTCCATCCCGACGGAGCTGTACGAGTCGGCGCTGCTCGACGGCGCGGGCCGGGCCACCACCTTCTTCCGCATCACCCTGCCGCTGCTGTGGGACACCGTGCAGTCCGGCTGGGTCTACATGGGCATCCTCGCGCTCGGCGCCGAGTCCTTCGCGGTCGTACAGATCATGACGACCGGCCCCGGCGGCCCCGACTACTCGACCACGGTGATGGTCCTGTACGTGTACCAGAAGGCGTTCCGGGACGGTCAGGCCGCCTACGCCACCACCATCGGCGTCGCCCTGCTCGTCGTCACCCTCGCCTTCGCGGCGATCGTGATGCGGCTGGGCCGTCGCGAGCGGCTGGAGTTCTGAACCGATGAAGACGACCGAGACCCCCGCACCGCGGCCGGCCGAGTCCGGCGCCAGTGTCTCCAAGGCCGACGCGCCCGCCCCGAAGCCCGACCGGCAGAAGAAGGAGGGCGGTGTCCTCAACGTCTTCTCGCACGGCGTGCTGATCATCTGGGCGATCATGGTGGTCACGCCGCTGCTGTGGGCGGTGATGACGTCCTTCAAGTCGGACAGCTCGATCTTCGGCTCGCCCTGGTCGCTGCCGGACAAGCTGCACTTCGACAACTGGTCGCGGGCCTGGACCCAGGCCAACATGAGCGACTACTTCCTCAACACCGTCCTGGTGGTCGGCGGCTCGCTCATCGGCACCCTGGTGCTCGGCTCCATGGCGGCCTACGTCCTCGCCCGCTTCGACTTCCCGGGAAACCGCTTCATCTACTACCTGTTCGTCGGCGGCATGAGTTTCCCGATCATGCTCGCGTTGGTCCCGCTGTTCTATGTCGTGAACAACATGGGCATGCTGAACACGATCCATGGACTGATCCTGGTCTACATCGCGTACTCGCTGCCGTTCACGGTCTTCTTCCTCACGGCCTTCTTCCGCACCCTGCCCACCTCGGTGGCGGAGGCGGCCTTCGTGGACGGCGCTTCGCACACGCGTACGTTCTTCCAGATCATGCTCCCGATGGCCAAACCGGGCCTGATCAGCGTGGGCATCTTCAACTTCCTGGGGCAGTGGAACCAGTACATGCTGCCCACGGTCCTGAACACCGACCCCGACAAGAAGGTGCTCACCCAGGGCCTGGTCCAGCTCGCGGTCAGCCAGGGCTACAAGGGTGACTGGTCCGGTCTCTTCGCCGGTCTGGTGATGGCCATGCTGCCGGTGCTCGGGGCGTACATCGTCTTCCAGCGCCAGGTCGTCCAGGGCCTGACCGCGGGCGCGCTGAAGTAGGGCCGCGGGGGAGCTGGAACAGCACCGTGAGCCCGGCGGGGTGACGCCCCGCGTCCGTCCGTACGCATGCCGCTTCCGTCTCCGGGGCGGCATGCGCGCGTGTTTCCGGAGGCCTCGAAACGGTTCAACCTCTTGACGTAAGCAGCCCCGAACGGCTCAGCTTAGAGTTCACTAGTTGGACATACGCGGGGCCTCGCCGAAGCGGCCTCGCGCTCAGGAGGTCGTCGTGGAGACTCCAGGGTCGCAGTCGTCGCTGCACCGAGCCAACCTGGAGCGGGTCGTACGGGCCGTACGCTTGGCCGGGTCCCTCACACAGGCGGAGATCGCGCGGACGACCGGTCTGTCCGCCGCGACGGTCTCCAACATCGTGCGGGAACTGAAGGACGGCGGAACCGTCGAGGTCACGCCCACGTCGGCGGGCGGGCGGCGAGCCCGCAGCGTCAGCCTGAGCGGCGACGCCGGCATTGTGATCGGCGTCGACTTCGGGCACACCCACATGCGCGTCGCGATCGGCAACCTCGCCCATCAGGTGCTGGCCGAGGAGTCCGAGCCGCTGGACGTCGACGCCTCCGCCGCGCAGGGCTTCGACCGGGCGGAACAGCTGGTCAGCCGCCTGATCGCGGCCACCGGGGTGAATCCCTCCAAGGTGGCCGGGGTGGGCCTCGGCGTGCCGGGTCCGATCGACGTGGAGTCGGGCACGCTGGGGTCCACCGCGATCCTGCCGGGCTGGACCGGCGCCAAGCCCGCCGAAGAGCTGCGCGAGCGGCTCGGCGTGCCCGTGCACGTGGACAACGACGCCAACCTCGGCGCCCTCGGCGAGCTGGTCTGGGGCAGCGGAAAGGGCGTCCGGGACCTCGCATACATCAAGGTCGCGAGCGGTGTCGGCGCCGGTCTGGTGATCGACGGGAAGATCTACCGCGGCCCGGGCGGCACCGCCGGGGAAATCGGACATATTACACTCGATGAATCCGGCCCGGTCTGCCGTTGTGGAAACCGCGGCTGCCTGGAGACCTTCGCGGCCGCACGCTATGTGCTCCCGCTGCTCCAGCCCAGCCACGGCCCCGACCTCACCATGGAGGGCGTCGTACGGCTGGCCAGGGACGGTGACCCGGGCTGTCGTCGCGTGATCGCCGATGTCGGCCGCCATATCGGCTCTGGAGTGGCCAATCTCTGCAACCTGCTGAATCCGAGCCGGGTGGTCCTCGGCGGTGATCTCGCCGAGGCCGGTGAGCTGGTGCTCGGCCCGATCAGGGAGTCCGTCGGCCGCTACGCCATCCCCAGCGCGGCGCGCCAACTGTCCGTTCTCCCGGGGGCACTTGGGGGCCGTGCCGAGGTGCTCGGGGCGCTCGCCCTGGCCCTCAGCGAGATGGGCGATTCGACTCTTTTGGACGGATCGCTGTCTGTTGCGGCCCCTGCCTTCACTTAGAGAACGGATGGCACCGTTGCCATCTCGTTAAGGATTTACTTCTTGACGTCGCACGTGTGGCCGAGTTGACTTCCAGCCACCTCGGCCGCAACGACGCGGCCTCGTCAGGGAGGTTTGTGAAGTGAACGCACGTATGCGTCGTGCCGCCGTTGCCGTAGCCGCCGGTGCGATGGCGGTCTCGCTGGCCGCCTGTGGCAGTGCCAAGGAGTCGAAGGGCGGCAGCTCTTCCTCCTCGTCCTCCGCCAAGAAGGGCGACAACATCAAGGTCGGTCTTCTCCTTCCGGAGAACAAGACCGCGCGTTACGAGAAGTTCGACCGGCCGCTGATCGAGAAGAAGATCAAGGAGCTGACGAACAACAAGGCGACCATCTCGTACAACAACGCCCACCAGGACGCGAACCTGCAGGCCCAGCAGGTCGACACCATGATCACCAACAAGGTGGACGTCCTGATCGTGGACGCGGTGGACGCCAAGGCCATCCAGAACTCCGTGCAGAAGGCCGTGGACGCCGGCATCAAGGTCGTCGCCTACGACCGCCTGGCCGAGGGCCCGATCAGCGCCTACACCTCGTTCGACAACGAGAAGGTCGGCGAGACCCAGGGCCAGGCCCTGCTGACGGCGCTGGGCAGCAAGGCCAACAAGTCCTCCAAGATCGTCATGGTCAACGGCTCGGTCACCGACCCGAACGCCGCCCAGTTCAAGGCGGGCGCCCACAAGGTCCTCGGGGACAAGGTCACGATCGCCAAGGAGTACGACACCAAGGAGTGGTCGCCGGACAACGCCAACTCCGAGATGGAGGCGGCGATCTCCGCGGTCGGCAAGAACAACATCGCGGGTGTCTACTCCGCCAACGACGGCATGGCCGGCGGTATCATCACCGCCCTGAGCGCCGCGGGCATCAAGGTCCCGGTCACCGGCCAGGACGCCGAGCTGGCCGGTGTGCAGCGCATCGTCGCCGGTACGCAGTACATGAGCGTCTACAAGCCGTACGCCCCCGAGGCCGACGCCGCCGCCGAGATGGCCGTCGCGCTCGCCCAGGGCAAGGCGCTGGACTCCGTCGCCAAGGACAAGGTCTCCAGCAACTCCCAGAAGGACGTCTCCTCGGTCCTCGTCCCGGTCACCGCGCTGACCAAGGACAACATCAAGGACACCGTCATCAAGGACGGTATCTACACGGTCGCCGACATCTGCACCGCCGACTACAAGGCGGCCTGCGACAAGCTCGGCCTCAAGTAAGCGGCGTCAAGTCCCTTCCCGTACACGGGCGTTCGTCCTTGAATGCCCGTAGGGAAGCCCGACTGGCCGCCTCCGGCTCCTCCGGCGTCCCGCGATCACACAGCCCCGCAAGCTCGGCGCGGGGCGCCGGACGGAACTCCCCCAAATCTTTCTGCACAACCTCCCGCCGGGTCAGGCGGCGAAGGAGATGGTTCACGTGTCCGCTACGCCCGTGCTGGCGTTGCGCGGGGTCTCCAAGCGGTTCGGTGCCGTTCAGGCGCTCACCGACGTAGAGCTTGAGGTCCACGCCGGTGAGGTGGTCGCCCTGGTGGGCGACAACGGCGCCGGAAAGTCCACGCTGGTCAAGACGATCGCCGGCGTGCACCCGATCGACGAGGGTGTCATCGAGTGGGAAGGCAAGCCCGTCACCATCAGCCGTCCGCACGACGCCCAGGCCCTGGGCATCGCTACGGTCTACCAGGACCTCGCGCTGTGCGACAACATCGACGTCGTCGGCAATCTGTTCCTCGGCCGTGAGCTGAGGAAGTGGGGCGTCCTGGACGAGGTCGAGATGGAGCGCCGCTCCCGCGAGCTGCTGACCACGCTCTCGATCCGCATCCCCAGCGTCCGCATCCCGATCGCCTCGCTCTCCGGCGGTCAGCGCCAGACCGTGGCCATCGCCCGCTCCATGCTCGGCGAGCCCAAGCTGGTGATCCTCGACGAGCCCACCGCCGCCCTCGGCGTCGAGCAGACCGCCCAGGTCCTCGACCTGGTGGAGCGCCTGCGCGAGCGCGGCCACGCCGTCATCCTCATCAGCCACAACATGGCGGACGTGAAGGCGGTGGCCGACAAGGTCGCCGTCCTGCGCCTCGGCCGCAACAACGGCGTCTTCGAGGTCAAGGCGACCTCGCAGGAGGAGATCATCTCCGCCATCACCGGCGCCACCGACAACGCCGTGACCCGCCGTGCCGCGCGCACGTCCAGCGCGAACGGGGAGGCTTCCCAGTGAGCATCGACAAGACCTCCGCGAACCTCGACGAGACGCCGTCCCAGGACGACCCCGTCGTCGAGAACCCCGAGGCCGCGGCCGCCGCGGTCACCGCGGTCGACCCCCGCCTGCTGGTCCAGCAGGAGGGCCTGCTCGGCTACTGGCACGAGTTCAAGCGCAAGATGAAGGCCGGTGAGCTGGGCTCCCTCCCGGTCGTCCTGGGCCTCGCGATCATCTGCGTCATCTTCCAGGTGCTGAACTCCGAGTTCCTGTCCGCGCAGAACATCAACGACATCACGATCACGATGGTCGGCACGGGCATGATCTCGGTCGGCATCGTCTTCGTGCTGCTGCTCGGCGAGATCGACCTGTCGGTCGGCTCGGTCAGCGGCGCGGCCAGCGCCCTCGCCGGTGTCCTCGCGGTCAACCAGGGCTGGCCCGAGTGGACGGCCGTACTCGTCGCCATCGCCGCCGGCATCGCCATCGGCGCGCTGCACGGCTTCTTCTTCGCGGTGCTCGGCGCCCCCGCCTTCGCCGTCACGCTGGCCGGTCTGCTGTTCTGGCTGGGCTTCATGCTGAAGGTGCTGGGCGCGGACGGCACGATCAACCTCGACCCGAACGGCCTGGTCGGCAAGCTGACCACGTACTACTTCTCGGACGTGGCCGCCGCCTACGGGCTCGCCGTCGTCGTGGTCGCCGTGTTCTTCCTCACCTCCTTCCTGAGCAACCGGCGCCGGCAGGCCGCGGGCATCCCGTTCCGGCCGCTCAGCGACACGATCCTGCGGACCGTGCTGCTCGCGGTGATCTCCTTCGCCGCGGGCTACATGTACAACCAGTACAAGGGCCTGCCGCTGGCCACGGTGATCTTCCTCGCATTCCTGATCGCCACGGACTTCGTGCTGCGCCGTACCTCCTACGGCCGCAAGATCTTCGCGCTCGGCGGCAGCGTGGAGGCGTCCCGCCGTGCGGGTATCAACGTCACCGCGGTGCGGATCTCCGTGTTCGCGATCTCGGGTGGTTTCGCGGCGATCGGCGGTCTGTTCCTGGCGTCGAAGATCGCTTCGGCGAACCAGAGCGCCGGTACGGGTGACCTGCTGATGAACGCGATCGCCGCCGCGGTCATCGGTGGTACGTCGCTGTTCGGTGGTCGCGGTCGTACGTGGAACGCGCTGCTCGGTGTGCTGGTGATCGTCTCGATCCAGTACGGGCTGCAGCTGGAGTCCATTGCCGAGCCGGTCAAGTACATGATCACTGCGGCTGTGCTGTTGACCACGGTGGTGATCGACTCCATCACCCGTAAGACGCAGAAGACGGCCGGTCGCGCATAACGCGGTCTCGCCGTAGGGGCGCGGGTTGTCCTGCGCGTGCCGGTCCGTTGTGGCCGGTCGCGCAGTTCCCCGCGCCCCTTCGCACGTCGCCCGGCGCCTGAACATTAGACTCGGGCGAGCCCGGCGAAAGCTCGATCAGCTCTACTGCAAGGAGGCACGGGTGCCGCTGCTGACCCGCATCAGGGGACCGCGCGATCTGGACCGGCTCAGCCTGGAGCAGCTGGACCAGCTGGCGGGGGAGATCCGGACCTTCCTCGTCGACGCCGTCTCCAAGACCGGCGGCCACCTCGGCCCCAACCTCGGTGTGGTGGAGCTGACCATCGCCCTGCACCGGGTCTTCGACTCGCCGAAGGACAAGGTGCTCTGGGACACCGGCCACCAGTCCTATGTGCACAAGCTGCTCACCGGACGGCAGGACTTCTCCCAGCTGAAGAAGAAGGGCGGCCTGTCCGGATACCCCTCGCAGGCCGAGTCCGAGCACGACGTCATCGAGAACAGCCACGCGTCGACCGTGCTCGGCTGGGCCGACGGCATCGCCAAGGCCAACCAGCTGAAGAAACGGGACAGCCATGTCGTCGCCGTCATCGGTGACGGCGCCCTCACGGGTGGTATGGCCTGGGAGGCCCTCAACAACATCGCCGACGCCAAGGACCGCCCGCTGGTCATCGTCGTCAACGACAACGAGCGGTCGTACGCCCCGACCATCGGCGGTCTCGCCAACCACCTGGCCACGCTCCGCACGACCGACGGCTACGAGCGGTTCCTCGCCCGCGGCAAGGACATCCTGGAGCGCACCCCGGTCGTCGGCCGGCCGCTGTACGAGACCCTGCACGGTGCCAAGAAGGGCCTGAAGGACTTCATCGCCCCGCAGGGCATGTTCGAGGACCTGGGACTGAAGTACGTCGGGCCCATCGACGGCCACGACATCGAGGCGCTGGAGTCCGCCCTGGCCCGGGCCAAGCGGTTCGGCGGGCCGGTCATCGTGCACTGCCTCACCGAGAAGGGCCGCGGGTACCAGCCCGCGCTGCAGGACGAGGCCGACCGGTTCCACGGCATCGGGCCCATCCACCCCGACACCGGCCTGCCGGTCAAGGCCTCGGGCGCCGACTGGACCTCCGTCTTCGGCGACGAGATGGTCGAGCTGGGCAAGGAACGCGACGACATCGTGGCGATCACGGCGGCCATGCTGCAGCCGGTCGGCCTGAAGAAGTTCGCCGACACCTTCCCGGACCGGATCTACGACGTCGGCATCGCCGAGCAGCACGCCGCCGTCTCCGCCGCCGGCCTCGCGCACGGCGGGCTGCACCCCGTCTTCGCCGTGTACGCCACCTTCCTCAACCGTGCCTTCGACCAGGTCCTCATGGACGTGGCCCTGCACAGGTGCGGGGTGACCTTCGTGCTCGACCGGGCCGGTGTCACCGGTACCGACGGCGCCTCCCACAACGGCATGTGGGACATGTCGATCCTGCAGGTCGTGCCGGGGCTCAGGCTGGCCGCCCCGCGTGACGCCGAGCAGGTGCGCGCCCAGCTGAGGGAAGCCGTCGCCGTCGACGACGCGCCGACCGTGGTGCGCTTCTCCAAGGGTGCCGTCGGCCCCGCCGTACCCGCCGTGGGCCGGGTCGGCGGCATGGACGTGCTGCGTGAGCCCGGCACCGACACGCCGGACGTGCTGCTGGTCTCGGTCGGCGCCCTCGCCCCGATGTGCCTGGAGATCGCCGGCCTGCTCGACAAGCAGGGCATCTCCACCACCGTCGTCGACCCGCGCTGGGTCAAGCCCGTCGACGAGGCCATGGCCCCGCTGGCCGAGCGGCACCGGGTCGTCGTCACCGTCGAGGACAACAGCCGTGTCGGCGGTGTCGGCTCGGCGGTCGCCCAGGCCCTGCGCGACGCGGGCGTGGACGTGCCGCTGCGCGACTTCGGCATCCCGCCGCGCTTCCTCGACCACGCCGCCCGCGGCGAGGTCCTCGCCGAGATCGGACTCACCGCCCCGGACATCGCCCGCCAGGTCACCGGGCTGGTGTCCAGGCTGGACGGACGGTACGACCGCACGGCGGACGCCGTGGACGCCGTGGACTCCGTGGAACCCGCGCGCGACTAGGACACGTGTTCCTGCGGGCCGGTTCCGCCACTCCTCCAGGTGGCGGAACCGGCCCGCTTGCGTGAACCTGCCAGTGCCGGGCATACGCTTCCCGACCCTCTCGATCACGTCGAGCCATGTCGAGGACGACAAGCGTGGGAGGTAGGCACGTGAGCAGCGCGCTGTTCAGGACGAAGAACGTCGAGCAGTCCATCCAGGACACCGAGGAACCGGAGCATTCGCTCAAGAAGTCCCTGTCCGCGCTCGACCTGACCGTCTTCGGCGTCGGCGTCATCATCGGTACCGGCATCTTCGTCCTCACCGGACAGGTCGCCAAGAACAACGCCGGTCCGGCGGTGTCCCTGGCCTTCGTGGCGGCCGGTGTGGTCTGCGGGCTCGCCGCCCTCTGCTACGCCGAGTTCGCGTCCACGGTCCCCGTGGCGGGCTCGGCGTACACGTTCAGCTACGCCTCCCTGGGCGAGCTGCCCGCCTGGATCATCGGTTGGGACCTGGTCCTGGAGTTCGCGCTGGGTACGGCGGTGGTGGCGGTCGGCTGGTCCGGCTACATCCGCTCCCTGCTGGACAACGCCGGCTGGCATCTGCCGGACTACCTGGCCGGGCGGGACAACGCCGCCGGCTTCGGCTTCGACATCCTCGCCGCCGCCCTGGTGCTGGTGCTCACCGGCATCCTCGTCCTCGGCATGAAGCTGTCGGCCCGGATCACCTCGCTCGTCGTCGCCATCAAGGTGGCCGTCGTCCTCATCGTGATCGTCGCCGGCGCCTTCTTCATCAAGGGCGACAACTACAAGCCGTTCATCCCGCCGTCCCAGGCGGTGCCGGCGGGCGGGAATCTCAAGGCCCCGCTCATCCAGCTGATGTTCGGCTGGGCACCCTCCAACTTCGGCGTCATGGGCATCTTCACGGCCGCCTCGGTGGTGTTCTTCGCCTTCATCGGCTTCGACATCGTGGCCACGGCCGCCGAGGAGACCCGCAACCCGCAGCGGGACATGCCGCGCGGCATCCTGGGCTCTCTCTTCATCTGCACCGTGCTGTACGTGGCCGTCTCCATCGTCGTCACGGGCATGGAGAAGTACTCGAAACTGTCGGTGGAGGCCCCGCTCGCCGACGCCTTCAAGTCCATCGGGCACCCCTGGTACGCGGGCGTGATCAGCTTCGGCGCGGCGGTCGGCCTGACCACCGTGTGCATGATCCTTCTCCTCGGCCAGACCCGGGTCTTCTTCGCGATGAGCCGCGACGGACTGCTGCCGCGCTTCTTCTCCCGGGTCCACCCGCGCTTCAAGACGCCGCACCGGCCGACCGTCCTGCTCGGCGTGATCATCGCCGTCGTCGCCGGGTTCACCAGCCTGAGCGAGCTGGCCGAGCTGGTGAACATCGGCACGCTCTTCGCGTTCGTGGTCGTCGCGATCAGCGTGCTCATCCTGCGCCGGACCCGCCCGGACCTGCCGCGCGCCTTCCGCACCCCGTGGGTCCCCGTGATCCCGGTCCTGTCGGTGTGCGCCTCGCTGTGGCTGATGCTCAACCTGCCCGCCGAGACCTGGCTGCGGTTCGCCATCTGGATGGTGATCGGCTTCTTCGTCTACTTCCTCTACGGCCGTACGCACAGCCGCCTGGCCCTGCGGGACAAGGCCGCGCAGCAGACCGCCGGCGGCACTCCGTGACCGCGCCTCTCGCTGCATCGGCCTCGCCTCCGGCTTCGGCGGGAAGCGCGGGGCTGGCCGGCGTGCCGGCCGTGCCTGCCGCCCTGCCCGGCCCGCACACCCCGTAGTCACGAGATCCGGTACCAGGACGGTCACCCGGACGGCGTACCGGACGAGACCGCTGCCGCCCCTCCTCGCGGTCCTGGCCTGCGTCATCCGGCTGCCGTCCTTCGTCCGCCCACTGTGGAACCCCGACGAGGGTTGTGCCGTGTACGTCACCGTCGGGCCGTATGAGGCGGCGTTCGCGGTGTGCGGTACCGGCTCGCCGGCCCCGCTGCGGGTGCCGGCTGTCCTCGGCCGGGGGGTGACGACGGGATCAGGCCCGTGTGTCAGTCCCGTACCGAGCGCGGCCCGGTGACCTGCGCGCCGTGTTCCTGGACCCGGCGGCGCAGTTCGCGGTCGGCCGTGACGACCAGGCACGGGCGGTCGCCGGCCGCTGCCGCGAGGGCCACGATGTGGTCGTCGCCGCTGCCGGGCGCCTCCTCGACTCGTACCCCGGGCACCGAGGCCACACCCCGCGCCGCGCCCTCCACCACCAGGACCATCTCCAGCGGACCGGGCAGGCCGACCACACCGGACCGGGCGAAGGGCACCAGCCGGTCGCGCAGGCGCTCGGCGGCACCGCGGCGGTCGCGCCACCAGCCGTCGGGCACCGACCCGACGACGTTCGCGCCGTCGACGATGAGCAGGGGGAGGGGCGATGCGCCCGCCGTGCCCGGAGTGTCCGTCATTTTCGGTAACAACCCTGTTTCGTCGCGTTCATGGCCGGCTCAGTCTGCCAGGGGTTGCCCCGCCCATCGGCGGGTGATCTCGGCGATCGCGTCGGTCGCTCGCTCGGCGGGCCGTCCGCCGGCCCGGATCGTGGGGGAGAACTCGACGTGCAGGAACGGCACATGGTCGGTGTCGGCGACCTGGCCCTGCACGTTGGTGCGGCCCTCCAGCGGACAGGACCGCACCCAGGCCGGGCACACCCGGAAGCCGTGGTCGCGCAGGGCGTCGGCCAGTTCGCGGCCCTCCGGCCGGGCCGCCGTACCGGCGCCGGTGGAGGCGATCACGTCGTAGCCGGGCGCGGCGGAGGCGGCGAAGCCGTGCAGCTGGATCCCGGGCATGCCGCGGCGGGCCAGTTCGGCGCAGATGGCGTGGAAGACGGTGTCCCGACGGTGCGCCACATCCGCGGAATTGCCGACTCCGGCTTTGCGATGTGCACCTGCGACGATCAGGATGCCGCCGGGGGAGCCACGCAGCACGCGCACGCCCAGCTGCTCGGTCCCCAGGTCGAAGCCGGGATGGGGAACCTGTACCGACCAGCGCGGGCGGTGCTCCAGATCGATGTAGACCCGGCCCCAGCCGCGCGGCGTCACGGCCGTGTCGGTGCGGTCGGCCACCTCGGTGTAGCGATGGCCGGAGGGCCGGTCGGCGACCGTGCGCACACTGAAGTCCCGCTGTGAAAGGCGCTGTTCAGCTTGTTCGCGGTGACCGTCGAGCAACAGGCCGATGGCCGTGGCGATGCCGTCCCGGTCTGCCTGGCCGGGCTGGACATAGCCCCGGTCGGGGCCGAACCGGCTCGTGTAGCCGGCCACCTCGCGCGCCAGGTCGATCTGTGCGGCCCCCTTCGGGGCGGGTCGGCCGGGGTCGTCGAAGGCGCCGCCCGTGCGGTGGAGCAGGGCGGTCAGCACCCCGGCGAGACCGGCGATGACCAGCAGAAGTGTTGCGATCGTTATGGCGCGTGAGCGATGGGCTCTCATGGTTGTACCAAGATATCTTGGTGAACGGACGCCGTGGCCGGACCCTGCTGTCCCTGCTGACCCCGCTGCCCTGACGGGTGGGGCATTTGTCTTAACTTGTTCATCAGTTAAGCAATGTTGCCTAGATCACGTACGACTTACGGCAACTTAACCCTCCTCTTATCTATCTGAGGTTTCCGGATGCCTTCTTACCTTCAGTGCATCCGGACCACAGTCAAGAGAGGACCGTCCTGTGGCGTCATCGCCCCCGGCGCGGCAGCACCGAGCCCGTCGCCGAGCCGACATGTCACTGATCGGCGGCATACGCCCACCGATCGCGGTCCTCTCGGCGCTGCTGCTGACGCTCGCCGGCATCACGGCACTCGTGCTCGGCCGTGTCGACGACGCCGGCGTGCCGAGGGCGGTCATGACGTCCCAGCAGCACTTCGCGGAGGACGGCGCCGTTGCGCTGCGCGCCTCCATCGACGAGTCCGTCACCGACGTCACCCGCTCCGCCGCGCTGTTCGGCGCCGGGCAGCCGGTCTCCGGTGACGCGGTCCTCGACAAGCTCGGCAGCACCTACCAGAAGTGGATGGGCACCGCCGTCGTCGAGATCCGCACCGGCAAGCTGGTCGCGGCCCGCGGTGAGACGGTGCCGCTGACCTCCGTGGACCTCTCCTCGCTCAAGGGCGAGGACGGGCTGACCCCGCGCATGGTGCGGATGAGGAACGGCGAGGTACGGCTGCTGTCCTTCGGGCTGCTGACCTGGCCGGACAAACCCCAGTTGCTGCTGGTCGCCTCCCGGAACCTGAAGTTCCCCGGCATCAGCCTCGGCCGGTTCCGCTCCATCGCCGTGGCCGACTCGGACGGCGCGATCCTCAGCGGCGACGGCATCGCCGAACCGGAGTCGGCGCGCAACAGCGCCGACCGCGAGGACATCAAGGACTCCACCAAGCAGCTCAAGGACTTCGCCCAGCGGGCCGCCCGCAAGGCGGAGCAGGATCCGCGCAGCAGCAAGGAGCCCGGCACCGGCGGCTACCCGGGGGTCAGTGGCAGCCTGCTCGGCGGGAAACGGGCCGGCGACCGGTCCGTCGCCGGCTACGCCACCCTCGCCGCGGCCGAGCCCGGCGACACCACCACCGCCGGCGGGCTCGGGCTGTCCGTGGTCGCCATGGTCAAGGTGACCGAGAAGTCCGGCGGAACCCAGTCCCCGGTGTTCGGACTGGCGGCGGGCGGCACGCTGCTCCTCGTCGGCGCACTGGCCGTGGCGGTGCTGCTGGGCACCGTGCAACGCCCGCTCATCCGGCTGTTCCTGGAGTCCCGCCGGCTCACCCGCGGCGATCTGACCCGGCCCGTCATCGTCCCCGGCTACGGCGAGGCCCACCGCATCGGCGGCGCCCTGGAGCGGCTGCGCCGCCAGCTGCTCGGCGAGAGCGCCGAGGCCACCGGCCCCGCCGGGCGCCCGACCGGGCCGCGCCGGGTGGGCACCGGCGCCCTCCTCGCGGCCTGTGCGGCCCTGCTGCTCGCCTGGTCCGCACCGCTGATGCTGCTGGTCAACCGCGCCGACAGCACGGCCGACGTACCCCGGCAACTCGTCAACGACCAGCGCGAACGCACCGACACGCTCAGCGACCGGGTACGCCGCGCGCTCAACGAGGGGGACGCCGACCTGGAGTCGGTCGCCTCCCTCATCGGCGACAAGACCTCACCCGAGGCCATGAAGGAGGTGCTGGAGCACACCTACAACGAGAACAGGCGCTACCGCTCCCTCTACGTCGTCGACTCCCGCGGCGACATCCAGGCCCGCGAGGGCAAGGACCCGAAGGTGATCAAGTCGGACCGCGTCTCCGGCAAGCCCCTCAGGCTGCTGGGCCACGGCGGCAAGGAACCCGTGGTCGTCGCCGCCGCCGAGATCCCCGGCCGTAGCGGGGCCCAGCTGGTCGGCGAGTTCCGCGTCGAGTTCTTCAACGCGCTGCTGACCCGGCCGGGTCTCGGCGTGGTCCGGCTCGTGGACGACCGGCACCGGGTCATCGCCGGCAACACCGGCTTCCTCGCCTTCCAGTCGCTGCCCGACCAGCACCTGAAGGACCTGGTCGCGGCCGGCGCCCAGCGGCTCGGCAAGAAGGCGCGGCCCCACGGTGTGCTGTACCGCCAGAACGGGATACGGATCGCTGCCGCCGCGCCGTTCTCCGGCAGCGGCTCGGCCGAGTCGCTGCGCTGGAGCGTGGTCAGCTGGCAGCCCGTGGACCGGCTCGCCATCCCCGAGTACGACGCCCGGAACCGCACCGTCCTCGCCGGTCTGCTCGGCGCCGCCGCGGCCGTCGCCTGCCTGGGCTGGCTGCACATCGTGGTGGCCCGGCCGCTGAGCAACCTGGCCGACCGCGCCGAGGCGCTGGCCGCAGGCGACCGCAGGACGGTGCTCTTCCCACAGCACCACGACGAGGTCGGCGCCGTCACCCGCTCCCTGGAACTCATCCGGCGGCAACTGCAGGACCAGAGCCGCCGGCAGCCCCGCCGCACCCCGTCCCCACCCCCGTCCGAGCAGTACACAAGGAACTGATCACCCGTGCTCTTCCTCTACACCGTGCTGCTGGTCGGCTGCGCGATCCTGCTCATAGCGGGCGTCGTGGAACAGCGGCGGCACTTCGTCAACCTGGAACACATCCCCACCCGGGTCCTGGTCAACGGCATCCGCGGCAAGTCCTCCATCACCCGGCTGTGCGCGGGCGCACTGCGCGGCGGCGACCTGGTCACCGTCGCCAAGACCACCGGCACCGCGGCCCGGTTCATCCACCCGGACGCCACCGAGGAGCCGGTCTACCGCAAGTTCGGCATCGCCAACGTGGTCGAGCAGATCGGCATCGTGCGGCGTGCCGCCGCGTACAAGCCGGACGCGCTGGTCATGGAGTGCATGGCCGTCATGCCGGCCCTGCAGGAGATCAACCAGTCCAAGCTGATCCGCTCCACCATCGGCGTGCTGTGCAACGTCCGCGAGGACCACCTCGCCGAGATGGGTCCCACCCTCGACGACGTGGCCCGCTCGCTGTGCCGCTCGATGCCCGAGGACGGCATCTGCGTCACCGCCGAGAAGGACCGCTTCCACATCCTGCAGAAGGAGGCGGACGCCCGTAACTGCAAGCTGGTCTACGCCGATCCCGAGACGGTCACCGACGAGGAGCTGCGCGGATTCAGCTGGTTCACCTTCAAGGAGAACGTGGCCATCGCCCTCACCGTCGCCGAACTCCTCGGCGTCGACCGCGAGACGGCCCTGCAGGGCATGTACGACGCCCCGCCGGACCCCGGTGTCCTCTCCGTCGAGCGCTGTCTGACGCCCGAGGGCAAGAGGCTGCGCTTCGCCAACGTCTTCGCGGCCAACGACCCCGAGTCGACGCTGATGAACATCAACCAGCTGCTGGACCTCGGCGCCATCCACCGCCCGCTCAACGTGGTCATCAACTGCCGCCCCGACCGCGTCGAACGCAACGGGCAGATGGGCGAGATCATCCCCGGCCTCGACCCCGAGCGCGTCTTCGTCATCGGCCATCCTGCCAAGTCCGCCATCGACGCCATCCCGGCCGAGTTCCGCTCCCGCGCCGTCGACCTCGGCGGCGACAAGCGCGACCCCGAGGAGTTCATGGCCGAGCTGCTGGACCGGCTCGGCCCCGACACCTCGCTGGTCGCGATCGGCAACATCCACGGCCAGGGCGAGGTCCTGCTGGAGCACCTCGCCGAACTGCCGCCCGACGAGAGTGCGGACGACCCCGCCGCCGCGCCCCCGGTCGGCCGCGCCGATGCGGCACCCGCCGTCGTCGGGCACGTCGAGACGATGCAGCTGTACGTCCCCCGCACCGACCCCTACCAGCGCTACCCGGAGGCGTACGAGGCGCGGTACGCGCAGGCGCAGCCGTACGTCCCGCAGCTCCCCGCACAGACCTCGTACGAGACGTCGTACACGACCTCGCACGACACCTGGACCGAGCCGCGGGCACACCACGGCGACCGGCCCGCTCCCGCCGTGCCCCAGGCACCCGGCGACGACGGACCGGCGGCCGAACAGCCCCGGTCCCGCGGTCTGTTCGAACCCCGTGTCCCGCCCCAGCCCTCCGCCGACGACAGCCGGCAGTGGCACAGCCCTGGAGAACCGCGTTGATCCCCTCCGTCCTCACCCCCGAGATCGCCGCGATCGGCATCGGCCTGGGACTGATGTTCTCGCTCATGTGCTACCTGACGACCAACCTGTCGCCGGGCGGCATGATCACTCCGGGCTGGCTCGCCCTCACGCTCATCGAGGACCTGCAGCGCGCCGCGCTCGTCGTCGGTGTGACCGTCCTGACCTACCTCGCCACGCTGCTCCTGCAGAAGTTCGTGATCCTGTACGGCAAGCGGCTCTTCGCGGCCGTCGTACTCAGCGGCGTGCTCATCCAGGCCACCGTGATCATCGTGCTGCAGAGGGAGTTCCCGCTGCTGTACGCGAACCAGACGCTCGGCTTCATCGTCCCCGGCCTGATCGGCTACCAGCTGGTCCGCCAGCCCAAGGGCGCGACCCTGCTGTCCGTCGGCTCGGTCACCCTCGCCACCTACGTGGTGCTGACCTCCGGCATCCTCCTCGGCGCCATGCCGACCGCCTGAACCGCCCGTATCCACGCACTCCTGGAGCCCCCACCATGCCGAAGCGCAAAGGCCGCCCCGTCGTCCACGCGGTGACGGTCCTGG
Organism: Streptomyces sp. IMTB 2501; assembly: GCF_001953885.1. Classification (GTDB taxonomy): domain Bacteria; phylum Actinomycetota; class Actinomycetes; order Streptomycetales; family Streptomycetaceae; genus Streptomyces. Next base: position 6,408 of record NZ_MQUS01000035.1, on the reverse strand, counting down.
CCCTGCTCGCGGGCAGCGCCTACTTCACCTACGAGCTGCGCAAGGACGAGAAGGCGAAGCTCCCGGCCACCCGGACGATCACCGAGAACCCGAACGGCCTGGGCGGGGCGAGCGGCAAGCAGACCTGGGAGCGGCTGAACAACCCGGCGCGCTCGGTGCTGCGCGACGGCAAGGGCGCGGTCATCGCCACCTTCACGGACGGCGCCCGTACGGCCACCCTCAAGGGCCCGACGCGGACCTTCGGCGAGCCCGCCAACACCACCACCAAGGTGGTCACCGACGACTGGGTCCGCCTCACGCCGGAGACATGGACCAAGGGGGCCGAGAAGCAGCAGTGGTTCAAGGACTGGTTCAAGCAGTACTACGGGAGCGAGGAGGACGACGTCTTCGCGTTCGCCTTCCAGTACACCCAGGGCGCCCCGGTCAAGAAGGACGACCAGGGCATCCAGTACGCCGGCCACGCGAACTACGGTCCCCTCAAGGCCGACGGCGTCGACCGCTACGAGCAGACCGACTTCTACGACTACCTGGGCATCCCGTACACCTTCCGGGACGGCGTCACGGTGTACCCGCAGAAGGACCGCCTGCGCTCCGTGGACTGCTCCGGCTATCTGCGCCTGGTCTACGGCTACCGGGCCCGCTACCCGCTGATGTCCGACAACACCCACGGCGACGGGCTGCCGCGCACCGCGGACGGCATGGCCCGCGGCAAGGAGGGCGTGGACATCATCAAGCTCCAGGGCCCGGGCCCCTGGTACGTGCGGCCGAAGAACACCGACGTCCTGCAGCCCGGCGATCTGCTGTTCTTCAAGATGGACCACCGCACCGCCGACCACATGGACCACTCCGCGATCTACCTCGGCCCGGACACCGAGGGCCACAAGGTCTTCATCTCCAGCCGCAAGGAGCAGAACGGCCCCACCATCGGCGACCAGGGCGGTGTCTCGCGCCTCGACGGCAACGGCTTCTACGCCGGGCTGTTCCGCAGCGCGAAGCGGCTGTGAGCAGCCGGGCGCACAGGGCCGTGCCAGGGCGGGGTACGGCTGCTCGCGCAGAAGGAGAAGGGCGCTGGGGACTTGGCGGAACCTCAAGGGCCGCGAGGTGCGACGGGCTCGCGGCGGTCACGGGGGAGTCCCGCCTCATCGAGCGGTACGACCGGCGCCAGGAGCAGGCGGGCGCCCCGCCGGCCCTCACCCTACGACCCTCTGCCGCACCGACTCCTCGGACGACCTGTGCGCCTGGCGTCCCGGCGGCGAGCCGGTCACCGCGCTCCCCTCGGCCGGTTCCGGACCGGTCCCGGAGGTTCGCCGCGCACTCGACGGCCACGGTGCCCGGTGGACCGGACCGAGTCGGGCCCTCGACTCCCCGTGGACGCACGGGTGTCGCAGCCGATACGGGGGTGCGGGGGCGGAGCCCCCGGAACGCGGACGCCGGGTGCCCGCACCCCGACAGGAGTGCGGGCACCCGGCGTTGATCAGCGAAGCGTTACGCCGGGATGCTCGCCACGCCCGGGGCCAGGAACTTCTTGCCGTTCACGCGCTCCGAGACGCCCTCGCGGTCCAGGTACGGCGTGATGCCGCCCAGGTGGAAGGGCCAGCCGGCGCCCGTGATCAGGCACAGGTCGATGTCCTGGGCCTCGGCGACGACACCCTCGTCGAGCATGAGCCCGATCTCCTGCGCCACCGCGTCCAGGACGCGCTCGCGGACCTGCTCCTCGGTGAGGACGGAGTCGCCCTGCTTCAGCAGCGCGGCGACCTCCGGGTCCAGCTCCGGCTTGCCGCTGTCGTAGACGTAGAAGCCGCGCTTGCCCGCCTTGACGACGGCGGCGAGGTTCGGGGAGACCGTGAAGCGGTCCGGGAAGGCCCGGTTCAGGGTCTCGGAGACGTGCAGACCGATGGCCGGACCGACCAGCTCCAGGAGCACGAGCGGGGACATCGGCAGACCCAGCGGCTCGACCGCCTTCTCCGCGACCTCGACCGGGGTGCCCTCGTCGATGACGTTCTGGATCTCGCCCATGAAGCGGGTCAGGATGCGGTTCACGACGAACGCCGGGGCGTCCTTGACCAGAACCGCGGTCTTCTTCAGCTTCTTGGCGACGGCGAACGCCGTGGCCAGGGAGGCGTCGTCGGTCTTCTCACCGCGGACGATCTCCAGCAGCGGGAGGACCGCGACCGGGTTGAAGAAGTGGAAGCCCACGACCCGCTCGGGGTGCTTGAGCTTCGCCGCCATCTCCGTCACCGACAGCGAGGAGGTGTTGGTCGCGAGGATCGCGTGCGCCGGGGCGACCGCCTCGACCTCCGCGAACACCTGCTGCTTGACACCGATCTCCTCGAACACGGCCTCGATGACGAAGTCCGCGTCGGAGAAGCCCTCGGCCTTGTCCAGGACACCGGTGACCAGCGCCTTGAGGCGGTTCGCCTTGTCCTGGTTGATACGGCCCTTGCCGAGCAGCTTGTCGATCTCGGCGTGGACATAGCCCACACCCTTGTCGACGCGCTCCTGGTCGATGTCGGTCAGCACGACCGGCACCTCCAGGCGGCGCAGGAAGAGCAGGGCGAGCTGGCTGGCCATCAGACCGGCGCCGACGACACCCACCTTGGTCACGGGACGCGCGAGGTTCTTGTCGGGCGCACCGGCAGGCCGCTTGCCGCGCTTCTGCACCAGGTTGAACGCGTAGATGCCGGCGCGGAGTTCGCCACCCATGATCAGGTCGGCGAGGGCCTGGTCCTCGGCGTCGTAACCCTGCTGCAGGTCGCCGTTCTTGGCGGCGGCGATGATGTCGAGGGCGCGGTAGGCGGCCGGGGCGGCGCCGTGCACCTTGCCGTCGGCGATGAAGCGGCCCTTGGCGACGGCCTGGTCCCAGGCCTCACCGCGGTCGATCACCGGGCGCTCGACCTCGATGTCGCCCTTCAGCACCTGGGCCGTCCAGAGCAGCGACTGCTCCAGGAAGTCGGCGCCCTCGAAGATGGCGTCGGCGATGCCCAGGTCGAAGACCTGCTGGCCCTTGAGCTGCTTGTTCTGGTTGAGGCTGTTCTCGATGATCACCGAGACGGCCTTGTCGGCACCGATCAGGTTCGGCAGCAGCGTGCAGCCGCCCCAGCCCGGGACCAGGCCCAGGAACACCTCGGGGAGGGAGAACGCCGGGATGGCCTTCGAGACGGTGCGGTACGTGCAGTGCAGACCGACCTCGACGCCACCGCCCATCGCGGCGCCGTTGTAGTACGCGAAGGTCGGCACGGCCACGCCCGCGAGGCGCTTGAAGACCTCGTGGCCGCCCTTGCCGATGGCGAGCGCGTCCTCGTGCTTCTTCAGCAGCTCGACGCCCTTGAGGTCGGCGCCGACCGCGAAGATGAACGGCTTGCCGGTGACACCGGCACCGACGATCGCGCCCTCGGCCGCCTCCTTCTCGACCTGGTCGATCGCGGCGTTGAGGTTCGCCAGCGAGGCCGGGCCGAAGGTGGTCGGCTTGGTGTGGTCCAGGCCGTTGTCCAGGGTGATCAGCGCGAAGCGGCCGGCCCCGAACGGCAGGTCGAAGTGGCGGACGTGCGCGGACGTCACGACCTCGTCGGGGAACAGCTCGGCCGCACCCTTCAACAGCTCAGCGGTGGTGCTCACTTGTCCCCCTCGAAGTGCGGGTTCTCCCAGATGACCGTCGCGCCCATGCCGAAGCCGACGCACATGGTGGTCAGGCCGTAGCGGACGTTCGGCTGCTCCTCGAACTGGCGGGCCAGCTGCGTCATCAGACGCACACCCGACGAGGCCAGCGGGTGACCGTAGGCGATCGCGCCGCCGTACTGGTTGACGCGCGCGTCGTCGTCCGCGATGCCGTAGTGGTCGAGGAAGGCCAGCACCTGCACGGCGAAGGCCTCGTTGATCTCGAACAGACCGATGTCACCGATGCCCAGCCCCGCCTTGGCAAGGGCCTTCTCGGTCGCCGGGATCGGGCCGTAGCCCATGACCTCCGGCTCGACGCCCGCGAAGGCGTACGAGACGAGGCGCATCTTGACCGGCAGGTTGTTCTCGCGGGCGAAGTCCTCGGAGGCGATGATCGAGGCGGTCGCACCGTCGTTCAGACCGGCCGCGTTACCGGCCGTGACCCGGCCGTGGACGCGGAACGGGGTCTTGAGGCCGGACAGGCTCTCCAGGGTGGTGCCCGGGCGCATCGGCTCGTCGGCCGTCACCAGGCCCCAGCCGGTCTCGCCGGCCTCCGCGTTCGTCCGGCGCACCGAGATCGGCACCAGGTCCTGCTGGATCTTGCCGTTGGCGTACGCCTTGGCGGCCTTCTCCTGCGAGCGCACCGCGTACTCGTCGGCGCGCAGCTTGGTGATCTGCGGGTAGCGGTCGTGCAGGTTCTCCGCGGTCATGCCCATGAACAGGGCGGACTCGTCGACCAGCTTCTCGCTCACGAACCGCGGGTTCGGGTCCACGCCCTCGCCCATCGGGTGACGGCCCATGTGCTCGACGCCACCGGCGATGACGGCGTCGTAGGCGCCGAAGGCGATGGAGCCGGCGGTGGTGGTGACGGCGGTGAGGGCGCCGGCACACATGCGGTCGATCGAGTAGCCCGGGACGGACTGGGGGAGACCGGCGAGGATGCCGGCCGTACGACCGAGGGTCAGGCCCTGGTCACCGATCTGCGTGGTCGCGGCGATGGCGACCTCGTCGATCTTCTTCGGGTCCAGACCGGGGTTGCGGCGCAGCAGCTCCCGGATCGCCTTCACGACGAGGTCGTCGGCGCGGGTCTCGTGGTAGATGCCCTTCGGGCCCGCCTTGCCGAAGGGGGTGCGGACGCCGTCGACGAAGACGACGTCCCTGACGGTACGAGGCACGATGGCTCTCCTCCAGGGTGCGGGACGCTGAGCGCTTGCTTAAGCCCATGCTACTTGCGAGTAATGTAGCTGCCCAGCCCTCTCCGCCGTAGCGGTGAAGGTCACACCACGGCGGCGTGCGGCATGGCTTGATCTCGACGTCGGTGGCGCCCCGAAGGGGCGCGGGGAACCGCGCGAGCGACCACGAACGACCCGCGGGCGCCGAACGCGATCAAGCCCTACGGCGGTTAGGCACCCTCGTTCTTGGCCAGCGCAGCGACCAGCACCGGCGTCACCTGCTCCACCTGCCACGGACGCGCGCCGTATCCCGCCAGCGCGGCCCCCACGGACTCGGTGTCGACCACCTTCGGCGGCTCCCAGCAGATACGCCGGACCGTGTCCGGGGACACCAGGTTCTCCTGGGGCATGGTGAGCTCCTCGGCGAGAGCCGTCACGCCCGCCCGGGCCGCGGACAACCGCGCCGCCGCTGCGGGATCCTTGTCGGCCCACGCCCGTGGCGGCGGCGGTCCGGTGACCGGCTGCCCCGGCTGGGGCAGCTGTGACTCGGTCAGAGCCTTCGCACGGTCCACGGCCGTCTGCCACTGCTCCAGCTGCCGCCGCCCCATCCGATGCCCGAACCCGTTCAGCGCCGCGAGCGCATGGACGTTGGCCGGAAGAGCCAGCGCCGCCTCCACGATGGCGGCGTCACTGAGCACCTTGCCCGGCGACACGTCCCGGCGCTGCGCGATCCGGTCCCGCGTCTCCCACAGCTCCCGTACGACGCCGAGCTGCCGGCGCCTGCGCACCTTGTGCATGCCCGACGTGCGCCGCCAGGGATCCTTCCTCGGCTCGGCGGGCGGCGCGGCCGCGATCGCGTCGAACTCCTGCAGGGCCCACTCCAGCTTGCCCTGCCGGTCCAGCTCCTTCTCCAGCGCGTCGCGCAGGTCGACGAGGAGTTCCACGTCGAGCGCGGCATAGCGCAGCCAGGGCTCGGGCAGCGGCCGGGTCGACCAGTCGACGGCGGAGTGGCCCTTCTCGAGGACGAAGCCCAGCACGTTCTCGACCATGGCGCCGAGGCCGACCCGGGGGAACCCGGCGAGCCGGCCGGCCAGCTCCGTGTCGAAGAGCCGGGCCGGGATCATGCCTATTTCCCGCAGACAGGGCAGGTCCTGGGTGGCGGCGTGCAGCACCCACTCGACGCCGGACAGCGCCTCACCGAGCGCGGACAGGTCAGGGCAGGCCACCGGGTCGATCAGCGCGCTCCCGGCGCCCTGGCGGCGCAGCTGCACCAGGTAGGCGCGCTGGCCGTAGCGGTAGCCGGAGGCCCGCTCGGCGTCGACGGCGACCGGGCCGGAGCCCGCAGCGAAGGCGGCGATCACCTCGGCGAGGGCGGTTTCGCCGGCGATCACGGGCGGAATGCCCTCGCGGGGTTCGAGCAGCGGAGTCGGCGCCCCCATCACAGAAGATCCGGCGTCGTCCGGAGGGGTGCCTCCGGTGGTGCGCAGGGAGCCGTCTGCTGCGGTGTCTTGGGCGTCGGTCACCTGTCAAGGGTATCCGTGTGTGGACGGCGCCCGTCGACGGAACGTTCCGTCGACGGGCG
>NZ_MQUS01000037.1 GCF_001953885.1 Streptomyces sp. IMTB 2501 | reverse complement strand
GTCAGCGCCCTCCCGGTGATCGAGGGCGAGGGCCGGGTGGTCGGCGTGGTCTCCGAGGCCGACCTGCTGCCCAAGGAGGAGCTGAGGGACGACCCCGACGCGGCCTACCTCCAACTGCGTCAGCCGGTCGACGTGGCAAAGGCCGAAGCGGCCACCGCGGGCGACCTGATGTCCTCCCCCGCCGTCACGGTCCGGGCGAACGCCACGGTCGCCGAGGCCGCACGGATCATGGCGCGGGGCGGGGTCAAACGGCTGCCCGTCGTCGACGATGCCGGGCTGCTCCAGGGGATCGTCAGCCGGGCCGACCTGCTCAAGGTCTTCCTGCGCGACGACAAGGACATCGCCGAGGAGGTCCGGCGCGAGATCGTGTCGTACCTCTTCCCGCTCTCGTCCTCAGCCGTCCAGGTGGAGGTGGAGGACGGAGTCGTCACGCTGACGGGCCGCATCCGCGACAGCGCCCTGGTCCCGGTCGCCGCGCGTTTGGTGCGGGGCGTGGAAGGCGTGGTGGACGTGCAGTTCGACCTCGCGCGCGAGACGACCATGCGGTGACTGACAACCCCGGAGCGACTGGGGCCGATCCGCCCCGGTGCCCATGGCGCCGACGGGTCATGCTCGGCTTCACGGGCAGTCCGCAGTCTGTCCGCCATCGGCGAACGAGGGGGCTGACCGAGCCACGCACCTTCACCGAGCACGACCCGATCCGTGTGTTCCTGCTGGACGACCACGAAGTCGTCCAGCGCGGACCGGCCGATCTGCTCGACACCGAACCGGACATCAGCGTGGTCGGCGATGCGGACACCGCCGCGCACGCACTGACCGACGGCCCCGCGCTGCGCCCGCACGTCGCCGTGCTGGACGTCCGCCTGCGCGACGGCGACGGCGACGGCATCACGGTCTGCCGCGAACTGCACGACCGGATACCCGAGCCGACGTGCCTGATGCTGGTGTCCTTCGACGACGAGGAAGCCCTGCTGGACGCCGGCATGGCCAGAGCCGCCGCCTACGTCCTGAAGCAGATCAAGGGCTCCGGCCTCGTCTCGGCGGGACACCTCAGAAGCTGCTACTGAGCCCTGCATGACAAGGACAAAGTGATGGGGCCACGGCTCCCGATCGGGTGTGTTGAGCGCTGCGGAGAATGTGCATGAAGGCGATGTTCTGGCCGTCGACAAGACAAAATGACACAACCCGCCGGCCGCCAGGCCGCCGGGGTTGTGGTGAACGCGGTGTCGCTTGCGTCGCCGCCCGCCCCGTACGTCTCGGTGATGCCAACGCGGCTGGAGGACTCATCGTGGGGGCCGCTGCTGAGGCGATGTGGAGTCACGCCCGGGACGCCGGATCCCGTTGGCACGGAGGCGTGCAAGGAGCATCTTCAATCGAGCCCTTCACCGTGCTGGCTGAACACTCCTGACACGGCCGCAGGCAGGTAGCCCACCCCACCGGACCGGACGTCCCACCCGCCAGGCCACCAGACGGGCTGTAGGCGCATGCGGTTACTGCTCGTGCGATGGCCACATGGGGAGGGAAGGCTGAAGCCCCTTCTCCCGACGCCCGCATGCCGCACCCCGAAGGGCGGCGCCCTGGAGAAGTGGTCCCGGCGCATCCTCAAGCAGCTCCGCCGCCTACGTCTGCGCGGCAGCAGCTGCCCCTGACCAGTCCGCGTGTTCACCGACACCCCGTCCGTCAAAAGCCACACGAGGATTCGATCCGGAAGAGACGGTCAACGGAAGGAAACGGCACCTCATCGTTGACCAGGACGGTGTCCTGGTCGACCTGTCAGTCCCCCGCCGGCATCCAGGAGCGCGCCGCCGCCCGCATTCTGCTCACCCGGCTCCACGCCGAACACCCCGAAATCGTCCCTGTCTGGGCCGACAACGCCTACAGCGGCAAGCACTTCATCACCTGGGCCCAGGGCACCGTGGGCATCACCATCAAGGCCGTCCCCCGGCCTAGGGACGCCCACGGCTTCGTCGTGCTGCCCAAGACGTGGATGGTGGAACGGTCGAACTCCTGGACGATGTGGGCCCTGCACAACGTGGTGGACCACGAACGCCTCATGTCCCATGCCGAAGCCCACATCCAACGGGCCTTCATCACCCTCATGTCCCGCTGCCTGGCCGACAGCACCACCGCACCAAAACGTACATGGCAGCGGTCTGAAGATCCCTCCCGCCTGCCGTTCGGCTGCCCGTCCAACGACGCTCGACCGAACGGCAAACCGGATCACCACGACGCCTTAGGGCGTAATGACCTGCGGACAGGAGATGCGAGGCACAGCTTCTCACCCAGCGTTCATCAGTCGCGGGTCCTACGAAGCCTGGCGTGTCGTGAGGCGTCGGCGTACACCGTAGGCCGCTGCTCCGAGCGCGAGCACCGTCGCTCCCCATGCCACCGACGTGGCAGGCAGGGTGAAGGCCAGGACCAGACAGCCGGCCAGCCCGAGGACGGGGATGAGGCGCGGCGGCCGGTTCTCTTCCTCGGTCAGGGTCCAGGCGGCGGCGTTCGCCACGGCGTAGTAGGCGAGTACACCGAACGACGAGAATCCGATCGCACCGCGCACGTCCGTGGTGGCGGCCAGGACCACCACCAAGGCACCCACCAGCAACTCCGCGCGATACGGCACCTTGAACCGCGGATGCACAGCGGCCAGTGCATGGGGCAGGTGACGGTCCCGGGACATGGCCAGCGTGGTGCGCGAGACGCCCAGGATCAGCGCGAGCAACGACCCGAGTGCCGCCACCGCCGCCCCGGCCCGAACCACCGGCACCAGCCCCGGCAGCCCGGCCCGCCGTACCGCCTCGGCCAGCGGCGCGCTCTCCTGTGCCAGCCCGTCCGGGCCGAGGACCGCCAGCACGGACACGGCGACCGCTCCGTACACGATCAATGTGATCCCCAGGGCCAGGGGGATGGCCCGGGGAATCGTGCGGGCCGGGTCCCTCACCTCTTCGCCCAGGGTCGCGATGCGCGCGTATCCGGCGAAGGCGAAGAACAGAAGGCCGGCCGCCTGCAACACCCCGGTGACGGAGGCGTCCGACCCGATGTCCAGCCGCCCGGTCTGAGCAGTACTGGAGGTCAGGCAAGCCACCACCACGGCTGCCAGCACGGCCAGGACCACGGCGACGATCGCCCGCGTCAGCCACGCCGCCTTCTGCACGCCCACGTAGTTGATGGCGGTCAGCGCCACCACGGCAGCCACCGCGACGGCGTGCGCCTGGCCCGGCCACACATACGACCCCACGGTGAGCGCCATCGCCGCGCACGAGGCCGTCTTACCCACCACGAAGCCCCACCCGGCGAGATACCCCCAGAACTCACCCAGCCGCTCACGGCCGTACACATACGTCCCACCGGACTGCGGATAGCGTGCCGCCAACCGAGCCGAGGCCGTGGCGTTGCAGTACGCCACCACGGCGGCGACGGCCAGCCCCAAGAGCAGTCCCGAGCCCGCCGCCCGCGCGGCCGGCGCCAGAGCGGCGAAGACCCCCGCGCCGATCATCGAGCCCAGCCCGATGACGACGGCATCGAAAACGCCCAGCCTCCGCTCCAGCACAGCGGCTCCGCCGCCCTGCGACGCCTGGCTCACTCCGCACCACCATCTATCGACATCCGGGATCGCGAGACCATACCTGTCGGGGATGAACAGCAGGTCGCACGCGTCGTGATCCTCGACTCTCGAAGGTCCGATCGTGCCGAAGTTGCGGCGTGGACAGGGTCCCGGCACGCTGGATCTGGCAAGCGACCTTGATGACGTGAAGAGGTGATCGGGTTGCAGGACTGTACGCGCCTGGTCAGCCCTCCGAGACGTTGGTGTGGGTGACGCGTAGGGTCTCATGAGCCGGTATCCCGGTGAGCCCGGTTCGTGACTCGTCAACGACTGGCCCAGCCCAGGCATCAGTCAGACGGGAACCGGCTTCGCAATCCCCCTCACACTCCGGAGCGGATGTCCGGAGTGCTTTCTTGCGGCACGCGCTGCGGACTCCCCGCTCGTTCCCTGGTGTTCGTCGATCCTGTGATTCGCCGTGGCCCACACGGATGCCGTGTGCGGGCACGGTCGCCACAGCTCACCGTCGGCGACAAGGAGCCACAGAGCATGGGTGGAAAGCAAAAGACACTCGCCGTACTGGCCGGAACCGCGCTGGCAGCCGGACTCATCAGCCCCGCCTTCGGGGCCGGTGCCGCTCCCTCACCAGCCCCGCCGACCGCGGCCACGGGGTCGGGGACGTCGGTCGTGGAATGGAACCGCGAGCTCATCACCATCCTCGGCGATCCGAAGGCGCAGCCGGCCACCGTCCAGCCCACGCGCAGCTTCGCCCTCCTCCAGGCCGCCGAGTACGATGCGGTGGTATCGATCACCCGGGCCGGCCCCGCCTACCTGTTCTCGGTGTCGGCGCCGCGCGGCACTCGTGCCGATGCCGCAGCAGACCAAGCGGCCCACGACGTGCTGGTTGCCCTCTACCCGACCGAGCGCGCAGGCGTGGACCAGCGGCTGAAGAGCCAGTTGTCCGCGATTCCGGGCAGCCCGGACAAGCAGGCGGGCACGACGGTCGGAGCCGAAGTCGCCCGCCGACTGATGAGCCTGCGGTCTAACGACGGGTCCTCGGCGCAGCCGCCGCCGTTCCGCGCCGACGACAAGGCCGGTGACTACCGGCCCACCCCTCCCGACTTCCCGACACCGGTGTTCGCCAACTGGGGCTCGGTCAAGCCGTTCGTGCTGGCCAGCGGACGCCAGTTCCGCCCGGCAGCGCCGCCGCCCGTGAGCAGCGCCGAGTACGCCACCGCCCTGAACGAGGTCAAGAGCCTGGGGAGCAAGACCAGTACCACCCGCACCCCCGATCAGACGACGGCCGCGAAGTTCTGGGCGGCCGCGCCCGTCTGGAACGTCTGGAACGAGATCGCGCAGAACCTCGTCACCTCACAGAACGCCAGCCTGGACAACGCGGTGAAGGTCTTCGCCCGGCTCGACCTGTCCCTCGCCGACACCACGATCGCGCTGTACGACGCCAAGTACGCCTACCGCATATGGCGGCCCGTGACCGCCGTGCGACTCGGCAGTACGCACTACAACCCGCGCATCGTCGGCGATCCCAGCTGGAGCCCCCTGCTGACGACCGCGCCGGATCCGTCCTATCCCAGCGCTCACGCCGCCCTCAGCCAGGCAGCGGCAACGACGCTCACCGGCCTGTACGGTGCACGGCATCACCTCACGGTGACATCGAAAGGCACCACCCGAACCTATGCCGGCTTCCAGGACGCTGCCACTGAAGCATGGCTCACCCGGATCTGGGCCGGCCAGCACACCTCCATCGACAACAGCGCGGGACAGCAACTCGGCATGCAGGTAGCCCACTTCGTGGCAGGTCACCTCTGACCACCGGCACCGCACGACAATCACGCGCAACACGGTGACGGCCAGAAGCCAGCGGTACCGGACGCAAAGGCACTACTGGCACTGGCCACGCTACAGAAGACAACGCCTGTCCGGTCTGAACCAGTTGGGCCGGGAAGCAGGGAAGGGAGCAGAACCGTGACCGTCTCTCGTCGCGACGCCCTCAGGCTGGGCGGCGCCGCCGTGCTGGCCGGAGCGGCTACCGCTGCGGTGACCGGCCGCGACTCACGGGCGGCGACGAGCACGGCCGCTGCCTCGGGCAGGGCGGACCACACGCTGCGGATCGCGACCGGACGCGTCGAGCTCGCACCGGGTACGGCAGTGTCGACCACGACGTACAACGGCCAGTTCCCCGGTCCGCTGCTGCGGTTCACCGAAGGCCGCCCGGTCGTGGTCGACGTCCACAACGACACCGGCACCCCCGAACTCCTGCACTGGCACGGTCAACGCGTCCCCGCCGACGTGGACGGAGCCGCCGAGGAGGGCACCCCCTACATTCCCGCACACGGGATGCGACGGCTGTCCTTCACCCCGGGACCGGCCGGCTTCCGCTTCTACCACACCCACGTAACCGCACACGGCGACCTGACCCGCGGCACCTACTCCGGTCAGGCCGGCCCGGTCTACATCGAGCCGAAGACCAGCCCCGGCGCCTACGACCAGGAAGTGTTCCTGACACTGAAGGAGTTCGAGCCCTCCGTCAGCCACGGCGGGGACATCCCGCAGACCTTCCTGGCCGGCTCCCCCGTACTGGACCTGAAACGCATGGGCGAGAAGGCCATGGCCGACTCACTGGCCCGTGGCATGCCGCGCGGCTACGAGGTCGGCTACCGCGTCTTCAGCGTCAATGGGCGCACACTCGGCCACGGCCGGCCGATCAAGGTCAAGACCGGACAGCGCGTGCTGTTCCACGTCCTCAACGCCAGCGCCACCGAGATCCGCAGCCTCGCCCTGCCTGGCCACACCTTCGAAGTCGTCGCGCTCGACGGCAACCCGGTACCCCGCCAGACCGACGTGCCGGTGCTGTGGATCGGCACCGCCGAACGCGTCTCGGCCGTCGTGGAGATGAACCACCCGGGTGTGTGGATACTCGGAGACACGTCGGACGACGACCGGAACGCCGGCATGGGCACCGTGGTGGAGTACGCCGGCCGCAGCGGTTCCCCGCAGTGGACCGCACCGCCCGCCTTCAGCTGGGACTACCGCACCTTCGCCGGTCCCGGCACCGCAACGCAGCGACCCGACCACACCTTCGACCTGCTGGTGGAGAAGCGCAACGCAGCCGACAAGGGCTTCAATATCTGGCCCCTCAACGGCGTCCCCTTCTCCCAGGACACCAACAAGCCGGTAATAGACGTCCAGCGCGGCAAGCGGTACCGGATGCGGCTGCGCAACGCGTCCGACGACATCCACCCCCTCCACCTGCACCGCCACACCTTTGAGATCACTCACATCGCCGGCACCCCCACCCGGGGCCTGCGCAAGGACGTCGTCATGCTCGGCGGCTACCAGACCCTCGACCTCGACTTCACCGCCGACCAGCCAGGACTGTCCCTGTTCCACTGCCACCAACAGCTCCACATGGACTACGGATTCATGATCCTGCTCCGCTGCACCTGACATTCGCTGTCAGCGGGGGAGATCGGCAAGAAGCCGTACCTGTCCGAGAGAACCGTCAAGAACCACATCTCGCGGCTGCTGTCCAAGCTCGGCGTCCAGCACCGGGTGCAGGCGGCGATTCTCGCCACTGAGTCTCAGGCCGCGGTGAGCAGGTTCTTGACCTCGGCCACGTCGGCGATCGCCTCGACCTCGGCCACGATCCGGGATCCGGTCGCCGACGGCACCCGACCCGCCAGCTCGACGATTCCGTCGTGCACGGTCACCTCGACGGCCTTGAAGTCCCCCGGGGTGCAGACGGCCCGGATGCTGTCCTCGACCTCCGCCTGTATGGCGGCATCGTCCCTGATGAGGGCCTGAAGCAGCGCATCGCGGCCCACGACGCCGACCAGCCGGTCCTGCCTGTCCGTGACCGGGATCCGCTTCAGCCGGGACAGTGCGGCGAGCCACGCGGCCTCGGCGACGGTCGCGCCCGGCAGCACCGTGATCGCGGGGCTGGTCATCAGATCGGCGGCCGTCTCGCCCTTGGCCTTGCCGGACAGGCGCCGCTCCCGCAGCCTGCCCACGCGCCCGGGGCGGTGGCCGGAGGCTTCGAACGCGACCTTCGCCAGCAGATCCGACTCCGAGACGACCCCCACCACCCGGTCCTCGACGTCCACGACCGGTAGGGCACCGACGTGCTCACGCGCGAGCAGCCGGGCGATCTCCCGGTAGGGCAGGTCGTCCCGCAGGGAGACCGCGGGCACGTCCATGACGTCCCGCACCAGCGGCATCCCGGCGGCGGGCGCCGGGCCGGCCCGCTGTGCGGACGGTGTGGCCTGCGGTGCTGGGCCGGAGGCACCGCTCTGCGGTGCCGGCTGCGGCTGCTCCTCGGCCCCCACGTGTTTCGCCGCGGCGGCGGCCACCGCGCCCAGATAGCGGACCAGCATCTCCTGCCGTCTGTCCTCGCCGGGGCTCCAGGGCCGGGAGGGCAGGCCCCGCCGGGCCTCGGTCCCCGCAGAGAAGTGCGTGTGCTCGTTCACGGCGGCCTCCGGACTCCCTCAGGTTGCCTACCGTTCCAGTCTTGCGCTCCACCGCCGTCCGCCTAGAGCCGAACGGCCCTGGTGGAACGGCGTGGCGGCCCTACCCGGTGCGGCCCGGGGCGAGGACGGTGACACTGAAGGAGCAGCCGACAGCCGACGGTCAGGAGGCCGGCCGATGAGCCTGCGGGACTTCCTGGAGCGGTTCCGTCCGACCGGTTCACCGGGCGCGGCCGTCACCGGCGTGCCCGTCGACCGGGCGGCGGAGCGCGCCGCCGAACTCGAACCCGCCCTCGCCCAGTTGACAGCCGTTCAACAGGAAGCTGCCCGCATCCGCGCCACGGCGGACGAGGCCGCCGAGACGATCCGGCGGGACGCCGCGCGGGAGGCGGAGAGCATCGTGGCGGCCGCCCGGGAACGGGCGCCGGAGGTACGACGCCAGGCCGCGGCACCCGTCCTGCGGGACGCGCTTCGGGAGGCGGACGCCGTTCGCGCTGCCGGTGACCGGGCCGCCGAGGCGGTCCGGGAGCGGGCCCGTGGGCGCATGCCCGAGCTGGTGGACGGCGCGGTGGCCGACGCCCTGCGCCTGGCGACCGGGGCGGGCGTGGCGCCATGAGTGCCGGATGGGTGGCCGGAACGGTCCGGGCGCGGGTCCTGGTCGACCGGTGTCCCGGTGCCGCCGGAGCGCGGGAGATCGCGTCCTGCGTGACCCTCGGAAGGGCGCTGCAACAGCTGGCCGGCACGCCGTACGCGAAGTACACCCGGGCAGCGGCCGGACTGCCCGAGGCTCAGCGGGCCGTGTCCGCGACGCTGCTGTGGCACGCGAGGGTGCTGGCGGGCTGGCTGCCGCCGGGCGGGGCCCGTCTGCTCGTTCCGCTGGTCTCGGGATTCGAGATCGCCAATGTGGCCGCCCGGCTGTCCGCACCGGACAGGGCGTACGCGCTCGAACCGTACCGGCTCGGGGCGCTGGAGACCGCTTGGCGACGGCTGGCAGAGGCCGGGACTCCGGCGGAACTGCGCGCCGCGCTCGCCGCCTCCCCCTGGGGAGATCCGGGTGACGACACGCCCTGGGCCCTGGTCACCGGCATGCGGATGGCCGCCGCACACCGCACCGCCGTCGCCGTACCGCAGGCGCGGAACTGGGCCGTCGGACGCGCGGCCCTGCTGACAGCGCGTGAACTGTACGTACACGGCCGCTCCCTGCTTGAGCCGGTGCGGCACGACGCGGCCCGGCTCCTCGGGACGCGTGCGCCGACCGCCCCCTCGTACCAGGAGTTCCGCGAGCACCTGCCGCCGCCGGCTCGGCGGCTGCTGACGGACGTCGCGGAGCCGGACGGGCTGTGGCGGGCGGAGGCTCGCTGGTGGCACACAGTCCTGGACGACGGCACCGCCATGCTGCGGGGCAGCCGGTACGGACCCCGGGTGGTCGTCGGCTCGGTCGCGGTGCTGTCCGTGGACGCCTGGCGGGTGCGCGCGGCCCTGGAGTCGGCGGCCCGGGGCGGGCGACTCGGGGAGGTGTTCGATGCCCTGGGCTGAGGGGTTGACACCGGTCCGGATGCGCCGGGTGGCGGTGGTCGTGCCGCAGGCGGCGCTGCGGGACGCGCTCGTGCGGATCGCCGAGGCGGGGTGTGTGGAGCTGGACCGCGTGGAGGAGGCGGTTCCCGGGCCTGCGGGCCTGCGGCTGCGCCGGGTGCAGGGGCGCGGCGGCGAGCCCGCCGGGCCGGAGAGCAGCGGTACGGTCCTCCTGGCGGTCACCGCACCCGACCTCGACCAGCTCGAAGAGCGGCGGCATATCGGCCTGCTGGCCGGCGAGGCCCAGCTGGAGGAGCGTGCAAAGGGCGCTGTACGGCGCGGGGAGGTGGCGGCGCTCGCCGGGTGGTGCCCGGCGGCCGCGATGCCGAGCGTCGCGGTGCGGGTGACAGCAGCGGGCGGAGCGCTGGTGCCGCTGCCGTCCCCGCGCGGCACCGATCCCCCGACGCTGCTGCGGCCCTCCGGACCGGTGTCGTTCACGCCGCTGGTGACGACGTACGGCACACCGCCGTACGCGGACCTCGACCCGTCCTGGCCGGCGGGCCTCACCTGGGTTGCGATGTTCGGGATCATGTTCGGTGACGTCGGCCACGGGGCCCTGTTGGTACTCGCTGCGCTGGCGCTGCGTCTCGGTCGGCCGCAGCGGCTTGCCCGGCTGCGTCGGCTGTGGCCGTTCCTCGCGGGCGCCGGTCTGGCCGCCATGCTCGCGGGTGCCGCCTACGGGGAGTTCTTCGGGCCGACGGGCCTGCTGCCGGTGCTGTGGCTGGCCCCGTTGGACAGCCCGGCCCGGCTGGTCGCCGCAGCGGTGGTCTTCGGCGCCGGGCTGCTGGCCCTCGCGCATGCCACGGGCGCCATCAACCGTCTGCGGGAGGGTGGTTGGGCATCGGCTCTGTATACGGCGTCCGGTTTCGCCGGGCTGTTGTTCTACCTGGGGCTCGCGCTTGCCGCAGCAGGCCTGATCCTGCACCTGCCGTCGCCTGCCGTGGGCGGGGCCGCGTGCGCGATCGCCGGGCTGGCGCTGGTGGGGTTCGGCCTGTTCCGGGCGACCGCGGGCGGTGGCGCGGGCCTGGCCGAGACGGCCGTACGGCTCTTCGACGTCGTCGTGCGCACGGGCGCCAACACCCTCTCCTTCGCCCGGCTCGCGGCCTTCGGTCTCACCCACGCCGCCCTCGCCGACGTGGTGTGGCGCGGTACCCAAGGCCTGGGCGGACACGGGGCGGCAGGGATGGTCAGCGCCGTGTTGCTGTTCGGCCTGGGGACCGCTCTCTCCTTCGGCCTGGAGGCCCTGGTGGCCGGTGTGCAGGCGCTGCGGCTGGAGTTCTACGAGCTCTTCTCCCGGCTCTTCGAGACGGAGGGCCGTCCGTTCCGTCCCTGGCACGTTCCGCCGGCGGAACCTGCCGACGCGCTCCTACGAAGGTGATCCCATGCTCACCTGGCTGATCGTCCTGCCGGTCCTCGTGGCGGTGCTCGCTGCCGTACGGCTGCTGCGTCGGCGCCGGACCAGACACGCGTTCCGCTGGCTGCTGCTGACGAACCTCGCCCTGCTGGCGGGCGCGGGCGTCGTCCTCGCCACGGCGCTCGCCGGCTCCGCGCAGGCCTCGGCCCAGGCCGCGGCTTCGGGCGGCGTCAACGGATCCGCCCTGATCGGGGCGGCCATCGCGGTGGCCGGGGCCTCCATCGGGGCCGCCATCGCGGTCGCCTACACGGGAGCCGCCGCCCTTGCCGCGCTGAGCGAACGCCCGGAGATGTTCGGCCGGGCGATCGTGATCGTCGGCCTGGCTGAGGGCATCGCCGTGTACGGGCTGGTGGTCGCCATCCTGCTGATCGGGAAGGCATGACGGTGGGCACTGTCGCCGCCATCGGCACGCGGACGAGCGTGAGCGGGCTGGCTCTGGCCGGGGTCGACGTCCTGGTCGCGGAGGATCCGGACGCCGTCCGGCGGGCCTGGCAGGACCTTCCCGGCGGTATCGGCCTGGTGATCCTGACGGCGTCGGCCGCCGAGGTCCTGGGAGCCGCGGTGACGGAGCCGGACCCGTCCCGGCCGCTGACGGTGGTGATGCCCGGATGACGGCACCGTCCGACGCTCTGGACCCCGTACGCGCCGAACTGCTGCGCGCGGCCCGGGCCGACGCCGACGCCGTCCTGGACCGGGCGCGGGCCGACGCGGACGAGACCCTGCGCCTCGCGCGCGGCACCGCGGAGCGGATACTCGCGAAGGCCCGGGACCTCGGCGCGGCGGACGGACACGCTGCGGCCGCCCGAGAACGGGTGCGCGCGGCCGAAGATGCCTGGGCCCGGGAACTCGCCGCCCGCGCCGAGGTGTACGCGGACCTCCGGGCCGAGGTGCGCGCCGGTGTGCGGCAAGCGCTGGCCGACGGTGCCGTCACGTCCGCCCGTTGCGCGGAGACAGCCCGAGCGCTGCTGGGCGCGGACGCGCGCATCACGGCCGTACCAGGCGGCGGAGTGACCGCCGACGTGCCCGGACGCCACCTCGACCTGTCCGCGGACACCCTCGCCGGCCGCGCCCTCACGCGGCTGGGCGTGCTGATCGAGAGCCTCTGGGACCGGCCGTGACTCTTCCCGAGGCCCCCGCCGCGTTCCCGCGCATCCTGCGGGTCGCCGGGCCGCTGGTGGAGATGGAGTGCCCTGCCACCGTGGCCATGCACGACCTCGTACTGCTCGGTGCCGACCGGCTGCCGGGCGAAGTGGTCGCCGTCCACGGCGACACAGCCACCGTCCAGGCCTACGAGTACACGGGCGGCCTGGCGCCGGGGCATCCGGTCGAGCCACAAGGCCGGCCGCTGTCGGTGCAGCTGGGCCCCGGGCTGCTCGGAGGTGTCTACGACGGCCTGCTGCGTCCGCTGTCGGGGGCCGGCGACCTGCTCCTGCCCGGCGGCCCGGACCGCGCGCCGGACATGCGCGCCTGGCCGTTCACACCACGCGTGACCCAGGGGGCGCGGGTGAGCGCCGGTGACGTCCTCGGCGAGATCGCGGCGCCGGTGCCCTTGCGGCTGCTCGTGCCGCCCGGCCGTTCCGGCGTCGTGGAAACGGTCGCGGAGGCGCGCAAGTACCCGGCCGGCACCGTGCTCGCCACCGTGGACGGGCACGAGGTACGCATGGCCCAGACCTGGCCGGTCCGCAGGCCTCGCCCGGTCGCCGAACGGCTCCCCGCCGGTCTGCCGCTGCACACCGGGCAGCGGGCCGTCGACCTGCTCTTCCCGGTGGCCAGGGGCAGCACGGTCGCCGTCCCCGGCGGCTTCGGCACGGGCAAGACCATGCTGCTCCAGCAGATCGCGAAGTGGTGCGACGCCGACGTCATCGTCTACGTCGGCTGCGGCGAACGCGGCAACGAAATGGCGGACGTCATCGAGGAGTTGGCGGAGCTGGCCGACCCACGCACCGGAGGGCGGCTGTCGGAGCGCACGGTGACGATCGCGAACACCTCCAACATGCCGATGATGGCCCGCGAGGCGAGCGTGCACACGGGGGCCACGGTCGCCGAGTACTTCCGTGACATGGGCCTCGACGTCGTCGTCATCGCCGACTCGACCTCCCGCTGGGCGGAGGCGCTGCGCGAGTTCGCCTCCCGTATGGGCGAACTGCCCGCCGAGGAAGGTTATCCCGCAGGGCTCGCCTCCGAACTGGCCGCGTTCTACGAGCGGGCCGCCGCCGTGCGCACCCTCGGCGGCGCGCCCGGATCCGTCACGGTGCTCGGGGCCGTGTCCCCTCCGGGCGGCGACCGCACCGAGCCGGTCACCGCGCACACCGAGCGGTTCGTGCGCTGCCTGTGGAGTCTGGACCGCGACCTCGCCTACGCCCGCCACTATCCGGCGGTCTCCTGGACAGACTCCTTCTCCCGGGACGCCGGCGCGGTGGCCGCCGCGTATGCGCGGGCGGGTGACCCGGACTGGGCGGGCAGGCGGGGACGCGTGGCGCGGCTGCTGGCCGAGGCGGACCGGCTGGCCGATCTCGTGGAACTGGTCGGCATCACTGCCCTGCCACCGCGCGAGCGGATCAGTGTGCTCGCCGGGCGGCTGCTGCGCGAGGCCGTGATCCAGCAGAGCGCCCTGTCGCCGACGGACGCCTACAGCACACCCGAGAAGACGGCGGCCCTGGTGGAGGCCACGCTCACGGTGATCGACCGCTGTCTGGACCTGGTGGACTCCGGTACGGGAGCGGACGCCGTCGAGGCGGTCGACTTCACCCCGCTGCTGCGGGCCCGCGAGAGCGCCGGCCCGGCCGAGACCGCTCCGGTGGCGGCGGCCCGCGACACCGTGCTGGAACGGCTGGCGAAGGCGGCGACGGCAGCGTGAGCGGGTTCGCGGACGTCGAGTACACAGGGGTGCGGGAACTACGCGGCCCGCTCGTGGTCGTGGAAGGCGTGCGCGGGGTCGGCTGGGACGAGTTCGCCACGATCGCCCTCGACTCGGGTGAACGACGCCATGGGCTGGTTCTGGAGGTGGACCGGGACCTCGCCGTGGTGCAGGTCCTGGAGGATACGGCCGGCATGGACCGCTCCGGCACCCGCATCGCCTTCTCGGGTACGCCGCTGCGGATCCCGGTCGGCGCCGGCTGGCTGGGCCGGGTGTGCGACGGGCGGGGCGAACCGGCCGACGGCGGGCCGCCGGTGCTGGGCGGGGCGGATGCGGCAGTGAGCGGCGCGCCGATCAACCCGGTGCGCCGGGAACCGCCGAACGAGCCGGTGCTGACCGGCGTGTCCGCCGTGGACGTGCTCACCACCCTGGTGCGCGGCCAGAAGCTGCCGGTTTTCTCAGCGGCGGGCCTGCCGCATCTGGAACTGGCGGTGCAGATCGCGGCCCAAGCGACCTGCGGGGGCGAGGCGTTCGCCGTCGTCTTCGCCGGGATGGGCCTCACCCACGCCGACGCGGCCTTCGTCCGCGGCGGGCTGGCGGAGCGCTCGGCGGCACGGGAACTGGTCCTGCTGCTCAACACCGCCGACGACCCGGTCATCGAGCGGCTGCTCACCCCGCGCATCGCGCTGACGGTCGCCGAGCACCTCGCGTTCACAGAGGGTCGGCACGTCCTGGTGGTGATGACGGACATGACGGCCTACTGCGAGGCACTGCGCGAGGTGTCCGCCGCACGCGGCGAGATCCCCGCCCGCCGCGCCTACCCCGGTTACCTGTACAGCGATCTCGCGTCCCTCTACGAGCGCTGCGGCAGGATCAGGGGCCGACCGGGTTCGGTGACCGTCCTTCCGTTCCTGACGATGCCGGCGGGTGACATCACCCACCCCGTCCCCGATCTCACCGGATACATCACGGAGGGGCAGATCGTGCTGTCCGCCGAGGTGTACGCCGCCGGGGCGTATCCGCCCGTCGACCCACTGGCCTCGCTGTCGCGCCTGATGCGCAAGGGAGCCGGGCCGGGCCGGACCCGCGCCGATCATCCGGACGTCGCCGCGCAGCTGGTCGCCGCGCTGGCCCGGTCCCGGCAGGTACGAGAGCTCGCCGACCTGATCGGACGTCCGGCGCTCAGTCCGACCGACCTGCGCCATCTCGACCTGGAGGACGCCTTCCGGGAGCGGTTCCTCGCCCAGGCCGTGGACGAGAACCGCTCACTCGACGATTCCTTGGACCGGGCCTGGGACGTATTGCTGACGCTGCCACGCAGTCAGCTCGGCATGCTCCCCGCCGACCTGCTCGACGCCCGTCAGGCCGGCGCGGCGGGGCCGGGTGAGGCACCATGAGCGGCCGCGGAAGCCGCGTCCCGGCAGGCCGGGCCGGGCGGCTGCGCCTGCGCCGCAGCCTTAAGACCGCGCTGCGCGGAGCGGATCTGCTGGAACGCAAGCTCCGGCTGCTGATGGACCGGGAGCGCGTGGCGCGCCGTACGGCGGAGGAGGCAGGCCGGATGTGGCGGGAGCGGCTCGTCGAGGCGGACGGCTGGCTGGTGCGCGGGGTGCTGCTCGGCGGCGAGGAGGCTCTGGCCGAGGCGGCCCCGGCGGACCGGGCCCGTATCGACATCGAGTGGGCCACGCTGATGGGCGTGCGGCATCCGGCGACCGTGTCCTGGACGGACCCCCTCCGCACACCCGATGAGCGGACGCCGCCGAACACCGCGCTGGCGCATGCCGAAGCTGCGTACCGCGCGGCGGTCCGCGCCGCACTGGATCACGCCGCCCACCAGGCGGCGGCGGAGTTGCTCGCCGCCGAGGCCGTACGCACCCGGCAGCGGGTCCGCGCCCTGCGCCGGCACTGGATCCCCCGGCTACGGGGGGAGCTTCAGGCGGTGGAACTGGCGCTGGAGGAGGGCGAGCACGAGGAGGCGGTCCGGCGCCGCTGGGCCGCTTCGCGCGGCGCCCGGTGACTGGGGCGGGAGATCGGCGGACGACGGCAGGCCCGCTCGGGGCCCGCCGCGGACGGAGACGTCCTCGTCAGCTGCCGTGCCGGATCCCGACGTGCCTGGCCTCCGCCTTCTCGGCGCCCAGACCCACGCTGACGGTCAGCATGCCGTCGGTGTGATCGGCTTTGACATACATCATCCGCGTCGGTGCCGGCGGGCAGAGTGACGCTGCGGCTCATCGAGCCGTACCGGATCTCGCTGTGGTTCTTGTCCACGTTCCGTTCGGAGCGCTCGGCCTGAACCGTCAGCACCCCGTCGCCGATCACGACGTCGATGTCCTCCGCGGCTATCCCCGAAAGCTCGGCGCGCATGACGTGGCGGTCGTCCTCCAAGCAGGTCTTCCGCCGTGCCGGACCCCCGGCGTCATCGCCCTGGCACGGGAGGACCTGCCGGACTCCGCGCAGCCGCTGCTGCGCACCGTCATGCGGGACGGGCGCCGGACCGGACCGCCGGACCACTGGCAGGACGCCCGCGAGCGATTCCGCGAGGATGTCGCCGCTCTGCCCGAACCGGCCCGGCGGATCGAGGACCCCGAGCCGGTCCCGCCGGTCCGGTCCCGGGCTCTGGACCACCTGACGGCCATGGTGCGCTCCGACACCGAAGCCCGGCTGCGCCGGAACGCCGCTGTTCTCGCCCCCTGCGCGCTCCCAGCCCGCACACCATGACCGGTCCAGGTGCCAGGGCCGACGGGTCCGCTGTGGGGACCAATGGCCCATGTCAGGCAGGCCTCAGCGGGGCCTTCCATGGAATTGGCGGCGGCGTTCGTCCGCGCCACCGCCGGGAGGAGGCGAGGGCGATGTCCGCTCCCGCACCATTTCAAGAGAACGACCGGGCCGTACCTGCTGCCGACCCTGACCTGGCTTGTGTTTCCGATGAGTTGACGGCTGGAGACGACCATGTCCCGGCCCGGTGACCGCCTCCCGATCGTGGTGGGCGTCGATCCCGATCCGTCCCGGCGGACGGCGCTGGCCTGGGCCGCTGACGAGGCCGCCCGCCGCCGGCTTCCGTTGCGTGCCGTCCACGCCGAGGGCGTTCCGACCAGGGGCTATCGGAGGCGCGAGGTGCCGCCGTCCTGGGAGGAGTGGAACGAGGCGCTGCACAGGACCGGGAAGCAGGTGCTGGAGGAGGCCGCGAGCTTCGTCACGGCCCGGCACCCGCAGCTAGAGGTGGACACCCTGCTTACGGAGGGCGACCCGGTGTGGGTGCTGCGCGAGCAGAGTCGCGACGCCACCGCCGTCGTCCTGGGATCACACCACCTGAGCCGGACCCGGGAGGTGTTCGGTTCCGCGTCGGTCGCCCTGCCGGTCATGGCTCACACGCGCTGCCCACTGGTGGTCGTGCCCGAGCCGGAACACATCACTCAGGACCCCGCGTACCTCGTGGTCGGCGTCGACGGCAGTGTGCACTCCGCCGCCGCCGTCGACGTGGCGTTCGAGGAGGCGGCCCTGCGCGGTGCCGCGCTGCGGGCCCTGTTCGTCTGGGAGCCCGGCCCGCTCAGGATCTTCGACGAGCACGCGCCGCAGCAGGAGGGCCGGCGGCTGCTCTCGGAGATCGTGGCGGGCCGTCGCGACCGCTTCCCCGAGGTGGACCTGCGCCATGAGCTGGTCGTCGGGCATCCCGTCCAGGTCCTCACCGAGGCCTCGGCGCATGCGCTGGGCCTGGTCGTCGGGACCCGGGGGCGCGGAGGTTTCACCGGCATGCTGCTGGGCTCGGTCAGCCAAGGTGTACTGCACCACGCCCGCTGCCCTGTCATCGCCGTCCCGTCCCCCGGGTGAGCCGCCGGACCGGCACGAAGGGAGGCCATCGTGACCGTACAACCCCCTGACGTGAGCACCGTCACGGCGCTCGTGGCGGACGCCNNGCCCTGCTCAACCTGCGCGCGGCCGCCGCGGCGGCGGGGCTGGCACCGGTCGTCCGGCTGCTGCCCGACCCGGCCTACCCGGAGTTCCTCGCCGAGCTGCATCTGTGCGGCACCGGAGCACCCGACGCGGCGCTCACCCGGCTGCGCCCCGCGATCCGCCGCCGGCACTCCAGCCGCGTGCCCTACCGCGACGAGGAAATCCCCGCCCTCGTGACCGAGCGACTGTACGAGGCGGCCCGCGCCGAGGGAGCACAGCTGCTGTTTCCGGGCGCCTGGCATGTGCGGTCGGTCCTGGACCTGGTACAGGACGCCGAGGGCAGGGAAGCGGTCGACCCGGGCATACGCGAGGAAACCGCGCGGTGGTCGCGTACCGAGCCGTCTGGCGCCGCCGGGGCGACCGACGGCATCCCCGCCGAGGCCTTCGGTCCTCGCCAGAGCGGTACCTCGGCGCCGGTGCGCGACTTCGCGGCCGGCCGCCCGGTGCCCGGGCGCGGCTGGGCCTCCTTCGAGAGGCACCCGAACATCGCCCTGTTGGGCACGACCTACGACCAGCCCGCGGACTGGCTGCGTGCGGGTCAGGCACTGGAGCGGGTCCTGCTCCAGGCCACCGCGGACGGACTGGTCACCTCGGTCACGTCCCAGCCGCTGGAGTGGCCGGAGTTTCGGTGGGCCGTCCGCGTCCCGTCTCGGCCATGGCACACGTCCAGATGGTGATCCGGCTCGGCTACGGCCCCGAGGGCCCCGCGAGCCCACGGAGATCGGTGGCCGACCTGCTCGACGTCCTCTGACACGGGCTCGAGCGCGGCCGGAATCCGACAGCGAGGAGCCGCCGCATGAAGGTCTCCGAGGTGATGACCGCTCCCCCGGTGTGCGTCGCACCGGACGTCTCCCTGGCCGAGGTGACCCGACGAATGACCGAGTACGCCGTCGGGTCCGTCCTCGTCGTCGAGGACGGAGCGCCGTACGGCATCGTCACCGACCGCGACCTCGCCGTACGCGGGATGGGCGGCGGCCTGGACGCGGAGGCCGCCCGGGTGGACACCGTCATGTCACCGCGGACGGTCACGGTGGAAGCCGGCGACGACTTCCAGGTGGCTACGAGACGTTCCGTCGCACCGGAGTCCGCCGGCTTCCGGTTCTGGAGGGAGACCGGGTGGTGGGGGTACTGACGATCGACGACCTGCTCCTCGACGTCTTCCGACGGCTGGCCGACCTGCTGGGGCCGGTCGCCTGCAGCCTCCTGTAGGAGCCCCCAGGGCCGCCTGCGGAGGCGGGAACCGCGCGCCTCCGGCGGCGTGCCACGGCGGTCGTCGGGCGGGGTGGCATCGTGCATGTCGACCGATCCGGTGGGCGGCAAACCCCGCCGTCGACGCCCTCGTTCACATCCTGTCCCCCGTCACCGGGCCTCCCACACGTCCAGGGCACCTCATCCACCTGGTGTGTCCTCGGAGGACGTCCCCACGGCACTCGCTATTGTCCGGCGTTCTCGCTCCGCCTCGCTGCTTGTCGGGAAACAGCGACCCGCACCTGCCGACCGATCACCGGCAACCGCGCACAATGGGTGCATGACGGGTCGCTGGCAGTTCTGGATCGACCGTGGTGGCACTTTCACCGACGTGGTGGCGGTGTCGCCGGATTCCGAGGTGGTCAGCCGCAAGCTGCTGTCGGAGCGGCCGGAGGCGTACCGGGACGCGGCCGTCGCCGGGATCCGGCTGGTGCTGGGCCTGGAGACGGACGAGCCCATTCCGGCCGACCGGATCGAGGTGGTGAAGATGGGCACCACCGTCGCCACCAACGCGCTGCTGACGCATACCGGCGAGCCGACCGTGCTCGTCATCACCCGGGGTTTCCGGGACGCCCTGCGTATCGCGTACCAGAACCGTCCGCGCATCTTCGACCGCCGCATCCTGGTCCCGGAGGCCCTGTACGACCGGGTGGTCGAGGTGGAGGAGCGGGTGGGTGCGCGCGGCGAGCCCGTCCGCCCGCTTGACCTGGATGCCGCGCGCGAGGCGCTGGCGGCGGCGTACGCTGACGGGTTGCGCAGCGCCGCAGTCGTCTTCCTGCACGGCTACCGTTACGCCGATCACGAGGCCGCCGTTGCCGAAGCGGCCCGCGCGATCGGTTATCGGCAGGTCAGCTCCTCGCACGAGGTGAGCCCTCTGATCAAGCTGGTGCCGCGGGGCGACACGACCGTGGTCGACGCCTACCTCTCGCCCATCCTGCGGCGCTATGTCGACCAGGTGGCGAGCGAACTGAACGGCGTACGGCTGATGTTCATGCAGTCCGGGGGCGGCCTGCGCGAGGCCGGCCACTTCAGGGGCAAGGACGCCGTGCTCTCCGGCCCTGCGGGCGGCGTCGTCGGTATGGCCCAAGCCGCCAGGCTCGCCGGCCACACCAAGGCGATCGGCTTCGACATGGGTGGCACCTCGACCGATGTCTCCCATTACGCGGGAGAGATCGAACGGGTCCTGGGCACCCAGGTGGCCGGGGTGCGGATGCGGGCGCCGATGACCGACATCCACACCGTCGCCGCGGGCGGCGGATCTATCCTGCACTTCGACGGGATGCGCTACCGCGTCGGCCCGGACTCTGCCGGCGCAGACCCCGGCCCGGTCTGCTACCGGCGCGGTGGGCCACCGACCGTCACCGACGCCAATGTCATGCTCGGCCGCATCCAACCCGCCTTCTTCCCCCGGGTGTTCGGCAAGGACGGCGACCAGCCGCTGGACGAGGCCGCGGTGCGTGCCCGCTTCACCGAGTTCGCCGAGCAGACCGCCGCCGCCACCGGAGGGCATCGTGGCCCGGAGGAGGTCGCGGCGGGCTTCCTGGACATCGCCGTACTCAACATCGCGAACGCGGTGAAGAAGATCTCCGTCCAGCGCGGCCGCGACATCACCCGCTACGCACTGGTCGCCTTCGGCGGCGCGGGCGGCCAGCACGCCTGCGCGGTCGCCGACCGGCTCGGCATCGACACCGTCCTGATCCCGCCGCTCGCCGGGGTGCTCTCCGCGTACGGCATCGGGATGGCGGACGCGATCGCGCTGCGCGAACGGTCCATCGAGGCCGCCCTCGACCGGCCGGAGACGGCGGCCCGCGTCGAGGCCGTCCGCACCGAGCTGGAAGAACGGGCACGTACCCAGCTGCGCGAGGACGGCGTGCCGGACGCCACCGTCCGCACGGCCGCCCGCGCCCTGCTGCGCTACGAGGGCACCGACTTCTCGCTGCCCGTGCCGCTGGGCCCGGCCGAGGACATGCGAGCCGCCTTCGCACGCGACCACCGCGACCGGTACGGCTTCACCATGAGCAAGCCGCTGGTCGTGGAGGCCCTCGCGGTCGAGGCCACCGGTTCCTCCGGTCCGCGCACCACCACGACGACCGTGCTGCCGCGGCGGGCCGGAACGCTGCGACCCGCCGCCACCGTGCGGATGTTCACCGAAGGCCGCTGGCAGCCCACGCGGCTGTACCGGCGCGAGGACATCCTCTCCGGGGACGCGGTCGAGGGCCCGGCGATCATCGCCGAGGCGGACGGGACCACTGTCGTCGACCCCGGTTGGCGCGCCGCAGGCGACGAGCACGGCGACCTCGTCCTCACCCGCTCCCGGCCCCGCCCGTCCCGTACGGCGGTCGGCACCACCGTCGACCCCGTGATGCTGGAGGTCTTCAACAACCTCTTCATGTCCGTGGCAGAGCAGATGGGCGTACGGCTGGAGAGCACCGCCCACTCGGTCAACATCAAGGAACGCCTCGACTTCTCCTGCGCGCTGTTCGACCCGGACGGCAATCTCATCGCCAACGCGCCTCACATCCCCGTGCACCTCGGCTCGATGGGCGAATCCATCAAGGAGGTCCTGCGTCGCAACGAGGGCTCGCTCCGGCCCGGCGACGTCTACGCCATCAACGACCCGTACCACGGCGGCACCCATCTGCCCGACATCACCGTCGTCACCCCGGTCTTCGACGAGGCGGACGAGCGGCTGCTCTTCCTGGTCGCCTCGCGCGGACACCACGCCGAGATCGGCGGCATCAGCCCCGGATCCATGCCCGCGTTCAGCACCACCATCGACGAGGAGGGCGTGCTCTTCGACAACTGGCTCCTGGTGCGCGAGGGTCACTTCCGCGAGGACGAGACCCGCCACCTGCTGACCAGCGCCCGCTACCCCTCGCGGGACCCGGACACCAATCTCGCCGACCTGCGCGCGCAGATCGCCGCCAACGAGAAGGGCATCCGCGAACTGCGCCGTGTCATCGAGCAGTTCGGCCTCGACGTCGTCCACGCCTACATGCGGCACGTCCAGGACAACGCCGAGGAATGCGTACGCCGTATCGTCGCCACCCTCGACGACGGGCAACACCGCTACGAGACCGACAACGGCTCCGTCATCCAGGCCGCCCTGCACGTCGACCGCGAACGGCGCGGCGCCGTCCTGGACTTCACCGGCACCTCACCTCAGCAGCCCGGCAATCTGAACGCGCCGACGTCCGTGGTCATGGCGGCCGTGCTGTATGTGTTCCGCACCCTGGTCGCCGACAACATCCCGCTCAACAGCGGCTGCCTGAAACCCCTCGACGTGCGCGTGCCCGCCGGCTCCATGCTCTCCCCCGCCTATCCGGCCGCCACCGTCGCCGGAAACGTGGAGACCTCCCAGGCCGTCACCGGTGCCCTGTACGCCGTCCTGGGTGCCCAGGCCGAGGGCTCCGGCACGATGAACAACGTCTCCTTCGGCAACGACCGCGTCCAGTACTACGAGACCGTCGCCTCCGGATCCGGTGCGGGCGAGGAGTTCGACGGGGCGGACGCCGTGCAGACCCACATGACCAACTCCCGCCTCACCGACCCCGAGATCCTGGAGTGGCGCTACCCGGTGCGCGTAGAGGAGTTCCGCATCCGCGAGGGCAGCGGCGGAGCGGGCCACCGGCACGGCGGGTGCGGTGTGGAGCGCCGGATCCGGTTCGCCGAGCCGATGACGGTCGCGGTCGTCTCCAGCCACCGCCACGTGGCGCCCTACGGCATGGCCGGCGGCGAACCCGGCGCCCTCGGCGAGAACCTGATCGAACACGCCGACGGCCGCACCCAGCAACTGCGCGGCTGCGACACCGCGGACGTCACCGAGGGCGACGTACTGGTGATCCGTACCCCTGGTGGAGGCGGGTACGGGCCCGCAGGTGGCATGCGGTCCGCCGGCTGACATGCTGTACGACGGGTCGTTCCCACACCCCGCAGCGACAGCAGGAAGCCGGGTGCGCGGCACAGGGCAGGGATACCGGGCCACCGCAGCCGCCGTCGATCACCTGCCCTTGATCCCGCCACGGCCGGCAACGCCTTGCCGCCCACGGCCGAGGGCCGTGGGCTCCGGCAGAGGGTCAGCAGGAGCTGAAGTCGAGCGTGGTCAAGAAGGCCTGACCCGGCTCTCTCACCGGGCCGGTGGCACGGCCGGCGAGCCCCAGTCAGAGCCCTGTGCGGGCCGGTCGCTGTCCGCAGCCGCCTGAAAGGCACGGCCGCCGAAGGACAGCCTGAGCATGCGGACGTCGCCGCAGCGCGGACAGTTTCCGTCCGGGCCGACGGCGGCGGGGCGGCATTTCAGACGGCAGGCGGGGCACTTGAGCCAGACGACTCCGCTGCCGTGCAACGGGGTGATTCTCATACATGCCTCCCTCACCGGGGCTATGGACTTGCTAATGTTAGCAATTACTGAGGTCGTCACCGCCGAATATGGGTGACCTGACTCCTCGATGGGCAGTTCGGTTCTGCCGGTGCCACAGGCGAGGATGGGTCGCATGTTCTTGATGAGTGGGTGGATGCGATGCCGAGTGGTCCGGCCGGTCAGGCCGTGCCGTGCTGGGGAGAGGACGGCACGGTGAGTACACCGCTGTACCAGCTGAAGGCCGAGTTCTTCAAAACGCTCGGCCACCCGGCCCGCATCCGCGTCCTGGAGCTGCTGAGCGAGCGCGAGCACGCGGTCGCGGAGATGCTGCCCCAGGTGGGCATCGAGCCCGCACACCTCTCCCAGCAACTGGCCGTGCTGCGGCGGGCGAACCTGGTGCGCACCCGCAAGGAGGGGTCGAACGTGTACTACTCACTGGCCAGCCCCGAGGTCGCGGAACTGCTGCGGGTGGCCCGCTCGATCCTCTCCGGCGTACTGGCAGGGCAGGCAGAACTGCTCGCCGACCTGAAAGCGGCTCAGTCGGAAGGAAAACCGCCGTCGTAACGACGGCCCATAGGACGGCGATCGTCTCCCGGGAGTTGGACAGCCTCGCGGAACCGGGAGACGGTCGCCTCGTGGCTCCCTCTCCGGTCGGCCGTGCGGGCGGCCGTGCCGGAGGGGAAGCCGCCGTACACCAGGCCATCGGACGGCGATCGTCCCCCGGGAGGCGGTCCGAGGAGACGATCGCCCCACCTCTTCTGATTCCGACCCTACGGAGCCGCTCGGCCAGGCCCGAGGAGCAAAGTCTCCTCGAAGTATGCAAAACGTAGGAAAAGCGTCGTAACTCCAACCGCTGGTTGCCTTGTTGATGATCTGCTGAAGTCCTCGCCACCAACCGGGAGAGGTTCATGGGCTTGTTGCGCAAGATCCGGACCACGGGGTGGGTCGCCGAACCCACGCCGCCACGCCCGGAGGGTGAAGTACCCGACAAGGCCGGGCAGTTGGGCGGCTCGGTGCAGGTGCGGTGTGTGGACGCGGGGTCGTGCAACGGCTGTGAGATCGAGATCGCTGCCGCGTTCAACCCGGTGTACGACGCCGAGCGGTACGGGGCGCGGCTTGTGGCCTCGCCCCGGCACGCTGATATGGCGCTGGTGACCGGGCCGGTGACCCGGAACATGGCCGAGCCGCTGCGCCGCACCGTCGCCGCGATGGCCGAGCCGCGCCTGGTGGTGGCGGTCGGGGACTGCGCGATCGGCTGCGGGGAGTTCGCCGGCGGGTACGGCGTCGAGGGCGCGGTCTGCGAGGTCGTACCGGTGGATCTGACGGTGCCGGGGTGTCCGCCGGAGCCGGAGGCGATCGTGGCGGCGCTCAGGACAGTGACCGGACGGTGAGCGTGATTCCGGCCGCCCTCGCGACGGCCACCGGACTGGGCGGCGCGGGCGCGCTGGCAGGGATCGGGCTGCCGTACCGCGCGCGCATCCCGGTCGTCGGGGTCCTGACGGCCGGTGTGGGGGTGGCGGGTGTCGCTGCGGGGGTGGCCGCACTGGGCGGAGGCCGCTGGGAGGCCGTCTACGCGGGCCTGTTGCCATTGGCCGGGGCGCACGCTGCGGTGGATGCGCTGGCGGGTCTGTTCATGGCGGTGGCGGGGGCGGTCGTGGCCGCGGTCGCGGTGTACGGCGTCGGGTACGCGGCCGGGCACGGCGCGCGGGGACTCGGCTCGCGGACGGCGCAGGCGGTGCTGCCGCTGTTCGCGCTCAGCTTGCTGCTGGTACCGGTGGCGGCGTCGGTGTCCACGTTCCTGGTGCTGTGGGAACTGATGGCGCTCGGGTCGCTGTTGTTGGTGCTCGCCGAGCACCGGGAGCGGCCCTCGGTGCGGCAGGCCGGTGTCTGGTACGCGGTGATGACGCACCTCGGGCTGGTGCTGCTGCTGACCGGGCTCGCGCTGTTCGCCGCGCAGTCCGGAGGCGAGACCTTCGCCGCACTTCGGGCGGGCGCACACGACCTCTCGGCGACCGTGCGCGGACTCGTCTTCGTACTCGTGGCGCTGGCGTTCACCTCGAAGGCGGGCGCGGTGCCGCTGCACGCCTGGCTGCCCCGGGCGCATCCCGAGGCCCCCAGCCCCGTCTCGGCGCTGATGAGCGCCGCGATGGTCAACCTTGGCATCTACGGCCTCGTCCGCGTGGGGCTCGACCTGCTCGGCGGTGGCCAGGCGTGGTGGTGGCTCGGCCTGCTGGCGGTCGGCGGCGCCAGCTCCGTCTACGGCATCCTGCAGGCGGCGATGGCCTCCGACCTGAAGCGGCTGCTGGCGTATTCGACGAGCGAGAACATGGGTCTGGTCCTCCTCGGCGTCGGCGCGTGCGGGCTCTTCGCCTCCCATGGCGACCGGCCGCTGGCCGCGCTGGCGCTGGCGGCGGCGCTGCTGCATGTGGTCAACCACGCCGCGTTCAAGGCCCTGTTGTTCTGCGCGGCCGGGTCGGTCCTGCGCTCCACCGGCCTGCGTGATCTGGACCGGCTCGGCGGGCTGCGCTCCCGGATGCCCGCCACCGCCGCCTTCTTCGCACTGGCCGCGCTCGGCGCGGTGGCCCTGCCGCCCGGTAACGGTTTCATCAGCGAGTGGCTACTACTACAGGCCCTCATCCACGGGCTGCAGGTGCCGGGTGTCGCGGTGGCTGTCGTGCTGCCCTTGTCGGTCGCGCTGATCGCGCTGTCGGCCGGCATCGCCGCGGCCGTGTTCGTCAAGGCACTCGGTGTCGGCTTCTTCGCCCGGCCGCGTGACGAACGGGCCGCGTCGGCGCGCGAGGCTCCGCCGCTGATGCTCGCGGGGATGGCCCTGCTCTCCGCAGGGACCGTGGCGCTCGCGGTGGTGCCGGGGTTGCTGGGCGGCAGTCTCGACCGGGCCGTCGGCGCGGTCGGACTGCCGGGCAGCGGGGCACTCACCAACAGCGGGTCGAAGGTGGAACTCGCCGATATCTCCGCCCAGTTGTCGCCGCTGTGGGTGGTGGCCGCCCTCACCGTCGCACTCCTGGTCGCGGTCGGTCTGCCCCGGCTCTACGGCCGCCGCCGACGCCGGACGGGCGCCCGGCTGTGGGACTGCGGAGGCGGCGCCCCGACGCCCCGCATGGCCTACACGGCCACCTCGTTCGCCGAACCCCTGCAACGCGTCTTCGACGACGTTCTCGCCCCTGAGCAGGATGTGAACGTCACCCCGGTGCGGGAGTCGGCCTACCTGGTGGAACGCGTGCGCTTCCAGCACCGGGTGCCCGACCGGATCGAACACCGCCTGTACGAGCCCGTTCTGCGCGGACTGGCCGCTGCCGGGCAGGGAGCACGCCGTCTGGCGGGCGGCAGCGTCCACCTGTATCTCGGCTACGGCTTCGCCGGACTGATCGTCCTGCTGTTGGCACTGGCGGTGGGCTGGTGATGAACACAATCGGGTACGTGGCCGTCACCGGACAGGTCCTGGTGGTCGGAGTCGGGGCGCCGCTGCTGACCGGGTGGATGCGGCAGGTGCGGGCCCGGCTGGAGGGCCGGGCCGGTGCCGGAGTGCTCCAACCCTGGCGGGATACACGCAAACTGCTCCGCAAAGAGCCCATCACGCCCGTGGGGACCGGGCCCGCCTTCCGGGCCGCCCCCGCCCTGCTGGTCGCCACCACCGTCGTGGCCGCCGCACTGGTGCCGCTGCTGTCCACCGACACCCCGGTCAGCTCGCACGCGGATCTGATCGTGGTCGTCGCGCTCATCGCGCTCGGCACTCTGGCGCTCGCCCTGGCGGGCCTGGACACGGGCACGGCGTTCGGCGGGATGGGCGCCTCGCGTGAGATGACGGTCGCCTCCCTGGTGGAGCCGACCCTGTTGCTGTCGGTGTTCGCGCTGTCGATACCAGCCGGGACGACCAACGTCCCGGCGATCGTCTCCGGCGCCATCCACCAGCCGGCCCGCCTCGCCTCCCCCGCCGGGCTGCTGGCCGTGGCCGCGCTCGCGGTGGCGGTACTCGCCGAGACGGGCCGGATCCCGGTGGACAATCCCTCCACCCACCTCGAACTGACCATGATTCACGAAGCGATGGTGCTGGAGTACGCCGGGCCCGACCTCGCACTGGTCGAGCTCGGTGCGCAGATGCGCCTGACGCTGCTGCTCGGGCTCCTGTCCTCGCTGTTCGTGCCCTGGGGCATCGCCACCAGCCTCTCCTGGGCCGCCCTGCTGGTGGCGCTGGTGCTGTTCACGGTGAAAGTGGCACTCCTGGGGGCGGCACTCGCCGCAGCCGAGGTGTTCTGGGCGAAGGTGCGCCTGTTCCGCGTGCCGGAGCTCCTTGCCGGTTCCTTCCTGCTCGCGCTGCTCGCGGTGACCGCCTCCTACTTCCTGAACGGAGCATCATGAGCGGCGACCTGTACACCCAGTTCCTCGACCTCGCCTGCGGGGCGTTCCTGCTGGCGGCCGTGCTCGCACTGTGGCAGCGCGAACTCGCCGCGATCGTAAGGGTCTTCGCCGTCCAAGGCGTGGCCTTGGCCGCCATCGCCGTGCTGCTCGGCGCACACGAGGAACGGTGGGACCTGACCGCCGTGGGTCTGGGTGTGGGGGTGCTGAGGGCGGGAGTGCTGCCGTATCTGATGCGGCGCGCGCTCGCCGTGCTGGCCGCCGACCGTGGCAGCGAGGAGGTCCGCGAGACCCAGCCGCTGGTCAACGTCGCCGCCTCGCTGCTGACCGCCGCCCTGCTCACGCTGCTCGCCTACACGGTCGCCCGGCCCCTGACCGAGTTGCACCCCACGCCGGCCACTCGCGCTCTGCCGGTGGGTCTCGCCGTCGTCCTGATCGGGTTCTTCGTGCTGGTGACCCGCAGACGGGCGCTGGCCCAGGTGGTCGGCTTCCTGCTGCNNTGCGGGAGGCGTTCGGTACGACCGACATCGACGACCTGCGGGAGTTGCACGACTGATGCCGTATCCGTCAGGAGGCGCCGCGCTGCTGCTGATCACTCCCATTGCCGCACCGCTGGTCGTCGCTGCCGCGTATGCGATGACCGGTGCGCGAACACCTCGCCCGGCGCGTATTCGCTCGCACGGCCGACCCAAGGTGATCGCCCCGACACCCGTCCTGCCGGCCGAGGAACCTGAACCCGAGCAGTTCCCGCAGCGGTATCCGGCCGACTGGGCGGGGCTCTTGTCACCCGTGGCGATCCTGCTGTGCGGGAGCCTGCTGGCGGCGAACGTCCTCGACAGCGGACCCACCTTCACCTCCTCGGGGCTGCTGCGCGCCGACGCCCTGACCGCGTGGATGCTGCTCGTCGTCGGCGCCGTCGCCTTCATCGCTTGCGGGACGGCTCCGGCATACCTGGCGGGCGAACGCGCCGCCGGACGGGCGGGCGACCACACCGTGTGGCGCTATCACGTGCTCGTGCAGGCCTTTCTGGCCGCCATGTGCCTGGCGGTCATGACCGCCAACCTCGGTGTGCTGTGGGTCGCGATCGAGGCCACCACCATCGTCACGGCCTTCCTCGTCGGCCACCGCCGCACCCGCAGTTCGGTGGAGGCCGCCTGGAAGTACGTGGTGATNNTGGCTGCCCGACGCCCACAGCCAGGCCCCCGCACCCGTCTCCGCGCTGATGTCCGGGGTGCTGTTGTCCGTCGCCTTCGCCGCGATCCTGCGCTACCGGGTCATCGCCGACGCCGCGCTCGGCGTCGGCTTCACCCGTGTCCTGCTCGCCGGAATCGCCCTGCTCACCCTCACCCTTGCGGCCGGGCTGCTGCTGGCCCAGCGTGACTACAAGCGGATGCTGGCCTACTCCAGCATGGAGCACATGAGCCTGATCGCCCTGGCCACGGCGATCGGCAGCCCACTGGCCCTGTCCGCGGCGCTGCTGCACATCGCCGGCCACGGGCTGGCCAAGTCGGCCGCCTTCTGCGCCTCCGGCCGCATCCTCCACCTGACCGGCACGACCAGGATCGGCCGGGTCCGCGGGCTCCTGGCCCAGGCACCGTCCCTGGGCGGAGCCTTCGGGATCACGGTGGTGGCACTGATGGCCTTCCCGCCGTTCAGCCTCTTCGCCTCCGAACTCGGCATCGCCCGCGCCGGTTTCGCCGCCGGCACCGACCTGGCCTGGGCGACGTCCGCGGCCCTGCTGCTGGTCCTCGCCGCCTTCGCCGCGCTCGCCGCCCGTACCGCACGGATGCTGCTCGGCCCGGCACCGTCCCGGCCGGCGGGCCCGGCGGAGCCGGGAATCTGGCCGCTGGTCCTCGGCCTGATGGCCTGCGCCGCGCTGGGCACCACCACCGGACCTCTCACCGACCTGCTGCACGCCGCCGCCCAGGCGATCGGAGGCCACTGACCCATGCGCACCACGGAAGAGATCAACACCGCTGAACTGCCACGGCGCGCCGAGGAGTTGCTGACCGGCGGCCATCGCCTCACTCTGATCGCCGCGCACCACGACGAGCACGGCATCCGCGTGGTGTACCTGTTCACGGCGGGCCCACCCGACACCCGCACCGAACTGCACGTCCGCCTCGAACCCGACCGCCCCGAACTGCCGACGCTGGCCCATCTCTCCTTCCCNNCGCCACTTCCACTGGCCCCGCGGCTGGTACCCGATGCACCCCGAAGCCGGCCCCCCGCCACCCTTCGGCGAACAGGAAGGCCCCTACCCCTTCCTGGAAGTCGAGGGCGACGGCGTCTACGAGATCCCCGTCGGCCCGGTCCACGCAGGCCTCATCGAACCCGGCCACTTCCGCTTCTCCGTCGTCGGCGAGACCATCCTCAAACTCAAGGCCCGCCTCTGGTTCGTCCACAAGGGCATCGAGAAGCTCTTCCAGGGCCGCACCATCGCCGCCGGCCTGCCGCTGGCCGAACGCATCAGCGGCGACACAGCCGTCGGCCACGCCCTGGCCTACTGCCTGGCCGTCGAGGAAGCCACCGGAACCGACGTACCCTCCGAAGCCCGGCAGGCCCGCGCCCTGCTCCTGGAAATGGAGCGGATCCACAACCACGTCGCCGACCTCGGCATGCTCTGCAACGACGTCGGCCACTCCATCCTCAACTCCCATGCCCAGCGCGTCCGCGAACAACTCCTGCGCCTCAACCGGGAGACCACGGGCCACCGGCTGCTGCGCGGCGGCGTCGTACCTGGCGGCGCGGCACTGCGGTCCGTGCCCGACGTACGACGGCTGAAGGCGATCGGCGAGGACATCCGCGAGATCACCGACCTGGCCCTCGGCCACTCCACCATCCGCGACCGCTTCACCGGCACCGCCGTCCTGAAGACCGAGGCCGCCCGGGAGATCGGCTGCCTGGGCTACGCCGCCCGCGCCAGCGGCCTCGCGCACGACGCCCGCATCGCGCACCCCTTCACCGAGTACGGGATGCGGCTCGACGTCCCTGTCCACACCAGCGGTGACGTACTGGCCCGCTTCCTGGTGCGCGCCGAGGAGATCGACACCTCTCTCACCCTCATCGCGCACCTGGCCGACGGCCTCACCGCCCCGCGAGCCGTCCTGGGGTCGTCACCCGCGCCCGGCGCGGGACCTCGAAGCGGTGTGGGCCTGGTGGAGGGCTGGCGCGGCACCATCGCCACCCGCGTCGAACTCGCCGCCGACGGCACCCTGACCCGGGTCAAACCCGTCGATCCGTCCTTCTTCAACTGGCCTGCGCTACCCGTGGCATTGGCGGACACGATCGTCCCGGACTTCCCGCTGACCAACAAGAGCTTCAACCTCTCCTACGCGGGCAACGACCTGTGACGTCGTACCTGGGGTATCGGCTCACCGCGTCAGGCGGTACCCGGCGACCAGCTCGGCCTTGATGCGGACCACGTACTCCATGTCCCTGTTGACCCAGGGGGTGAGTTCGACGTGGTAACGGGAAAGTACCTGCGGGTCTGTCACGCGGCTCGCCTTGCCCGTGACCATGACGCTCCAGCCGGTGTGGGTGTCCTCGTCGATGCGGTCCGCCTCGTACACCACCACCTCCGACGCCGAGGCGCTGGTCAGCAGGGCGGCCCCGGCATGCGTCCGGATGACGATGTCGCCGTTGTCCGTGACGAGGTGGTTCACCGGCCTGATCACCGGCAGGGCCTGATGAGTGAAGCCCACACGCCCCATGGACACGCTCGCCAGCAGCCTCAGTGACTCCTCCCGGACCAGCTCGACCATACGAGCCACTGAAGGGGAGGAGGCCGACGGAGTGGTCATGCCAGTTCTCCCTGGACGGCCCCGTGCTCGGCCCCCTGTGGCCAGAGCACCTCGACATCGACACCGTGGCTGCGGGCATAGGCCACCAGGTGCGCCGTCGCATCCTTCCCGGAAGACGGCGAGCCGTCCCACACAGCCAGCACCCGGGCGCATGAGCGCAGCAGACCCTCGTCGGCCGATATGCACGAGGTACGGTCCGCGGGGTCGTACTCCACCAGCCGCACCTGCTGAGACAGCAACAGCAGTTCCCCGGCGGCCTTCCGGTCCGGCTCGGCGATATACGCGGGTACGCCATTGCGGGACGGGAGCACCGTCACCATCGCCAGCCCGGCCTTCCTGGCCGCCCGCCCGAACGCCACGGGCAGTCCCTTCCCGGCGCGGACCAGCCCTGCCCTACCCGCCCGGGCGAAACCGGCCAGCCGGGAGCGCAGCTCCTCCTCCAGCAGCGCGAGTGTCGACGCGGTGAGATCGGGATGCCCCACGACAACGATCACCCTGGCCTTCCTTTCTCCTCATGTCCTTGATGATCGGCACACGCGGTCGGTGTGCACAGGGGCCTGCCGACCCGGAGATCAGGGCCGTTCGGCCCTGGCGGACCGATACGGACGAAGCCACTGCCCGGGTATGCCTACCTTCTGTCTCCGGGTGTGCTCTATGAGGGGATCTGGAACCGGACGAGGACCACCTTGCCGTCGTGGTGGACGGCAGGCTCGGCGCTGAGATCGCCGTCGTGGTCTGCGGCCAGCTCGGCCACCATCCGCAGCCCAGCGCCCATGCCGTCGTCGGTGAGATCGGGCAGACGTGGCTCGGCGTCCGCGACGCTGACGACCAGCTGCCCGGCCGCGACCGTTATCCCCACGTCCGTCACCGGCGAGCGTGGCGCGTGCCGCAGCACATTGGTGACCAGCTCGCTGACCACGAGCAGCACCGCGTCCGCAAAGGCGGAACCGGGGGCTACACCGACCAGGGGGAACTGCTCCGCCACCGCCTCCCGGGCCTCTCGGACCGCTTCCGGCCCCAGCAGTACCGAGATGACATGCCGATGCCCCCACGGCCGTACATGCTCAACGGCTGCGGCGGGTCTGCGGCGGTGCCAGGGCAGCCGGAAACGTCGATCCCCGCCGGTCACCGCATCGTGTCCGTTCGGCGCAACTCGTCGAGCAGGTCCCGCCGTCCGGCCAGCAGCACCGACAGGATCCGGCGGGCGGCGGCCAGCAGCTCGGCCACATCACCGCCGGCCAGCTCGTACACCACCGTCGAGCCGGTCCGGGTGGCAGTGACGATGCCGGACCGGCGCAGCACCGCCAGCTGCTGCGACAGGCTCGACGGCTCGACCTCGATCTCCGCCAGCAGCTCCCGCACCGGCCTCGGTCCGTCCTGCAACAGCTCCAGCACCCGGATCCGTACCGGATGCCCCAGCATCCGGAAGAACTCCGCCTTCGCCTCGTACAACGGAACCGGCATTCCGATCACCCCTTGCCCGCCTCCGGCGCCGCGTCGCCATCGACATCGATGCCATGCCTCCGCGCCACCCGCAGTGCGTCGTCGAGTTCGTCCTGCGCCACGGCCACCTCATAGGCGTCCTCGGTCTGAAGAGCCGCCGCGAGCGCGGCACGCGCCTCGCGCACCCGCTCCCGAACGGCCTCGGCGAACCTACCCACCGCGAGGACCACCTCCCCTAGAATTTGCTTGACATGGCATCTAGCGAATTGAAGAACCTTTCAAGTGTAGCGTCGGGACCCTTGCTCAGAAGAGGTCGCACCACCTTGGATCCCGCAGCCGCCCCGCTGCCCACCCGGGCACCGTCGAACGGACTCGGCTCGTCGGGCATTCTTGGGGTGTCCCAGCGAGTCGGTGAGGGGAACTGTGGTGGACGAGCGCGCGCAGGATCCGCGCCAGGCGGAGACGTCCGGGAGATCTCCGCAGCTGCGGCTGGACGCACTGCTGGACGACCTGCAGGCTCAGGTGGCGCAGGTCCGGGCGGCCCGGGACCGGGTCCACACATTGCTGGACGCGGTCCTGGTGGTCGGCTCCGACCTGGACGTGGAGGTGGTGCTGCGCCGCATCGTGGAGTCGGCGGTCGCCCTGGTCGACGCACAGTACGGGGCGCTCGGCGTGCTCGGTGAGGAAGGCACGATCAAGCAGTTCCTCACCGTCGGCATGGATGACGAGGCTGTCGCCCGTATCGGGCACTACCCGCGCGGCGAGGGCATTCTCGGCCTGCTGATCCGCAACCCGGAGCTGCTGCGCCTGGCCAACCTCGCGGAGCATCCGGCGTCCGCCGGATTCCCGCCCGGGCACCCGCCGATGACCAGCTTCCTGGGCGCGCCCGTCCGGGTGCGCGACCAGGTCTTCGGGAACCTGTACCTGACGAACAAGCGCAGCGGTGCCGAGTTCGACACGGACGACGAGGTGGTGC
Source organism: Streptomyces sp. IMTB 2501 (assembly GCF_001953885.1). Lineage (GTDB taxonomy): Bacteria > Actinomycetota > Actinomycetes > Streptomycetales > Streptomycetaceae > Streptomyces. The sequence continues at coordinate 43,804 of NZ_MQUS01000037.1, read as the reverse complement.
TGCGCACGCTGGCCGCGGCGGCCGGTGTGGCGATCGACAACGCGCGCCTCTACGACGACGCCCGCCGCAAGCAGCGGTGGCTGGCGGCCAGCAACGACCTGACCCGCAGCCTGCTGTCCGGCGCGGAGCCCGCCGCGGTGCTGGCGTCCTTCACCGCCACCGTGCGGGAGATGGCCGGCGCGGACCTGGTCACCCTGGCGGTGCCGGTGGGCGACCGCGGCGAGCTGGTCGTCGAAGCCGCCTCGGGCACACGGGCCGAGGAGGTCCACGGGCTGGTGCTGCCCGCCACGGCGCTGGCCGCGAAGGTCTTCACATCCGGTGAGACGATCACCTGCGATGCTGTGAGCGCCGACCCGCGCGCCGAGGGCGGCAGCGCCTCGATCGTGGAGCTGGGGGCGGCGTTCTTCGTGCCGCTCGGCACCCGGGAGCACGTCCGCGGGGTGCTGCAGGTGGCGAACGTACCGGGCAGCCTTCCCTTCACCGACGCCGTGGTCGACATGGTCACCGGCTTCGGCAACCAGGCCGCACTGGCCCTGGATGTCGCCGAGCACCGGCGGGACACGGAGCGCATGCTCGTGTTGAACGACCGTGACAGGATTGCCCGGGACCTTCATGACCTGGTCATCCAGCGGCTGTTCGCCGGCGCGCTGTCGCTCCAGTCCACGCTGGGCCGGGTATCCGACCGGCCGCAGGTGAGCGAACGGATCCAGCGGGTCGTGGACGATCTGGACGACACCATCAAGATCATCCGCTCCACCATCTACGCCCTGCGCGAGCACGAGCAGGCGCGTCACGGCAGCGGGCTGCGCGCCCAACTGGTAACGGCCACCGAACGGGCCACCGAGTCCCTCGGCTTCGCCCCGGCGCTGCGCATGACCGGGCTCCTGGACACGGCCGTGTCCGCCGAACAGGCCGAGCAGCTACTGGCCGTGCTCGGTGAGGCCCTGTCCAACGCCGCCCGGCACGCGAACGCCACCGGCGTCGACGTCGGCGTCGAGGTCACCGACACCTTCGTGAAGCTGCGTGTGGCCGACAACGGCCGCGGCACCGACCCTCAGGTCACCCGCCGCAGCGGCCTGGCCAACCTGCGCCGACGCGCGGAGGACATGGGCGGCACGTTCACCCTGTCCTCGAACCAGCCGAGCGGCACCGTCGTCGAATGGGTGGTCCCGCTCTCCTCGCCCGCCTGACGTTTCCCGCCCGGGACCGGCCTACCGATCGACGTCGTCGATCAGACGTTGGCGTCTGCCGCCCTGGCTGGCTGATGGTGCACCTCGCCCCCGCACATAGCACTTCGTATGAGACCAGAGGGGCATCGGACCCGTTCGCTTGAGACAGGCCCAGATCGACAGAGACGCACAGTTGGGGCGCTGTCCCCTGCCATCCAATCGAGGCGATCGACAGTGAACCCAGCCGTTTCAGCAGCTTCTTGGCGGTGAGCCCTGACCGTGCGGGGACTTTTTCTTATGCTGCGCGGACGACTCAGCCGTGATCGTCGACGTCCATGCCGCCGATCGGATCGCGATGCGTGATGCCGAGACGTTCGAGCTGAGGGTCGGGACGCTCGCATATTCCGGCGTGAAGCACGTTGAGTACTCACGGAAGTGAGTTGAGTTGCGGCATACTGCAAGGCGCCTTGTGGAATCGATCAGTACTGGCGCGTCGCAACGCATCACGGTGTAGCCCTGGCATGTTCTGTGCGGGCGTCAACAGGCGCAATCCGGGTCCGGTGCCTGGGGAGCCTGATGGGCAGGGGGAGCAGCGATGAATCCGGTCATCATCGTCCTGGTCGTTCTGGTGGTGTTGGTCTTCATCGCCCTGTTCAAGGCCGTCCAGGTCATCCCCGAGGCCAGCGCCGCCATCGTCGAGCGCTTCGGCCGATACACGCGGACCCTGAACCCGGGCCTGAACATCGTGGTCCCGTTCATCGACACCGTCCGCAACCGCATCGACCTGCGCGAACAGGTCGTACCGTTCCCGCCCCAGCCGGTGATCACCCAGGAGAACCTGGTCGTCAACATCGACCCAGTCATCTACTACCAGGTCGCCGACGCCCGCGCCGCCACCTACGAAGTCGCCAGCTACATCCAGGCCATCGAGCAGCTGATGATCACCACGCTCCGCACCATCATCGGCGGCATGGGCCTCGAACGCACCCTCACCTCCCGTGAGGAGATCAGCATGGCCCTGCGCGGCGTCCTCGACGTAGCGGTCGGCAAGTGGGGCATCCGCGTAAACCGCGTCGAGCTGAAGGCCATCGAACCCCCCACCTCCTTCCAGGACTCGATGGAGAAGCAGATGCGCGCTGCTCTCGACAACCGGGCCCGGCTTCTCAAGGCCGAACGCGACCGGGACTCCGAAGTTCCGCGCGCTGAGGCCGAGAAGCGGTCCGCCCTGATCCGGGGACAGAAAGATCGCGCAGTGCCCGCCATCACGTCCAGCGGGACGGAGGTCACACGAACCGCGCCGCTGTCGCACCCGCAGTCGGATTTCCCGCCCGCCCGCCAGCCTTTACGGGAGGGCGACCCTCGCCGGATCGATCGCTACCGACTGACAGCCAGACTGGGCCAAGGCGGGATGGGGACGGTCTATCTCGGACACTCCCCGGGCGAGCGCTTGGTCGCGGTCAAGGTCATCCAGCGGGAACTGGCCGCCGATCCCGCGTTCCGTCAGCGCTTCGCCCGTGAGATCAGTGCCGCGCGCAAGGTCGGCGGTTTCCACACCGCGTCCGTGGTCGATGCCGATGCGCACGGTGACCCACCCTGGCTGGTCACCGAGTACATTCCCGGCCCGTCCCTGCACGAGGTCCTGAGCCGACACGGTGCCCTGCCGCCCAAGACCGTCCAGATCCTGGCCCTCGGTATCGCCGAAGCCCTCCAGGGCATCCATCAGTGCGGCATCGTCCACCGTGACCTCAAGCCTGGCAACATCGTCCTTTCCGGCACCGGTCCGCGCGTCATCGACTTCGGCATCGCCCGAGCCCTCGACGGCACCGCCATCACCCGTACCGATCATGTCGTGGGCACTCGGGGCTTCCTCGCTCCCGAGCAGCTCACCGGCGCGCCGGTCACCTTCGCCACAGACCTCTACGCCTTCGGCATGGTGCTCTGCCACGCAGCCGGGGCCGTGCCGGCGGATGGCGAGTCCCTTGATTCCGCTCTCGGCCTGCTGCCGTCCCGCCTGTCCGGCGTCGTCGCCCGCTGCCTCGACCATGATCCCGCGGGCCGTCCGACGCCCGCTGAGGCCATCGAGCAGCTTGCCGACCGCCACTCATCGGGCGAGGACTGGTTCCCGCCACTCGTGCGCACGCTGGTAGATCTGCACAACCAACCCACTGCGTCGGCAGGTTGACAAAAGTCGGGCCATGCCTGATCCGGTCTCCGACAACGTCCGCGCCGGAAGGGCGCGCAGGCAGTACCCATTCCGGACAGCGTCAGGCCAACTGGCAGGCCCCCGTTGGCATCCAATCCAGTCGGCCCAGGTCAGCGCGCTGCACACGACTCGCTTCGCTGTCGGTGGATGTCCTTTGACAGCGAAGTTAGTCGTTCTGTTCTCGTTAACCTGCGGCGACTGGATTGGTTGGCAAACGATCAGGTGAGGCGGGTTGGGTACGTAGCCGAGACCCGACACTGCTGGGTGAACCCTGGTCGTCGTGGTGACCCCCCGTCACATAGGGAGCGACAACAGCTGTACTGGCCCTGAGAGTCAGCGGGCATCGTCGCGCAGGGGCGTCACCATAGTCCGCAGCGGCATGGTCACCAGGCGGTCTTGGCGGTGCTGTATGAGGTGCGGCAGGCGGCGTCGGAGGCCGTAGCGGAAAGATCGGTCATGGCCTCGGTCCACACTTTCTTGACCACCTTTTCCAGGCCCCGGGCCGCCGCGGGAGTGTTCGCAGAGAACTTCCTGACCGTTCCCACAGTGGCGACGGTGAACTTGTTGCACATCGGCAGGGCGGCGTTGCGGTAGCGGTTGTCGAGTTCACCCGTCACGGCGGAGCTGTTGGCGGTGGCCCAACTGTTCCACGCCGCACAGGCAGGCCGGGTGAGTTCGGCCCGCTCGGTCTCGGTCAGACTGCCCAGAGCGGCGACAGCGGCGTCCCAGAACTCGTCCGGGACGGCGTAGCGGGTGGTGGCGAACTGATCCCCGGTCTTGAAGATCGCTTCCTGGCAGGCGTACGGCAGCGAAGCCGCTTGCGTAAGGGCGGCCAGGAGCGGAGGGGACTTCCCACTCTGAGCGGCCGGGGTCTCCTCCTGGGGGATGACAGCCACTACCACCGCCAGGACACCGGCGGCCCCAGCCACGGCCAGAGCGCAGCGCGTGAGGATGCGGGAGGTGTTCATGAGCGCAGGTCTCCTGTACGTGAGGGCTGAGCGGCCAGCCCGGTGCAGACCAGGGGCGGGGACTGGAAACGGAGCATCAGCCACCGCGCCAGTCCCCGGCCCTCTCTCTCAGTGCTGACGGTCGGCTGCTGATGTGGCCAGTTGGGCGAGGCTCAGTGCGTCCGGTAGGCCGGTGAGTGCAACGTGTGCTTGTTCGGCGCGTGAGGATGCCATCTGGGCCGCCTTGGTGAGGGCGCCGGTGCGTGTCAGCACGGCGAGGATGTCTCGGTGTGCGGTGACGGGGTCGGTGTCGCCGTGGAATACGGTGGTCAGGCGGTCGCGGTCGGCTTTGTCGGCCACTTCGTAGGCGAGCAGGACGGGCAGGGTGGGCTGCAGGTTGGCGACGTCGCTGATGGCTGTCTTGCCGGTGATCTGGTCCTCGGCGGTGTAGGGGAGCAGGTCGTCACGGATCTGGAAGGCCATGCCGAGCTGTTCTCCGTACCTGCGTAGGGCCTGGTGCTGCTCCAGGGTTGCTCCGGCCAGGATGGCGCCGGCCTGGCAGGCGGCGCCGGTCAGCGCGGCGGTCTTGGCCTGCATGATGTTCAGGACGGCGGGTACGCCGCAGGTCAGGTCGCCGCGGATCTCGGTTTCGCGCATGATGCCCTGGCACATATGACGCAGGGCCTCGACGGTGACCCGTGCTGCGTGCAGTACGCGCTCGGCGGGGCCGCCGCTGAGCATGGCCGCGATGCCGGCCATCGACAGTCCGTCGCCTGCTACCAGGGCCTCGGCGAGGCCGTACTGCTCGGCGGTGGAGGCCCGCCCGCGGCGTACCGGGTCCTGATCGACGATGTCGTCGTGGACGAGGCTGGCGACGTGCAGGCATTCGATGCCGGCCGCGAACGCCAGCACCTGCTCAGCAGTGCCGCCGACGGCCTTGGCCGACTCCATACACAGGATGGGGCGAAGGAGCTTGCCCGGGGGGAACAGGGCGTCCAGGCAGGCCACCTCCAGCAGGCTGTCGCCGCTGCCCACCCAGCGCAGCAGCTCAGCCTCCAGGAGCGGAATATGTGTGCCTCTGGGGTTCAGGGCGGTGGACACGACACGTCCTTTCGATGGTCAGCAGGGGATGACGGCGCGCATGTGAGGGCGCCACACGTTGAGGAAGGCGCCCATGGGTGGCTGCACCGGCCGGTGTAGCACGTCCTGACCTACGGCCAGCACGCTGGCCACTTGCAGCCTGAAATGCTCGGCCAATGCGTGGATGACGGGGCCGACCGGGGTGCGTTCCAGTTCAGCGGTCAGAGCGGTCAACCCGTCGGTGACACGCTCGGCCTCGAACGCGATGACGTCGGCCATGCCCGGTGTCCACCGTTTGGCCCTGACGTCCTCGGGGTGGACCCCGAACTGGTGGAGATCCTCGAGAGGGAGGTAGAGGCGGCCGTCGTCGAGGTCCTCCGACAGGTCGCACAGCACGTCGGTCAACTGGCCAAGTTCGGCGAACTCACGCACCAGCGGCTGCGCTTCCGTGAGTTCGGTGCCAGCCACGGCCCACAGGGCCCCGTAAAACGGGCAGCCGGCGACCTGCATCGCCCACTGGCACAGATCCGCGTAGGTGGCGAAGTCGCGGAAGTCGACGTCGCGCTGCATCCCGGTGAACATGTCCTCGATCAGTGACAGCGGCATTCCGAAGGTCCGGTAGGTGTGCACCGTGGCATGCAGGACGGGGTCGTCGGAGCCGCCGGCGGCGAATGCCGCCCAGGTGGCCTCCGCGAACTCGGCGAGACGACGGTGACGCCTCTCTACCGGCCCGCTGTCTACACAGGCATCGGCACGGCACCCGTGTGCCCCCAGCGCCGCCATGTGAGGCCGTGCCGCTGCGGGCGCGAGGCGCAGCGCCCCCCAGAAGCCGCGCCCTGCGCCGAGACCGGATACCTCTCGCGCGCACACCGTGTTGCAGCGCCGAAGGACAGGATCGGTGATACCCGCCGCGTCCAGCCATCGCCCTACCAGCATCTGTGAACCCTTTTCTGCTCAACCGGCCCCCTTTCGGGGCCAGGACTTCGCTCTGCGATGAGGGCGCGACACGTCCCTCCAGGGCCCTTGTTGGGCCGTCGTGCGGGGGCGTCACTCAGCGGGGCGTCGACGTGGCCCGGGCCGGGTGCGCAGGTTGTCGGCGCGTGGGCAGCCAAGGCAGACGCAAGGACGGCTTTGCGGTCAGGGCGTCTTTGGTACGGCGGTGGAAGGCGAGCAGGCCCAGGAACGCAGCGCCGGCGAACCACAAGAACTGAACGGCCAGATCACCGGGCCGCCAGCTGCGGGTGAAACCCGCAGCTGAGGCAGCCTGCATGGTGCCGTAGGTAGGCAGGAACCGCACGACCTGCCTTCCGGCACCGCCGCCGGCCAGGGGATTTTGAAGACCGACATCCACGAGGCTGGTCATGACCAGGGCGAACATGCCCTCCACCTCCCGGCGCAGCAGCGAGCCGAAGACGACGCCGAGCGCCCCGTAGGTCATCGCTCCGCAGAACAAGGCAGCGGCGAGCAGCAGTGGCTGGCGAGGGCTCCAGGCCATGTAGATCACCGCGGTGGCATAGGCGGCGATGGCGCCGGAGGCCAGGGTCAGCGAGGTGGTCTTGGCCAGGACGAGATGGATGCGGGGGTAGCCGGCCAAGGCCAGGCGGCGGTCGAAGCGCCCGCCGTTGAACGTGACGGCGAACATCATGAACCCGGTGATGAGGGTGACGGCGTTGATGGCGCCGGTGATCTGCGTGATCTGGTTGCCGGCCGGTGCCAGGAGCTGGCCGGTGTCCCGCAGGCGGAAGGTCAGGTGCCTGCTGGGGATGACGGCGTACGCCAGGCTGATCCAGCAGGGGATGAACACGGCGACCAGGACCATGGCGAGCCTGTTCCGGGCGTGTTCGACCAGGTCGAAGCGGACTGCTGTGACGAACAGGTTCAGGTGCCGCATCACGCCGACACCCCCTCAGCCGGGCGCAGCACGCCGTCCTGAAGGCGCCACAACTCGTCCAGGCGCTCAGCGTCATAGGCCAGGTGGGAGACGACAAGGACTGAGCGGCCCGCATCGCGTAATCGGGCTGCCAAGTCCCAGAAACGCAGGTAGGTCTCCCAGTCGAAACCCTGGTAGGGCTCGTCCAGCAGCACCACCTGCGGGTCGTGCATCAGCGCCAGGGTCAGGTTCAGCTTCTGACGGGTGCCGCCGCTGAGCAGGCCGGCCCGCTCATCGACGTACTCCGACAATCGCAACGCGTTCATCACCTGCCCGGCGTGCTGCAGATCCGACAGCCCGCGCGCGACGCGGAAGAACTCCAGATGCTGGCGCACGGTCAGAGCCTCGTTGACCACCACGTCCTGCGGGCAGTAGCCGAAACGGCCCTCATGACGGACCGTGCCACCCAGCGGGCGCAGCTCACCAGACAAGATCTTCAACAGCGTCGACTTGCCCGCACCGTTCTCGCCGACAATCCCGGCCAGCACTCCAGGCCGCAGATCGAGGTCGAGGCCCCGCAAGACCTCACGGCGACCGTATGCGTGACGCACACCCCGAACCTCCACCGCACCCCCCGGGCTCTACGGCGGTGGCACGCACTCGCTGCTGGCCACCCGCCGTCACAGCAAGGCTAGGCATCACGTACGGTCAAAACCGGAGCAAGATCGCTTATTAGCCCGCACGAGTGAAGACCGCGATGTAACCGCTGCTCAGCTCCGGGTGGAAATGGCGCCCACCCGGCCACCGAAACGGCCGTACCGGAACCGCGTCCTCGAACCTGACCGACACGCAGTCCAACAGCGGACGCCGTCGACGCTCGCACCTGCCATCAACGCACGACACCTCGACGTACGGCACGGCCCCGTCCGTCCCAGCCGGTACGGCCATCCAACACCCCCAGCGTGCTCATCCCGCACGACTAGGTTCACTGTCAAAAAAGCCGAAACGACTAGGTTCGTTGTCAAACGACTCGATTGCATGACAAAGGACAGTGGACCCGCGCGAACCCGAGGACCAGCCCGAGTGTCCAGTTCTCCAGCGGTACGACCTGGTCGGCCTGTGGCCCCTTCGGCCCCTGGACGATCGTGAATTCGACCCGCTGGCCCGCCTCCAGGCTCGTGTAACCGGGCATCTGGATGGCGCTGAAGTGAACGAAGAGGTTATCGCCGCCCCCGTCCAGGGCGGCGAACCCGTAGCCCTTGTCCGCGTTGAACCACTGCACCGTGCCTTGCCCCATCGCCCTGTCCCTGCAGGAGAGGTACCGAAGATCAGGACACACTGTCCGTCGGCACGGTACAGGTCTGTGGCCACCGACCAGGAGCCGCAACGACGGTGACGGCAGCAGGATGCCTGGTGGGTGGCGACCCTCTCACCGGCAGCACCCGGGACCCGATCGACACCGGGTCCGGCCGCCGCGTGATCCTCGTCGACTGAAGTGGCACTTTCCGGTTCACGCCGGACTTGGACTCCGGTCTCGGCAGGTACTGGCAGGATGTCGACCTGCCATGGCTCTGGAACCGAGACCCCTCCGGCCGGCCGTCCACACACCACGGTCGCCTTGTCTCGCGTCAGCGGGAGCCGCAGATTCCTCCCCCGCACATTCGATCCACGATCCCCATGCTCTGCCGCCCCCGTGAGGCGGCGGTGCACCGCCCGGTGCGCAAAGTCGATGGCCGGGAGGTCTACTGGAAGCAGCGGAGGCTGGTTTTGGGGTGTCACCGGGAGCGGTGGCCGAGGTGAGGGAGGAGCGGCTCGGGGTGGCTCGGCCGGCCATCGTGATGAGGAGCGACCGTGGATGTGACCTTTGTCGACCCTGTGTGCGCAGGAGGGGGACCCTATGCCTGCGCCTGCCTGGATACCTCGCGTGACGTCCGCGCCCGGGAGGCGGCGATCAGGCTGCGGCGCCGGCATCTGCGTGCGGATCTGGCTCAGCAGGGGGCCGACGAGGCCGCCGTGGCCGTTGTCTGCGCTGGGGTGGGCTCGGACCGGGAGGTTGCCGGGCGTCACGGGCAGGCCGTCTTCGCGAGCCACGGCCGGCTGGCCCTGGTGGAGGAACTGCCCTGCCCGCCTGCGCATGACACGGCCCGGTTCAGCGCGTTGCCCGGCGTGATGCCGCTCGCGGTCCGGCACGCTGCGGTCATCCCGTACGCGGCCGCCACCGTGCACCTCGTCCCGCACCCGGAGACCGGCGCGCCGGAGGAACTGCAGGTGGACATCCAGACCGGAAGGTGGCCGAGCAGTGCAGTCGCACCTGAAACGCGGCACCACCGGAGCGGCCCGGTGGCCGCACGGCGCCGCCGAGGTCGCCCGTGGGCTGGCGGAGCTGGTCCAGCGCACCCGCGCCGAGGTGATCGTGCTGGGCGGGGAGGCATGGGCGCTCGACGTCCTGGTGAACCGCGCGCCTCGCCCCTTGCGGGAGCGCGTGGTCACGGTCGCGGGTGACGGGCACCCGGCCGGTGAGGGCCGGGCGCTGCTGGAGCGGGAGCTGAGCGAGGTCTTCCGGAGCCGGCTGAGCGAGCGGGACCAGGCTCGGGTGGAGACGTTCCGGGCGCGGCGCACCCGGCACGTCGACGCGGTCGAGGGCATCCCTTCGGTCGTGGCCGCGCTGCAGCCGGCTCCGGCAGGCGCACTGCTGCTCAACACGCCCGTCGATCTGCCCTTGCGGCTGTGGGCGGGCTCGGAGCCGACCCGGATCGCCCTGTCGTCCGCTGACCCGGAGTCCTTCGGTGTCCTCGGCTTCCAGGAGGAATCGCCCGGCGCGTCCTTGGTCCGCGTACTGGTCCGCACCGGCGTCGAGCTGGTGGTCGTGGAGCGGGAGGAACTGCCCCTGGAGGACGGGGTCGGGGCGCTGCTGCGGTACACCGACCCGGGGGTGCCGTTGTGAACGCCCGTCGCCCGGCAGGAGCTGCTGCGGGTCCTGCCCGATGTTGGGAAGAGTTGGTCAGCTATGACTGAGGGGCCAGTGGTAGTGGGGACGGACGGCTCGGCCGGAGCGGCACGTGCGGTGTCGTGGGCGGCGCAGGAAGCCGCTCTCCGGCATCAGCCTCTGCACATCGTGTGCGCCGTCGACCTCGACCTGGCGGAGCGTCTGTCCGACGAAACCGCCCGGAGGGTCCGCGAGGCCGCCCGGTCGCTGGCGGCCGAGGCGGCGGCCGCGGCCTCCGACAAGGCTCCGGGCCTGGCGGTCACCACGGAGGTCGGCCAGGAGCCAGCGGCGGACAGTCTGCTGCGGGCGGCCACGGCGGTGGTGCCGCGGGCCGGGGACGCCGCGGCGACGATCGTCGTCGGTTCGAGGGGAGCGGGCGGCTTCTCAGCACTGCTGCTGGGGTCGGTCGGGCTGACGGTGGCCGGACAGGCGAGCTGTCCTGTGGTCGTCGTGCGGGGTATGGAGCGGCCGTCGAGCAGGGTGGTCGTGGTGGGCGTACGGGATGAAAAGGACCTCGATGCGGTGCGCTTCGCCGGACAGACCGCCAGGCGGCGGAAGGCGTCCTTGCGTCTGCTGAGCGCGTGGTCCTACTTCCAGTATGTCGGGAGCATGGTGCCCCTCGCCGACGAGGTGCGCAGGGCCGTGGAGGCCGAGGCCGCGGCGAGCACCCGCATGCTCGGCTCCGTCCGGGAGGAGTTCCCGGACATCAAGGTGACCGAAGAGGTGGCGAGGGCCCCGTCGCCGGCTGGTGAACTGGTCGCGGCGTCCTCGCACGCGGATCTCGTCGTGCTGGGCGCCCGCAGGCCCGCTCACCACATGGGCCGTGCTCTGGGCCGGGTCACGCACGCCGTTCTGCAGCATGCGCAGTGCCCGGTGGCAGTCGTTCCGCACGGGTGACTCCTGCCGCTTGCCGATGGTAGGGAACCGCCCGGTTGGTCTTGTCCTGCGGCCGGACCAGGACACCGCCTGCTACCCCGGGCCGCGCCCCCTCCGCACACCGGAACCCGTGCGGCTACGGACGGGGCACCGGCGCTACCGGCACGGCAGACCATCCGGCGGGGCCGCCGCGGTAGTCGCACGTGCGGGTTGAGTCGCGGATCGGTGACGAGGTGATGGGCCTGCAGAACGCGGACAGCAGTACGCCGAGCAGGGAGGCGGCTGTGGAATGCAGCCACGGTGCGGACCTGCTGCGATTGGGCGCTGGGGCTGACCCGCCGATACGGATGCAACGCCCCGCTCGTGTGCCCCGCCTGCCAGGCAAGCGACGAACGGGCCGCGGGCACACCTGTTTGATCGGGCATCCGTCTCTTGCCCCCTCGCAATGACACACGCAGCGACGCGCTGTGCGGCTGGCGGCCTGGCTTCACGGCTGCTTTCCTCGCCGGGATCTTCTCGGCGATCTGCCTCTTCACCGGGCTTCGGGGCTCGCGCACCTCGGTCTCCGAGCGCTTGCCGCGAGAAGCCTGCACCTTCACCCTTCGGACGTCAAAAACTTTACCTGAGAGGTGTTGACTTTTGATGCAGCTCATGCATTCTGGTTGACAGACCACAACACCGAAAGAGCTACAAAGCCGGTGAGGACGTCTAGTCGGCAGAGTGACTCGGACAGGATGTGGCTTAGGCCCCCGGCAAGCCGGCGCGATACCGAGGCAACAGTGACGACTGAGGCTTCAGGACACGTGCAGCACTACCGGGGACTGTTTTGTCTCGGAGTCTTCGCACGGGCCTGACCACGGTACGAAGGCGACGCCTACACTCTGCGGAACCGAAGAGCACAAGCCGGTCCATCGCGGCCTCGCATGCACGTGCCTCTCCCGGTGCCGCGCACCTCCCACTCGGTCGGCAGGTCGGCCAACACCCAGGCGGCGACGCACTCGGCGTCTTTCCTGACTCACTCTCCGAGCCGTCGTACTGGTGCAGCCCACCCAGGCCGTCATGCGTGCTCAGCGGCCACTTCGTAGGCTGCCCGCCGGAGTGGGTCGCGCCGTGGTCGCCGGTACTCCAGGGCTGTGGCATCGGTGGCCCGGCGGCGTCCCGCTTCAGGTTCGCCGTCGGCACGCTTCACTCCCGGTGGGCAGTTGGCCCTGCCGGCGCCCCAGCGCGTCACCAGCCCCGAGCAAAGGGCCGTCTGGCCAGCCCGTGCCCATACCACTGGCTGCCTCCTCTCAGGGGCAGTGGCACAGGACCGTGACCTGCTGTTTCGCTCGCAGACTGGGTTCTGTGACCCGTCGCGGTGATCGTTCCTACTTTGGAAGCCGGGCTCGGTCGGGCTGTCGAGCCGAGGGGCATCCGGAGGCCGTCGTGGACGCGGGCGGCTTCGAAAGCGGCGGGACATGGCCGGGGCTACGCCTGGACGAGTACTTGGACGAGCTACAGGTGCGCGTGGGTGCCATGCGGAGCACGCGGGACCGGGTGCATTCGCTTCTTGAGGCGGTGCTCGCGGTCGGTCAGGGGCCGGAACTCCCAGATGTACTGCGGTACATCGTCGAGGCGGCGGTCCCACTGGTGGACGCCGAGTACGGGGCGCTGGGTGTGATCGGCGACGACCGGAAGCCGTCGGCGTTCGTGCCCGTCGGGATGAGTGATGAGCTGCGACAGCGGCTCGGGCTACTGCCTCAGGACCACGGGGCGCTCGACCTGCTGATCAGGAACCCGGAGCCGGTACGGATCGCAGAGTTCTCCGAACATCCGGCGGGCCTGTCGTCATGGCGACGTCGCGCACGATCCGCGTAGTGACGAGGCAGAGGCGGAGTTCTTGGCCGGGCTCGGACCCGCGGTGGCGGTGCCCATGGGGACGGGTGCGGCGGCCCGCACCGTACTGCCGGTCGCCCGCGGCAAGGGCCGCCAGCCCTTCGGAGAGGAGGAGACCGAGCCGCTGCCCGGCTTCGCAGCGCAAGTGGCCGTCGCCTGGAGCCGGCGGACCAGCTCCGTGACGCGGAAAGGCTCGCGGTGTTCGAGGATCGTGAGCGTATCGACCGGGGCCTGCACGACTTCGCCATCCAGCGGCTGTTCGCCTCCGGGATCGCCCTTCAGGGCCTCCAGCGCCTCGTACAGGCCCCGCCGGAGGCGGCCGAGCACTGGCACAGACAGTGAACGACCTGGGCACGACCATCGACGGTCTTCGCCCCGCGCACACGAGAGCGTGGGCAGGAGCGGCAGACGCTGCGCGGGCGGGTGGTCGCAACGGTGGAGGTGGCCACCGCCCCGCCCGGCTTCTCCCCAACCCTGAGCACGGAGGGGCTGTTGGACAGCGAAGTGCCCGAAGCCGTGGCCGACTACCTGATCCCCGTGCACGCCAAGGCACTGAGGGACGTCGCGCGGCACGCGAACGCGAGTGCCCTTGACGTCGATCTCGTCGTCGAGCGCTGGGAACTGGTCCTCACCGTCACGGACGACGGCTCGGGCATTCCGCAGGACGTGAAGCTCAGCGGCCTGGCGAACATGCGGGAACGGGCGGCAGGGCTGGCTGGCGAGTTCGTGCGGGAAGTGCCGCCCGGTGGAGACACACGGTTGCGTTGGCGCGTGCCGCTGTTCGGCCACGCCGAGGTGCCGACCACATCAGGGGACGGCCCGAGGTGACTCGCCGCCCGTGGCCCAAGGAGCCGAACGGCCCTGTCGCGGGCGGGGTGCGGCCGGGTTGGGTGGGTCCGGATGCGGGCCGCCCGCTCCCGGATGGCCTGCTCCGGCCGGTTCACGGTTCTGGGCACGGCGAACAGCTCGGGCGGAGTACGTCTTCTCCTCCGCCCGAGCCGTCGGCTGTCGCCCGGTGCCGCGAACCGGCCTTCACGCACCCTCGCCGTCGCCGTCTGCCGCGACCAGCCGGATGCCGGTGATCAGATCGGGGCGGATGCGTACGACGTGGTCCATGTGCTGGTCCGACCAGGAGTGCAGAATCTCCTGGTAGCGCGTCACTTGGCGGGGGTCGGTGACGAGATGGCAGTAGCCGGTGACGACGACGCTCCAGCCGGTACGGGTGACCAGGTCGATGTCGTCGGCCTCGTAGGCGACGACCACGCCGGGGCCGCCGTTCTGCCGGGCGTGGGAGACGAGTGCGGCACTCTCGTGGGTGCGGATGACGATGTCGCCTTCGTCGAGGACATGGTTGACCGGGCGGGCGGTGGGCAAGGCGTGCCGGGTGAAGATGAGCCGTCCCACCGGCATGCTGCCGAGCAGGCGCAGGGACTCGTCGGGAGCCAGTTCGACGCTGCGGCGCGGACTGGTGTCCCTCGCCGTCCGGTGCTGACGGGCGCTGACGAACCGGCGGGCTGCTTCATCCCGCACAGCACGGCCGCCCGGAGGTGTGACCTGTCGCGGTCCGTCCAGTCGTGGAGGGCCGGGACTGGGATGCCATCGACGTGTCCTTCGCATACGGCGTACCTGACCGCCGCGCGGGTCCGCCGGCGGATCTGACGAACTCCATGGAAAGCCTCTCGATCACGGTTGTGCCAGGGCCGTTCGGCCCTTGTCGACCGAGGGGCGTGCCGACTTCACTGATCCCGCGGTCCCGCCTGTGGTGCTTCGGGCCCGCCCGTGGGCTCGGCAAAGCGGTCCCGCTCACGGGCGCGGCCCCGGCGGGGCCGCGTACAGCGAGGACTGGCGGGAGAGCGCCGTACGGCGGGGAGGCGAGCGCGGAGATGACAGCGGCGGCCGGGCACACGGACCCGACACCGGACAGACTGAATCTGGTGCAGGCCGAGCTGCGTGCGGCGCTGGAACGGCTCCCCGAGCGGAGGACGGCGCTGGCGCGGGCGGGGGCCGGTGTGCCGGTGGCGTTCGGGAGGGCGGTGCGGGCGGCGGGACGGGAGCTGGTCCTGGTGACCCTCACGCAGGGGCTGGTGCCCGCGTTGCTGCCGGCGCGGGACCGGGTGGCGCCCGGCGAACTGGTGTCCCTCGCCTGGCAGGTGCGTCTGCTGGCGTACGACCTGGCGGTCCGGGACGCGTGCGTCGGAGCGGACGAGCGGATCATCGCGCAATGCCGGCAGTTGCTCGCCGTGTGGGCCGGCTCGCCATCCAACGGCCGTGATGCCACCGCGCACTTGGTGGCGTACGCCCGCGCCCACGGCGTTCCGGTCGAAGTGGTGTGGCCGCAGAGGGCCGCCCGCGGGGCGATACCCGGCCAACCGGCGCGGGACGCCGGTCGCCGCCCACGTGGCAGCAGGTACCTCTCGGCCACCGTGGGCCCGGAACCCACCCCGACCACCGGCAAGGCGGAACACCCCCGATGACCAGCAGTACGACCACCAGCGCGCACCAACTCACTGCCAGGGACGGAGAGGAGGGGCGGGAGCGAGGGATCGCTTCGGAGGGTACGACGGGTGCCTCGCGTGCCTTCGCCTGGCTGCTGATCGTGACGGGAGCTCTGGGGATCCTGGCCTCCTTCGTGATCACCATCGACAAGTTCCAGCTCCTGACGGACCCGCGCTTCAGCCCGTCGTGCAACCTCAGCCCGGTGCTGTCGTGCTCGAACGTGATGCGCAGTCACCAAGCGTCTGTGTTCGGCTTTCCCAACCCGCTACTGGGCCTGCTCACCTACCCGGTCGTGCTCGCCGTCGGCTGTGCCCTGCTGGCCGGGGCCCGCTTCCGGCGCTGGTTCTGGCTCGGCCTGAACGCGGGCACGCTGTTCGGCGCGGGCTTCTGCATGTGGCTGATGAGCCAGGCGCTGTACGAGATCGGCGCGCTGTGCCTGTGGTGCTGCCTGGCCTGGGCAGCCACGATCGCGATGTTCTGGTACACCACCGTGCACAACCTGAGGCACGGGATCATCCGTGCACCCCGCGTCGTGGTGGCCGGTGTGCTGGAATTCCATTGGGCACTACCGGTCACCTGGTATCTGTGCATCGTCATGCTGATCGCCACCCGTTGGTGGGACTACTGGCAGTCCCTGCTCTGAGCACCACCGTGCTTCAGTCGGCTGTGCCAGGCGGACGGGGCGGGCACCGGGGTTCGTACGACCATGGCGAAGGCACGCCATCAGCCTCCTTCCCCGAGGCGGCGATGCTGGTGCGGGAACATCAGCGCGGCCGGCCCTGGACCGCCCCGCGTAACGCTGTGACGTCACCGGTGAGCAGGAGTGCGCAGGGCCAGGACGGCCAGGTCGTCGTGTCCGTCGCTCGGGTGGTGGTCGGCGAGCGTGTGCACGAGGTCGTCCAGCGGCGCTTGGGCGTGGTCGGCGGCGATTTGCGCAAGGGCTTGCAGGCTGGTGTCGATGGGATGGTCGGGGTGTTCGACCAGTCCGTCGGTGAAGAAGATCACCGTGGTGTTCGCGCCGAGTGGGCGGGTGTGGTCGGGGCGGGGCTGGTCGGGGTCGACGCCGAGGGGGAGGCCGGGATCGGCATGCAGGTACTGCGGACGGCCGTCGGGGGTGATGAGCAGGGGTGGCAAGTGGCCCGCGCTGGACCAGTGCAGTGTCCAGGCTTCGCCAGCAGGTTCGATGCGTGCGAGGCAAGCGGTGGTGACGGGGTTGTCGGTGATGGCGTGCACGGTGCGGTCGAGCTGGGCCAGGACGGCGCTGGGCGGGGTGAGGCGGTCGAACAGCAGTGCGCGCAACATGTTGCGGGTGGAGGCCATGGCGGCGGCCGCGTGCAGGTCATGGCCGACGACGTCCCCAATGACGGCCGCGCAGGCGTTGTCAGGCAGCCAGAGGGCGTCGTACCAGTCTCCGCCAAGGTGCCCTGGGGTGGGGGCGGGCCGGTAGACGGCGGCGCTGGTGAAGGGGTGCAGGTCGGGGAGGGCGGGCAGCAGCAGTCGCTGGAAGTGTTCGGCGCTCTCACGGATCTGCTCGTACAGGCGGACGTTCTCGATTGCGATGCCGGCGGCGCCGGCGAGGGTGACGACGATGTCCTCGTCGTCACGGTCGAAGGGCAGCCCGTCACGGCGTTCGGACAGGTACAGGTCGCCGTAGATGGTGCCGCGGACACTGATGGCGACGCCGAGCAGGGTGCGCATGTGGGGATGGCCGGGTGGGAACCCCGCAGAGGCGCGGTGGGAGGGGATGTCGTCGACGCGCAGGGGCTCGGGATTGCGGATCAGGTGTCCGAGAACGCCGCGTCCGCGGGGAAAGTCCACGTCGGCGAGGGCAGCGCGCTCGGCCTCCGACAGCCCGGCGGCGATGAACCGCTCAAGGAACTGGCCGGACTCGTCCAGCACTCCCAGTGCCCCGTAGCGGGCATCGACCAGGCCCATGGCAGTGGTGACAATCCGGTGCAGGACCGCAGGCAGGTCTGTCTCCCGGCTGATGGCCTGCACCGCTTCCAGCAGTCCCTGCAGCCTGTCCTTGGCCATGGCCAAGTCCCGCAGCTGCTCAGCGATCTGGGCGAGCTGCGCGTCCAGCCGCAGCCCCAGAGGATGCGGGTTCGGGCGCGGGGGCTGTTCGGACGGCTCCATGTCGCCCCCAGTCACGGTCGTGCTGTCGCGGCCCGACGGCCGGTGCGGCCGGGCACGCACTGATCCGCCCGCCCGGCCGCTTACCCCATTCCCTCACACGGTGGTCAGGCCGGTCAGGTCGTGATCTCGATGTGGCGGGGCTTGGCTGCCTGCGCCTTGGGGATGATCACGGTCAGGATCCCTTTCGCCGGCTGCGCGCTGACCCGCTCGGCCTCGACGTCGGCGGTCAGCGCCGCGCGGTACTCGAAGCGGTGCGGCGCAGCACGCCTTCGCGTCCGGGTTCCATGAGTTCTCCGGTGATGCACGGCTCGCGTTCGCCGACCTCGACGTCGACCTTTCCTCTCGTTTGAGACCAGGTAGCTCGCACTCAAGTATGTACGCCTCATCAGTCTCGCGCAGGTCGGCCGGCGGCTCCCAGGCCATGGTCTCGCTCCAGCGGGGCGCGGCGGCCTCCGTCAACCGGTTCACCCTGTCGAACGGTTCGTCGAACTCGGCGGCCAGCGGCTCCCCCAGGGGAAGGCCCGATCCAGGAGGGGGCTGTGCCGGTGTCGTACGGGCAGAGTCATCGCATCCACCTCCAGGCGAGGGAATGGGACCGGAACTCTCTGTACCCTCCATGCTGAAGTGGCAGGTGAGCGGTCGCCCTGTGGATGAGGCCAGCCGTCGTGTTCCTACGCCCTTACGGCCGACTGCCGGCCTGCTCTCGCCCGTCGGGAAGTCCGATCTGCGCCCAGATCGTCTTGCCGCCGGTGTGGTGGCGTGTCCCCCAGCGTTCGGCGCACTGGGCGACGAGTAGCAGGCCGCGCCCGCCTTCGTCGAAGGTGCGCGCCCGTCGCAGGTGCGGGGCGGTGCTGCTGCCGTCGGAGACCTCGCACAGGAGCGCGGTGTCACGGATCAGGCGCAGTCGGATGGGCGGTTGTCCGTAACGGATCGCGTTGGTGACGAGTTCGCTGGCCACCAGTTCGGTGGTGAAGGCCACCTCGTGCAGTCGCCACTGCGTCAGCCGTGCCAGGATCTCCGCGCGGGCATGGGCCACCGTGGCCGGGTCGGACGGCAGCTCCCAGGTGGCGACCTGGTCGGCATCGAGGGCTCGGGTGCGTGCGAGCAGCAGGGCGACGTCGTCCTGGGGCTGGGCGGTAAGCAGGCTCTGGATCAGGTCGTCGCAGGTGGCCTCGAGCGAAGGACTGGAGTGTTCCAGGCGACGGCGTAGTGCTGTGAGGCCCTTGTCGAGGTCCTGCTCGGTCCCCTGGAGGAGGCCGTCGGTGTACAGCGTCAGGAGGCTGCCCGGGGGCAGTTCCCACTCGGCCGTTTCGAAGGGCAGACCACCCACCCCGAGCGGAGGTCCCGCAGGGACGTCGACGAATTCGGCAACGCCGTAGGGAGTGACGACGGCGGGCGGCGGGTGGCCGGCGGTGGCAGCTGTGCAGCGACGTTCGACCGGGTCGTAGACGACGTACAGGCACGTGGCGATCAGGTCGGTGGAGATCCCGAGGTCGGACTCGGGGTCCTGGGTGGTGTCCTCCTCCGCCGCCAGGTGGGTGACCAGGTCGTCGAGGTGGACGAGGAGTTCGTCCGCTGGCAGGTCGACGTCGGCCAGGGTCCGTACCGCGGTCCGCAGGCGCCCCATGGTGGCGGAGGCACGCAGGCCGTGGCCCACCACGTCCCCGACGACCAGTGCGACCCGGGCGCCCGACAGCGGGATCACATCGAACCAGTCGCCTCCGAGGCCTGCCCGGGTGCGAGCCGGAAGGTAGCGATGGGCAGTCTCGACGGCGTCCTGAGCGGCGACCCGACGGGGCAGCAGGCTGCGCTGCAGCGCCAGGGCGGTGGTGCGTGCGAGTGTGTAGCGACGGGCGTTGTCCACGGCCACGGCGGCGCGTGCGCCGATCTCTTCGGCGAGGAGCAGGTCGTCCTCCTCGAAGGGGTCCTGACGGCGGTGGCGGACGAGGACGGCCACGCCGAGGGTGATGCCGCGGGCGCGGAGCGGAATGACCATGATCGAGTGGATGCCGAAAGCCCCGACCACCCCTGATCGTTCCGGGTCGGCCCGCTGCCAGTCCCTGATGGCCTGGTCGAGGCTCCGGTGCAGTGAGGACCGGCCGGTGGTCACGCAGCGGACAGGGGGCGTGGACTCGGGGTAGTAGTCCACGTCTCCCGGCCGGATCACCGCCTCGGGTACGCCCGGAAGGATGGACTGCTGCGCCGCACGGCGCAGGGCGACGGTGCCGGTGGCGGACGGCCTCGGCT
The DNA here is from genome assembly GCF_001953885.1 of Streptomyces sp. IMTB 2501. Taxonomy (GTDB): domain Bacteria; phylum Actinomycetota; class Actinomycetes; order Streptomycetales; family Streptomycetaceae; genus Streptomyces. The sequence continues at coordinate 23,919 of NZ_MQUS01000037.1, read as the reverse complement.
CAGCACCCCGGAACAGGGAGTCCAGCAGGTCGACAGTGACGAAGTCGGCCAGCCGGCCGACCGTCACGTCGGCCATCTCCTGGGCCGTGCGCATCACGTCCAGGGTGCTGCCGACCTGGGTGCTGATGTCGTTCAGCAGGGCGAGCCGCTCCCGGGCGGCGTGCTGTTCGGTGACATCGAGTGCGGTGACCTGCACGTGTCGTACCTGCCCTGCGGGCGTCTTCAGCGGGGACACGGTCACGGCCCAGACCCCTTCAGGCGCGTCCGGCCGGGGCCTGCCACGCACATGGAACTTTTCGGGTTCCCCTGTGGTGAACGCACGGCGCATGCCGTCCTCGACCGTCCGGCAGATGTGCGGCGGCAGAATGTCCGTGACCCGCCGCCCCCGCATCTGCTCTTCGGTGAGGCCGAGCTCCCGTACGGCGCCGGCGCTCGCCCGCAGGGCCAGCAGCCGCGAGTCGTACACCATCAGGGGCACGTGGCACTGCGCAAAGGCTTCCTCGGTCGTCTCCCCGTCCGGTGGAAGTTGCTCCGGAAGCGGATGCTCCCATGGCGTGGCCACGACGAATTGCTGTGCGTTGCCCTCACTGTCACATGATGGATAGGCCCGCACATGTGCGGGCACGCACCGGCCGTCCCGGTGCCGCAGCAGGATCCTTTTGCTTCGCCCGCCGAGAGCTGCCGGAAAACCCCCTTCGAGGTCCGCGTCCGAACCGAGCAGACCGGTCGCAGGACGCCCGACGACTTCCCAGTACGCATACCCGAGCAGACGCTCCGCGCCCGCGCTCCACCCCCTCACGATCCCCTGCGTGTCGACGACCACCGTGGCCGGGGCCGCCGGATCTGGAGGCGTGCCGGAGCTGTTGCCGAGCGGGGTGGCACCAGGCATGTCGATCTCGCCCATCCTGTCTCCGCGGACACACGGGCTCGGGGACGACCGGGGCACCGCGTGTCTGAGACGTCCGGGCCCGCTGTGTCGACTCCGTACTCCCACTTCTACCGTTCTTCGCCAAGGCCCGCACATCGTGCGATCTGACACTGCGCGCCGGGCTCGGTCATCCCGCACCGCGTACACCACGCCGCGTAGCCCCGTTCCGTTCTCGCCGCGCCGACGCTCGCACTGCGGGAGCGAACCGAGGACAGTGAGGTCTGGATGCCGCCCTCTGCGTGCTCCCCGTCGACGCGGGGCGGCGACGATGGGGCGCTGACACCGGAGTGATAGCGGTTCGGCGGTCCGTTGTGTCTGAGTCACGAAGCCCGTACGGCGACGTCGTCACGGGCGTGGAATGCCTGGCTCAGTTCCGCTGTCTCGGCTGCGGACGAGTCGCCCTCTCCGGGCCGGAACCCCGCGCACTCACGGAGCCGCTGTTGAGAGCCGTCTGCCCATCAGGAAACGCTCAGGGCACTCTCGCCGCCCCTTCCATGGTCCCGGAATACCTGCCCTGATCACCTTTCGCCGGTCAGGGGCACCAGGCCAGGCGTGCGGCTCGCTACGAACTCAGGTTGCCGCATCGTTCCGAGTGGTGTGTCGGGGGCCGGACGCACCGGTCTGCAGGGTGAGGGCGAGCCAGCTCGCCCAACCGATGGGTTGCAGGGCCCAATAGCCGATGGCCCGGTACAGGAGCGTCGCGGCGATCGCCGGGCCGGGCCCAAGGCCGTACAAGACAAGCAGCGCGGACAGGCTCGTCTCCACGATGCCGAGGCTGCCCGGGGTCAGGCGCAGGCTGCCGGGAATCTGGGTGAGCACGTAGGCAAGCAGCAGGCTGTGCCAGGGCACGCCGATGCCGAGCGCCCACAGGCTGGCGGCCAGACAAGCGACGTCGAAGGCCCAGTTCAGCAGCGCGAACGCGAACGGTCGCAGCCAGGGCCGCAGACCAGGCTGCAGGCTGCGGGCCTGCTCGACCAGTTGGGCGAGTGCCTCCTGGCCACGCCGGATATGGCGGGAACGCATCCCGGCGCTCGTCCACGCTCGCCCCACCGCGTTACGGACGCCCGCGAAGCGGGATACTCCCACGACCGCCAAGGCGATCCCCAGGACCAGCAGCGCGCCGGCTACCGGAAGCAAAACGGTCCGCAGCCCCGCCGGTCCCGCGCCGACCGTGCCGGCCACGAGCAGGACGGCCAGAGCGAGTACCGACAGCGCACCGGCCACCACCAGCACGGCGACCGCGAGCACCTGTTCCACGCCCCGGCGGCGCAGCTGCCGGAAGACCCAGGCGGCGGAGAACGCCGCCCCACCGGGCAACGCACCCGCCACGGCATTGGCGGCCACCACGAGCGCCGTCGCGCGCCGCAGGCTCCAGCGTGTCCGGCCCGCCTCCAGCAGCCAGCGGTACACCGCCGCGAAACACACGAGCGACAGCACCTCGCACACCACGGCGACCGCCACCGGCAGCGGGCGTACTCCCGCGATGAGGTGGTAGGCCTGCGCCAGTTCACGCCGCCGCAGGACCGAGACCAGGACCAGGGCCGCCGCGACGAGAACGGCCACCACCCACCACAGCGGGCCGGGTCGCGCGCGACGTCCCTCCGCCCACCCCGCCCCGCGCACCCCCTCGGATTCCCACCGCCCGGACATCGGCCATCCCCCCGACATGCGAGCTACCGCGTGCTGCGCAGATCCCGCAGCACCAGGTCCAGCCGCTCCTCCGGATCGAGCTCCAACACCGCGGCCCCAGTCGGCTTCGGCGTTCATCTCACCCCACCACCCGCGTCGCAATCGTCCGGCAGGCCACCGTCCCGCAGCACGACCGGCTGTAGGTACGCCCTTGAGGACCGGTGAGACCGGCGTTCTGCCGCTTCCCGGAGCCCCTTCATGTACGGGACGCAGGGTCGGCGTAGCGCAGCAGTACGCCCACGCCCTCGCTCAACCGCAACTCCTGCTCGGGCACCAGGACCAGTTCGGCCCTCGTGCCGACGACGGCGCGGGCCAGGGCCGCATCAGCCCGTTCCTCGCTGACCTCCCGTATACCGTAGGAGCGCAGTTCCTGTTCGGCGAGGGCGAGTTGGCCGGGTTCCGGGCCGGCCCACATGTGCAATGGCGACTCGGGGTGGTCGTTGAGGAAAAGGGCCCTGACCCTGCCGCGTTGCAGCGCCGACACGGCGGGCGCAAGGCCTTCCGCGAACGCTCCGTCACGGGCCCGCTCGGCGAGGAAGGCGTCCAGCAGAGCCCGGTCGTGAGCGGCCATGCGCCCTGCGAAGAGACTTTCAAGCCGCTGCTCCAGCAGCGCCCGCCCGGCCTTGGACTCGCCGGCGCCCTCCACGGTGGTGACCTGCCCGCGCAGGGAGGCCGGCAGCCGGTGGATGAGGATGCCGCGGGCCCAGACGTCTCCGGCGACGACCACCGTCTCGACGTCGATGCGCCGTGCGTAACCTTCCAGCTCCCGGCCGACCTCTGCGGCGGCGTGTGTCCAGTCGGCCACCGGGATCTCCTCGTCCAGCCGGTGTCCCAGCGTGACCTTGGTCAGCGGCCAGGTGCCCGCCTCGGCCTCGATCCGTACGATGCCGGTGGCGTCCGCCGAGTGACGGCCGCCGTAGTGCACGTGCACCGCCAGGTACGGAATCCCGGGCGCGTGCTGGACGATCACCGGCATGGTGTCCGGCAACGTTCCGAAGTGAGCGGTGTCCCGTGCGGGCGGTGCGGGCAACTCGTCCAGCAGGGCCAGGTGCCCGTGGGCGGTGAACACGGCCTGGCCGTGGGTGCCGGGTACGTCGGTGTCGCTGCCCACGCTGCCCGCCACCGCGGTGATGGAGTCCCGGTCCGCTCCCTCGGACAACAGTGCGTCCCGAAGATGGCGCCATCGCAGTTGTACGGCGGCATCGGGATCCTCGATGGCGGCGTCGCGGGACGTGTCCAGGTAGACGGACGCGAATGGACCGGACTGCTTGTAGAGAGGTTCCAGGAAGGAAAGTTTCATGGTCACTCCCGAGTGGGCTGTCGACGCCACGTGCCACCACGCCCGGGATGCCGCCGTATCAAGACACGTTCGTGTTGGCGTGCCGCGGCTTCTCCAATTACAGGATGCGCCTGCCTGACGAGCCGCGCCCGCTCACCGCACGACCCGCCGGCCGTCTGGCGCCGGCCTGGTCACGGGCCCGACGGCCCACCGGAAGTGCCCTGACGGCCCTTCTGCGCGAACCACCTCCCGGAGCCATCCTGAACGAAGACAGGGAGCGATGGCAGGAAACGACAGGAAACGAGGTGAGCCACGATGAAGGCGCATGAAGGTGACGTACTGCGGTTCACCGGCAGAACCGTGGGATCCGCCGAACACCATGCCACCGTCGTGCAGGTGCTCGGCGAAAACGGCGAACCGCCCTATCGGGTGCGCTACGAAGACGGTCACGAGACAGAGATCTTTCCCGGCCCAGGATGCGTGATCGAGACCCAGTCGGCACACGCTGCCCCGTTCGGGCAGCCGCACCGGGAGCGGCGGTGACCGGGCCTGCCGGAGGCGGGAACGGGTCCGCGCACCCTGTATGCGGGGCGAGGCTGCCGCGGCGTCGGGCGGCCCGGGGCGCGGCCACAGCGGGGATGGGGCGTGGCAAGGACCGGGACGAGCATGGGTGGTTGCTGCTGCCCAAGACTGGGTGGAGGCGCTTCGACACGATACGCGTGCGCCGTCTGTTCGGCTGAAACGGACGGTCCGGCCCGCTGCGGGGATGCAGGCTCCGCTCGGCGCCTGGAAGACCTCCACTGCGCCATGTGTGTCTACACCGGCGTACGCGATCCTCGCGAAGCAGTGACGAAAGCGTGCTCGTTGCTCAGCACCGTCGAGTCTCGCAAGGCGTGATCGTCGGCAAGCGGCTCTGGATCGTGGCCGACACGTCTCTCGCGGCGCAGCGGCGGCACAGGACCACCGCGGCAGCAGCGGTGGTGACGCCCCTCAGCAGCCTGGTTCTACGCCTCCAACAAAAAGGGCGAGCCTGGGCGCACAGGCAGCGTCATCGCCGCTCATCCCCACGAAGGGGTGGACTGCGCGTCGGCCCCGGACCGGGTGACTCAACCGGACCCGCTGCGGGTGTTCGCGGCCTCACACTGTTCACATCGTCGGCCACTCCCAGGCGTCCCATGAACGCGGACTCCCTGCGCGCCAGTCCAAGCCGCAGTTGCTCCCTCAACGCCGCATAGGGCTCATCTGATCCCAGCCGTTGTGCTGCCACGTCTGGTCAACGAGACGTGCGAGGCAGGCGATGTCCGCTGGATGGACGGACTTGCCAGGTCGTGGAGACAGCGAGACGACGCGCACACCCGCCAGTCGGCTTCCGATCGCCAACCGGCGGCCGACCGCAAGTCTGGCAGGCTCCGACCGGACGGCCCCATCAGGGCCATTCGACCCCTGCCACCCAGGAACGACCGGGTTGAGGCTGGTAGACGGGGTTCATGACGACCGAAGGGCGTGGGATCTGTGATCACACGAGTGCGGATGCCCCACCGGCACCTGACGCCGCCCGCCAAACCTGGGCCGCCGCGCGAACCGCCCACGCCTCCATCCCGGCAACCGCAGCCGTTCGGCGGACGGTGGATGTTCTGGTGGATCCTGATGACGCTCGTCATGGTCCTGCTGCTCTCCCGCGCCCGGTCCGGGCCACACACGACATCACTGTCCTACAGCGACTTCGTCGGCAGGGTCGGTGCCAGCCAGGTCCAGACAGTCGACATCAACGACAAGGGCATGGTCAGCGGCACCCTGAAGGACGGCACGAAGTTCACCACGCAGATCCCCACCGCACTGGGTACCGGGGCTCAGCTCCAGCAACAGCTGACCTCGCACCACGTGAAGATCACCGCCAGCCAGAGCAGCGGCGGCGGTTCGGCATGGCTGTCCGTGGTCTTCTCGTTCCTGCCGTTCCTGTTGCTGATCGGCATTTTCGTGTGGATGGGGCGCCGGGCCGCGGGGTCGGTGACCGGCGGGCTGAGCGCCATCGGACGCTCACGCGCGAAGATCATCGAGGCGGAGCGGCCCACCACCAGGTTCGGCGACATCGCCGGCTATGACGGGGTCAAGCAGGAGATCAGTGAGGTCGTCGACTTTCTGCGCAATCCCGCCCGGTACACCGCCGCAGGTGCCAAGGGCCCCCGTGGCGTGATCATGGTGGGGCCGCCCGGTACCGGCAAGACGCTCTTCGCGCGGGCCGTCGCCGGTGAGGCGGACGTGCCGTTTCTGTCGGTGACCGGCTCCGCGTTCGTGGAGATGTTCGTCGGCGTCGGCGCCTCCCGGGTGCGCGACCTGTTCGGCGAAGCCCGCAAACGCGCTCCGTCGATCATCTTCATCGACGAGATCGACGCGCTCGGATCCCGTCGCGGTGGTGGGGCACGGCTGGGCGGCAACGACGAGCGCGAGCAGACCCTGAACCAGTTGCTGTCCGAGATGGACGGCTTCGACCAGTCCAGCGGCATCGTCGTCCTCGCCGCCACTAACCGGCCGGACGCCCTCGACCCGGCCCTGCTGCGCCCGGGGCGGTTCGACCGGCAGGTCACCGTGCCGCTGCCCAACCAGGCCGAGCGGGCATCGATCCTCGCCGTCCACGCCCGTGACAAGACCCTGGCTCCGGACGTGGACCTGAACGTCGTGGCGCGCGCCACGCCCGGCTTCTCCGGCGCGGACCTCGCCAACCTGGTCAACGAGGGGGCCATCAACGCCGTACGGAACAACCGTACCCGGATCGAGTCGCACGACCTGGACGCCGCCCGCGATCGTGTGCTGCTGGGACGCCGGGAGTCCTCCAACGCGCTGCTGCCCGAGGAACGCCGCTCGGTCGCGGTCCACGAATCGGGCCACGCCCTGGTCGCGGCCTTGTGCGAGCACGCCGACCCGGTGGCGAAGGTCACCATCCTGCCGGCCGGCGTCACCCTCGGTGTCACCGAGCAACTCCCCGAGGCGGAGCGCCACTTGTACAGCGAGAGTTACCTGACCGACCTGCTGGCGGTGCGTCTGGGCGGGCGCGCGGCCGAGCTCGTGGTCTTCGGTGAGGGATCGACGGGAGCGGCCAACGACCTGGCCGGAGCGACCCAGATCGCCACCCGCATGGTCCGCGAGTTCGGCCTCTCCCCCGAACTCGGCCCGATCGGGTACGCCTCCACCCACCCGAACTTCCTCGGTGAAACCACCGACGAGCCCGGTCGCCCGGCGTATTCGGAGCAGACCCAGCGCATCGTCGACGAGGAGGTCGCCCGCCTGCTGCGCCAGGCCGAACAGCGGGCGATCACGCTGGTGCGCGGCCACCGGTCCGCCCTGGAAAGCCTCGCCGGCCAACTGGTCACCCGCGAGACCGTCGACGGCTCCGTCGTCCTCGACGTCCTGCGCCAAGAACACAGTCCTGCGGACGGAAGAGACGATGCCCACGCCGTCAACGCGTCATCGCCCCCTGCGCGTCCGGAACCAGGAGTTCGCACGCCGCCTCGGTGATCGTCAGCAACACAATGGCCAATGGCCTCCCGTCACTAGGGGCCCGCATCGCCGTCGTTGAAGGCTCGATCGACGAAGCATACGGCTGGCACCTTGGGGGTGGCGTGTCCTTCGAAGCGCACCCGGATGGCAGCCGTCCAGCGTGCATACGTGCTCACCACACAGCGTGCAGCGCCGATCACGCGGCACGGCTCGCCCCGCTCACCGGCCTCGACGTGCACGACCTACTCAACTCGCCGCGCTGCTCCCCGCTGCTGTTCGGCTTCGCCGGCAGCCCCGCCGCCGACCTCGGCGCCCTGGAACAGCTGCTGTACCGGCTCTCCCGGATGGCTTCCGACCTGCCCGAACTGGCGGAGGCCGACCTCAACCCGGTCCTGGCCGGGCCGCACGGCATCACCACGCTCGACGCCCGCGTCCGGCTCGTGCCACGTCTCCCCTACGATCCCTATCTGCGCCGCCTGCGCTGACGGTCTCCCCCGCTGACAGAGGTCAGCCATGAACCCACCAAGGACGGCGCCGCCATGCCCGACGACGTCGTGACGGTCCGCTATGGCACTCCGTTCAAGGACGTAATACGCCTCCTTCGCGAGCACCGCATCAGCGGCCTGCCAGTGATCGACGAGGACGAACAAGGTCATCTTGGATCTCCGTGCCAGTCAGGACGGGGGCGAGGAGTTTGAGGGTGCGATCGACGTCGGACTCGTAGTACAGGGGGCTGCGCGGGCCGGTGTTTGGACCAGCCGTGGTCGCTGGCGTGCAATGCGGCCTCCAACGGGAGTTTCGCGCTCTCGCACAGCACGATCTCCCTCAGACGGGCGGTGAACTCGGTGGTGACCAACCGGCCGCGGAAGCCGTGCCGGACCAGCCGGGGCAGGTAGCCGCAGTGGTCCAGCTGGGCGTGGATGATGGCGACGGCCTTGATGTCACCGGCGTCGCAGGGCAGCGGGCGCCAGTTCCGCCGCCGCAGGTCGGCGAGGCCCTGGAAGGGGCCCCAGTCGACGAGGACCCGGGCGTGGTCGCTCTCGACCAGGAACTTGCTGCCGGAGACCGTGCCCACGCCGCCGAGGAAGGTGAGCAGCGCGGGCCGGTGACGTACGGGCGGCCGGGTCGCCAGGCCGCCGGGCGTGGTCGTCATGGCGTGGACTCCTCGCGTATCTCACCTGATCGGGGCCGATCGGCCCTGGTGTGCAGCCGGTTGCCGTGGTGTGCTGGAAGTGGCGGGAAGGACCCGTAGGAGACGCGGGGAAACGGCTCGGAAGCCGTGCACCGTGCAATCCGGATCCGCGAGAAGCGGGTGGCGCCCTTCCCGTCCTGTCATGTCGTGACCGGCTCGGTGGTCGCGGGTCTCGCTGCGATGTCGCGCGCAGGGCCGAAGGGCCCTCGGCCGGGCCCGAGCGGCCCGTGGCGCCCTGAGGCAGAGCGCACCCACGCTGGGAGCAGAAGCCATGAAGGGAGCCGGTGCTATGACTTCCGCCACCACCTTGACCGCGGCCCTTGAGCCCGTGCACCGCGAACGGCTGATGCAACTCGACCGCGAGGTCTCCTTCGAGGTCGGGACCCGCCTGTTCGAAGAAGGCCGACACGCCGACCGCTTCTGGATCGTGCGCACCGGCAGCGTTGCCCTCGACCTGCATGTGCCCGGCCGCCGGCCCGCCGTCATCGAGACCCTCGGGCACGGCGAACTGGTCGGCTGGTCGTGGCATTTTCCGCCGTACCTCTGGCATCTGGGCGCCGAGGCGATCAGCCCGGTACGGACCTGGGAGTTCGACGCCGAGGCCGTGCGGGCGATGTGCGCCGCGGATCCCGAGTTCGGCCGTGCGATCGCCGTCTGGGTCGGTCGCGTGGTCGCCCAACGACTGCACGCCTCCCGGGTCCGGCTGCTCGACCTCTACGCCCCCTACGGCAGCGGGAGCCTGACATGACCGCGCGGCCCCGGGAAGCGGACAACATGGAGAGCAGCCCGTACCGAGTGAATGACGTGATGACGCACGCCGTTGTCGCCGTCGGCCGCAAGGCCCTGTTCAAGGACATCGTCGAGCGCATGGAACAGTGGCAGGTCAGCGCCCTTCCCGTGCTGGAGGGCGACGGCCGGGTGGTCGGCGTGGTGTCCGAGGCCGATCTGCTGCCCAAGGAGGAGTTCCGGAACAGCGATCCGGACCGGTTCACCCAGCGGCAGCGGCTGCCCGATCTGGCGAAGGCCGGTGCGTTGACCGCCGAGGAGCTGATGAGCGCGCCGGCCGTCACCGTCCACGCCGACGCCACGATCGCCGAGGCCGCGCGCATCATGGCGCTGCGGCACGTCAAGCGCCTGCCCGTCGTGAACACCGAGGGCCTGCTCGAAGCCGTGGTCAGCCGCGGAGACCTGCTGAAAGTATTCCTGCGCCCGGACAACGACCTGGCCGACGAAATCCGCCGCGAGGTCGTCGACACCCTTTTCCCGGCCCCCGCCGAGCCCGTCCACGTCGTCGTCGCCGATGGCGTCGCGACCCTGACCGGACAGGTGCAGGCACGCGACGCCGCCCGCATTCCCCTCGCCGCCCGCCTGGCGCACGGGGTCGAAGGCGTCGTGGGCGTGGACTGCCGGATCACCGCGGCCGACACGGAATGAGCCAACGCCCTGGAAGAGACGTGAGCAACCGCCTGCGACGGAGATCAGTGGAAGAACGGAGTGCCACGGCATGGCGGCCTGAGTGATGTGCGCTCAGCCTCTGCCGTCGTTCAAGTTGCGCCACTCCGGTCCGATTTGCTTCCACTCCTCGTCCCACTCGGCCATGCGCCGCCGGATGAGCCAGGTGCGCACCACGCAGCCCGCGCTCCAGACCATGGCACCGACCGACGGGGCGACGAGGACACCGGTCATGGCCGCCTGCAGTGTCGCTGCGGCACCGGTGACGGGTGCGAACACCACCCTGTCCCAGCGGTCCTTCCACACGGTCACCTGGCTGCCCGCGGGAGCGCCGGGGAAGACCTTCACCTGGCCCGCGTGCGTCGAGCCGTCCGTGTCCGTCCGGCGCACGGCGGCCCACACCCGCCCGTCGTCGTATCCGCCATCGGTGGCCGGAGTGCTCGCCGCGCTGTCGGTGAGTACGGCGGACATCGCGTGCACCCGGGTCGACCGGTCGACGGCCCGCGCCGCCACCACGCCCGCGACAACCCCGGCCAGGACCGCGGGCCTCCAGATGACGAGCACGATCCAGCTCTCGACGACATCGCTGTGCCGCCGCAGCGGATTGCGCCGCCAGTGCCACAACCGCACCGGGGTGACCGTCGTGGGAGCTGTTCCTGCCGTCGTCGCCGCCTCCGTCCTGCGCCGACGGCTCCGTCTCATGCCGTGCGGGCCTGGCCGGTATCCGGGAGGTCCGGGTCGAGATCCGGGTGGCGGGGCAGGCCGGTCAGTGCGCACTCCACGTCGACCACGCCCGGCACTACCCGGGCAAGCCGAGCGGCCAGCGGGATGAGGGCGCTCTCGTGGACCCGTCCGGCGAGCGTGACGACTCCGTCGTACACCTCGACACGGATCGCGTCGGTGTGCGTGCCGAAGAGCCGTACGACGACCTCGCGTCGCACCTCCTCGGCGATGTCGGTGTCGTCCCGCAGAAAGACCTTCAGCAGGTCGGAGCGGCTGACGATGCCTTTCAGAGTGCCGTCGAGCCCGACGACCGGCAGCCGTTTCACCCCAGTGCGGGCCATGATGCGGGCGGCGTGGCCGAGGGTGGCGTCGGGCCGCACGGTGACAGCCGGGGCGGTCCTGAGCTCACCCGCGGTCACCGCGTTCGCCTCGCCCACGTCGGCGGGTTGCCCCAGCCGCCCTACCGGCCGATGCCGCCGTCGCGGTACTCCTCCTTGGGCAGCAGATCGGCCTCGGAGACGACACCTACGACCACGCCGACGTCGTCCAGCACGGGCATGGCGCTCACCTGCCACACGCTCATGGTCTGCACGATCTCCTTGGAGTGCGTGCCGGTGCACAGCGCGACAACGCGGTGGGCCACCACGTCGTTCACCACGGTCGGAGTGCCGTTCATGGCGTCCTCCACAGGCTCGGCTGCCGTCATCGGACGGACACCTTCAGGCTGTGGCCTGGAAGCCGTCCGCGTCATGGGCCGAGTGGGCCCGAGACCACTCCCGTCGGCCCCGCGCTCCATGAGGAACGCCTACTTCTCGGGCAGCAGGCCGTGCCACTCCGGCACTGTGCCGCCGCTGTCCGCACAGGTGTCCTCCAGCCGCCCGCCCAACTGTTCCGCCCGCTCCCCAAGCTCCATCGCGATCGCCCCCCTGCCCGGCAAACCCCCAGCAGCGTCTCCGTCTCCTCACCGGAGCAGACCGGCCGACCGGCCTCACAGGCCGGCAGCGCCGCTCCACGCGCACATGCCTCGCCGGTGCCGATGAGGATGGCTACGGCAGGGCCGAGCCCCAGAAGCGCGGCGGTTCGGGAGAGATCCGCGAGTCGTGGGTGACGTCGTCGCCGGCGACCTGGGCGGCGACCGAGAACGCCAGCCCCATCAGGGTCCGGTCCAGGGGCGGCACCAGTCCCCGTTGCGCCTTCGCGTCCACTCCTACGCCAGAGGCATCGCGACCGCGGCCGGCGCCGAGCCGGAGATCTCCCGGGCGCGTTCGGCGATCAGGTCCAGCGCCTCGGCGGGCTCGCTGCCGGACATCAGGCTGAGGGTGATCTCCGCGTTCGCCCTCAGCCAGAGCTCACGCAACCGGGAGTCCTCGTACAGACGGGCGTTGTCGATGGCGACACCGGGGGCGACCGCCAACGTGGGCAGGACCGCCTGCATCCTCCTCGTCGAGCGCCGGCCCACCGCGCTTCTCGGTCGGATACAGGTTGCCGAAGACCTGATCGCGGACCCGGATCGACACGTCCAGGAAGCTGTTCATCGGCGGGTGATGGGGCGGGAAGCCATGCGAGGCGAGGTGCTGGGAGAGCTTCTCCAGACGCAGGGGCTCCGGGTGGCGGATCATCTTGCCGAGGATGCCGTGGCCCTCGGCAGGGCGCCGATCTCAGCGACCTGCTCATCGGTGACACCGACGGTGTGGAAGCCCGACAGGGTCCTGCCGCCAGGTTCGATGCCCCCGAGGCCCGCGTACTCGGCGTCCACGAGGGTCGCGGCCGCTTCGACGATGGAACACGGAGCGTCTTTCAAATCCACTTCCCGCCCCACGGCGAGGGCGGCTCCCAGCAAGCTGTCCGCACGGTCCGGGCACCGTGGACAGCATCGATCGATCCGCGACTGCAGCTCGCCGAGCTTCAGCTGCGGCATCAGATCGTGGAGATCCTCGGGAGTTCCCGCCGTGCTCATCCGCGGCCAACAGAACCGGCACCGACGGGCCATCTCCACGGTATTCCTCCCCCGCGGGCGACGATACGCGGCATCAACAACCGGCCACCGGCCGGGACGGCCCGGCGTGTCCGAACCGGGAGGGGCCGATCGGCCCCGTGCGCGGGACCGTGGGCACCTCCCCCGCCGTCTGGTCCCGGCCGACGCTGGACACGTACGGAGATCGCACTGTCGAGGAGTGCCGCCATGGTCCATTACGTGTACGACTTCCAGGACGGCGACCGGGACCTGGCCGACCTGCTCGGCGGCAAGGGCGCGAATCTGGCCGAGATGACCCGGCTGGGCCTGCCGGTGCCGCCCGGGTTCACCGTTACCACGGAGGCCTGTCGCGCCTTCCTGGCCACCGGTGAGGAGCCGGAAGGCATGTCCGCGGAGCTGTCCCGGCACCTGTCGACGCTTGAGAAGTCCGCCGGTCGGCTGCTGGGGCACCCCGACGACCCGCTGCTGGTCTCCGTCCGCTCCGGTGCACGCTTCTCCATGCCCGGCATGATGGAGACGGTCCTCGATATCGGTCTGAACGACGCCTCCGTGCTCGGCCTTGCGAAAGCGTCCGGAAGCGAGCGGTTCGCCTGGGACTCGTACCGCCGACTGATCCAGATGTACGGCAGCACGGTGATGGGCGTCGACCCGGTCCTGTTCGACGAGGCCATGACCCTGCTGAAAGAGGCCCGCGACGCACCCGACGACCTGCATCTGGACGTATCCGACCTCGCCTGGCTGGTGGAAACGTACAAACGGCTCGTCCGAGACGAGACCGGACGCGACTTCCCGCAGTCCCCCGCCCAACAGCTGCAGCAGGCGATTCTCGCCGTGTTCCGCTCCTGGAACGCCGAACGGGCCCGCCTGTACCGGCGGCGCGAGCACATCCCGGACGACCTCGGCACCGCCGTCACCGTACAGCGCATGGTGTTCGGCAACCTCGGCCCCGACTCCGGCAGCGGCGTCGCCTTCACCCGCGACCCGGCCACCGGACGCCCCGGACTGTACGGCGACTACCTGGCGAACGCCCAGGGCGAGGACGTGGTTGCCGGCATCCGGGACGCCGTGCCTCTCGCCGACCTGGAGCGGCTGGACCCGCGTTCCTATCGGCAACTCCGCGACCACGCACAGACGTTGGAGCGGCACTACCGCGACCTGTGTGACATCGAGTTCACCATCGAACGCGGCACCCTGTGGATGCTGCAGACCCGGATCGGCAAACGCACCGCCGAGGCCGCCTTCGCCATCGCCGCGGAACTCGTCGGGGAAGGGCTCATCACCGCCGACGAGGGACTGAAGCGGGTGCACGGCGAACAACTCGGCCGGCTGATGTTCCCCCGCTTCGACACCGACAAGGCCGGCGCGGCGATCGCCCACGGCGTGCCCGCCTCGCCCGGCGCGGCAGCCGGTACGGCCGTCTTCGACTCCGCGGAGGCGGTACGGCGAGGCAAGACCGGTGAACAGGTGGTACTGGTGCGCGAGGAGACCACGCCCGACGACCTGCCTGGCATGGTCGCCGCGCAGGCGGTGCTGACCAGTCGGGGCGGCAAGACGAGCCACGCGGCCGTCGTCGCACGTGGGATGGGCCGCGTCTGCGTGTGCGGCGCGCAGGACATCACCGTCAATACCGGCGCGCGGCGCTTCACGGCCCGTGACGGCACGGTCGTCGAGGAGGGCACCTTCATCTCGGTGGACGGCTCCACCGGTGACGTGTACACGGGCGCGGTCCCACTCATCCCCTCCGCCACGATGCGGTATCTGGAGTCCGGCGAGCAGGCCAACGCAGTGGTCGCGGCGGTGGCACGGACCCTGGAACACGCCGACGCGGTACGCCGGTTGGAGGTGCGGGCCAACGCCGACATGCCCGAGGACGCGACGCGGGCCCGGCGCTTCGGAGCGCAGGGCATCGGGCTGTGCCGCACCGAGCACATGTTCCTCGGCGAACGGCGCAAGCTGGTCGAGGAGATGATCCTCTCCCGCACCCAGGCCGGGCGTGACAAGGCACTGGCGGCTCTTCTCCCGCTCCAGCGACAGGACTTCACCGGCATGCTCGAGGCGATGGACGGCCTGCCCGTCACCATCCGGCTCCTCGACCCTCCGTTGCACGAGTTCCTTCCCGACCGCACCGAACTCGCGGTACGCGTCGCCTCCGTCGAGGCCTCGGGCGGACAACCGGACGCCCACGACCTGGAGTTGCTCGACGCGGTGAACCGGATGCACGAGGAGAACCCGATGCTCGGCCTGCGCGGCGTACGGCTCGGGATCGTGGTGCCTGGGCTCGTGGCGATCCAGGTGCGGGCGGTGGCCGAGGCGGTGGCCGAGCGGGTACGCGCCGGAGGCTCGCCCCGGGCAGAGATCATGGTCCCCCTCGTCGGCTCGGTCGAGGAACTCCGGCTCGCCCGCAAGGAGGTGGCGCGGGTGCTGGCCGAGGTCGGCGAGGAGACTGGTGTGCCGGTCCGCTGCCCTGTCGGCACGATGATCGAGCTGCCCCGGGCCGCGCTCACGGCCGGCCGGATCGCCGAGGAGGCGGAGTTCTTCTCCTTCGGCACCAACGACCTCACCCAGACCACCTGGGGCTTCTCCCGCGACGACGTCGAGGCCGCGTTCTTCTCCGCCTACCTCGACAAGGGCGTCTTCGCCGCCTCGCCGTTCGAGACACTCGACCGCGAGGGCGTGGGCCGACTCGTCCGCATCGCCGTCGAGGAGGGCCGTGAGAGCAGGCCGGAGTTGCAGACGGGCGTCTGCGGCGAACACGGCGGCGACCCGGAGTCGATCCACTTCTTCCACGCCGTCGGCCTGGACTACGTCTCCTGCTCGCCGTTCCGGGTACCGGTGGCCCGTCTAGAGGCCGGCCGGGCCGCTCTCGACGTGACCGACACCGGTGACAGCAGGTGAGCGGAGTCCAGCCATGCCCCAGGACAACCAGACGTCATGCCGCCGCATCGACCTCGACCGGTTCGAGGCACTGCGACTGCTGGGCAGTGTGTCCCTGGGCCGGATCGTCTTCACCCGCCAGGCGCTGCCCACCGTCCGCCCGGTCAACCACATCCTGGACGACGGCGACATCGTCATCCGCACCCATGAAGGCGCGGCCCTGACCTCTCACGCACAGCAGGGCGACGGCACCGGCGTGGTGGTCGCCTACGAGGCCGACGCCATCGACCCCGACACACACCTCGGCTGGAGCGTGGTGGTCACGGGGTACGCCCGCCTCGTCACCGATCCCCACGAACTGGCCCGTATCCGGTCCCTGCTGCACCCCTGGGCGCCGCAGCCCGGCATGGACCACGCGGTCCGTATCCGCCCCGGCCTGGTCACGGGTGTACAGCTCACCGGCGAAAACGGGATGGAGGAGAAGGTGCCGGGCCAGGCGCGGAAGACCTGCGGACTCCGATCCGTCGCCCGGTCACCGCGTGCGTCTCGATCCTTACACGTGCGTCACGCGAGCCACCCGCCCAAGACGCGCTGTACGCCAGCTCGGTGAACCGCCGCTTCCCGCTCTCGTCCGTCACGATCCGGGCGATGCCGCGAACCAAGAGGCCAGGGCAGTGCCCGGTACCGCGAGGAAATCGGGCACAGCGGTCGTGACGTCACACGCCCCATGCAGTGTGCGCCCCCACGTTCCCTCACCGGAAGGACGCCATCCCCTGAGGATGAGGCGAATGGGCGCTGCCGCAATCGTTGTCGACGGGCGGGTCGCGCTGAGCACCAGTCCGGCCCCGGCTGACCACGGCTGGGGCAGCAATCACTGGGCTCACACCGGCTCCGTCCACGTGAACATCATTCTCAATCGCACAGTACCCCCCCAAAAAAGCCTTCTGACCTGCACCTTTACCCCGACCATCCGTCGAGAGGGCACATCAGGGCACGCTGAGGACACAGCGACCGGCTGGTCAGGCTCAGGCGGAGTGGCGGTAGTAGGTGCGGGAGATCTTGACCGAGCCGTCGTTCGAACCGTTGGTGAGCGTGCGGATGATGGCGATGTCCTGGCCGCCCGGGTAGCGGCCGCAGAAGCTGCGGCCTGCGCGCAGGGTAGTGAAGGGCAGGGTGGAGGCGGGCTGGGTGACGATGCCCTTGAGGCAGTCGGAGAGGGTGAGGGAGTCGGCTGGTGGGATGTAGGCGGCGCTGTCATCGGAGATGTACTCGCCGTCCGCGCGGTCCAGGTAGAAGGTGGAGTTGTCCTGGGTGACCTTCCCGGCTTTGAGGTCGAACTCGTAGTCCGAGTCGGGGGAGGTGAGTTGGAGGTTCGTGTAGGCGGTGGTGTAGCCGGGGGCCATGGTCGGTTGCGGGGGCATGGAGGGGAGTACGGGGTGGGGGTGGCGCCGGTGGTCGCGGAGAGGCTGCCAGCGGCGGCGCTCTGGTCGCCGGTGTCGCCGAAGTAATCGGAATGGGTAAGGGCGAAGGTCGTTGCCGCGCCGGCGAGCGAGGCGATGGTCGTCAGAAGCACGATGCGGGCACCTATGCGTGCGGTGGTCGCGGCTGTGCGTCCGGCGGGTGCCGGCTGCAGTCGGCTGGGCGCCGGGGTGGGGAGGACGGGTGCGGCTGGGGCGTCCGCCGTGGTCCGGACCCGGTCCAGGAGGGTCGCGGGCGGGGAGGGTGTGGTCGGCAGGTCGCCGTGACGGTGTGGCCGTCGCGCTCGCTGGAGTCCACCTGGTCTCCGGCTGGACCAGATAGCGCCACCACGAGATCTGAAACTCCTGGTGGGTTCCCGCCTTGCCAAGAGCAGTCCAAGGGGTGGCTGGTGGCCCAGCACAGAATGTGAAGGGGCCAAGGCCGGCTGGGCTGGATTGCGGCAGTCCCTCTCATGCCGTCGTTCACGGGGCGAGGGAGAAGTAGTTCTCCTCTTCCTGGGTGAAGTGCAGGCGCAGCACGGTGTTGAGGCCATAGAGGCAGGAGCGCAGGTCGTCGAGTTGTTCGGCGGAGAGGCTCCCGTCCGCGTGGGCCAGTTGCAGGTGGGTGGCGATGCGGCGGGAGAGGCGCTCGATCTCGGTGTGGGCGCGGCTCATGGTGGCGGTGGCCTCGGGGCCGCCGAGCGTCGGCGCGAGGGCGGGGTAGAGCTCGTGTTCCTCGGCGTACTCGTGCGGCAGCAGCCGTTCGGTCAGCAGCCGGTGTGTCTCCTCCACGGCTGCCAGGGCTGTTGCGCCGGAGCTGTCGGAGAGGCGGTCGGCTGCGTCGCGTACGGAGTCGAGGACGTCCTGGAGGTTGTCGTGTTCGGCGGCGAAGCGGTGGATGAGGGCTTCGGCGGCGGGGGTGAGCGCCGGACGCACGGCCTGGTCGACGCGCAGGGCACGCAGGGCGTTGAGGATGACGGCGGCGTCGATGCCCTCCTGGAGCAGGGCTCCGGCGGCTGGCAGGAGCAGGCCCGCGGTGGCCGCGGCCATGGCGGCCAGGGACATGAGCATGCCGCCGAGGGCGCTCTGTACGGCGATGTGCCGGGCGCGTTGGGCGATGGTGACGGCGTCGGCGAGGCGGTCGACGCGGTCGGTGGTCAGGACGACGTCGGCGGCTTCGGAGGAGGCGGTGGAGCCACAGGCGCCCATGGCGACGCCGATGTCGGCGGCGGCGAGGGCGGGGGCGTCGTTGACGCCGTCGCCGACCATCACGGTGACAGCGCGTTCGCGTTCGGCGCGTACGGCGGCGACCTTGTCGGCGGGGCCGAGTTCGGCGTGTACGTCGTCCAGTCCGAGGACGGCGGCGACTTCGTGGGCGGGTGCGGCGCGGTCGCCCGTGAGCATCAGCAGCCGTTCAATGCCCGCCGCGCGCAGGTGACGCAGGGTACGCGGCGCGTCGTGACGCACAGGATCGCGCAGCAGGACGGCGCCGACCAACTGTCCGTCGACGGTGAGCCAGGCGACGGCCGCACCGTCGAGCAGAGCGCGGTTGTCGACCGTCTTCGCCCAGCCCGGCCGGGCGGTCGAGGCGCCCAGCCGACCGACGGAGATCTGGTGCCCGTCCACATTTCCGGTGACGCCCCGGCCGGGTTCCTCGGTGACGTCCGTCGGGACCGAGAGAGCCAGTCCGCGTTCGCGGGCGGTGTCGACAATGGCCTGGGCGAGGACATGCGGCGAGAACTGGTCGAGGGAGGCAGCGAGGCGCAGCACCTCTGCGGCTTTGACGTCGGGCACGGCGGTGACGTCGAGGACGCGGGGCCGGCCGCGGGTGAGGGTGCCGGTCTTGTCCAGCAGGAGGGTGCGGGCGCGGCCGAGGTTCTCCAGAGCGCCGCCGTCGCGGATGACGACGCCCAGACGGGAGGCGCGGGACAGGCCTGAGACGATCGCGACAGGAGCGGCCAGCAGCAGCGGACAGGGAGTGGCGACCACCAGGACGGCGACCGCGCGCACTGCGGATCCGCTGATCAGCCAGGCCAGGCCCGCCACTGCGAGAGACAAGGGCAGGAACCAGGCGGCATAGCGATCGGCCAGCCGCACGACGGGCGCGGACTCGGCGCCGGCCTGCCGGGCCAGCCGGACGATCCCGGCGTAGGTGCTGTCCTGCTCGGTGGCCGTGGCGCGCAGCTCGAAGGCACCGCCGGCGTTCACCCCGCCACTGCGCACCGTCTCATCGCGGCCCCGCTCGACGTGTAGGGCCTCACCGGTGAGGACGGACTCGTCGAGGACGGCGGTGTCGCTCTGCACCCGGCCGTCGACGGGCACGACCTCTCCTGGGCCGACGACGAGCAGGTCGCCGACGACGACGTCGGCCAGCGGCACCGGGGTCACCCCGGCGTCGGTGCGCCGGCGCGCGAAGCGCGGTGCGTGCTCCAGCAGGGCACGCAGGTCGTGGGAGGCCCGCCGCTGGGCTGCGGCTTCCAGGGTGCGGCCGGTGGCGAGCATCAGGGCGATCAGCGCACCGGCCAGGTACTCGTGGACGGCCAGGGTGCCGCCGAGCGCGAGGACGGCGATGAGGTCGACGCCCGTGTGGCCATGCCGCAGTGCGGCGAGCACCCATCCCACGGCGGGGATGACGGCGGAGAGGGTGCCCAGCCCCCAGAAGAGATCGGCGAGGTCACCGGCACCGGTCAGCCAGGCGATGCCACCGGTGATCAGGGCCGTCGCGGTGACGGCCAGGAGGACGGGTTCGAGCCGTGGGGACGCCACCGCCGCGGTCGGGCGGCTCAGCCGTGTGGCGAAGGTGCGGTGGGTCATGGCGTACCTCGGTCCGTTCGGCGCGGCGTTCGTGGGACGGATCCCCATCCAGCACATCGCGCCACCCAGTGCTGGCGGGAGGGGACGTCCGGCCCTGCTTCAGGGTCATGCGGACGGTGCATGTGCGTGCCGGTCATGGCCGGCCCCGGTCGGTGTGGAGGGCCAGGCGGGGGCAGGCGGCGACGGCTCGGCGGGCGTGGGTGCGCAGTGGGTCGGGCACGGTCCGGTCTTTGAGGATGGGGTAGCCCCATTCGTCGAGGTCGATCAGTTCGGGCAGGAGTTCAGCGCACAGGCCCTCACCGGTGCAGGTGATGCGGTTGACGCGCAGGCTTCGGGTACTGGTCATCACCATGTCTCCGGGGGCGTTGTGGGTGGTACGGGGATGAGGGGTGGCTGGTGAGCGGCGGGGCAAGGGCCGTGGGCGATGTGGTGGACGACGTCGACGTCGTCGGCGAAGGCGCACAGGGCGGAGGCGGCGAGGCTGGCGGCGCCGTCCGGGTGGCGGCAGGCTCCGCGCTAGGGCAGCAAACCGGTGCGACGGCGCAACCGGGACATCAGACCGGGCTCGGCACGTCCGGCGGCCAGCGCCGCGAAGTCCTCGGCCGCGGCGGGCAGCCCCAGGTGACAGGGTCCGCACTGGCGGGCGCTGTGGCTGGTCATGGTCCGTCAGGACTGCAGGTCCCGACCAACTTGCCAGTAATGTCAGTGAAGTTCGGGTACGACTGCCACCGGGCACGCCGCGTGATGCAGTACGCCGTGGGCGACACGGCCGAGCTGGAGCCCGAAGTGACCGTGCCGACGCCGGGCGCCAACGACGAGCAGATCGGCCTCGTAGGACGCGGCGATCAGGACGTCGCGGGCACGGCCCTCGACGCTGTGGCGCCGCACATCAAGGTCGGCCGGTGCGTCCCGCAGGGCTTCCTCCAACGCCTCGACGGCCTGCCGCTCGTAAAGGTGCACCGGCTCACCGGCGAGCAGCGGGTGGCCGGTGGTCGCGTGCGCGGGGCGGCGCCAGGCCCGTACGGCTTCCAAGGACACTCCGCGCAGTCCGGCTTCCTCGGTGGCGAACCGAACGGCGGACGAGCCCGCCGGTTTCTCGCCGACGCCGACGGCGATACGGCCGTGGATCCCGGCGCGGGCCTGGTTGTCGTGGCTGCCGCGCAGCACGACGACCGGGCAGTGCGCGTGCCCGGCGACCATCAGGCTGACGGACCCGAGGAGTGCCT
This sequence comes from Streptomyces sp. IMTB 2501, assembly GCF_001953885.1. GTDB lineage: Bacteria > Actinomycetota > Actinomycetes > Streptomycetales > Streptomycetaceae > Streptomyces. The sequence goes on along the minus strand of NZ_MQUS01000037.1, from coordinate 2,815 downwards.
CGGCGATCCCGCTGCGGCCTCGGCAGCCCAGGACGACGGCGAGGGCGAGGCGACTCTCGTGGACGAGCCCGTACTCCGGCTCCTCGGGCAGCACCGCGGTGGTGACCTTCACACCCGGTCGGCGGCGCTCGGCCCGTTCCCGGGCGGCGCCGACGACGTCCCGAGCCATCACCTCCTCCACCGGTTTGCCGAGTTCCTGCGCGAGCAAAGCGCCTTCGTAACGGTCCCAGAGGGAGGCGTACACCAGCCGGAGCGACGCCCCGCGCAGCGCGGCCTCGTCGGCCGCCCAGTCCACGGCCCGCAGGCTCGCCTCGGAGCCGTCCACGCCGACGACGATCGGAAGATCCGCCATGTTCCTTCTCCTCGTTCCTCTCCTCGTTCTTCCCCTCGCCACGGGTCAGTCGTGCGCGACCACGGCGACGGGCGCGACGACGTGGTGCAGGACGGCGTGGGTGACGTGGCCGATGTGGGCGCCGAGAGCACCGGTGCGGATCCGCCGGTCCACGACCGCCAGGCAGGCGTCTCGGGAAGCGTTGACGAGCACCTGCGCGGCACTGCCGGCGCGGCTCGTCTCGATCACGTCGACGTTCGGGAACTTCTCCCGCCAGGGACGCAGTACATCGGTCAGGAGGGTGGCCTGCCGACGTGCGATCGTGCCGAAGAGTTCGGCGTCACCGTAGAAGCGGTAGAAGGACGTGGACGGCTCGCTCCAGCCGTGCACGACCCTCAACGACGCACTGCGGCGCTCGGCGGCGTCGAAGGCGAACTCCAGCAGCGTCTCGTCCGGGGCACCGGTGTCGACGCCGACGACGACGGGCCGGAAGGGGGTCGCTGCGGACGGGATGCCCACGGGGTCCGTCTGGTGCTCGTCGGCGGCCTGCTCTCCGGCACGGACCAGCACCACCGGACGAGTGGCACGGGCGATGACAGAGAGGCTCACCGAGCCGACCATGAACCCGCCGACCCCGCCGAAGCCCCGTGAGCCCAACACCAGCAGCTCCGCTGCTTCCGCTGCCTCGGCAAGGACCTCGGCGGGCTTGCCGGCGACCCGGTCGGTGCTCACCTCCAGGCCTGGGTGGCGCAGCCGGAGGCCCTCCGCGGCCTCGACCGGGATGCTCTCGGACCAGTCCTGCCTGGTCTCGGCAGCGAGCAGAGGTGCCTGGGCCACGTGCGCGGGCAGGGGCTCCAAGACGTGCAGGATCTTCAGCGACAGGCCGCGCAACTGCGCTTCGCGGGCCGCCCATTCGGCGGCGGCCCGGCCTTCGGGCGAGTCGTCGAGGCCTACGGTGATGGTTCGGCTCATGGTCTCCACCTCCCGGGACGAGGGATCCGATACCAGCCTGCTGACGTCTCCGGTCGCCGGTCATGGGCCGCAGGTCCCTCTGCGGGACCGACCGGCCTGTTGACCAGAATCCCTCTGCCACGGCCTGACGCGCCGCGCGCCTCGTCCCGCGCCGCGCGCCTCCCCGTCGTCCTTCCGTGTGGGCCGTGGCGACTACCGGAGGGCACCGCCAATGGGGCGGAACGGCCCTGTCAAAGGCACTCGTCGGGCGTGCAGTGTGGGAGCGAAGGTGTAGAAAGTGGGGCCCGTACACCGGTGGGTGCCGGGAGCAGATGGCGAAGGGCGACGCATGGCCGAAGGCGCGCGCCGGCGAGGGCCGGGGAGACGGCTCTCGGCGGCCGGGTTCGGCACCCTGCTCGTCCACCCGCGGTCATGGCTGAGGGGTGATCTGCCCGCCGGCGTGACGGTGGCCGCCTATCTCGTGCCGCAGGTCATGGCGTACGCGGCGGTGGCCGGGCTGCCGCCGGTCACGGGACTGTGGGCGGTCCTGCCGCCACTCGCCCTGTACGCGCTGCTCGGCACCTCACGCCTGCTGTCGGTGGGCCCCGAGTCCACCACCGCGCTGATGACGGCCACTGTGGTGGGCCCCGTGGCCGCCGGCGACCCGGGCCGCTACGCCTCACTGGCGGCCGCTCTCGCCGTCACGGTCGGGCTGCTGTGCCTGGCCGCGAGGGTGGTCCGTCTCGGCTTCCTCGCGGACCTGCTCTCGCGCCCGGTGCTGATCGGCTATCTCGCCGGGGTCGCCCTGATCATGGCGGTGGACCAGCTGACCCGGCTCACGGGAGCGCCCGTCGGCGGTTCGGCGTTCTTCCCTCAACTGGTCTCGTTCTTCGCACACCTGCCGCGGATCCACCCGGCCACCGTGGTCCTGTCCGCCGCAGCCCTCGTGTTCCTCTTCGCCGCGGCCCGTTTCCTCCCCGCGCTTCCCGGACCGCTCCTCGCGGTGGTCCTCGCGACGGCCGCCGTGGTCACATGGGGCCTCGACACCCGGTACGGCGTTGCGGTCATCGGCACGGTGCCGTCCGGGCTTCCGGACCTCGCGTTCCCATCGCTCAGCGAGCTGCCCCGTCTGGTGCTGCCCGCGCTGGGTGTGCTCGTGGTGGCGTACACCGACATGATCCTGACCGGGCGGGCGTTCGTGGACCACGGCGACGCGGGGACGCGCGCGCTCGACTCCAACAGGGAGTTCCTGGCCCTGGGCGTCGCCAATCTGGGCGCCGGCGTGCTGCACGGCTTCCCCGTCAGCAGCAGCGCCAGCCGCACGGCGCTCGCGGCTTCCGCGGGTGCCCGCAGCCAGGCGTACTCGCTGGTCGCGGGAGCGCTCGTCCTGGCAGTCCTGCTGTTCCTCAGCCCCCTGCTGGGCCGCGTACCGGCGGCCGTGCTCGGGGCACTCGTCGTCTACGCCGCGGTCCGCATGGTCGACCTGGCGGGCTTTCGCCGTCTCGCCGCCTTCCGGCGCCGGGAACTGTTCCT
>NZ_MQUS01000050.1 GCF_001953885.1 Streptomyces sp. IMTB 2501 | reverse complement strand
AGCTGGAGACGGTCGCTGCCGAACTCAACAGCCGGCCACGCAAGACGCTCGGCTGGGAAACCCCAGCCGAGCGCCTGTCTAAACTGCTCGCGGCCTGATCAACCGACCACGTGTTGCAACGACCACGCGAATTCGCCCCTCGTCCGGGGCCGTTTGGGTGAGCGGTGCGCTCACCAACCAGCCTCCAGCGATTAGCAGTCGACTGTGCAGCCCCGCCAATCACTCAGCCGGCGTCGGGGACGAGTTCCGAGGGCTGTGTCGCGTCGCTGCTCAGCGCAGGGCCCACCACTGACGGAATGCGGCCGGGTCACCCCGCCAGCACGATGGCATGCGGCGACGGTGCGAGCCGTGCCCGGTAGCGGCGGATCCCCCGGCTGCGGTGCTCCAGCTCTGCCGTCACCAGCACCGCCGCCGTGTTCAGCCGGTCGGGCACGAGTTCCACCAGCGCGGCCACCGGGTGGTCGCCGACCAACGGGAAACTCTTGACTCGGCGGAACTCCCACTGCGGATTCGGCTGGGACGCGCCATGGCCGCGGACGATCCACTCGTCCCTCTCCGGCCCCGCGCCCGGCGGCTTCTCCACGCCCACGTCCAGCAGACCTGCCTTGACCGTGAAGCTCATGCCCATGCCGGAGCCGACGACCGGACGGGTGCGCTCGCCGGGGTCGATCAGCCGCGCGACGGGCCGTGCCGGGCCGTCCGGTGTGGACAGTGCCACCCCCAAGGAGGCGTGGCGGAACGCACCTTTGCCGGCCGGTGTCTCCGGACGGAACGAGCACACCATCAGCAGTTGCCGGTACTCACGGTCGGGCGTTGCCTTGACGTAGGACGCCCACTGAGCGGGCACACCCTCGTGGTCGGCGGGCAACACGTCCCAGCCGAACGTGAGCCTGCCGCGCAGCGGCTCGTCGTCGGCCGGGCTGCCGAGCGTGTGCTCCGGCACGAGCTCGACATCGTGCAACCGGACCTCGGTCATGCCACGGCTCCCTTGCTCCGACCATGCAGGTAGGTGAACGCTCCCCAGTCACGGTAGTGGGGATGCCGGGCACGGGTGGCGAGTTGGGCCTCGCGGAAGGCGCGCTCCGGGTGCGTGCCGTGCGCGACCCGATGGTGCATGTAGTGGTAGAAGTACGTGGTCGGCTCCGGGCGTACGGGCCACAGACACCCGACGACGGCCTGCGCGCCAGCGGTGATCAGTGCCGACGGGATGCCCCGGACGTTGTCCGCGCAGTCGAATCGGCCCAGCGCTGACTCGCACGCGGCGAGAGTGATCAGGCGGACACCGCGCAGGTCGGCCTCCAGGAAGTCGTAGGCGAACACTCGCCCGTCGTCGTCACGGTCCGGGGTGAGGTAGAGGCAGTGCATCCACGGCGCGTCCTGGTCCAGCGTCCCGTGTACGGCGATGTGGACCACGTCCGCCGTGGCCAGTTCGGCGAGCAACCTGTCACGTGTGGCCGCGGGCCCGGTGACAGCGTCCGCGCCGACCGCGTCGGCGACCTTCCGCGCGTGCTCCTCCAGCGCCGGTTCGGCGTGCAGCCCGTAGGGCACGCCGCCGTCGGCGGAGGCCAGCACCGCGGTGCGGCACGGCCGTACGGGGCCCGCGGCGGGCGTCAGGGCTTCGAGGCCGGCGATGGTGGTGACCGTCCAGTCGTCGGCGATCATCCGGTCCTCGGTGCGGCATAGCGGTAGCGGCAGGTAGTGCAGCGCGCCGTGCGGCCAGGCCAGGATCCGGTCCTTGCCCTGGGCCCGCCACTTGTCCCACAGTTCGCTGCCGCCGAGCGGCATGTCGCCCGGCTGCCGCAGCAGTCGGCTGCCTTCCGGCGTCACGTCGCCGAACAGCGGGTCGCGTTCGACCTCCGTCCTGATCGCTTCGACCCGGTCCGCCACCGGGTGCCGGTCGTTGTTCTCGTCCGCGCCGTCGCCCAGGTGCACGACGAGCTCCCGGCCCTGCCTGGTGACCGCGAGAAGCACGGCTGCGCCGCTCACAGCGGCGGGCAGGAACCAAGTCAGCAGTACGGTCCGGTCGTCCAGCAGTTGGTGCGTCTTCGCCCAGAGGTGCTGGTCGTCGATGAGCGGTGCGGAGCGGCGACTCAGCTCATCGTCGATGAGCGACGATATGCGCCACCGCACGTTCCGGGCGATCTGCTGAGTGTCGTGGCCGCCGGGACGGTGGTCGGAGTCCAGTACGTTCAGCAGGTGCGGCGTCGCGCCAGACGCGCCATGGGAGGCGGCGGGCTCCTCCAGGTCGCGCAGCTTGCCGTGAAAGTGCTGGATGTGCGCGGGCAGCGCGAGCGGACCGTCGATCCGCCACCATGCGCCCAGCTCCGGTCCCTTGCCCGCCTGCTGCAGACCGAGCATCAGCCCCAGCGGTAGGGTCTCGGATTCCGCGCTGAGCTGCCAGACCGCCGAGTGCACGAGGTCGCGCAGTACCCCGCCGAGTTCAGGCGCGCGGCTCGTGTCGAAGTTCGGCACGTCCACGATGATCGCGGACAGCGCTGCCTTGAGTTCTTCGCCGCGGAGGTTGCCCACCTGCTGCACTAACGGCACCAGGCTCGCCCTCGCCAGTTCCTCGAAGCCGAGCGAGGCGTAGCCGAGTGCCGCGTACGTGTAGTAACCCCACGGGAACGGGACAGGGCTGGAGACCGGCTCGCCCGCCTGGGCCGACTGGTAGTACAGGTCCGCCGTCAGCAGTCTGGCTTCTTCGCTCCGTACGTCGCCCGCCTGCCGCAGGAGGGTTAGTCCCAGCGTCGGCTGCCGCAGGTCGCGGGCATGTGCGGCCGCATGCAGCAGCGCCGCCGACCGCTGCGTCGGGGTCCAGGATTGCGGGAACGACGCCGCAAGCGGATGGTCGGGCCCCGGGCAGTCGGTGGGGTCGTCGGGCAACACGTGGAGCCGTGCCTCGGTCAACTGCCTGCGGTGGGCGTGGTCCCAGTGGACGCCGAGCTGCTCTGCCCAGTTCAGCACGGTGCGCAGCAGCGGCCGGTCGGCGCGTTCCCGGGCCAGGTTGACGCCCTGGCTGATCACCTTCGCGGTTACGTTGCTGCCATGAGCGGCTACGAAATCGGTCAAGGACGACCCGAACACCGCCCTGGGGAACCCGTCGACCATGTCCGGGGGAATCTCATTCAGCACCCTGAGTAGGAACAGGGCGACATCCGGATCGTCGGCGGTCGACGAGTCGAGCCATGCCGACAGCGCGGCGCCGGCGGCATCCCGGTGAACTCCCTCTCCGTCCGCGAGGAACTGCGCCAACGAAGCCAGGAGCCGGGGCTTTCGCTTCCCGCCGTCCAGCTCCAGAGCGCGCAGCACCAAGTGTCCCGCCTCCGCCACCAGCCGGTGGGACTCGGCCTGGAAGGGCTCCTCGTCGGTGAACCACGTGCGGTACAGATCCGCGTCCAGCCGAGCGGACCAGACGGTACGCATCCCGCGGGCGTAGTGATCGGCGGCGAAGTCCTCCGCTCCCCGGGTGGCCATACGCAACCGGGCGGCGGCCAGCAGCCCGGCTTCCAGTTCGGCGGGATCGCTCAGTTTGTCGATCAGCCGTGACGACACCGCGTCGGCTTCCTCGAACACCGCGCGATCGCACCGGTCCGCCACCAGGTGGACGGCCGACTCGACGGTACGAAGCGCCGCGTCCCGCCAGGCGGCCTCCGCCCCGCAGGCGTCGGCGACCTCGGCGACCAGCCTCCAGTAGATATACATGAGCTCGGCCAGACCGCGGTGGTCGAGGAACTCGTCCCGGAACAGCAGTTCCACCATCGCCTCGGCGGGCAGCGCTTGGTCCGTCTGTTCCGCCAGGGCTTGTCGCGTCTGCTCCAGTTCGCGCGCCTGTTGCTTCGCCTCGGACAACGACAGGATCCGGTCGCACACGTAATGTGCCAGCTCCATCAGCGTGCCGACCGGGTCGATGAGGAACCTGGCCGTCGGCGTGCCTCCCTCCTCATCACGCGGTCCGTAGCCCGGCTCACCGAAACGCACTGGGCCGGCGCACACCATCCCCTGCCGCGTTTCGAAGTCGAGCGCGCCGATCGCATCGTCCGTGGTAGGCAGCACATGGGAGACGACCAGCATGACCGAACCTGAGGCGATCACCGTCTCCCGCCAGCCCGGCGGCACTTCCAGGCGGAGGTCGTGCACAAAGTACGCGCCGTCTGGGCTGAGGACGGATAGCACGCCTCCGTCATCCTGTGTGACACACCACCTGTGATCGACAGGGTGGCCGAGGGGCAGGTCGTTCAGCGAGAGGAGCACCGGGAGGCTCCACCAGCCATTCGCGCGGGTGAACAGGCTGCCTCCGGCCCCGTCACCGGCGGTGAACGGGCTGATGCCAGCCAGCCCTACCGCCAGTCCGGCATGCCGGACACCGTCCACCTCCACCATGAACGCCCACCCAGTGATGTCCCGCGACAGCCGCACGCCGTTCCCCCCGCGCCAACCGGTCATCAACGGGTTCAACAATGGCACGCCCCTGGTCAGACCCGCTCGCTCCCCGGCCCCAGGATGAGGATGTCGAGTGCGGCAGCATGCTCGCTACCCGGCACGACGAGGAACCACCCGGCAAGGATTCGGTCCCACTCCTAAAGCGGCTGTCGCACGTTCGAATCATGCCGGGGCACCATGCAGTACGCCGTTGAACTGGGGTTTCTCCTTCCAGGGAGGCGCTCTATTCGGCCTCGGACTCCTCGTCCGGGGCCGTTTTGCGTGAGCGACAGGTGCTGGTCGGCCGGTAGCGGGTCTGTATGCGCAGGTCTGGGCGTCGGGCCCCTTTCCGGTTCAGGCCAGACTGAACTTCTCGGCGTGCACCTCATGTGAGCGAGATCAGCGTGCCGGACGGACGGCAGACCGTACGCTGAACCCAGCGGGATCGGGCCCGCAGCACAGTGTCTGGGAGGTGCTTCATGACGGCCGAGATGATGGCCCCGGCGTGGATGCATGAGCAGATCACGGCGGAGGAGTACGAGTCCTGGTCCGAGGAGCAGTGCGCCGGCATCGAGATCGTGGACGGGATGATCGTCGTGAGTCCGAGTGCGTCCAAGCGGCACAACCGGCTGGCCCGGATTCTGGCGAACGCCCTGGATGCCGCCTCGGGCCCGGAGTGGAACGCTGACACGGACTTCGACGTCCGGCTTCAGGACGTCCCGCTCACCAATCGCCGCCCGGACGTCGTCGTGTACCGCGCGGACACGATCGACATCACCCCCACCCGCCCTGAGCACGTGCTGCTGGTCGCGGAGGTGGTGTCGCCAGGCTCGGAGACCACCGACCGGATCGTGAAGGTCGACCAGTACGCCAAGGCGGGCATCGGCTTCTACTGGAGGATCGAGCAGGCCGCGACAGGCGTTCCTCTCGTGTACACCTACCTCCTCGACCCCGCGACGAAGACCTACCGGGACGGAGACGTGTTCACCGGCGTCCTCAAGGCAGCGGCCCCCTTCCCGGTGGAGATCGACCTCGGCCAGATCTGATCACTCGCTGCTGAGCAGCCGACTGCGCGTGAGCGATGCGTGAGCGGACAGCCCGATACAGAGCGGCATGAGCCGGATCAAGTGGCTTGCCATGCGGTTCCGACCAGGGGAAACAGCACCGCGCGGCAGCGCCAGGCACCCCCGGCAAGGATTCGATCCCACTCCTAAAGCGGGTGTCGCAGGTTCGAATCCTGCCGGGGGCACAGAGAAACACCAGGTCAGGGCCCCTTCCGTCCAGCGGACGGGAGGGGCCCTGCGCTTGCAGCACACATATGGCACACATGCGGCTGCGGGCAGAGGCGGGGAGCTGTGCGAGATGTCCGCGAAGGACGAGCTGGCCGGGCGCCGGTACGAGAAGCTGGTCGACCGCTTGGAGGGCCTGATGCGGGCTTCGCTGAAGCCTCGCTACCGGGGCTACCACGGGCAGCTGATCCTGAGCAGCGGCGATCTTGCGGAGATGGGCGAACTGAAGGACGTCCGTCGTGCTGCACGCGAGGCGGGCCGTCGTCTCTGCTGGCACCCGAAGACCCACGTCGTCGGCGCAAGACTCTTCGTGTATGACGACCGCGAGGTCCCCAGGGAGATCAGCGAGCTGGCCGCGAGGGACGCTGCTGACGCCATCGACGCAGCACTCCGAGGCGGCGAGTAGAAGCAAGTACGGTCGGCCGTCGCCGCCCCACCTCTATTGAAGAGCTGTGCAGCATGCCGGAAATCTGTCGAGCCCGACCCTGCTGCGGGCCTACCCTGGCCGCATGGCCCATGGAAAGACCTCGTACGTTTGCCTGCCCTGCCGGGCCTCGTACAAGCAGCCCTACCCGGGCTACCACGACCACGACCGGGTCTGTCCACGCTGCGCCGAACCACTGATCCACGTCGGCTCCGCCTTCGCCGCACCCAAGAGACGGGACACCGCTGCCTGGCGCACCCTCTCCGTACTGCTCCACGCCGGTGTGCGCTTCCACAAGAGCTGTTGCGGCGGCCCCGGCTACCGCCCACGCACCCTCGGCGAGGTGCGCGAGCGGATGGCCTACGCCCGGGCCGCCGGAGAACCGTTCGCTCAGGCGTTGGTCCGACGTGACCTGCCCTAGCAGCCCGAAAGCAGGGGTCGCTTCACCGCCCCGCCGAAGCGACCCCTGCTGTCATACCCAGCACGCGTAAGGCACACATCACGCTGCGGGATCCTCCAGGGCGGCCACCTCCTCGGCGGCCTTGCGGGCCTTCCTCTCCGCCTTCTCCAGCTTGGCCTTCGCCTTGGCCAGCTGCTTGGAGCGGCGCTTGTGCATCTTCTTCGAGACCTCGTCCAGACGGTCCGGGAAGAGGTGCCCGTACGTGTCCAGGGTCAGCGTCGCGGACTTGTGGCCCAGCATCGTCTGGACGACGTTGACGTCCGCGCCGCTGGCGATGGCCGGCGAAGCCGCCGTGTGCCGCAGCTTGTGCGGGTGACCTTGAGGTGCCCCAGCCCGGCCTTCACGACCGCCGGCGCGAAGAACCGCTGACGGAAGTTGCGGGCCCGCAGCGGTCCGCTCTGTGGGGCGGTGAGGAGCAACTCCTCATCTCCCCGCCCTTGGACGTGGGGCTTCAGCTCCTCGGCCAGGAACCGCGGGATCGGCACGGACCGGCGCTCGTGGTTCTTGGGGGTGTCGAGGTAGAGCTTGCCGTTGTCCTCGGCGTACGCCTCGACGATATGAGCCCGGCAGGCGTCCAGGTCGACGCGGCCCACCTTCAGCGCGGACGCCTCACCCCAGCGCAGGCCGGTGTAGGCCAGCAGCAGGATGAACACCCGGCAGGCACCTGACGCGTTGGCCAGCGCGTCGACCTGCATGTCGTCCAGGTACACGTGGTCAGCCGGCGCCGCCTTCGGCAGAGGAACACCGACAGCCGGATTGACCGCCAGACGACGGGCCTTGACCGCGTAGCCGAGAACGCGGCTGAGGACGACGTACGCCTTGCGGACCGAGCGGGGGCTGAGCTTTCTGCCGCCGGTCGCCTCGCCGGACAGCAGATCCGCGAGCCACTCGGCGATGTCCTCGAACTGGACGCGGCCCAGCGGAGTGGTGTCCCATCTGGGGATCACGTCGCCGCCATCGAGGGCATCGGCCAGATCCACCCCTTCGCCAAGGGCATGGGCATCCCCGCCCCCCAGATCGGCATCGCCCGCGCTGCGGCCGTCGTCCTGCCGCCCGACGACGCCCCGGCCGTCATCCTGCTCAACCCCCGCATCACCAACCGCTCCGAGGAGACGGACGAGCAGTACGAGGGCTGCCTCAGCTTCTTCGACGTACGCGGCCTCGTCCCCCGCCCGCTGAAGATCACGGTGGAAGCCACCACCCTGGCGGGCGAGACCCCGACCACCGTCTACGAACGCGGCCTCGCCCGCCTCATCCACCACGAAGTCGACCACCTCGACGGCCTGCTGTACACCGCCCGCATGCGAACCGGCGTCGACCCGATTCCGGTGGAGGAATACCGGCAGACCGGACGAGCCTGGGCATAAGAGTAGGCCCCTGAGGGGCTTTCTGCGCAGAGAAGGGGCAGTTCACGCACCACTCTCCTGACCAACAAGCTCTACGACACCCGCGACCGCGCGCTGCTGACCGACGTCCGCAACGCTTTCCGTGGGCTCGCCTTCAGCTGAGAGTCCCTGACGCAGCACCACCTTGGTCGAGTGACCGGTCAAGGGATTGCGGGAGCGTGCCCCCCAGGCTCGGATGTGCAGTGTCGCAGCAGCGCGGAAACCGGTCCGTCGACGAGTCGGTAGCGCACGATCCGGCCGTCCTTCTCGCCCTCGACGATGCCTGCGGTGCGCAGGAGGCGCAGGGCCTGGGAGACGGCGGTGTCCCGCATCCCGGTGGCGACGGCGAGGTCGGACACGGCGATGGGGCCGGCCTCGTGAAGGGCGAGCAGCAGGGACAGGCGTCGGGGATCGGAGAGCAGGGAGAAGCGGTCGGCCCAGGCGCGTACGTGCTCGGGCTCGCCGACGGCGGCGATGGCGTCGCAGACTCGATGGCCGTCGATGGTGCGCTGCCCGGCACGTTCCGCGGGGACGAGATGCATGCAGGCATCATCGCAGCCCACGTTTCACCCTCAACACCCCTCTATACCTGCTCAGATATGCAGCCTTGCAGCTGGCACTCGCCGCCTTCTAGGCTGAGCAGGCCGTGGTGTTCGGGAAGACCGGTGACAGCCCCCAGGGGCTCAGTCCGGAGCGGCCCTCGCCACTGTGATCGGGGAGTTCCCGCCCCATACATTGCCACTGGCCTCGCGGCCGGGAAGGCAGGGGCGGGCGCGGTGACCCGTCAGCCAGGAGACCGGCCACGGCAGCACGAAGCTGATCCACGAGGTGCTGGAGCGTGACCGTATGACCCTGTCCGAAGGCGTGCCCGAAACCGATGCCGCCCCGTCCTTCCGCTGGCGCCGCGAGGACACCGTCCGAACCGCCGGCCTCCTGGCCGTGATCGTCGCTCTGCACGTGGTCGCCTTCGGGATCCTCTTCCTGCTCGTGGTCCCGCACCACTACGAGGTCGGCACCAAGGCGTTCGGCGTCGGGCTGGGCATCACCGCCTACACCCTCGGCATGCGGCATGCCTTCGACGCCGACCACATCGCCGCGATCGACAACACCACCCGGAAGCTCATGGCCGACGGCAAGCGGCCCGTGTCGGTGGGCTTCTGGTTCGCGCTCGGACACTCCAGCGTGGTGGTCGTCATGGCCGCGCTGGTCGCCGGGGGCGCCAAGCTGGCCGGCACCCTGATGAACGACAGCTCCCGCACCCATCAAGTCCTCGGCACCGTCGGCACCACGGTCTCCGGCAGCTTCCTGTACCTCATCGCCGCCCTCAACCTCGTCGCGCTGTTCGGCATCATGCGCGTCTTCAAGGCCATGCGCGCCGGACGTTACGACGAGGCGGAGCTGGAAGCGCACCTGGACTCGCGCGGCTTCATGAACCGCCTCCTGGGCCGGTTCACCAGGTCGATCCGCCGACCGGGTCAGATGTTCCCTCTCGGCTTCCTCTTCGGCATCGGCTTCGACACCTCGACCGAGGTTCTGCTGCTCGCCCTGGCCGGCAACGGTGCCGCCGCCGGCCTGCCCTGGTACGCGGTTCTGTGCCTGCCCCTTCTATTCGCCGCCGGCATGAGCCTTTTCGACACCCTCGACGGCACGTTCATGAACTTCGCCTACCAGTGGGCCTTCTCGAACCCCGTCCGCAAGGTGTTCTACAACCTCACCATCACCGGCCTGTCCATCGCCGTCGCCTTCTTCGTCGGCACGATCGAGCTGGTCGGCGTGCTGCACGACAAGCTGGGCCTGAGCGATGACGTATCCGGCTGGATCGCGGGCCTGGACCTGGACAACGTCGGCTACGTGATCGCCGGCCTGTTCGTGGTCGTCTGGGCCGTGGCCGTCGCCTACTGGCGTCTGGCCAAGGTCGAGGAGCGCTGGAGCGCCCGCGCCGCGGACACCGGCTGACGGCACAGTGGCTGTCGCCGTGACCCCGGCCTGATCAGTTGTGCACGAAGTGGCTGGGCCTGCCGTCCTGTTGGATCAGATGGCCCAGCCGGGCCGCCGCCGCTCGGGGCATGAGCGTCCAGGTGCCGTCGGCGCGGTGGAGTGCGGCGGAGTGCCAGGGGGTGGTCCAGGCGTCGCGGGCATCGAGGAGGCGGATGCCGAATTTCGGGCCGCCGACGGGTTGCGGGTGGATCGAGAGGCGTACGGCGTGGGGGTGGTGCTCGGCGATCAGGTCGCCCCAGGCGCGGCTGCGCTGGATGACGCCGTAGGCGCGTTGCCGGCAGCTGCGTTGGAGGGCGGAGCGGGTGCCGGTCCAGTCGGAGGTGTCCTCGACGAGGAAGCGCGTGATGCCCCGGTAGAGGGCGAGGGCCTGGTCGTCGGCACGGACCTCGGTACGCAGAGCGTCCAGGGCAGGGGCGTACCGGTCGTGGACTCGGGCGCGTTTTGTGTCGTGCGGGAGGTCGCCGAGGATGTCGCGGAGGTCGAAGACGGACAGTCTGTCCAGGCCCAGTTGGGCCATCTGTATTCGAAGGTCGTCGGCGTATGCGTCGATGTGGTGGTCGGGGACGTGGATGAGGTCGCCGAAGACGTGGCCGTCGGAGCAGATGATCACGCGTGCCCCGGGCGGGTAGATCCGCTCGATCTCGGTGCACAGGGTGTTCAGGAACGTCAGGGAGAGGCGTTCGCCCTGGTCGGGGAGGTGACCGAGGACCTTGGCGGGGTTGGGGGACTTGCAGGGGAAGCCGGGCAGGGTGAAGACGACCGGGGCGCCCTCGTGTACGAAGTCGGTGATGCGGCGCAGCTGATGGTGGAACGCTTCCGCGGGGGCGGGAACGGGAGCGCGACCGGTCGTGCGGTGATGCGGCAGGAGCAGGTTGAGGATCTCGGTGCCGATGCGGGTGGGGAGGGCGTCTGACGGGATCGTCAGGGGCATGTCGTTCCTCCGGGAGTACGAGGGCATGTCGACATGGCGCCGTGGCGGGAATGCACGCCAGGCGCCAGTGGTCAGCGGGTTTGGGTCAGCCGAGACCGGTCCGGCCGGTGTGGCCGGACACGGTCTGCGTTACGTCGGTGTCAGAGGCGTCGGTCGTAGCCGACGGGCAGGCTGTTGGTGCCGCGACCGAGGACGGCGGGGATCCACTCGATGTCCTCGGCTTCAATGGCGAGATGCAGGCCGGGCAGCCGGGTGAGCAGGGTGCCGAGGGCGATCTGGAGTTCGGCGCGGGCGAGGGCGGCGCCGGGGCAGAAGTGGATGCCGTGGCCGAAGGCGAGGTGGGGGTTGGGGCTGCGGTCGAGGTCGAGGGTGTCGGGGTCGGGGAAGCGGCGCGGGTCGCGGTTGGCGGCGCACAGGGAGACGATCACGGAGTCGCCGGCCGGTACCTCGGTGCCGTGCAGGTCGCTGTCCTTGTCGAAGAAGCGCCAGGTGGTGAGCTCGAAGGCGCTGTCGTAGCGGAGGAGTTCCTCGACCGCGCGGGGCAGCAGGTCCGGTTCGTCGCGCAGGCGGGTCAGCTGGTCCGGGTTGCGGAAGAGCGCGATCAGAGCCGTGGTGATCTGGTTGGTGACCGGTTCCTGACCCGCGACGAGGAGCTGGAAGATCATCGAGTCCAGCTCTTCCCGGGACAGTTCACGGCGGTCGCGTGCCACGACGAGGCGGCCGAGCAGGTCGTCGTCCCAGTGTTCGCGCTTGTGGGCGACGACGTCGGCGATGTAGCTCTGCAGGCCGTGCAGACGCGCCTCATACAACGGGCGTCCCGGGTCGGTGGGGCCGACCGGTTGGACGACCTTCCCCCAGTCGCGGTCGAAGCGGGCCGCCAGTTCCTGCGGAAGGCCGATGACTTCGGCGAGGACCTGGAAGGGGAAGTGAGCGGCGAATCCGGTGACGAGGTCGGCGGGCCCGCTCTCGGGCAGGGCGTCGATCAGCGCATCCGCCAGCTCCTGGAAGCGGGGGCGCAGGCTCTCGATCCGACGTGGGGTGAAGGCGTCGGTGACGAAGCGGCGCATACGCGTGTGCTTGGGCGGGTCCTGGTGGAGGAGGTGGACCTGGAGCTGGGAGTGCCGCGGCTCGGGCATGATCGAGGCGCGGGCGCGCCAGCGGTCGTTGCCGCGGTCGTGGTTCTTGCCCAGGCGCTCGTCGTTCAGCGCGGCGTGGGCGGCGTCGTAGCCGGTGACGAGCCAGGCTTGCACTCCGCTGGGAAAGAGAACGCGGTGGACCGGTCCGGCCTCGCGCATCTGCTCGTACAGGGGGTAGGGGTCGGCCTTGTAGGGGCAGCCCATCAGCGGGACCGGGTCGGGTACCGGCTCGGCCGCCGGCTCTTGGATGGTCATGAACGGGGCTCCTCAGAGGGCGAGTTCGGGCCGGTGGTGGTCCAGCCACAGGGCAAGGTCGACGACACGTTCGAGGCGCAGGCGGTGGCCCCACTCCAGCCGGTCGGGCGGGGTGTCGAGGCAGGGCTTGATCCGGGTCTCGTCGGCCAGCGCCCGGACCTGTTCGATGGCCAGCGCGTCGCGGGCCATGTCCTGCAAGCCGCGGTTGTAGTCGGGGTGGTGGGTCGCCGGGTAGTGGTTCTTGGGCCGGTACAGCACCGAGTCCGGGGCAAGGCCCGTGCCGACGGCGCGCAACAGACTCTTCTCCCGGCCGTCGAAGCTCTTCAGCGCCCAGGGCGTGGAGAAGGCGTACTCGACGAGCCGGTGGTCGCAGTACGGGACGCGCACCTCCAGTCCCTGGGCCATGCTGAGGCGGTCCTTGCGGTGCAGGAGCTGGCGCAGCCAGCGGGTCAGGGACAGGTGCTGCATCTCGCGTTGCCGGTGCCCGGCCGCGGTCTCGCCGTCGAGATGCGGTACGGCGGCCAGTGCGGTGCGGTAGATGTCGTCGCGGAACTCGCTGATACGGAGGTCGAGTTCGGGGTTGAGCGGCATGGCGGCCTCGTCGCCGGTGACCAGCAGCCACGGAAAGGTCTGCGCGGCGAGCGCCTTGGGGTTGTGGAACCAGGGGTAGCCGCCGAACACCTCGTCTGCGGCCTCGCCGGACAGGGCGACAGTGGAGTGCTGTCGTATCTCGCCGAAGAGCAGGTACAGCGAGGTGTCCATGTCGCCCACGCCGATCGGCGAGTCACGCGCCACGACGACCGCCTTGCGGTGCTCGGGGTCGAGCAGAGCACGCGGGTCGAGGACGACGGTGCTGTGGTCGGTGCCGATGAAGGCCCCGGCCTCGGTGGCGTACGGGGTGTCGTGGCCGGTGCGCAGGACGTCGCCGGTGAACTGTTCGGCCTGGTCGCTGTAGTCGACGGCGTACGAGCGGATCCTCGCCTCCATCCCCTCTCGCAGCCGCAGTTCGTCGGCGAGCAGCGCGGTCAGGACGGTGGAGTCGATGCCGCCGGAGAGCAGGCTGCACAGCGGGACGTCGGCCTCCAGCCGGCTGCGGGCCGCCGCGCCGACCAGCGCACGGACCCGCTCCACTGTTGTTTCTTGGTCGTCAGCGTGGTCCCTGGCTTCAAGCTGCCAGTAGCGGCGTTCGCGGATGCCGTCCCGGTCGAGGACCAGCAGTCCGCCGGGCTCGACCTCGCGCACGCCGGACCAGACGGTCGGCCCGGTGTTGAACAGCAGGCTGTACGCCTCCCGCAGCCCGTCCGCGTCCACGCGGGGCCGTATCTCGGGATGGGCGAACAGGGCCTTGGGTTCGGAGGCGAAGGCCACGCCGCCGTCGACGGCCGCCCAGAACAGCGGCTTCACGCCGAGCCGGTCACGCACCAGCACCAGCCGCTGGGCCCGCTCGTCCCAGACGGCGAAGGCGAACATGCCCTCCAGGTGCTCGGCCACCGCCTCGCCCCACTCCGCGTAGGCCCGCAGCACCACCTCGGTGTCGCTGCGCGTGCGGAACACATGGCCCCGGCCACGCAGTTCGGCCCGGAGTTCGTGGTGGTTGTAGACCTCGCCGCTGTAGGTGAGCACGATGTCCGGCTGCTCGGGACGATCCGGCATCGGCTGTACGCCGCCTTCGAGGTCGATGACGGCCAGGCGGCGATGGCCGATCGCGGCGCGTTCGCCGAGCCAGATGCCTCCGGCGTCGGGGCCGCGGGGCGTGAGGGTGGCGGTCATCGCCTCGATGACCGGAGCCTGGGTGCGGGCGTCGTGGTGGAAGCTCGCCCAGCCGGTGATTCCGCACATACGGGTGACTCCTTGCTCAACGATGGGCGGCGGACGCCGCGTCGGTGGTCTTCTCCGGCACGGCGGCCGGGCGTCGGGCGGGCAGTGCCAGCAGAGGTACGGCGAGGCATGCGGCGGTGGCGGCCACGGCGAGCCCGGCGTGCACGCCGTTGACAGGTCCGGCAAGGCCCCAGGCGGCGGTGGCCAGGGCCGGGCCCAGGGTGAAACCGAGACTGCGGGCGAACTGGACGGTCGAGCCGACGGTCGCGGTCCACTCCGGCGGGGCGGCACCCATGACCAGGGCCTGGGTCGGACCGCCGTTCAGGCCCATGCCGAGGCCGGCCAGCGCCAGCCGCCAGGCGACGCCCAGCGGTGACCAGTCGCCGCCCAGCGGAACGAGGAGAACCAGGCCGACAGCGGTGAAGGCAACGCCGGTGACCGCTGTCGGCCGGGCGCCGTACCGATCGGCGAGGCGTCCGCCGAGCGGCCCGGCCAGGCCCATGCCGAGCGGGAAGGCAAGTACGGTGAGCCCGGTCGTCGTGGCGCTCACGCCGTCGTCGCGCTGGAGGTGCAGGGCGACGACGTAATGCATGGCGGCGAAGCCTGCCGCAAGCGCCAGTACCGCCCCGTGTGCCCGGAACAGCCCCGCGACACCCAGCACGCCTGTCACCGGACGGCCGCCCGGTCCGCGCAGCCACCACCACAGCGGCGGGACTGCCGCGAGCGCGAGTACCAGCCACGCCGGACGGTCCGAGGCCAGGGTCAGTGCCAGCAGCAGGGCCGCCACACCGGTGGCCACCAGGAGGGTGTCCCCTGCCGAGCGCCGATCGGGCCGGCGCAGGGCGCCGTCCGGCGGCATCGCACGCCAGGCCACCACCAGGGCGAGCACGCAGAAGGGGATCTTGACGAGGAAGACGGCGTGCCAGCCCAGGTGGTCCAGGAGTAGCCCGCCCACGGCCGGCCCGGTCACCGCCCCCAGCGGGCCCAGGGTCGCGGGCACGCTCATCGCCCGCCCTCGCTTCTCGGGCCGTACGGAGCGGAGCGCGAGGACCGGCATCAGTACGAACAGCACTGCCCCGAACGCGCCCTGCGCGACGCGGGCGGCGATCAGCCAGGCAGCCCAGGGGGCGGCGGCCGCCAGCGCGCTGCATAGTGCGAAGCCGGCGGTCGCGGTGAGTACGGCGGAGCGCATCCCCACGCCGTCCAGCCAGCGGCCGACGGGCAACAGCAGTGCGACGACGGGAAGCTGGTATCCGAGCACGGCCCACTGGGCGGTCGCGGCGGAGACGTGCAGGCCGTCGGCGATGTCCGCGAGAGCCACGTTGACGATGTTCATGTCGAGCATCGCCACGAACGACAGCATGCCCGCCACGGCCACCAGCAGCCAGCGGTCCTCGCCGGCAGAGCCGTCGGGTATGTGCCCGGGCTGTTCCGATCCGGGTCTGTGGTCTGTCACCTTTCCGCCCCTCACCTTCGTGGGCGGGCTGCCGGAAGGCAGCCTCGTCCCACAAGTCGGGAGGGATCGCAGGTGAGTTCCCGGACCTGTCCCAAAAAATGTGGCGGGAAGGCTGGAAGTAGCCCCGTCGGCCAGTTGAGCCCCACGAGGGTCATCGGAATCAGCTTGCTCACGGCGGAACTCCAGGCTCCGCTCATCCGACTACTGAGGTGACGGCGACAGCCTGAACATCCGCGTTCACGCGAACGTACGCCACGCCGAAACCCCCATCAGCTTCCAGGAGTTGCGCCATGACCCAGAAGCAGTACAACGTCACCGGAATGAGCTGCGAGCACTGCGCGGCGAGCATCAGGGAGGAGGTCTCCGAGGTGCCCGGGGTGAGCGAGGTCGTGGTGGACCTCTCCGCCAACGCCGTCACCGTGCACGGCACGGGCCTCGACGACGAACGGCTGCGTGCCGCGATCGTCGAGGCCGGGTACGGCATCGCGGACCCGGCCGCCGCCTGACCGGAACCCGGAGAGCAGGAAGGACGGCACCACCCCCGCCGTCCTTCCCCACCGTGTTCACGCGCCGGTGTGCGTCTCCACTGCCACAGCCGGCTCCGCGTCGGCGGGCGCCCGGTGGTCGAAGGCGATCAAGGGATCCCCCGTGAGGGGGTGGTCGACCACGGCCGCCCGCACCCCGAACACCTCCGCCATCAGAGCGGGCGTGAGAACCTCACGCGGCGGGCCGGAGGCGACGACCGATCCGGCGTCGAGGACGTGGAGGCGGTCGCAGACGGAGGCGGCCGCGTTGAGGTCGTGCAGCGACACCAGCGTCGTACGGCGCTGGGCGCGGAGCAGGGCGAGCAGTTCGACCTGGTGGCGGATGTCGAGGTGGTTGGTCGGCTCGTCGAGGACCAGGATGTCGGGGTCCTGGGCGAAGGCCCTTGCGAGTAGGACGCGTTGGCGTTCCCCGCCGGACAGGGCCGTGAACCGGCGACCCGCCTGTTCGTCCATGCCGACATCGGCCAAGGCGCGGGCGACGATGTCCCGGTCGGCGGCGTCCTCACCGGCGAAGGCTCGCTTGTAGGGAGTGCGGCCCATGGCGACGACCTCGCGCACACTCAGCTCGAAGTCGCTCCCCCGCTCCTGCGGGAGCGCGGCCACGTGCCGCGCCGACTCGACCGGGCTCATCTCGCGCAGGTCGGTGCCGGACAGAAGTACCCGCCCGGCGGTGGGCTTCAGGTGCCGGTAGACGGTGCGCAGGAGCGTGGACTTGCCGCTGCCGTTCGGCCCGACCAGGCCGGTGATCTCACCCTCGGCGGCGATCAGGTGGGCGCCCGCGACGACCGTACGGCCCGCGTAGGCGACGTTCAGGTCCTCGATGTCGATCCTCAACTGCCGCTCCCCAGGCGCCGGTCCAGCAGATACAGCAGAGCCGGAGCCCCGAGCAGCGAAGTGACCACGCCCACCGGCAGCTCCTGCGTGTCCATGGCCGTACGGCAGACGATGTCGACCACCACCAGCAGCACTGCCCCGAACAGGGCCGAGACCGGCAGCAGGCGCCGATGGTCACCGCCGACGACCAGCCGGCAGACGTGCGGCACCATCAGCGCGACAAAGGCGATCGCGCCGGAGACCGCGACCAGGACACCGGTCAGCACACTGGTGACCGTGAACAGCTCGCGGCGCAGCCGGGTGACGTCGATGCCGAGGCCGGCCGCCGTCTCGTCGCCCATCAGCAGGGCGTTCAGGCCCCGGGCGCGCGCCTGCAGCCAGAGCAGAGCGATGGGCACGGCGCACGCGGGGACCGCGAGCATCTGCCAGTTCGCTCCGCTGAGGCTGCCCATGAGCCAGAACAGCACGCTGTGCGTCTGCTGCTCGTCCCCGGCCTGCAGCACCAGGTAGCTGGTGAAGCCGGACAGGAACTGACCGATCGCCACCCCGGCCAGCACCAGGCGCAGCGGCGCGAACCCCCCGCCTCGCCGGGCCACCGCCCACACCAGTGCAAAGGTGGCCAGGGCCCCGGCGAAGGCCGCGCCGGACAAGCCGAGACCCAGCGCCCCGCCCGCGCCGACGCCGAGCACGATCGCGGCCACCGCACCGAGGGAGGCACCGTTGGAGATGCCCAGCAGATACGGGTCCGCCAGCGGGTTGCGCACCAGGGCCTGTACGGCCGTACCGACGACGCCGAGCCCGGCGCCGACGAGAGCGGCGAGCAGGGCGCGCGGAACGCGAAGTTGCCACACGATCAGGTCGTTCGTGCCGGGCCGCGGCGCCTCGCCGGACAGTCTTCGCCACACCACGCCCCACACCTCGCCGGGCGGGATGGACGTCGAGCCCCAGGCCACCGCGGCCGTCAGCGCGGCCAGCAGCACCACCGCGAGGACCACCGCCAGCGGTGTCGCGGGCAGACTGCGCTCTTCCGAGGCTGAGGCTTTTCGGCGCACCAGCGTGGAGGGCATGGTCAGCCGACCTTGCCCGGGTAGAGGGCCTTGGCGATCTCCTCGACCGTGTCGGCGTTCTCGACTCCCGCGATGGTCGTCTGTTCGGAGCCGACGCGCAGGAGGTGGCCTTCCTTCACTGCCTTGAGGCCCTTGGTCGCCGCGTTGGACTTCAGCCACTGTTCGGCCTCGTCGAACGCCCTCTTGTTCGCCGCCTCGCTGCCCCGGTCGCGGACTCCGAGCTGGATCCAGTCCGGGTTCTTGGCGATCACGTCCTCCCAGCCGACCTGCTTGTAGTCGCCGTCGCAGTCGGCGAAGACGTTGCGGGCTCCGGCCAGGGTGATCACCGCGTTGGCGACCTGACGGTTGCAGGTGACGGAGGGCTGCTTGGTGCCGGCGTCGTAGTCGAAGAAGAAGTACGCCGGCCGCTTGTTCTCCGCCGTGCCGCCGACCGCCTTCTGGACGGCGTCCACCTTCTCCTTCATCCCGGCGACGAGTTCCTTCGCCCGTGCGCTCGTGCCGGTGACCGCGCCGAGGGAGGTGATGTCGGCCTCCACCGCGGACAGGTCGGTCACCGGGCTCTTGCTCTGTGCGGCGCAGGCGGTGGACTTCAGGTAGATGTGCTTGATTCCGGCGGCCTGGAACTCCTCCGCCGTCGGCGCGTCCCCCATTCCTCCGCCGCCCATGCTGCCCATGGAGGCGAAGGTGTCGATGTACAGGTCGGCGCCGGAGCCGAGCAGCTTCTCCTTGGGGATGACGGTCTGGCTGAGCACCTTCACCTTCTGTGCCTGCGTGTCGAGCGTGCCGGGCAGGGTGCCCTTGCCGGGCGGGAAGCCGGTGCCGATCACCTTGTCACCGGCACCGAGGCGCAGCAGCAGTTCCAGGCTGGAGGCGTTGCTGGTGACGATCTTCTTCGGGGCGGCGGAGAAGGTGGTTTTGGCGCCCATGCAGTCGGTGACGGACACCGGGTAGGCGCCCGAGACGGAGTCTTTGGCCTTCCCCGCGCTCCCGCTGCCGGTGTCCGTATTTCCGCGGTCCCCGCCGCCACAGCCCGCCGCCAGCAGGCCGCCGAGCACGACGGCCGCCGCAGAGCCCCACACTCGAGAACGCATCGAACAACTCCCGGATCCACTCGGTACGCGGGCGAACCTCCGTCACCCGCTCCAGAAGTCGGAGCGAACGTCACGCGAGTTCCCGTGAGTTTCCGAAAAGTTGGCGACACGGCTCGGGAGAACCGTTCCCAGGTGCTGACGAGGGTGTCGGTGCCGGGAATTCCATAGTCGGCACCGACCCCCTCCCGGAGCATCAGGCCGCCAGCTCGGCGGGCCTCTCCGCCTCGTCGAGCAGGTCCATCAGGGCCGCCCGGGCGCGGGCCACGCGGGAGCGGACCGTGCCGACCGGGCATTCGCTGACCTCGGCGGCCTCCGCGTAGGGCAGCCCGACCAACTGCGTGAGGATGAACGCCTCCCGCCGGTCATCGGGCAGCGAAGCCAGCAGATCGAGCAGGGCGATGCCGTCGTCGAAACCGGGCAGATCGCACGACTGAGCCAGCTCAATGGCTGCACACCAGTCCGGTACGTCCGACTGACGCGGCCGGGCCGCGGCGTACCGGTAGCTGTCGATCACCGCGCGGCGGGCGATGGACAGCAGCCAGGCCCGGGCCGAGGAACGCCCCTCGAAGCGGTGCAGGCTGCCGAGCGCCCGCAGGAACGTGTCCTGTGCCAGATCGTCCGCAGCCTGGGGATCGCCGCAAAGGTGGGCGACGTAGCGCTGGACGTCGCGGTGCAGGGCGCCCACGAACTGCTCGACCGCGTCCGCGTCACCGCCTCGGGCGGCCAGCGCCCATGCGGTGATCGATTCGTCGAGTGCTGCCGCTTTGTCGCTTTTGACGCGCGACGTGGGCAGGGCAGAGGTAATCACCTGGTGTCCTTCTGGAGTCAACCGTGATCCGAACCATCGGCTTGCAGAAGCGCGCGGTCCGGTGAAGAGGGGAGACGGCCCTACGGCGCGGTGGCGCTACGGCGCCTGTGCGGTCGTACGGCCGTGGCCCGAGGCGCAGACGGGCAGCCTCGGGAAACCAGCTGTCCTCAGACGACAGCCGTCCCCACGGGCGGACCCCGAGAAGTGATCGCGTGGCCGAGAAGGAGCAGACGCGGCGCCCGGTCCGAGCGACGGCGCCGCAGGTGGACGCGCGGGCGGTCCGGGGTGAGGGGCGAAGCGAACAGGAGTCGCAGCGGCGCCGCCAGCCATCCGGCCACCGCCCGCAGGATCCGGAAGGCGGCCTTCTCGCCGTACGCCAGCCACAGCCCGCACAGCAGCGCGGCGAGCAGGTGAGCGGCGAGCATGCCGAACGAAGACGAGCCGCTGTCCATGGAATGCCCCATGTGCCCCATGTGCCCCATCTGGCTCATGTGGTCCATGTGACTCGTGCCCATGTGCCCCATGCCCATGGAGCCCGTGCCGCTCACGTCCGCGGAGGCCGAACCGCCGGATGCCGACTGCGCGTAGGAGAACGCCTCGTGCAGCACGGTCTGGGCGGCGACCACGGCCGTCACGATCAACGGCAGCCCGCGCTCACGCCCCGCCAGGCACCAGCCGGCGGCACCGGTCACGGCCACGCCTGCGGCCAGCGCCCACGCGGGCACGTCGCTCCCGGACATCAGGACGTGGCCCAGGGCGGCGAGCAGCACGCATACGGCCGCGAACACCGCGGCCCGTATCGTGCGAGCACACCACCCTGCTGTCATGGCGCCTCATCCTCGCATCCGGGCTTCGGCCGTCATGCGTGGGTACGGAAATCCACCGGGCACCACACTCAATACGCAGCCTGTGATCCATACCACGACGCCACGCCGGAACTGACGAGGGTTCCTACCCGACATCTCTCCGGGAAGCACTTTCCGGCCGCGGCTTTCCGGCGACAGCACACCCGTCAAGGCCGAACTGCTCCCAGGGCGCAGCTGATCAGGAGACTCCGTCGCCGGAGCGGATCACCACCGCGATCGTCGTGACCGGCGCGCTGCGCTCGAAGTGCAGCGTGAACGACACCAGGTCACCCGCCCGCCACCCCGCCCGCGCCCGCAGGGTCAGGTCCACGCCCTGCGGAGACATGGACAGCTCACCACCGGCAGGGACGGTCACCGAGTTCACGTCGGCCTTGTACGCGGCCCCGCTGTCGGTGGTGCGGTGACGGCTGAGGGTGATCTCGCCGCGCGCGTCGGTGGACGTCACCTTCACCAGCCGGTCGTCCGCGCCGCCGAGGTTGGAGACGTCGAGGAACGCCGCGGTCTCCGTGCTGCCGCCGTAGGGCAGGAGCACGCGCCCGGACGTGACGGCGATCCGCGCCGGGCTGCCCGCCTTCCCGGCCCCGACCCAGGTGGTCAGGCCACCCAGGGCGAGGCTGCACGCGGCCACGGGCACGGCCGCGGCGAGCAGGGTGTCGGTCAGCCGGCGGCGCGACGGCCGCCAGGGGTTCTGCCGGGTCATCGGGTACGCCTCCGGGCGGACGAGGGCTGCCAGGCGCGCAGCCGCAGGCTGTTGCCGACCACCAGCAGCGAGCTGGCCGACATCGCGGCCGCGGCGAACATCGGGTTGAGCAGGCCGACCATGGCGAGCGGCACGGTGACGACGTTGTAGCCGAACGCCCACACGAGGTTGGCGCGGATGGTGCCCAGCGTGCGCCGGGCCAGCCGGACCGCGTCCGCGAGAGCCTCGATGTCACCGCGCACCAGCGTCACGTCGGCCGCCCCGATGGCCACGTCGGTGCCGCTGCCCATGGCGATGCCGAGGTCGGCACCGGCGAGTGCGGCGGCGTCGTTGACACCGTCGCCGATCACCGCGACCCGGTAGCCCTGCTCCTGCAAGTCCCGTACGAGGTCGGCCTTGCCCTCGGGGGTGCAGCGGGCGTGCACCTCGTCGACGCCCAGGGCCGACGCCACGGCCTGCGCGGGCGCTTCCCGGTCACCGGTGGCGAGCACCGGGTGGACGCCGAGCCGCCGCAGGCGGTCCACGGCACGGTAGCTTCCGGGGCGTACGACGTCCCCGACCTCGATCAGGGCCTCGGCCACGCCGTCGACGCGGACCAGGACGGGTGTGTGGGCGGCGGCCTCGGCCCTGGACAGGGCGTCCGCGAGGACCGTGGGCAAGTCATCGTCCGGCGCGCGGACTTCGACCAGGCGGCCTTCGACCCGGCCGCGCACCCCCTGCCCCGGTGTGGCGCCGAACTCGGTCACGTCCGGCGTCGGCTGTCCCTGCGCGGCCCGCCCGGCATACGCGGCGATGGCCAGGCCCAGCGGGTGCTCCGAGCCCTGCTCGACAGCTCCGGCCAGCCTCAGCACCGCCTCCTTCCCGAGCCCGCCGGGTACCGCGGTGACCCGGGCGACGCTCATGTGGCCGGAGGTGAGAGTGCCGGTCTTGTCCAGCACGACCGCGTCGATGTGCTGCAGCCCCTCCAGAGCCTGCGGTCCACTGACCAGAACGCCCAACTGAGCACCCCGGCCGGTCGCGGCCATCAGCGCGGTCGGGGTCGCCAGGCCGAGTGCGCAGGGACAGGCGACGACGAGGACTGCCACACACGCGGTGACGGCCGCCTGAGGATCGGCTCCCGCACCGAGCCAGAAGCCGAGCGCCGTGACGGCCAGCGCCAGCACCACGGGTACGAAGACACCGGCCACCGAGTCGGCCAGCCGCTGCGCCCGCGCCTTGCCCGCCTGCGCCTCGGTGACCAGGCGGGTGATCCGGGCGAGCTGGGTGTCGGCGCCGACGGCCGTGGCCCGTACGAGCAACAGGCCGCCGGCGTTGACGGCCCCGCCGACCACGGCCGATCCCGTGCCCACTTCAACCGGCTCGCTCTCGCCGGTGACCAGGGACAGGTCCACGGCCGAGGCGCCCTCCACGACCTCGCCGTCGGTGGCGACCCGCTCTCCGGGCCGTACGACGAAGACCTGTCCGACACCCAACCGCTCGATGGGAACCAGCCGTTCGGTGCCGTCCTCACGTACGGAGACGTCCTTGGCGGCGAGCTGGGCGAGCGACCTCAGCGCCGCCCCTGTCCCGCGCCGGGCACGCGCTTCCAGGAAGCGGCCGGCCAGGACGAACAGCGGTACGCCGACGGCCGCTTCGAGGTAGATGTGCGCGGCGCCGTCCGAGGCGGAGGGCACGAGGGTGAACGGCATCCGCATCCCGGGCTCACCGGCACCGCCGAGAAAGAGCGCGTACGCCGACCAGGAGAAAGAGGCCACCACACCCAGCGACACCAGGGTGTCCATCGTCGCCGCCGCATGCCGCAGCCCGCGCACAGCCCGCACATGGAACGGCCAGGCTCCCCACACCGCGACGGGCGCCGCGAGCATGAAGCACAGCCACTGCCAGTTGCGGAACTGAAGGCCGGGGACCATCGACAGCACGAGCACCGGCAACGCGAGCAGCGCGGTGATCACGAGCCGGTCGCGCTCTTGCCGGGCGCCCTCGTCCTCGGCGCCGTCCTCGCGCTTCTGCTTCTTGGGCGGCTCGGGCAGGGCAGCCGTATAGCCCGCCTTCTCGACGGCCGCGACGAGGTCCTCTGGACTGATCTCCGCCGGATGGCTCACCCGGGCGCGGCCGGTGGCCAGATTGACGGTCGCCGTGACCCCGTCCAGCTTGCCGAGCTTCTTCTCGACCCGCCTCACGCAGGCCGCGCAGGTCATGCCGCCGACAGTCAGGTCGGTCGTGACGAGGGTGCCCACGGGTTCCGCTCCCATCAGTGGCCACCCCCGTGCATGTCGCCCATGTCGTCGACGCCTCCGCCTTCACTGCCGCCGCCAGGACTCACGCCTGTGCCGTGCATACCGGGGGCGACGGGTCCGGCGGCCGCACCGACGGCGTACGACACCGCGAACATCAGCGCCAGCAGGAGAAGGAACCCGCACAGGGCAGGCGGTGGGACCAGCTTCCGCAGTACCGCACCCGCGTTGGAGGAGGATTGCCGGGATTCGTCCATCAACCGCGTCTCCAGATCACGTCGTACGGCGCCGGTCGGATCGAGCCGTACCGCTTCAGGAGTCGGGCCACCGGACGCCCGAGTTCCGGAGCACACCTATGGCACACATCACATAACGAACAACTGTTCTCTGATGTTGCGCACCGACGGACAGACGCCCTGCCGACGGGTTCCCGGGTTCCGGCCGTCGGCAGGGCACCTGCGCTACTCGGCCCGGGATCCCGTGGAGCGGCTGCGCAGGACGGCGAACACGGCCGCCGCCAGGCCCAGCACGCCCACGACAAGCCCGGCGATGCCGAGGCCACGGGCGGTCGAGTCGCTGCTCCAAGCGGTCGACTTGGCGCTCGCGGAGGTCTTCGAGTTCGCCGGCGAGCCGGTCGAGGTACTGCCGCTCTCGTCCGCGCCCTTGGCGGTGAGCTTGAGGACAGGCGCCGGGTTCTCCGGCTCCTGGCCGCCGGAGGGCGTCTCGATCCAGCGGACGGTCTTTCCGTCGGAGTACGTCTGGAGAGCCTTGAAGGTCAGCTGGTCGGTGTCGTCGGGCAGCTGCCCGAAGGCGACGTTGAAGTCCTCGTACTGGCCCGGCGCGATCTTGCCGCCGGTGAAGGTGATCTCGGAGACGGCGTCGGTGATGGTGCCGTCGTCCGTCTTGAGGGGCGTCTTGAGCTTGGTGTTGGTGACCTGAGCGGTCCAGCCGTCCTGCGGGTGGACCAGCACACCGAGAACAGGGTGATCGGTGGGCAGGAAGACCTGGACCTCGTTCGTGCTGGCGTTGTCCTCCTCGTCGGGCACGCGGAAGGTCAGCACGCCGTCGGTGGCGCCCTTGGCGTAGCTGTCGGGGTGGACGGTGACGTGGGCGGAGGCGATCCCGGCGGCGGCGAGGAGTCCGGCGGCGGTCAGCGCGGTGACGGCACCGGCGCGGCGCGGGGCGATACGGTTCGGGGACATGAGGTGATGAATCTCCGTACTGGGGAGGGATGTCGGGGGTCAGATCGCGGACGACATCCCCATCGGTGGCCCCCGCCGGTGAACGGCATACCTCAGCCGCACCTGTCTCACCGACCACAGCTCACCGACGGCCCGCCCCACGAGCCCCGGTGCGTCCGACACGCTCCGCACCGCACCTGCCACCTGCCACCAGGCGGCGAGCCCCGGCATGAACGCGACCGCCCGTCGCAGCAGCGACCACAACGCGGCCTCACCGCGGCGCAGCCACCAGGTCAGCATCACGGCCGCCCCGACATGGGCGGCGGTGGCGTGCGGCGTGAGCGCATGGTCATGGACCATCCGCATGCCGCGCATGGCCATCGCGACGTGCTGTGGCCGCGCGGCGTGGAAGGCGAGGTGCAGCCCGCACTGGGCGGCCGGCGTCCCGAGGCCGATGGCGGCCAGCGACCGCTCCCGCCCGCCCAGCAGACAGCCGGCCACGAAGACCGGCACGAACGCGGCGACCTGGACCCACACCGCAGGGGCGGCGCGTGTGGCCAGTGCGTGCCCCCCGGCTGCGAGCAGCACGCACAGCACGGCGAACACCGCCGCGCGCACGCTTCGCACCGCCCAGGACACGCTCACGGCATCAGGTGCTGCCACGGAGCCAAGGGGTCCATCCCCTTCTCCACACACACTCAGCACCGTCCACGAGCGCCCGGGCAATCCGCCTCCTCCCAAGGAGTCGGACGCGAGTGCAGTTCAGTTCCCGGCCACCCTGGCGAAATCGAAGCACC
Organism: Streptomyces sp. IMTB 2501; assembly: GCF_001953885.1. Lineage (GTDB taxonomy): Bacteria > Actinomycetota > Actinomycetes > Streptomycetales > Streptomycetaceae > Streptomyces. The sequence goes on along the minus strand of NZ_MQUS01000050.1, from coordinate 18,177 downwards.
GGAAGCAGCCCAAGGAGCACGCGCTCACACCTGCCGCCCCCTGCACCCCCGCACACGACGCGGCCGCGCGTCCGCCATTGCCGCGCCGGGTATCCCCGGGACAGTCCCCTGCGGCCACCGGACCGGTCCGGGCATCGGGCACCGGAACGCCGCGCCCCCACGTCCACGGAGGTGGAACAGCATGACCCACGACATCAGCGGGCTGGAACCCGTCGCCACGTTCTGCGGCGAGTGCGACTGCGGCTGTCCCCAGCTGTTCGTCGACCCCGGTGCCTCGGCCGACCGCCGCATCGTCCTGACCGACGACTTCGGCCAACGCGTCCAGATGAGCGCCGACCAGTTCTCGTCCCTCGTCGCCGACGCCAAGAACGGCAAACTGGACGGCATCGCCTGACCCACCGCCGCAGGGCACTCTCTGGCTCTGGTGAACCGATGCCGGGACTGCCCTGCGCGGAAGCCGGCCCGCGTCAGCGACCACCTGCTTCGATCGCTGCACGCGGGCCGCAACCGACGGGGTGTGTCAGGTCACACCAACGAGGCTGAACTCGCCGACCTGTTCAGCCGACTGCTCAGGTGAAACCCGCGTCTGGCTCGGCGGGGCCGAACAGGATGCTCGCGCGCGCGTCGATGCCTCACCGGGTCGGCTTGGCCGGCGGCGGCTAGTCCGCCAACTGCAGCACGTCGGTCACCTTGCCGGTGTCCGGGTCGACGGCGATCGAATCCCGCTCCTGCGGCGTACCTTCGGGGGCCCTCTGCCGGAACGCATTCAGCACACATGAGGCCGGGAAAGCCCGTGAACACGTGAGAACGACGGATGGGTGTTTTCCCAGGCCAGACACCAGACGGCTGGCCTGGGAAAACACCCATCCGGCATAGGCAGCTTCCGCCGCAGATCCGCCCGGCAGCAAACTCCGGATCACCTTGGCTTCCCAAGCTGAGGGGCCGACGCGCGGACGTCCCCGAATCGCCACCCAGGGGCCGCGGCTTGCCCCGGTTGGGGACAGCCGGCCCGCCGCCGGCCGACTGTCACCGGCTGGGGCTCGGACAGACCACATCCAGTGATCGAGGCTGGGCCGTCTCTGGCGCGCGACGTACACCGGTGTGATGTTCCACCTCCGCCAGCGGACACACCATGGAGTCGAGCTTGGGCACCTGGGTACCTGGGCCGACCGCAACTCCCGATGCGGGTGCCGCGGGTCGAATCCTGCCGGCGCCTTTGCCGATGGCCTACGGCTGCGGGCACGTACCGCCCTGAGCTTCTGACACCTGGTTGGCCTCACGGCATCACACCTTGGACATGCCCGGAATGCCAGTTATGCGTGCTGTCGGTACGTTCATCGCAGGTCGGTCGACCGGCCGACGCACATAAGAAAGAGAGAAGTGCCCATGCCCTCGCGTGCTTTCACCGTGGTCGGCGCCGGAATAGGCGCGACCGTTCTTGCAGCCGCCGGCATCACCTATGCCTCGACCGTCGAATCCGCTCCGGCTTCCCCGCCTGTCCACCGGGCAGCCCAGCCACTCCACCACCCGGCCCAACCGGCCCACCACGCCGCCCAGCCCACGCAACACGCCGCATCCACAGCTCCTTCCGCTTCCGCCAAGGCTCCTTCGGGCGCGAAGAACGGGGGCGGGGGCGGAGGCGGAGGCGGAAACGGGAGCCGCGACGGCGGACGCGACGGCGGGGGCGGACGCGACGGCGGGGGACGCGACGGCGGGGGTGGTCGTGACCGCGGCGAACGCGACGGCGGGGGTGGTCGTGACCGCGGCGAACGCGACGGCGGGGGTGGTCGTGACCGCGGCGGACGCGACGGCGGCCACAGGAGGGGCGGAAGGATCTTCTTCAACGAACGTTCGTTCCCTGGCTTCATCGAGGGGTGCATCACCGCAGCCAGCGGACTGGGCGCGGACAGCTTCAATGTCCGCAATGAAAGCAGGAGGACCGTCGAAGTCTTCCGTGGCTTCGACTGCGACGGCGGCCCTCCGGTCGCCATCGTGGGGCCCCGAAGCGAGACCTTCGGCGTAGCGCCCCATGGCCACGGCGACGAATCCGGTTTCGACGGCGATGGCGAATTCGGTCACCACGGCGTCGTGGGCAGCTTCCGGGTGGTCTGCGACCACGACGAGTGGTAGTGACAGCGCCAGTCGACGCACGCGAAAGTCTCCCGGCCGATCACAGTCCGGGGGCTTTCCCCATCTGCCCCTGAGAGCAGCGGAACTCCCGCCGCCTGTGCCGCTTCAGTGCCTGGCACATCTGATCAACCCGGCTCTCCTCCCCCGAACGGTCATCAGGCCTCGTGGCCCAGGCGCTGTGCACCGGACAAGAACCCGTCGAACAGCCTGTCTTCGTCGTCAGTCATGAGTTCGGACGAAGATGTCGCCGTGCCACAGCCGGGCCGGATACAGGGGTCAACAGTGCGTGCAGGGGGCAGACCGGGTCACGGGGGGAAACCGAGCCTGCCCCTGCACATCGGCGCCTGCATACCTCCCCCCGGAGAATGGGCGCCATGACCCCGCCCGGGGTCACTCCTGTCAGCGCGCCGCACGTCAGGAGTGTCACGGGTGGACGGACATGGTTGCGAGAACTCCACGCTTATGAAGGCGCGCACTTGTCGGCGTCACGGCCTGGCCATGAAGGGCGCACACCCATCAGGCGGTGAAGCCGGATGTGCCCGAAAGAGCCCTCTGCCCGCGGACTTTCGCGGACAGAGGGCTGCTTGGTGAGGTGCGGCCGACGGTTCAGCCGATGGTTGCGATGCCGTCGGTGGTGACGGTCGGGCGGCCCGAGGTGCCGACCACGACGATCTTCAGGGTGTGCCTGGCGGAGCTGGACCAGGTCCTGGTCCAGATCGCCTGGCGGTAGAGGGTGGTGGAGGACTTCAGGTCCACCGTGGTGACCTTGGTGCCGTCGACGTAGATGTACGCCTGGCCCGAGGTGGCGGCCCGCGAGACGATCCAGGCCACCGAGCGTCCGGTGAAGGTCCAGCTGATCGAGGCCCCGGCGGACGAGGAACTGTAGGAGTAGCCGCCCAGGTAGCTGGTACCGCTCCGGTGCGTCCAGCTGCCGGTCCGGGTGGTGGAGGTCTCCTGGATGATGTTCGGCGTCCGGTAGACGGAGGCGCCGCCGGTGTTGCCTGCTACGTCGTACGCCTTCAGCGCGAACAGGTCCGAGGTGCCGGGCTTGGCGCTGGTCGACCAGGAGGTCACCGTCGGGCCGAAGGCGGCTGAGGACGGCGAGGTCGCCATGACCTCGGCGAGCGCCGCGTTGTCGGCGGCCTTCCAGGTCACCGTGACCGGGACCGAGATGGAGCTCACCGTGCCGGTGCGCACCTGTACGCCGGGAGCGGTCGGGAAGGTGGGCGCGGTCGTGTCACCGACCAGGGCGACCGGGCCGGACAGCGTGGTCGCCCCACGGACGTGGGTGGCGCGGACCTGGACGGTGTGGCTGCCGGCGGTCACGGAGACCGAGGCGGAGCGGGCGGAGCCGGAGGTGTGTGCCACGGCCTGGCCGTCGACCAGGACATCGAAGCCGGAGATCACCGCGGACGGCGTGGCGGTCGTCCAGCTCACCGTGGCCGCGCCCTTGGTGTAGTAGCTCGTCCCGGACTTGGCCGCCCCGCCGGACATCCCGGTGACGGATACCGCGCCGACCGGGCCGGCCGCGTAGGAGCGGATCGTGCTCAGGGCGTTGTAGAGCTGGTTGCCGGGGCAGTCGGTGGCGAAGCCGTTGCGGTGCCCGGAGATCACGCTGAAGCCGTAGCTGTTGCCCAGGGTGAAGCCGTAGCTGTCGGAGGCTCCCTCGGGCAGCGACGCGGTACCGGTGCCCGGGTTCACGCCGGTCATGCCGAACTTCCAGGCCGCGATGCGGGCGATGGAGGCCAGCATCGCCTGGCTCGGTGTGGCCCCGGGGAAGGTGCTGGCCGTGGAGTCGCCGCCGCTGAGGTCGGTGTACGTGCCGATGGCGGCCACGCCCATGCTGTTGGTGTTGAACCCGTAGGTCTGGGCGCCCACGACGGGCAGCGCCATACCGCCGAAGCGGCCCTCGAAGATGGTGCCGCACTTGTCGACGAGGAAGTTGTAACCGAGGTCGCGCCAGCCCTGGTTGAGGTGTTCGGCGTAGATGCCGCGCACGATCGCGGGGGAGTCGGCGCAGGAGTAGTCGTTGGTGGTGTCCGTGTGGTGGACGAACATCACCTTCGCCGCCGAGCCGTACGTCGGGTAACCCGAGTCCCGCGCGCACTCGTCCGCGCCCCAGCCGGCCCGGGTGACCACGGTGGGCGGCGCCACCGTCGAGGCGGTCGCGGCCGGCATCGGATTCGGCGGGGTCGGCGACGCGGACGCGGAGGGGCTGCTGGAGGAGGTCGCGCAGGACGGGTACGCATCGGACAGCGACGGAAGCTGGCTGGGCCAGGGCGTCGGGGACGCGCTGGGGGAGGTGGAAGCGGAAGCGGAGGCCGAGGTCCCGGTGGACGGCGCGATGGATGCCGAGTCCGTGGCCGTGGGGATGTCCGTGGCCGAGGCGGAGTCCGTCGCGGTCGGGGTGCCCGAGGTGCCGCCGCCCGCTGTGGCCGTGGCGGTGTCGGTCGGGGTGACGCTGTCCGCCGGTGTCGTGGTGTCGGTGGCGGTCGCGTCCATGGCGTATGCCGCCAGGCCCGTGCCGGAGTCCGGCGTCCCGCCGGTGGCGGGCCGGCCCGGGTCGACCAGGTCCACCCGCAGCCCGCCGGGCAGCGCGGTCGTCCTGCCCGCGCCGGTCGCGCGGACCTGGATTCCGTTCGACGGCCCCGACCACATGGGCGACATCCCGCCCCGCACACCGGGTCGGTTCAGCTCGGCGGCGTCCGGGATGTCGTCCGGCTGCTGCATCTTCAGCCACGGTGTCCAGTGGCCGCCGGCGGCGGAACGCGTCCGCACCTCCACCGTGCCGCGCAGCTTGGCGTGCGCGCCGTTCCAGGTGACACCCACCATGCTGAACGGAGCCGTGGACCGGGCCCCCAGCGTCTTGAGCGACGCGTCGGCCCCGGTCAGGGGCAGCGAGTGGACATGCGTCTTGATCGGTCCCGGCGCGGCCGACGCTCCGGCACGCCCTGCCGACCCGGCCATGGCGACGGTCGCCACGGCCAGACCGCCCCCGCCGACGACCGCCCCCAGCGCCACCCACGTGCGTGTCTTGAGGCCGGCTCGACGGCGACCGCGCCGAATCCCGTGTTCAGTTCTCATGCCCCACCCTGAAGCCCCGTTGCAGTTGTCATCACGGCCATTGCAGGGCGCGGCTGTCACAGGAGCGCCCTGGAATACCAGCGCACCCGAATGTTCAAGCGTCACAAGTCCCGAACCCGGGCGGGGGACGGACGCATGCCGACAGCGGCTGTCGCGGCCCTTGCACACCGGAAAGCGTGAGAGGGGCGCCGCACCAAGCCGACGGACAGGGCCTCAACAGTAACGAAGAGTGAGTTGACGCCACATACGGTCAATAAGGCGCGGAAGGCTCCCCAGGGCAGATGAAATGACCTAAGTTATTCCGATTAGGATGGATTGAACGGATGTTGATCGCTTCAGGTCCACATCCGATCGCATGTGGCCCAGCGGGTACCCAAGCGGTGAGCGGAGGCGACAGTCGGCAGTGGTGAACACCAAAGACGGCGACGCGGACAACACCGGCCCGTCCATACCCCAGGTCCCCCGTCCGCTGCACCGACCGCAGGGCCTGCGGACCATGCAGGCCGTACGGCCCCCGGAGCGACACCGCATGCGAATGCGGCTGCTCGACGCCGTCGACGAGGACCGGTGCGATGTCGAAGTGCTGCTGACCGCGCTCCAGCAGGCGGTGGCCGAGGTGCGCGGCCTGGGCGGCATGGTGCATCTCCCGGGGGGCGGCATGAGCGGCGTCCTCTACCTGGTCGCCGACAGTGGCCTGCCGGAGTCGATGACCCGGCCCTGGCTGATCATCCCGGCACGGGGTACGGCGCCGCCCAGCAGGGCCGCTCGCAACGACACCGTCGCCTGGCAGCCCGACCTGGCTCCGCCCGACCCGGTGCCGGGCCGGGACCCCGCCGCCCTGTGGCCTTCCCGGCTTCCCGCCGGCATCGGTCACCTGGCCGTTCCCGTTCCGGGCACCGGCCGGCGGCGCGGCGCGCTCTCCGTCCTCTTCGCCCCGGGCGCCGAGCCCGGCCCGCCGGAGCGCGCGTTTCTGAACCAGGTGGCGGCCTGGATGTCCGGGAGGCTCAGGTCGTCCGGGATCCTCAATCCGTCCCCCACCCTGCTGCGCGCCCTGGAGAACGGGCCGGCCCCCGGAGAGGCTCCCCCGTGGGACGCGAAAGGGATGCCCTCCATCGCGTACACCTGGGACCTGCGCACCGGTGAGCTGACCGCCGACCGGCCCGTCCAGGAGGTGCTGGCCGGCATCGATCCGGAGGTGATGACCGGCGGCATCGAGGCGTGGGCGGCGCTGATCCACCCGGACGACCTGCCGGCGGCGGTAGCCGGCTTCGACACGGGCATCCAGATGCGCGGCGGCTTCCAGAACGAGTACCGGGTCCGGCGCCAGGACGGCACATACGTCTGGATCGAGGCTTGTGCCCGGACGGTCACGGACGAGGAGGGGACGCCGGTGAAGGTGACCGGCTCCCTCCGGGACAGCAGCGAAACGCACGCCGCCGCCGAGTCGGTGGGGCGGGCGCTGCAGCACATGAGCGACGGCTTCGTCTCCGTGGACACGGACTGGCGCATCGGATTTGTCAATCAGGCCGCCGAGCGGCTCTTCGGCCCCGCGGGAGATGTGGCCGGAGCCCTGCTCTGGGACATTCCCGCGGTACGTGCCGTGCCCGGGCTGGAGGAACGGTGCCGGGCCACGGCAGCCGAGGGCCGGCCGGCCGGATTCGACGTACCGGGGCCCGACGGGACGTCCTGGTACCACCTGCGGCTGGTGCCGGTGCCGGAAGGCCTCACCCTCTACATCACCGACACCACCGAGCGGCATCTGCGGGAGGTCGAGCGGGCCGCGGCGGAGCGGGCGTCCGCGGAGCGGGCGGCCCTGGTGCAGCGGATCACGCGAGAGCTGGCCGAGGCCGTCACGGCCCAGGATGTGATTGCGGCGGTGGCCGACGGTGTCATGACACCCTTCGGGGCCACCGGACTCATCATGCTCGGTGTGGTCGGCGACCGGCTGACCGTGATCGGCTCCCGGGGATATTCGGAGCGCTTCACCCGGCTGCTGGACGGGCGCTGGACAGTGCCGGACACCACGAATCCGGTGGGAGACGCCCTGCGCACCCGCACCCCTCTCTGCATCTCTTCCGCGGAGGAGTTCCTGAAGCGTTACCCGGGGGCCGAGTCGCTGACCCGGGAGAGCGGCAAGCAGGCGTGGGCCTTTCTGCCGCTGGCGGTATCGGGGCGCGAGATCGGCGCGGCGGTGATCTCCTTCGGCCGGCCACGGGTTCTGGACGATGACGAACAAACGCTGCTGACCGTGCTCAGCGGACTGATCGCGCAGGCCCTGGAGCGGGCCGGGCTCTACGACGAGGCGACGACCCGGGCCCGTACCCTCCAGCGCAGCCTGCTGCCGCAGGCACTGCCCGAGCTGCCCGAGGTGACGACAGCGGCGCGCTACCAGCCGGCCAAACAGGGAGCCGATGTCGGCGGCGACTGGTACGACGTGATCCCCCTCTCCGCGGCCCGGGTGGCGCTCGTGATCGGCGACGTCATGGGCCACGGCATGGCCGAGGCCGCCACCATGGGCGGGCTCCGCACAGCCGTGCGCACCCTCTCTGAGCTGGAGCTGCCGCCCGACGAAATCCTCGGCCACCTCAACGACATCGTCGGCGAGCTGGGTACCGATGCCTTCGCGACCTGCCTGTACGGCATCTACGACCCGGTGACCCAGCGTCTGTCGTACGCCAGCGCCGGTCAGCCGCCCCCGGCGGTGGCCCACCCCGACGGCCCCGTCACCTTCCTGCCCATGGCCCCGGACCCGCCACTGGGGGTGGCCGCGCCGCCCTTCGAAACCCTCGAAACCCTGTTGCCCGCCGGCAGTCTGCTCGCTCTCTACAGCGACGGCCTGGTCGAGAGCAAGGACAGGGACGTCACCACCGGTATGAGCCGCCTCGCCGAACTCCTCTCCCGGTCCGTGAACGCCATGCCGGCCTCTCTGGCGGACGCGTCCGGACTGGACGCCCTCTGCGCCACCCTCACCTCCGCACTCCTCCCCGCCCACGGTGCGCTGATCGACGACGCCGCCCTGCTGCTGGCCCGCATCCACCCGCTGGACGCGGACAACGTCGCCGAGTGGCCGTTGCCGGAGGACCCGCTGGCGGCAGGCCAGGCCCGCGACCTGGTCCGCGCCCAGCTCACCGACTGGGATCTGGCCGACGAGGACCTGATCATGACCACCGAGCTCCTCGTCAGCGAGCTGGTCGGGAACGTCATCCGGCACGCCTGCGGCCCCATCCGGCTGCGCATGCTCCGCAGCCGCACACTGATCTGCGAGGTCTCCGACGCCAGCCTGACCACGCCGCACATCCGCCACACCTCGGCCACCGACGAGGGCGGTCGCGGCCTGCAGCTCATCTCCGCGCTCTGCCAGCGCTGGGGCACCCGCCACACCCGCACCGGCAAGTCCATCTGGACCGAACAGCCCCTCCCCACCGGCCAAGTCTGATCCAGAAGTCCCCACTAGGTGCGTGGGTTGGACGCCTCAAAGGCCGACCGCATGCCTGAGCCCCCTCAGGGGCCGGAAGTGGCGGAATGGGTGGCTTCGTTGTCGATCATCCGGTGTGAGTGACATCTCGTTGTACGCGCACGGCACATCTGCCTAGCCTTCGGGGGTCCTCCCGGGTGGCCTCAGCCGCCGGAACGCCGAGTCCTGCGGGGACGGGACCGTGGTCCCCACAACAAACTCCCTTGCAGGCGCCGTTGAGGAAGCCCCCACCATGCGCCCTTTCATATCCCCTGCCCGCCTGGGCGTGGTCGGCACAGCCGTCGCGCTGCTGCTCCTGCCGTTCGCCGCCCAGGCCTCCGCCACCACCTCCGTCACTCAGGACAGGCTGACCCCGACCGCGATGACCGCGGGCGTCGCCGGCTCGGCCCAGCTGACCGTGCACTCCGCCAGTTGCTTCACGGTCAGGACGCTCGGCGTCGGTGTCCGTGACGCCTCAGGCAAGAATCTGGACTTCCCGGGCAACGCCTCGAACGTCCGGATCTGTCCGAGCGGCGCGCACTTCACCAGCGGCCGGCGCACACTGCCGGCCGGTACGTACACCGTCTTCGGCTTCTGGCAGGAATCGGGCGGAGCCTGGCACAAACTGCCGTCGCACAAGCTGACGGTGAGCAAGGCCCCGTCCACCGCGACCACGCCCCCGTCGGGCAACGGCGGCTCGCCGATACCCGGCCAGTCCATGGTCTGGTCGGACAACTTCTCCGGCGGCATCGCCTGGAACTCGAAGTGGGTCGGCGACAAGACCTCGTCCTACCGGTACGGCAACCACAACCCGGACTACAACAAGCTCGACTGGCTGGACCCGAGCGCCGTCACGACCTCGAACGGCGTCGCGACCTTCACCGCCAAGCCCTCCTCGCACATCCTGGAGAACGGCAAGAAGGCGTGGACCACCGGCCTGCTCACCACCGAGCGCTCCAGCGAGGGCTTCCAGGTGAAGACCGGCGACTACGCCGAGACCCGGGTCAAGCTGCCTTCCGCCGCCGGCGCCTGGCCGGACCTGTGGACCTGGAAGAACGGCAACGGCGAGATCGACTCCTTCGAGTACCACCCGGACAACCCGAACCTGCTGGAGCTGACCAACCACGTCACCTCCGGCTCCGACTACTACACCAACTCCGGCGCGGTCGCCCCGGGCCGGTGGGTCACCATCGGCACCCACTACGGCGCCGGCTCGGTGGACTGGTACGTCAACGGCAAGAAGGTCTACTCCGACGGCCACGGCGTGGGCAGCGACTTCTCCGCGTACCTGATCCTCAATCTGTCGATCAGCGCCGGCGAGTACCACCCCGCGCCCACCGGCTCGGCACCGATCACCATGCAGGCGGACTACGTGAAGGTGTACCGCTGACCAGCAGCCTGCCGATCAGCGGTCGACGGACAGCGCGAACGGCGTACGGTCGTTGCGCGGATCGCGGTCGTCGGCACTGACCACCTGGACGTGCCCCCCGGCCTTCGTGCCGGGGGGCACGTCCGTGCGCACCCGGACCGGAACCAGCGCGGTGGACGTCCGGTACGGCGCCAGCCCGGGCCCGAAGGTGCAACGCACCAGGCGGCCGAGGTCCTCGGCGCGGCAGTCCTCGGGGAAGTACGGCCCCTCGGCGGTGAAGCCCGGTGGCAGCGTCACGACCACCGTGAACGGCGAGGCGGTCTGCTCCGGCCCGAGGTTGGCCACAAAGGCGTGCACAACCGTGCTGCCGCCGGGCGGCGCGGCCGTCGGGTCGAGCCGGACCACCTCCAGGTCCGAGTCCGAGGGCACGGCCGCCAGACCGGTCGCACACATCACCGCCACGCCCACCGCGAACACGGCCGTCACCCTTCTGGCCATCCGGCGTCTCCCGTCCTGCGCGCACAGGTCGCCACTCACGGTAGCGCGGTGTCACCGGTGGGTGGGGGAGGGCTCAGGGCACCCGGCCCTCCGTTGTCAGCTCGTGTTCCAGTGCGCGTTCGTAGTCGGTCAGGGGCAGGTCGGGGCGGAGGCGTTCCGGGTGGTGGCTCGGGATGCCGGAGCCCTCGGGGTGCAGGTCTGTCAGGGGCGTCCAGACATACATGCGGCCCGATGCGACCAAGGTGCCGTAGATCGCCTTCAGTACGCGCACCGCCGTCGCTGCCAGGCCGGTCATGAGGTCACGGCGGCGAGCTGCGGTGTGGCGGCGGGGGTGTCCCCGTGCCAGGCGTCGGCGGTCCACGTCCACAGGGCGGACAGCGCGACCGGGGAGGGAACGTGCCCCTCGGTCCACAGCCGGGCGGCCGCGGTCAGGACCGACTGGCGGTCGGCCTCCGCCGTGCCGGGGCGGCCCGGGAGCAGGGGTATCGCGGCGCTGGCGCCGAGGCGGACCGCGCGGTGCCGGCGGGCGAAGGCGGTGAGGGTCTGCCTGGGGCCCGCCTCGATCAGCAGCATGTCGTCGGCGGCGAGGAGGGACTCCAGGGCCTGTTTGAAGTACACCGTGTCGGTGATCTGGCGGGCCCAGAAGCGGGGGCTCAGTGCCTCTTCGGGGCGCAGCAACTCGCCCGTGTACCCGGAGTACAGCGGCAGCGCCGGCGGGCGGAGGGGGATGTCGCGGTAGGCCGCCTCCACGGCTTCGGACGCGGGTGCCATCGCCGGGGAGTGGAAGGGGCTGGTCGCCGGTACGGTCACGACGGTGAGGCGGTCCGCCCGCAGCCGCTCGGCGATCTCGGCGAGCGGCTCGGCCGAACCCGCCAGCATGGTCTGCTGGTTGGCGTTGACCGCGGCGATCGCCACGTCGTCGCGGAGGTAGGGGCGCAGGCGCTCCTCCTCCGCCGCCACCGCCAGCATGCCGCCCGGCGGGATCTTCACCGCCTGGCGGACGCGTTCCATGACCATGGTGACCGCGTCGGGCAGGGCGACGGCACCGGCGATGGTCGCGGCGACGAGTTCGCCCGCGCTGTGGCCCAGCACCGCGGTGGGACGCACCCCCCAGCCGATCACCATGCGGCCGAGCGCGTAGTCGACCGCGAAGAGGAGCGGCTGGGCCCGGCGCACGTCGTCGATGGGGATCAGGGGGCGGCCGTCGGTGAGCCAGTCCGCCCGGATCCGCGGGCCCTCGTCGCCCATGTGGGACAGGGCCGCGTCGAAGGCGGCGGTGAACACCGGCTCCCGCCCGTACAGGCCGGCCGCCATGGCGTGGTGCTGGGAGCCCTGGCCCGGGAAGAGCAGGGCGACGGGCCGGGGCCGCGTCGCGGTGACCGCCTTGGCCTTGTGCACCGTGGCGGCGGACAGCGCGGCGACGGTGACGGCGGCGCCGCGCACCGGTCCGGGCTCGGTGCCGCACGGGACCGTGGTGGGCAGCGCCGGGAACGCCTCGTGGTGCAGAGCCGAGAGCAGGGGCAGCAGTTCGCCGCGCACCCGCTGCTCGTCCCGCTCGTCCCGGCCCGACCACAGCAGCAGCCGGTGCCGGCCCGGGTCGGTGGCACGGTGTCCGTGCACCAGGGCCTTCAGATCCGGCGCGGCGTCGGGGCCGGCGGCGGTGAAGTCGAGTGTGCCGAGGACGGTGTCGCCGTCCGCGACCGCCTCCGCGGCGCGTTTCACCGCGTAGACCGTGATGGTCCCGACCTCGGGCTCGTCGAATCCGGCGACGAGCGCGAAGTCCGCGGTGCGGTCGTGGAGTTCCTGGTGGGCCAGGCGCAGGGCGCGGCCGGGCGCCGAGGCGATCCGCACCGCGAAGCCCTCGTGCTCGGGAGCGAGTCCGGGGTCCGGCGCGTGCGCACCGACGTAGACGACGGTCCGTACGGGCAGATCGCGCGGGGAGCGGCCGAAGGCCCGCAGCACCGCGGAGACCGCGGCGGCCGACGCCGGCACGGGCGACCAGTCCTCTCCCGCGGGGCCCGGACGGACGATCAGCCTCCGGATCACCGCGCTGTCAGCCGTCAGCGGCATGGGGTACCTCCTCGTGGGCCGCGGACCGTCGCGGCGGTGGGGCAGGGATCGACAGGAACCAGGGGGTGTGGGGGGAGTCGGGTCGGGAAAGGAGTGCGGGCCGCCCCTGGCGGCGGGGGATCCGGAATCGGGGCGGCCCGCACCGTCCGGCTCAGGCCTCGTTGTCCTGGCCGGAGTTGATGAGCTCAAGCAGGGCACGGGGGGTCTCGGCGTCGACGACCGCGTCGTCCGGGACGCTGATGCCGTAGGTGCGCTGGACCTCTCCTATGACCTGGAGCAGGGCGAGCGAGTCGTAGCCGAGTTCCAGGAACGGCGTGTCGAGGACGTCGCCGTCCAGGTCGATGCCCTCCTCCTCACCCGCGCTCTCGCGCAGCATCCGGGTCAGGTCGGCCAGGGTGACGGTGGTGCTCGTGGTGGTGGTCACGGTGGGTCCTCCGTTGGGTGATGGTTGTGGTGCCTGACTCAGGGTGTGGCAAGGGGCGGTCACGGCGTACGGCGTACGACGAGGGCCGCGTTGAAGCCACCGTGCCCCCGGGCGAGAACCAGCGCGCTGCGCAGGTCCGCCTCCCGGGGCGCCCCGGTGACCAGGTCGATCGGGTAGTCGGCGGCGGCCGCGTCGACACCCACGGTGTGCGGGATCACCCCGTCGCGCAGGGCGAGCAGGGCGGTGGCCGCGTCGAGGGCGGCTCCGCCGGCGAGCAGCCGCCCGGTCATGGACTTGGGGGCGGTCACCGGTACGGCGTTCGGGCCGAACACCTCCGCCAGGGCCTCGGCCTCGGCCCGGTCCAGCTCCGGGACTCCGGCGGCGTCGGCGAAGACGACGTCGATGTCGGCTGGGGTAAGAGCGGCGTCGGTGAGGGCGGTGCGCACGGCCCTGGCCAGGCCCGGCGGGCGCCCGGAGCCGGGGGCGGGGTCGAGCGTGGCGGCGTACCCGGCGATCTCGCCGTAGACGTGGGACGCGCCCCGCTCGCGGGCCGCCGCGAGGTCCTCGGCCACCAGGATGGCGCCGCCCTCCCCCACCACGTATCCGTTTGCCTCGGCGGAGAAGGGCAGGTAGGCGTGGGCCGGGTCCTGCTCGGTGCTCATCAGGCCGGTGGTGAGCTGCGGAACCCAGCCCCAGGGGCAGATGCCCGCGTCGACGCCTCCGGAGACGACCGCCTGGAACCCCTTGCGGACATGGCGGCGGGCCTGGCCGATCGCGTCGATGCCGCCGGCCTGTTCGGTCAGCAGCACACCGCTGGGGCCGCGCAGCTTGTGCCGGATGGAGATCTGCCCGGTGTTGACGGCGTAGAACCAGGCGAAGGACTGGTAGGCGCTGACGTGTTCCTTGCCCTTGCTCCACAGGTTCTGCAGCTCGCGCTGGCCGAACTCGACGGCGCCGCCGGACGCCGAGGTGACCACGCCCATGCCGTACTCGGGCACTTCACCGGTGTCGAGGCCGGCGTCCTGAAGGGCCCATTCCGCGGCGACCAGGGCGAGTCGGGTCATGTGGTCGGTCTGCGGCATGAGCCGGCTGGGGATGTGCTCCTCGGCGACGAACCCCGGTACCTCGCCGGCCAGCCGGGCCGGGTACCGCGTGGCGTCGAACCGGGTGACCGGGCCGATGCCCGACTCGCCCGCGAGGGTCGCCTTCCAGTAGTCCTCGGTGCCCAGGCCGTTGGGTGCGGCGATACCGAGGCCGGTCACCACGGTGGACGTGGTCATGCGATGCTCCTTTCCGGTCGCGCGAGGACCATCGCGCTCTGGAAGCCGCCGAAGCCGCTGCCCACGCTGAGAACGACGTCCGTCTTCTTCTCCCGGGCGGTCAACGGGATGTAGTCGAGGTCCAGTTCGGGATCCGGCTCGTGCAGGTTGGCGGTGGGCGGCAGCACACCGTGCTCCATGGCGAGGGCGCAGGCGGCGATCTCTAGCGAGCCGATCGCGCCGAGCGAGTGCCCGATCATCGACTTGATGGAGCTGACCGGGGTCCGGTAGGCGTGCTCGCCCAGGCTGCGCTTGAACGCGCCCGTCTCGTGCCGGTCGTTCATCTTGGTGCCGGAACCGTGTGCGTTGATGTAGTCGATCGTGGTCGGGTCGAGCCGGGCCTCGGCGAGGGCGGCGTCGATGGCCTCGGACATCTCGCGGCCGTCCGGCTTGAGCCCGGTCATGTGGTACGCGTTGCAGCGCTGGGCGAAGCCCGCGATCTCGGCGTAGATGTGCGCGCCCCGGGCCCGGGCGCTTTCGAGCTCCTCCAGGACCAGGACGGCCGCGCCCTCGCCGAGGACCAGTCCGCTGCGGGTCTTGTCGAAGGGGCGGCAGGCGCTCTCGGGGGTGTCGTTGCGCGGGGTGGTGGCGAGGATGGCGTCGAAGCAGGCGGAGGTGATCGGGGAGATCGGGGCCTCGGTCGCGCCGGCGATCATGATGTCGCAGGTGCCCTCGCGGATCAGTTCCACCGCGTGGCCGAGCGAGTCGAGGCCGGAGGTGCAACCGGTGGAGACCACGGCCGCCGGTCCCTCGGCGCCGGCCGCCCGGCCCACCTCGGCGGCCATCGAGCTGGGCACGAAGTGCCGGTAGAGCTGGGGAATCGCGTACTCGTGGTCGACGAGCCACTCGCGGCCGCCGTCGCTGACCACCGCGTACTCGCGTTCCAGGCTGGTGGTGCAGCCGACCGCGCTGCCGAGCGAGGTGCCGATCCGGCCCGGGTCGAGGTCGGAGGTGTCGAGGCCGCTGTCGGCGAGCGCCTCCCGGGTGGAGACGACCGCGAACTGCGCGGCGCGGTCCAGCCGTCGGGTCTCCTGCTGGGAGAGGCCGGCGGCCACCGGGTCGAAGTCGCACTCGGCGGCGACCCGGGAGCGGAACTGGGAGGGGTCGTAGAAGGAGATGGTGCGGGTGGCGGTACGGCCTGCGGTGAGCAGGTCCCAGTACTCCTTGACGCCGATCCCGCCAGGGGCCACGACGCCCAGTCCGGTGATGGCAACTCGACGCATCATCTACCTCGCCTTCGACGGGGCGGGGTGCTTCGCGCACTCCCTGCCGGATGGAACTGTGCGGGCCACTGTCGATCCCTTCGTCCGGAACACTGCGCTGTCGCGGCGGCCGGGGCTGCCGTGGATGGGCTCTCGCCCCGGCCGGCCGGGCCGGACGGCCACTCGCTTGTGGCGTGCCGCCGTATCCGGTGCATCCCATGGAACGTGCATGTGCTCGACGGCCGCTCGTGTCCGCGTGGACCTGCGTCTGCGCAGGTCAGGTGGGGAGGTTGCCATGCTTGCGGGCGGGTACTTCGGCCTTTTTGCCGCGCAGCATGGCCAGGGACCGGATCAGGACGGAGCGGGTCTCGGCCGGCTCGATGACGTCGTCCACCAGGCCTCGTTCGGCGGCGTAGTAGGGGTGCATCAGCTCGGTCTTGTACTCCTTGATGCGCTGCGCCCGTACGGCGTCGGGGTCGTCGGCCGCGTTGATCTCCCGGCGGAAGATGACGTTCGCGGCGCCCTCGGCGCCCATCACGGCGATCTCGTTGGTCGGCCAGGCGAAGGACAGGTCGCAGCCGATGGACCGGGAGTCCATGACGATGTAGGCGCCGCCGTACGCCTTGCGCAGCACCACGGAGATCCGGGGGACGGTGGCGTTGCAGTACGCGTACAGCAGTTTCGCGCCGTGCCGGATGATGCCGTTGTGCTCCTGGTCCACGCCGGGCAGGAAGCCGGGCACGTCGACGAGGGTGACCAGCGGGATGTTGAACGCGTCGCAGGTGGAGACGAAACGGGCGGCCTTCTCGCTGGCGTGGATGTCGAGCACACCGGCGAGCACGGCGGGCTGGTTGGCGACGATGCCGACGGTGTGCCCGTCGAGACGGGCCAGCGCGCACACCACGTTGCGGGCCCATGCCTCGTGGACCTCGAAGTACTCGCCGTCGTCCACGAGTTCCCCGATGACGTCGCGGACGTCGTAGGAGCGGCCCGGCTCGGCCGGTACGAGGTCGCACAGGGCCTCGGTGCGCCGGTCCGCGGGGTCGTCGCTCGGTGCGGCGGGGGGCAGCTCGCGGTTGTTGGACGGCAGCAGCGAGATGAGGAAGCGCACGTCCTCCAGGCACTCGGTCTCGTCGTCGTAGGCGAAGTGGCAGACGCCGGAGGCGGTGGCGTGCGGCTCGGCGCCGCCCAGGCCGTTGTGGGTGATCTTCTCGCCGGTGACGGCCTGTACGACGTCGGGTCCGGTGATGAACATCTGGGCGGTCTCGCGCACCATGAACACGAAGTCGGTCAGGGCGGGGCTGTAGGCGGCGCCGCCGGCACACGGGCCGAGCATCACGCTGATCTGCGGGATGACGCCCGAGGCGGCGACGTTGCGGCGGAAGATCCCGCCGTACCCGGCGAGGGCGGTGACGCCTTCCTGGATGCGGGCGCCCGCGCCGTCGTTGAGCGACACCAGGGGCGCGCCGGCCGCCTCGGCCAGGTCCATCACCTTGTGCACCTTGGCGGCGTGGGCCTCGCCGAGTGCGCCGGCGAAGACGCGGAAGTCATGGGCGTACGCGAAGACGGTACGGCCGTGGACCAGGCCCCAGCCGATCACCACGCCGTCGCCGTGCGGCTTCTTGTCCTCCAGGCCGAATCCGGTGGCGCGGTGCCTGCGCAGCGGTTCGATCTCGGTGAAGGTGCCCTCGTCGAAGAGGACCGCCAGTCGCTCGTGGGCGGTGAGCTTGTTCTTCGCGTGCTGCCGCCGGGTGGCCTCGGGATCGGGTCCCCGGCTCACTTCCTCTTTGATACGACGCAGCTCCGCGGCGGCTCGGCGCAGGTCAGGGGCGGCTGTGGAGACCGTGAGGTCGTCAAGGATCGTCATCGGCCGAACGTAGGCCCGCTACCTCGAACGTCCCTGGAGGCGGGGGCGGTGGACTGGGCCGACCACGGGGAGAGGCGAGCGGACCCGGCCGACCACCGGAGAGGGGCGGGCCAACTGGGCCAACCTCGGTGAAAGCCAGGCGGATTCGACCGACCACCGGGAGAGGCGGACCGACTGCGCCAACCACCAGGAAGGACGAGCCGACCCGGCCGACCACCGGAAGAGGCAGGCCAACTGGGCCAACCCCGGGGAGAGACGGGCGGATTCGACCGACCGCACGGAGAAACGGGCAGACCGAGCCGACCACCGGGAGAGAGGGACGGACCGACTACGCCAACCGCAGGGAGAACCAGGCGAATTCAACCAACCACACGGAGAAGCGAGCAGACTGAGCCAACCACCAGGAAGGACGAGCGGACCCGGCGGACCACCGGAAGAGGCGCACCGACTGCACCAACCTCCGGGAAGAGCGAGCGGACCCGGCCGACCACCGGAAGAGGCGCACCGACTGCACCAACCGCAGGGAGAAACAAGCGGATTCAACCAACCACACGGAGAAGCGAGCAGACTGAGCCAACCACCAGGAAGGACGAGCCGACCCGACCGACCACCGGAAGAGGCGCACCGACTGCACCAACCGCAGGGAGAACCAGGCGAATTCGACCGACCACGCGCAGAAGCGAGCAGACTGGGCCGACCGCCGGGAGAGGCGGGCGGACTGAGCCGACCACCGGGAGAGGCGGGCAGACTGAGCCGACCA
>NZ_MQUS01000057.1 GCF_001953885.1 Streptomyces sp. IMTB 2501 | reverse complement strand
CCGCACAGCCGTCCCCCGATCGGTGGCCAGGCTGAAGAAGCTCATTAAGGTACTCACATGACAGAGGGGACGAAGCGCGCACCTAGACAGCTCAGCGAACTCACCGACGTGTATGACTTCCTGGAGGAGGTACGGCTACGCCCCGGCATGTGGGTCCGTCGCAGTTCCCTGCAGCATCTGGACTCCATACTCACGGGCTATCGCGCCGCCTTGGGAGTGCACGGCATCGCGGAGCCGTTCGACTTCTGGAACCCAGGCAGTTCCAACCGCTTCTCTGAGTGGTTGTGGCCACGGCTGGGCATGCGCTACTCCAGCCCCCTGGGCTGGGCAACGGAGATCGAGCGCGCGGCCGAGCAGGCCGGCAGGCCCGCCATGGAGATGTTCTTCGAGTTGCTCGACGAGTTCCGCGCCACTGACCCCAATGCTCACGGACAAGCAGAGCCAGACAGCAGCACTCCAACCCAGGCAAAATAGCCCCACGTCCCGGTCCCACGTCCCGGGGTGAATTACAACTTTCTCTACTGGTTCAAGCCCCGGCTGCGCTCCGCTCCGCCGGGCGCGCTCCCGGCTCCACTGCGGGCGCCGCTCCTGCCTCCGGCCCGCTCCGCCCGCGCTGCGCCGACGCGCGCCCACTGGTGGATAGGGCCGAAGGCCATGAGTCGATCACCGCGTACGCGACGGTCAGAACAGTGCCTCCGGCGGGGGATCGGCCGACACCGGGATGGAGGGGGCGGCTTCGCAGGTGGAACAGGCGCCAAATTCGCCCCATCTGATTCCACTTCTCGTGTTTCTTCAGGTCTTCGATCAACTCGACACTGCCAGGCAGCGGCTTCCATGACTGTCTACCCTCGACGGCTCCGCGTGCCGCCCTGGTAAGGATCACGTGCTTGCGCCCCAGGGCCGCCAGGACCTGCAATGTAGCGTCCATGTCGTCGGTGCCGATCGGATGCGCGATGGGAAGACCACGGAAGACCTCGTTGATCGCCGCGAGCTTGTCCGGTGCCGCCCGGATGTGATCTGCGTAGGACTGTCTGATCGTGTCGATCAAGTCACCCTCTGCGAGCAGCGTCTGGATGAGAACGTCGCTCAACTCTGATTTGCCCCGCCCGTGGGATCGACCGATGAGTTCCCCGAACGTACCTGCGACCTTCGTGTCAGCCTCGACCAGAGCAACACGCAACAGCCGTCGTTCCTCACGGACCTTGGCCGCGTACTGGAAGACGGCTGTAACAGCCGCAGCAGCCACAACGCCGACCCCGCCTACTGCAGCCTTCACAAGCGTCGGATCCACGGGAGCCATCGAAGCTGACACATGGCTCCGCTGACCATCGATATGCACAAACCTCCGAGCACCAACCGCAGGAGCAGCGACCGAAGGCCAGGGACGCCAAAGCTCATCGCGCGTGCCCCCTGCGTGCCCGATGGAGCAGCCACGAGGGGGGAACAGCGGGGAACACCGGCTAGCACCCACGAGACGGCCAGGTCAGCACCCTTCCAGCTCAGCCCGCATCCGCGTACGCGATCTTCCAAACTGGTGCCCCGGGGCTGAGCTCCCGGGTTGACTGCCGCGCTCTACCACCGATGTACTCCGCGCATGTCAGGAACGGATGACGGTCAGTCACTCGAAGCTCATCCCACTGTCCCGCAGCCTGTGACTGCGGCGCAGGACTACTTGGAGGGAAGGCTGTCTCAGTACCAGAAGTGGTACGACAAGAAGGCCGTTAAGACGAAGGCCATGCATCTCCGGATGAGGACGGTATCCGTCGTCGGGGGAGCCTTGGTCCCCGTGTTAGTCAACCTTGACCTGTCATTCGCGAAACTCACCGCCACAGTGCTGAGTTTGATCGTTGTCGGTTCCGTCTCCTTGGAGAGCGTGTACCGCTACCGCGAACAGTGGAAAAACTACAGGTCGACCGAACAGCTCCTTGGGCATGAGCGGATCTACTTCGAAACCAAGGTGGGACCCTACTCAGGTCTCTCGGAGAGCGAAGCATTCACGACCTTGGTCGCCCGTGTAGAGAGCGCAATCGCCAATGAGAACTCTGCAACCCTCAATGTGATGACCTTGGGCGGTCAGGTAAGCACCGACGTTCAAACACCGCACGGCATCCCAGGTGCCAGGCGAGAGCTTCAGTAGATCAGGCGTGCCACTCGCGTGCCAGAACAGGCGGGGACTCACGGGGAACCGCCGTACCCCCGGGCACAGCCAGCGGACGCCACCCAAGGCAGGAAACCCGCAGGTCAGGCCAGCCGCCATCCACCCTCGCTCCTAAAGTGGTTGTCCAGCACGCTCACCGAGTCCACACCCGCTGGAATTCTTCGGCCGAGATGGCCTCCAGCGGATCCTCTTCAGGATCGATTGCTTGGTCTGTCAGAAAGCCGTGTTCGTCCTCCAGGTGCTCCCAGCTGTACCGGTGGCGTTGGCCGGCCGAAGTCAGCTCGACTTGCTTGATGACGATCAACTCACCGCGGTCGGTTACGGCCTCGAAGTACCAGAGGCCGCCCTCCTCGTCCGTGTGGCGGAAGTGATTCCGCAGGATGGCGTCCTGATCGAGTGCTCGGTAGTACGCCACGGTCTCTGCTTTGACGCGCTCCAGGTCAACCACGAGTTCATCGTGCCGGCGAGCGCACATGGTCACACCGTCCTGACATCCACGAGTGACATCAACGGCGCCAGACGTCAGCGCTCCTAGGCGGTCTGGCATGGCCAGCGCGGCCGGGTGGATCCCCGGCAGCAGAGCCGAGGAGCGATCGAACCCCTAAAGCGGGTGTCGAGAACCAACGTCATTCCTCGCGGTGCTGAGCGAACACCTGCTGCTGCTCGTCCCGCCAGCTCCAGTTGGCCGACCGGGAGAAGGGCAGGCTTCGGGCAAGGCTGGAGAACTGGTCGGATGGCTCCCGGCTGGCCTTGTTCACCACGATCGCCGAGAGCATCGGTGCTCGTCCGTCCCCGTTGCGGTGGAGGCAGACATCCTTGAGCAGGTAGGTCATGACTCCGCGATGAGGCGGGATGGAGTCGAAGCCCTGCGCCGCCAACTCGACGCTCAGCTCCCCGTACGTGATTGTCTGTCCCTGCCGGGCCCGCTTCCGCAGGATCTCCACAGCCGCTTCGACAGCTGCCGGGTACTCCGGGTCCTTGATCCTCATCGTCCCTCCCCCATCACGTGGACACTGCCCAGCCTGCGCATCGTACCGGCCAGGCACCACCCCGTACTGGTACAAGCGGACGAAGAGGTGGTGCCAGAAACCGTGTCAGATCGTGCAGGGAACCACGGGGAATGGCAGGAGACCAAGGCGCCAACCAGCCAGGCCCCGAGGCCGCTCCACCGCAGGTCAACTCAGCAACCACCCGTAGGCAACCCAAGCCGCCTTTACGCCCACTCGGCCGTCGATCCGTGGCCTCACGGTTCCTTGGGTATGACAGCCCGCATGGACTGGATTGCTCCCGTGGGCACCATCGGCGGCGCCATCGTGGGTGTCGGCTCTGCCCTGCTCGCCGAACGCTTGCGATGGCGCCGCGAACGTGACCAGCAGTGGGCCCAGCAACGTCGGGCCGTCTACCGGGAGTTCGTCATGGCCAGCAGTCGTGCCCACAGTCAGATGAGGGCATCTGCCCTCAAGGCCGGCCTCTCCGAGCGGGAGCGCTTCAGCGAGATTCACCAGGCCATCGACAGCTCCCAACTGTGGCAACAGCGGCAGGCGTTGTCACTCACCGCCCCAAGCCACATAGTCTCGTTAGCCGCAGAGGTGACACAGGCGTTGGAGGCCATCAGAGACGTACTGATCGAGGACCCCTCCATCACAGGAGATCGTTTTCTTCACCTACGCGCCACGTACTGGTTGAAGAACGCAGATCTACGCGAGGCGATGCGATCAGACTTGGGCATGAGCGGCCCTCCGGATCCTGAAGTTGGGCACTACCGAGGACCGGACCCGGTTCCGTAAGCGTGCTGCGGTACAGCACGAGGTACAGCAACCCCAGCAACCCCAGCAACCCCAGCAACCCCAGCAACCCCAGCAACCCGCAGCGCCCAACACCGGCTCTCGCAGACCTCTCGGCGGGCTGTATGACCTTCAATCACCCATCTCTGTGGAGCTACAGATCAGAAGGTGATGGCCCTGGCACGACACTCCCAGGGCATCACGTCTCCGGACCCCAGCGCTCCGGCCCTACCCCGCGCCAGTCGATCCACGGCGCGCCTGCTACCTCCGCCGGGTCGATCTCCAGCCCGGCCCGGCGCAGGAACTCCGCGACGTCGACCGCACTGTGGGCCAGGCCAAGGATCTCGCCGTCCACGCGTACGCGCCGGCCACCCGTGGGCGACGGCGGATGCACGATCACGCGAATCGGTCCGGACATGCGTTCAGGATCATCCGGGACATGCCGCCCCGCATTCCAGCGTGTCATCGATGAAGCCGCTCACTCACGTCCCCGTCCGAGCGTCCCAGATCACGCAGTTCCCGCCACGCCGCAGGGCTCGGTCGCTGCTGCTGCCAGTAGGGATGAAAGAACAGCTGAGCCGACAGCCGGTACAGACGCCGACGCAACTCGGTACAGCCATGCCGCTCGGCAAGCTGCCGGTAGGTGGCACTCCACTCCTGCTGAGCCTGAGCAAGGTGGTCGGGAAACGGTCGCATGGCCAAATTCAAGCATGTGTTCGATTTTTCAGGCCAGTAAAGAGACCGTGCCGGGTGGCGGAGGGCAGGCCTGGGCACACCTTGGGCGGCGGCTCGCCCCGAGACCGAAGCGGAGACCTCGGTTGCGAGTTACCTTCGAGCGCTCACCTGGGCAGGAGCAAGTACCCGGACGGTCGCCACCGTCTCAATTTCCGTCTCATTCACCGCCGTTCGCGGACGTTCGGGCGAGACCAGAGGCCCACTCCCGCACCCCGACCATCCGCCCATGAACGCAGGTGAACCCTCCCGCACGCACCCCAACACCCCACCACCACAGTTGGAAAGCGTGCACAGGCGGTTGACGCGCAGCACTGCTTGGTGAGCGGCCGGCGCTGACACGTCTCCTCTTGGCCATCGACGAAGCCCGACCGTCGGTTAGGTCCCGGCTTGCCCCGGGCCGCCGCCAGACAGGGCCGGGGATGCATCCGCTCTACAGGGCTGGACACCTCGGAAGCCGACCGCGCGTTCAAGAACCTAGTCGCGACCACTGACAACCCACCCCGTGAACCTGGCACCCCTTGACCGTGCTCCGCTCATCCCCGCACCACAAGCGCACCAGATCGAGCGGGGAACAGCGGGGAATCACGGTGAAAATGGCCGAGCCCGCAAGGGACCCGAACCGGCCATTTACCCGAATCGGCCTGAGAATTCCGCAACTCCCGAGCTAAGGGTTGGGACTGACAGGAGGCCACCAAGAGTTATCATCGCTCCCTCGGCCAGCCCGCAGATGACGTCAGGGAGAGATATCGGGAAAGCGATTGGTGAGTGAGGGCCACCACGTTGGGTGCTGGCTCACGACGAATCGGATCGCGGGAGCATTTGCCAACATTCCCTCCACGTATTCATCCCAGCATTCATAGTTGTCCGTTTCGGGTGCCAGCGACTTGATGAGCAGCCCATAGTCAAGGGAGTCCGCGAACATGTTGGCCAATGTGAGGATCCGAAGCCTCTCACTTTCTGTGCGCGGCAGTGAATGCCCTGCGTAGAAGTAAGGTATGTACTGCGGATTCTCAAACAGCATGCAGTCGATGGCGTGAAGTCTGTCCAGGCTGTTGTGAACAGCAGATGCAGCAGATATTCCGTTGTTCAGCATCGTCTGCTTCGCAAGCTCTCGGGTCTGCCGCGCGGCAAAAAGTATGGAGAAAATTGCAGCTACTGAGGCAATCAAGCCGAATATAAGTGCCGCCAATTCTTTCCTCCGTGACAGCTCCCTCTGCTAGTCGCTCACATTCCCGCTGCCGGAGGTTCCGATGCCAAGGGATGGGAGCGGCCCGAGGCGCATGGGCGCACTATGAGGTCGCTCAAGAGCGGAGGGCACTCCTCCGAGCTTCTAGCGCCCCTTGACGCTCCAATGCTCATGAGATAGCAGACTCTGCTCAAAGCAAGTGAGACCACCCCGGCCTTGCGCTCGACCGAACCCGATCCGTCTCAGTTTCCGTCTGATTCAGCTCGGGCCACGAACGTTCAACCGGGTCCGGAAGCTGATCCCAACCTGGTGCGCAACCGCACATGAACACGCCTGCACACGGCCTGGCCACCCACCAACAGACGTGGAAAGCGTGCACTTCGGAGATCGCGCTCGACATACTGACCCGCGTGCGCCCGGATCATTCGACGCCGCGGGCCATGCGCCCTGCCCTGTGTCGGCAAGGTGCCTCAGGCTGGATGCCCAGACGCAGGGCGGACCAACGGGAGGGGGAGGGACCGTGGGTGAGTGGAAGCAGGGGAAGTGTGGTTGGCCGACGGACCGAGGCAGCTGCGGCAACAAGACGATGAAGGGCACGTCTCGTTGCTACCTCCACCAAGGTGACTGGACGAAGCGCGGCCAGGCCGAACTGAAGAAGAGGGCGAGCAAGCGCCGGAAGAAGTGAGCCGGAGTCGCGCGATGAGTGTCTAACTGCGTGACAGCGCCGACGAACATCGGCGGACGAGCGCGAACGTCTGCGGACCACCAGGGCAGGTGAGAGGCCCATCGGCCCAAGGCAGGGCCCCCACCCAAGTTGCTCCGGGACGAAGAAGTCGTGGGTTCAAGTCCCGCCACCCCGACGCTGTAGTACCGGGTCAGGGGCCTGATCCATCGAGTGGATCAGGCCCCGGACGGGTTTCTGGAGATCGTTTGCCGGTGGCGCATGCCTCTCCTCCAATCAGATCGGGAGATCAGTAACCAAGCATTCGCTCCCGCCGGGGAGCAGCGGTTCCAGCTGCAGGTAGCTGGCCGCGTTGTCGAGAACGAGCAGCGCCTTCTTCCCCGCGAGCCGACTGCGCCACATGGCCGCCCGGGCCTCTGTGACTGCTCCGACGTCGTCGCCGACGGGGATCTGCTGCGTCGGCACGCCGGCGGCGGCGAGCAGCGAGGCCAGAGCCTCGGTGGCCTGCACTGGGCTGCGTCCGGGGGTGTGTCCGTTGAGGTTCACGAAGAGCTGTCCGTCCGGGAACCGCTCCGACAGGACATGCCCCGCGTGCACGGCGAAGGCGGTGTTCCCGACGCCCGGCATCCCGTCGATCACGTGGACCGGGAGACTTCGCCGGTCTCCTGCGAGACATGGACCGACTGGACCAGCGACTCCAGCTCGGCTGATCGGTTGGTGAACGCCGAGGTGTCGCGGGGCAGCGACCGAAGCACCAGGGCAGCGCCGGACGGACCGGCGCCGTTGTCCGGTCGGAGCACGGGCTCCGGGTCCTGCTCCGAGGGCCGGCGATCGTCCAGCACGACCGCGCCCACTCCCAGCATGACGAACGACAGCCAGGGATGCTTCTGTAACCATCCCAACCAGGACGGCCAATGAGACTGCGCCGACACCGCGTTCGTCACCAGACCCACGAGTATCGTGGTGACCGCACCGCCACCGGCGACGACGGCGAGTGCCGCTCCGCGCCGCATCCTCATGCCTCAGGCTCCGCCGTTTCGCCACGCGAAGAGCGTCTCGGCGGCGGCGTATCCCGATCCCGCGGGGCTTCTGAACTGGGCACGCTTCGTGTCGCGGTGCGGAGTGAGCAGCGAGCTGGCTGGTACGGCACATACAGGTGCACCCAGATCACGTACACACCCCCGGACCCCGCTGATCTCGACGCCACACCGCAGTCAAGCGGGCCAGTCGTAACGGACCGGGTCAAGGTCACCTCTGCGCCACCCACTGTCGGGTATCAGCCATTCAGAACGGCCGAGCGCCCGCATCTGAGTACAAGTGCTCAGGCACTTCATCACTCCTGGGTGTTGGGTGGTGGCATGCCTGACGAGTCGCCGGCCTCCGGGCCGCGGGCGGAGCGGCCCTGCACGGAGGGCCTGTTCTCGGTCGCTCCCCGCTACTCGGCGACCATGGACTGTCACTGCTGGTAGCTAGAGTTGCTTGTACGACTTCGGGTGTTCAGTTGTTTCGACGGTGCGGGGAGGACGTTGTGTTGTCGAGCGATGGCGGGTCGGCGTCGGGCACGTCGTCGTGGGCGTCCGGTCTGTTCGACGTGGCACGCGACGCCGTCGCCGATGTGGCCACGGAGCTGTCGTCCTTCACCACCTTCCAGAAGCGCGTCGACGCCCTGATCCACGACCTGAAGGGCTCGCAGGCCGGTCCGGGCAAGATCGGCCAGGAGCAGCTCGTACGCCATCAGTTCGGGGGCGGGGCCGGTGCGTGGTCGGAGGCGGCCGGGCTGTTCAGCGCGTACGAGACGGTGATCAGTGAGCTGGAGACGCTGTCGAAGCTGCTGTCGGACTCGTTGGAGGGCATGAACATCGCGGTCATGGCCTCGCACAAGGGCTACCAGAACGTCGACCTGGACGTCCGTGACCGTATGGCGGCGATCAGCGCGGAGACGACGAAGTACTACGGCGACGGTTACGACCCTGAGGGGCCGAGCAAGGGCCACGGCGGCGGGAACGGGACGCAGACGGGGCAGCCGTCGACGCCGGCGTCGGCGGGTGGCGACGCGGGCGGGTCGATCTGATGGACCTGGTGGAACGGGCGGTGACGGGGGAGTTCTGATGCCTGGCAAGGGATCCGGCGGCGGCACGTCCTTCGAGGACATGAGCCACGAGCAGATGCTGGCATGGCTCGACCAGGCCGACGCCGGCACGGTGCAGGCCGCCGCGGACCGACTCGCCGCGGCCGCCCAGGAGATCCGAAATATCGCCGAGGAGCTCAAGGTCCGCCCGCAGTGGGTGGATTGGAAGGGCGAGGGCGCGCACGCGTTCCGTACCTGGTCTGCAGACCTCGCCAACTCCACCCTGAGACTTGGGGACTTCAGCGAAGGCGCCGGGAAGTGGCTGAGGGAGGCATCCGGGGCGATCGCGCAGGCGCAGGCATCCATACCGCGCGAAGCCGAAGGCGCGCAGGCGAATCTGGACGCTGCGAACGCGGCGCACAACGCCCCGGACGCGGCGGCGGTCAGCGCCAAGGCCAAGAGCGAACTGGCTGCGCTGGCGGCGCACAAGGAGAGGGTCCGCCTGGAGGCGGCAGCGCAGATGCGGAAGCTGGGGCAGACCTATGAGTGGTCGGCCACGCAGATGAATGGGCTGGAGCGGCCCAAGTTTCCGCCGCCGCCGAAAGCGATCGTGCCGCCGTCGGGATCCCTGACCTTTGGCCGGGACAGCAGCGTCGTTGGCCCGGCGAGAAGCGGCGTCGGCCATGCTCCCGCGGTGACAGGCGTGCCCTCGCATGCAGTCGCCCAGGGACCGGTGACGCACTCAAGCTCTGGCTCCGTATCGCAGCCGACAACCTCGCCCGATCACGTGGGCTTGTCACAGCATCCTCCGGCGGGGAAGGCCGAGCCACCTTCCCGGATGGGCATCGACTCCGTGGGCACGTTGCCCCATGCCCCGCACACGGCGGCGAGCACGCCTACGAGCACGCCCAGTAGTCTCCCTGGCGCCGGTCGGGCCGACGGCCCCGGCCCAGCACAGCCTGCGATCATCCCTCCTGCGTTCGGAAGCACCACCAGAACACCTGAGTGGCAGGCGGAGCCGGTCAGGCCCGTAACTGGCTCGGTGACGCCGGGCAGAGACGTCACTGGTCCTCTGCAACGAGGAGGAATGCCAGCGCAACGAGTAGGAATGCCAGCCGGTCCGGCAGAACCGGGGCGAAGGACGATTCCCGGACGGCCTCCCTTGGTGCAAGGCGAGGAAGTCCCGACGCCGAATTCCGGACGCATGGCAAGCGGCGGCGGCAACGGCATTGTCGGGGGCCGGCCGACCACGCCTTCTACGGGCCGGCCGACAGGGGCCATCCCCCGCGGAACGGTGGTGGGTACGGAGGGCCCGACCGCCCGCGGTCCCGTGGGGCGTCCTACGACAGGCGCCGGTCGCCCTGTGCCCCAGCCAGTTGGTCGCGCGACTGGGGTCCCTGACGGTCGCACCACCTCGCCCTACGGAAGAGTCGTCGGCGACAGCACACAGGAGTCGTCTCGGGGGTCCCTGAGCTCGGGAGCTCCTGTGCGAGGGGGCATCTCTGGTGGTGCGCCCACCTCCAAGCGGCCAGGCGACACCCGCGCCAATGCGACTCCGCGGGAGACGCCATCAGCATCTCCCAACCAGCCGCGCAGCACTGCAGTCACGCCTGGCGGCCGCCAATCCAAGGAGCAGCGGAATCGGAAGGACGACCGCCGTTCCGCTCGTCCGACCTCCGAGTGACCACCCGCGAACAGCGAAGGAAAGCCCATGCTCGTCAAATGGACCCGACTGGGGCGCCGTAAGGCCGCGGCAGCAGCCGTGCTGGGCCTGCTGCTGGTGGGCGCCGCAGGCCAGCCGGCGTATGCGGAGGGGATGCGTGCGCAGCAGTGGTTCCTCGACGCCATGAAGGCGGAGCAGATGTGGCGCACGAGTACCGGCAAGAGCATCACGGTCGCCGTGATCGACACAGGAGTGGACGCGGGCAACGCTGACCTGAAGGGGCGTGTCCTGCCTGGAAAGGACTTCGCCGTGGGCCAGGCAGGAGACGAGCACATCGACTACGACGGTCACGGAACGGGCATGGCTGGTCTCATCGCCGGGACCGGAGCAGCTGACGGCGGAAACGGAGCATTCGGGCTCGCTCCAGGGGCCAAGATCCTCCCGGTACGTATGCCGAAGTCCACAACCGCGGCCAACGAGGCGGCGTCCATCGAGCAGTTCAACCAGGTACTCCCGAAGGCGATTCGTTACGCGGCGGACGCGGGTGCACAGGTCATCAACATCTCGATGGGAGCGGAGGAGGGCTCGCCCGAGGTGACCGCTGCGGTCAAGTACGCCTTGGGGAAGGGTGCGTTGGTCTTCGCCGGGGTCGGCAACAGCGGCGACAAGGGGAATCCGGTCGAGTACCCCGCGGCGACGCCCGGTGTCGTCGGCGTGGCCGCGGTGGGCAAGGACCTCCGGCGTACCTCATGGTCCGAGTACGGCCCTCAGGTGGACATGTCCGCTCCTGGCGCTGACATGGTCGCCGCCTGCACCAGCACGACAGGCTTCTGCAAGACCGACGGCACCAGCGAAGCCACCGCTGTCGCCTCCGCCAGCGCTGCCCTGATCTGGTCCAAGCACCCTGACTGGACCAACAACCAGGTCCTCCGCGTGATGCTCAATACCATCGGCGCCCCCACGGACGGCGCCAAGCGCAACGACTCCATCGGTTACGGCATCGTCCGTCCGCGAGTCGCCCTCCAAAACCCCGGCGACCCGGGTCCCGCCAACGTGTATCCGCTCCCGGGCCTCAAGGACGTGGCGTCGAAGCCAACGTCTCCGAAAGCCTCCCAGACCGCAGGCGGCGCTGCACCAGCAAGGAATGACAACTCAGCTGCGGCAGCCTCCTCGTCCGATGCCGACAACACCCTCTGGATCGCGCTGGGCGTCGGAGCTGTCGTACTCCTCGGAGCCGCGATCACGATTGCCGCCGTCGTCCGCAGGCGTCGGACGACCACAGCACCACTCCCAACGCCCTTCCCAGCACCCGGCCGATCGCCCTATGGAGCCCCAGGATCCACGCCCCCGTCCGATCGATGACCGGGTGCCGACTGAGTACGCGTACTCAGACGGCCCGGTGGCCGATACGGATGGGTCACTCGACAAAGCGTTACTACTGTGCTTTTCGACCACCGCAACGTTGCGGTCTCGCGTTCACAGGATCTCGGCGACGTACGACGAGACACGGGGAGGGGCCACGCATGGCGTGGGACGAGTGGGAGCGGCTCAAGGCCGCAGCGGCCGAACGGCACTCCACACGGATGCAGCTCAATCAGCTGCCCGGCGACCAGAACGGCACGAGTTCGAGCGGTAGCGGCGCTGCCGGCAGGCTCCGGTCCGACAAGAAGGCGTGGTCTACGGCTGGCCAGGGTGTGGGGGACCTGCGGGACAACATCGGCAAGGCGCTGACGAAGCTGGAGCACGGCACGACAGGGCTCGGCAAGGGCTCCGGCTGTTCAACCGGGGCAGCCCAAAAGAGCGTGTACGACTCCTGGGAACGCCGCGTGAAGGACATCAGCGAGCTGTGCAACGGGCTCGCCGGCGTGTTGGAAAAAGTGGGGAATGACCAGCTCAAGACTGATGAGGCCATCAAGAACGAGATCGCTGGGCTGAAGGTCCATTCCGAGGACACGTCCGCCGCCGGCGGCACGGGCAAGGGTCGGTGATCCGGACGCATGGACCTCAAGAAACTCCAGGCCATCAACCCCTCCGAGTACGCGGACGCAGCGGACGGATACCGCGCGATCAGTGACGTGGCCGACGCGGCCAAGGGCCGCATCGACAAGCAGATCACCAAGGTCATGCAGAAGGCCAACGAGGGCGAGGCGGCGACCGCTGCGCAGAAGCAGTTGGCCAAGCTCTCGCAGAACTTCCACTACACCCAGGTCGAATGCGGCTTGATCACCGGAGCACTCACCGGTTTCTCGTCCGAGATCGCCGCCCCACGTCGCCGCCTGCTCGAGGCACTCGATGACGCGAAGGCGCTGTCGTACACCGTCAACGCAAACGGCAGCGTCGCGTACCCCGCCGGTGGCGAGAACGGACTGACAGGAGAGGAGATCGCCGGCGGAACGGTCACCGGGTTCAACGGCATCTACAGCCGCGGACCCGGCCCGGACATGACCGGTCTGCGCAGCCCCAACCCGAACCGTGCGAAGGCCCAGGACATCGCCGACCGCATCGCCCACGCTGTGCAGGAAGCCACGGAGATCGACGACCGCTACAGCAAGGCACTGGAAAAACTCAAGGCCGCACCGGGTCTGACCGTCGACACCAAGACGTGGGCCGACGTGGCATCCGACGTCGACGCCGTCAGTTCGGCGGCAACCCAATACCTTCTGGACCACATCCCGATGGACAAGTCGCCGGCCGACATCACCAAGTGGTGGGACGGCCTCAGCGATGAGGAGCGGGATGAGTACAAGAGGGCTTTTCCTGAGGTTATCGGGAGCCTGGATGGCATTCCGGCGGTGGTGCGTGACGAGGCGAATCGTGAGAATATCCAGACACTGATTGCAAAGCTGGAAGGTCAGCACGACGACGACTCCAAGACGAAGCTGGGCGGCTTGAAAGCTATCCAAGAGAAGCTTCTCGCGGGCAGTGACCCACCCATGTACCTCCTTGGTATCGGCGATGAAGGTAATGGCAGGGCAATTGTTGCCTACGGGAATCCGGACACAGCAAAGAATGTGTCTGCCTATGTTCCAGGGCTCACCACGAGGCTTGACGAAGATTTCGCCGGCGGGACCATGAAGCGCGCCCAGGACACGGCCCTGACAGCCAGGGAGATTTCCCCGCACAGCTCTACTTCTTCAATCGTCTGGCTTGGTTATGACGCACCCCAGCTCAGCGCTGGTGACCTCCTGAGCAGCAGGAGTGTCATGTTCAGAGACGATGCCGAGGCGGGAGCACCCGCTTACAACCAATTCATGGCTGGGATTTCGGCGACACACGAAAACGGCGATCCTCACATCACAGCCATCGGCCATTCGTACGGATCACTCACCGTCGGTCTTGCGGCCCAGGAGAAGGGCGGCATCCCAGGAGCCGATGACATCATTCTCGTGGGAAGCCCGGGCACAGGGGCAAATTCTGCGGACCAGTTGAATGTAGGTAAGGGACATGTGTTCGTGGGCGCAGCCGAGCACGACATCGTCACTGGACTTCCTTCCAAGGGGCAGGTCGCTGGCGGGGTCGTCGGGGGTGTTCTGGGGGCTTTCGCAGGCGCGCCGGAAGTCGGTGCCGCAGCTGGTGCGAGCGCGAGTGATCCGAACGGCGACGATCTCTGGTTCGGCAAGGATCCTGCCAGCAAGGCTTTCGGTGCTACGCGGTTCGAGGTGAGTGACGGGCCTACGATTTTCGAGGATCACGGGAAGATGAAAGCCCACTCCAACTACTTCAACCCTGCAAAAGATCAGATGTCAGCGGACAATATTGCAAGGATTGTTGTCGGCAAATCTGACGAGATCGTTCGGGAGCAGCCGCGGTGAGAACTGTATACCCTGGAATTCTACTCGGTGCTTTGCTGTTGACTGGATGCGGCTCTTCGGACGGAATGTCTGTAGGTGACTCGAAAAAAATGAACATGCAAGAGGCTGCAGAGCATGCCGACAAGATCCTTGACGGCACGTTCGCCGCAATCAAGCCGACAGTTCATTGGACCCATGGCGAGTCAACTCAGGGTAGTTGTGACGTATCGAGGCGGCGGGCGGTAATGACTGTAATTTCGGAGGCGCGGAGGGGAAGCTTCCTAGGTGTGGTGGAGCGCTACTGGAAATCGCAAGGATACAACCAGATCGGCGCGAACCGGAGCATGAAAAGTCCGGCCATGTATTTTCAGACGCCAGATGAATTCAACGTGCGTCTCTTGATTGGCGACAACGGGCAGGCATTCTTCGAAGTGGCAACACCGTGTGTGGAAAAGTCATCGGTGTCGCCACCCACCTCGAAGACAATTGGACCGAACTATGCAGGGAAGCCGATTCCGGACCCGAATATCCACTCCGACTTCTGGTCATCCGGTGGTCCTTCGTCCTCCCCGAGCGGGTCGTGACGAAGGGAAGGGAGCCAGGGCCGTCGACAGTGGACGGGTCCGTTGGAACTCCGCGCCGTGGAACCCGCTGACGTGGTGGAGGGCGCGGCGCGCGACCCCGCATCCGGGAAGGGCACGTAGATTCCCGACATGACGACTGTCGAGCAGGACAGGCACGAATACTTCGTCGCGTATGCGCACGGGAGGCGAGGCAGGGACCGGCATGAGGGCACCGACTCGGGCACTCTGGCGAGATGGCGCGCGTCTCGACACGCCGCGCAGGCACAGGCGGCGCGGCCGTTGGATGTCGGTCGCGCCGCCTAGTAGTTGGGCGTCAGAGGTGGCAGACGGAACAGCCGGCCTCGTCGTCGTCGGAGTCGAGCGCGTCGGAGAGGACTTCCAGGAGGGGCCTGTTGGGCTTGATGCGCTTGGCGGCGCGTTCAAGGGCCGCCTGGTGCTTGGCTTCGATCTCCTCCCTGCGCTCTATGAGCTGTGGGAGAGATTCGCCCTGCGACCAGGTGTAGTTGCGGCCCTTCACGGCGGTGTGCCGGTAGCGGACCTTCTCTTCGTACTCGACAGCACGATCGGACAGGTCGGGGTGGCGTTCCTTGAGGCCGACCCACTCGTGCTTGCGCTGGAAGAAGCAGGAGTAGCGGCCAGAGCGTGTGCGCCACTCGTAGTAGTCCGGCAGGCCGATGCCGGCCTCGTCGATGATGCGGTCCACGCCTGCACGATCAATCCCGTCCTCGCGGAAGGGGAAGACCGCGGTGATGTTCGGCTTGGTGCTGACCCGCTGATGGCCGGGTCCACTACCTCGGGTGCCTGCTGCACGACGTGCTTGTGCGCCGACCACGGCGACTCCTAGCTGTTCCCGAAGTGACGCGATGAAGATTTGCCTGGCCAGCAGGGCGAACACGGAGCCAGCACCCGGCCCTTATCCACCTG
The DNA here is from genome assembly GCF_001953885.1 of Streptomyces sp. IMTB 2501. Lineage (GTDB taxonomy): Bacteria > Actinomycetota > Actinomycetes > Streptomycetales > Streptomycetaceae > Streptomyces. Next base: position 16,153 of record NZ_MQUS01000057.1, on the reverse strand, counting down.
ATACGAGAGGACGGAACTCAGCCACGGCCGCTTTCCAATCGGATGTGACCGTGTCTTCTGGAGGGAGACTGCGGCCGAGGTCCTCCGCCGCATGCATCACGGCGCTACGCGGGCGTTGCCCCGGAGAAAGTCGCCCAGGCTGTCCAGCAGCTGGACCACCGAAAGGTAGATCATCATCCCCTGATCGGGGACGTGTCCGGCTGAGTCGGCCGTGCCGAGGTCCCCGGTGACGGTCATGTCGCCCAGATCAAACCCGCTGGCGTCGCCCTGACCGGGCCGTACGGTGAACTGCACAGTGATCACGGTGTGTAGCTCTCTCCTAAGCCTGTCCCTTGGCCCGGTGTCGGCGCCCGAGGTTGAGGGCCAGAACATAGGCGTCCGGGTCGTCGCCCTCGTAGGGGTGGAATTGATGGTGCCCCGCAACGAGTTACACGGCACCGTGGAGCTATCGGAGGGCGACCACGCATACGCGCAGGAGATCATCGAGTGCGCGTACCGACGACGTCGGGCACAGGGCCAGTCGGGCGTCGAGCGCCGCCTCCCGCTGCTGGGTCAGTCCGAGCATCATGGCCCGACCGCTGACCGGCGGCGCATCACAGAGAACCTGGAAGACCTCGGCCTGGCTGTCGGAGCCGTGGCATCCGTCATCACCATCCTGCAGGGGCTCACGGCTACGGTGGCCGCTCTGCACGGCCAAAGGCCGGCCGACGGGCAGCAGGGCTGGGAGCCATCTGGAGCCAACCCGCTCCCCAAGCCCCTTCAAGACCACTCGAGACCACCACACCCCGGCCCTCCAACCAGGGATAACACCATCCACGCCGGCAAGATCAGTAACCGAACCTCATCGAGGACGAAGAGGCCGTGGGTTCAAGTCCCGCCACCCCGACAGTGCAGTACCAAGTCAGGGCCTGATCCGCTCAGCGGGTCAGGCTCTGCCGGGTTTCTGGAGATCGTTCGGCTTCGGGTGCGAGGCCTGTGCCGGGGCTACTGCAGATCGGCGAGGAGGTCGTCCAGGGCCTTCTTGAGGGCTTTGGAGTTGGCCGGGTCGAACCAGGTGGTGCGGATGCGTTCGTTGCTTCCGTTCGGGGTCTCGTGGTCGGCTGCGAGCTGGTGCAGGGAGCGGGTCTCGTCGCTCAGGGCGCGGCCGACGCCCTGGAAGAGGCCGCGGACGTAGCGGTCGGCGTCGTCGGAGGCGATGCCCTGGCCGGCGGCCCACGAGGTGAGCGTGGCGAGATACGCGTAGTGGGTGGTCAGCGTCCCCGTCAGCGTGGAGAAGACGTCGAAGGCAGCCTCGTCCGCGACGGGGAGCGCGCCACCCAGCTGCTCGAAGAGGGAGTTCACCTGCGGGTGCGACGGGTGCACCACCGTGACGGAGCGGCGCTCGCGTATGGCCGGCAGGGGGATGGCCCGGACCATCGGGACGTCGGTGGCGAGGGTCTGGCGCAGGTCGTCGTTGCCGACACCGGCCATCACGTTGACCACGACCTTGTCGCCGTCCACTGTCACGCCGGCCAGGGCATCGTGCCGGTCCTGGCGGCGTACGGCGATGATCACCAGCTCGGAGCGGTCCACCACCGCCTGGTTGTCAGCGCACACCTGTACGCCCTCGTAGCGCGCGGACAACTCGGCGGCAGCGCGGGCTCCCCGGGGAGAGAGGAAGACCTCCGGCGACGGGCCGCCGCCCCCGTGGCGCAGGCCCATCACGATGGCCCGGCCTATCTCGCCCACTCCGATGATGCCGATGCGCTTCACTGTGTCTGCCTCCATGGTGCGTGATGGTCGTGACCCATGTTGGTCCGCGTCTGTGGCGTTGACTCCGTATCAGTGGAATCCGGGCCGCGCGCACCGCGGATCCTTCCGCGGGTAACTCGTCTTCCTCACGCCAGGGAATGCGGTCCGCCGCACGGATGTCCCGGCCGTGGGCAGTCGTTCGGCGTGGCGGCGGCCGTGATCGGCCGTCGCATCCTGGGTCGGCACCACGCGGAGCGCCGGGGCCGGCCCGTTCAGGTTGTCCGCGTACAGCGGCGAGAGCGTGCGGGTGTCGGTTCCCGGTGCGATGTACCCGTACTCGATGATCGAGGCGTGGTCGAACATCGTCTCGGTCACCTCGACCGTGGGGTTGACCAGCATCTGCGTCGTGAGGTGCGGGTGGCCACCCTGGCCTGGATGGTCGACAGGCCCCTGGTCAACGCGCCTCAGCTCTAGCCGAACACGGCCGTGCGCGCGGGTCGATGTGCCACTGCGCGGCGGGCCGCACCACGTGCTGGAGTGCGTCAGCCGTCGGCGGCGGCCGACAGCTGGGTTTCGTGGTCGACGAGGCGGTGTTCAAACGAGACGACGACCGTGGGCAGTTGGGCGGCGAGGTGGCTGTTGGCGCGGTCTGTTCCTCGGCCGTCGTCGCCACCGGTCCGGCTCGGGTGGTGCGCAACCGACGCCGAGTCGTTCAGCGTGCGCAAGCTCGCCGCCGCGCTCGGAACCGACTCCTCCAGCCTCTGTCGGCACTTCCGCAACAAGACCGAGCTGCTGCGCACGGTCGCCGGCCGGGTCCTCATGGCCGCCGTGGACGACTGTCGTCCCGGGGCGACTGGAGACAGCGCATCACCGCCCTGGCCCCGCGCTTGCGAGAGGCATTCGGCCGCATTCGGCCGGCCACCCCGGCTCGCCGCGATCTGGGCACGCTGCGCGTCGAGCGGCACGGGTTCCCGGCTGGTCATGGAGGAGGTCCCGCAGGGCCTGCGGGCGTCGGGCCTGCCCGAGGAGGAGGTCTCGGTGCGCCACCACCGGATCTCGATCCTTCTCGCCCCGCCGAGCGCCTCCGAGGCCGGTTCAGCACCATCACCCCCGAGGAGAACGAACAGAGGATGGGACTCTTCCGCGGCGCGGTACTAGGCGCCGATCCCGAACGCCTCCCCACCCCGGTCCACTTCGCCCGCGACATCCACCCGCTCACGGCAGACCACCGCGCCACATTCGAAGAAATCCTCGCCGCCCCACCCGCCCAGAACGAGGCCGGGGTCAGCACCATCACCCCCGAGGAGAACGAACAGAGGATGGGACTCTTCCGCAGCGCGGTACTAGGCGCCGATCCCGAACACCTCCCCACCCCCGCCCACATCCCCCACGACATCCACCCGCTCACGGCAGACCACCGCGCCACATTCGAAGAAATCCTCGCCGCCCGGCTCGTCCAGATCGGGGCCGGAACCCTGAACTGAGGCTGCGGGTCAACCGAGATGTTCTGGGCGCCCGGTCCGCATGTGGTGCTCGCAGCAGCCGTGGGGCGGCCTGACGTTGAGGTCTTCGGGGCGGGAGGCGCTTGGCCGGGTGAGCGACGCGGTGCACTGGGCGCGTTGTGCGTCGTCGAGCATCTTGTCGCTGTCGGAGGTGGCGTTGGCCAGGCCGGCGCAGCACAGGGTCAGCAGCAGGGCTCCGCCGGCGATGGGGAGGGTGCGACGAGGCGGCGGAGGGGCCAGGAGGGCTCGGACCCGCTGGGGTACGGCGCCGCCGGTGACGGCGAGGGGCGGGGTGATCGCCGTGCGGGGCGAGGATGCGAGGGCGGCCCGTCCGACGGCGCGGGCGACGACCCGCCGGCTGCCGACGCGCGCCGCCGCCTCCTCGTCGGCCCAGCGCTCCAAGGCGAAGCCGCCGGCGTCGGCCAGCGGCCGCAGCAGCGGGTTGAGGGCCGCGGCCAGGCGCCACAGGCTCTGGAACACGTGGTGCCGGCCGCGCAGATGGGCTCGTTCGTGCGCCAGCATGGCCTCGCGCTCCTCGTGGTCGAGGCAGCGCAGCATGCCGCGTGACACCACGATGCGTCCGGGCGCACCGGGCAGGGCGAAGGCGTGCGGAGTGTCGTCGTCGACGACGGCCAGTTCGTTGTCGCCGGGCAGGCGAGCGCACTCGCGCCGGGCCCACAGGAGGTGGCGGGCCTGTCGTACGGCGGCGACGAGCAGGGAGGCGGTGCCCGCCAGCAGGACGAGGGCGCTGATGACCGCGACGACGAGCAGGACCGGATCCTCGGCCCGCAGCGCCGGCACCGACCAGCGGCCCTCCGCCGCCACCTCGGGGATCTGGGCGATCCCGGTGAACGCCAGGAGAGCCAGCGAGCCCGCCCAGCCGACCGTCGTCACCAGCGCGGTGCACGCCAGGGCCCAGGCCGCGCGGCGCGGGGCGAGCCGGCGGGCCAACCGCGGTGCGCACACGGTCAGTACGGCCGTGACGGCGAGCGGAACGTAGACGCTGATCAGCACCGGCTCACCCCTTGTCGTCCGAGCGGAACGCAAACGCCGACCGGCACCCGCTCACCTCTTGTCGTCCAGGTTCCCGGCGCCGCCCTGGCCTTCGTGCCCGGCGAGCAGCTGGTGCAGCAGTCGCTCGTCCTGCCGGGACAGCTCGGAGACGAATCGGGTCAGCACCGCCTCGCGGTCGGAACCGCCCTCCAGGAGCGACTTCATGCGCTGTGCGGTGTGGGACGCCTCGTCGCGGGCCGGCTCGTAGGCGTATCCGCGGCCCTCGCGGTGCCGGACCAGCATCCCCTTGTCGTACAGCCGGGACAGGATCGTCAGCACGGTGGTGTAGGCCAGGTCGCCCGGCAGGCGCTCCAGGGCCTGTCGCGCGGTCAGCGGACCGTCGGCGGACCAGAGGGTGGCGAGCACGTTGCTCTCGAGTTCGCCGCGGGCCCGCCTGCCGGATGCGCCGCCGGCCTCGTCGTCCCTGGGGTGCTGCACCGTTCCTCTTTCCGTCGCCTTGCGTTCGCACAGGCTACCCGGCGGCCTTCTACTAGTTGTAGGAGGTAAGCTGCGGGCTTTGAAGACCGAACTACTACAACTTGTAGTTACTTCGTGCCCTCCCATGTCTCCGCCCACGCGTCCTCCCATCTGCGCAGAGGAAAACCATGGCCAATCCCGGACTCACGCTTCCGCGATCCACGACTGCGGATGTTCTGCCGGCGCCCCGCACGATGGCGACGCACTCGGACCGGGTCGCGATCGTCTCGGCGAGTGTCGGCGCCGGCCACGACGGCGCCGCCGCCGAGCTGGAGCGCCGCCTCACGGCGGACGGGCTGGTCGTCGACCGGCACGACCTGCTGGATCTGCTGCCCGCCGGACTCGGCCGGGCCGTCCGGGACGGCTACCACCGCATGCTCGTCCGGGCCCCCTGGGCCTACCAGCGGATCTACACCGGCACCGAGCGCGCCGGTGGCAGCGGCCCCGCGGCACGCGCCCTGCTCCGTGCCGCCGAGGACCGCGTACTGCGCGCCCTGCACCCCGGCATCGGCGCGGTCGTCTCCACCTACCCCGGAGCCAGCCGGGTGCTGGGCAACCTGCGCCTCGCCGGACGCCTGACCGCCCCCGTCCTCACCTACCTGACCGACTTCTCCGTGCATCCGCTGTGGGTGGCCGACGGTGTGGACGTCCACCTCGCGGCCCATGCCGTGCCCGCCGCCCAGGCACGGGCCGCCGGAGCCCGGGACGTCCGGGTGTGCGGGCCGGTCGCCGACCCCCGGTTCCACCCGTGCGGCACGCCGGAACGCGACCGCGCCCGGGCCAGGTTCGGGCTGCCGTACGACGCCCCGCTGGCCCTGCTCGTCGCCGGGTCCTGGGGTGTCGGGCCCGTCCGGCAGGTGGCGCGCGAGCTGCGCGACTGCGGAGCCGCCGTCCCGGTCGTCGTCTGCGGCCGCAACGAGGCCCTGGCCCGGCAACTGGCCGCGGACGGGATCGAGCACGCCTACGGCTGGGTCGACGACATGCCCGGCCTGATGCACGCGGCCGACGTCCTCGTCCAGAACGCGGGCGGGCTGACCTCTCTGGAGGCGTTCGCCGCGGGCCTGCCCGTGGCCAGTTACCGCTGCATACCGGGTCACGGCCTGACCAACGCCGCCGCCCTGGAGGAGGCGGGCGTAGCCACCTGGATCCGCGACCCGGCCGACCTCAAGGGCGTGCTGTGCGATCTGGTCGACGGTCCGCTGGGGCCGCGGCAGCGGGCAGCGGGGCTCGCCCTGTTCGCGCAGTCCCCGGACGACGGCCCGGCGGCCGAGATAGCCCGCGTCCACCGCTCGGGTCCGCCGTCCCTGCCCACGCAGCCCGGCGCCCGCAGGCGCAGCCGCCGGCGGCGGCGGCTCGCGGTCACCGGTACGGTGGCGTGCGCGGTGTGGGCCTGCGCGGTCGGCACCGGGGTCGCGACGACGTACGACGCACCCGCCCTGCTGCACTCCCTCGGCCACAGCCTCGACCTGGACCTCCTCGCACCCGGCCACGACCACGCTCCGGAAGGGCACCACTCGTGACGACGCCCCGTCCGCTCCGGGCGACCGCCCTGGCCGCCACCGCACTCGCGGCCCTCCACTCCGCACCCGTCATCTCCACCTTCGGCCCGCTGCGCAACCGCGTCCTGCCCCGCCTCTCCGGCCGGGGCCGGCCGGACCACGTCGCGCTCACCTTCGACGACGGACCCGACCCCCTGTCCACCCCCTTCTTCCTGCGAACGCTCGACCGGCGCGGCGTGCGCGCCACCTTCTTCCTGCTCGGCAGCGAGGCCAACCGCTCCCCCGGCCTGGTGCGTGACATCGCCGCCGCGGGCCACGAGATCGGCATCCACGGCTGGCTGCACCGCCCCCTGCTGCTGCGCGGCCCGCGCGCCACCTACGACGACTTCGCCCGCGCCCGCGACACGGTCGCCACGATCACCGGCGACCGGCCCACGCTCTTCCGCCCCCCGTACGGCGTCATGTCCACCGCCGCCCATCTGGCCGCCCGGCGTCTGGGCCTCACCCCGGTGCTGTGGACCTGCTGGGGCGAGGACTGGACGGCCCGGGCCACACCGGAGTCGGTCCACCGCACGGTGGCCGCCGACCTGGACGGCGGTGGCACCGTCCTGCTCCACGACTCGGACTGCACCTCCGCCCCCGGCGCCTGGCGTTCGGCCCTGGGCGCCCTTCCCCGCATCCTCGACACCTGCGAGCAGCGGGGCTACGAGGTCGGGCGGCTGTGCGACCACGGGTGGGCCGGCAGCGCCGTGAGCCACGACTCGTCGGCTCAGCCCGCCTGAGGCCGGGCCAGGCCGCGGTCGTAGGCGAAGATCACCGCCTGTACGCGGTCGCGCGCGCCGATCTTGGCGAGGACGCGGCCGACATGCGTCTTCACCGTGGACTCCGAGAGGACGAAGCGGGCGGCGATCTCGCCGTTGGTCCAGCCCTTGCCGATGGCGACCAGGATCTCGCGTTCGCGGTCGGTCAGGGAGGCCAGTCGCGGGTCCTCGGCACCACCGGCGGTGCCGGGGGGTACGAGGCGGGCGAACTCGTGGAGGAGCCGGCGGGTGAGCGCGGGGGCGATGACCGCGTCGCCGACCGCCACGGCACGGATGCCCGCGAGCAGTTCCTCGGGCCGGGCGTCCTTGAGGAGGAAGCCGCTGGCCCCGGCACGCAGGGCCGCGTGGACGTACTCGTCGAGGTCGAAGGTGGTCAGCACAAGGACGCGGGAGCGGTCGCCGGCGGCGACGATACGTCGGGTGGCCTCGATGCCGTCCATGCCCGGCATGCGTACGTCCATGAGGACCACGTCGGGACGCAGTTCGGCGGCCTTGCGCACGGCTTCGGCTCCGTGCGCGGCCTCGCCGACCACCTCCGTCTCGGGCACGGAGTCGAGGAGCATGCGGAAGCCGTACCGCTGGAGCGGCTGGTCGTCCACGACGAGCACGGTGGTCATCGGGCACCGCCCTGGGGCGCGAGGTCGAGAGCGGCCCGCACCGTCCATCCCGTGCCGGCGGGGCCCGCGCTGACGTGTCCGCCGTAGAGAGCCGCTCGTTCTCGCATGCCCACCAGGCCGTGTCCTTCCTCGTTCGCCGTGCCGGGTCGCCCTGCCGGGTCGGCCGGGCCGGAGTCCTGGACGGTGATGGTCAGCCGCGTATCCGCCACGACGATCGCCAAGTGTGCACGGGCGCCCGCGCCGGCGTGCTTCAGGGTGTTCGTCAGGGCCTCCTGCACGATGCGGTAGACCGTGAGCTGCACCCCGCTGTCGAGGGCGTCGACGTCACCGGCGGTGCGGTAGACGACCTCCAGGCCGGCGGCGCGCACGCCTTCGCACAGCGCGTCGATGTCCGCGAGCCCGGGCTGCGGGCTCAGCTCGGCCTCGCCCCGCGGGCCGTCCGCCTCGCGCAGCACACCTAGCACCCGGCGCAGTTCGCCCAGCGCCTGCCGGCCGGTGTCCCCGATGAGGTGCAGGGCCTCCTTGCCCCGTTCCGGGGCGACGGCGGTGGCGTAGGCGCCCGCGTCGGCGAGGGTGATGATGACGGACAGGTTGTGGCCGACGATGTCGTGCATCTCGCGGGCCACCCGGGCCCGCTCGGCCGCGACGGCGAGTCTGCCGCGCTGGTCCCGTTCGATCTCCAGCCGGGCCGCGCGGTCCCGCAGGCCGGCCAGCTGAGCCCGCCGGATGCGGATCACCAGGCCGAGCGCGAGGGCCGCGGTGGCCGTGCTGAGCAGGAAGAAGAGCGCGTCCCAGACCGACACGGCCGCCGACACCCGTGCCGCGACCAGGCCCAGCGCGCCCGCCATGACCACACAGGCCCAGGGCAGCTGCCGTAGCCGCCCGTGCAGGGTCAGGCTGTACAGGGCGACGAAGAGGGCGACGTCCGCACGGAGTACGGCACCGAGCGACCACTGCAGGACGAACACGGCCGAGACGGCGCCGAAGGCCATGGCGGGCGCCCGCCGCCGCCACAGCAGCGGCAGCACCAGGCCGGCCTGCAGGGCCAGCATCCCGGCCAGGGGCAGCTGGGTGAACGCCAGGCGGAAGCGGCGGTGGCCGTCGCCGTCCCCGTCCGTCCCGGTCCCGTGGAGCAGGTCCGGCAGGCAGAACATCAGGAAGACCAGGACCACCACCGCGGTGTCCAGCACCCACGGACGGGCCCGGTCGGCGTGCCGGAGCCGCTGGCCGGCCCGGCCGAGCCGGGCGACCAGCGGCCCCATCCCGCCGAGATCTTCGGTGGTCACGGAATCCACCACACCATGATGCGATGCCGGTACGCGGACGTCGTTGCTCAGACGTCGCTGCGCAGCATCCGGTACGCCGCCCCCACCAGCGCCAGCGCCGTCCAGCCGAGGAAGACCAGGAGCCCGGCGCCGGGCGACAGCGTGGTGGAGTCATGGGTCAGGGCGAAGATCGACTCGCCCGCGTGGCTCGGCAGATAGGGGTCGATGTCGCTCTGCCACGAGGTGGGCAGCAGGGAGATCAGACCGGGCACCAGCATGAGGGCGGCGACCAGGACCGAGATACCGCCGGCCACGGACCGCAGCCACGCGCCCAGGGCGGTGCCGATCACCCCGACCAGGCCCAGGTAGAGCCCGGCGCCCAGCAGGCTGCGTACGACGCCGGCGTGGCCGAGGCCCAGGGCGGCGGGCGTGCCGGACACGATCTGGCTGCCGACGAGGAAGGCGACGAACGCGCCGGCGGTGGCGACCACCAGCGCGACGAGCCCGTACACCGCCGCCTTGGACCACAGCACGGGCAGCCTGCGCGGCACGGCGGCCAGGGTCGAGCGGATCATGCCGGTGGAGTACTCGCCCGCCGTGACCAGCACACCGAGCACACCGAGGGCCAGCTGGGCGAAGTTGGTGCCGAAGAGGGACAGGCTCACGGCCGTCGCGGTGGCGAAGTCGCGGTCCATGTGGCGGCCGGAGTCGAGGTTGGACTTGTAGTGGCTCGCGGCGATGACGCCGAAGGCGACCAGGAACAGCAGGCCCAGGCCGAGGGTGATCCAGGTGGAACGCAGGGACCACAGTTTGGCCCACTCCGAGGCCAGCACGCGCCGTCCCGTCACCCGGTAGCCGGGGCGGGGCGCGGCCGCCGGGGCGGTCTCGGGGGTCTCGGGTGTCGCCGTGAGGGTGCTCATGCCGCGCTCCCGGAGGTGTCGGTGCCGGTCGTGGAGCCGTGGTACTCGACGGCGTCCCTGGTCAGTTCCATGAAGGCCTCCTCCAGCGAGACGGCCTTCGTGGTCAGCTCGAACAGCGGGATCCCGTGCTCGGCCGCCTTCAGCCCGATGTCGCGGGCGGAGACCCCGGTCACCTGCAGTTCCTCGGAGCCGACACGGCCGGTGATCTCCACGCCCGGCCCTGCCAGCACGTCCCGCAGCCGTGCGGGATCCTGCGTCGCGACCTTCACGGTGTCGCCGCCCGCCTCGCGGACCAGGTCCCGTACGGTCGTGTCGGCCAGCAGCCGTCCCCGGCCGACGACGATCAGGTGATCCGCGACCAGGGCCACCTCGCTCATCAGGTGCGAGGAGACGAACACCGTGCGTCCCTCGGCCGCGAGCGACGTCAGCAGGTTGCGGATCCAGAGGACACCCTCGGGGTCCAGACCGTTCACGGGCTCGTCCAGCATCACCGTCTGCGGATCGCCCAGCAGCGCGGCGGCGATACCGAGCCGCTGTCCCATACCGAGCGAGAAGGCCCCGGCCCGCTTCTTCGCGACGCTGCCGAGACCGGCGAGTTCGACGACCTCGTCGACCCGGCGGCGCGGAATGCCGTGGGTCAGCGCGAGCGCCCGGAGATGGTTGTAGGCCGAGCGGCCCGGGTGGATCGACTTGGCCTCCAGGAGCGCCCCGACCTCCTGCAGCGGCGCCTGATGACGGGCGTAGCGGTGACCGTTCACCGTGACGGAGCCGCTCGTCGGCGCGTCCAGCCCGACGATCATGCGCATCGTCGTGGACTTGCCCGCCCCGTTGGGTCCCAGGAAGCCGGTCACCGAGCCCGGCTTCACGGTGAAGTCCAGGCCGTCGACGGCTGTCTTCTCCCCGTACCTCTTGGTGAGCTGCTGTGCGTCGATCATTCGCGTTCTCTCTCTCGGACCGCGGCGTCCGGCACGCCCGACGCCTCCTCCGCCACGCTAGGTCCGAGATCTCCCCGATCCGGTGGTACCGGGGACTGAACAGTGGCGGGCGGGTGGTACCGGGGTACTAGGGCCTGTCCGCCGGGCCGCGGTGCGGGGCCGCCTCGGTGTGGCGGGCGTGGAAGAGGCCCCAGCGGAGCAGTCCGCGGTGGGTGATGTCCGTCCACAGGGGGAGGTTGGTCAGCAGGCCGTCCAGGTAGGACGGGCCGATGACGGTCCGGAGCTCGGCCCTGCGGCGGTGCACCTCCTCGTCGAGGCGGGCGTAGTGAGTGGTGAGGTCCGCGGTGCGATCCTCGAAGCACGGCTTCAGTCCGAGTGCCGACAGGTGCTCCAGGTAGAACGACAACGTCGCCAGGCTCTGCACCCCGAGCCGGGACAGCGCGGGCCGCAGTGCCTGCGCCGGGGTCTCCTCGGCCGCCATGATGTCCGAGAAGACCAGTGCCCCGCCCGGTTTCAGCACGCGTACCGCCTCGGCCAGTGCGTGGTCCCGGTCCGTCACATGGCACAGGACCTCCAGGGACCACACCACGTCGAAGCGCTCCGCCTCGTAGGGGAGGTCGCAGAGGGAGCCGGTGACGACCTCGATCAGGCCGTCCAGCCCCCGCCGGGCGTTCGCCGCGCGGTGCCGCCGGTTGTGCTCCTCGCTGAGTTCGAGGGCCACCACCCGGCAGCCGAAGCGCTCGACGAGGGCGCGCGCCGAACCGCCGTACCCCGAACCGAGGTCGAGGACCGTGGCATCCGGGCCGAGCAGGTCCGCGACCCGGTCCGCGGCGTGCCGCACCGTGCGGCGCGAGGCGTCCGCGATCGCCTCCTGCGCGTGGGCGTACAGGCCGATGTGGATGTCCTCGCCGCCCCAGACGGCGTCGTAGAAGGCGTCGACGTCGCTGGTCTCGTAGTAGCGGCGGGTCGTCTCCTCCTCGTGATCCGGTGTGCTGCTGCCGTGGCTGGTGTTGTCGGTCATGGCGGATGAATTCCCGACGCCGACGGGGTCGATTCACCCCGCCTGCGATCACCTGCCGGTGGTTGTGATGTGTCAGCGGCTGCTCTGTGACGCGTCATCAGGCGCGTTCGCCCGGGGAGTGTGAGGATCGTCGGTCATGACCGGCAGTGAACAGGGGTCCCCGGACGGTGGGCTCGACTGGGGTGACGAGCAGGACTTCGGCGACGCGGACCGGGGGTTCCTCGGCCGGCTGGAACCCGGTGTGGTGCGGGACGCGCGGGGCCGGGTGGTGTGGGACGCGGACGCGTACGGCTTCCTGGACGGGGAGTGTCCGCCGACCGCGCATCCGTCGCTGTGGCGGCAGAGCCGGCTCGTGGCACGCCAGGGGCTGTACGAGGTGGCGGCCGGGATCTACCAGGTGCGCGGGCTCGATCTGTCGAACGTCACCTTCGTCGAGGGCGAGCGCGGGGTCGTCGTCATCGACCCGCTGATCAGCGCGGAGGTGGCCGCGGCCGCGCTCGGCCTGTACCGCGCGCACCGCGGCGAGCGGCCCGTGACGGGCGTGATCTACAGCCACTGCCATGTCGACCACTTCGGCGGGGTGCGCGGGGTCGTCGACCCGGCCGAGGTCGCGGACGGCCGGGTGCCGGTGCTCGCGCCGGCCGGGTTCCTGGAGCACGCGGCGAGCGAGAACGTCCTCACGGGAACGGCGATGGCCCGCCGGGCGGGTTACATGTACGGGGCCGCGCTGCCCAAGGGCCCGGCCGGGCAGATCGGCTGCGGCCTCGGCCAGACGACGTCGACCGGCAGCGTCGGCCTGATCGCGCCCACGCTCGACATCACCGCGACCGGCCAGACCGAGACCGTGGACGGGGTGCGGATCGTCTTCCAGCTCACCCCCGGCACCGAGGCCCCGGCCGAGATGAACTTCCACTTCCCGGACCTGCGGGTGCTGTGCGTCGCCGAGAACGCCTGCCACACGCTGCACAACGTGCTCACCCTGCGCGGGGCCCTCGTACGGGATCCCAGCGCCTGGGCCCGGTATCTGACCGAGACCGTGCGGCTGTTCGCCGAGGACACGGACGTCGTCTTCGGCTCGCACCACTGGCCGACCTGGGGGCAGGGCCGCGTCGTCCGTTTCCTGGAGGAGCAGCGGGACGCCTACGCCTATCTGCACGACCAGTCCGTGCGCCTGATCAACGCCGGGCACACCGGGACGGAGATCGCCGAGCAGCTCCGCTTCCCGCCCGCCCTCGACCGGGCCTGGCACACACGCGGCTACTACGGCTCCCTCAGCCACAACGCCAAGGCGGTGTACCAGCGTTACATGGGCTGGTTCGACGGCAACCCGGCCCGTCTGTGGCAGCATCCACCCGCCGCGGCCGCGATCCGGTACGTGGAGTTCATGGGCGGTGCGGACTGTGTGGTCGCCAAGGCCAAGGCGTCGTACGAGGCCGGGGATCTGCGCTGGGTCGCGGAGGTGCTGGGCCATGTGCTGTTCGCCGAACCGGAGCACGCCGAGGCGCGCGCCCTGCAGGCCCGCACCTTCGAGCGGCTCGGCCGGGGCGCTGAGTGCGGGCCGTGGCGCAACTTCTATCTGATGGGCGCGGCCGAGCTGCGCGACGGCATCCTCGGCACGCCGACCCGCACGGCCCCGGACGTCCTGGCCGCGCTGACGGCCGAGCAGATCTTCCGGTCCATGGCCGTACGGATCAACGGCCCGCGTGCCGCAGAGGCCGGACGGCTGCTGCTGCGCTGGGAAATCGGGGGGTCCGGAGGTCGTCCCCCGGGAGAGCACGGCGCCGGCAGCGGCGAGGTGTGGTCCCTGTTGCTGTCCAACGGCGCGCTGATCCCGATGGCAGGTGACGCCCCGCGCGGTGAGAAACCCGCCGTCGTGCTGCGGCTGGCCCGCGCCACGCTCGACGCCGTGCTGGGCGGGGCCTCGACCCTCGCCGACGAGATCGCGGGCGGCGCGGTGGTCCTCGAAGGCGACGCGCGGGCCCTGGTCACGTTCGGTTCGCTGCTGGACGCGCCGGACCCGGACTTCGCGATCGTCACTCCATGACCCCGGCGTCCGTCTCGCGCAGCAACAGGGCCGCGAGGACCAGGGCGGTGTTCCGGGGGTCGCCGAGGTCCAGGCCGGTCAGCTCCTGGACGCGGGCCAGCCGGTGGTCGACGGAGTTGGGGTGCAGACTGAGCCGACGTGCCGTGGCGCGGCGGTCCTGGCGCTGCTCCAGATGGGTGCGCAGGGTCTCGACGAGTTCGGGCCGGCCGGCCAGGGGGTCGAGCAGGCCGGCTATCCGGTCGCTGCCGGCGCTCGGACGGGACAGGTGGTACTCCAGCAACACGTCGTCGAGACGGTGCAGTCCGGGCTCCCGACCGCACGCGGCGGCGACCCGGACCACCTCCCGGGCCAGCCGCGCGGCGCGCGGGATGTCACCGGCCCCGGTCGCACCGGCCGCCGCCAGCCGCACCCCCGGCCCCGCCGTCCGGTGCAGCAACTCCAGGATCTGGCCGGGAGGTTCGGCCGTACCGGGTACGACGGCGTGCCCGCCGTCGGCGTCGAGCAGGGCGGGTACGTCCGTGTCGAAGCTCCGGTCCAGCGCGGCCTGAACGCGCCGCACCTGCCGCCGGACGGCCACCGGTGAACTCCCCTTCCCGGGCGCCCAGTTGTCGAAGCGCAGCCACAGCACCAGCGCGGGCCCGTCAGCGATCGGCCCGTCGGTGACCGGGCGGCCGTCCAGCAGGGCCCGAGCACGTGAGCGCCGCCGTTCGTGGTGTTCGGCGGCGAGGGCGGCCTGCTCGTCGAGATAGCTCTCGGTGACGGCTCCGACGACCTGGTCCGATGCGGTGAACAGCGCGTCGGCCAGTTCGGCGAGGGCGTCCCGCTCGCCCGGACGGGCGGTCTCGCGCAGCGCCCGGAACAGCTCCTTCGCGCCCAGGGTGTATGCGCGCAGCAGAAGGTGCAGCGGCATGCCCTCCTCGGCGCGCTGGGCGGCGCGCTCCTGGAAGTACTCCAGCGCGTCCGGCCGCGGCCTGCTCCCGCGCAGGAACAGCCGCATGCCGTGCCGGGCCGTCGCGGCGATCTCCATGTCCCTGACGTCGGCGGGCAGTTCGGCGTAGCCGCGCAGTTGCTCGAAGACGTCGCCTGCCATGCGCCGGGCCAGTTCGTTCACCCGCGGCTCGCAGCGGGCGGCGAGCGCCGCCGCGGCGGCGGACCGCTCGTGCACCATGAATCACCTCGCCGGATCGCTCCGCGCCGATTGTGATCCGCCACAGTAACGGGCGGGTGAGCCGCCGCTGACGCACCGGGGCCCGGTGGTCGTACGACCACCGGGCCCCAGCCGGCTGTTCGCCTTCCGGTCGGCCGCTACTGGTCGGCCGCCCGGAAGCGCCGCAGCCGCAGGCTGTTGCCGACGACGAAGACCGACGAGAAGGCCATGGCCGCGCCCGCGATCATCGGGTTGAGCAGACCGGCCGCGGCGAGCGGCAGGGCGGCGACGTTGTAGGCGAAGGCCCAGAAGAGGTTGGAGCGGATGGTGCCGAGGGTCTTGCGGGCGAGCCGGATGGCGTCGGCCGCGACGCGCAGGTCACCGCGGACCAGGGTCAGGTCGCCGGCCTCGATCGCCGCGTCCGTACCGGTACCCATGGCCAGCCCCAGGTCGGCCTGGGCCAGCGCGGCCGCGTCGTTGACGCCGTCACCGACCATGGCCACCGAACGCCCCTCGCCCTGCAGGCGCTTGACCACGTCCACCTTGTCCTGCGGCAGCACCTCGGCGATCACGTGCTCCGGGGCGATGCCCACCTCGGCGGCCACCGCTTCGGCCACCGCCTGGTTGTCGCCGGTGAGGAGGATGGGCGTCAGGCCGAGAGCGCGCAGCCGGCGGATCGCTTCGGGGCTGGTCTCCTTGACCGCGTCGGCGACCTCCAGGACCGCACGGGCCGCGCCGTCCCAGGCGACCGTGATGGCCGTACGGCCCGCTGCCTCGGCCGCGGCCTTGGCGCGCTGGAGTTCTGCCGGCAGGGTGATGGCCCACTCCAGCAGCAGCTGCTCACGGCCGACCAGGACGGCGTGCCCGTCGACGATGCCCTGGACGCCGAGGCCGGGGATGTTGGCGAAGTCCTCCGGGGTGGGCAGCGTACCGACCCGGGCGGCGGCCCCGGCGGCCACGGCCTGGGCGACCGGGTGTTCGGAGGCGTGCTCCAGGGCACCGGCCAGCCGCAGCACGTCCGTCTCCGTGGTGACATCGGTGGCATCCGTCGCGTCCGCGGCCGTGTGCACGGCCAGCAGGGTCATCCGTCCGGTGGTGACGGTGCCGGTCTTGTCGAGGAC
>NZ_MQUS01000034.1 GCF_001953885.1 Streptomyces sp. IMTB 2501 | reverse complement strand
GAAGGTGCTGGGCATGTCCCGGGCGGTCGTACGACTGGCCTGACCCGACGCGCGACCGCCTTCACCCGAAACGTACTCAATACCCGGGAGAACGATGTACCAACGCCGCTTGTCCACCCTCGCCGTCTCCGCCCTCGGCCTCGGCTGCATGGGCATGAGTGACCTCTACGGTCCGGGCGACGACGCCGAGTCGATCGCCACCATCCGGCGTGCCCTCGACGAGGGGGGCACGTTGCTCGACACGGCCGACATGTACGGTCCGTTCACCAACGAGCGGCTCGTCGGCCGGGAGATAGCGCACCGGCGGGACGAGGTCGTCCTCGCCACCAAGTTCGGCATCGAGCGCCTGCCGGACGGCACGGTCAAGGGCATCAACGGCCGCCGCGACTACGTGCGCGCCGCCTGCGACGCCTCGGTGTCGAGCACATCGACCTTTACTTACCAGCACCGTATCGACCCGGCGGTCCCCATCGAGGAGACCTGGGGTGCGCTCTCCCAACTGGTGGCCGCGGGCAAGGTACGCCACCTGGGCATCTCCGAGGCCGCCCCGGCGACGGTGCGGCGGGCGCACGCGGTCCACCCCGTCACCGCCGGCCAGTACGAGTACTCCCTCTTCAGCCGCGACATCGAGGCGGAGCATCTGCCCACCCTGCGGGAACTGGGCATCGGGCTCGTGGCCTACGCCCCGATGGGACGGGGGCTGCTCACCGGCACCGTGGCCGACCCCGGCCAGTTCCCCGGGGACGACATCCGCCGCCTCGCCCCGCGCTTCCAGCAGAGCAGCCTGGTGACCAACCTCGTTCTGGTCGAGCGGCTGCGTGAACTCGCCGCCACCGCGGACGCGACCCCTGGCCAGCTGGCCCTCGCCTGGCTGTTGCGTCAGGGCCCCGACGTCGTACCGATCCTGGGCACCAAGCGCCGCGCCTACCTCGACGAGAACCTGCGGTCCTGCGGAGTCGCCCTGACCGAGGACCTGGTCCGAGCCCTGGAGGAGGCGATCCCCGTGGGCGCCGTCGTCGGTGAGCGCTACGACGCGGCGCGGATGGCCACGCTGAACCTGTGACCGCGGGACCACCGCCGCACGACCACACGTGCGACGCGAGACCGGCAGACCCGAAAGACCGCCGGAAGTCAGATGAGGGACCGGCGAGAGACCGAAGAGAGACGAGTACAGAGCACATGACCATCACAGTCCTGGGCGCCACCGGAGGCACCGGCCGCTTGATCGTTGATCAGCTCCTCGGCCTGGGCCAACCGGTGCGCGGCGCCGTACGGAAGCCGCAGAAAGCCGTCAAGGCGGCGGCCGGCGCGGTGGAATTCGTCGCGCTCGACCTGGCGTCCCCCGACAGCCACGCCTTCGCCGAGGTCTTCGACGCCGCCGAAGCTGTCATCAACGCGGCCGCCACACGCAGCATGACCCAGAAGCAGGCCGACCTGATCGACCGCCGGGGGATCGTCGTGGCCATCGACGCGGCCGCCGACGCGGGTGTGAAGCGCTGGATCCAGATCTCGATGATGGGCAGCGGTGACCCCGCACGGCTGCCCGGATATCTGCGGGCCACAGGACAGGCCAAGCACGCGGCCGACCTGCACCTCGCCGCATCGGGCATGACCTGGACGGTGATCCGGCCGCCGTGGCTGACCGACGGTGCCCCCACGGGCCGTATCACCGTCGGCGACCGCGTCCCCGAGGGCTCTCTGACCCGCGCGGACCTCGCGGCCGTGGCCATCGCTTCCGTGGACATGTCCGCAACCCACGACCGCCTCTTCGAGGTGACCGGAGGCGGCCGCCCACTCACCGAATCCCTCGCCTCGCTCGCCTGAACCGACTCGGGCGCGCCCTGGTGCCGCAGCGGCGGGAACGCGGCCGGAGGCCGTGCGCCCTGACCGGTGGGGCCCACCGGATCCATTCCGGCATCAGCGCGGGCGTCTCCGAAGGCCCCTGCCTGTACAAGCGCGAGAACCGGTACACCTGCTCATTGCCGAGGGCGGCACCACCCGGGACCATCAAGTCACCGTCGCACGCTCAAGTACCCACCATGAGTTGGCAGCCCGCGATGACGGTGAGTGCGATGCCGGGATGCCCCTCCCGGCAGACCATGCCCGGATTCGGTTTCCGAACAGCTGAGAGGTCGTCACTGCGGATCCCTCATAAAGGCGTTAGTGAACGCAAGCGTTCACTTGATCCTGTGCCCCGCCCCGTGTCCCCTGCTGTTGTGGCGTGGCGCATGCGCCCCGGAATCCCCGCTTCCCTTGCTTGTTGGAGAGACAGAGATGGTTACCTCGCGCTGGACGGCCGCTCCCGCCCGGGCGACTTCCCCGCGTCGGCGCGGCGTGGTGCTGGAGCGCGCGATCCTCGACGCCGCGCTGGAGCAGCTCTGCGAGGTCGGCTGGAAAGGGCTGACCATGGAGGGCGTCGCGGCCGGTGCACAGACCGGCAAGGCCGCGGTGTATCGCCGCTGGCCCTCCAAGGAGGACCTCGTCGCGGACGCGCTGGTGGCCGGACTGCCCCGGGTTCAGACGGCTCCGGACCTCGGCAGTGTGCGCGAGGACCTCCTCGCGCTGTGCCCGCAGGTTCGCAAGATCATGTACTCTCCGCCCGGTGTGGCACTGCGCTCGGTGATTCACGAATGCGATGAAATTCAGGCTGGGCGCTTCCAGGAGACGATCGCCGGCGGTGTGGTGGAGCCGACCGTCAAGCTCCTTGGTGAGGTCCTCGTCCGTGGAATAGAGCGAGGAGAGGTTCGTCCGGACGCCGCCAACGGCTATGTCATGGACGCCGTCCCGGCCATGATGATGTACCGCTCGAAGATGTGCGCCAGCGAATGGGCCGATCGGGAACTCGAGGAGATGATCGACCAGCTGATGCTCCCGCTGCTCCGGCCGTGCAGAGTCTGATCCCGCGCCCCGGTGATCTGTGCGGCGGTCGGGCGACCGGGGTGTCGGGTGGTGATCCCGGCGGCGTAGGCTGAGGGCGCCATGCCGTACGAACCGCCTACTCACACTGTTGAGCGCTCCCTGCGCGCCACGACCGGAGCCAAGGTCATCGCCGGTGTCGACGAGGTGGGGCGCGGTGCCTGGGCCGGGCCTGTCACCGTCTGCGCCGCGGTCACCGGACTTCGCCGTCCGCCCGAGGGTCTGACCGACTCCAAGCTGCTGACGATCAAGCGACGCACGGAACTGGCCGAGGTCCTGCGGGTATGGGTGACGGCCTACGCGCTGGGGCATGCTTCCCCCGAGGAGATCGACGGCCTGGGGATGACGGCGGCACTGCGGCTCGCTGCGGTTCGCGCGCTGGACGCCCTGCCGGTCCGCCCCGACGCCGTGATCCTCGACGGGAAGCACGACTACCTCGGCGCCCCGTGGAAGGTGCGCACGGTGATCAAGGGCGATCAGTCATGTGTGGCCGTGGCGGCCGCGTCGGTGATAGCCAAGGTCCAGCGCGACAAAACGATGGCCGAACTGGGTGTCGACCATGCAGACTTCGGGTTCGCGGACAACGCCGGGTATCCGTCGCCCGTGCACAAGGCCGCACTGGAGGAGTGGGGGCCCACCCCGCACCACCGCTTGTCGTGGGCGTATCTTGATGCGTTGCCTCAGTGGCGGCACCTCAAGAAGGTCCGCAGCTGGGCGGACGGAAGCGTTCCGGAAATCGAGGGTCAGCTCGGCTTCGATTTCTGACGGTTCCGCTCGCACTGATGTGCCACCCGGTCACCCGCGCCGCACCAACGTTTGATAAATATCAGCTCATGCCTCTCATTCCCGAGGAGCCTCAGATTCACGAGAGTGCCCAGGGTCCCCGCGCCACGCCGGCCAGCGGCCGTACCGCGCCGACCCCCCGCCCCGTACCCGGCCCCCGCCCCGCGGCGTCACGCCCCGGTCGTCCCGGCCCTCAGCGGCCGGCGCCGCCGGTGCAGCGCTCACCGCGTGACGTGGCTCCGGCCAAGCCGGGCCCCTCAGGCCCGGCCGCTACCGCCGCTCCGGCGGCGACTCCGCAGATCCAGCTGATCCCGGCCTCGGCCGAGGGCGCGCTCGACGCCGCCGACGAGGCGGTGGATCTGCTCCTGGACTCGGGTCGTGCCCCGAGCGACGTGCTCGTGATCACCACTGGTGCCCAGCACCCGTGGGCGGAGCACGAGCTGTCCTTCGGTGAAGCTGCCTACTGGGCGCAGCACGACGCCGGTGACGACGTCTTCTACACGGACGCCGCCGTCGCCTCCCGTGCCGCGTCCCGCCCCGTGGTCGTCGTGGCCGTCAACGGAGGCCCCGCCTCCGCTGCCGCCTCGGCCCTTCCGCTGGCCCATGCCCGGGCCGGTGCCCTGCTGATCGTCTGCGGCGATCCGCAACAGATCAACACGGTGCTGGGCTCCGGCGTCTGAGCCGCGTCCGGCGCCTCGGGGCACCGGGGTGACGCGACAGCCGCTCCGGCGGCATCCGCTCGGCGTGCCCTTTGGCATGCCCGGACGACGGCGGCCGTGCCGCTCGTGGGGCGGCTCCCGGCGCCATGCCGAGGGGACGCCGGGTGCGGAGCAGCCACTGCCGCGCGGGCCGGACCGGAACGCCCCGCGTTCCCCGGCACGGCATGGGCCCGCGCGGCGTCCGCGTCCCGGTGGCCGAGGGGCGGGCCCAGGCCGGACCGATGTGCCGACCGCGGCCGTCCTGATGAGGCAGGCGTCCTGGTGACGTGGCCGTACGGTGACGGCCGGGGAACCGCGGCTGCCGCGTTCTTCAGCGAGCCGCCGCGCGGCGCAGGACCTCGGAGACCGGGCCGCCGGTGCGCGGTGCCAGGGGCGGGGCCTCCGACAGGGCGAAGGGCTCCGGCTCGGAGTCGGCGTTGGGGCGGCGGCCACTGCGGCCCTCGCCCAGCACATGCCAGCCGTCGTGGGTCAGCGTGATGTACGCCCCGCACCGCAGGCCGTGCAGCGTGCAGGCGTCACGCAGACCCCACATCCAGGCACCGTCCTCCTCCGTCCAACGCGCGTCGCCCTCACGGCAGTAGACCAGAATGGCCGTGCGCACCGGGGTCCGGCGCCGCAGGTCGTGCGGGATGATCCGGCGCAGCTGCGCGAGCAGCGCGTTGCGGAACATCCAGCCGTCGGCCGGGGCCGCGCGACGCGTGAACGACGCGCTGGCGCACAGCCGCTCCTCCGGATCGAGCACGGCCACGACGGCCGTCGAGATTCTCGGCCGATGGCGGGCGTGCAGTCCGCTGACGACCTCACGGGGGTTGCGCAGCAGAGGGATTCCGGCGGCGGCCCATTCGGCCGGTTCGAGCAGGCGACTGGCGGAAGCGGCGGACGCGGACGTCGACAACGAGGCCGCCGAGGACGAGGCGAATCCGAAGGTCACGTTCCTCCCTTCGGCTACGCGCCCACACTGCGGGCGGGGTCGGACTTCGAGGGACCGCGCACCGCAGAAGAGCCCAACCGGAACACGGACGAGCCGTGCGGGGAACGGACCTCAATTCTTCCTGTCGAACTTGGATGCGGCAACGAGCAATTGGGGCCACCGACGCTTATCTGGTGGTGCGTGGCTTATATCCCTACCCAGAGGTTGGACCGCTGACGCCTGGGGTGACGGTTCGTGCCCCGTACGGCTGCCGGGACCGGGCGCGCGGTCGACCCTGGATGGCCTGGGCAGCTCGGGCGGGACCGCGTCGCGGGTCTCCTCGGCCGATGCCCGGCAGAGGCACCGATCATGCGTCGACCGCACGCCGCTCACGCTGAGTGAATTGGCCGACGGCCCGCGGAATCGGGTTGCATGGGGGCATGGACACCCTGGAGCTGCGCGCCGAAGCCGATGCCGTCCTTGCCGAGCTCGTCGGTGCCCCGGAGGGCTCGGCGCGGTTGCGGGAGGACCAGTGGCGAGCGGTGGCGGCCCTGGTCGAGGAGCGCCGGCGAGCGCTGGTGGTGCAGCGCACCGGCTGGGGCAAGTCGGCGGTGTACTTCGTCGCCACCGCCCTGTTGCGGCGGCGCGGAGCGGGCCCGACGGTGATCGTCTCGCCGCTGCTGGCGCTGATGCGCAACCAGGTCGAGTCGGCGGCACGGGCCGGTATCCGGGCGCGGACGATCAACTCGGCCAACCCGGAGGAGTGGGAGGCGATCCACGAGGAGGTCGAGCGCGGCGAGACCGACGTGCTCCTCGTCAGCCCGGAGCGCCTCAATTCCGTGGACTTCCGCGAGCAGACGCTGCCCAGGCTCGCGGCCACGACGGGCCTGCTGGTGGTGGACGAGGCGCACTGCATCTCCGACTGGGGCCATGACTTCCGCCCCGACTACCGCAGGCTGCGCGCGATGCTGGCCGAGCTGGCCCCCGGCGTACCGGTGCTCGCCACCACCGCGACCGCCAATGCGCGGGTCACCGCGGACGTGGCCGAACAGCTCGGTACCGGCGCCGGTGAGGCCCTGGTGCTGCGCGGCCCGTTGGACCGGGAGAGCCTGCGCCTCGGTGTGGTCCAACTGCCGGACGCCGCGCATCGCCTGGCCTGGCTCGCCGAGCACCTCGACGAGCTGCCGGGCTCCGGGATCGTCTACACGCTGACGGTGGCCGCCGCCGAGGAGGCCACCGCCTATCTGCGGCAGCGCGGCTTCGAGGTGGCGTCCTACACGGGCCGCACGGAGAACGCCGACCGGCTGCAGGCCGAGGCCGACCTGCTGGAGAACCGGGTCAAGGCACTGGTCGCGACGTCGGCGCTGGGCATGGGATTCGACAAGCCGGACCTGGGCTTCGTCGTCCATCTCGGCTCGCCGTCCTCGCCGATCGCCTACTACCAGCAGGTGGGCCGGGCCGGGCGCGGAGTGGAGCACGCCGACGTACTGATGCTGCCGGGCAAGGAGGACGAGGCGATCTGGCGCTACTTCGCCGACACCGCCTTCCCGCCCGAGCAGCAGGTCCGCCAGACCCTCTCGGCCCTCGCCGACGCGGGACGGCCGCTGTCCGTGCCGGCCCTGGAGGCGGCGGTGGACCTGCGCCGTACCCGGCTGGAGACGATGCTGAAGGTCCTCGACGTGGACGGAGCGGTCAAGCGGGTCAAGGGCGGCTGGGAGAACACCGGGCAGCCCTGGGTGTACGACACCGAGCGGTACGCCTGGGTGGCGCGGCAGCGGGCGGCCGAGCAGCAGGCCATGCGCGAGTACGTGCACACGTCCCGGTGCCGGATGGAGTTCCTGCGCCGGCAACTGGACGACGAGGGGGCGGCCGCGTGCGGCCGCTGCGACAACTGCGCCGGCCCGTGGATCGGGTCCGCCGTGTCGGCCGAGGCGCTGAAGGGCGCCACGAAGGAACTGGACCGCCCGGGCGTGGAGATCGAGCCGCGCCGGATGTGGCCGACGGGGATGCCCGCCCTGGGCATCGATCTCAAGGGCCGTATCCCGGCCGGTGAGCAGTGCTCCACCGGGCGCGCCCTGGGCCGGCTCTCGGACATCGGCTGGGGCAACCGGCTGCGCCCCCTGCTGGCGGAGAACGCACCCGACGGCCCGGTCCCCGACGACGTCCTGCAGGCCGCGGTGGCCGTCCTCGCCGACTGGGCGCGCTCTGCGGGCGGCTGGGCGCCGAACGTCCCGGACGCCTCGGCCCGGCCCGTCGGAGTCGTCTCTGTACCGTCGCTGACCCGCCCGCAGCTGGTCGGCTCCCTCGCCCAGGGCATCGCGGCCATCGGCCGCCTTCCCCACCTGGGAGGCCTGACGTACACCGGGCCGAACGGTGCGCACGCGGCACGCCGCAGCAACTCCGCCCAACGCCTCAGGGCGCTGTCGGGAGCCTTCACCGTCCCGGAGGACCTGGCCGGCGCCCTGGCCGCCTCTCCCGGCCCCGTCCTCCTCGTGGACGACTGCACCGAGTCCGGCTGGACCCTCGCGGTCGCGGCCCGCCTGCTCCGCCGGGCCGGCAGCGGGCCGGTCCTTCCGCTGGTCCTCGCCGCGGCGGGCTGACCACCCACCCGACTCCTTCATGCCGTACGGCGCCGTGCCCACCCCTGTCGTACGGCGCCCGCCCATGTCCCCGTGTCCAACCCATGTCAGGGTTCCGCCCCCGGCTGCGTCGGTCGTGGTGAAGCTCCCCACGCGACGATGAACGAGAGGCCACGGGATGGGCACGGACGCACCGAAAGCGCGGCAGCGACACCCCTGGCTGGTGCTGGCGGTACTCTGCGCGAGCTTCTTCATGACGCTGCTGGACACCACGATCGTCACCATCGCCATCCCCGACACGGCGAAAGGGCTGCACGCGTCGCTGGACGCCATCCTCTGGTTCGCCAACGCCCACATGCTGGTCTTCGCGAGGCTGCTGCTGCTCTCCGGACGGCTCGGCGACCGGTTCGGGCCGCAGCGGCCCTTCGCCGCCGGACTCGCGGTCTTCACCCTTCACCGCGGCCTCTGCGGTGTGCGGCCTTGTGGACACACCGGGTCAGATGATCGCGGCGCGGGCGGTCCAGGGGCTCGGCGCCGCGGTGATGATGCCGCAGACCCCGGCTCTGATCAGGGCCGTCTTCCCGGCGGAGCGGAGCGGCGCGGCCTTCGGCGTGTGGTCGGCGGTCGCGGGCCTCGCCACGGTCGCCGGTCCCGCGGTCGGCGGCGACGTGGGGGCGCTCATGGCGGTGCTGGCCCCCGACGTCGTCGCTAACTCATCGGCCCGGGCGACACGGCGGTCGACGCCGGCTGCGGCACCGGCCACAACCTTCCGTTGCTCGCCGAGGCCATGGGCCCGACCGGCCGGGTGATCGGCGCGGACCTCACCGACGCCACGCTGGAACAGACCGGGGACCGGGTATGCAGCGCTGGCTCCCCCAGGTCTCTCTGGTGCAGGCCGACCTGGCGGCCTCTTCAGTATCCCGAGGACGTACGCGGGATCATCGCCTGCTCTTCCCTGACTGTCATCGGCGGGTATGCCAAGGTGATCGAGCGCGGCTACGGGGCGCTCGGCCCCGGCGGGCGCTGGGTGGTGCTGGATTACCGGCTGCCGCGCTGGTGGCCGGACCGGCTCATCTCCATGCTGGGCCCGGTGAGCGCCCCGTTCGGCGGCGACACCAGCATGGTCCGGCGGCATCCGCGGGAACCGATCCAGGAAGGTGCCGCCCGCCACCGCTCCCGCAATACGACTCGTGCGATCCATGGGCCCGATACAACAGGACAGGACTGACAATCGGGCGGGCTCCGGTCGCACCTGTGGACAACCCGGACCGGGCTTGTCGTGTCCCTGATTCGACTTGTCCACAGGCTCAAGCGGAGGATCAAGATCCGCGAGATCGTCGGCGCATGACGAATCACAGCGAAACCACTGGACCGTTCGAGAACAGCGACATCTCGGGACAGCAGCCGTTCACCGGCCCGTCCCCGCACGACACGCAGATCACGCTGCGCACCCCCGCCGAACTGGCCGACGCCCTGCCCTACCTCCTCGGCTACCGCCCGGAGGACAGCATGGTGCTGGTGGCCCTGCACGACCGCGAAGGCCGGGGCAGGTTCGGCGGCCGGGCCCGGCTCGGCATCCCCGCGCATGAGGAGGACTGGGAGGCGGCCGCGCGCCAGCTGGCCCACGGCCTGGTGACCGGCAGCGAACGGCGCGGAGCCCGGCCCGAGCAGATGGTGGCCTACGTCTGTCAGGAGCCGTCCTCGGGAGAGTCCGGCCACGACGTCAAACGACGTCTGGCGCGGCTGGCCCACCTGCTGCGCATCCAGTGCGGCGACCTCGACGTACCGGTCGTCGAGGCACTGTGCATCTCCGACGGTCGCTTCTGGTCGTACTGCTGCCCGATCGAGGGCTGTTGCCCCGAAGGCGGCACGCCGATGGGCCTTCCCGGCACGTCCGTGCTGGCCGCCGCGGCCACCTATGCCGGCCTCCAAGTGCGCGGCACACTGAAGGAGTTGCGCAGCAGGCTGCAGCCCTGGGAGACGACTGCGGCGCTGGAGCAGGAGGTCGCCCTGGACGCGGCCGGCATGACCCTGGTGCCCCGCATGCTTGACGAGGTGTCCCGCACGGAGGTTGCGGAGGAGACCCTCGGCCTTGCCGAGCGGATCATCCACCGCTTCGCCGCCGCGGCACCGGTGCCGGGCACCCACCCGGCGGACCTGCGCGACGACACCCTGCTCGCGCACGACGAGGCGGCGACGGTGATCCTCGGGCTCCAGGACCGTACGACTCGCGACCGGGCGGCGTCCTGGATGGAGGGCGACGAAGCCGGTCCGGCCCTCCGGCTCTGGCGCGCCCTCGCCCGCCGCTGCGTCGGCCCCTACGGCGAACACGCCGCGGCCCCGCTGACCCTGGCCGGCTGGGTCGCCTGGTCGACAGGTGATGAGTTGGAGGCCCGCGAGGCGCTGGCCATGGCCCTGGGCGCGGATCCCGACTATCTGTTCGCCCGGCTGCTGCACCAGGCCTGCAACGAAGGCATCGACCCGGAGGCGATCCGCCGCTGCCTGCGCGCGCACCGAACCGACCGAGCCGGGCTTCCGCAGGAGGAGACCGGCGCGCAGCGGCATACCGAGGAGCAAACGGCTCGGCCCGTGCTTCCGGAACCCGAAAGCGCGACGCCGCCTGGAGCGAGTGGGCGGACGGACACGGACGACGAGGGCGCCGAAGCCCGCCGCGCGACGGGCACCCGCCGACGGCGCCGAGCACGATCGGCGGACGGCGGCGATACCCCCCGCGCGCCGCGCAGCACGGGCGGACGGCGCAGGCCGGCCGGCTCCCACCCCGCCCCGTCCCCGGCCGAATCCGCGCGCCCCGGCAGCCGCGGCTCTGGCGGCACACGTACCCGTAGGGCCGAGGCGCGCGACACCACGACCACTGCGGCTCTGCCGGGGAGCGACGACGGCAAGCCCGAGGCGGACGGGTGAGCGCCGGCACCCTGCTGGGCCGTCGCCTGGCCCACCGGACCTGTCCGACCGCTCGAAGCCGACGCCCCGTTCCGCCGCGCGTCCGTTGGTGGCACCGGCTCACACGCGGCCCGAGCGGCGGCACCGCCCTGTTGTCCCGCCGCCGTGCCACCGGCTTCCCCGAGTCGAGCCGTGACCCGGACGAGTCCCGCTCCGTTCACCTGAGTGGCGGAACGCCTGGACAGGCCCTGCCGCCGTACGACCCTTGTCCGCCCGGGCGTCCCGCCGGCCGCCGAGCACGTCCCAGGCGCACCGAGCGCGGAGGAAGCCTCCCCATGCACCAGCAGCCGACTCCCTCCTACGCCCCCGACGACGAACGTCCGCCCCGGGAGAGTCACGAGTGGTTCCCGCAGGACGGTGCCGTCACCACCGTGCGGCAGACCATCGACGTTCCGCCCTCGCCCACGGTCCGCGGACCGAACCTCTCGGCAGGTCGCGCCAGGCCATCGACGCCGGCACCGGGCCGCGGTCGCTGGCCCACCGTGGCCGCGCCGATGCGCACACCGCAGGCCGGCCGCCCGGCGCCCGAGCTGCCGTCCACTCATGCCGCCCTGGTCTGTGTCGCCCTGCCGGGCCTCGCCATCTCCGGTGAGGGACAACTGACGGGCCGGGGGTTGGACGGGTTCTACCGGGGTGGCAGGCGCCTGCTGGCACGGTGCCAGCTCCGCGTGGCCGGTCGCGAACCGCTGGCCGTGCAGGCCCGGATGGCGAGCGCCGACAGCGCCCGCTTCGTGGGAACACTGCGGGTCTCCCCGTCGGCGGGCCCCGATCCGGATCTCGTGGTCGAGCGGACCCGTCGTGCCGACGGAACCGAACGGATCATCCTGCGCAACGCCGCCGCGCGTCCGCTGAGGCTGCCCGTCGAGGTGGCCCTCGGCACGGACCTCGCCGAACTCGCCGCCATCGCCTCCGGCCGGGCAGGCCCCGAACTCCCCGCCACCGTCCATGACTCGGGCCTGCGCTGGGCCACGGCCGGTGCCGCCGCCTCCGTCATCGCCGACCCGCCGCCCTCCGACGCCCTCGCGTCAGCCGGACTGCTCCGGTGGGAGCTGGAACTGCCGCCCGGCGGTACGGCAACCGTCGAACTCCGGGTGCGGCTGGACGGCGCAGGGCCGCTTCGGCCCGCGGGACATGCCACCACCAGCCCGCTGGCCCCAGCCCGGGCGACCGGCGACGACCCCCGGGTGACCCCGCTGCTGGACGTGGCGATCGCCGATCTCCAGGCACTGCTGCTGCGCGACGTCGCCCACCCGGCCGACATCCACCTCGCCGCGGGCGCGCCCTGGCGCTGCGGACTGGCCCCCGCCGAAGCCCTGGCCGCGGCTCGCATGGCCCTGCCGCTCGGCACCCGGCTGGCCGCGGGCACCCTGCGCACCCTGGCCCGCACCCAGCTTCCCGAGGGGAGCCCGCGGGCCGGCCTGATCCCGGGGCCACGGCGCGACGCCGGCCCCTTCCTCCCGCCGGCTTGCACAGGCTCGGAGGCCACCCTGCTCTTCCCCGTTCTGCTCGCCGAGGCCCGCCGCTGGGGACTTCCCGAGCAGGAGACGAGAGAGCTGCTGCCCGCCGCGGAACGCTGCCTCACCTGGCTGCGGACCACCGCCGGTGCAGGCCCCTACCTCCCCGACCCCCAGCCAGGCGGCCCGGCGCGCTGTGACACGCAGGCCCATGCCTATCGGGCGGCCCTGCTCGGCGCCGATCTCCTCGACGCCTTCGACCGGCCCGGCGCCACCGAGTTACGCGAGTGGGCCCAGGCCCTGCGGGCTGCCTTCCGAGCCGACTTCTGGGTCGAGGACCGTGGCGGCGGACGCCCGGCCGCGGCCCTGGCACCGGACGGCCGACCCGTGCCGCACCTCGGTTCCACCGTCGTCCACCTCCTCGACACCGGCCTGCTCGGCTTCGGCCGGCTCGCCCCGGGCCTGCTCGATCCCGTACAGACCGAACACCTCGCCAGACTGCTCGGCACCCCCGCCATGGACGCGGGCTGGGGACTGCGGGGACTCGGGGCCAGGGAGGCTGGACACAACCCGTTCGGCCACCGGACCGGAGCCGTCCGCGTCCACGACACCGCACTCGCCGTCGCCGGACTGGCCGCCGCCGGCTACGACAAGGAGGCGAGTGGCCTGCTGAGAGGGCTGCTGGACGCGGCGGAACACTTCGGTCACCGGCTGCCGGACATGTTCGCCGGCGAACAGCGCTTCGGCGGGAGCGCTCCCCTGCCGCACCCCGCGGCCTGCCGACCCGCTTCCACCGCGGCGGCCTCCGCGATCATGATGCTCACCGCACTCGCCGGCATCCGCCCCGACACTCCCGCCGGTACGGTCACCCTGAGCCCCGTGCGCAGCGCACCGCTCGGCGAACTCGGCCTGACCGGGCTGCGCGTCGCCGGCGCCTCGTTCGCCGTGCGTGTCAGCCGGCTGGGCCTCGCCATGGTCGAGGAGGCGGCGGACGGCCTGCAACTGGGAGTCTGACCTCGTACGACGCCACGGGAACGAAGAACAGGAGCCGATCCTGCACCCCATGACCGAACGAAGCGCAACCACCACCGATGCGCCCGACGAGGGGAGTGTTTATCGTCAGGCAGACGACTATGATCGCCGCATGCCCTACGACCCGTCAGCCTTTCCGCCCTTCGCCGTCACCGTGGACCTGGTCGTGCTGACCGTGCGCCGCCATGCGCTGTGTGCGCTGGCGATCCGCAGGGGCGAGCCCCCGTTCCAGGGGCGCTGGGCGCTGCCCGGCGGTTTCGTGCGGGCCGACGAGGATCTCACCCAGGCGGCGGCGCGCGAGCTGGCCGAGGAGACCGGGCTGTGCGCACACGACCCCTCGGCCCCGGCCCCGGCCCAGGACAACGGAGCCCACCTCGAACAGCTCGCCACCTACGGAGACCCCAAGCGGGACCCGCGTATGCGCGTGGTGAGCGTCGCCCACCTCGCGCTCGCGCCCGACCTGCCCGCCCCGCGGGCGGGAGGCGACGCCAGCAACGCACGCTGGGCCCCGGTCGAGGAACTGCTCCAGCAGGGCGGCTACGGCCGCGACGGCGAGCCCGTGGCACCGCTGGCCTTCGACCATGCCCAGATCCTCGCCGACGGAGTGGAGCGAGCCCGGTCCAAGATCGAGTACTCGTCACTCGCCACAGCGTTCTGCCCGAGTGAGTTCACCGTCGGCGAGCTGCGCCGGGTGTACGAGGCGGTGTGGGGAGTGGCCCTCGACCCGCGGAACTTCCACCGCAAGGTCACCGGGACTCCCGGATTCCTCGTTCCGACCGGAGGGACGACCACGCGCCAGGGCGGCCGTCCGGCGCAGCTCTTCCGGGCCGGTGGCGCCACTCTGCTCAACCCCCCGATGCTGCGCCCCGAGGTCTGAGACGCGCAGCGCGTTACCTGCATCGCACACGGCAATAGATCGGGATATACCAGAAAAACTGGACATCGCACGCTATCTTGCTGCAGGTGATCCAGGCCTTCGGACTGACCAGCAATTCCCGCAAGGCGAACCGGCCCGCCGTCGACGACGTCTCGTTCGAAGCGCACGCGGGCCATGTCACCGTGCTCCTCGGCGGCGCCGGCGCGGGCAAGACGACAGCGCTCAGACTGATGCTCGAACTGCAACAGGGGCGCGGCATCACCTACTTCAGAGGGCGTCCCCTGCACCGGATCGCCCATCCGTCGCGCGAGGTCGGCGTACTTCTCGGCGACGTACCCGGGCATCCGGCCCGTTCGGTCCGCGGCCATCTGCGCATGTTGTGCGCGGCCTCGGGGGTTTCCGCGCGCCGGGCCGACGAGGTCCTCGAAGCGGTCGGCCTCGTCGGCCTCCGCGAGGAGCGCCTCGGCTCGCTCTCGCGCGGAATGGACCGCAGACTCGGCCTGGCCTGCGCCCTGCTGCCCGACCCGCACACACTCGTTCTCGACGAACCCGCCGACGGCCTCTCCCCCCGCGAGATGCAATGGCTCCACGGCATGCTGCGGGCCCACGCCGACCAGGGCGGCACCGTGCTCTGCACCACCGCCGACGCCAAGGAGGCCGCGCGCGCCGCCGACCGGGTCGTCACCCTCGACCGCGGCAGGCTCGTGGCCGACCAGGAGGGACGGGAGTTCGCCCGTACCCGGCTACGCCCGCGGGTGGCCGTCCGCAGCCCGCACGCGGCGCGCCTCGCGGCCCTGCTCACCAAAGAGGCCCGCACCGCGCGCCGGTCCGTCGAGGTCGTACGGGAGGGCGGCAACCGCCTCTCGGTGTACGGCTCCACCACCGCCGACGTCGGCGAGACCGCGTTCCGCCACGGCATCCTCGTCCATCAACTCGCGGACGAGACGGGCGACATGGGGCCGGGAGCCGGCACCGCACCCCAGGGCATCTCACCGAGGAACACAAGCGCAGAGCCACAACACGAGCCACCGACGGAACATGACCATCCCGCGCCCGACTCATCGCCGACGGAGTCGGAGCCGACAGTACGCGACTTGCTGGCGGCAGAGCCCGAGGCGACGGTGCACGGTCTGCCGGTGGGCGAGCCGGAGGTGGCGGTCCCTGGTCTGTCGGCGGCGGAGCCGGAGGCGGTGGCCCACGGTCTGCCGGCAGTGGATTCGGGGACGACCCTGCACGACTTGCTGACGGCCAGGCCCGAGGCGATGATCCGTGGTCACTCGGTGGCGCAGCCGAGGGCGGCGCTGCGCCGTCTCTCGGCGATGGAGTCGGAGAGGACGGCAGGCGGCTTGCCGTCGGCGGGGCCTGGGACGGCCGCGCGCGGTGTGCCGCAGACGGAGCCCGGAACGGCCGTGCGCGGTCTGCCGCAGGCGCTGTCGGGTGCCGCCGGGCTCGCTGCGGCGGCGCAGCCGGCCGTCGGCGCCTCGGCGCTCGGCTCGACCGCGGCGGATGCCGACGCGTCCGCATCCGACTCGCCCCCGTCGGAGCAGGCTTCTGCGGCCTCCGGCCGACCGTCAGGAGCGGCGGGCGGCACGGCGTCAACTCCCTCAGCCGGAGAACGGCGCGCCATGCCCTTCGGCTTCTCGGCGGAGGACCGTAAGAGCGCCGAAGGGGACACGCCGACGGCCCAGCGGGCCGCGTCCAGCGTGGCCTCGGACGAAGAACCGCTGACGGAAGAATCGCCGGCAGGGGAGCGGCCGCAGGCCGTCGGCGGCGAGAAGCCGTCGCTCGGGAAGGCGCCCAACCCGCGGCCGGAGACCGAGCACACGGACACCACCCCTCGCGCACCGTCCGAAGGCGCGTCGCGGGCCGAGGCGGCCCCAGCCGCCGACCATACGGCGCACGGCGGCGTCGACCCCGACCGCGAGGGCGCGCCCGGCGAAAGCACCGAAGCGGTTCCCGCCGAGGTGTTCGCGGGAGCCGCGGGCGCCGCAGGAGCCGACGGCGCCCGGACCGCCGAGGCGACGCCCCCCGCGGACGCCGAGCACGATGCCGTCCGGCCCGCCAAGGAACCGCAGGCCGGCAGCGCGAACACCCCGACCGCGGGCATCTCCGCCCTCCGCGCCCGCCTCCCCGGCGCCAGGAACCCCCGCACCCGTCAACCGCAGACCGCCGGCGCCGCCCGCCCCGACGGCGTCCGCTCCCTCGACGCCCTGTCCCCCCTCCCGCCCCCCATCTCCGTCCGCCCCGCCCCCAGCCCCCTCCGCCCCCTGCGCTACGAGATCCGGCGCGCCACCGGGATCGGCGTCGGCTTCCTCACCTGCGGTGTCGTACTGGTGTTGTCCGCGCTCACCGCCGTACTGCTCGCCCGCCTCGGGCACACCCCGCAGGAGCGGCTGTTCGCCGCGTGGCCGCAGGAGCTGCCGCTGCCGCCCGCGGCGCTCGCCGCGGGACTGCTGGGTGCGCTGGCCTTCGGGGACGAGTTCCGCCACCCCGCCCTCGCGGTGGACCGCGGCACCGTGCCCCGCCGGCTGGGGCTGCTCACCGCGAAACTGCTCGTCTCCGGAGCCACCGCGGTGCTGCTGGCCTTCGCGACCATGGGCTGCGACGCCGAAGTGCTCTACGTCGTCTACGGACGGGATCTGACACAAGTTCCCGCGGACTGGCTTTCGATGAGCGTGAGTTGGTTCGGTCTCGTCGTCGGCTGCGCCTGGGCCGGTGTGCTGGCGGCCGGTGTGTTCCGGTCCACCGCGGGCGGTTTGGCCGCCGTGCTCGCCGTACCCGTGGTCGTCGTGCCCCTCGTGCACGAGGCGATGCGGGGGCCTGTGCTGCGCATGGCCGCCGGATTCCCGGTGCGGATGCGGGAGGTGCTCCTGCTGCAGTGGCCCTTCGGAGGTGAGCGGTACCTGCTCGGGATGGCCCGGGTACTCGCCCAACCCGTGGGCGGCGCACTGGTGTTGTCGATCTCGGCACTGCTGTGCGCATACCTCGTGGCGACGCTGCGCACCCGGTTCCGGTGATGTGCAAGCGTGCACTTCCGATCCCGCCATGGGCACAACTCCCTGTCGGAAAGCCCATTTCTTTCCGATAAGGCGTCAATTGCGACGGGGTGAGCGATCACCCTTTCGTGTGCTTTTCACCAAAGACCTCAAGGGAGTTGGAGACGGCGCCGACAAAGGATCCGTGAGTACCCTTGCGCACACCATGATGACCGCCGCCCGCTCCACCGACTCCGGTCTGGCCGGCCCGGGCGAACTCGACCGCTACCCCTACGCGGAGCCCCAGGTGGCCGATCGCGTCGGAGCGCCTTCCTGGGAAGGCGCGGACCCCGATCTGGGCCGCGTCGGCCGGCGCGCCGCGGGCAGCCGTGGCCGTGGACTGCACGGCCAACTCGTTCAGCAGCTGGGACAGATGATCGTCTCCGGCGACCTGGGCGCGGACCGTCCGCTGGTGCCCGAGGAGATCGGCCAGCGCTTCGAGGTCTCCCGCACCGTCGTCCGCGAGTCACTCCGCGTCCTCGAGGCCAAGGGCCTCGTCAGCGCCCGCCCGAACGTCGGCACGCGCGTGCGTCCTGTCAGCGACTGGAACCTGCTCGATCCCGACATCATCGAGTGGCGGGCCTTCGGGCCCCAGCGC
Organism: Streptomyces sp. IMTB 2501; assembly: GCF_001953885.1. Lineage (GTDB taxonomy): Bacteria > Actinomycetota > Actinomycetes > Streptomycetales > Streptomycetaceae > Streptomyces. Next base: position 75,016 of record NZ_MQUS01000034.1, on the reverse strand, counting down.
GACGACCAGCGCCGCGAGCTGAGCGAGCTGCGCTGGACGATCGAGCCGCTCGCCGCCCGCCTCGCCGCCGGGCACGGACGCGAGGAGGTGCAGCAGCGCCTGTGCGACATGGTCGAGATCATGAGCCACGCCATGGCGCAGGGCGACGCCCTGACGTACTCGCGCGCCGACGGCGAGTTCCACGCACTGCTCATCCAGACCGCCGGCAACCGCATGCTGGAGCACCTCTCCGGGATCGTCTCGGCGGCCCTCCAGGTCTCCGGCGGCCCCGTCACGGGGTGCGACCGGGCGAACGAGACGTCGCTCGCACAGCACGCGCGGATCGTCGACGCGCTCGGCACCGGCGACGGCACGGCGGCCGAGGCGGCCATGCGCCAGCTGCTCACGGTCCACCCCGAGGTCGAGCGTGTGGTGCCCGCCCCGCGCGAGCACTGACCGTCGCGGCCGAGGCGGTGCGGTCGCCGGTGTGCGGCGTCCTCGTGGTGCTCGTGGCGGTGCGGGGGTCTTGCTGGCCGTCGCCGGACCCCGCCGGACCCCGCCGGACCAGTGCGGTCCGGCGGGGTCCGGCGGTGTGACGGGCCGCCGCGGGCCATGCGAGGGACCGGGTATGACGGCATCGATGATCTTCTCTGTCCATGTCTGACTGCTTTTGACCGCTTACGGGGTGTGACTCGGGCCACGTAGATTGGGCGTAACACTCGTGGAAACAGCGCGATGACCTAAGAGGTGACAGCCGCGGAGGGAATACGGACGCCATGAAAGGCGCTGTGCATCTCCCCGGCCCCCGCCCGCTCCGTCGGCCCATCCCCAGGCCGGTGGTCGGCTCCTGTCCGCAGTGGACGGTGCCGGAAGCCGTTTTCCAACGTTCCGAGAGGTTGTTCGTGTCGGCCAGCACATCCCGTACGCTCCCGCCGGAGATCGCCGAGTCCGTCTCTGTCATGGCGCTCATTGAGCGGGGAAAGGCTGAGGGGCAGATCGCCGGCGACGATGTGCGTCGGGCCTTCGAAGCTGACCAGATTCCGGCCACTCAGTGGAAGAACGTACTGCGCAGCCTCAACCAGATCCTTGAGGAAGAGGGTGTGACGCTGATGGTCAGTGCCGCAGAGCCCAAGCGCACCCGCAAGAGCGTCGCAGCGAAGAGTCCGGCAAAGCGCACCGCCACCAAGACGGTCGCGGCGAAGACGGTGACGACCCGGAAGGCCACCGCCACCACGGCCGCCCCCGTGGCGCCCACCGCTGCGGTCGCAGCCGATTCCGCCGAGGAAGCCGCACCCGCCAAGAAGGCCGCAGCCAAGAAGACGACCGCCAAGAAGGCGGCCGCCAAGAAGACCGTCGCGAAGAAGACGGCCGCCAAGAAGACCACGGCCAAGAAGGACGACGCCGAGCTTCTCGAGGACGAGGTACTCGAGGACACCAAGGTCGCCGAGGAGCCCGAGGGCGCCGAGAGCGCGGGCTTCGTCCTGTCCGACGAGGACGAGGACGACGCGCCCGCGCAGCAGGTCGCCGCGGCCGGCGCCACCGCCGACCCGGTCAAGGACTACCTCAAGCAGATCGGCAAGGTCCCCCTGCTCAACGCCGAGCAGGAGGTCGAGCTGGCCAAGCGCATCGAGGCGGGTCTGTTCGCCGAGGACAAGCTGGCCAACGCCGACAAGCTGGCGCCGAAGCTGAAGCGTGAGCTGGAGATCATCGCCGAGGACGGCCGCCGCGCCAAGAACCACCTCCTGGAGGCCAACCTCCGTCTGGTGGTCTCCCTGGCCAAGCGCTACACGGGCCGCGGCATGCTCTTCCTGGACCTCATCCAGGAGGGCAACCTCGGTCTGATCCGCGCGGTCGAGAAGTTCGACTACACCAAGGGCTACAAGTTCTCCACGTACGCCACCTGGTGGATCCGTCAGGCCATCACCCGCGCCATGGCCGACCAGGCCCGCACCATCCGTATCCCGGTGCACATGGTCGAGGTCATCAACAAGCTCGCGCGCGTGCAGCGCCAGATGCTCCAGGACCTGGGCCGCGAGCCCACCCCGGAGGAGCTGGCCAAGGAACTCGACATGACCCCGGAGAAGGTCATCGAGGTCCAGAAGTACGGCCGCGAGCCCATCTCGCTGCACACCCCGCTCGGTGAGGACGGCGACAGCGAGTTCGGCGACCTCATCGAGGACTCCGAGGCCGTCGTCCCCGCCGACGCCGTCAGCTTCACGCTTCTGCAGGAGCAGCTGCACTCGGTTCTGGACACCCTGTCCGAGCGCGAGGCCGGTGTCGTCTCCATGCGGTTCGGCCTCACCGACGGTCAGCCGAAGACCCTCGACGAGATCGGCAAGGTGTACGGCGTAACGCGTGAGCGCATCCGCCAGATCGAGTCCAAGACCATGTCGAAGCTGCGCCACCCGTCGCGCTCCCAGGTGCTGCGCGACTACCTCGACTAGGTCGCGGTCGTACGACGACGAAGGCCCGGATCCCCGCGGGGGAGCCGGGCCTTCGTGCTGCGCGCGGAGCCGCCATGACTGACTCTGGGTGTCCCAGAGGAACCACAGAGTGAGGAGCACGCATGCGCCGTTCCATTGCCCGCGCACTGATCCGGCCGCTCGCAATGGCGGCCGGCCTGACCTTCATACCCCTGGCGAACGCGGCCCCCGCGGCCGCCGGCAGCGTCGTGGTCGGGGGCTTTCCGATCGACGTCTCCCAGGCCCCGTGGACCGTCGCGCTGTCCAGCCGTGACCGGTTCGGGGGTACGCGGGCGGGCCAGTTCTGCGGCGGTGTGGCGGTTGCCCGCACGACGGTGCTCACCGCAGCCCACTGCCTGGCCGAGGGCGTCCTCGGGGCTCCCCCGAACCGTGTGCGCGACCTGCGCGTCATCGCCGGCCGTACCCAACTGCTGTCCAGCGAGGGCGAGGAGATCGCCGTACGCGATGCCCGGGTCAACCCCGGGTACGACAGCAAGACGAACAGCGGTGACTTCGCCGTACTCACGCTGGCCAAGGCGCTGCCGCAGAGTGCGGTCGTCGCCATGGCGGGCGCCGACGACCCGGCCTACACGCCGGGCACGCAGGCCATGGTGTCCGGATGGGGGGACACCACCGGCGAGGGTGCCTACCCGCGCCGGCTGTACGCCGCCCACCTGCGCGTGCTGGCTGACGATCTCTGTGCCCGCGCCTATCCGGGCGGTCCCGAAGGTGCCTACCGGGCCGCCAGCATGCTCTGCGCCGGAGAGGCCGGCGGGGGTCCGGACGCCTGCCAGGGAGACAGTGGTGGCCCGCTGGTGGCGGCGGGGCGGCTGATCGGTCTCGTGTCCTGGGGAAGCGGCTGTGGCAAGGCGGGTAGCCCTGGCGTGTACACGCGCATCTCCGAGGTTGTACGCGACCTGGGCACGGTCGGCACGGCCTCAGCGGGCCACAAACGGCCCCACAGGGGCTCCTGAAGCGTCCGCAACGGGGACATAGCACGGCGGCCGCTCCTGGAGAGGAGCGGCCGCCGTGCACCGGCCTGTGCCGGGGCTGGCTCGTCGTGTGTGCGAGATTCAGCGCTCTTCTTCGGAAGCGATGCCCGGAACGGTCGTCAGCCGCTCGGTCTCGTCCTGTATCTCAGCGGCGATCTTCTTGAGTTCCGGCTCGAACTTGCGACCGTGGTGGGCGCAGAAGAGCAGTTCTCCGCCGCTCAGCAGGACGACGCGCAGGTATGCCTGGGCGCCGCAGCGGTCGCAGCGATCGGCGGCCGTCAGCGGGCTCGCGGGGGTCAGAACAGTAGTCACGTCGCCTCTTCTCTAGCTCGACGAGCTGTCGTACCAGGGTCAACATCCAACCAGCCCGAAAACGTTCCCGCTCGTGGCTTTTCCTGGAAAAAAATCTTCCGGGGCGGCTGTCTGCTGCCGGTTGGCGGCGAATGTGCCGTAGTGCGTCTCTTGTGCTGCTTACGGTTTCGCGCGGTGTTGTGTCTCGGTCCTCCAGGCCGGGTTGCCTGTTGTTCATGAGGACGTGCCCGGAGCCTAAATGGTTCATGCCTCCGAGGGAACGTGATATGCACTTCACTCCATCGAGGGATCGAACACGCATGCGAGTCTGGACTAGTCTGAGTTCCCGACGAGGGTGGCGTTACACCGGCTCTACCAGGCCTCGGTACCCTCTGAGCGGCGACCGAAGCCGCCCCCTTACCCAATAGGGGGTCAACTGAAATTCAGCGAGGAGCGAACCGCGTGACCGCCGATACGTCCGTGCCGTCCACAGCGCTGCTGGCAGGAGCAGACCGGGACGGTTCCAACTACACCGCGCGGCACCTGCTCGTCCTCGAGGGCCTCGAGGCCGTGCGCAAGCGCCCGGGCATGTACATCGGCTCGACCGACAGCCGCGGTCTGATGCACTGCCTGTGGGAGATCATCGACAACTCCGTGGACGAGGCCCTCGCGGGCGTCTGCGACCGCATCGAGGTGATCCTCCACGACGACGGCTCCGTCGAGGTGCGCGACAACGGCCGGGGTATCCCCGTGGACGTCGAGCCCAGGACCGGCCTGTCCGGTGTCGAGGTCGTCATGACCAAGCTCCATGCGGGCGGCAAGTTCGGCGGCGGCTCGTACGCCGCCTCCGGCGGCCTGCACGGCGTCGGCGCCTCCGTGGTCAACGCCCTCTCCGCCCGTCTCGACGTCGAGGTGGACCGCGGGGGCCACACCCACGCCATCAGCTTCCGGCGCGGTGTGCCCGGCGCCTTCGGGGCCGACGGCGCCGATGCGAAGTTCGAGGCCAAGAGCGGCCTGCGCAAGACCAAGAAGATCCCCAAGACCCGCACCGGCACGCGCGTGCGGTACTGGGCCGACCGGCAGATCTTCCTCAAGGACGCCAAGCTCTCCCTGGACAACCTGCACCAGCGCGCCCGGCAGACCGCCTTCCTGGTGCCGGGCCTGACCATCGTCGTGCGCGACGAGTTCGGCCTCGGTGAGGGCGGCAGCAAGGGCGAGGAGTCCTTCCGTTTCGACGGCGGCATCAGCGAGTTCTGCGAGTACCTCGCGGGCGACAAGCCGGTCTGCGATGTCGTCCGCTTCTCCGGCAAGGGCACCTTCAAGGAGACCGTTCCCGTCCTGGACGAACACGGGCAGATGACCCCCACCGAGGTCACCCGTGAACTGGGCGTGGACATCGCGATGCGCTGGGGCACGGGATACGACAGCACCATCCGGTCCTTCGTCAACATCATCGCCACCCCCAAGGGCGGCACCCACGTCTCCGGCTTCGAACAGTCCCTGACGGGGGTGTTCAATGACGTGCTGCGCGCCAAGAAGCTGCTCAGGGTGGCCGAGGACAACATCGTCAAGGACGACGCCCTCGAGGGCCTCACCGCCGTCGTGACCGTGCGCCTGGCCGAGCCGCAGTTCGAGGGTCAGACCAAGGAGGTGCTGGGCACCTCGGCGGCTCGCCGCATCGTGAACAACGTGGTCACCAAGGAGCTGAAGGCGTTCCTGACCAGCACGAAGCGGGACGCCGCCGCGCAGGCCCGGGTCGTCATGGAGAAGGTGGTCGCGGCCGCCCGTACACGCGTCGCGGCCCGCCAGCACAAGGACGCCCAGCGCCGGAAGACCGCCCTGGAGTCCTCGTCCCTGCCGGCCAAGCTCGCCGACTGCCGCAGCGACGACGTCGACCGCAGCGAGCTGTTCATCGTCGAGGGCGACTCCGCGCTCGGTACGGCCAAGCTGGCGCGGAACTCCGAGTTCCAGGCCCTGCTGCCGATCCGGGGCAAGATCCTCAACGTGCAGCGGTCCTCGGTGACCGACATGCTCAAGAACGCCGAGTGCGGCGCGATCATCCAGGTCATAGGAGCGGGCTCGGGCCGCACCTTCGACATCGACCAGGCCCGCTACGGCAAGATCATCATGATGACCGACGCCGATGTGGACGGCTCCCACATCCGCTGCCTGCTGCTCACGCTGTTCCAGCGCTACATGCGCCCGATGGTCGAGGCCGGCCGGGTCTTCGCCGCGGTGCCGCCGCTGCACCGCATCGAGATCATCCAGCCGAAGAAGGGCCAGGACAAGTACGTCTACACGTACTCGGACCGCGAACTGCGCGACAAGCTCATGGAGTTCCAGAGCAAGGGCATCCGGTACAAGGACTCCATCCAGCGCTACAAGGGTCTGGGTGAGATGGACGCGGACCAGCTGGCCGAGACCACGATGGATCCGCGTCACCGCACGCTGCGCAGGATCAACCTGTCCGACCTCGAGGCCGCCGAGCAGGTCTTCGATCTGCTGATGGGCAACGACGTGGCGCCCCGCAAGGAGTTCATCTCCAGCTCGGCGGCGACGCTGGACCGGTCGCGCATCGACGCGTAGCCGCCGCGCCGGGCTTCGGCCGAGGGGGCTTGCCTGACGCCAGGCGTGCGTACGGCGTCGCCCCAGGCTGGGCCACGGGGTGCTTGAGGCAGGGCGCGCGTACGTGCAGTGTCGGCCGCTGAGCGGGGCGACGGAGGCTTGCCCGAGGCGGAGCGGGGCGGTGCACAAGGGCGGCGGGGCCCGTTGGCCGGCGGCGGGGCTCGGGGGTCGGCGGAGGGCGACGGTTGGTTGTCTTCCGCCGGTCGGTCGTGCTCCGCCGGTCGGCTGTCGGGGTTCCCGCCTCGACCGACCGCCGCATCCGCCCTTGCCCGGTGTCCACAACCGTGGGATCTCATGGGATCTACACCCGTGGGTGGAGACGAGCCGTTTCTGGTTTCCACCCGTGATCCACCCCGGCTCCGATCTCCCGACCTGCGCTTTTCCGTAGCTTCGTAGGTGTCGGCAGCGCCCCGCTCCCGGCACCGCTCTCTCGCTCACGGAGGCTCTGATGTCCGGGCTCGTCAACGCGCTGGTGATCGTGGCCGTCGCCGCCATAGTGATCGCGCGGCAGTTCCGCGCTCAGGCGATCAACACCGACCGGCGCTGGTGGCTGCTCCCCGTGATCCTCGGCGTCGTCGCGCTGCGCGAGCCGGGCATCCTCGACGGTCACCACCGCGCCGAATCCGCCGTACTCCTCGCGGTGGAGCTGGTCATCGGTGTGGCCATGGGTGCCGGCTGGGCCTGGACGACCCGCGTCTGGACGGCCTCGGACGGTGTCGTATGGACCAAGAGCACCAAGGCGAGCATCTCCGTATGGGTCGTGGGTGTGGCCCTGCGGATCGGTCTCTACGCTCTCGGCAGCGCGCTCGGCCTGCACCAGGCCAGCTCCGCCCTGATGCTCGGTTTCGCCGCCACCCTGCTGGTCCGCAGCGGAATCCTGTTCTGGCGGGCACAGTCCCTCGGCGCCGCGACCCGTCCCGCACCGGCGTACGGTGACGACATGCGGCCGGCCTGGAAGGAACGCGTGTGACGGAGAACGTCTGGACCCGCTGGCCGTCGCGAGAGGCGCTCGGCCGTGCGGGCACCCCCCGGCCCCGGCGCATGCTCGCCTGGGCCGTCCGGTTGCTCGTGATCGCGTTGCTCCTGTGGGGCGCGTTCAGCCAGAATCACGTCGGAATCGGCGGGGCGCTCGCGGCTGCGGCGGGGGTCCTCCTCGCCGCTGTCGTCTCCTGGGGCTTCTTCCGGACCACCTACCAGCACCGGCTGGTGCCCTCCCTGGCACTGGTAGGCGTGCTTCTGGGCCTCGCGGTCGCCGCCGAGGCCACGGGCTTCAGAGGACCGGCCCTGGTGCTGTGGTGCGGTTGCGGAATCAGCGCCCTGGAGCGGCTCCCGCTCGCCGCGGCCGTGCCTGTGGCGTGCGTGGGACTGGCCTCGTTCTCCGCGTTCAACAACGACGTCTGGCTGACCACGGCCGCCACGGTGGCGGGCATGGCCCTCGCCGGATATGTCCTGCGGCTGGACGCGGAGGCCCGCGGCAGCGCGCAGCGCCTCCTCGCCCAGGAGCGGGCCGCCCGGGCGGCCGAGGCGGAGTCCGCGGCGCTCGCCGAGCGGACCCGCATCGCACGGGAGATCCACGATGTGCTGGCCCACAGCCTCTCGGCGCAGCTGGTGCACCTGGAGGCGGCCCGGCTGCTGATCGAGAACGGCGCGGACCGCGAGCGGATCCTGGAGCGGGTGGTGGCCGCCCGGGGCATGGCCCGCGACGGACTGGCGGAGACCCGACAGGCCCTGTCGGCGCTGCGTGGCGAGCTGACCCCGCTGGAGGACTTCCTGGGCGAACTCGTCAGCGGGGCCGAGGGAGCCGAGGTCACCGTGACGGGTGAGCGCCGACCCCTGCCGGCCGAGGCCTCCCAGGCCGTGCGCAGGGTCGCCCAGGAGGCCCTGACGAACGTCCGCAAGCATGCCCAGGGCGCCAAGGTGCAGCTGAGACTCGACTACAACGAGCATGAAGTGACGCTGGACATACGGGACTCGGGCGGACGGCCGGGCGAACTCACCAGGTCCGGAGGCGGGTACGGTCTGCTGGGGATGCGCGAGCGTGCCGAGCTGCTGGGCGGCTCACTGGACGCGGGGCCGGACGAGGAGGGGTTCGTGGTGACGCTGAAGGTGCCTGTATGACCGAGACGGAAGGGGAGAAGAAGCCCGCACGGGTGGTGGTCGCCGACGATCAGACCGTGGTCCGGGAAGGCATCGTGATGTTGCTCGGACTGCTGCCCGGAGTAGAGGTCGTGGGCGCCGCGGGAGACGGCGAGGAAGCGGTGCGACTGGTGGGGGAACTGGCCCCGGACGTCGTCCTGATGGATCTCCGGATGCCCCGCTGCGACGGAGTCGAGGCCACCCGTCGGATCCGGGCGCAGTATCCCGCGACCCAGGTCGTGGTGCTCACCACGTACGCGGACGACGAGTCGCTGTTCCCCGCGCTGCGCGCCGGCGCCCGTGGGTATCTGACCAAGGACGCCGGCGGTGACGAGATCGTGCGTGCCGTGGAGAGCGTCCTGTCGGGGGATGCGGGTCTGTCCCCGAGCGTCCAGCGCCGGTTGCTGGAGCGGCTGTCGCAGCCCGAGCCAGGCCCGTCGGCGACCGCCGAGGCGCCGCCCGACGGACTGACCGCGCGGGAGACGGAGGTCCTGCGGCTGATCGCCGAAGGGCTCAGCAATCAGGAGATCGCCCGTCGGCTGCATGTGTCGACCGCGACCGTGAAGACACATATCAACAACCTCTTCGCCAAGACGGGCCTCAAGGACCGGGCGCAGGCGGTGCGTTACGCGTACAGCAAGGGGCTGGTGCGGCCGCCCACGGAGTGAATCACCTGATGGGGTGAAGAGCCGGGGGAAGAAGAGTCAGGGATCTTCCCGGTCTGTCCATCCTTGGGCATGCAGTCAAGCAACGGCCGTGACCGTGGAGCCGGGGACGGTTCCGAGCGTTCGGCCGAGAACCAGCAAGCCCACGGCGCACCCTCCCACGACGTGACGTACGAGGACCCGTGGTACGACGCGCTGGCCTCCGGCTGGGGCGAAGTGGACGGTACCGGAGCGCCGGCGCCGAAGGTGCCGCCCGCTCGCGGGGAGCAGGGCGGAGCTGCGGTTCGCGCCCGCGACGTGTACGTGGAGGTGCAGCGCAGCTCGGCCTTCCAGGAAGTACGCGCCACGTACCGGCGGTTCGTGGTGCCGGGCGTCGCGGCCTTCCTCGTCTGGTACATGGCTTATCTGGTCACCGCCACGACCGCTCCCGGGATCATGGCCCGGTCGGTGACGGGAGCGGTGAACGTGGGCATGCTGGCCGGACTCGGACAGTTCCTCACCACGTTCCTGCTCACCTGGGCCTACGCCCGGCACGCACGGCTGCGCCGGGACCGGGCGGCGCTGGAGCTGCGCTGGGACACCCAGGAACTGACCCGCGGAGTGCGGGGAGACGCCTCGTGACCGGTCACCATCAGATGCTGGCGCTGCTGCTGTTCAGCGGTTTTGTGGCCGTCACCCTCGGGATCACGACATGGGTGAGCCGTCGCCGGCACGGTTCGGCGGAGGAGTTCTACGCGGGAGGGCGGCTGTTCTCACCCATGGAGAATGGTTTTGCCATCGCGGGTGACTACATGTCGGCCGCCTCCTTCCTCGGGGTCACCGGGCTCATCGCGCTGTACGGGTACGACGGGATGCTCTACGTCGTGGGCTTCCTCGTGGCCTGGCTGGTCGTGCTGTTCCTGGTGGCCGAACTGGTGCGCAACTGCGGGCGGTTCACGCTGGCCGACGTGGTGGCCGCGCGGATGAGTGAGCGGCCGGTGCGGATCGCCGCGGGAACTTCGTCGGTCACGGTGTCCGTTCTGTATCTGGTGGCGCAAATGGTCGGCGCGGGCAGTCTGGTGGCGCTGCTGCTGGGGCAGACGAGCGCGGCGGACCGGGCCTGGGCGGTCACCGGGGTCGGCGCGCTCATGGTGATCTATGTGTCGTTGGGAGGGATGCGGGCCACCACCTGGATTCAGATCGTGAAGGCGGTGCTGCTGCTGACCGGCACGGTCGCGCTGACCGCGCTCGTGCTGCTGCGCTTCCACGGAGACGTCGACCGGCTGCTGATCACGGCCGCGGACCGCAGCGGTCACGGACGGGCGTATCTGGCGCCGGGCCTGAAGTACGGCGGGACCTGGACCGCCCGTCTCGACTTCATCAGCCTGGGGATCGCCCTGGTGTTGGGCACGGCGGGGCTGCCGCACATCCTGTCCCGCTTCTACACCGTGCCCACCGCGCGGGCGGCCCGCCGTTCCGCGGTGTGGTCCATCGGGCTGATCGGCGGCTTCTACCTGATGACGATCGTCCTCGGCTTCGGGGCGGCAGCGGTGGTGGGGACGGAGGCGGTGCGCGGCTCGAACGCGGCCGGGAACACGGCGGTGCCGCTGCTCGCCCTGGACCTGGGCGGCGGCGCGGGCTCCACCGGTGGCACGGTCCTGTTCGCGATCGTCGCAGCCGTCGCCTTCGCCACGATCCTTGCCGTGGTCGCCGGCATCACCCTGGCCTCGTCGGCGTCGGTGGCGCACGATCTGTACGCGTCGCTGCGGCGCACGCGCGGTACGGCGGGCGGCAAGGCGCGCAGCGAGGTGGCGGTGGCGCGGTGGGCGGCGGTCGGCATCGGCGTCGTGGCGATCGCGCTCGGTCTGCTCGCTCGTGATCTCAACGTCGCCTTCCTCGTCGGTCTCGCCTTTGCCGTCGCTGCGTCGGCGAACCTTCCGGTGCTGCTGTACTCGCTGTTCTGGCGCGGCTTCACCACCCGCGGTGCGGTGTGGGCCGTCTACGGCGGACTGCTCCCGGCGCTCGGGCTGGTGCTGCTGTCTCCGGTGGTGTCCGGCAGCCCGGCCTCGCTCTTCCCGGACGCCGACTTCCAGTACTTCCCGCTGCAGAACCCGGGGATCGTGTCCATCCCGCTCGGCTTCCTCGCCGGCTGGCTCGGCACGATCACCTCCGACGAGGTCGCGGACGAGGCCAAGTACGCCGAGACGGAGGTCCGGTCACTGACCGGCGCGGGAGCCGTGTAGCCGGGCAGAACCGTTCAGCCGGGCGAAGCAGAGCCAGCTGCCAGAGCTGCTCTACGGCGCCACCCAGGCGTACCGGTGCTCCGGCCGACCGGTGTCGCCGTACTTCAGGGAGAGCCGGAGACGGCCGGCCTGTTCCAGGTGACGGAGATAGCGCTGGGCCGTGGAGCGACTCAGTCCGGTCCTGGCGGCCACCTCATGGGCCGACAGCGGCTGGTCGGCATGGTGCAGGACACCGCAGATCAGATCAGTCGTCGGCTCCGAGTGGCCGCTCGGCAGGCCGGGCGAGGACGGTGCGGGAGCCGTCCGCAGCGCCCCGAAGATCCGGTCGACCTGCTCCTGGCCCGTCACGCCCCGGCCGCCGACCCGGTCGACCGTGCGGCGCAGGGCGGCGTAGGAGTCGAGGCGGGTGCGCAGGGCGGCGAAGGTGAAGGGCTTGACCAGATAGTGCAGCGCGCCCAGCCGCATCGCCTGCTGGACGGTCGACACATCACTGGCTGCCGTGATCATGATGACGTCCGTGCCGTGACCCTCTTCCCGCATGCGGTGGACTAGGTCGAGCCCGGTCCGGTCCGGCAGATAGTGGTCGAGCAGGACCAGATCGATGGTGCCGCGTTCGACGGCGGCCAAGGCCTGGGTGGCGCTGTGCGCGCGGGCGGTCACCCGGAAGCCGGGAACCTTTCCCACGTACTTGGCGTTTATCTCTGCGACGCGGAAGTCGTCGTCCACGACCAGGACGTCAATCATCAGGCCTCTCCTTCAAGGCCGACGAGCGTTAAGCCCGTGTTTCGGCTCCGCAGTTGTAGCGCGAGCAAAATGAGCACAACAGGCTGTTGCGAGAAAAAGAACGGGTTGCGCTCACAAGACTGCTGCCGTGGCCGGGGCCACACCTACCGTCCCGGCCCATGAGCGCACACAACAGCCCCGCCATCGAGCTGCGGGGCGCGAGCAAGACCTTCAGAACCCCGTCCGGGGGACTGCACACGGCCGTGCGCGGCCTGGACCTCACTGTCGGGCGCGGCGAGTTCGTGGCCGTCGTAGGCCCCACCGGCTGCGGTAAGTCCACCACGCTGACGCTCGTCAGCGGCCTGGAGGAGCCCACAGAGGGCGAGGTGCTGGTAGCCGGCGAGCCGGTCAACGGCGTCGGCGACAAGGTCGGCTTCGTCTTCCAGCAGGACGCCACGTTCCCCTGGCGCACGGTCCTGTCCAACGTCATGGCCGGCCCGCGCTTCCGGGGCGTACCGAAGGCCGAGGCCAGGCAGAAGGCCCGGGAGTGGCTGGCCCGCGTCGGACTCGCCGCCTTCGAGGACCGCTATCCGCACCAGCTCTCCGGCGGTCAGCGCAAGCGCGTCGCCCTCGCCGCCACGTTCGTCAACGACCCCGAGATCCTGTTGATGGACGAGCCGTTCTCGGCGCTGGACGTGCAGACCCGGGCCCTGATGTCGGACGAACTGCTGGAGCTTTGGGAAGGCACGGGCGCCTCCGTCGTCTTCGTCACCCACGATCTGGAGGAGTCCATCGCGCTCGCCGACAAGGTGGTCGTGATGACCGCCGGACCCGCGACCGTGAAGCAGGTCTTCGCCATCGACCTGCCCCGGCCGCGCAAGGTCGAGGCGGTTCGCCTGGAGCCGCAGTTCATCGAGATCTACCGCGAGATCTGGGAGTCCCTCGGCGAAGAGGTCCGCATCACCCGCGAAAGAGGTGCCGCCCATGTCGCCTGAGGTTCTCGAGCCCGCGGTGGTCGACACCGCCAAGGTCCCCGACCGCGCACAGACCCGCGCCCGGGCCGCCCGCCGCCGTAAGGCCCTCGTCGCCCTCGCACGTGTGCTTCTGCTGGTGGCCGTCCTCGGGCTGTGGGAGGGACTGTCCCGGGCCAAGATCATCGACCCGTTCAACTTCTCGATGCCGTCGAAGATCTGGGACCAGATCTGGACCTGGGTGACGCACGGGACCGCGCTCGGCTCGCTGGGCGAACAGATCTGGTACACGCTCTACGAGGCACTGCTCGGCTGGGTCATCGGTGTGGTCGCCGGTGTGCTGCTCGGTATCGCACTCGGGCGGATCAGATTGCTCGCCGAGGTCCTTGGTCCATACATCAAGGTGCTCAACTCGATCCCCAGGATCGTCCTGGCGCCGATCTTCCTGATCTGGTTCGGGCTCGGGCCGTCCTCCAAGGTCGCCTCCGCCGTCGTGCTGGTCTTCTTCCCGGTGTTCTTCAACGCCTTCCAGGGTGCCCGGGAGGTGGACCGCAACCTGGTGGCCAACGCCCGCATCCTGGGCGCCAGCGACCGCAGGGTGACGCTCCAGGTGGTCATCCCGTCGGCCACCTCCTGGATCTTCACCAGCCTCCACGTCAGCTTCGGTTTCGCGCTCATCGGCGCCATCGTCGGCGAGTACATCGGCGCCACCAAGGGCATCGGCCTGCTCGTCGCGCAGTCGCAGAACACCTTCAACGCGGCCGGCGTCTATGCCGCGATGGTCATCCTCGCGGTCGTCGCCCTCGCCGCCGAGGGGCTGTTGACCTTCGCCGAGCGCCGCATCTTCCGCTGGAAGCCCACCGCTTCCGACAGTTGACCGGTGCCCCTGCGGACTCACCCCCCACGCCTTCTGGACCAGCCCCCCACGCCTTCCCCGCACCGCCCTCTCACAAGGACGTGAACCCCATGCGCAACACCCCCAGATACGCCTGCCTGACCGCGGCCGGCCTGCTCGCGCTCTCCTCGCTCACCGCCTGTGCCAACGACGCGGCCGGCTCCACGGCCGACTCCGGAAGCGGCGGCGGCAAGGGCGAGACCGTCAAGATCATGGTCGGCGGACTGGACAAGGTCATCTACCTGCCCGCGATGCTCACCCAGCGCCTCGGCTACTTCAAGGGGGAGGGTTTGAATGTCCAACTACTCAGCGAGCCCGCCGGTGTCCAGGCCGAGACCGCACTCGTCGCCGGCCAGGTGCAGGGAGCGGTCGGCTTCTACGACCACACCCTCGACCTCCAGGTGAAGGGCAAGTCGGTGGAGTCGGTCGTGCAGTTCTCGCACGCGCCCGGTGAGGTCGAGGTGGTCTCCGGCAAGGCGGCGGGCAGCCTGACATCGCCCAAGGACTTCAAGGACCGCAAGCTCGGCGTGACCGGGCTCGGCTCGTCCACCGACTTCCTCACCAAGTACCTGGCGGTCAAGAACGGTGTGGACGTCAGCGAGTTCACGCCCGTCGCCGTAGGGGCCGGACCGACCTTCATCGCCGCGCTCCAGAAGGGGGCGATCGACGGCGGTATGACCACCGACCCCACCGTCGCGACGATCCTGGACAAGAAGGCGGGGAAGGTTCTCCTCGACATGCGCACCCCCGAGGGCTCGCAGCAGGCGCTCGGTGGGCCGTACCCGTCGTCAAGTCTGTACATGCAGACGGACTGGGTGAACGAACACAAGGACACCGTCCAGAAGTTGGTCAATGCATTCGTCAAGACGCTCAAGTGGATGTCCACGCACAGCGCCGACGAGATCGCCGCTCAGATGCCCGCCGACTACTCCCAGGGTGACAAGGCGCTCTACGCACAGGCCATCAAGAGCACCCTTCCGATGTTCACCGACGACGGCGTGATGCCCCAGGGTGGCCCCGAGACCGTTGAGAAGGTCCTCAAGTCGTTCAACCCCGCCGTCAAGAACGCCAAGGTCGACTTGAGCAAGACGTACACGACCGAGTTCGTCAAGGCGGTCAAGTAACTGCTCCATGGGGTCAAGTGACCGCTCCATGAGTCGACTGACGGCTGCGTGACACACACTCAGCCGCGGGTCGCCCACACGTAACGGTGTTCCGGGCGGCCCGCGTCGCCGTACTTGAGGGTCAGCCGCGCCCGTCCGGTGCGCTCCAGGAGTTTCAGATACCGCTGGGCCGTCTGCCGGCTCACCCCCGTCCGCTCGGCGATCTCCTGGGCGGACAGCGGCCCTTCGGCGTTCAGCAGCGCCTGGCGCACCAGCTCCGCCGTCGTGGGGGAGTGCCCCTTGGGCAGCCCGGGATCCGGCGGCGCGGACAGGGCGCCGAAGATGCGGTCCACCTGCGCCTGTTCGGCCTCGCCGCCGCCGTCCAGGGTGCGCCGCAGCTCGGCGTACGCCTCCAGCTTGGCGCGCAGACCGGCGAAGGCGAACGGTTTCACCAGGTACTGCAGCGCCCCCTGCCGCATCGCGGCCTGGACCGTGGACACGTCCCGCGCCGCCGTCACCATGATCACGTCGGTCTGGTGGCCGCGCCTGCGTATCTCCCGGACCACCGCGAGACCGGTGTCGTCGGGCAGGTAATGGTCCATGAGCACCAGGTCCAGCCGCGGCAGCGTCTCCACCCGGCGCAGCGCCTCCGCCGCGCTGTGCGCCTCGGCGGCGACGTGGAATCCCGGCACCTTCTCCACGTACGCGGCATTCACTTGGGCGACGCGGGTGTCGTCGTCCACGACCAGGACCTCGATCATCGTGCCTCCTCCTCGGCGACGGCGACGGCGGCGGGTTCCGGGGACTCCTCGGCCGCCACGGGGTCCAGCCCCGGCTCGGTCAGTGCCTCCGGCAGGACCACGGTGAACGCGGCGCCACCGCCGTCCGCCGCGGCCACCGTCGCGCTCCCGCCTTGCCGTTCGGCGAGCCGGCGCACCAGCGAGAGCCCGATGCCGCGCTTGCCGTGTGCGGGCGGCTGTTTGGTCGACCACCCCTCGGTGAAGATCAACTCCCGCTGGCCGGCAGGGATTCCGGGGCCCGTGTCGCACACTCTGAGCACGACCGTACGACCCTCGGTGCGCAACTCGATCTCCACGCGCGCGTGGAGCGTGCCGGCGACCGCGTCGAGGGCGTTGTCCACGAGGTTGCCCACCACCGTGACCAGACCCCGCGGATCGATCAGCCGGTCCGGCAGCCGGGTGCGCTCCGACACCCACAGCGCGACCCCGCGCTCGGCCGCGACGGTCGCCTTGCCGACCAGCAGCGCGGCCAGCAGTGGGTCCCGGATCTTCTCGGTCACCTGCTCGGCGGTGACCCGGTGGTCGCCGACCACCTCGTCGACGAACTCCACGGCGTCGTCGTACATCTCCAGTTCCAGCAGTCCGAGCAGGGTGTGCATGCGGTTGGCGTGCTCGTGGTCCTGGGCGCGCAGGGCGTCGATCAGCCCGCGCGTGGAGTCGAGTTCGCGCCCGAGCCGCTCAAGCTCGGTGCGGTCGCGCAGGGTGGCCACGGCGCCGCCGTCGCCGGTGGGCATGCGGTTGGCGACCAGTACGCGCTGGCCGCGCACGGTGAGCAGATCGGTGCCGGTCACCCGGCCGGCCAGCACGTCCGTCGTACGGCCCGCGCCGAGCGCCTCGTGCGGGGTCTGACCGACGGCCTCGTCACCGATACCCAGCAGCCGTCGCGCCTCGTCGTTGAGCAGGCGGAAACGGCCGCCCCGGTCGAGCGCGACCACGCCCTCCCGGATGCCGTGCAGCATCGCCTCGCGCTCCGCGAGCAGTGCCGAGATGTCGGAGAAGGCCAGGTCCCGGGTCTGCCGCTGGACCCGGCGGGAGATCAGCCAGGCGGCCAGCGCGCCCGCAGCGAGCGCGCCTCCGGCGTATGCCAACAGGCCCGGGATCGCGCCGATCAGCCGCGCCCGCACGCTGTCGTAGGCGATACCGACCGAGACCGCCCCGATGATGCGGTGGTGGGCGTCGTACAACGGCACCTTGCCGCGGGCCGAGCGGCCCAGGGTGCCGTTGTCGATCTCCATGACCTCCTTGCCGGCGAGGGCATAGTGGGGGTCGGTGGAGACCGGGCGGCCGATCTCGCTCGGGGTGGGGTGCGACCAGCGGATCCAGCGCCGGTCCAGCACCACGATGTACTCGGCGTGCGTGGCCTTCCTGATCCGCTCGGCCTCCTTCTGCACCGGGCCGTCGCTGGTCGGCGCCGTGGTCACCACGCCCTCGGCGATCTGCGGGTCCTGAGCCGTGGTCTCCGCGATCGCCAGCGCCCTGCGCATCGCCTCCTGGTCCAACTGCTTGCTCAACGGCGCGAGGAACAGCCCGGTCGCGAGCACCGCGACCCCCGCGGCGATCGCCACCTGCATCAGCAGCACCTGCGAGAAGACCCGCCGGGGCAGTCCGAGGCGCAACCGGCGCGCGGGGGGAGTGGGGCTCATACGCACGACGGTACGTGGGAAGGCCCGAAGCGCCCCAGAGGGTGTGGTGGGGATCTCTTGACCAGTTCTTGAGGAAGTTGGTCGTCCTTGAACGTCGTTCAAGGAGGCGGTCGCTCAGCTCGCCAGCGCCGTCGGCCGCAGCTTGCGCACGGCCAGCACGTCCATCCGCGCGGGCGTGCCCAGCACCGCCGCGCCGCAACTCTCCGGGCGGGGCGGCAGCGACGCGCCCTGCGCCACGGTCACCCGCCAGCGGCGTCCGTCGGCATGTTGGACGGTGACCTCCCAGCGCGGGGCCGCGCCCTCGGTCCCTACGACACTCAGCACCCCCGCCCGGTACTCGCCCGCGGCCGTGCGGACAGCCAGCTCGGCCGCCTGACCGGGCCGTTCCCAGGCCGAGCAGCCGCGGCACCCCTCGACCACCACGTGCCCCTCCTGGGCGCCGTGCAGCGCCTCCTTGATGGTGTGCGCCTCGGCGCGGCCGTAGGCGTAGCCGTAGGGCAGGACGAGCACCGTCGGCGCGAAGCGATGTCCACCCAGATGGGTGACCTCCCAGACTCCGCGCACACCCGAGGCGGCCAGTTCGGCGGCGAGGGGGCGGCCCAGGAGGGCGCAGCAGCGGTCGCGCTTGCCGTTGGTGCACACGAGCGCGAGCGGGTCGCCGCGATGCGGCCGCCCGCCGAGCACGGTGGCGAAGGAACGGTGGTCGCCCGCTCCGAGGGCGGCGAAGTCGAGGCCGAGCAACTGCCGCGGATCGCGGGTCGTGGCGCTGCGCAGCCACACACGGCCCGGCACGGTGTGGGCGGCGTACACCTGCCGGAGGGCGGGCCGGCCGGGGTCGGCGTGGCGCCCGGGGCGCCGGATGAGCGCGATGCGTACGCCCGTTCCCTCGGCGGCCGCCTCCAGCGCCCGGCCCAGTGCGGGGTCCAGATGGCTCGAAGTGAGCGCCTGCACACCCCACGGACCGGGCTGTTCCAGCAGCAGCCACGTCGTCGCCGTGGCCGCCGTACCGGAAACGGGCTCGTCGAGGCTCCGGGAGACGGTCGCACACCTACTCACAGAGGTGAGCCTAACCTGACTCTCTCCGGGGCGACTTCCGGCCGCCGCTGTGTCCGGGTTCGGGGGAAAACGGGGTCAGGCCGCCGGGAGCGGCTGCGGGGGGCGTACGCCGACGTAGTGGCCGACGGGGCGCATGCGCAGGGGGCGCTCGCCATACTCCTCCAGGGCGTGCGCGATCCAGCCCGCCGTCCGGGCGACGGCGAAGATCGTCTCGCCGGCCGTGGCGGGCATGCCGCTGGACGCGGTGAACACCGCCAGGGCCAGGTCGACGTTGGCGTGCAGGGGGGTGTGCCGGGCGGTCGTGGCGACGATGTCCCGGGCGGCAAGCAAGGCCGACTCCGCGCGCGGGACCTGCTCCAGCAGGCCGAACAGCACGCTCGCGCGGGGATCCTCGCCGACGTACAGCCGATGACCGAGCCCGGGGACGCGACGGCCCGCGCGCAGCTCGTCGGCGATCACCGGGACCGCGGTGCCCTGGTCGAGCACGTCGAGCAGCATGCGGTGGGCCATCCCGCTCGCGGCGCCGTGCAGCGGGCCCTCCAGGACGCCGAGCCCGGCTGAGACGGCCGCGTAGGCGTGTGCGCGGGCCGAGGCGGCGACGCGGACCGCGAGCGTGGAGGCGGCCAGGTCGTGGTCGGCGAGCAGGGCGAGCGCGGTGTCCAGGACACGCAGGGACGCCTCGTCGGGGGTGCGGCCGGTCAGCCGGCCCCAGAGCCGGTGGGCGAGCGGCCCGTCGTCCTTGTGCGCATGCCGGGCCGGCGGCAGCGCGGCGACGAGCGTGGGGATGAGGATCCGCGCGGTGTTCAGCACGGCGTCCTCCGACAGGTCGAAGCGCAGCGGGTCCTCGGCCGCCGCGGCGATCGCCGCCACGCGCAGGCGGTCGGTGGGGGAGGCGTGCTCGGACAAGGCGTTCACCGCGCGGCGGGCGACGTCGACGGTGGGGCCGGGCGCGGCGAAGGTGGCGCCCGGGGTCAGCCGGGCCGTCCACAGCCACTCCGCGACCTCTTCGTAGGAGTGCCGGAGAGCCAGCTCGACGGCGTCCACGCCCCGGAAGTAGTACCGGTCCTGCTCGATCAGCGTGATGCGGGTCCGGACGGACAGGTCCCCGCCTGAGCCGGGGCTTCCGGCCGCCTCGCGCCGGTGGCGCCGGGCGAGGGCCTCGACCTCCTTCGCCTCGAAGGTGCTGGCGCGGCCGCCGGGCTCGCGTCTGCTGCTGAGCAGGCCGCGGCTCACGTACGCGTACACCGTCTCCGGCTTCACACCGAGCAGTTCGGCGGTCTCCTTGGTGGTCAGCCTTCGTCCGGGACGGCCGGGAGCGGGTTCGTGATCACGCATGGGGGTCACCGTAGCCGCCTTCGCATAGGTTGATCGGTAGCTGTTGATTGAATCAATATTGACAGGGAATTAGTCAAGCATGGACAGTCGGATCAAGTCCAGGGAGGAGAACCATGGCCATCAACAGGACCGCAACCCCGCTCATCGACGCACCGCGCGGACTCGCCGGCGTCGTCGTCACCGAGACCGAGATCGGTGACGTCCGGGGGCGGGAGGGCTTCTACCACTACCGCCAGTACTCGGCCGTCGAACTCGCGCGGACCCGCGGGTTCGAGGACGTCTGGCATCTCCTGGTCCACGGCACGCTCCCGGACGCCGAGCGGCGCGCCGCCTTCCTGGCCGAGACCGCGGCGTTGCGGCGGCTGCCCGAGGAGGTCCGTGCCGCGCTGCCCGCGATCGCCGCGGCGAGCCGCATCTCCGGCCCGCTGTCCGGGCTGCGTACGGCGCTGTCGCTGCTGGGGTCGGCGCGACAGCTGCGACCGGTGTACGACATCGACGCGGACAGGCGGCGCGCCGACACCGTGGCCGTCTGCGCGGCCGTGCCCACGTTGCTCACCGCGCTGTACCGGTTCGGGCAGGGCCTCGACCCGGTCGAGCCGCGCGAGGATCTCCCGTACGCGGCCAACTACCTGTACATGCTCAACGGGGAGGAACCCGATCCGTGGCGGGCCCGTGCGGTCGAGCAATACCTGATCTCAACCATTGACCATGGATTCAATGCATCAACCTTCACCGCCCGTGTCATCGCCTCCACCGGCGCCGATGTGGCGGCCTGCCTGACAGGAGCGGTGGGCGCCCTGTCGGGGCCGCTGCACGGAGGCGCGCCCAGCCGGGCCCTGGACACCCTTGACGCCATCGGCACGCCGGAGCGGATCGACCCCTGGATCCGGGAGCGGGTGCTCGCCGGTGACCGGATCATGGGCTTCGGACACGCCATCTACCGCACGGAGGACCCCCGTTCGCGGATGCTGCGGGAGATCGCCCTCGGCTTCGGCGGTCCGCGCGTGGACCTGGCGGTGCAGGTGGAGCGCCGGGTCGAGGCGATCCTCGCCGAGCTGAAGCCCGGCCGTGAACTCCACATCAACGTCGAGTTCTACGCCGGCGTGGTCATGGAACTCTGCGGCCTGCCCCGCGAGATGTTCACCCCCACCTTCGCCGCCGCACGCGTGGTGGGCTGGAGCGCCAACATCCTTGAACAGGCGGCCGACTCGAAGATCATCCGGCCGGTGGCGCGGTATGTGGGACCCCAGCCGCCGGTCCCGGTACCGGCCGCGCTGTGACCGGCGCGGGCTGACGCAAGGCCCTCTTATGCTGGACCGGCAGTCGGTCCATGTGGCCCACCCGATCCACATGGACCACCTGGTCAACCTGGTCCTACCCGGCCCACCCGGTCAACCTGGTCCACCCGGTCCACATGAGAGAGGTCACCCGTTGGGGAACAGCAGCGGTCCGCAGATCCCGGTCGTCGTACTCGCCGGATTTCTGGGCTCCGGGAAGACCACGCTCCTCAACCACCTCCTGCACCGCAGCGGGGGCAGCCGTATCGGGGCGATCGTCAACGACTTCGGCGCCATCGAGATCGACGCCATGGCCGTCGCGGGCGCCCTCGGCGACTCGACGGTCTCGCTCGGCAACGGCTGCCTCTGCTGTGCCGTCGACGCGAGCGAACTCGACCTCTACCTGGACCGGCTCGCCGGCCCGGACACCGGCATCGACGTGATCGTCATCGAGGCCAGCGGGCTCGCTGAACCGCAGGAACTCGTGCGGATGCTGCTGGCCAGCGAGCATCCCAGGGTCGTCTACGGCGGCCTCGTCGAGGTCGTGGACGCCGCCGAGTTCGACGACACCCGGGCCCGGCACCCCGAGATCGACCGCCATCTCGCCCTCGCCGACCTGGTGGTGGTGAACAAACTCGACCGGGCCACGGACGGTGACCGGGTGCTCGGTATGGTGCGGTCCCTCGCGGACCGTGCCGCCGTCGTCCCCGCCACCTACGGCCGCATCGACCCGGAGTTCCTCTTCGACTGCCGGCCGAGCGAGCAGCGGATCGGGCAGCTGTCCTTCGACGACCTGCACGAGCACGGCGACGACGGCCACGACCACGCCGGTCATCTGCACACCGGCTACGACAGCCTGTCCTTCGCCGCCGACCTGCCGATGGAACCCCGCAGGCTGATGCGGTTCCTCGACAGCCGTCCGGAGGGGCTGTACCGGATCAAGGGATACGTCGACTTCGGCTCCCACGACACCGTCAACCGGTACGCCGTCCACGCCGTCGGCCGGTTCCTGCGCTTCTACCCCGAGCCCTGGCCGCCCGCCGACGCCCGCCTCACCCAGCTCGTCCTGATCGGCTCCGGCATCGACGCGGGCGCCCTCGGCAAGGAGCTGGAGGCGTGCAAGAACGACGCCCCGCACGCCGACGAGCACGGCATGTGGGGCGTCCTGCGCTACGTACAGGCCCCGGACGGGGTGGATCTGGAAGATCCGCCCGCCCGGAACCCGGAAGACCTGCCCGCCTAGAACACCGGCCCCGCGACCACCGACACCGTCTTCGGCAGCGAGACGCCCGAGCCGTCCCGGCGCGGGTCCAGCTCCGGCAGGTCCGCCGGGGCGCCGTTCTTCTGTGCCGCGCGCGCCGGAACCGGGCCCGCCCAGGCCAGTGCCAGACAGTCCTCGCCCTTCAGGAACCGCTGGCAGCGCACACCACCGGTGGCCCGGCCCTTTCGCGGATACTGGTCGAACGGGGTCAGCTTGGCCGTCGTCTGCACCGAGTCGTCCAGCGTGCCGCGCGAGCCCGCCACCGTGAAGACCACCGCCTCGGCGGCCGGGTCGACCGCCGTGAACGAGATCACCTTGGCGCCCTCGGTGAGCTTGATGCCCGCCATACCGCCCGCCGGACGGCCCTGCGGACGCACGATGGACGCCTGGAACCGCAGCAGCTGTGCGTCGTCGGTGATGAAGACCAGGTCCTCGTCGCCGGTGCGCAGCTCCACCGCGCCGACGATCCGGTCGCCCTCCTTGAGGGTGATGACCTCCAACTCCTCCTTGTTGGACGGGTAGTCGGGCACCACGCGCTTGACGACACCCTGCTCGGTGCCGAGCGCGAGACCCGGGGACGACTCGTCCAGCGTGATCAGGCAGACCACCGTCTCGTCGTCCTCCAGGGAGACGAACTCCGCCAGTGGGGCGCCCCCGGAGAGGTTCGGGGCCGCCGCCGTCTCCGGCAGCTGCGGCAGGTCGACCACGTTGATCCGCAGCAGCCGGCCCGCCGAGGTCACCGCGCCGATCTCGCCCCGCGCGGTCGCCGGGACCGCCGAGACGATCACGTCGTGCTTGACGCGCTTCGCATCCGCCTCCTGCGGGAACGGCTCGACGGTCGCCGTACGGGCCAGCAGGCCGGTCGAGGACATCAGCACCCGGCACGGGTCGTCGGCGACCTGGAGCGGAACGGCGGCCACCTGGGAGCCCGCGGACTCCAGCAGGACCGTGCGCCGCTCGGTGCCGAACTTCTTCGCCACGGCGGCCAGCTCGGCCGAGACCAGCTTGCGCAGCTCCGCGTCGGACTCCAGGATCCGGGTCAGCTCCTCGATCTCCGCGATGAGCTTGTCCTTCTCCGCCTCCAGCTCGATGCGGTCGTACTTGGTGAGCCGGCGCAGCGGAGTGTCGAGGATGTACTGCGTCTGCACGTCGCTCAGCGAGAAGCGCTCCATCAGGCGCTCCTTGGCCTGCGCGGAGTTCTCGCTGGACCGGATGAGCCGGATGACCTCGTCGATGTCGACCAGCGCGGTCAGCAGACCCTCGACCAGATGCAGCCGGTCGCGGCGCTTGCCGCGGCGGAACTCGCTGCGCCGCCGTACGACGTCGAAGCGGTGGTCGAGGTAGACCTCCAGCAGCTCCTTCAGGCCCAGCGTGAGCGGCTGGCCGTCGACCAGCGCCACGTTGTTGATGCCGAAGGACTCCTCCAGCGGGGTCAGCTTGTACAGCTGCTCCAGGATCGCCTCCGGCACGAAGCCGTTCTTGACCTCGATGACCAGACGCAGGCCGTGCTCGCGGTCGGTGAGGTCCTTGACGTCCGCGATGCCCTGGACCTTCTTCGAGTTGACGAGATCCTTGATCTTCGCGATGACCTTCTCGGGGCCGACCGTGAAGGGCAGTTCGGTGATGACCAGGCCCTTGCGGCGGGCCGTCACCGTCTCCACCGACACCGTGGCACGGATCTTGAAGGTGCCGCGGCCCGTCGCGTAGGCGTCCCGGACGCCGTCCAGGCCGACGATCCGGCCACCGGTGGGCAGGTCCGGGCCCGGGACGTGCCTCATCAGCGCGTCCAGGTCGGCGTTCGGATACCGGATCAGATGGCGGGCGGCCGCGATCACCTCGCCGAGGTTGTGCGGCGGCATGTTCGTCGCCATACCGACCGCGATGCCCGAGGAGCCGTTCACCAGCAGGTTCGGGAAGGCGGCGGGCAGGGCCACCGGTTCCTGCTCCTGGCCGTCGTAGTTGGGCGTGAAGTCGACCGTGTCCTCGTCGATGGACTCGGTCATCAGGCTCGTCGCCTCGGCCATCCGGCACTCGGTGTACCGCATGGCGGCCGGCGGGTCGTCGTTGCCCAACGAGCCGAAGTTGCCGTGGCCGTCGACCAGCGGCACGCGCATGGAGAAGGGCTGGGCCATGCGCACCAGGGCGTCGTAGATCGACGCGTCGCCGTGCGGATGCAGCTTGCCCATGACCTCGCCGACGACGCGCGCGCACTTCACATAGGCGCGGTCGGGGCGCACGCCCATCTCGTTCATCTGGTACACGATCCGGCGGTGCACCGGCTTGAGACCGTCGCGGGCGTCCGGCAGGGCGCGCGAGTAGATGACCGAGTACGCGTACTCGAGGTAGGAGCCACGCATCTCGTCCACGACGTCGATGTCGAGGATCTTCTCCTCGTACGAGTCGTCGGGCGGCGGGGTCTTCGTGCTGCGGCGGGCCATCGCTGCCGGCTCCTTGCTACTGAAGCGTTTGATGGATCTGACGCGGACCATTGTGGACCGAGGCACTGACAACCCGTGCCACGACCCGGTCCCGGCGGGCTTCCCGGCACCCCCGGGCGGGTTCGGGGCAGGCTACGGGATCCGCTGTGGGCGTACGTCCCGCGGGAACTTCGCCGAGGCCCCCCGCACGTTGCATACAGTGGCAGGAACGGCAGGAAAACCGCGGTTTGCACAACCGCCTCCGCTCGCGAAGGGACGTACATGCCCATGGGTCACACGACCACAGCCGAGGCAGGCTCCGGGGGCCTGACAGCGACCGAGCACCGCCTGGCCAACGGTCTGCGCGTGGTGCTCTCCGAGGACCACCTGACCCCGGTGGCGGCGGTCTGCCTCTGGTACGACGTCGGCTCCCGCCACGAAGTCAAGGGACGTACCGGCCTGGCTCACCTTTTCGAGCACTTGATGTTCCAGGGCTCGGCGCAGGTCAACGGCAACGGCCACTTCGAGCTGGTGCAGGGCGCGGGTGGCTCGCTCAACGGCACCACCAGCTTCGAGCGCACCAACTACTTCGAGACCATGCCCGCCCACCAGCTGGAGCTCGCCCTCTGGCTGGAGGCCGACCGCATGGGCTCGCTGCTGGCCGCCCTGGACGACGAGTCCATGGAGAACCAGCGGGACGTCGTCAAGAACGAACGCCGCCAGCGCTACGACAACGTCCCCTACGGCACCGCCTTCGAGAAGCTGACCGCACTGTCGTACCCGCAGGGCCACCCCTACCACCACACGCCGATCGGCTCGATGGCGGACCTGGACGCGGCCACCCTGGAGGACGCCCGCCAGTTCTTCCGCACCTACTACGCGCCGAACAACGCGGTGCTCTCCGTGGTCGGCGACATCGACTCCGTGCAGACCCTCGCCTGGATCGAGAAGTACTTCGGGTCGATCGCGTCCCACGACGGCAAGCCCGAGCCGCGCGACGGCTCCCTGCCGGACGTCATCGGCGAGCAGAAGCGTGAGGTCGTCGTCGAGGAGGTCCCGGCGCGCGCCCTGATGGCCGCCTACCGGCTCCCGCAGGACGGCACGCGCGCGTGCGACGCGGCCGACCTGGCCCTGACCGTCCTCGGCGGCGGTGAGTCCTCCCGGCTGTACAACCGGCTGGTGCGCCGCGACCGTACGGCCGTCGCGGCCGGCTTCGGCCTGCTGCGTCTGGCCGGCGCGCCCTCGATGGGCTGGCTGGACGTGAAGACCTCCGGGGACGTCGAGGTGCCGGTCATCGAGGCCGCCATCGACGAGGAGCTGGCCCGGTTCGCGGAAGAGGGCCCCACGCCCGAGGAAATGGAGCGCGCCCAGGCCCAGTTGGAGCGCGAGTGGCTGGACCGGCTCGGCACGGTCGCCGGCCGCGCCGACGAACTGTGCCGGTTCGCCGTCCTGTTCGGTGACCCGCAGCTCGCCCTGACCGCCGTCAAGCGCGTCCTGGAGGTGACCCCCGAGGAGGTCCAGGAGGTCGCCAAGGCCCGCCTGCGCCCCGACAACCGCGCGGTCCTCGTCTACGAGCCGCTGTCCGCCGATTCCGCCGAGCACACCGAGGAAGCGGGCCGCGGTGAGGACCCGGAGCAGGAAGCGACCGTAGAGGCTGCCAACGAGAACGAGGAGACGGCCAAGTGACCGAGCTCGCCACCATGGACTTCCACCCCCAGCCGCAGCCCGGCGAGGCCAAGCCGTGGGCGTTCCCGGCCCCCGAGCGCACCGCTCTCGACAACGGCCTGACGGTGCTGCGCTGCCACCGCCCCGGTCAGCAGGTCGTCGCCGTCGAGGTGCTGCTGGACGCGCCCCTGGACGCCGAGCCAGCCGGCCTGGACGGCGTCGCGACGATCATGGCGCGGGCCTTCTCCGAGGGCACCGACAAGCACTCCGCCGAGGAGTTCGCCGCCGAGCTGGAGCGCGCGGGCGCCACGCTGGACGCGCACGCAGACCACCCCGGCGTCCGGCTCAGCCTGGAGGTCCCGGCCTCCCGGCTGGCCAAGGGCCTCGGCCTGCTCGCCGACGCGCTGCGCGCGCCCGCGTTCGCCGAGAGCGAGGTCGAGCGGCTGGTCCGCAACCGCCTGGACGAGATCCCGCACGAGCTGGCCAACCCCTCCCGCCGCGCCGCCAAGGAACTGTCCAAGGAGCTGTTCCCGGTGACCTCGCGGATGTCCCGCCCGCGCCAGGGCACCGAGGACACGGTCGAGAAGATCGACGCCGCCGCCGTACGCGCCTTCTACGACCGGCATGTACGCCCCGCCACGGGCACCGCGGTCGTGGTCGGCGATCTCACCGGGATCGACCTGGACGCCCTGCTCGGCGACACCCTGGGTGCCTGGAGCGGCACCCAGGGCGAGCCGCGGCCCGTGCCGCCGGTCACCGCCGACGACACCGGGCGCGTGGTCATCGTGGACCGTCCCGGCGCCGTCCAGACGCAGCTGCTCATCGGCCGTGTCGGCCCCGACCGGCACGACCGGGTGTGGCCCGCCCAGGTGCTCGGCACCTACTGCCTCGGCGGCACCCTCACCTCCCGCCTGGACCGCGTCCTGCGCGAGGAGAAGGGCTACACCTACGGTGTGCGCGCGTTCGGGCAGGTCCTCCGCTCCGCCCCGGACAGCACCGGCGCCTCGATGCTCGCCATCAGCGGCTCCGTGGACACCCCCAACACCGGCCCGGCGCTGGACGACCTGTGGAAGGTGCTGCGCACCCTCGCCGCGGACGGCCTGACCGACGCCGAGCGGGACGTGGCCGTGCAGAACCTCGTCGGGGTGGCGCCGCTGAAGTACGAGACCGCGGCGGCCGTGGCGAGCACGCTGGCCGACCAGGTCGAGCAGCACCTCCCCGACGACTTCCAGGCGACGCTGTATCAGCAGCTGGCGGCGACGGGCACGGTGGAGGCCACGGCGGCCGTCGTCAACGCCTTCCCGGTGAACCGGCTCGTGACCGTCCTCGTCGGTGACGCCGCCCAGATCAAGGCGCCGGTGGAGGCGCTCGGTATCGGCGAAGTGACCGTGGTGGCGGCCGAGTAGCGGCACGCGCGCGTGAGGGCCCTGACGACCTACGGGTCGTCAGGGCCCCTGTTGTTCCACTCGCTTCCCCAGATGCCCGATTTGCTCCGGAGGTTGCCTGTCTGCCCTGTGGGATGCGCTACAAAAGCCCGGATCCGTTTGGGATTGGAAAGAGGGCTTCCGTAGCGTCGACCGGGCTGTTCGTCAGGCAGTGCGCCGCACCCGCGGCACCGGACAGTCATCGCCGAGTCCCCGTACGGCGCGAGCCAGGGGAGCCGGGGACCCACCGTCCCTGGGGTGAATCGGGCGCCCGCGCGGCAGCGAGGGGGCCCGTAGGAGACCTTCCTGCTCCGAACCCGTCAGCTAACCCGGTAGGCGAGAAGGAAGGAAAGGACCAGCCACTTCATGGCGTTCATGTGCGCCACCGGGAAGCATCGCAAGCCCGGCCGGGTCAAGCGCACCACCGCTCAGGCGGCCGGCATCGCGGCCCTCACGACCACTGGTGTCATCGGCACCCTCGCGGCCGCCCCGGCGCCCGCCGCCCAGAACTCCGTCGAGCAGACCGGCCTCACCCCGGTGATCACCGTCGGCGACGACATCGCCGAGCACATCGACGAGCAGGCCACCGCCCAGAAGCAGGCCGCCGAGCGGAAGGCGGCCGAGGCGGCCGCGGCCAAGGCGGCGGCGGAGAAGGCCAAGCAGGAGCGCGAAGCCCAGGCCCGCGCCGCCCGCGAGGCCGAGCGCAAGCGGCTGAACACGTTCGTCGCCCCGATAGCCGACTCCTACGTCTCCACGGGCTACAAGGCCAGCAGCTCCCTGTGGTCCTCGGGCTCGCACACCGGCATCGACTTCCACGCGGCCAGCGGCACGCCTGTCCACGCGGTGGGCTCCGGCACCGTCGTCTCCACCGGCTGGGGCGGGGCGTACGGCAACCAGATCGTGATCCGGATGGCCGACGGCATGTACACCCAGTACGGCCATCTGTCGTCCATAGGCGTCTCGGTCGGCCAGCAGGTCACCCCGGGCCAGCAGATCGCCCTGTCCGGCGCGACCGGCAACGTCACCGGCCCGCACCTCCACTTCGAGGCCCGTACGACCCCCGACTACGGCTCGGACGTGGACCCCGTCGCCTACCTCCGCGAGCACGGCGTGAACGTCTGACCCTCCGCGCACGCGGTATCCGCGGCCCCGGCTCACCGAGCCGGGGCTTTCGGCGTTTTGCGCGGTGCAGACCGTACTCGCTGACCAAAAAATATCCATGGAATCCGACCCGCCGTCGGAAATTCCGGCTCATTGGAATAGAGTCACGGAACAGGCGTCCATCGTCGACGTTTCACGGGGATTAAGGCGGAGGTCGGTCATGCGTATTCCGGCGCACTCGGTGTGCACGGCGATCCGGGACGACATCGTCGCCGGTGTCCACGCGCGCGGCGGCCGCCTCACCGAGGAAGTCCTGGCCCGCCGCTACGGCGTCTCGCGCGTCCCCGTCCGTGAGGCCCTGCGCACCCTGGAGGCCGAGGGCTTCGTGGTGACCCGCCGGCACGCGGGCGCGTGCGTGGCCGAGCCGACCGAGCAGGAGGCCGCCGACCTGCTGGACATGCGCATGCTCCTGGAGCCGCTCGGGGCCGCCCGGGCCGCGCAGCGGCGCACCGAGGCCCATCTCAAGGTGCTGCGTGGGCTGGTCAGGCTGGGCCAGGAGCGGGCCAGGCGGGGACACAGCGAGGATCTGCGCTCACTCGGCGGCTGGTTCCACGAGACGCTCGCCCAGGCCTCCTGCAGCCCCGCGCTGACCGCGATGCTCACCCAGCTGCGCCACAAGATCGCCTGGATGTACACGGTGGATGCGTCGCCGAGCCCGGTGGAGTCCTGGGCGGAGCACGGCGTCATCGTCGACGCGGTGGCGCGCGGCGACGGCGAGCGCGCGCGGGCGGTCACGGCGCTGCACACCGAGCGCGCGACGGGCGCGCACCGGCTGCGATTCGCCGAGGCCGCCGAGCGTGTGAGGACTTCGCAACACGCCGTAAACATGTCGGGCCTTCGGCATTAACACGGGCGCCGTATACAAAGAAGTGGAGTTATTCGGCGCGGCGTATTTCCCGTTGCCCTAATTCCGGTGTGCGTGCAATGGGCTCGGAAACGCGGAACCGCGCCGCCCGAAAAGGGCGACGCGGTTCCGGCATATCTGTGCGCCTGCGCTCAGACCGTCTCGGGCAGTTCCTCGAGGCCCTCGGCGACCAGCTTCGCCAGACGGTCCAGGGCGGCGTCCGCGCCGTCGGCGTCGGAGGCGAGGACGATCTCCTCGCCACCCTGGGCGCCCAGGCCCAGGACGGCCAGCATGGAGGCCGCGTTGACGGGGTTCCCGTCGGCCTTGGCGATCGTCACCGGGACGCCTGCGGCCGTGGCGGCTCGGACGAAGATGGAGGCGGGACGGGCGTGGAGGCCCTCGGCCCAGCCGACGTTGACGCGGCGCTCAGCCATGTGTTGCTGCCCTTCACTCTTCAGGGTTGTCTAGACCAGTTTCCCATATCGTGAAGCATGCCCGGATCGGACCTTCGTCCTGTCCCGGAGTGTCGTCGGACCGCGGCCTCGATCCGACTTCCGTCCTCCACAGACTGCCCCGCGCCGTTGTCGGACGCGAGCCGTACTCTGGGGCCCATGCAGACCCCGGCGGACCGGCACGACCGGCACGAGTACCCCGCCCACTGGGAGGCGGACGTGGTGCTGCGCGACGGAGGTACCGCGCGCATCCGGCCCATCACCATTGATGACGCCGACCGCCTGGTCAGCTTCTACGAGCAGGTCTCGGACGAGTCGAAGTACTACCGCTTCTTCGCGCCGTACCCACGCCTGTCCGCCAAGGACGTCCACCGCTTCACGCACCACGACTTTGTGGACCGGGTGGGACTCGCGGCCACCATCGGCGGCGAGTTCATCGCCACCGTACGCTATGACCGCATCGGCGCCGACGGCATGCCCGCCTCCGCGCCCGCCGACGAGGCCGAGGTCGCCTTCCTGGTGCAGGACGCGCACCAGGGCCGCGGGGTCGCCTCCGCCCTGCTGGAACACGTCGCGGCCGTCGCCCGCGAGCGCGGCATCCGCCGCTTCGCCGCCGAGGTGCTGCCCGCCAACACCAAGATGATCAAGGTGTTCACGGACGCCGGCTACACCCAGCAGCGCAGCTTCGAGGACGGCGTCGTCCGGCTGGAGTTCGACCTCGAACCCACCGACCGCTCCCTCGCCGTGCAGCGCGCGCGGGAACAGCGCGCCGAGGCCCGCTCGGTACGACGGCTGCTCGCGCCCGGCTCCGTGGCGGTCGTCGGCGTCGGCCGCGCCTCCGGCGGGGTCGGCCGCAGCGTCCTCGGCAACATCCGGGGCGCCGGCTACGGCGGCCGGCTGCACGCCGTGAACAAGGCCTTCCCAGAGCACCTCAAGGAGGTCGACGGGGTGCCGGCCCACCGGTCCGTGCGGGACATCGAGGACCCCGTCGACCTCGCCGTCGTCGCCGTACCGGCCGAGCACGTGCCCGGTGTGGTCGCCGAGTGCGGAGAACACGGGGTGCAGGGGCTCGTCGTGCTCTCCGCCGGATACGCCGAGAGCGGGCCCGAGGGGCGTGAGCGGCAGCGGGCGCTCGTGCAGCAGGCGCGCGCGTACGGCATGCGGATCATCGGCCCGAACGCCTTCGGGATCATCAACACCTCGGCGGACGTGCGGCTGAACGCCTCCCTGGCCCCGGAGATGCCCCGCCCCGGCCGGATCGGGATGTTCGCCCAGTCCGGCGCCATCGGCATCGCCCTGCTGTCCCGGCTGCACCGGCGCGGGGGAGGGGTCACCGGGGTCACCGGCGTGTCCAGCTTCGTGTCCGCCGGCAACCGCGCGGACGTCTCCGGCAACGACGTCCTCCAGTACTGGTACGACGACCCCGAGACCGACGTCGTCCTCATGTATCTGGAATCCATCGGCAACCCGCGCAAGTTCACCCGCCTCGCCCGGCGGACGGCGGCGGCGAAACCACTGGTCGTGGTGCAGGGCGTCGGTTCCGCTCCCCAGGGACACGCGGTACGGGCGACCCGGCTGCCGCATGCCACCGTCTCCGCGCTGCTGCGGCAGGCCGGGGTGATCCGGGTCGACACGATCACCGAGCTGGTCGACGCGGGGCTGCTGCTCGCCCGCCAGCCGCTGCCCGCCGGGCCGAGGGTGGCGATCCTCGGCAACTCCGAGTCGCTGGGCGCGCTGACGTACGACCGGTGTCTGGCGGAGGGGCTGCGGCCGGCGCGGCCGCTGGATCTGACGACCGGGGCGACGGCGGAGGACTTCCACGGGGCGCTGGCGCGGGCTCTGGCCGACGACACGTACGACTCCGTCGTGGTGGCCGCGATCCCTGCCATCGGGGAAGCGTCGCCGGGGGACGCGGAGCTGGCGGAAGCGCTCAGGTCGGCGGCTGCCGCAGTTCCCGGCAAGCCGGTGCTGGTGGT
Source organism: Streptomyces sp. IMTB 2501 (assembly GCF_001953885.1). Classification (GTDB taxonomy): domain Bacteria; phylum Actinomycetota; class Actinomycetes; order Streptomycetales; family Streptomycetaceae; genus Streptomyces. The sequence goes on along the minus strand of NZ_MQUS01000034.1, from coordinate 42,641 downwards.
GCATGTGGAGCTCGGGGGGCTTGCGGAGGCATTGTCGGCTGCGGCGAGTACGGCACCACAAGCCGTCGAGAAGGCACCCGGCACTGCAGGCGGTGCCCACCGTCCCCCACGCTCGTCCTCGCTGGAGCCACTGCCCACCGCGGTCGCGGCACCCCACGAGGGCACCCCCGGATCCCCCCAGGAAGGCGCCAGGCTCATCCCCGCCTACCCCGCCGCCGAGCGGGCCGTGCGGGCCCTCGCTGAAGCAGTGCGGTATGGGCAGTGGCGGCGGGAGGCGATGGATCCGGGGAAGGTGCCGGAGTACGAGGACATCGACGAGAAGGGTGCCGCGCGGCTGATCGGTGAGCTGCTCGCGCGCGGGGAAGGGCTCACGATCTCCGACGCGGAGACCTGCGACCTGCTGGGCAAGTACGGCATCCCGGTGCGGCGCGCGCTGCCCGCCCCCACCCCCGACACCGCCGCCGAAGCCGCCCGCGCCCTCGGCTACCCCGTGGCCCTCAAGGCCACCGCCCCGCACCTCAGACACCGCGCCGACCTCGGAGGCGTACGCCTGGATCTCGCGGACGAGGAGCAACTGCGCCGGGCATACGCCGAGTTGACCGAGCTGTTCGGGCCGCCGGAGGACCTGCGGCCGGTGGTGCAGGGGATGGCGCCCAGGGGGGTCGACACGGTCGTACGCGCGGTGATCGACCCCGCCGCCGGGGCCGTGCTGTCCTTCGGGCTCGCCGGGGCCGCCTCGCAGCTGCTCGGAGACATGGCGCACCGGTTGGTCCCGGTCACCGACCGGGAGGCGACCTCACTGGTGCGGTCGATCCGCACCGCACCGCTGCTGTTCGGCTGGCGCGGCTCCACCCCCGTGGACACCCCGGCGCTGGAGGAGCTGCTGCTGCGGGTGTCCCGGCTGGTCGACGATCACCCGGAGGTGGTCGCCGTCACCCTGGAGCCGGTCGTCGTCGCCGGACGCGGCGTGAGCGTCCTCAGCGCCACGGTACGGCTCGCGCCGCCGCCCGCCCGTGACGACCTGGGTCCGCGCACGATGCCGGCGTACTGACGGCGCCGGTCGCACGGGAGCGCCTCATGACCAGGGGCTTCCGGTGCGTGCGCGGGTGCGGGATGCTGGTGGGTTCTCGCCCACGCGGCGGAGCCACAACGCGAACACAGCCCCGTGCCCCTGAGGCCGGCTGCCCCCGCGCCGGCTTCCCGTGACCGGCCCGGACCCCCCTTGCCCACGGATTAGGATGGACGCCATGGCCAAGACCAGTACGACGACGCAGGGGCTGCGCGCGGCGATCGAGCGCAGCGGCTACTACCCGGCCCTCGTGGCCGAGGCGGTGGAGGCCGCTGTGGGCGGCGAGCCCATCCGGTCGTACCTGGTCCACCAGGAGACGACGTTCGACCAGAACGAGGTCCGCCGGCATGTGACGGTGCTGGTCCTCACCGGCAACCGCTTCATCGTCAGCCACACCGACGAGCAGGCCGCCGACACCACCTCCCCGACGCCGTACGCCACCACCTCCACCGAGTCCGTGAAGCTCGGCCGGATCTCCTCGGTCGTGGTCAGCCGAGTGGTCGCGAACCCCGAGCAGTACAAGCCGGGCACGCTGCCCCGCGAGGTCGTGCTGACCATCGGCTGGGGCGCGGTCAGCCGCATCGACCTGGAGCCCGCCGCCTGCGGCGACCCCAACTGCGACGCCGACCACGGCTACACGGGCAACTCCACGGCGGACGACCTCAGCCTGCGCGTAAGCGAGGCGGGGGACGGCCCGGAGACGGTGCGCCAGGCGCTCGACTTCGCACAGGCCATCTCGGAGGCGACCGCGGACCTCACCCGCTGATGTCCCAGCTCTCCGCCTGGGACCACCCGGAACCGCTCGCCCTGGACACCGCGCCGCTGCCCGAGTACGGCACCGGCTCCCTCGCCGATCTGCTGCCCACCCTGGCCGCCGGCCTGGGTGTGGCCGGTGTGACCGCCACCATCGCGGAACTGACCGCGGCCGACCGGGTCTGTGTCTTCCTCGTCGACGGGCTCGGCTGGGAGCAGCTGCGGGCCCACGCCGACGAAGCTCCCTTCCTGGCCTCGCTGCTCGGCAGCTCGCGCGGCGGCACCGGCCGCCCCCTCACCGCCGGCTACCCGGCGACCACCGCGACCTCCCTCGCCTCCGTCGGCACCGGCCTGCCGCCCGGCGCCCACGGCCTGCCCGGCTACACCGTGCGCGATCCGGCCACCGGCGCGCTGATGAACCAGCTCCGCTGGCAGCCGTACACCGATCCGCGCGCCTGGCAGCCGCATCCCACGGTCTTCCAGCTGGCCCACGAGGCCGGAGTGCACACCGCACAGGTGACCTCGCCCGCCTTCGAACACACCCCGCTCACCCAGGTCGCGCTCAGCGGCGGCGGCTTCCACGGCCGGCTGAGCGGCGAGGAGCGCATGGACTTCGCGGCCGGGCAACTGGCTGCCGGGGACCGCTCGCTGGTCTACACGTACTACTCCGAGCTGGACGGCGCCGGACACCGCTACGGCGTCGCCTCCGACACCTGGCGCGGCCAGCTCATGTACGTCGACCGGCTCGCCCAGCGCCTCGCCGAGCAACTGCCGCCGCGCAGCGCGCTCTACGTCACCGCCGACCACGGCATGGTCGACGTCCCGTTCGACGACGAGCACCGCATCGACTTCGACACGGACTGGGAGCTGCGCGCCGGGGTCGCCCTGCTGGGCGGTGAGGGCCGGGCCCGGCACGTGTACGCGGTGCCGGGCGCCGAGAACGACGTACTGACCTGCTGGCGCGAGGTGCTCGGCGAGCAGTTCTGGGTGGCCTCGCGGGACGAGGCGATCGCGGCGGGCTGGTTCGGGCCGCACATCGACGAGCGGGTGTACGCCCGGCTCGGGGACGTGATCGCGGCCGCGCACGACGACGTCCTGATCATCGCCACGGAGCGGGAGCCGAAGGAGTCGGCGCTGGTCGGCAACCACGGTTCGATGACGCCCGCCGAGCAGCTGGTCCCGCTGCTCGAAGTACGCTCCTGAAGCCCCGTCCCATGACCACTCTCACCGAAAGGTGTTCGAACTCCTCATGCCCGAGCTGGTGTTCTTCTCCGGAACGATGGACTGCGGGAAGTCGACGCTGGCTCTGCAGATCGAGCACAACCGCTCCGCGCGCGGCCTCGTCGGCATGATCTTCACCCGGAACGACCGCGCGGGCGAGGGCAAGCTGTCCTCCCGGCTCGGCCTGGTCACCGACGCGGTGGAGGTGGCGGACGACCAGGACCTGTACGCCTATCTGGTGGACCACCTCTCCCAGGGCCGCCGGGCCGACTACGTGATCGCGGACGAGGCGCAGTTCCTCGCGCCCGGACAGATCGACCAGCTCGCGCGAGTGGTGGACGATCTCGGCCTGGACGTGTACGCCTTCGGGATCACCACCGACTTCCGCTCCAAGCTCTTCCCCGGCTCGCAGCGGCTGGTGGAGCTGGCCGACCGCATCGAGGTGCTCCAGGTGGAGGCGCTGTGCTGGTGCGGCGCCCGCGCCACGCACAACGCCCGCACGGTGGGCGGCCAGATGGTGGTCGAGGGCGCCCAGGTGGTCGTCGGCGATGTGGACCACGCGGCGGGCGAGGTCGGCTACGAGGTGCTGTGCCGCCGCCATCACCGGCGCCGGATGACCGCCGCGTCGGCCCGCGCGGCGGCCCTCTCCCCGGACGTCCTGCCGGTCTCCTCCGGCTGAACCCGCCCCGAGGCCCCGCGGGTTCAGCGCGGGTTCTGGACCACCGAGAACTCCGCGCCCTCCGGGTCCGCCACAGTCGCCACCCGGCCGTGCGGGCTGTCGCTCGGCTGCCGTACGACCTGGCCGCCGAGGTCCGCGACCCGCCGCACCGTCGCATCGGTGTCGGCGACCTCGAAGTACGTCTGCCAGTACGGTCCGCGGTCGCGGGGCAGGCCGTGGCCCACGCCGTGCAGTCCGGCCACCGGACGGCCGGCGAGGTACAGGGTCACGTAGTCGAAGTCGGCGGACACCACCGGCTCCCGTTCGTAGCCGAACACCGTCGCGTAGAACTTGGAGACGCTCTCGGTCTCGAAGGTCACCAGCTCGTTCCACGCCGGCGTCCCGGGCACACCGTGGATCGCGGTGCCGAGGTGCGCGGCGCCCTGCCAGATGCCGAACACCGCCCCGGAGGGGTCAGCGGCGATGGCGATCCGCCCGGCCTCGGCGGCGTCCAGCGGGCCCACCGCCACCGTGCCGCCACACAGCCGTACCGCCTCGGCCGTCTGGTCCACGTCGTCCGAGGCGAGGTAGGGCGTCCAGGCGATCGGCAGCCGGCGGTCCGGCGGCAGCTGGCCCATGCCCGCCACCTCGTGCCCGTCGAGCAGCGCCCGCACATACGGGCCGAGCTGCTGCGGGCCCGGCCGGAACTCCCAGCCGAACAGCTCACCGTAGAACTCCTCGGTGGCGGCCAGCCCGTGTGCCATCAGGCTCACCCAGCAGGGCGTGCCGGGCGCGCGCCGCGCGTGCGGACCGGCCGGCTCCCGTGCCTCCGTCATCGATCACTCTCTCCCCGGCCCCTCGCGGTGGCCGTGTCGCTTCCGCTCCCCGGAAGGGGTGTCCACGCCGGCGGCGGGCGCGCCCGAGCCGGTCCCCGCATCCTCCACGGCGCTGCGTGCGATTGGGCGCCGCCGCCCGGACTTACCCCCGGGAGGATGCCCGATCTGCCGCCTGTCGCCGCTTCCTGACGATGGCCGACGGATGTCCGCCGGCTGTACAGCACGTGCTCGATCCCGTACGCCGCGTGATCGAGCCTGTCCGGCCGAGCAGAGTAGCCGGACCTGGACGCCGCGGCCACCCCTGGCGTATGGATGGACGCCATGAAAGCCATCATCACCGCAACCGAACTCGCACACGACTTGACTGGGGAGCGCCCGCCCGTGCTGCTGGACGTGCGCTGGCAGCTGAGCATGGCCAAGGCGGCGGGCGCGCCGGCCTTCGACGGGCGGGCCGAGTACGCGGCCGGGCACATCCCCGGCGCGGTCTTCGTCGACCTGGACGGGGAACTGGCAGGCGCGCCCGGGGAACACGGCCGGCATCCGCTGCCGGACCTCGCACAGTTCGGTGCCGCGATGCGCCGAGCGGGTGTGTCGGCCGGGCGTCCGGTCGTCGTGTACGACGGCGGCCAGGGCTGGGCGGCCGCACGTGCCTGGTGGCTGCTGCGCTGGACGGGTCACCCGGACGTGCGGGTCCTCGACGGCGGCTTGCCGACCTGGCAGGGCGAACTGTCCACGCGGGTACCGGAACCGGCCGAGGGCGACTTCCGGCCGGAGCCGGCAGCCGCCGGGCTGCTCGACGCGGACGCGGCCGCCGCCCTGGCCCGCGCGGGCGTGCTGCTGGACGCCCGCGCGGGGGAGCGTTACCGAGGCGAGGTGGAGCCGATCGACCGGGTCGGCGGACACATCCCGGGCGCGGTGTCGGCACCGACGACGGAGAACGTGGGCCCCGACGGCCGCTTCCTGCCCGCGGCGGAGCTGAGCGACCGGTTCAAGGCCCTGGGCGTGTCCGCGGACACCGAGGTGGGCGTGTACTGCGGTTCGGGCGTCTCCGGTGCCCATGAGGTCCTCGCGCTCGCGGTGGCCGGTATTCCGGCGGAGCTGTACGTCGGTTCCTGGTCCGAGTGGTCCTCGGACCCGTCCCGGCCGGTGGCCGTCGGGGCGGATCCGCAGTAGCGGCAGCCGGAGGCCGGGCACGCACGCGTGCAGCCGAAATTGGGGGCACGCGTACGTGCCCCCAATTCTCCGTTTCCGTACGGCCCGTTACTCCTGCTTCTTGCGGCGCGTGCCGAACACGATCTCGTCCCAGCTCGGCACGGCGGCGCGGCGGCCGGGGCGGACGCCGTCGGCCTCGGCCTGGCGGTCGGTCGCGCCGATGAGCCGGTCGCGGTGGCTGCCCACGGAGCGGGGCATGAGGACGTCCGCGTAGGCCGAACCGGCCGAGGCGGCTGGAGCCGGCGGTTCCTCGGCGGCCGGTTCCTCGGCGGGCTCCTCCGGGGTCTCCGACGGGCGCTCCGGCACCACCAGGTCGCCACGGAAGCTCGGTACCGCCTCCAGCAGGCTGGTCAGCGAGTCGCGTTCGCCCGTGCTCTCCTCGGCGGGCTCGGACGGCTGCGCCGGCAGGCTTGGCCGCTCCCGCTCGCTCCGGTCGAGCGCGCGGTCCATCGAACGCTCGCGCGGGAGGCGGGCGATGCGCGGGACGAACGGGAAGCTCGGCTCGGGTACGGCGAGGTCGTCGGACTCGCCGATGAGCGAGCGCGCCTCGTCGTCCACGGCCTGTACGAGCCGCCGGGGCGGGTCGTACGTCCAGCTCGCCGAGTGCGGTTCGCCCGCGACCCGGTAGACGAGGAGGACCTCCCAGGTGCCGTCGTCGCGGCGCCAGGAGTCCCACTGCACGCTGTCCTTCTCGACGCCGCGCAGCATCAGCCGCTCCTGGACGGCCTCGCCGAGCAGCGGGCCGGAGTTCTCGCCGGGGCGGCGGACCGGGGTCTTGCGGGCGCGCTCGGCCATGAAGGCACGCTCGGCCAGCACCGGGCCCTCGAAGCGCCGTACCCGGTCGACAGGGATGCCGGCGAGCTGGGCGACCTCTTCCGCGGTGGCACCGGCGCGTATACGCGCCTGGATGTCACGCGGGCGCAGATGGCTCTCGACCTCGATCTCGATCTGGCCGAGGCGCGGCCGGTCGCCGCGTACGGCTGCGCGCAGCCGTTCGTCGATCGGAAGCGTGTACTCCGTTGAGTCGGCAGCCTTCAGCACCAGCCGTGTGCCGTCATTCGAGACGGCCACGACACGCAGTTCGGGCATGGGGACCTCCCGGGTGGTGCCTGCCGACGTCACGTGCGTCGCTGCTTCCGCTAGTCGAGTGTGGCCTGCCCGGGTGCAGCCTGCCACAACCTTGCCGAGTTGCCCGGCGTGTCGGGCACGGGCCCTGGGCCGCCGTTATGGCACGGTTACCTGTTCGCAACGCAAAGTGACCAATTCCGTCACCCTGTGCAACCAGCCCCCCTCCCGGCGGTCCTGCAAGGCCGCGGACACCCTGGTGGGAGACCGGACCCAGGGCTCGCAACAGTACTCCATTTGGACCATGTGCGTGGATGGGCGCGCCGCCCAACTTCTCGCAAGGGTGGCGACTTGGCCCCTGGCAACCGGTTTTGCGGATCATGAACGTGGCGAAGTTCACGTAATCCCCAGAAACGGAACTAATGGTTTCGACCGTACGTCCCTATCTCGTGCAGTCGGTGGCCAATGTCGATCAAGTACGGGATGGGAAGGTTAGTTCCGGGTATGCGTGAAACGCCGGATGCGGGTCGCAAACGGCTCGACCTGAGCGTCCCGCAGGTCGCGGGCAGTGCCCTCGCGGCGGTCGTGGCGGCCAAACTGGCGTCGTACTTCGGGGTGTACGGCACGATCCTCGGCGCGGGAGTCGTCAGTGTCGTCGCCACCTGCGGGGGCACGCTGTTCCAGCACTTCTTCAAGCGGACCGGGGAGCAGCTGAGGGAGGCGACGGTCGTCGGCCGCCCCGGCGAACAGGTGCCGGACGGCCGCGGCCGGTCCCGTGGCCGGGCACAAGTGCCGTCGGCGCCGGGCGAGTTCACCGAGGGCACCGTCTACCGCGCGCGCGTGAAGAGCCGGCGCCGGCCGGCGGTCGCAGCCGCCCTCGTGTTCGGGGTGACGATGGCCGGGATCACGACGTACGAGCTGGTGTCCGGCAGCAGCCTCAGCGGCGGCACGGGTACGACGGTCAGTGACGCCGTCTCCGGCCGGGGCTCGTCCACCTCCACATCCGAATCCCCTTCCGAGGCCGACGAGTCACCGCCCCCTTCGGACGCACCGTCCCGCCGGCACGCGCCCGACCCCGGCGGTGGTACGACCCGCAGCGCGACCCCGACGCCCGGGAACTCGCCGAGCGTTCAGCCGAGCGACGGCCCGAGCCCGTCGTCCCCGACCCCCGCCCCCAGCGGGTCCGCCGCGACGCCTACGCCCCCAGAACCCTCCGCAAGTAGTCGTTCTGGAACAGCCGTTCCGGATCAAGGCGGTCCCTCAGCGCAGTGAACTCGTCGAAGCGCGGGTACACACGCGCGAAGTACTCGGCGTCCCGGGTGTGCACCTTGCCCCAGTGCGGCCGGCCCTCGTGCGCCGTGAAGATCCGCTCGGCGGCGGTGAAGTAGGCCTGGTGCGGCGTGCCCCGGAACATGTGGACGGCGATGTAGGCGCTGTCCCGCCCGGAGGCGGTGGACAGCGTGATGTCGTCGGCCGGGGCGGTGCGCACCTCGACCGGGAAGCTGACGCGCATCCCCGAGCGCTCGACCATGGTCTTCAGCTCGCGCAGCGTCTCCACCAGGGCCGCGCGCGGGACGGCGTACTCCATCTCCACGAAGCGCACCCGGCGCGGCGAGGTGAACACCTTGTACGGGATGTCCGTGTACGTCCGCGCGGACAGGGCCTTGCTGGAGACCCGGGCGATGGCGGGAATGGCGGCGGGGGCCGCGCGCCCGACCCACTGAGCCACCTGGAAGACGCCGTTGGAGAGGAACTCGTCCTCGAACCAGCCGGCCAGCTGCCCCACGGGCTGCTCGGGACCGGCGCTGCGGTTGTTCCGCTTGGTGTTGGTGTTGCCGGTGTGCGGGAACCAGTAGAACTCGAAGTGCTCGTTCTCCGCCCACAGTTGATCGAACTCGGCGAGGACCCGTTCGAAGGGCATCGGCTCCTCGCGTGCGCTGAGCAGGAACAGCGGCTCCACGGCGAAGGTGATCGCGGTGACGATGCCGAGGGCGCCGAGGCCTATTCGGGCGGCCGCGAAGACCGCGCGTTCCTCGGCGGTCCCCTTCTCGGAGCAGGTCAGCACCGAACCGTCCGCCGTGACGAGTTCGAGCCCCTTGATCTGCGCGGCGATGGAGGCGGACTCCCGGCCCGTGCCGTGCGTGCCGGTGCTGGTGGCTCCGGAGACCGTCTGCTCCATGATGTCGCCCATGTTGGTGAGCGACAGACCCTCGCGCGCCAGAGCCGCATTGAGTCTCTTGAGCGGGGTGCCGGCCTCGACCGTGACGGTCATGGCTTGCCGGTCAATGTTGCGGATACCGGTCAACAGTTGAGGGCGGATCAACACACCGTCGGTGGCCGCGATCGACGTGAAGGAGTGGCCGGTCCCGACCGCCTTCACCTTCAGGCCGTCCTCGGCGGCCCGGCGCACCGCCGCGGCCAGCTCCTCCACCGACGCCGGTGCTACCTGCCGGGCGGGACGGGAGGTGACGTTCCCGCCCCAGTTACGCCAGGTGTCGTTCTTCCCGTTCGCCGTGCTGCTCAACGGTGCCTCCCCGACCCGCGGCCGGCCTGCGCAGCCGGCGGTACCCGAGGAAACCCACCGCGACCGCGGCGGCCCCGGACACGGCCGGAACCCCGTACCCGGCCCGCGCCCCGGCTGCGTCGATCACCGAGCCGGCCACGGACGAGCCGAGCGCGACCCCGACCGCGAGGCCGGTGCTCACCCAGGTCATGCCTTCGGTGAGCTTCGCGCGAGGTACGTGCTCTTCGATGAGGGACATCGTCGTGATCATCGTCGGTGCGATGGACAGCCCCGCAACGAACAGCGCCACGGCCAGAAGCGGCAAGTTTCCGACCAGTAGGAGGGGGATCATACTCACGGCCATGGCTGCCACGCCCAGCAGCCAGCGGCGTTCCGGTGCCCCGGCGAACCTCAGCAGCCCGAAGACCACTCCGGCCACACACGAACCGGACGCGTACAGCGCGAGGACCACGCTGGCCGCGCCCTTGTGGCCGCGCTCGTCGGCGAAGGCGACCGTGACCACGTCCACCGACCCGAAGATCGCGCCGGTCGCCATGAAGGTGGCCACCAGGACCTGCAGCCCCGCCGAGCGCAGTGCCGTACCGCCGCCGTGGTGCTCGCGCGGGTGCGGCTCCGGCTCGGTGGCACGCTGGGCGGTGAGCCAGAAGACGCCGGTGGCCAGGAAGCAGGCGGCGAGCAGCGGCCCGGCCTCCGGGAACCAGACCGTGGACAGTCCGATGGAGATGATCGGGCCGAAGATGAAGCAGATCTCGTCGACGACCGACTCGAACGAATAGGCGGTGTGCAGCTTCTCGGTGCCCCGGTACAGCGCCGCCCAGCGGGCCCGGATCATCGCGCCCAGGCTCGGCACGGAGCCGATCCCGGCCGCGCACACGAACAGCGCCCAGTCCGGCCACCGGAAGTGCGCGGCGAGCAGCAGCCCGGCCGCCGCCGTGAGCGCCACCAGGGTCGCGGGGCGCAGCACCCGGCGCTGTCCGTGCTGGTCGACCAGCCGGGATATCTGGGGCCCGATCGCCGCGGCGGCCAGCGCGATGGTGGCCGACAGCGCGCCCGCGAGCCCGTAGCGCCCGGTCAGCTGCGAGATCATGGTGACCACGCCGATGCCCATCATCGACAGCGGCATCCGGCCGAGGAATCCCGCGGCGGAGAAGCCCTTGGTGCCGGGCATGGCGAACAGGGCTCTGTAGGGGCTGGGCACGTGGTCTCCGGGGCGACTCGGTAAGGCGCGAATGCAGCTGATACAGCTTACGAGTTAGGTGACCCTAATGACACCCCGGGTGACCGTGGAATGACGGAGGGAAAACCGGGCTAAACCCACTGGAATCCGACTCGTCACCCAGCTGTTCCCCGGCTGTCAGAGGCGGGTGGCAGGATCGAGACATGCCAGACGCGCTCGATGCCACCCCGTACGACGCCCTGCTCCTGCTCTCCTTCGGCGGCCCTGAAGGCCCGGACGACGTGGTCCCCTTCCTGGAGAACGTCACACGGGGGCGCGGCATCCCGAAGGAACGCCTGAAGGAAGTAGGGCAGCACTACTTCCTGTTCGGTGGGGTCAGCCCCATCAACGACCAGAACCGCGCCCTGCTGGACGCCCTGCGCAAGGACTTCGCCGAGCACGGCCTCGACCTGCCGGTGTACTGGGGCAACCGCAACTGGGCGCCGTATCTGACGGACACCCTGCGCGAGATGGCCGCCGACGGCCGCCGCCGCATCCTCGTGCTCGCCACCAGCGCCTACGCCTCCTACTCGGGCTGCCGTCAGTACCGCGAGAACCTCGCCGACGCGCTGGCCACGCTGGAGGCCGAGGGGACCGAGCCGCCGAGGGTCGACAAGCTGCGGCACTACTTCAACCACCCCGGCTTCGTCGAGCCCATGATCGACGGCGTGCTGCGCTCCCTCGCCGACCTCCCCGAGGACGTCCGCGCGGGCGCCCACATCGCCTTCACCACGCACTCCATCCCGACCTCCGCCGCCGACACCTCCGGCCCCGTCGAGGTCCACGGGGAGGGCGGAGCCTATGTCGAGCAGCATCTGGACGTGGCCCAGCTGATCGCCGACGCCGTCCGCGAGCGCACCGGGATCGACCACCCCTGGAGGCTGGTCTACCAGTCCCGTTCCGGCGCCCCGCACATCCCGTGGCTGGAGCCGGACATCTGCGACCACCTGGAGGCGGCGCACACCCAGGGCGTCCCCGCCGTCGTCATGGCGCCCATCGGCTTCGTCTCCGACCACATGGAGGTTCTGTACGACCTCGACACCGAGGCCAAGGCCAAGGCCGAGGAACTGGGCCTGCCCGTGCGCCGCTCGGCCACGGTCGGCGCCGACCCGCGGTTCGCCGCCGCCGTCCGCGAGCTGATCACCGAGCGCGCCACGGTGGAGCGCGGCCAGGAGGTCACCCCCTGTGCCCTGGGCGCCCTCGGGCCGTCCCACAACCTCTGCCCGGTCGGCTGCTGCCCGGCCCGCGCCCCCCACCCGGCCGCCGCCGGCGCCGACAGCCCCTACGCGTGAGGAGACCCGTGACCGACCTGCACCGGGAACTGCTGGAACTGGCCCACGAGGCCGCCCGCCGCGCCGGAGAGCTGCTGCGGGACGGCCGCCCGGCCGACCTGGCCGTGGCGAGGACCAAGTCCAGCCCGATCGACGTCGTCACCGAGATGGACATCGCGGCCGAGAAGCTGATCACCGACCTGATCTCCGGCCGGCGGCCCGACGACGGCTTCCTCGGCGAGGAGGGCGCCTCCAGCGCGGGCAGCAGCGGCATCCGCTGGGTGATCGACCCGCTCGACGGCACGGTGAACTACCTCTACGGCCTGCCGACCTGGGCGGTGTCCATCGCCGCCGAGCAGGACGGTGAGACGGTCGCCGCTGTCGTCGCGGCTCCGATGCGCGGCGAGACGTACCACGCCGTACGCGGGGGCGGCGCGTGGGTGACGGGCGCGTGGAAGGGCGGGCGGGCACTCGCCTGCCGGCCCGCGCCCCCGCTGGACCAGGCGCTGGTCTCCACCGGCTTCAACTACGTGTCCGAGGTCCGCACCCATCAGGCCGAGGTGGCCGCCCGGCTGATCCCGCTGCTGCGGGACATCCGGCGCAGCGGGTCGGCGGCGGTCGACCTGTGCGACGTGGCCTGTGGCCGGCTCGACGGCTACTTCGAGCGGGGTCTCAACGCGTGGGACTTCGCCGCCGGGGACCTGATCGCCCGGGAGGCGGGTGCGCTGGTCGGCGGGCGGCCCGGGCAGGGGCCGTCGCGGGATCTGACCGTGGCCGGGTCGCCGGGGGTGTTCGAGCCGCTGCAGGGGCTGCTGGAGGACTTCGGAGCGTGGCACGACTGACCGTGGCCGGCTCCGGCCGATGAACGCGAGGGGACCCCGGCGCTGGATTCGCCGGGGTCCCCTCTTTTGCGCTCTCGGGCCGATCAGACGCGTGACGCGCCGACCTCCACACCGTGTTCGGCGGCGAGGCGTCGCAGGTCGTCGAGCTCTGCCTGCTCCACTTCGACAAGGAAGTCGTCACCCTCGTCACGAGCCCGCGACAGGTCGGACTCGGTCGCCCTTATGCGCTGCAGAAGTCCTGCGGTGAAAGCGTCCATGCTGCGCCCCCTCGTCCTGGGTCGTGGGTCGGTGGCACGGGGGTGTGCCGGTTGGGAAAGGGGCGATCACGTCTCTCACAGGTGCCCAGCGCTGCCCTGCCGGGCGGCGACGGTGCCGGACACCCGCGCCCACTCTGGCGAAGCGGATCGCTGTGTACCGCATGGTGCTACGGCACATGCAGAGCGTGATCGCGGGGTGTAAAGCGGTCCTCCCCCCGCTCCCTTCCCCGGAAACCTCAACCGGAAGAGAAAATCTCGTATTCCTGCCCCGGAGCGCGGATCTCTGCGGCCCACAACCCGCCTTACAGCCGACTTACGGCCGAAAAGGGCAGGATGGAGGTCACACCCTACGAAGACCCCTGCCCGCACGCGTCCACGGCGCGCTACGCGGGTGGACATGAGGAAGGACAAGCGACGTGCGCGTACTCGTCGTCGAGGACGAGCAGCTGCTCGCCGATGCGGTGGCCACCGGACTGCGCCGGGAGGCCATGGCCGTCGACGTCGTGTACGACGGTGCGGCCGCCCTGGAGCGCATCGGCGTCAACGACTACGACGTGGTCGTCCTCGACCGCGACCTCCCGCTCGTGCACGGCGATGACGTCTGCCGCAAGATCGTCGAGCTGGGCATGCCCACGCGCGTGCTCATGCTCACGGCCTCCGGCGACGTCAGTGACCGTGTCGAGGGCCTGGAGATCGGCGCCGACGACTATCTGCCCAAGCCCTTCGCGTTCAGCGAGCTGATCGCGCGTGTGCGCGCCCTCGGCCGCCGTACGAGCGTGCCCCTGCCGCCCGTCCTGGAGCGCGCCGGGATCAAGCTCGACCCCAACCGTCGCGAGGTCTTCCGCGAGGGCAAGGAGATCCAGCTCGCGCCCAAGGAGTTCGCTGTGCTGGAGGTGCTCATGCGCAGTGAGGGCGCGGTGGTCTCGGCGGAGCAGCTGCTGGAGAAGGCATGGGACGAGAACACGGACCCGTTCACCAACGTCGTGCGCGTCACCGTGATGACCCTGCGCCGCAAGCTCGGTGAGCCGCCGGTGATCGTGACCGTCCCCGGCTCCGGCTACCGGATCTGATCCGCCATGGCCGCGACCCCCGCGCCGCCGCAGGCGCCACCGAGGCCCACCTGGGACCCCAGGAGGCCGCAGGCCCCGTTCCCGTGGCTGCGCCCCACCATCCGCATACGGCTCACGCTGCTGTACGGCGGCATGTTCCTGATCGCCGGCATCCTGCTGCTGTCGATCATCTACCTGCTCGCCGCGCAGGCCATCAGCACGGGCAACCAGCCCCTGTTCAAGATCGTCAGCGGTACGTCGATACGGGTCTCCAGCGACAACTGCCCCGCGATCAACACCACCAGCCTGCCGCTGTCGGACTTCAACGACGCGATCGCGCACTGCGTGGACCAGCAGCGCCAGACGGCCCTGGACGACCTGCTCAGCCGTTCGCTGCTGGCCCTGCTGGGCCTCGCCGTGATCGCCTTCGCGTTCGGCTACGCGATGGCCGGCCGGGTGCTGTCCCCGCTCGGCCGGATCACCCGCACCGCCCGCCAGGTGGCCGGCTCCGACCTGTCCCGGCGGATCGAGCTGGACGGCCCGGACGACGAGCTGAAGGAGCTGGCGGACACCTTCGACGACATGCTGGAGCGGCTGCAGCGGGCCTTCACCGCCCAGCAGCGCTTCGTCGGCAACGCCTCCCACGAGCTGCGCACCCCGCTCGCGATCAACAGAACGCTCCTCGAAGTACACCTGTCGGACCCGAATGCCCCGGTGGAGCTGCAGCAGCTCGGCAAGACGCTGCTGGCCACCAACGAACGCAGCGAGCAACTGGTAGAGGGCCTGCTGCTGCTCGCCCGCAGCGACAACCAGATCGTCGAGCGCAAGCCGGTCGACCTGGCCGAGGTGGCCACCCAGGCCATCGACCAGGTGCACGGCGAGGCCGAGGCCAAGGGTGTGAAGGTCCGCGGCGAGCGCAAGCCCGCCGTGGTGCAGGGCAACGGCGTCCTGCTGGAGCGGATCGCCCTGAACCTGGTGCAGAACGCGGTGCGGTACAACGTGAGCGAGGACGGCTGGGTCGAGGTGACCACCGAGGTCCAGCACGGGCAGGCGGTGCTGACCGTCACGAACACCGGGCCGGTGGTGCCGGCGTACGAGATCGACAACCTCTTCGAGCCCTTCAGGCGGCTCCGTACGGAGCGCACGGGGAGCGACAAGGGTGTCGGCCTCGGGCTGTCCATCGCCCGGTCCGTGGCCCGCGCACACGGCGGCCATATCGTGGCGCAGCCCCGCGAGGGCGGCGGCCTGGTGATGCGGGTCACACTACCGTTGTGATTCGTGACGGGACCGCCGTGAACCGGGAATCGACACACGCGAGGGATGTTCGCTTCACGCGGAATTTTTCAGCCGCCGAATGAGCTTCCTGTTGTGTGATCGATCACATGGACGGATTTTCGGCCATGTACTCTCCGTGATCACGAAACATGGTAGAAAGCCGGGAAAGTCCTGGTTTTCAGGGGTCTTGATCACGGGAAGTACACGGTGAGGCGCCTTTGAGGTGCGACATTCGAACCGTGTACGGTCCTCACCGCCATCCAAGTCGATCACTCTTGAGGGGTCGGGTTGGGTGTCGATTGAGTAACAGACCTTGATGTGAGGCAAAATCTCCGCCTCAGGTCGGGCACAAGTCCGGCCTCTCACGCGTTACGTGCGCTGGAGACACCGCAGACACCCAGAGGGGGAGAGCGATATGGCAACCGATTACGACACTCCACGCAAGACCGACGACGACGTCGACTCGGACAGTCTCGAAGAGCTGAAGGCCCGGAGGAACGACAAGTCCACCTCGTCGGTGGACGTCGACGAGTTCGAGGCCGCCGAAGGCCTCGAACTGCCGGGCGCCGACCTCTCGAACGAGGAGCTGGCCGTCCGGGTGCTGCCGAAGCAGCAGGACGAGTTCACCTGCATGAGCTGCTTCCTGGTGCATCACCGCAGCCAGCTGGCCCGTGAGAAGAACGGTCAGCCGATCTGCCGCGACTGCGACTGAGGTCGGGTCGGCCATGACTGGCTCGACCCCTCCACGGAAGCGCCGCCTCTCTCTGGGAAAGGCGGACGAGGGGCCGCTCGGCGGCCCGCACAGCGCGCGTGACGACGGGCGGGGCTCACCGGGAGCGGTGGCCCCGTTCGAACCGGCAACCGACCGGACTGACCACCCGGAGCCGGTGAGGCAGCCCGCGCCCGTCGCTCGGCGACGGGCCGCGGTGATGCGTGACAAAGCCCGGGACATGGCCCGGGAAGGGGTGCGCAGGGGCGGCAGCCGGGCCCGCGCGGGCCTGTCGTACCTCGCGGACCGGATCATCGACATCGCCCCGCGTGTCCCCGTACGCGACCTCGCGACCCTGCGCAGGCAGTTCCCGGACCTCGGGCCCGAGGAACTCGCCGACAAGCTCGTGGCGGGCGCGGCGGCCGGCACGTCGACGATCGGAGCCGGGATCGGAGCGGCGGCGATGCTGCCGGTACCGCCGGCCATGCCGACCGAGCTGGCAGCGGAGATCACCGGGGTCGCCGCGATCGAGCTGAAGCTCGTCGCCGAACTCCACGAGGTCTACGGCGTACGACCGCCGGGAAACCTGAAGACCCGCAGCACCGCGTATCTGTCCTCCTGGTCGGGGGAGCGCGGAATCGACGTGATGAAGCCGTCGACGTACGACACGGCCCTGGGCGGCCACATGAAGCGCGAACTGCGCCAGCGGATCATGAAGCGCGTGGTCCGGGACCTGCCCAGCCTCATGCCGTTCATGGTGGGCGCGGCGGTCGGCGCGGTCATGAACCGCCGGGACACCAAGAAGCTCGCCGCCCATGTCCGGGCGGACCTGCGCAGGATCCAGGTTCCCTGGGAGGACCTGGCGGAGCTGCCGCCGCTGGAGAAGCCGGCGGAGCCTTTGCAACTGCGAGACTTTCCCGAAGAGGCCGAAGAGGCCTAGGCGTTCGCCGTGCGGGCCGCCTCGATCGCCGCCGCCAGCTTCTCCGGCTCCCGCGTCGACAGGTACAGGTACGGCGTCGGGTCCTCCGGGTCCGTGACCTCCACCCGCAGCGCCCCGGGGATGTAGGCCCGTAGCAGCAGGAACGCGCGTGTGTCGGCCTTGTACGTCCGCCAGGCGCGGGCCTCCTCCGCGTCCAGCACCTCCGCCTCGCCCAGCGCCGACACCGGGATCTTCGCCTCGCCCGCGATCAGCGAGTCACCCACGACACGGATGCGCGGCGAGCCGTACGCGCTCGCGACCACCGCCGCCGCGGCCGTACCGCCGACCAGGCCCCCGAGCAGCGGCAGGGTGCCGAAGGGAAGCAGGATCAGGGCGAACGAGACACCCACGAGAAGGCTGATCAGCCACCACGAGCGGGGGGCGGTGAGGCGTTCTTCGTACGGGGTGGCGGAGAGCTGCATGGAGCCAAGCTTGGCACGGGATCCGCATCGCGCCGACGCGCGGGTAAGGTCTGCGGCTGTGAGTGGTAGTTCCGCACGACTTCAGCCTCCCGCCGACGCGGTGAAACCGGTACGGCACCCCGACGCACCCGCGCCCGGAGAACTCCTCGGCGCCCACTACGAACACTGTTTCGGATGTGGCCCCGGGCAGTCGCACGGACTGCACCTGGAGGCCCGGGCCGGTGCGGGTGTCTCGCTGACCGCCGAGTTCACCGTCCAGCCCGCCCACCAGGGCGCCCCGGGCCTCGCGCACGGCGGAGTGCTGACCACGGCCCTCGACGAGACCCTGGGCTCGCTGAACTGGCTGCTGCGCACCATCGCCGTCACCGGCCGGCTGGAGACCGACTTCGTGCGGCCCGTCCCGGTGGGCACCACGCTCTACCTGGAGGCCGAGGTCACCGCCGTCGCCGGACGGAAGATCTACTCCACCGCCACCGGACGCGTCGGCGCCCCCGACGGGCCCGTCGCGGTCCGCGCCGACGCCCTCTTCATCGAGGTCAAGGTCGACCACTTCATCGACCACGGCCGCAAGGAGGAGATCCAGGCCGCCATGAGCGACCCGGACCAGATCCGGCGCACCCGCGCCTTCGAGGTGAACCCGTGAGCCCTCTCGACGTACTCATCCGCCGAGTCGACCCGGACGTACCGCTTCCGGCGTACGAGCACCCCGGGGACGCCGGAGCCGATCTGCGCACCACCGAGCCGTGCCAGCTGAAGCCCGGCGAGCGGGCCGTACTGCCGACGGGGGTGTCGATCGCCCTGCCCGAGGGGTACGCGGCCTTCGTGCATCCACGTTCCGGCCTCGCCGCACGCTGCGGTGTCGCCCTCGTGAATGCCCCGGGGACGGTTGATGCCGGGTACCGTGGGGAGATCAAGGTGATCGTGGTGAATCTCGACCCGCACGACAGCGTGCGCTTCGAGCGCTTCGACCGGATTGCCCAACTGGTCGTCCAGCAGGTCGAGAGGGTCCGCTTCCAGGAGGTGGCGGAACTTCCCGGCTCGGCGCGGGCCGCGGGGGGCTTCGGGTCCACCGGTGGCCATGCCGCGGTGGGCGGCGGGAGCGGCACAAGCGGTCAGGCCGCCATGGGCGGTCCGACGGGTGGGAATCGATACGCTTCGGTTGTATCCGACCGGGAAGGACAGTGACGTGTTCGGACGTCGCAACAAGAAGGGTGCCGCCGAGGACGCGGCCGGCGAGGCCGAGCAGGTCGTCGACAGCGTCGACACCGAGGCGGACGAGGAATTGGAAGAGGCCGAGCGCGAGCGTGTCCGGCTGGAGCCCGGGCCCCGGCCCGACGGGCCCTGGGACAGCGAAGAGGTGCGTGATGCGGCCGAGGGCCGCGTGGACCTCGGCGGGATGTTCGTCCCGGGCGTGGAGGGGATGGAGCTGCGGGTCGAGGTCGCCGGTGACGCGATCGTCGCCGCGACCGTCGTGCTGCGCGACAGCGCCATTCAGCTCCAGGCGTTCGCCGCGCCCAAGCGCGAAGGTATCTGGGGTGAGGTCCGCGAGGAGATCGGGAGCGGCATCACCCAGCAGGGTGGCATCGTCGACGAGGTCGAGGGCCCGCTCGGCTGGGAGCTGCGCGCCCAGGTGCCGGTGCAGCTGCCCGACGGCACCGGCGGCTTCCAGGTCGTGCGGTTCGTCGGTGTGGACGGCCCGCGCTGGTTCCTGCGCGGTGTGATCTCCGGCCAGGGTGCCGTGCAGCCGCAGGCCGCGGGTCTGCTGGAGCAGATCTTCCGGGACACGGTCGTGGTCCGCGGCGAGGGCCCGATGGCGCCCCGCGACCCCATCGTCCTCAAGCTCCCCAACGACGCGCAGATGGTCCCCGAGGGCATCCAGCAGGAGGAGGGCTCGCGCTTCTCCGGCGGTATGGGGCAGTTGCAGCGCGGACCGGAGATCACGGAAGTCCGCTGACGGCTTCAGCAACTGGAAACGGGCCGTGCCTTTGAGGGGTACGGCCCGTTCTTGCGGGGCGCGCCGTGGGTGGGGGCGCCTCATTGCCGAGTACAGGTCTGTTGCGGTTGCCCGCCCCCACGCGGCGGTAGCCCCATATCGGGCTGCTCCGTGGTGCTGGCGCCCGGTCCACGGGGGAGGCGCTGTGAGTCATGCGCGGCGGGGCGAACTCGCCGCGCTCAAGGGGCGGTCCGGGTCCGGTAAGACCACGCTGCCGGACATCGTCGGTGGGCTCGACACGCCCGACCCGGGGCGGGTGGAGGTGGACGGCGGCTGCCGGGGGGACATGGGCGAGAGCGAGCTGTTGGGGCTGCGGCGGGACCGGACCGGGTTCGTCTTCCAGTCCTTCGGGCTCATTCCGATCCTCACCGCGGCCGAGAACGTCGGCCTACCGCTGCGGCTGCGCCGTGCCGACCCGCGTGCGTGCGAGGAACGCGTCGAGCTACTGCTCGCCCTGGTCGGGCCGCCGGTCACGCGGGGCTAGGGCCCGGTGAGCTGTCCGGCGGCCAGCAGCTGGGGGTGTCCCGAGGCCCTGGAGGCACTGGGGGAGGGTCGCCATCGCCCGTGCCCTCGCCGACCAACCGGCCCTGATCGTCGCCGACGAACCGACCGTCGGCTCGACGCCGAGACCGGGCACGCCGTCAGAGCTGCCGCGGACCGCCGTCCGCCCTGGTCGCCACGCATGACGCGACCCTGCTGGATCCGGCCGACCGGGTGCTGGAACTCCGGGACGCCGAGATCGTCGAGCACCGAACCGGCGGGACCGGCACAGGGGCATCCACCGGTCCGTACGGCTCATCAGAGTTGCGTCAAAGTTGCCCGCTGCCCACCCCCCTGTCCCTATTGCCGCAATTGTTGGCCGTAAGGTCGACGCTGCGTACGCAGCAGTTACGGGAAGACAATGGGGCCATGGCACGCGGCAAGCTTCGGATCTACCTCGGTGCGGCACCGGGCGTCGGTAAGACCTACGCCATGCTCGCCGAGGCACATCGCCGCGAGGAGCGGGGCACCGACTGTGTCGTGGGCTTCGTCGAGCACTACGACCGGCCGCGCACCGAAGTGATGCTGCACGGCCTGGAGCAGGTGCCGCGCAAACAGCTGGAGTACCGGCAGGCCGTCTTCACCGAGATGGACGTGGACGCCGTACTGCGCAGGGCCCCTGCTGTCGCCCTGGTGGACGAACTCGCCCACACCAACGTCCCCGGCTCCCGCAACGCCAAGCGCTGGCAGGACGTCGAGGAACTGCTCGCGGCGGGCATCGATGTGATCTCCACCGTCAACATCCAGCACCTTGAGTCACTCGGCGATGTCGTGGAGTCGATCACCGGGGTACGGCAGCAGGAGACCGTCCCGGACGAGGTCGTACGGCGGGCCGACCAGATCGAGCTGGTCGACATGTCGCCCGAGGCGCTGCGCCGCCGGATGGCGCACGGCAACATCTACCAGCCGGACAAGGTCGACGCGGCCCTGTCCAACTACTTCCGCCCCGGCAACCTGACCGCCCTGCGCGAGCTGGCCCTGCTGTGGGTGGCCGACCGGGTCGACGAGTACCTGAACGCCTATCGCAGCGAACACCGGGTCTCCAAGATCTGGGGTTCGCGGGAGCGGATCGTGGTCGGCCTGACCGGCGGCCCCGAGGGCCGCACCCTGATCCGGCGTGCCGCCCGGCTCGCCGAGAAGGGCGCCGGCGGCGAGGTGCTCGCCGTGTACATAGCCCGCAGCGACGGTTTGACCTCGGCCTCCCCGAAGGAGCTGGCCGTCCAGCGGACCCTCGTGGAGGACCTCGGCGGCACCTTCCACCATGTCGTCGGCGACGACATACCGGCCGCCCTGCTGGACTTCGCACGGGGCGTGAACGCCACGCAGATCGTGCTGGGCTCCTCGCGCCGCAAGGCCTGGCAGTACATCCTCGGGCCCGGCGTCGGCGCCACGGTCGCCCGCGAGTCCGGCCCCGACCTCGACGTCCACATCGTCACCCACGAGGAGGCCGCCAAGGGGCGCGGACTGCCCGTGGCCCGGGGCGCCCGGCTCGGCCGGGCCCGGATCGTCTCGGGCTGGCTGGTCGGGCTGGGCGGCCCGGTCGCGCTGGCGGTGCTGCTGAACGCCGTCGACGTCGGCCTCGCCAACGACATGCTGCTGTTCCTGGCCGTCACGGTCGCGGCGGCCCTGGTCGGCGGCCTGCTGCCCGCTCTGGCCTCGGTGGCCTTCGGCTCGCTGCTGCTGAACTACTACTACACACCGCCGCTGCACAAATGGACGATCGCCGACCCGAAGAACATCGTGGCCATCGCGATCTTCCTGTGCGTCGCCGTGTCCGTGGCCTCCGTCGTGGACCTCGCGGCCCGGCGCACCCACCAGGCCGCCCGGCTGCGGGCCGAGTCCGAGATCCTCTCCTTCCTCGCCGGGAACGTGCTGCGCGGCGAGACCAGCCTGGAGGAGCTGCTGGAGCGGGTCCGGGAGACCTTCGCGATGGAGTCGGCCGCGCTCCTGGAGCGGGCGGGCGACGTCGAGCCGTGGACCTGCGCCGGGCGCGCCGGATTCGGGCGCTCGCTGGAGCGGCCCGAGGACGCCGACGTCGACATGCCCGTCGGCGATCACATGGCGCTCGCGCTCACCGGCCGGGTGCTGCCCGCCGAGGACCGCCGGGTGCTCGCCGCCTTCGCCGCGCAGGCCGCCGTCGCCCTGGACCGCCGGCGTCTGCAGGAGGAGGCCGACCAGGCCCGTGCGCTCGCCGAGGGCAACCGCATCCGCACCGCGCTGCTGGCCGCCGTCAGCCACGATCTGCGCACCCCGCTGGCCGGCATCAAGGCCGCCGTCTCCTCGCTGCGCTCCGGCGACGTGGCCTGGTCCGAGGAGGACCAGGCGGAGCTGCTGGAGGGCATCGAGGAGGGCGCCGACCGGCTCGACCACCTCGTCGGCAACCTGCTGGACATGTCCCGGCTGCAGACCGGCACGGTCACCCCGCTGATCCGCGAGATCGACGTGGACGAGGTGGTCCCGATGGCCCTGGGCGGCGTACCCGAGGACAGCGTCGAGCTGGACATCCCCGAGACGCTGCCGATGGTCGAGGTCGACCCCGGGCTGCTGGAGCGGTCCGTGGCCAACCTGGTGGAGAACGCCGTCAAGTACAGCCCGCGCGGGCGGCTCGTGCTGGTCTCCGCCAGCGCCATAGCCGACCGGGTCGAGGTGCGCGTGGTGGACCGCGGCCCGGGCGTGCCCGACGAGGGCAAGGACCGGATATTCGAGCCCTTCCAGCGGTACGGTGACGCTCCGCGCGGCGCGGGGGTCGGGCTCGGACTCGCGGTCGCCCGGGGCTTCGCCGAGGCCATGGGCGGCACTCTCAACGCCGAGGACACACCGGGTGGCGGACTCACCATGGTCCTCAGCCTGCGCGAGGCAGGCACACGTCCCCAGTCCCTCCCCGCGGACGAGGACACCGCAGAGCCTCCCGTCGGGACGGACATCGCAGAACCAGAAAGGCAGACCCTATGAACCGGGTCCTCGTGGTCGACGACGAGCCGCAGATCGTGCGCGCCCTCGTGATCAACCTCAAGGCGCGCAAGTACGAGGTCGACGCGGCCGCCGACGGCAGGACCGCCCTCGAACTCGCCGCCTCCCGCCACCCCGACGTGGTCGTGCTCGACCTGGGTCTGCCCGACATGGACGGCGTCGAGGTGATCAGGGGGCTGCGCGGCTGGACCCGCGTGCCCATCCTGGTGCTGTCCGCCCGGCACTCCTCCGACGAGAAGGTCGAGGCGCTCGACGCGGGAGCCGACGACTACGTCACCAAGCCCTTCGGCATGGACGAGCTGCTGGCCCGGCTGCGGGCCGCCGTGCGCCGGGCCGAGCCGGTCGGGCCCGGCGACGACGACCTGACGACCGTCGAGACCGAGGGCTTCACCGTCGACCTGGCCGCCAAGAAGGTCAACCGCGCCGGCAAGGACGTCCGGCTCACCCCGACCGAGTGGCATCTGCTGGAGGTGCTGGTCCGCAACACCGGCCGGCTGGTCAGCCAGAAGCAGCTGCTGCAGGAGGTGTGGGGGCCGTCGTACGGCACCGAGACCAACTACCTGCGCGTGTACATGGCCCAGCTGCGCCGCAAGCTGGAGACGGATCCGTCGCACCCGAAGCACTTCATCACCGAGCCGGGGATGGGGTATCGGTTCGAGAAGTGAGGGCCCGGAAGTGAGCTGGGCTACGGTGCCGTCGGTGCGCCCCGGTACGCTTCAGGTATGAGTGCTGTTCCTCGTTCCGAAAAGCCGGCCGGCCGGTTCCGGCGCATGCTCGACCGGCTCTCCTCGTCGCAGGAGGACCTGGAGTCCGAGGAGCTGCGCGAGGACGCCGAGACAGCGGGCTGCACCAAGATCGGTGACTGCCACGACCGGCAGATCGTCACCGTAACTGGTACCTTGCGCACGGTTACCTTGCGACCGCGCGCCGGGGTCCCCGCCCTGGAAGCCGAGCTGTTCGACGGCTCCGCCGCGCTGGACGTGGTGTGGCTCGGCAGGCGTTCCATCGTGGGCATAGAACCGGGGCGCAAGCTGATCGCATCGGGCCGGATCTCGATGAGCCGGGGCCGCCGCGTGCTGTTCAACCCGAAATACGAACTGCGACCCCTCGGACGGGAGTAGCCGGTGACGTCCCTCGACAAGCCGACCGAAGACGCCGGTCAGGCGCCGACCGACGACGCCCGGGCGGTGACCGAGGCCGCGCTGTTCGAGGCGTTCGGCGGGGTCCGCGGCATGGTCGAGACGGTCGTGCCGGGCCTGCTCTTCGTCGCGATCTTCACGGTCAACAAGAACCTGCACGTGTCGGCGATCGCCGCGCTCATCGTGTCTCTGGTCCTGGTCGTGGTCCGGCTCGCCATGAAGGACACCGTCAAGCACGCCTTCAGCGGTGTGTTCGGGGTGGCCTTCGGTGTGGTGTTCGCGATGTTCACCGGCAACGCCAAGGACTTCTACCTCCCCGGCATGCTCTACACGCTGGGCCTGGCACTGGCGTACATCGTCACGACCCTTGCCGGTGTGCCGCTGATCGGTCTCATCCTCGGCCCGGTCTTCAAGGAGAACCTCTCCTGGCGCACCCGCAACCCCGGCCGCAAGAAGGCCTACGCGAAGGCGAGTTGGGCCTGGGGCCTGATCCTGCTCGCCAAATGCGCGATCCTCTTCCCCCTCTACTGGTGGTCCGACACCACCAAGCTCGGCTGGGTCCTGGTCGCCCTGAAGATCCCGCCGTTCCTGCTGGCCGTCTGGCTCACCTGGGTCTTCCTGGCGAAGGCGCCCGCGCCGATCGACGTGTTCGCGGAGATGGAGGCGGCGGAGCAGGCCGAGCAGGAGCGCAAGGCCGCGCTGGCCGCCGAGGGCGGTGACGTGTCCGGCGGACGCCACCGCAGGGACGCGTAGACAGCGGTCGTACGACGACGGAGGGCGCCCCTGTTGCCAAGGGCGCCCTTTTCCGTCCGCTCTCCGTCCGCGTCAGGACTCTTCCCGCCGCACCGACAGCAGCTCCTCCAGCTGCTCCTCCCGGGCCTGCGCGGCCACGAAGAGGAGTTCGTCGCCCGGTTCCAGGGAGTCCTCCTTGGAGGGGGTCAGGACACGGGTGCCGCGGATGATCGTGACCAGGGAGGTGTCCTCCGGCCACTCGACGTCGCCGACCTGGGTGCCCGCCAGTGCCGACTCCTCGGGCAGGGTCAGCTCCACGAGGTTGGCGTCACCGTGGCTGAAGCGGAGCAGACGGACCAGGTCGCCGACCGAGACCGCCTCCTCGACCAGGGCCGACATCAGGCGCGGGGTGGAGACCGCCACGTCCACGCCCCAGGCCTCGTTGAACAGCCACTCGTTCTTGGGGTTGTTGACACGGGCGACGACGCGCGGGACGCCGTACTCCGTCTTGGCGAGCAGCGAGACCACCAGGTTGACCTTGTCGTCGCCGGTCGCGGCGATGACGACGTTGCAGCGCTGCAGCGCCGCCTCGTCCAGGGACGTGATCTCGCAGGCGTCGGCCAGCAGCCACTCCGCCTGCGGCACCCGCTCCACCGAGATGGCGGTCGGGGCCTTGTCGACGAGCAGGACCTCGTGGCCGTTCTCCAGCAGCTCGGCCGCGATCGAGCGGCCGACTGCGCCGGCTCCGGCAATGGCGACCCTCATCAGTGACCGCTCTCCTCTTCCGGGCCCTGGGCGAACGCCGCCTCGACCTTCTCGACGTCGTCCGTCCGCAACATCACGTGCACGAGGTCGCCCTCCTGCAGCACCGTCTGTGAGGTCGGCAGGATCGCCTCGCCCAGCCGGGTCAGGAAGGCCACGCGGACGCCCGTCTCCTCCTGCAGCTTGCTGATCTTGTGGCCGACCCACTTGGGGGAGGCGTGCACCTCGGCGAGCTGCACCCCGCCGGTGGGGTCGCGCCACAGCGGCTCGGCACCCGACGGCAGCAGCCGGCGCAGCATCTGGTCGGCCGTCCAGCGCACCGTGGCCACGGTGGGGATGCCCAGGCGCTGGTAGACCTCGGCGCGGCGCGGGTCGTAGATACGGGCGGCGACGTTCTCCACGCCGAACATCTCGCGGGCCACACGGGCGGAGATGATGTTGGAGTTGTCACCGCTGGAGACGGCGGCGAAGGCGCCGGCCTCCTCGATGCCCGCCTCGCGCAGGGTGTCCTGGTCGAAGCCGACCCCGGTGACCCGGCGACCGCCGAATCCCGGGCCCAGTCGGCGGAAGGCGGTGGGGTCCTGGTCGATCACGGCGACCGTGTGGCCCTGTTGCTCCAGGGTCTGGGCAAGAGCGGAACCCACTCTTCCGCAGCCCATGATGACGATGTGCACGACCGTCCTTCCGGTGTCCAAAAGTTACTGCTCAGCATCAGGGTCTCAGACCGACGCCCAAAGCTACACAGGGGCGCAGGGGGGTGGGCACCCCCCTGCGCCGGTTCGGCATGATCACGGTTCGCGATCATGCGATCGGGCGGTGTCAGCCGTCCGCGTCGGCGAACGGGGCGATCGCCGGGGGCGGGCGCCGCCGAGTGATGCTGCGCACGCTGCACAGGGTCAGGATTCCGAGGCCGAGCAGGGCGAGCATTGCCCCGATCAGCTCCGCGGTCGCGGGCATGGGACCTCCGAGGTGCGATGACGGGCGGGGTCTGCCATCTAGGCACGGGGAGCGCGCGGACCACGGAATCCGCAGTTGCATGCGCCCCTGATTTCACTCGTGAGGCAGATCTCAGACACCGGGTGGGCCGGCTCCGGAGGGAAGGCATACGATCCTCTGTCGTGTCCAAACTGACCGACGTGCCCAAACGGATCCTGATCGGGCGCGCACTGCGCAGTGACCGGCTGGGCGAAACGCTCCTGCCGAAGCGCATCGCACTCCCCGTCTTCGCCTCCGACCCGCTGTCCTCCGTCGCCTACGCACCGGGCGAGGTGCTGCTGGTCCTGTCCATCGCGGGCGTGTCGGCATACCACTTCAGCCCCTGGATCGCCGTTGCGGTCGTCGTGCTGATGTTCACCGTGGTCGCCTCCTACCGGCAGAACGTCCACGCCTACCCGAGCGGCGGCGGCGACTACGAGGTCGCCACCACCAACCTGGGCCCCAAGGCGGGCCTGACCGTGGCCAGCGCCCTGCTGGTGGACTACGTCCTCACCGTCGCCGTCTCCATCGCCTCCGGCATCGAGAACCTCGGCTCCGCGATCCCGTTCGTGGTCGAGCACAAGGTGCTGTGCGCGATCGCGGTGATCGTGCTGCTGACGCTGATGAACCTGCGCGGCGTGAAGGAGTCCGGCAAGCTCTTCGCGATCCCGACGTACGTGTTCGTCGGCGGCGTCTTCATCATGATCGCGTGGGGTGCGTTCCGGGGCCTGGCCCTCGGCGACACCATGCGCGCACCGACCGCCGACTACCACATCAACGCCGAGCACCAGGGCCTCGCGGGCTTCGCCCTCGTCTTCCTCCTGCTGCGGGCCTTCTCGTCCGGCTGTGCCGCGCTCACCGGCGTCGAGGCCATCTCCAACGGCGTCCCGGCCTTCCGCAAGCCCAAGTCGAAGAACGCGGCGACCACGCTCGCGCTGATGGGCGGGCTCGCCGTCACCATGTTCTGCGGGATCATCGCCCTCGCCATGACGACCAAGGTCCGCATGGCCGAGAACCCGGCCACCGACCTGATCCACAACGGCCACCCGCTGGGCTCCGGCTATGTCCAGAACCCGGTGATCTCGCAGGTCGCCGAGGCGGTCTTCGGCAAGGGCAGCTTCCTGTTCGTCGTCCTGGCCGCGGCCACGGCCCTGGTCCTGTTCCTGGCCGCGAACACGGCGTACAACGGCTTCCCGCTGCTCGGCTCGATCCTCGCCCAGGACCGCTACCTGCCGCGTCAGCTGCACACCCGCGGTGACCGCCTCGCCTTCTCCAACGGCATCGTGCTGCTGGCCGGCGCGGCGACCCTGCTGACGTTCCTCTACGGCGCCGACTCGACCCGCCTCATCCAGCTGTACATCGTCGGCGTGTTCGTGTCCTTCACGCTCAGCCAGACCGGCATGGTCCGGCACTGGAACCGGCACCTGGCGGTCGAGAAGGACCCGGCCAAGCGCAGCCACATGATCCGCTCCCGCGCGATCAACGCGTTCGGTGCCTTCTTCACCGGCCTCGTGCTGGTCGTCGTCCTGGTCACGAAGTTCACGCACGGCGCCTGGGTGGCCCTGCTCGGCATGTGCATCTTCTACGCGACGATGACCGCGATCCGGAAGCACTACGACGGAGTCGCCGAGGAGATCGCGGCTCCCGAGGAGCCGGACGACGACGACCTGGTCCGCCCGTCCCGCGTCCACTCGGTGGTACTGATCTCGAAGATCCACCGCCCCACCCTCCGCGCCCTGGCCTACGCCAAGCTGATGCGCTCGGACACCCTGGAGGCGCTGACGGTCAACGTCGACGCGGCCGAGACCAAGATGCTGCGCGAGGAATGGGAGCGGCGCGGCATCGACGTACCGCTGAAGGTGCTGGACTCGCCGTACCGCGAGGTCACCCGCCCGGTGATCGAGTACGTCAAGAGCCTGCGCAAGGAGTCCCCGCGCGACGCGGTCTCGGTGATCATCCCCGAGTACGTGGTGGGCCACTGGTACGAGCATCTGCTGCACAACCAGAGCGCCCTGCGCCTGAAGGGCCGCCTGCTGTTCACACCCGGCGTGATGGTCACCTCCGTGCCCTACCAGCTGGCCTCCTCGGAGGCGGCCAAGCTGCGCGCCCGCAAGCGGCAGGAGTGGAGTGCACCGGGCGCGGTGCGCCGCGGCCCGGCCGTGGAGCGCCCCAAGCAGCCGTCGGGGGCGAAGGACTGAGGCGTCGGCGCCGAAGACCGAGCCGTCGCCGGCGTAGGTCCAAGTCATCGGCGGCGAGGTCTGAGATGCCTGCGGCCCAGGACTGAGCGGTCGCCGGCGAAGGACTGACCCGCCGGCGGCCAAGGACTGAGGCGGGCCGGCGAGGCCGTAGACTGGTGGGCTGTTGTCCGGCCCACCGGTTTGCGGCCGTTTCCCTTTCTGGATCTGGAGTCACCCCGCCATGCAGGCAGAACCGACGAAGTCTCTGGTGGGCGAGGAGTACGAGGTCGAGATCGGCCCCGTCGCCCACGGCGGCCACTGCATCGCCCGTACGGCCGAGGGCCAGGTGCTGTTCGTCCGGCACGCGCTGCCGGGCGAGCGGGTGGTGGCGAAGGTGACCGAGGGCGAGGAGGGCGCCCGCTTCCTGCGCGCGGACGCCGTACGGATCCTGGAGGCCTCCAAGGACCGCATCGAGGCTCCCTGCCCCTTCGCGGGCCCCGGCCGCTGCGGCGGCTGCGACTGGCAGCACGCCAAGCCGGGCGCCCAGCGCCGGCTGAAGGGCGAGGTGATCGCAGAGCAGCTCAAGCGGCTCGCGGGCCTCACGCCCGAGGAGGCCGGCTGGGACGGCACGGTGATGCCGGCCGAGGGGGACAAGCTGCCCGCGGGCCAGGTCCCGCAGTGGCGCACCCGGGTCCAGTACGCCGTCGACGCGGAGGGCCACGCGGGCCTGCGCCGGCACCGCTCGCACGAGGTCGAGCGCATCGACCACTGCATGATCGCGGCGGAGGGCGTCAGCGAGCTGGGCATCGAGCGGCGGGACTGGACCGGCATGGAGTCGGTCGAGGCGATCGCGGCGACGGGCTCACAGGACCGCCAGGTCATCCTGACCCCGCGCCCCGGCGGCCGCCTCCCCCTGGTCGAACTGGACAAGCCGGTCTCGGTCCTGCGGGTCGACGAGAAGTCCGGCGGCGTGCACCGCGTCCACGGCCGCCCGTTCGTCCGCGAACGCGCGGACGGCCGCACCCACCGCGTCGGAGGCGGCGGCTTCTGGCAGGTCCACCCGAAGGCGGCGGACACGCTGGTGACGGCGGTCATGCAGGGCCTCCTGCCGCGCAAGGGCGAGATGGCCCTGGACCTCTACTGCGGAGTCGGCCTCTTCGCCGGCGCCCTCGCCGACCGGCTCGGCGAGAACGGCGCGGTCCTCGGCATCGAGTCCGGCAAGCGGGCCGTCGAGGACGCCCGGCACAACCTCGCCGACTTCCCCCGGGTCCGCGTCGAACAGGGCAAGGTCGAGTCGGTCCTGCCGCGCACGGGCATCACCGAGGTCGACCTGATCGTCCTCGACCCGCCCCGCGCCGGCGCCGGCCGCCAGACGGTCGCCCACCTCACCTCCCTGGCCGCCCGCCGCATTGCCTACGTCGCCTGCGATCCCGCTGCGCTGGCCAGGGACTTGGGGTACTTCCGGGAGGGCGGCTATCGGGTGCGGACGCTGCGGGCGTTCGATCTGTTTCCGATGACGCATCACGTGGAGTGTGTCGCCATCCTCGAACCAGCCGCGAAGGGCTCCTGACCTGCGGTTTTGCGCGTGCGCATTATGTGCGGTGTGGGCGTTACGGGCGATATCTTGACGCTGAAATGACGCTTGTGACGCTCATTTGACGCTCGTTCTGATGGGGTGTCAGGTGATGAGTAGTGCGTCGGTCCATCAGGATGCCGAAGGGCGGAGGGCTCCTTCTGCCAGAGCCCGCGGCTCTCAGGTGTGCCCCCGGCCCAAGCTCACTTCTCGGTGTTTCGAAAGTGCTCGCTCAGGAACTGAGGCTCTTGCGGCGGGCACGGAACGTGTACGTGGTGCCGCTCGCGTCCGTGTGGTAACCCCAGCCGCCAGTGACCGCCAGGTCCCAACCGTGTTGCTCTCTCATCTGCGCGGCGAAGGTGCGACGGTCCTTGACGGAACATCCGCAGGCGAGGCGTAGGTCAATGCTCACGTACTGGCTGCGGGGATTCTGCTCACCGTCCGCCAGGCTCCAGTGGACGTCGTGGACGTGGTCGGCAAGGCCGGTTCGCTCCTCGTCGTGGACGATGCCGTGTGCCCGCGCGAACTCGTCCAGGTCATCGATGGCGAAGAGGTCGCTTCGCCACTGTCCGGGCCAGACCGCGAAGAGGCGGGATGCTCCAGCGACTGCGCGTTGATGGGCTTCGGGTCCCGCGCCCTGGGTGACTCGGCCGTCCTCGTGGACTTCGATGTGGCACGTGGTGTCCAGCGTGTACGGGAAGTCCTTCCCGGCGGCGCCGGCGCTTCTCGGTTCCATGGCCCCCATCCCGCGGTGATCGTGAGGCCACGCTACGGCAGGGCGCGAGGCGGCGCTGCGGCCTTCCGGAGTTTTGCCAGCGGGCCGCCGTACGCCGCGGCGGCCTGGCGCGAATTAGGGCACGCGAAGGGCACAGAGGTCCGAAAAGGTTTAGATGAGCAACGAACTCCAGGCTGCTGACGTCGAGTTCCACGCTGTGACGGGTGACGAGAATCGAACTCGCGCTCTCAGCTTGGGAAGCGATGGCGCTTGGGGTGGCTGCGCAGCCTCTGACCTGCGGATACGTTGCCTCCAGCATGGCTTCGAGAGCTGGCTTCGCCCCGTTGTTCACCGTGGTTGTCCGGTGCTATGGGCACGCTTTGGGCACGAACCCACGCGGGGATGCTGTGCGGGAGCTCGACTGCTCCGTCGCGGTGCTGCACCTGCGGGGTGCGGGATGCCCCCGACACGTCAGCTTGCAGATGCACACTCCTGTGGCAACGTAGGCGGTCCGAGGACGGTGGAGGCCCAATGGGCGGTCACGTTCGGCCGAGTGCGGCCGAGTGGAGGGGCCGGGCCCGGTGCGGAGGCAATGAAGATTCTCCTGCGCTGCCCTCCTCAAATGCCTTTGCAGAGTTCCCGCCTCGATACCCGCTTGAGAAGTATTCCTTGGGCGGGTCTGTGACCTGCGGAAACGTCGACTGCGGCGTATCTGGCCTGGGAAGACACCCCTCCTTGGTTCTCACGTGTTCACGCGGTTTCCCGTCCTCATGTGTGCTGCGTCCGTTCTGCCCGGAGGTCGGCCGAGAAGAGGCCGTCGGCCAGCCGTGTACGGCGAGTACAGGGGCTCTGGGGCGCTCGCTCTAACGCATCGCGCGCGTGAAGCCGTGGCTCGCACGCATTCGCTCGGGATCGAGCGCATCGCCTGCGACGGCTATGGCCTGTGCGCCGGACTACTGCTCGAACTCATCGAGCTCGATGAGTGGGCTACGGGAGGGTCGCAAGACGGCGCCTGCTCAGTTCAGGCGCCGCCGGTAGTAGGAGATCGTGACGATCACGAGCAGTGGTCCCCATAGCAGCAGTGGTGCGTAACAGGCGTCCATCACGACGAGTGCCGGCCCGGTCGGGGCTCCCTGGGCCCCTCCGAAGCCGCCTGCCCGGGGGATCGTCAACAGCATCACAACGGCCGCGCCGAGCAACGCCGGAATCACCGCCGCCAGCGGCGCGACGCGCTTCCCCCCGATCAGCGGGATCCAGCCCGGCACCACCTCGCCCCAGGGCTTGACCAGCCCAAGTGTGAGCAACGTGAGCCCTTCGGTACCCAGGCTCATCGCGATGCACATGACGCTGAACCAGCCGGGGATGTCCAATCCCGTGGTGTTGAATCCCACCGGTATGCCGACCCCCATCGCGATCCGCCAGATCCCGGACGGCACAGCAGTGAGTGCCGCAATGTGCGTGACTCGGACCACCCAACGGGCAGGGGGCTGACTCTCGGAGGTGGCAACGGCTGTCGGTGTCTCAAACGTGACCATGGCCCCATGCTGTCGCGCGGTCCGCCCCGCCGAATCATGCGCAAGTCCAACTCGGCTCCCCCGCACGGGGGATGGAGACCTTCGGCTTCGACCGGCCAGCCGCCGACACCCGTTGCCCGCACGCCATCCGAGTCCAAGGGATCGCCTGCGGAGATGGCGCGAGGGCGTCCGATGTCGGTGTGTGAAGACTGACTTGGACACCCTCGCAACGGCACTCTATGTCAGGATCGACAGCTGAAGGCTTCGCCGCATCTGGCTCCGTGGCGCCCGGCGGTCGGGATCGCGCCCACGCTCAGTGACGCCGAGCTGGTCACCCTCGCCGTGATGCCGGCGCTGCTCGGCTACACCTCGGAGCGGCGGTGGCTACGGCGCGCGAACCGGGACTTCCGCCGCCTGTTCCCGTACCTGCCCCAGCAGTCCGGGTACAACAAGCGGCTCCGCAACGCATCCGAGCTGATCAAACACCTGATCAGGATGCTGGCACAGGACACCTGGCTGTGGAGCGACGACGTCTGGGTGGTCGATTCCACCCCGCTTGGCTGCGGCTGCTCACATGAGACCGCCAAACGCTCCGACCTTGCCGGCTGGGCCGAGTACGGCTACTGCGCGTCGCACTCCCGATACTTCTGGGGCCTGCGCCTGCACTTGGTCTGCACGCTGGGCGGACTGCCTGTCCTGTTCGCGCTCACCGGCGCGAGGGCCGACGAACGCGAGACCCTGCGCGGGATGCTCGATGCCGCACCCGACATCGCCACCGCCCGTCCGAGGCAGACGATCACCGGCGACAAGAACTACTACGGCCGCGACTTCGAGCGCGACCTCACAGAGCGACACCTGAAGCTGCTGCGCCCGGCCCGAAAGGGCGAACCCGAACGAGCCGGGGCACGCCTGTTCAAGCCGCTACGGCAGGTCATCGAGTCGATCAACCAGACCTTCAAAGGGCAGCTCGACCTCGAACGACACGGCGGGCGCACTCCGGCCGGAGTGATCGTCCGCGTCCTGACGCGCGTCCTGGCGCTCACCGCCGCGATCTGGCCGAACGACAAGACCGGTCAACCCGTCAGGCGATCTCTAATCGCCTTCGATCACTGACCGCGACGACACCCCTTCGACTCATTCATCTAGAGGACGTGATCCAGTCTTTAACCGCACGTCAGTCATACTTCTGCCCGCTCCAGCGCGCGGCGCGGGAGCAGCGAGAGCACCGCCATCCGGGCCGGGTGGGGCCTGATCACCAGGAGGACGGACGAGTGACTGTGATCGGCGGCAGGACACCGGTGGACGTCACGTTCAAGCGGACCAGCACGACGCCCGGCGGGCCGGAGGGGAACGAGCGGCTGACCGCGGCGACAGGCGCGGTGCTGCTGGTCCTGTTCGCCGTCGAGGGCATCACCATCCTCTTCCTCGGGCAACTCCTCACCCTGCACTTCTTCGTCGGGCTGCTGCTGACCGGCCCGGTCTGCCTCAAGATCGGATCGACCGGCTACCGGTTCTACCGCTACTACACGGGATCGTCCGCGTACCGCCGCAAGGGGCCGCCGGCACCGCTGTTGCGCGTGCTCGGCCCGCTGGTCGTCGCCACGAGCATCGCCGTTCTCGGCACGGGAGTGGCGCTGGCCCTGCTCGGCCCTGGCACCGGCTCGGTTCCGGTGCTCCTGCTGCACAAGGCCAGCTTCGTCTGCTGGGTCGCCGTGATGGCCGTGCACGTCCTCGCCTACCTGTGGCGCCTGCCCCGTCTCGTGGGCGCCGACCTGCGCCGCCGTCCGGCGCGCCACGGGATCGCCGCCCCGTGGCGTGCCGGACGCTGGTCGCTGTTGGCGGTGGCGCTGGGCGGGGGGCTGGTCGTCGCGCTCGCCGGACTCCACCTGGTCTCCAACTGGAGCAGATAGCACGGCCGCGCCAGCGAACCGGCAGCGCGTCAGGTGGGTGCTCAGACGTCGGCGGACCCGCGCGCCATCGAGTCCACGAGGCCCGAGAGCCCCATGACCACCACGACTGCCTCGACGAACATAGAGGCCAGC
Organism: Streptomyces sp. IMTB 2501; assembly: GCF_001953885.1. Classification (GTDB taxonomy): domain Bacteria; phylum Actinomycetota; class Actinomycetes; order Streptomycetales; family Streptomycetaceae; genus Streptomyces. Next base: position 8,151 of record NZ_MQUS01000034.1, on the reverse strand, counting down.
CCCAGCGGTTCCAGCCAGTTGCCGATGTCGTCCATGGCCCCCGGGAGACCGACGCTGCGGTTGACCACGTAACCGAGGAGTACGGCTGCGGCGAGCACGGTTGCGGCCAGCCAGGCCCGGCGGTCATGACGCCGCATCAGATACTCCGCCACCGCCACGCTCGCGACGATGAGCAGGATGTACGCGGCTCCAAGGTAGGGAGTCTCCTTGAGCTTGCCGGGCAGGTCGAGCAAGTGGATCAGGGCGATGCCCAGGAGGCCGAGTGCCGTTACCGCGCGTCTCGCGGGTTCGTCCCGGCGGCTGGGCTCGATGGCCCGGGACGCGTCGACTTCGGTGCGAATCGCCATGGCCGACGTCCTTCCCTCGTGGGGGGAGTTGGTTACCGAACGCTGTGGTCCAGGCGGTGCCGCGTGCGGGCACATCGTCCCGGGCGGGGGCTGACGCGACAAGGCCGAAATTTGTCATGTACGCCGCGATTTCTGACGGTGGCGGGCCGGACGGCCGCTTGCTTGTCGGTAGCCCCTCTGATGCCGTTCTTCACGGGGCGAGGGGGTCGGCGAGGTTGCCGGCCCCCTGAGCCAGGCGATGCCGCCGGCTGTCAGGGCCGCCGCGGTGACGGCCAGGAGAGCGGGTTCGAGCCGTGACGACACGACCCTCGCGGTCAGGCGGCGCAGCTGTGCTGTGAACGTGCGCTGGGTCATGAGATACCTCGGTCCGTCCGACGCGGCGATCGTGGGGCCGGTCCCCATCCAGCACAGCGCCCTACTGGGGTCCGGCGCGAGGGGACGTCCGGCCCTGACTCGGAGCCAAGTGGACGGTGCCTGTACGTGCTGGTCATGACCGGCCCCGGTCGGTGTGGAGGGCAAGGCGAGGGCAGGCGGCGACGGCTTGGCGGGCGTGGGTGCGCAGCTGGTCGGGGACCCCTCGGTCTTTCAGGACGGGGTAGCCCCATTCGTCGAGGTCGATCAGTTCGGGCAGGAGTTCGGCGCACAGGCCCTGGCCGGTGCAGGTGATGCGGTTGATGCGCAGACTTCGGGTGTTGGTCATCGCCATGTCTCCGGGGACGTCGCAGGTGGCACGGGGATATGGGGTGGCTGGTGGGCGGCGGGGCAGGGGCCGTGGGTGAGGTGGTGGTCGACGTCGTCGGTGAAGGCGCGCAGGGCGGAGGCGGCGAGGCGGGCGGCGCCGTCCGGGTGGCGGCAGGCGCCGCGGTCGGGGAGCAGACCGGTGCGGTGGCGCAACCGGGACAGCAGGCCGGGGCCGGCTCGTCCGGCGGCCAGGGCGCTGAAGTCCTCGGCCACGGCGGGCAGTCCGAGACGGCAGGGGCCGCACTGCCGGGCGCTGTGGGCGGCCAGGTAGGCGAGCATCCGGGCCGTTTCGGTCAGCCCGCAGGCCGCGCGGGGCAGCGCGATGAGGACCCCGGCCCCGGGTGTGGCGCCCAGCGGGGCGAGGTCGCGCCGGGCGAGGGACGTGTCCAGATGTGCCGCCGGGAGCCAGGTGCCGGCGAAGCCGCCGAGCAGGACCGCCCGCAAGGGTTCGGCGGGCCCTCCGGATCGGTTGAGAAGCGCGGTGATCGGTGTGCCGAGCGCTGCCTCCAGGACACCCGGGGTGGCGACGGCGCCGGATACGGTGACGAGTGTGGTGCCGGGCTCGTCCGGGGTGCCGACCTGCCGGTACCAGTCGGGTCCGTAGCGGGCGATGAGGGCGAGGTGGGCGAGGGTCTCGGCGTTGTTGACGAGCGTGGGGCGCCGGTCGACGCCGCGTTCGTGGGTGCGCGGCGGGCTGCCCTGTGGCCGGGCCGGGCCCCCGTTGAGCCAGCGCACCAAGGAGGTCGACTCGCTGGAGACGTAGGTGTGCGGAAGGGCGTGCAGACGCAGCCGGACCGGGTCGAGGCGGGCGCGCAGGCGCTCGTCCAGCGCCGCGGTCAATTGCCGGTACTGGGTGGCGCGATCGCGCGGCAGGCACACATGGACGGTGTCCGCACCGACTGCGGCCGCGGCCAGTACGGCACCGTCGAGCACGAGGTGGGGTGTGACGGCGCTGAGGAACTGGTCCTTGCGGCTGGCCGGTTCGCTCTCCATGGCATTGACGACGACCACGGCGCGACCACGGCGTTCTGCCACGGCGCGCAACTTGCGGGCGGTAGGGAAGCCCGCTCCGCCGCGCCCGGTGAGTCCGGCCGCCTCGACGGCCTCCATCAGCGGCAGTGACCCACGGCTGCCGAGCGCGGCAGCGACAGGGGGCGGCCCGTAGCGCGTCAGGTGGTCGTTCAGGGTGGCCGGTCGCCCGGTGGCGTACCAGTCCGCCAGCAGCCGGACTTCGCCGGGAGCTGCTGAGGGGTGGCGGAAGGCGAGAGGCATCGTGGCCGAGGTGTTCACCGTCCACCTCCCGGCACGATGGTCGTGGTGGCCGCCCGCTGGGCCCAGCCCGGCTGCAACGGGCCGGTGGCGAGGAACGCGCCGAGTACGACCGGTACGGCGATCGCGGCCGTGGCGGCCAGCAGGCGCCTGGCGACGTGACCAGGCCCGGCCTTGGCCAGCCGCCACCACACGGCTGCCAGCACCACGCCGAGGCATCCGGCGTGGAGCCACAGTTGGAGGGGCAGCCGGGTGTCGGTGCCGGTGCCGACGCCGTGGAAGAGGGCGAGCGGCCAGGCCGCGTACGCCAGCCAGTGCACGGCCTTCCAGCGGCGCACGCCGAGGCGCTGCCGCAGAGCGCTGGTGACGAGCACCGCGAGCAGCAGGTCGAACGCGGCCGTGCCCAGGCCGAGCCAGAGGGGTCGGTACGACGCCCCGAACGGGACCACGGACACCGCCCACCCGAGGTGGACAAACGGGTCGAGTACGGCCGTCACCACGTGCATGGTGAGGAACGCCAGCGTGAGCAGGGACAGGTTGCGGTGCAGCAGGCCGATCTCGAACCGGCCGATGCGGCGGGGTGCGGCGCGCCCGCCGGAGGCGATGCCGAGGGCCACGGTGGCGGTGAGCAGGACCAGGGCGAGGGTGCCGCTCGCGCGGCTGGCGTACCACAGGGGGCTGCCCGTGAGGGCCAGGGTCGTCATCGTGAGCCTCCTGAAGCGGGAGCGTCGGAGTCGGGCGGCCAGCCGCCGAGGCGCACGACGTGGCCGTCGAGGTCGACCAGCCGGGCGGGCAGTGCGGTGCCGCACAGCCAGTCGACGGCCCGTTCGCCCAGCACGATCGCCGCCGTACTGGCGGTGTTGGCGTCCACGCACGTGGCCGCGGCCACGGTGACGGTGCGCCAGACGGGGGCGGCGGGTGCTCCGGTGGCCGGGTCGACGATGTGGTGCAGGGTGCGCCCTGCGCGTCGCCAGGTGCGCACGCGGATGCCGGAGGTCGCCAGTGCGGAGCCGGTGATTGCGACGGCGGGGCCGTGGTCCGTGGCGGGCCGGGCGTGGTCGTCGGCCAGGGCGATCCGCCAGCCGTCCTCGGGTGCCGGTCCGGCCGTCGCCAGATCGCCGCCGAGACTGACGAGGACGCCGCAGCCCGCGGCCGCGGTCGCGTTGCGGGCGGAGCGGTCGGCGGCGAGGGCCTTGGCGGTCGCGCCCAGGTCGAGGTGCGTGTGCGGAGGCAGGCGCAGCCTTCGGGTGTCCGGGTCGAAGCTGATCCTGCGCCATCCGGGGACGGGCTGGGGTGGTGGCAGGGGGCGGACGTCGTCGGGGTGCAGAGAGGCGAAGGTGCGGTCGTAGCCGAGTGTGACGACCGCGTGGCCGACCGTCGGGTCCACCGCGCCGTCGGTGAGCTGTGCGGCCCGCAGTGCGACGTAGAGGGCTTCGGCGAAGCCTTCGCTGACCGTCGTCGTGGCGCCCGCGGTGAGGTTGACCCGGGTCAGTTCGGAGTCGGCGCGGAAGCGGCTGCAGGTGCGGTCTATGGCGGCCAGTTCGGCGCGCAGGATTGCTTCCGCGGCGGGCAGGGCACGTGGCTCGGTGACGAGGAGTACGGCCGTGGTACCGAGGGCCGGGAAGCTGACCTTGGCGAGGGTCGGCTTCGGGGTGTGCGTGGTCATGACGCCCCCGTGGTTGTGTGTGGCTTCTGCTGGGTGGAGGTGGGCGGCTGGGCCGGGGCCTGCGGTGCGGGCTTGGTGACGGCCGCCGCCTTTCCGTCGTCCGGAGCGCCCTCCTCGTCGTCTCCCTTGGACGTGGTGGACGACGTCGGTGGGCTCTGTCCGGATGGGGGCGGCGTCGCGGGGGAGGGCGAACTACCGGGAATCAGATGGGTGTAGAGGCCGCCGAGGGCGGCCGTCGCGGCCACGGCGGTGACGGCGAGCCATCGGGTGAGACGGCGAGTCCGCCGCAGTCCGCGATCGCGAGCGGCGGGTGAACCGGCCGGGGGGAGGGTCTGGTCGAAGTCGTCGGGTGAAAGTGCCATGGCAGCGGCTCCTGGTGATGCGGCGGCCGGATCGGCTGCGTGCACTTTCAGGCTGCGACGGCGGCATCCAGGAACTCGCTCACATCTCTTTCAGGACTGGTAAAGATCTCGGGTCACCGAGTCGCCGGCCCGAGTCAGACCTCCGGCCGCAGCGGCAGGTCCAGTACGACGGTCAGCCCGCCGCCCGGGGTGTCCTCCAGCCGTGCCATACCGCCGTTCGAGGCGACCAGCCGGTGGACGATGGCGAGCCCCAGACCGGTGCCCCTGGCCTCCGGATTGCCGAACCGGCGGAAGGCAACCGTCTTGGTCTCGGCATTCATCCCAGGGCCGTCGTCCCGCACGCGCACGCGGGCCAGTCCGGCAATCGCCCGGTGGTCGAGCGTCACGTTCCCGCCCTCGGGTACGGCGTCCACGGCGTTGGCGATCAGGTTGTCGAGGATCTGCTCCAGGTGGCCCGAGCCGAGCGCGGCGGACAGGGCAGGCCCGTGCGAGGCGGTCAGCCGCACGCCGCGTTCCTCGGCCACCGGCGACCAGGCCGCCACCCGCTCGGCCACCACCTCGTCGACCCGGACGGCGACCGGCCGGGGCGTCGCCTGCTCGGCACGCGCGACCGCGAGCAGCCCGTCGACCAGCCGGGACAGCCGGGCGATCTCCTCCTGCGCGGAAGCCAGCTCGGCGGCGGTGTCGCCCTCCGCCCCGGCGGCCAGGACATCGAGCCGCAGCCGCAGCGCCGCCAGCGGAGTGCGCAACTGGTGGGACACATCGGCGAGCACGGCCCGGTGACCATGCACGAGGGCCTCCATGCGGGCCGCCATGGTGTTGAAGGTGGCGGCGAGCCGGCGTACCTCCGTAGGCCCACCGCCGACCTCGGCCCGCTCGTCGAGCGCGCCCTCGCCCAGCCGCTGCGCGCTGACGTCCAGTCTCGACAGCGGACGGCTGACCCAGCGGGCGAGGCGGAGGGACAGCAGCACGGAAGCGGCCAGCCCTGCCGAGGCGATCGCGGCGGACCAGCCCCAGATCGCGGCGATCCGAGCGTCGAGCGGGGCCGCGGAGCGGGCCAGGACGACCGCGCCGGAGGGTGCACGGACCTCACCGGCCGGCTCCGCCGTCAGGAGCCGGCCCTCGTTCTCCGGCGGCTCCGGTTCATGTCCGGCCAGGACCTTCTCCGCAAGTTCCGCCGCCTCCTGGCCCTGGGCCGCCGTACAGGGCGTACCGGCCACCAGGCGTGCGGAGCCGTCGTACACGGCCGCGCAGTCCCCTGCGCGGGCCGCGGCGTCCAGCTCCTGGCGCATGACGGTGGTCGGCTTGTGGTCGGAGAGGTGTTCCTCGGCCGCCGCGGCGATTACCCGGGTGGCGGCACGCTGGCTGTCGCGGAAGGCGACACGCTCGCGGGCCGTCATCGACACCGCTAGCGGTACGACCGCCAGCACCAGCAGCACCGACGTCAGGACCAGGAGCGTCCAGGTGATCCGGCGGGTCACGGCCGTTCCCGGGACTCATGGACCGCCCCGAGCCGGAACCCGTGCCCGTAGACCGTCTCGATCAGCCCCGGCACGCCGAGCTTGCGGCGCAGCGCCGCGACGTGCACGTCCACCACCTTGGTCGGTCCGTACCAGTCGGCGTCCCACGCCCGATCCAGGATCTGCTGCCGGCTCACCACGCGGCCGGGGTCGGCGGCCAGGCACTCCAGGATGCCGAACTCCTTCGGCGTCAGCGCGACCACGCGGCCGTCGACCGAAACCTGCCGGGTGCGAAGGTCGAGCGCCAGCGGGCCGTGGCGAAGAATCTCTGGTTCCGTCGGACGCCGACGGCGCAGTACGGCCCGGATCCGCGCGAGCAGTTCGGCCAGCCCGAACGGCTTGACGAGGTAGTCGTCGGCGCCCTCGTCCAGCGCCACCACCCGGTCCGCCTCCTCGCCGCGCGCCGTCACCGCGATGATCGCGGCGTCCGACCGCGCCCGCAGCCTGCGGCACACCTCGACGCCGTCGATGTCGGGCAGCCCCATATCGAGCAGCACGACATCGGGGCTGGGCGCCGACAACGCCGCCCGCCCGGTCCCGACGCCCTCCACCGCATAGCCAGCCTGCCGCAGACCGCGCACCAGCGATTCCGCGATGCCGCGGTCGTCCTCCACGACCAGCACCCGTGTCCCCTCGGCCACGCCTGCGACCTCGGCGCTCATGCCTGGCACCCGCCTCCCTGGCGGTGAGATCAGCTGTCCGTACGCCACATCCAGCCTGTTCCTCCCACCGGATGCGACGGCAGGGCCGTTCGTCCCTGGACCGCGCTGTTTGGACCACCTCGCCGTGCAGGCACACGGTCGCTCACGAGGCAGCAGGCGACGCGGGGCCCCGACCGGCCGGGCGAGGGCACCGGCCGGTCGGGCGTTTTCGCGGGTCTGCCCGTACGGGCAGGCCAGGGGTGGCGCTCAGCGCAGCTGGTTCAGCGCCGCCTGGAAGGCGGCGGCGTGCCGGGCCTCGTCCGTGGCGGTGTTGCGGAAGAAGGCGGCGGCAGCGGTGTCACCGACGGCGGTCGCCTGCTTGGCGAACCCCGGGTAGACGGTGGTCGCCTCCGAGCGCTCCCCGGTGATGGCCTTGTTCAGGTTCTCCTGCGTGGTGCCCACCCGTCCGGCCAGGACCGCCTCGCCGGCGAAGTGCTCGTGCAGCTCGACGGCGGCCGTCCCCTCCCACAGGCGGGCCAGTGCGGAGTTCCCCGACTGCTTCGCCTGCGCCGCGAAGAGCATGTACTTGGCGTAGGCGAGGGCCTCGCCGTGCATCGCGGTGTCCAGGTTGGTCTTTGTGCGGGCGGCGCGCACCTTCGCCGGCCCGGCGGGTACCGCGACCGTGTTGGCCTTGGGCGGCGCCGGGATGGCGCCATGGCCGGACGTCACGACGCCGAGTGCCGAACGGAAGGCATCGCGGTGCCGGCCCTCGTCCGCGGCGATCTCCGTGAACAGTTCGGCGGCTTTCGTGTCCCCGTCCTGCCGGGCCAGTGTCGCGAAGCCGCGGTACATGACCTGGTGCTCGTACGTCTCCCCCTTGATCGCCTGGCGCAGGTTGGCCGCGTTCGTGCCGACCACACCGGCCAGCGTGGCCGCCTCGTGCAGGTGCTCGTTCAGCTCGGTCTGCGCCGTGGTCGCAAAGAGCCGTCCGACGGCAGCGTGGGCCGTGCTGTCGGCTTGAGTGCCGAAGAGGCTGTAGGAGGCGTAGGCGAACGCCTCGCCCTTCATGGTGGTGGTGAGGTCCGTGAGTGTCTGCGCGCGAAGCGCCCGGGCGGCTTGAAACTGCGGGTGGGGGCCGGCCGGGGCTGCGAGGGCCAGGGGGGCCGCCTGCGATGCCGCGGTCAGCGCGCACAGACCCACCAGGAACGCACGTATCGAGTGGCGGAACACGACTTCCTCCTCCTCCGGGGGCCTCTTGAGTGACAGCGCCCCCTTCCTCATAGGACCCGTTCGGGTGCACCCATGCCGTGTCTGCTGAGCTGTCCGGGTGATGACCGAGCGTGATCAGGAACGGGGTGAGTCACCGCGACAGCGGTGGTACGGCGGCGCCTGGGAGCACGTCCACGGACGCGTACGGCACCGCTGTCTCGAAGGTGCCGGGAAGGCCATCGGGTCCGATGCGCTGCGCGGCACAGTGGCGGAGGATGGACGAAGCCGGGCAGGCGGCCGCAAAGCCGGCCTGGCGAGGAGGCGCGGCATGGCGAAACCGGTCGTGGTGGGAGTCGACGGCTCACCGTCCAGCCTGGACGCGGTCGAGACGGCGGC
>NZ_MQUS01000074.1 GCF_001953885.1 Streptomyces sp. IMTB 2501 | reverse complement strand
AAGGAAGCGACCGTTCCTTGAGAACTCAACAGCGTGCCAAAAATCAACGCCAGATATGTTGATACCCCGTCCGTCGGAACAATCCGATGGTCGAGGTTCCTTTGAAAAACACAGCGAGGACGCTGTGTGCGAGGGGACTATTCCTCCTCTCGCACCGCTCTCGTGGTGTTCGACCGGATTACCGGTAAACATTCACGGAGAGTTTGATCCTGGCTCAGGACGAACGCTGGCGGCGTGCTTAACACATGCAAGTCGAACGATGAAGCCCTTCGGGGTGGATTAGTGGCGAACGGGTGAGTAACACGTGGGCAATCTGCCCTTCACTCTGGGACAAGCCCTGGAAACGGGGTCTAATACCGGATACGAGGTTCGCAGGCATCTGTGAATCTGGAAAGCTCCGGCGGTGAAGGATGAGCCCGCGGCCTATCAGCTTGTTGGTGAGGTAACGGCTCACCAAGGCGACGACGGGTAGCCGGCCTGAGAGGGCGACCGGCCACACTGGGACTGAGACACGGCCCAGACTCCTACGGGAGGCAGCAGTGGGGAATATTGCACAATGGGCGCAAGCCTGATGCAGCGACGCCGCGTGAGGGATGACGGCCTTCGGGTTGTAAACCTCTTTCAGCAGGGAAGAAGCGCAAGTGACGGTACCTGCAGAAGAAGCGCCGGCTAACTACGTGCCAGCAGCCGCGGTAATACGTAGGGCGCAAGCGTTGTCCGGAATTATTGGGCGTAAAGAGCTCGTAGGCGGCTTGTCACGTCGATTGTGAAAGCCCGAGGCTTAACCTCGGGTCTGCAGTCGATACGGGCTAGCTAGAGTGTGGTAGGGGAGATCGGAATTCCTGGTGTAGCGGTGAAATGCGCAGATATCAGGAGGAACACCGGTGGCGAAGGCGGATCTCTGGGCCATTACTGACGCTGAGGAGCGAAAGCGTGGGGAGCGAACAGGATTAGATACCCTGGTAGTCCACGCCGTAAACGGTGGGAACTAGGTGTTGGCGACATTCCACGTCGTCGGTGCCGCAGCTAACGCATTAAGTTCCCCGCCTGGGGAGTACGGCCGCAAGGCTAAAACTCAAAGGAATTGACGGGGGCCCGCACAAGCGGCGGAGCATGTGGCTTAATTCGACGCAACGCGAAGAACCTTACCAAGGCTTGACATACACCGGAAACACTCAGAGATGGGTGCCCCCTTGTGGTCGGTGTACAGGTGGTGCATGGCTGTCGTCAGCTCGTGTCGTGAGATGTTGGGTTAAGTCCCGCAACGAGCGCAACCCTTGTTCTGTGTTGCCAGCATGCCCTTCGGGGTGATGGGGACTCACAGGAGACCGCCGGGGTCAACTCGGAGGAAGGTGGGGACGACGTCAAGTCATCATGCCCCTTATGTCTTGGGCTGCACACGTGCTACAATGGCCGGTACAATGAGCTGCGATACCGTGAGGTGGAGCGAATCTCAAAAAGCCGGTCTCAGTTCGGATTGGGGTCTGCAACTCGACCCCATGAAGTCGGAGTCGCTAGTAATCGCAGATCAGCATTGCTGCGGTGAATACGTTCCCGGGCCTTGTACACACCGCCCGTCACGTCACGAAAGTCGGTAACACCCGAAGCCGGTGGCCCAACCCCTTGTGGGAGGGAGCTGTCGAAGGTGGGACTGGCGATTGGGACGAAGTCGTAACAAGGTAGCCGTACCGGAAGGTGCGGCTGGATCACCTCCTTTCTAAGGAGCANNGTTGGTCCGGGGTGATGGGTGGCTGGTCGTTGTTTGAGAACTGCACAGTGGACGCGAGCATCTGTGGCCAAGTTTTTAAGGGCGCACGGTGGATGCCTTGGCACCAGGAACCGATGAAGGACGTGGGAGGCCACGATAGTCCCCGGGGAGTCGTCAACCAGGCTTTGATCCGGGGGTTTCCGAATGGGGAAACCCGGCAGTCGTCATGGGCTGTCACCTACTGCTGAACACATAGGCAGTGTGGAGGGAACGCGGGGAAGTGAAACATCTCAGTACCCGCAGGAAGAGAAAACAACCGTGATTCCGGGAGTAGTGGCGAGCGAAACCGGATGAGGCCAAACCTACGGCGTGTGAGACCCGGCAGGGGTTGCGTCGTGGGGGTTGTGGGATCTCTCTTCTGTTGTCTGCCGGCGACAGGACGAGTCAGAAACCGTTGATGTAGGCGAAGGACATGCGAAAGGTCCGGCGTAGAGGGTAAGACCCCCGTAGTCGAAACGTCAGCGGCTCGTTTGAGAGACACCCAAGTAGCACGGGGCCCGAGAAATCCCGTGTGAATCTGGCGGGACCACCCGCTAAGCCTAAATATTCCCTGGTGACCGATAGCGGATAGTACCGTGAGGGAATGGTGAAAAGTACCCCGGGAGGGGAGTGAAATAGTACCTGAAACCGTGTGCCTACAAGCCGTGGGAGCGTCGGAACCTTCGGGTTCTCGTGACTGCGTGCCTTTTGAAGAATGAGCCTGCGAGTTTGCGGTGTGTTGCGAGGTTAACCCGGGTGGGGAAGCCGTAGCGAAAGCGAGTCCGAATAGGGCGTTTTAGTAGCACGCTCAAGACCCGAAGCGGAGTGATCTAGCCATGGGCAGGTTGAAGCGGAGGTAAGACTTCGTGGAGGACCGAACCCACCAGGGTTGAAAACCTGGGGGATGACCTGTGGTTAGGGGTGAAAGGCCAATCAAACTCCGTGATAGCTGGTTCTCCCCGAAATGCATTTAGGTGCAGCGTCGTGTGTTTCTTGCCGGAGGTAGAGCACTGGATAGGCGATGGGCCCTACCGGGTTACTGACCTTAGCCAAACTCCGAATGCCGGTAAGTGAGAGCGCGGCAGTGAGACTGTGGGGGATAAGCTCCATGGTCGAGAGGGAAACAGCCCAGAGCATCGACTAAGGCCCCTAAGCGTACGCTAAGTGGGAAAGGATGTGGAGTCGCAGAGACAACCAGGAGGTTGGCTTAGAAGCAGCCACCCTTGAAAGAGTGCGTAATAGCTCACTGGTCTAGTGATTCCGCGCCGACAATGTAGCGGGGCTCAAGCGTACCGCCGAAGTCGTGTCATTGCAGTGTGAGGCCTAACGGCTGCTGTGATGGGTAGGGGAGCGTCGTCTGCCGGGTGAAGCGGCACTGGAAGGTAGTCGTGGACGGTTGACGAGTGAGAATGCAGGCATGAGTAGCGATTCACACGTGAGAAACGTGTGCGCCGATTGACTAAGGGTTCCTGGGTCAAGCTGATCTGCCCAGGGTAAGTCGGGACCTAAGGCGAGGCCGACAGGCGTAGTCGATGGATAACCGGTTGATATTCCGGTACCCGCTGTGAAGCGTCAAACATCGAGCATCGTGATGCTAAGGCCGTGAAGCCGTTCCGGACCCTTCGGGGAATGGAAAGTGGTGGAGCCGCCGGACCAAGCGGTTAGTAGGTGAGTGATGGGGTGACGCAGGAAGGTAGTCCATCCCGGGCGGTGGTTGTCCCGGGGTAAGGGTGTAGGACGTTGTCCAGGTAAATCCGGACAGCACATAGTCTGAGACCTGATGCCGAGCCGATTGTGGTGAAGTGGATGATCCTATGCTGTCGAGAAAAGCCTCTAGCGAGTTTCATGGCGGCCCGTACCCTAAACCGACTCAGGTGGTCAGGTAGAGAATACCGAGGCGTTCGGGTGAACTATGGTTAAGGAACTCGGCAAAATGCCCCCGTAACTTCGGGAGAAGGGGGGCCAGCTCTGGTGAGAGGACTTGCTCCTCGAGCTGGGGGTGGCCGCAGAGACCAGCGAGAAGCGACTGTTTACTAAAAACACAGGTCCGTGCGAAGCCGTAAGGCGATGTATACGGACTGACGCCTGCCCGGTGCTGGAACGTTAAGGGGACCGGTTAGCTTGGATTCGTCCAGGCGAAGCTGAGAACTTAAGCGCCAGTAAACGGCGGTGGTAACTATAACCATCCTAAGGTAGCGAAATTCCTTGTCGGGTAAGTTCCGACCTGCACGAATGGCGTAACGACTTCTCGACTGTCTCAACCATAGGCCCGGTGAAATTGCACTACGAGTAAAGATGCTCGTTTCGCGCAGCAGGACGGAAAGACCCCGGGACCTTTACTACAGTTTGATATTGGTGTTCGGTTCGGCTTGTGTAGGATAGCTGGGAGACTGTGAAGCTCGCACGCCAGTGTGGGTGGAGTCGTCGTTGAAATACCAGTCTGGTCGTGCTGGATGTCTAACCTGGGTCCGTGATCCGGATCAGGGACAGTGTCTGATGGGTAGTTTAACTGGGGCGGTTGCCTCCTAAAGGGTAACGGAGGCGCCCAAAGGTTCCCTCAGCCTGGTTGGCAATCAGGTGTTGAGTGTAAGTGCACAAGGGAGCTTGACTGTGAGACCGACGGGTCGAGCAGGGACGAAAGTCGGGACTAGTGATCCGGCGGTGGCTTGTGGAAGCGCCGTCGCTCAACGGATAAAAGGTACCCCGGGGATAACAGGCTGATCTTCCCCAAGAGTCCATATCGACGGGATGGTTTGGCACCTCGATGTCGGCTCGTCGCATCCTGGGGCTGGAGTCGGTCCCAAGGGTTGGGCTGTTCGCCCATTAAAGCGGTACGCGAGCTGGGTTTAGAACGTCGTGAGACAGTTCGGTCCCTATCCGCTGTGCGCGTAGGAGTCTTGAGAAGGGCTGTCCCTAGTACGAGAGGACCGGGACGGACGAACCTCTGGTGTGCCAGTTGTTCTGCCAAGGGCATGGCTGGTTGGCTACGTTCGGGAGGGATAACCGCTGAAAGCATCTAAGCGGGAAGCCTGCTTCGAGATGAGGACTCCCACCCACTTGATGGGGTAAGGCTCCCAGTAGACGACTGGGTTGATAGGCCGGATCTGGAAGCCAGGTAACTGGTGGAGGTGACCGGTACTAATAGGCCGAGGGCTTGTCCTCAGTTGCTCGCGTCCACTGTGTTGGTTCTGAAACCACGAACAGCCCCGTCTGTGTATGAGACGGTCTGGTTGTCTGTTTCATAGTGTTTCGGTGGTCATAGCGTGAGGGAAACGCCCGGTTACATTCCGAACCCGGAAGCTAAGCCTCACAGCGCCGATGGTACTGCAGGGGGGACCCTGTGGGAGAGTAGGAC
>NZ_MQUS01000024.1 GCF_001953885.1 Streptomyces sp. IMTB 2501 | reverse complement strand
TAGGGGTCGGTGGGCGGGTAGGTCCGTCCCACGAAGGACTGGTCGAGCGCCATGGCCCGGCACCTCCTGATCTTTGCTGTGCTGGCCCCAAATTAGCCGGATCCCGGCCGGGAATTGCGCGGGGGACGGGTGGCCGGCCAGTGGTTGAGCCGGTGACCGCCCAGCGAGTGAGCCGGTGAAACGACGCGAGGCCGTCCCCCCGGAAGGGGACGGCCTCGCGTACGAGCCTGTTTATCGCGTCTCGCGGTGCGCGGTGTGCGCGTTGCAACGCGGGCAGTGCTTCTTCATCTCAAGACGGTCCGGGTTGTTACGCCGGTTCTTCTTGGTGATGTAGTTCCGCTCCTTGCACTCCACGCAGGCCAGCGTGATCTTCGGGCGGACGTCGGTGGCAGCCACGTGAGTGCTCCTAAGACGAACGGATGGACTGATTCAACGCAAAAAAGAGTAGCCGATCGAAGGACCGACCCCGCAATCGGCTACTGTCAGTAGCGGTGACCGGACTTGAACCGGTGACACAGCGATTATGAGCCGCTTGCTCTACCGACTGAGCTACACCGCTGCGATGCGATCGTGCCCCGCCTTTCGACGGGGACCTCTCACACCAGAGCCCCAAAACGGAATCGAACCGTTGACCTTCTCCTTACCATGGAGACGCTCTGCCGACTGAGCTATTGGGGCGAGCGATGAAGACATTACACGGTCCGCCGCCGTTCACCCAAATCCGTATCCGGCCGCCCTCCACACCTCCCATCCCGGCCCTCGCAACGGCCTCATGAGCCGCAGCGGTGGCCGCCGACGGCCGCGGGAGAGGCGGCCGGGCCGCTCAGGGAGCGGGGCGTGTACGTCGCTCGCCGGGAGCCGAACGCCGAGCATCGAGCACGCGGTGCGAGGAACGGGCACGCGCGCGTGGGCGCCGTCGGGAGGGGCGGGGCCACGCGGGCGCGGGTGGGCGCCATAGATGCGAGCCGGAGCGGCTCGGGTGGACGTCATGGAGATGGGCCGGAGCCACGCGGGTGGGCGACAGATGTACCGCCAAGGGCGGACCACACCGGTACGACTATTGCGCTCCTGCGCGCCCCACGCGGCTCGCCACCCTAGGCTCGACTCACTCAGCGTGATCTTCGGGCGCCCGCGCCCCGGTCCCTGACGCGGGGGCCCGCCCGAGCCCCCGGCACCGACCCTGGAGCGCGATGCCCGACAGCCAGCCGCAACCCCACCCGCCGTCGAACTCCTCGGGATCCTCGGGACAGTCCGACCCGGCCGCCCTGCTGTTGTGCGGGGCGCGGCTCACCGACGGCCGGACCGTGGACGTACGGCTGGGAGGCGGACGCATCGAGGCGGTGGGCACGGCGGGCAGTCTGGCCCCGGGCCCGGCCCGGTCGGGCGCCACGCGCGTGGACCTGAGCGGCTACCTGCTCCTGCCGGCCCCCGCCGAACCGCACGCCCACGGTGACACCGCACTGTCCGCCGAGCGCCCCGGCCCGGTGTCGTACGCCCCGGAGGACGTGCAGCGCCGGGCGACGGAGGCGGCTCTGCTGCAGCTCGGGCACGGGGCGACGGCGGTACGCGCGCACGTGCGCGTGGGCGATGTCCAGGGGCTCGGCGCGCTGGGCGCCGTCCTGCACGCCCGGCGCTCGCTGCGGGGGCTCTCGGAGCTGACGACGGTGGCGATGCCGCGGCTGCTGACCGGCGCGGCGGGGGCCGACGGGCTGGCGATGCTGCGCGACGCGGTCAAGATGGGCGCCTCCGTGGTCGGCGGCTGCCCCGACCTGGATCCCGATCCCACGGGCTACGTCGAGGCCGTCCTGGATGTGGCCTCGGAACACGGCTGCCCCGTGGACCTGCACACGGATGCCTCCGACCCGGCCCGGTTGTCCCGGCTCGCGGCCATGGCGGGCGGCTTGCGCCCCGGCGTGACGATCGGGCCGTGCGCCGGTATCACGCGCCTGCCCGCCGAGGCCGCGTCACGTGCCGTGGACCAGCTGGCGGCGGCCGGCGTGACGGTCGTGTGCCTGCCCCAGGGGGGCTGCTGCGGCGCCGACCGCCGGGGCACCGCTCCGGTGCGGCTGCTGCGCTCGGCCGGGGTGCGCGTGGCGGCCGGCAGCGGCGCGCTGCGCGACGCCTCGAACCCCGTCGGCCGCGGCGACCCCCTGGAGGCCGCCTACCTCCTCGCCTCCGCCCACGGCCTGCGTCCCGAGGACGCCTACGAGGCCGTGAGCGGCTCAGCCCGCTCGGTGTTGGGCCTGCCGGAGGTACGCGTGGAGGCGGGCTTCCCCGCCGACCTCCTGGCCGTGCGCGGCGACCGCCTGCCCGGCGCCCTGTCCCTGGCCTACAGCCGGATCGTGGTCCACCGGGGCCGGGTGGTGGCGCGTACGAGCGCGGTGCGGGAGTACTGCAACTCGGCGGTCTCGGTGGAACTCGGATTGCCGCGGCAGGGGCGGGGCGAGTTGTCGTGAGGTGGCCGAGGCTGTCGTGAGGTGGTCCTGGGCCCGGTGAGGGGCTCGGCAGCCGTAAGCCCGCCCTGGCGCATGGTTGCGTTCGTGCGCCTCGCGCGCGCCCCTTGGCCCGCGCCACGCGTGTGACCGCGCGCCGGGCGCGTTCTGGTGCAGGTGAGCCCGGCGCGCTCCGGCCATGCCGGTTAACTCGTGCGGCGGATGCGCCCCTTCCGGCGTACGGTCGGAATCATGCGCATTGTCATTGCTGGTGGTCATGGTCAGATCGCGCTGCGGTTGGAGCGTCTGCTCTCCGCGCGCGGGGACGAGGTCGCGGGGATCATCCGCAAGTCCGAGCAGGGCGACGATCTGCGGGCGGCCGGTGCCGAACCGGTCCTGCTCGACCTGGAGTCCGCCTCGGTGGAGGAGGTCGCGGCGCACCTTCAGGGCGCCGACGCAGCGGTCTTCGCGGCCGGCGCGGGCCCGGGCAGCGGAGTGGGTCGCAAGGAAACGGTGGACAGGGGCGCGGCGGTGCTGTTCGCGGACGCGGCCGTCCGCGCGGGGGTGCGCCGTTTCGTGGTCGTGTCCTCGATGGGCGCCGATCCCGCGCATCAGGGCGGCGAGATCTTCGACGCGTACCTGCGCGCCAAGGGCGAGGCGGACGCGTATGTCACCCGTCAGGAGGCCCTGGACTGGACGATCCTGCGCCCCGGCTCGCTCATGGACGACGCGGGCACCGGTCTGGTCCGTCTGGAGGCGCACACCGGGCGCGGTGCGATCCCGCGGGACGATGTGGCGGCCGTCCTGGCGGAGTTGGTGGACACCCCGGCGACGACCGGCCTGACGCTGGAGCTGATCAGCGGATCGACGCCGGTGTCGGTCGCGGTGAAGTCGGTGGCCGGGAACTGAGGGCGGCCACCAGCCGTTGAACGGTCACCAGCCGTAGAACGATCAGGCTCGCCACCAACCCCTGCAGCACACCCGCTGTCACCTCGTCAGTTCTCGCACTCCCGCATCCCGCACCCCCCGGCATGCCTCAACCCCGCGGCTCAGAACAGAGGCAGCTGCCCGGGAAACTCCGGTACGGCGTACCCGTCCAACGCCGGCTGGACAGCCCCGAGTTGCGCCTGTCGTCGCGATCCGGCGCAGGAGACGAGTCCGCCGTTCTCCCGCGCCCCGGGCGGGTCGTGCCGCGCGAAGCGGCCCGCGACGACGGCGATGTCACGGCGGCACACGGGACAGGTTCTGCGTCGGGAGGACATGCCGCCAGTGTGCCCGCACCGAGACGGCTGCGACACCGCCGTCAGGTGCGGGTCTCTGCCTCCCAGCGATCGGGCCCCACCCCGCGCCAGTCGATCAGCGGCGAGTCGGCCACCTGCTCCGGCTCGATCTCCAGCCCCGCCCGGCGCAGGAACTCCACCAGGTCCCCCACGCTGTGCGCCAGGCCGAGGATCTCGCCGTCCACCCGGACCCGGCGGCCGCCGGTCGGGGACGGCAGCTGCACGATGATGGGTCGCTTCCCGGCCATGGCTCCAGCATCGTCCCGACCACCCGGGCCCGCACCCGGACCGGTCGTTCCAGAAACCCCGGCACGGTGTCGGGGCGCCGCAACAGGCACACGGAGACGCCCCCTTCGGCATATCCGCCTTCGGCCCGCGCCCGGTCGGCCTCGGAGGATCCCGGCGCCCCCGCCACTGAGACGCAGGTCACATTCACCGCTGTCACAGCACACGGGGCTGTTCGGTCTAAGAGGCGTAGCCATCGGACAACGAACGCAGGAGCACACCGTGGAAGCTCGTCTGAACGTCATGGTCAGCCCGGTCGCCGCCAAGGCCTTCAAGCACATCATCGCCGCGGGCAAGGCGCTCTCGGAATCCACCGTGCCGGCCTCGACGCGTGAACTGATGATGCTGCGCGCCAGCCAGATCAACGGCTGCGCCGGATGCATCGACATGCACACCAAGGAGGCCGCCGCGGCCGGGGAGACCGCGGTGCGCCTCCACCTGGTCGCCGCCTGGAGGGAGGCCAAGGTCTTCACCGACGCCGAGCGCGCCGCGCTGGAACTGACGGAGCAGGGCACCCGCATCGCGGACGCGGCCGGCGGCGTCCCGGACGAGGTCTGGGCCAACGCGGCCAAGTACTACGACGAGGAACAGCTCGCCGACCTGGTGACACAGATCGCCGTCATCAACGCCTTCAACCGCGGAAACGTCATCACCCAGCAGCCCGCCGGCGACTACGAGGCCGGCATGGCCGCCAAGTTCCACTGACGGTCCGCAACGACGAGAGCCCCGTGATCTGCTCTCACAGATCACGGGGCTCTCGTTCCCGTGTGGCGGCGCCAGGATTCGAACCTGGGAAGGCTGAGCCGGCAGATTTACAGTCTGCTCCCTTTGGCCGCTCGGGCACACCGCCGGGTCGGCCACCAGATCGAACCGCTCTGCGGCGGTGCTCCCTGGCGACGTCGTAAACAATACCCGATAGACGGGGGTGCTTCGCCACCCGGTTGATCTCCACCCCTTGGCTCGTGAGGTGACTAGGCTGGTGCGGATGCGGCCCGACGTCAGGCCGGGCCCGGCGGCCGCCGCGCGCACGCCGGCACGCACCCGATTCACACCCCGATACAAGGAGCCACAGGACATGGCCGACTCCAGTTTCGACATCGTCTCGAAGGTCGAGCGGCAGGAGGTCGACAACGCCCTCAACCAGGCCGCCAAGGAGATCTCGCAGCGCTACGACTTCAAGGGCGTGGGCGCCTCGATCTCGTGGTCCGGTGACAAGATCCTCATGGAGGCGAACTCCGAGGACCGGGTGAAGGCTGTCCTCGACGTCTTCCAGTCCAAGCTGATCAAGCGCGGTATCTCACTGAAGGCCCTGGACGCGGGTGAGCCGCAGCTGTCCGGCAAGGAGTACAAGATCTTCGCGTCGATCGAGGAAGGCATCTCCCAGGAGAACGCGAAGAAGGTGGCGAAGATCATCCGCGACGAGGGTCCGAAGGGCGTGAAGGCCCAGGTCCAGGGCGACGAGCTGCGCGTCTCCTCCAAGAGCCGGGACGATCTGCAGGCTGTGATCGCGCTGTTGAAGGGCAAGGACTTCGACTTCGCGCTGCAGTACGTGAACTACCGGTAAAAGACCGGAAGGACATCGGCAAGAGGCACGAGGCAAGAAGGGTGGGCACCCCCGAGCGGTGCCCACCCTTCCGTGCTGTCGGCTCCGTGCTGCTGACTCCGTACCGTCGACGCCGCGTTCAGTCGCGTGAGTTGCCGAACAGGATGCGGTAGACGATCAGCAGTACCAGGGAGCCGCCGATGGCCGCGGCCCAGGTGGCGCCGTCGTAGAAGTTCTTGGTGATCGGGTGGTGCAGCCAACGCGCCGAGATCCAGCCGCCGATGAACGCGCCCGCGATGCCGATGAGAGTCGTGCCGATGAAGCCGCCGGGGTCGCGGCCCGGCAGGAGGAACTTGGCGATGGCTCCGGCCAGCAGTCCCAGGATGATCCAAGCGATGATGCTCATGCCGTGAACCTGCCCTTCCGCGCTGTGTCCGCACTGTCCGACCGCTGAAAATCCGGTGAGGACTCGCTGTCCACGCGCGCGTGTTCGTGCCGTGTCGATGAAGAGGACGCCACGGGTCCACCACACGGTTGCCGTGCTCAGTAGGGTGCGGCGCATGACACCTTCCGGTACCGAACTGCGCCGGACCCTCGGTGTGCGGGACGCCGTGGTCGTCGGTCTCGGATCCATGGTCGGGGCCGGTGTCTTCTCGGCCCTGGGACCCGCCGCCCGTGCGGCCGGAACGGGGCTTCTGCCCGGACTGGCGCTCGCGGCCGTGGTGGCCTACTGCAACGCCATGTCCTCGGCCCGTCTCGCGGCCCGCTATCCGGCCTCCGGCGGGACGTACGTGTACGGACGGGAGCGGCTGGGCCCCTTCTGGGGGTACCTCGCGGGCTGGGCGTTCGTGGTCGGCAAGACGGCGTCCTGTGCGGCCATGGCGCTCACTGTGGGCGCGTACATCTGGCCGGGGCAGGCGCACGCGGTGGCGGTCGCGGCCGTGGTGGCCCTGACCGCCGTGAACTACGGCGGCATCCAGAAGTCGGCGTGGCTGACGCGCGTGATCGTGGCGGTGGTGCTGGCCGTGCTCGCGGCCGTGGTGGTCGTGTGCCTGGCCTCCGGGCGGGTGGCCGCCGGGCGGCTGGACATCGGGCTGTCGTCGGGAGCGGGCGGGGCGCTCCAGGCGGCGGGGCTGCTGTTCTTCGCGTTCGCCGGGTACGCGCGGATCGCGACCCTCGGTGAAGAAGTACGGAATCCGGCGCGCACGATTCCCCGTGCGATCCCGCTGGCTCTGGGGATCACACTTGTGGTGTACGCGTGCGTGGCCGTCGCGGTGCTCGGTGTCCTCGGCGCGGACCGGCTCGGGCAGGCGACGGCTCCGCTGGCCGACGCGGTACGCGCGGCCGGCATGCCGGGGCTCGTGCCCGTGGTGCGGGCCGGTGCAGCGGTGGCGGCCCTCGGCTCGCTGCTCGCGCTGATCCTCGGCGTTTCCCGTACGACACTCGCCATGGCCCGGGACGGGCATCTGCCGGGGATGCTGGCGGCCGTGCACCCCCGCTTCAAGGTGCCGCACCGGGCCGAACTGGCCGTGGGCGTGGTGGTCGCCGTACTGGCCGCGACGGTGGACGTACGCGGCGCGATCGGCTTCTCCTCCTTCGGCGTGCTCGCCTACTACGCCGTCGCCAACGCCTCCGCCTGGACCCTCAGCCCTGCCCCGGCGGCCAGCATGGTCCCCGTGATGGGCCTGCTGGGCTGCGCCACCCTGGGCCCACGGCCACACGCGCGTCCCCCGTCGTCCGCAGGGCCGGTGTGCTCAGCGGGTCGCGAACGGCTGGTCCGTGGGGACGATCTCGCGGCCCAGCGGCAGCAGGGAGACCGGGATCAGCTTGAAGTTGGCGATGCCGAACGGGATGCCGATGATCGTGATGCACAGGGCGATACCGGTGACGACATGCGCGATCGCCAGCCACCAGCCGGCCAGGATCAGCCACAGCACGTTGCCGATGCAGGAGGGCGCGCCCGCGTCCCGGCGCTCGACCGTGGTGTACCCGAAGGGCCACAGGGCGTAGACGCCGATGCGGAAGGCGGCTATCCCGAAGGGGATGCCGATGATCGTGATGCACAGCAGGACGCCGGCGAACAGGTAGCCCAGGAACAGCCAGAAGCCGCTCAGGATGAGCCAAATGACGTTCAGGATGGTCTTCACTGGTAGCGACCTGCCATCTTCTCTAGCCGGGCGATGCGGTCCGCCATCGGCGGGTGTGTGGAAAACATCTTGGTCAGTCCCTGGCCCCCGCGGAAAGGGTTCGCGATCATCATGTGGCTGGCGGTCTCGATCCGGGGCTCGGGGGGCAGCGGGAGCTGCTGGGTGCCGACTTCCAGCTTGCGCAGGGCACTGGCGAGGGCCAGCGGGTCGCCGGTGAGCTGAGCGCCGGAGGCGTCCGCCTCGTACTCCCGAGAGCGGCTGATGGCCAGCTGGATGAGGCTGGCGGCGAGCGGGCCTAGGATCATGATCAGGAGCATGCCGAGCAGGCCGGGGCCGTCGTCGTCGTCCGAGCGGCCGATCGGGATGAGCCAGGCGAAGTTCACCAGGAACATGATCACCGAGGCGAGCGCGCCGGCGACCGAGGAGATGAGGATGTCCCGGTTGTAGACATGGCTGAGCTCGTGGCCGATGACGCCGCGCAGCTCTCGCTCGTCCAGCAGACGCAGGATGCCCTCGGTGCAGCACACCGCGGCGTTGCGCGGGTTGCGGCCCGTGGCGAAGGCGTTGGGGGCCTCGGTGGGCGAGATGTACAGCCTGGGCATGGGCTGGCGGGCCTGCGTGGACAGCTCGCGGACCATGCGGTAGAGCGCCGGGGCCTCGAACTCGCTGACCGGGCGGGCGCGCATCGCGCGGAGTGCCAGCTTGTCGCTGTTCCAGTACGCGTACGCGTTTGTACCCAGGGCGATCAGGACCGCGACGATCAGCCCCATGCGGCCGAAGAAGCTGCCGATGACAATGATGAGTGCGGACAGTCCCCCGAGGAGTACTGCGGTCCTGAGCCCGTTGTGCCGGCGGTGCACCGTGCGCCCTCCAAGTCGTGCAGCTGGGGAACACTTTGGTCCAGTGGACCCTCCCGCTTGTGACAACGCCAGGCGACGGCCACGAGTTCCCTGTCACCTGCGCGAGCACCGATCGGCCGTACGGGTGACGTGCTCGTTCACGCGGACGCGCGCGTAACGGGGCGGATGCGCCACGCGCGCGGGGCGGCTTCTCCCAGCCGTCCGGTGTCCCTCTCGGAACGATCCGGCAGCCGTCTCAGAACAGGCCTGTGGCCGCGAAGCGAAGGACCAGCTGGGGCGCTCCGGACAGGGCGACGCCGAGGACGCCGGTGAGGGCGAGGGCTGCGGTGAGCGGGGCCGGGACGCGGTGCCGGGCCGGTTCGCCCTCGGGGGCGCGGAACAGCAGGGCCGTCCACTGCAGGTAGTAGAACAGGGCGATCACCACGTTCACGGCCATGACGACGGCGAGCCAGCCGAGGCCCGCGTCGACGGCCGCCGAGAACACCGTGACCTTGGCGAACAGCCCGATGACGCCCGGCGGCAGCCCAGCCAGACACAGCAGGAAGAACGCCAGCAGGAGCGCGGTGAGCGGGTTGGTGGCGTACAGGCCCCGGTAGTCGCTGATCCGGTTCAGGGCCCGGCTGCGGCCCACCAGGGCGGCCACCGCGAACGCGCCGAGGTTCACGGCGGCGTACATCAGCGCGTAGGCCACCGTGGAGCCGATCGCCTTCTGCGGGTCCTTGGCGTAGCCGGCGGCGGCGATCGGCACCAGCAGGTAGCCGGCCTGGCCGACGGAGGACCAGGCGAGCAGCCGTACGGCGCTGTACGCGCGCGTGGCCTGCTGGCGCAGCGCACCGACGTTGCCGACGGTCATGGTGAGGGCCGCCAGGGCGGCAAGCGCGGGACCCCACACGGCGGCGTACGAGGGGAACGCGACGACGGTGACGAGGATCAGGCCGGAGAAGCCGACCGCCTTGCCGACGACCGACAGATAGGCGGCGACGGGCAGTGGCGCGCCCACGTAGGTGTCGGGCACCCAGAAGTGGAAGGGGACGGCGGCCGTCTTGAAGGCGAAGCCGACGAGGGTGAGGACGACGCCCGCCTGGGCGAGCGTGTGCAGCTGGCCGTCGACGTGCGGGAGGCGCTGGGCGACCTGGGTGAGGTAGAGGGTGCCGGTGGCGGCGTAGACGAAGCTGATGCCCATCAGGCTGACCGCGGTGGCGGTCACCGAGGACAGGAAGAACTTCAGGGCGGCCTCGGAGGACCGTTTGTCGCCGTGCCGGATGCCGACGAGGGCGAAGGCGGGCAGAGAGGCGACCTCCAGGGCGACGATCAGGGTGGCCAGGTCGCGGGAGGCTGGCAGCAGCGCGGCACCGGCCGCGGAGGACAGCAGCAGGAACCAGAACTCGCCCGGCGGCACGCGCCGCTCGTCGTCCTTGAGGTTCGTGACGGACAGCAGGGCGGCGAGCAGGGCGCCGCCGAGGACGAGGAACTGGATGACGAGCGCGAAGTGGTCGGCGGTGTAGCTGCACGCGCGCGTGGCGCCGTTCACGCAGAAGGTGCTGCGGTCGCCGTTCAGGAGGGGCAGGAGCATCAGTGCGGCCACGGCCAGTCCGGCGACCGAGATCCAGCCCAGGACGGCCTTGCGGACCTCGGGCAGGAACAGATCGGCGACCAGGACGACGAGTCCCACGGCGGCGGCGATGGTCGGCGGGGAGACGGCGAGCCAGTCGACGGACTGGACGAGCGACTCGGCGACGGGCTGGACGCTCATCGGGTGCCTCCTGCGAGGAGCTGGTGCACGGCCGGGTCGGTCAGGCCGAGCAGCGCCCTCGGCCACAGTCCGGCGACGACGGTGAGGGCGACGAGCGGGGTCCAGGCGGCGAACTCGTAGCCGTGGACGTCCGCGAACTTCGGGACTTCCTGTTCCACGCCGCCCATGCAGACGCGGCGGACCACGATCAGCATGTAGGCGGCCGTCAGCAGGGTGCCGAACGCGCCGATCGCCATGAAGGTGAGGTATGCGGGCCGGCTGAGGTCGGCGGCGGGCTTGAACGCGCCGAACAGGGCCAGCATCTCCCCCCAGAACCCGGCGAGGCCCGGCAGGCCGAGCGAGGCGACGGCGCCGAAGGCGAGCAGCCCGCCGAGGCGGGGCGCCTTGCCGTACAGCGCGGCGCCGGTCTCCTCGGCCAGGGAGTCGAGGTCGGTCGTGCCGGTGCGGTCCTTCAGCGCGCCGACCAGGAAGAACAGCAGGCCGGTGATGAGGCCGTGGGCGATGTTGGCGAACAGGGCGCCGTTGACGCCGGTCGGGGTCATGGTGGCGATGCCCAGCAGGACGAAGCCCATGTGACCGACGGAGGAGTAGGCGATCAGCCGTTTGAGGTCGCCCTTCGCGCCCCGTTTGGCCAGGGCCAGGCAGGCCAGGGACCCGTAGATGATCCCGACCACGGCGAACGCGGCGAGGTACGGCGCGAAGGTGTGGAAGCCGTGGGGCGCGATCGGCAGCAGAATCCGGACGAACCCATACGTACCCATCTTCAGCAGGACGCCGGCCAGCAGGACCGAGCCAACGGTCGGCGCGGCGGTGTGGGCGTCCGGCAGCCAGCTGTGCAGCGGCCACATCGGCGCCTTCACCGCGAGCCCGATCCCGATCGCCAGAACGGCGATGACCTGCACGGATGCGGTCAGCGACCGGCCGTTGTCAGTGGCGAGTGCCACCATGTCGAACGTGCCCGCCTTGATTCCGATCAGGAGCAGGCCGAGCAGCATGACGACGGAGCCGAGCAGCGTGAACAGGATGAACTTCCACGCGGCCCGGGTCCGGCCCTCGCCGCCCCAGCGGGCGATGAGGAAGTACATCGGGATGAGCACCATCTCGAAGGCGAGGAAGAACAGCAGCAGGTCGAGGACGGCGAAGGTCGCGAGGGTGCCGGACTCGAGCAGGAGCAGCAGCGCGACGAAAGCCTTCGGGGAGCCGCCCGCGGGCGGCTTGAAGTAGGAGTACAGCGCGCAGAGGAAGGTCAGCAGCGCGGTCAGGACCAGAAGGGGGAGGGAGATGCCGTCGATGCCGAGGTGGATCCGCACGTCGAGCGCGGGGATCCAGCTGATGTCGGTCGTGGCCTGCATCTTCGACGGATGGTCGTGGTCGAAGCCGAGCGCGAGGACGATCGCGGCGATGAGGATCGCGCCGGTCACGGTCACGCCGTGCCGCAGCACGGCCTGCTCGGGCGACTTCCCCTTCAGTCCCGGCGGGGCCGGCAGGAGGGCGGCGACGGCGCCGAGGAGCGGGCCGGCGACGACGAACGCCAGAAGGAACTGCATCACGGACTCGTTGATATCGATCACGCCTGCTCACGCTCCCGTGGCGACGAGGACGACGGCGACCACCAGGACGACGGTGCCGGCGAGCAGCGCGCTCACATAGGTCTGCACATTGCCGGTCTGCGCCCGCCGTACGGCGGCCCCGAGCAGCCGGGGCAGCGCGGCCGCGCCGCGTACGTAGGTCTCGACGACCTCGCTGTCGAGGAAGCGGACGAGACTCGCTCCGGCCTGGACCGGGCGGACGAACAGCGCCGTGTACACGGCGTCCAGGTGGAAGCCGACGGCCGCGTGCCGATGGAGCCGGCCGAGGAGCAGCCGGCCGGGGTCGGGCGTGTGGACGAGGTCGGCCGGCCCGTGGTCTGCGAGGGCATGTGCCTCGACCAGGCTCGCGTCGCCCTCCGGATGGGCGGCGGCCTCGCCCTGGAGGTGCTCCCACTCGAAGGAGGGCGCGGGCACCGCCGGCACCCGTGCGGCGAGCGCGCTGGTGCGCTGCCAGGCGCCGTAGGTGAGCAGCCCGCCGACCAGGGCGAGGCCCGTGCTGAGGATGGAGGTGAGCAGGGTCGGGGTCAGATCGCGGCCGTCGAACCAGCCGGGCAGCGAGCGGTAGGCGAGCCCGCCGAAGGCCAGGGACGGCACGGCGAGGACCCACAGCACCACGGTCATCGTCAGCGGCTGGCGGCCGTGGTCGGGAGCCTCGGCGCCCCGGCCGCGGAAGGCCAGCAGCCACAGGCGGGCCGCGTAGGCGGCGGTGAGCAGCGCGGTGAGCAGGCCGGCGACGAGGACGATCCAGCCGGCGGCGCCCGGGGCGTGGCCGGTGCTCCCGGTGGCGACGTGCTCGGCGGCGCCGAGCACGGACTCCTTGGAGAAGAAGCCGCTGAACGGCGGGATCGCGGCGAGCGCGAGGAGTGCCACGGTCATCGTCCAGTAGGCGTCCGGGACGCGTTCGCGCAGGCCCTTCATGCGGGACATGGCGGCCAGCGAGTTGGTGCCGGCGGCGTGGATGACCACGCCGGCTGCGAGGAACAGCAGCGCCTTGAAGGCGCCGTGGGACAGGAGGTGGAAGACGGCGGCCCCGCGGTCGCCGACGGCGAGGGCGCCGGTCATGTAACCGAGCTGCCCGATCGTCGAGTAGGCGAGGACGCGTTTGATGTCGTCCTGGGCGAGCGCGGCGAGCGCCGAGCCGGCCATGGTGACGGCGGCCATGACGGCGAGGACCACCATCGCGGCCGAGGATGCCTCGAAGACGGGAAGGAGACGGGCGATGAAGTAGACACCGGCGGCGACCATCGTCGCGGCGTGGATCAGCGCCGAGACGGGCGTGGGGCCCGCCATCGCGTCCGGGAGCCAGGTGTGCAGCGGGAACTGCGCCGACTTGCCCGCGACGCCCGCGAGGAGCAGCAGGGCGATCAGGGTCGGGTGGTGCAGGTGGCCGCTTGCCACGGCGCCGAGGACGCGGGTGATGCGGAAGGATCCGGCGTCGGTGGCCAGGGCGAACAGGCCGATGAGGAACGGCACGTCGCCGAGCTTGGTGACCAGGAAGGCCTTCAGGGAGGCGGCGCGGGCCTCGGGGGTCTCCCAGTAGTGGCCGACCAGGAAGTAGGAGCAGATGCCCATGACTTCCCAGCCGACCAGCAGCACGATCAGGTCGCCGGAGTAGACGACCAGGAGCATCGCGGAGGTGAACAGGGAGACGAGGGCGGCGTACGAGGGGTAGCGCGGGTCGTCGCGCAGATAGCCCGTCGAGTAGATCTGCACGCAGGTCGCGACGAACGCGACGAGGATCGCGACGAGTGCGGCGAAGCCGTCGATGTGCAGCGCCAGCTCGATCGGGACCGAGCCGGTGGGCGTCAGCCCGGTGTGGGCGTCGACGGCCTGGTCGCCGCCCTGGCGTACGGCGACCAGCACGGCCAGGACGAGTGAGGCCAGCGGCGGCAGCACAGCGAGCGGGCGGACGAACCCGGGCGCGGTGCCGCCCAGCAGCAGTCCCGCCGCGGCGCCCAGGAACGGCAGGAGGGGGACGAGGACGGCGAGGGTGGTCGTGGTCACGCGGTGGCCTCAGCCTTCTCGCCCGCGGAGGTGCCGGGGCCCTCGGTGCCGGGACCGGCCGTGTCGGGGCCCTCGGCGGTGTCGCGGAGCTTGTCGATGTCGGAGGTGCCGCGGTTGCGGTAGACGGCGAGGACGATCGCCAGGCCGATGCCGATCTCGGCGGCGGCGATGGCGATGGTGAACAGGGTCAGCGCCTGGCCGGAGTGCAGGGTCTCCTTCGCTGCCCGGCTGAGCCAGACGTCGAAGGCGACCAGGTTGAGGTTGACGGCGTTGAGCATCAGCTCGACCGACATGAGGACCAGGATGGCGTTGCGGCGGGCGAGGACGCCGTACAGGCCGGTGCAGAAGAGGAGGGCGGAGAGTACGGCCGGGTAGGCGAGGTGCATCAGCGGGCGCCTTCCTGCTCGACCGGGTGAATTCCGGAACCCGTGACGGAAGGGGAACTCTCGGTGACCGCTCGGGAGTTCACAGGGGGAGGGTTCGACTCCGCCTTCGCCTTGCGGGACAGGACGATCGCGCCGACCAGGGCCGCGAGAAGGAGGACGGACAGGGCCTCGAAGGGCAGCACCCAGTTCCGGAAGAGGCTTGCGCCGGTGACGCGGGTGGAGCCGGCAGCAGGGCCGCTCAGGTCGATCCACGTCGTACGGAAGGCGTCGACGACCACCCACACCAGGGCGACGGCGGCGGCGACCGCGACGGTCAGGGCGGCCCAGCGGTTGCCGGAGTCGGCGTCCGGGGAGCGGCCGATGGGCGCCTTGGTGAGCATCAGACCGAACAGAAGGAGGACGACGACGGAACCGACGTAGATGAGGAC
Source organism: Streptomyces sp. IMTB 2501 (assembly GCF_001953885.1). Classification (GTDB taxonomy): domain Bacteria; phylum Actinomycetota; class Actinomycetes; order Streptomycetales; family Streptomycetaceae; genus Streptomyces. Next base: position 136,082 of record NZ_MQUS01000024.1, on the reverse strand, counting down.
CTGCACCCAGGCGATGAACTCAGCCGTGAGCAGCAGGTATTCGACGGCGAGACCGCCGAGCGCGGCCACCAGCCACAGGGCGGCGTGCACCAGCTGGCGGGTGGTGACGGTGACCAACGCGGCGCCGAAGGTGACCAGGCCGACGAGGAGGAAGGCGATCTCGACACCGGTCGGGGACAGGAAGCCGTGCTGAGCCGCGGCCAGGCTCAGGGACGAGGCGAGTCTCACGCGTCACCCTCCCCCGGCTCGGCCTGCGCGGCCGCCAGCTTCTCGGCGGTCTTGCGGGCAGCGGCGATCTCCTTCGGCTCCTCGGCGGCGGGATCCAGGGCCGGCGGGGCCGGGACGGTCCACATCCACTCGCGGAGCTTGTCCCGCTCGTGGGTGAGGTCACGGATGTCGGTCTCGGCGTACTCGAACTCCGGGGACCAGAACAGCGCGTCGAAAGGACAGACCTCGATGCAGATACCGCAGTACATGCACAGGGAGAAATCGATGGCGAACCGGTCGAGGACGTTGCGGCTGCGCTCGCGGCCACCGGGGGCGGCCGGCGGGACCGTCTCCTTGTGGGAGTCGATGTAGATGCACCAGTCCGGGCACTCACGGGCGCAGAGCATGCAGACCGTGCAGTTCTCCTCGAACAGGCCGATCACCCCGCGGGTGCGGGGCGGCAGTTCGGGCTGGGCTTCCGGGTACTGCTCCGTGACCGACTTCCTGGTCATCGTGCGCAGGGTGACGGCCAGGCCCTTGGCGAGTCCGGCACCAGGGATGGGGGCCACTACGAGATCACCACCTTGACGATGCCGGTGAGGGCGATCTGGGCGAGGGAGAGGGGGACGAGGAGGGTCCAGGAGAGCTTCTGGAGCTGGTCCTCGCGCAGCCGCGGGTAGGTGACGCGGAGCCAGATGACGAGGAAGGCCAGGATCGCGGTCTTCAGCAGGGTCCACAGCCAGCCGAGGCCGTCTGCGCCCCAGGGTCCGTGCCAGCCGCCCAGGAAGAGGACGGTGGTCAGGCCGCACAGGACGACGATGCCGGCGTACTCGGCGAGGAGGAAGAGTGCGAACCGCAGGCCCGTGTACTCGGTGTACGCGCCGAAGATGATCTCCGAGTCGGCGACGGGCATGTCGAACGGCGGGCGCTGCAGTTCGGCGAGTCCGGCGACGAAGAAGACGACCGCGCCGACGATCTGCCAGGGCACCCACCACCAGTGGAAGGAGTGCAGGATCCCGGGCAGGGAGACCGTTCCCGCGGCCATGGCGACCGAGGCCGCGGCGAGCAGCATCGGGAGTTCGTAGGCGAGCAGTTGGGCGGCTGTGCGCAGACCGCCGAGCAGGGAGAACTTGTTCGCGCTGGCCCAGCCGGCCATGAGCGAGCCGAGCACGCCGACGCCCATCACCGCGAGCACGAAGAACACGCCAGCGTCCAGGACCTGGCCGACGGCGCCCTCGCTCGGGCCGATCGGGATGGCGAGCAGGACAAGGAGGTACGGCAGCAGGGCGACGGCGGGGGCGAGTTGGAAGACGCGGCGGTCGGCGCCGGCCGGGACCACGTCCTCCTTCTGCGCGAACTTCACACCGTCGGCGATGAGCTGGGCCCAGCCGTGGAAGCCACCCGCGTACATCGGGCCGAGGCGGCCCTGCATATGGGCCATCACCTTGTGCTCGGTCTGGCCGACGATCAGCGGGAAAGTGAGGAAGACGACGAACACGACCAGGAGTCGCAGAGCGACGTCCAGCGCGCCGTTCACTGCGGGCCTCCTGTGGGGTCGTCGTCGGGGGTTTCGGGGACGGGCGGTTCGGCTTGCCCGCTCTGCGGCTCCGGCCGCTCGGGTCCGGGTTCGGGTTCGGGCTTCGGCTCAGGTTGCTCGCGCCGCGGTCCAGGCTCCGGCTTCGCCTCGGGCGCGGGCTCCGGCTCCGGTGCCGGTTCCGGTGCTGATGGCGGTTCGGGCTCTGGTACCGGTGCCGATTCGGGCTCCGGTGCCGATTCCGGCTCTCGTGCCTGTTCGGGCTCCGGTGTCGGCTTCGGCTCGTCGAAGGCCGGTCGGGCGTGGTGCCACGGAGCGTCGGAGCTGCGGGGGGCGGTGCTGCGGCGGGCCGTGCCCTCCGGCTCCGCCGGTGCGGGCTCCTGCGCTGGTGCAGGCGGCTGCTCCTGCTCCGGCCTTGGCGGCTGGGCCTCGGCCCGTTGTGAGGTCGAGCCCTCCGAGGCGCTGCGCACGCGGCGCGGGCCGGGCGGGGCGGGCGCACCCTGCGGCGGCGCCTGTCCAGCCTCCCCCTCGGCCGCAGGCTGCGCCCCCGTCCGGCTCACCGAGCCCTGGCTCGCGCTCCGCATCCGGCGCGGCTGGGCACCGGCTCCAGCGGCGGCGCCCGCGTCCGCACCGGCACCGGGAGTCGCGGCCCCCGGAACGGCCTCTCCGGCCGCCGGTGTCGGCTGGCTCGCCGAGCCCTCCGCCGCCGTACGGGTGCGCCGTACCGGGCGCTCCCCGGCCGCGCGGGCCGGGGCGGGCGGGAGCTGGCCCTTCAGGGGGCCCCACTCGTTGGGGTCCGGGACGCCCGGGGGCAGCATCTGGCGCCGCTTGGGGCCGCCGTGTTCGGATTCGCCGGGCTCCTTCGCGCCGGGCCAGGCCTTGGCGACGCGGGCGGCGAGGACGAAGTCCTTGCGCAGCGGATGGCCTTCGAAGTTCTCAGGGAGGAGGAGGTGCTCCAGCGACGGGTGGCCCTCGAAGCGGACGCCGAACATCTCGTGGGTCTCGCGCTCGTGCCAGGCGGCGCCCGCGTAGACGCCGACGGCGGAGGGCAGCGTCGGCGCCTCGTGCGGGACGGTCGTACGGACGAGGAGGCGGCGGACCGGGTGCAGGGCGACGACATGGGCGGAGACGCGGAAGCCCGCGCCCGGTTCGTCGACCGCGCTGAGCCAGTCGAAGTAGGTGCAGCCCAGGGTCGTACGGGCCGTCTCCAGTGCGGTCAGCCAGGAGGACGGCGGTACGTCCACGGTCAGGAGGTCGTACGACTCCTCGGCCGTGGCGTCCGTACCGAAGAGGTCCTCGACCGGGGCGGGGAGCCAGCCGACCGTGCTCATCGGGCCTCCCCCTCGGGGGCAGTAGCCGGGACCGGGGGCTTCACCAGGTCGCTGGTCAGCGCGGCTGCCGACGGGCGGAAGTCGCCGTACCGCTCCCCCAGGGACTCGCGGGCGATCTTCTCCTGGAGCTTGAGGATGCCCTGGAGCAGCGCCTCCGGGCGCGGCGGGCAGCCGGGGACGTACACGTCCACCGGGATGATCTGGTCGACGCCCTTGGTGACGGAGTAGGAGTCCCAGTAGGGGCCGCCGCAGTTGGAGCAGGCGCCGAAGGAGATGACGTACTTCGGCTCGGGCATCTGCTCGTAGAGCCGCTTCACGGCCGGGGCCATCTTGTCCGTGACCGTGCCCGAGACCACCATCAGGTCGGCCTGGCGGGGCCCGGGTGCGAACGGGATCACGCCGAGGCGGATGAAGTCATGCCGGGCCATCGACGCGGCGATGAACTCGATCGCGCAGCAGGCGAGGCCGAAGTTGAAGACCCAGAGCGAGTAGCGGCGGCCCCAGTTCAGGACCACCTTCATCGGCTCGGGGGCCAGGCGGGACAGGGCTCCGAGCCGCCTGGGCTCCGGCAGGTAAACGGAATCCGGGGTCACGTCCATGCCAGGACGCCCTTCTTGTATGCGTACAGCAGGCCTACGGCGAGGAAGCCGAGGAAGACGAACATCTCCACCAGGGTCGTGGCGCCGTAGCCAGGTGCGGCGAAGACCGTCGCCCAGGGGAAGAGGAAGATCGAGTCGACGGCGAAGATCACGTAGAGGAAGGCGTAGACGTAGTAGCGGACCTGGGTGTGGGCCCAGCCCTCGCCGACGGGGTCGACGCCGCACTCGTAGGTCAGGAGTTTCTCGGGGGTCGGTACGACCGGGCGCAGCAGGCGGCCGGCGCCGAAGGCGACCGCGACGAACAGCACGCCGATGAGAGCGAGCAGGCCCACCACCGAGTACGACCGGAAGTATCCGGCCGCGACGACCCGCGCCGCGGCGGCCGTCGAGTCCCCCAACGTCTCCCGCACCGTCGTCCGACCTCGCTCCCTGACCTCGTGACCCTGGTGAACCGTGAACCCTGAGATGCGCCGTGGTTCGGTTGACGCACCGTGATTCGACGATCTGTACGCACGGGAGTCTAGGCCCTGATAAAGAACTGGTAAGCAGCCCGTCACCGCGTGAGACAGGTGACGAGCCCGGGGGTGGGGTTTTCCCCCGTCGGCGGAGGGCGGCGTACCGCATGGCGCTCAGGGCGCCGGGCACGGCAGGCTGACCGGTATGACCGCTACCAGCAGCTCCGTCGCCGGGCGGGCGGACGGCACCGACCGGCTGCCGCCGACCCGGCCGGCGTACGACGCGCACACATGGAAGGAGATCCTGTATCTCCTGCTGAACCTGCCGGTGACAGTGTTCGGCTTCGTCTACGCGATCACCGCGCTGTCCGTCGGCGGGGCCCTGACGATCACCGTCGTCGGTCTCCCGCTGCTCGCGTTCAGTCTGCTGGGCGCAAGGCAGCTGGGGAAGCTGGAGCGGGCCCGCGCCCGGTGGCTGCTCGGGGTGCGGGTGGAGGAGCCGACACCGCTGCCGCTCGCGAAGAGCGGCGGGCCCGTTCAGCGGCTGTGGATGGCGCTGAAGGACCCGGTGGGCTGGCGGACGCTGCTGTACGACGTCATCCGGCTGCCCTGGGGCGTCGTCACCTTCTGCACGGTGCTGACCTCGCTGATCGTGCTGTGGCCGGTGCTGCCGTATCTGGCGCGGGGCCTCGCCAACGTGGACCGCTTCATGGTGTGCGGGCTGCTGTCGCCCTCGGACGAGCTGGAACGGCGTATCGCCGAGCTGGAGTCGGACCGGGGGGTCGTGGTCGACACGGCCGCCGCCGATCTGCGGCGCATCGAGCGGGATCTGCACGACGGGGCACAGGCCCGGCTGGTCAACCTCGCCATGGGGCTCGGTCTGGCCAAGGAGAAGCTGCTGGAGGACCCGGACTCGGCGGCGGCGATGGTGGAGGAGGCGCACGGCGAGGTGAAGCTGGCCCTGCAGGAGCTGCGCGACCTCGCCCGCGGCATCCATCCGGCCGTGCTCACGGACCGGGGACTGGACGCGGCTCTGTCCTCGGTCGCCTCGCGCTGCACGGTCCCGGTGAACGTCACCGTGGACCTGCCGGACCGCCCGGCGCCGGCCATCGAGGGCATCGCCTACTTCACGGTCTCCGAACTGCTGCAGAACATCAGCAAGCACAGCCGGGCCCGGTCCGCGTCGGTGGACGTCTGGCGCACGGAGAACCGGCTGCTCATCCAGGTCCAGGACGACGGCCGCGGCGGCGCCCGCCTGGAGGCCGGCACGGGCATGCGGGGCCTGGCCGGGCGACTGGGCGCGGTGGACGGCCTCTTCGTACTCGACTCGCCGCCGGGCGGCCCGACGGTGATCACAGCCGAGCTCCCGTGGCGAGACCGTACGGAGTAGCCAGCGGCTCCCCATGCGGGTGCGGCGGCTGCAACCCCCAGGGCGCGGGGAACTGCGCGACCGGCCAGGCCGCACCCGCGGGAGACCAACTGCAGAACCCCCGCGGCGACCGCGACCAACGGCACCGGAAAGACACCGGGCACTGGACAACGGCCAATCCGCCGGAGGCCGAGGTGGGGAAAACCCCCGCCCCAACACGCCGACGGCCTCCATGGCCCGGCAGCCCCACGGCGCACGACTCTGGAAACGCGGCTGAACCGCCGCACGGACGACGAGAACGGGACGAGATCGATGGCCACGGAGTACGGACAGGGGTACGGGTACGGGCGGGAGGACGGCGGGTCCACCGGAACCGGACACCGGCTGCCCGCCGCGCTGCGGGCGCCCTTCGAGGCGCGCAGCTGGCGCGAGTTCGGCTATGTCCTGTTGAGCCTGCCATTGGCCATCGTGCTGTTCACCTGGACGGTGACCATGGTGTCGCTCGGCGCCGGTCTGCTGGTGACCTTCATCGGCGTCCCGGTGCTCGCGGCGGCGCTCGCCGGCTGCCGGGGCTTCGGCGCGCTGGAGCGGGCGCGGGCGCGCGGGCTGCTCCGGCTGGACGTGGCCGAGCCGGAGCCGCTGCGGGTGCGCGGGCCGGGCGCGCTGGCCTGGATCGGCGCGGTGCTCAAGAGCGGCACCTCCTGGCGCAACGCGCTGTACGCGCTGCTGCAGTTCCCGTGGGCGGTGTTCTCGTTCTCGGTGGCGGTGAGCCTGTGGACGACTGGCTGGACTCTGCTGACCTACCCGCTGTGGTTCTGGGTCTTCCCGGCGTACGCCGGCCAGGGCGGGCTGCAGCTGTACGGCGACGAGCACCACAGCGTCTATCTGGACAACCCGTTCGAGATCACGGTGACCGCGCTGGTCGGGCTGCTGTTCACGCTGGCTGTGCCGTGGATCGTACGGGCCCTGACGACGGTGGACGGGCTGCTGGTCCGGGGGCTGCTGGGGCCGTCGCCGCTGTCGGCGCGGGTGGTGGAGCTGGAGTCGGACCGGGGGGTCGTGGTCGACACGGCCGCCGCCGATCTGCGGCGCATCGAGCGGGACCTGCACGACGGGGCACAGGCCCGGCTGGTCAACCTAGCCATGGACCTGGGGCTGGCGAAGGAGAAGCTCCAGGAGGATCCGCGCGCGGCGGCGCAGATGGTGGAGGAGGCGCACGGCGAGGTGAAGACGGCGCTGCAGGAGCTGCGCGACCTCGCCCGTGGCATCCATCCGGCCGTGCTGACCGACCGCGGTCTGGACGCGGCCCTGTCCGCGGTCGCCTCCCGCTGCACGGTCCCGGTGCGGGTCGAGGTCGATCTGCCGGCCCGCCCGGCGCAGGCCATCGAGGGCATCGCCTACTTCACGGTCTCCGAACTGCTGCAGAACATCAGCAAGCACAGCCGGGCCCGGTCCGCGTCGGTGGACGTCTGGCGCTCGGAGGACCGGCTGATGCTGCAGGTGATCGACGACGGGGTGGGCGGCGCGGACGTCTCCCGCGGCTCGGGCCTGGCGGGCCTCGGCGGCCGTCTCGACGCGGTGGACGGCGTCCTCGTCGTGGACTCCCCCACGGGCGGCCCCACCCGGGTGATCGCGGAACTGCCCTGGCGTGCCGCCTGAAACCCGGGACAGCACGCGTCGGCAGTCCCCGGCCCCCCGTCACCCATCACCCGTCACCCGTCACCCGTCACTCATTCGTCATGCACTCGTCACTCACGGCGACACCGCCGGTCCCCCCGCCCTCCCCCGGCGGGGGGATTGTTCTGGTGGGGCGGCGGCACGGACCGAATGCTGGAATGCTGGACCTTCGTACGGCGTACCGGCGTACCGACGACCGTCGTCGGAGAGCGGGATCGGGCTTGGGGGGCCAGGAGATCGTGAAGGACAGGGTGCGGGTGGTCATCGCCGAGGATTCAGTGCTGCTCAGAGAGGGCCTGACCCGGCTGCTGACCGACCGCGGGCACGATGTCGTGGCCGGTGTCGGCGACGCGGAGGCGCTGGTGAAGACCGTCGCCGATCTGGACGCACAGGGCACGCTGCCCGACGTGGTCGTGGCGGACGTACGGATGCCGCCGACGCACACCGACGAGGGCGTACGGGCGGCCGTACGGCTGCGGAAGGCGCATCCGGGGCTCGGGGTGCTGGTGCTGTCGCAGTACGTGGAGGAGCGCTACGCCACCGAGCTGCTGGCCGGTTCCAGCCGGGGTGTGGGCTATCTGCTCAAGGACCGGGTCGCCGAGGTGCGCGAGTTCGTGGACGCGGTGGTTCGGGTGGCCGAGGGCGGTACGGCGCTGGACCCGGAGGTCGTCGCACAGTTGCTCGGGCGCAGCCGCAAGCAGGACGTGCTCGCGGGGCTGACCCCGCGCGAGCGCGAGGTGCTCGGGCTGATGGCCGAGGGACGGACGAACTCGGCGATCGCCCGGCAGCTGGTGGTCAGCGACGGGGCGGTGGAGAAGCACGTCAGCAACATCTTCCTGAAGCTCGGCCTGGCCCCGAGCGATGGTGATCACCGGCGCGTTCTGGCCGTGCTCACTTACCTGAACTCCTGAGCGAACGACACTCGATCAGCGCAATCCGCCCGCACGCTCTGTCCGCACGCTGTCAGCACACGCTGTCAGCAACGCGTCAGACCGTCCGGCTTCTGTGGGAAGCCGGATACCGAGGTGGAAGACCGGAGGAGGCGACGGGGGAAGGACGTTATGGCGCGTCAGTGCTCAAGGCCGACTCGAAATCAGCGCTCAGTGCCGCCTCGATAGCGCTACAGGCCGACTCGAAATGTCGACCAATCTGCGGATCGCCTCGGGAAGGCGACCCTAACCGACGTAGTGTTGATCCTGGGATGGTCCGTGGGACGACCACGCCCCGGACAGCCGCCTCGAAGGAGGTCCAGTTCAGTGACCAGCCAGGTCAGCAGCCCAACGGAGCAGGCCGACGGAACCGTCGTGGGAGAGCAGCGCACACCGGGCGGCGCGAAGGACGTGCGGCGTCTGGACCGGGTCATCATCCGGTTCGCGGGGGACTCGGGTGACGGTATGCAGCTCACCGGTGACCGGTTCACCTCGGAGACCGCGTCCTTCGGCAACGACCTCTCCACCCTTCCGAACTTCCCCGCCGAGATCCGCGCGCCCGCCGGCACCCTGCCCGGCGTCTCCAGCTTCCAGCTCCACTTCGCCGATCACGACATCCTCACCCCGGGCGACGCGCCGAACGTGCTCGTCGCGATGAACCCGGCCGCGCTGAAGGCGAACGTCGGAGATCTGCCGCGCGGCGCCGAGATCATCGTCAACACGGACGAGTTCACCAAGCGCGCCCTGCAGAAGGTCGGCTACGCCGCCTCCCCGCTGGAGGACGGCTCGCTGGACGGCTACCACCTCCACCCGGTGCCGCTGACCACCCTCACGGTGGAGGCGCTGAAGGAGTTCGACCTCTCCCGCAAGGAGGCCGAGCGCAGCAAGAACATGTTCGCGCTGGGTCTGCTGTCGTGGATGTACCACCGGCCCACCGAGGGCACCGAGAAGTTCCTGAAGTCGAAGTTCGCGAAGAAGCCGGAGATCATGGCGGCGAACATCGCCGCGTTCCGCGCCGGCTGGAACTTCGGCGAGACGACGGAGGACTTCGCGGTCTCCTACGAGGTAGCCCCGGCCGCCCAGGCCTTCCCCGTGGGCACCTACCGCAACATCTCCGGCAACCTCGCCCTGGCCTACGGCCTGATCAGCGCCTCCCAGCAGGCGGACCTGCCGCTGTTCCTGGGCTCGTACCCGATCACGCCGGCCTCGGACATCCTGCACGAGCTGAGCAAGCACAAGAACTTCGGTGTGCGCACCTTCCAGGCGGAGGACGAGATCGCGGGCATCGGCGCGGCGCTGGGCGCGGCGTTCGGCGGCTCGCTCGCGGTGACCACGACGTCCGGTCCCGGTGTGGCTCTGAAGAGCGAGACGATCGGCCTCGCCGTCTCCCTGGAGCTGCCGCTGCTGGTCGTCGACATCCAGCGCGGCGGCCCGTCCACGGGTCTGCCGACCAAGACCGAGCAGGCGGATCTGCTGCAGGCGATGTTCGGCCGCAACGGCGAGGCGCCGGTGCCGATCGTCGCGCCGCGGACCCCGGCGGACTGCTTCGAGGCCGCTCTGGAGGCGGCGCGGATCGCGCTGACGTACCGCACGCCGGTGATGCTGCTCTCCGACGGCTATCTGGCCAACGGCTCCGAGCCGTGGCGGATCCCGGACCTGGACGAGCTGCCGGATCTGCGCGTGCAGTTCGCCTCCGCCGCGAACCACGCGCTGGAGGACGGCACCGAGGTCTTCTGGCCGTACAAGCGGGATCCGCAGACCCTCGCCCGGCCGTGGGCGATCCCGGGCACGCCGGGTCTGGAGCACCGTATCGGCGGCATCGAGAAGCAGGACGGCACCGGCAACATCTCCTACGACCCCGCGAACCACGACTTCATGGTCCGCACCCGGCAGGCCAAGGTCGACGGGATCGAGGTCCCGGACCTGGAGGTCGACGACCCGGACGGCGCGAAGACGCTGGTGCTGGGCTGGGGCTCGACGTACGGACCGATCACGGCGGCGGTACGGCGGCTGCGCCGCGCCGGCGAGTCGATCGCACAGGCCCATCTGCGCCACCTCAACCCGTTCCCGGGCAATCTCCAAGCGGTGGTCACGTCGTACGACAAGGTGGTGATCCCCGAGATGAACCTCGGGCAGCTCGCCACCCTGATCCGGGCGAAGTACCTGGTCGACGCCCACTCCTACAACCAGGTCAACGGCATGCCGTTCAAGGCGGAACAGCTCGCCGCGGCGCTGAAGGAGGCCATCGATGACTGACACCGGCAACGGGCTGCTGCAGCTGGTCCCCAAGGCCGAGGCCAAGCAGTCGATGAAGGACTTCAAGTCGGACCAGGAGGTGCGCTGGTGCCCCGGCTGCGGTGACTACGCGATCCTCGCCGCCGTCCAGGGCTTCATGCCGGAGCTGGGGCTGGCCAAGGAGAACATCGTCTTCGTCTCCGGCATCGGCTGCTCCTCCCGCTTCCCGTACTACATGAACACGTACGGGATGCACTCCATCCACGGCCGCGCCCCGGCCATCGCCACCGGCCTCGCCACCAGCAGGCGGGACCTGTCGGTGTGGGTGGTCACCGGTGACGGCGACGCGCTGTCCATCGGCGGCAACCACCTGATCCACGCGCTGCGCCGCAACGTCAACCTGAAGATCCTGCTGTTCAACAACCGGATCTACGGCCTGACGAAGGGCCAGTACTCGCCGACCTCCGAGCTCGGCAAGATCACCAAGTCGACCCCGATGGGCTCGCTGGACGCGCCGTTCAACCCGGTGTCGCTGGCGATCGGCGCGGAGGCGTCCTTCGTCGCCCGCACCATCGACTCCGACCGCAAGCATCTGACCGAGGTGCTGCGCGCGGCCGCCGACCACCCGGGCACGGCCCTGATCGAGATCTACCAGAACTGCAACATCTTCAACGACGGCGCCTTCGACGCCCTGAAGGACAAGCAGCAGGCCGAGGAGGCACTGATCCGGCTGGAGCACGGGCAGCCGATCCGGTTCGGCGCCGACCGGGCGCGCGGTGTGGTGCGCAACCGGGCCACCGGGGACCTGGAGGCCGTCACCGTGACGCCGGAGAACGAGGCGGACATCCTGGTCCACGACGCCCACGCCGCGTCCCCGACCACCGCCTTCGCGCTGTCCCGGCTCGCCGACCCCGACACCCTGCACCAGACCCCGATCGGAGTCTTCCGCTCGGTCGAACGGCCCGTCTACGACACCGCGATGGCCGAGCAGCTGGACACCGCGATCGAGCAGAAGGGCAAGGGCGACCTGGCCGCGCTGCTGGCGGGAGGCGACACCTGGACGGTCGTCGGCTGAGACCGCCTTCGCTCGCATACGCCTTCGCTCGGCTACGAGGCCCGGGACTGGATTTCCCGGGCCTCGTCGTATGCCAGGCGCGCCTTCTCCACCGCCGGCATGCGGTCGTGGGTCCACTGGGCGAGGGAGCGCACCTGCTCCGCCGCCTCCCGGCCGAGGCCGGTGAGCGAGTAGTCGACGCGGGGCGGGATGACCGGCTTGGCGTCCCGGTGGACCAGGCCGTCGCGCTCCAGGGTCTGGAGGGTCTGGGTGAGCATCTTCTCGCTGACGCCGCGCCCGCCGACGAGGTTGATCGCCCGGCGCAGCTCGCTGAACCGGTACGGCCGCTCCAGCAGAGCGATGAGGACGAGGACACCCCAGCGGCTGGTGACGTGCTCCAGGACGAGCCGGTAGGGGCACATGGCCTCGACGTCCGCCGCGTTCTTGCTTACTGCCATGCCAGTACCTTACTTCAAAGTGGGTACTTTCGCTTGGTTAGTGCCTCTCCTAGGGTGAGTGTCATACAGCGATACGGCCATACGGCACCCCCACAAGGAGTTCTGAACCATGAGCATCGTCGTCACCGGAGCCACCGGACACCTCGGCCGCCATGTCGTGGAGCAGCTGCTGGAGCAGGTGCCGGCGGGGCAGATCACCGCGGTCGTGCGCGACGGGCAGAAGGCCGCCGGCCTCGCGGCCCGCGGGGTGAAGCTCGCGATCGCCGACTACAACGCGCCCGAGACCTTCGACGACGTCTTCGCCGCAGGCGACAGGGTCCTGCTGATCTCGGGCAACGAGTTCGACAAGGGCCGTCCGGCCCAGCACCAGGTCGTCATCGACGCCGCGAAGGCGGCCGGCGTGGCGCTGCTCGCGTACACCAGCGCGCCGGGCAGCCTCACGGCCGCGCTCGCGGACGACCACCGGGCGACGGAGGCGGCACTGCTCGCCTCCGGCCTGCCCTACACCCTGCTGCGCAACGGCTGGTACTTCGAGAACTACACCGAGAACCTCGCCCCGGTACTGGAGCACAGCGCGGTCGTCCAGGCCGCCGGTGACGGCCGGGTCTCGGCCGCCTCCCGCGCCGACTACGCCGCCGCCGCGGTCGCGGTACTGACCGGCACGGGCCACGAGAACCAGACGTACGAGCTGGGCGGCGACGAGGCGTTCGGCTTCGCCGAGTACGCGGCCGAGCTGAGCCGGCAGACCGGTAAGGAGATCGTCTACACCCCGGTCTCCGCCGAGGCCTTCACCGGCATCCTGACCGGCGCCGGGCTTCCCGGCCCCCTGGCCACGACCCTGGCGGGCGTGGACGCCTCGATCGAGAAGGGCGAGCTGGTGATCTCCTCCGGCGATCTGTCGCGCCTGACCGGCCGCCCGACGACGCCGCTGACGGAGGCGGTCACCGCCGCGCTCAAGAGCTGATCCCTCCGAACCCTCCGGCCTGTCATGACCGTATGCCGATACACACATGACAGGCGGGGCGCTCGGCGCTACCTTCGTTCTCGCATGCCTGATGTGAGAGGGAGGGCCGGTGACCGGGACGTCCAGGGGTGAGCACCGAATAGGCCTGCTCAACGGCTTCGCCGCCTACGGCATGTGGGGCCTGGTGCCCCTGTTCTGGCCGCTGCTCAAGCCCGCCGGGGCGGTGGAGATCCTCGCCCACCGCATGGTGTGGTCCCTCGGCGTCGTCGCCGTGGCGCTGCTCTTCGTACGGCGCTGGGCCTGGGCCGGGGAGCTGCTGCGTCAGCCGCGCCGGCTCGGGCTGGTCGCCGTGGCCGCCACCGTCATCTCGGTGAACTGGGGCGTCTACATCTGGGCCGTGAACTCCGGCCATGTGGTCGAGGCCTCCCTCGGTTACTTCATCAACCCGCTGGTGACCATCGCGATGGGCGTACTGCTGCTGAAGGAGCGGCTGCGGCCCGTGCAGTGGGCGGCGGTCGCGACCGGCTTCGCCGCCGTCGTCACCCTGACCGTCGGCTACGGCCGGCCGCCGTGGATCTCGCTGGTCCTCGCCTTCTCCTTCGCCACCTACGGCCTGGTCAAGAAGAAGGTCGGCCTCGGCGGTGTCGAGTCGCTGGCCGCCGAGACCGCGATCCAGTTCCTGCCCGCGCTCGGCTATCTGCTGTGGCTCGGCGCGCACGGGAAGGCCAGCTTCCTGAACGACGGGACCGGACACGCCGCCCTGCTCGCCTCCACCGGCCTCGTCACCGCACTGCCGCTGGTCTGCTTCGGCGCGGCGGCGATCCGCGTGCCGCTGTCCACGCTGGGCCTGCTGCAGTATCTGGCGCCCGTCTTCCAGTTCCTGCTCGGCATCCTCTACTTCCACGAGGCCATGCCGCCCGAGCGCTGGGCCGGGTTCGCGCTGGTCTGGCTGGCGCTGCTGCTGCTCACGGGCGACGCGCTGCGCGCCGCACGCCGGGCCGTCCGCAGGCTCGCCGGGACGGCCGGAGTGCCCAGCACCACCGTGACGACCGGCGCGATCAGGGCCGTACAGAACGTGGAGAGCGCGCCTTGCGGGCCGGAGCCGGACCCCGAGGCCGCGCGGCCGTAGCCGGCAGCCGGCGGTCACGGCTGCTCCTCATCGCGCTCACCGCGCGAGGGTGAGCCGGCCTCTTGCCGTGGCGACGGGCAGTGAGCGGCCACGCGGAATCAGCGCGTCCGGCACGGGCGGCGGCTATATGTGGTCTCCATGACCACCCAGACACCCGAACCCACGCCCGCCCCGCTGCACTGGAAGCTCGTCATCGACGCCGCCGACCCCCACGCACAGGCCGACTTCTGGGCCGCCGCGCTGCACTACACGGCCGAGGACAACAGCGCCCTCGTCGAACGGCTGCTGTCCGCAGGCGCGCTGCCCGGCGAGGCCACGGTCGAGTACCACGGCCGCCCCGCCTTCCGTGACCTGATCGCCGTACGGCATCCCGACGACCCGTACGACCCGCAGACCGGCACCGGACTGGGCCGGCGCCTGCTCTTCCAGCGCGTCCCGGAGCCGAAGACGGTCAAGAACCGGCTCCACCTGGATCTGCACGCCGGCCCCGAGCGGCGTGCGGCGGAACTGGCCCGGCTTCGGACACTGGGCGCGCAGGTCGTGCGCGAGGTCAAGGAGCCCGGTGGGGAGTGGCTCGTGCTGACGGACCCGGAGGGCAACGAATTCTGCCTGCAGTAGGGCGCGTCGCCGCCCATGCCACCGGTTACGGCTGTGCGGCGCGGGCCGCCCGGCCGGCCAGGCGGACCATACGGGCGCGGGCGGACTCCAGCGGGCCCGGGTCGTCGGCGGCGGGGCCCGGCTCGGTGGCGAGGTCCGTCCACAGCTCGATCAGGTCCCGGCCCAGCCGCAGGCCCTCCTCGGGGTCGCGCACGGCACGCCACGCGGTCGCCGCGCTCCGCACGTTGCCGTAGGCGGACTCCGCGTCCCGCGCCTGCCGGCGCAGCCGGGCCAGGTCCAGGGACAGCTGGAAGGCACGGACCGGCTCACCTCCCAAGTAGGCAATGTAGGCGGCCAGTTCACGCAGGTGCAGCACCTCGGCATGGCGGGGGCCCAGCATGGTGGTCGCCTCGGTGACCGCATGGTCGGCGAGTTCCGCCGCCGCCTCGATACGACCGGCCCGCACGGCCTCGTTGATCCGCGTCATCGGCTCGGTGAGCAACTCGGCACCCTCCGCGGTCTCGGTCACGGGCCCGTCCCCGAGCACCTCCTCGGCGACGGCGTCGAAGCCTCGCGCGGGGGTGTGAGTCGGACCGGGGTCGGGAGCGGAGAGCATGGGCTCGGGTTCGAGATACAGGGCGGGGGCGGGGGCCATGGGAGCCGGCGTCGAGTTCGGGAGCGGGGCGGGGGCCATGGGGGCCGGCGTCGAGTTCGGGAGCGGGGCGAAGGCGGGGGCCACGGAGGCGGACACAGGGACCGGGGCGGGGGCCGGGACGGGCGCCGCGTAGGCCGGCTCGGGGTCCCGGACGTCGGCGGTGGGCGCCGTCGCCTGCCTGGCCGGCATGACCGGCGCGGGCCCGAACTGTCCCGTCGGGGCCTGCACGGTACCGGCCGGCACGGGTGCCGAGTCGCCGGCCGGGGGAACGTCCCGCGCACCCGCGGGCGAGGGCACCGCGCTCACGCCCCGCAGCACGCCCTCCCGGGCGCCCTCCGGTGAAGCCACCCGTACCGGCTCCCCCGTCATCCGGCTGGAGCCGTCCGCGAAGACCTCCAGGGGGACCACACAGCCCGCGCCGTCGTCGTGGATTGTGGCGCGTATCGGGGCGCCGAGGCTGATGGCCAGGCGCTGGAGGTGGTTGAGGACGGCCTGCTGGATCTCCTCGCCCGGCGCCACCACCACCGACGTCCCGCCCACCGACGCGCCTCCCGCGCCGAACACCCGGACCGGTACCACCGCCGGATACGCCGCGGGCTGCTGCGCCCGCTTCTTCTCGAAGCTGAGTCGAGACATCGGTTTTCCCTCACTCCCCCGGCGTCGCGCGATCCGGTCGTACGCGTCCTGCCCACCAGTGTGTCGGCTCGCCCCGGCTTCCGCGTCACCGCAGCGTCACAGCCTCGCACCAGCCGCACCCTGGTCAAAATTGATTGCGTATGCATAAGATGCGCATGCCTTTAATCCTCGTGCGGCAGTACTCATCTGGGGGACCCATGAGCCGTCGTTTCCTCTTCGTCCTGGGCAGCGCCCGTGCCGAGGGCAACACCGAACTGCTGGCCCGCGCCGCGGCCGAACAGCTGCCCGGTGACGTCGAGCAACGCTGGATCCGCCTGGCCGAGCATCCGCTGCCCGACTTCATGGACCTGCGGCACGACAGCGACCATGTCCGGCCGCCTTCGGACAGCGCCACCGGTCGACTGCTGGACGCCACGCTCGCGGCCACGGACATCGTGATCGCCTCCCCGCTGTACTGGTACTCGGTGTCCAGCCTCACCAAGCGCTACCTGGACCACTGGTCCGGCTGGCTGCGCATCCCCGGTCTCGGCTTCAAGGCGACCCTGGCCGGCCGCACGCTCTGGGGCATCGCCGCGCTCGCCGACAGCGAGCCGTCGGTCGCCGACCCCTACGCCGGCACGCTCAACAACTCGGCCGCCTACATGGGGATGCGCTTCGGCGGGGTACTGCTGGGCAACGGCAGCGCCCGCGGCGACGTGCTGAAGGACACCGTCGCACTGGCCCGCGCGAAGACGTTCTTCGCACAGGACGCGCCCCTCGCCCGCTTCCCGCACCAGGCCGTCTGAGACTGCCCGAAAGGGTCAGGCGCTGATGTCCTTCGTCGTGAACCGCGCCCAGGCCGCAGATCCGAACACGGCCGCGTACAACGCCTGGAGGCCGAGGTTCTTCACCAGGTCGTCCCAGTAGAGGGGGTCGCGCATCAGGTCGGCGAAGGACAGCCAGTAGTGCGAGAAGAGGTACGGCTGGAGCGCGTGCAACTGGGGTATCTGGTCGAGGATCTGCACGCTTATGAGCAGGCCGACGGTGGTCGCCATCGCCGCGATACCGCTGCCCGTGAGCGTCGACACGAACAGGCCGAGCGCCGCCACGCCGACCAGTGAGGCGGCGACCACCAGGGCGATCAGCAGAGCCCGGCCGAGGCCCTCGGTGAAGCTGATCCGGGTACCGGAGATGGTCGTGAGGTCGCCCAGCGGGAAGAGCAGCGCGCCGACGAGCAGCGCCGAGACGGCGACGACCAGGGTGGCCAGCACGCAGAAGGCCATCACCGTCGTGTACTTGGTGAGCAGCAGCCGGGTGCGGCCGGCCGGGGCGACCAGCAGATAGCGCAGGGTGCCCGCGCCCGCCTCACCCGCGATGGCGTCGCCCGCGACCACTCCGACGGCCATCGGCAGGAAGAACGGCAGGGTCGCGGCCAGCGCCGTGAACACCAGGAACAGGCCGTTGTTGGTGATCTGTGAGATGAAGGCCGGGCCCTGGCCACTGTGGTCCGCCGTCCCGCCGCCCCGTGTCTGGATCTTCACCGCGATCCCGACCAGCACCGGCACCGCGGCCAGCACACCGAGCAGGGCGAGCGTGCGCCAGCGCCGGACGGTCGTGACCAACTCGCTGCGCAGCAGCCCGAACGTCCACAACGGACTCGGCCGGCGGACGGCGGATCCAGGGACCGGCTTGTCTCCGCCGACCGGCTCGGATCCGGGAACGGTCTCTGCGCCGGCCGCCGTCTCAGCCCGCGACATCGAAGCCCTCCCCCGTCAGCGCCACGAACGCGTCCTCCAGCGAGGCCCGTTCGACCATGAAGCCCCGGACCCGCACCCCCGCCGCGACCAGGGCCGCGTTCACCTCGGCGAGGTCCCGCACGGGCGGTTCGCCGGTGACCCGGTCGCCGTCGACGGTGACGTCCCCGACACCCTGCTCCTTCAGCACCCGGGCCGCCTCGGCCGGATCCGGGGTGGTCACCACCAGCCGGCCGCGCGCCCCGGCCGCCAGGTCGGCCACCGCGCCCTGCGTAAGAAGCCGGCCCCGCGCCATCACCGCCGCATGCGTGCACACCTGCTCGATCTCGTCGAGGAGGTGGGAGGAGAGGAAGACGGTGGTGCCGTCGGCGGCCAACTCCCGGATCAGGGTACGGATCTCACGCATGCCCTGCGGGTCGAGGCCGTTGGTGGGCTCGTCCAGGACGAGCAGCCGACGCGGCTGGAGCAACGCGGCGGCGAGGCCCAGGCGCTGTTTCATGCCGAGCGAGTAGGCCTTCGCCTTCTTGCCCGCTGCCGCCGCGAGACCCACCCGGTCCAGGGCGGCGGCGACGCGGGCGCGCCGGGTGCGGGGGTCGGCGGTCGGGTCGGCGGCGTCGTAGCGCAGCAGGTTGTCCCGGCCGGAGAGGAACCCGTACAGGGCCGGGCCCTCGATGAGCGCGCCGACCTGCGGCAGTACGGCACGGGCCGCCCGGGGCATCGGGCGGCCCAGCACGCGGGCCGTGCCCGCCGTCGGTTCGATCAGGCCCATCAGCATGCGGATGGTGGTGGTCTTGCCCGAGCCGTTGGGACCGAGGAAGCCGAAGACGCTGCCCGCCGGGACGGTCAGGTCGAGCCCGTCGACGGCGAGCTGTCCGCCGCGGTAGCGCTTGGTGAGACCACGGGTGACGATGACGCCGTCCTGCACCCGCCCCGGCTCCGGGGCGGTGACAGCGCCGCTCGCCTCCGCACGGCCCGGAGCCGGGGCTCGCTGCTCGGCGTCCCCCGCTTCCCCCGCGCCCCTCGCGTCCCGCTCCGTGGCGGACGGTTCGTCCATCGGCTCCCCCTCGATTCGTCCTGCCCCCGAAGGATCAACGTACGATCACGTCCCGCCGTGCCCGGAAGGGGTCACTCACTTCCCCGCGTCGGCCGCCTTCACCAGGGCGTCCTTGGTCACCGTGCCGGCGTAGACCTTGCCGTTGTCGGTGATCAGGGCGTTGACCAGGCGGGTGGAGAAGACCGTGCCCTTGCCGAACTTGCCGGAGACCTTCTCGCCGAGCGAGCCGACGAAGCCGCCGAGGTCGCCGCCCTGGGAGCCGGTCGGCAGGCCGCCCTTGGCACCGGTGTCGAAGGTCGCGATGGACGTCCAGCCCTTGCCGAGGACGCCCGTGCCCTTCATGCCCTTGGCGAAGCCCTCGCGTGACTCGCGCCCGTGCTCCCGGGCCGCGGAGTCCTGCTTCTCCTCCGTCACCTTCGCGCCCTTGGGCGGCGTGAAGCTGAAGGCGGACGCGGCCGGCTTGGCGAAGGAGACCTGGGTGAAGCCCGCGTCGAGGACGGCGGCGCCGCCGCTCTTCGGCGTCAGCGTGAACTTCAGCGGCATGCCCGTCTTCGCGTCTACGGCGATGCTGATCGCGCCGACCGTGGTGCCGGACTGCCGGGGCTTGATCAGCAGTTTGTAGGCGTCGCGGCCGGCGACCTGCTCGGTGCCGTCGACGGTGACGGACGTGGTGTCGTCCACCGACTTCAGCGCCTGGTCGGCGAAGTCCTTCGGCGTGGCCGGGGGCTCGGCCTTGCGGTCCTTGCCGGAGTCGGCCGAAGTGGAGTGGTAGACCGCGTTGCTCTTGCTGTCGTACCCCCACACGTCCTTGCCGTTGTGGATCAGGCTGTACTCGGAGCCGCTCTCCAGCAGCGACAGCTTCTGCTTCTCCGGGCCGTCGGCGGCGACGCGCAGCGTGTGCGTGCCGGAGACGAGCGAGGTGAGCTGCGACTGCGGGTCGGCGGAGGAGCCGTCGCCGGAGCCCTTCGCGGCGCCGGAGGCCAGGTTGTTCTCCAGCCCCCCGAGGTTGGGCAGGCCCAGGTCGGTGCTGACTCGCACGGTGCCGGACAGCTGCTGCACGTCCGACTTGGCGATCTTCTCGATGAGCTGCTTGGCAGTGATCTTGGGCAGGTCCGGGTTACCGGAGGCGGCGAGCGCCGGGACCAGCCCGATCGTGGCCGCCGCCACCCCCACCACCGCGACCGGGACCGCGTAGCGGGCGGCCTTGCGGCGTCCGGCGCGCGGGTCCTCGTCCCGAGCGGCGTCCGCTTGCGCGGCGTCCACTGCGTCGTCGGATTCGTACGGTGCCATGTGTGCCTTACCTCCGTCGTCGGCGGCGGCTGTCCTCACGCTGGTCCACCAGAGCCGCCATTCTCACCCGAATCGGTGAGGGGTGGTGATTTCCGTGGCTTCCATCCCATCAAATCAGCCTTGAGGAAGCGTCAGACCTCGGAGCCAACTACGTGTACGAC
This sequence comes from Streptomyces sp. IMTB 2501, assembly GCF_001953885.1. GTDB lineage: Bacteria > Actinomycetota > Actinomycetes > Streptomycetales > Streptomycetaceae > Streptomyces. The sequence continues at coordinate 116,015 of NZ_MQUS01000024.1, read as the reverse complement.
TGCGGTATGACACGTAGGGGCAGTCGCTCCCCCGACCCGTAAGGGTCTCACCGGAACGGACAGGGCTGTAAGGGGTCGCACGGGTCCGTACGACCGGCCGCACCGCGAGGCGTGAACACGGCGGCCGGCAGCCGGCCAGGGCCGGCCGGGGGCGAGCCGACACGGCCGACCGGGCATCAGCCGCTGCGGTCAGCCGGGGTCGGCCGACCATGTCGGCCGAGGTGATCGGCCGGACGTCAGCCGGCGCGGTGGACCACCGCGTCGCACAGCTCCATCAGCGCTGCCTTGGCGTCGCATTCCCTGAGCGGCGCCAGCGCGGCGCGGGCTTCCTCCGCGTACCGGACGGTGTCCCGGCGGGCCTGCTCCAGCGCGGGGTGCGCGCGCAGCCCGGCCAGCGCCTCGGCGTGCCGGGCGTCGTCGCTGAGGTCGGAGTCGAGGAGTTCGCACAGCGCGATGTCCTCGGGCAGGCCGAGCCGGGCCGCCCGCTCGCGCAGCCGGAGCACGGGCAGGGTGGGGATGCCCTCGCGCAGGTCGGTACCGGGAGTCTTGCCGGACTCGTGCGAGTCGGAGGCGATGTCCAGGACGTCGTCGGCGAGCTGGAAGGCGACCCCGAGCCGCTCGCCGTACTGGGTGAGCACGTCGACGACCGTCTCGTCGGCACCCGACATCATCGCGCCGAACCGGCACGAGACCGCCACCAGCGAGCCCGTCTTGCCGCCGAGCACGTCCAGGTAGTGCTCGACCGGGTCGCGGCCGTCCGAGGGGCCGGCGGTCTCCAGGATCTGGCCCGTGACCAGCCGCTCGAACGCGAGGGCCTGCACCCGGACCGCCTCGGGGCCGAGGTCGGCGAGGATCTGGGAGGCGCGAGCGAAGAGAAAGTCGCCGGTGAGGACCGCGACGGAGTTGCCCCAGCGGGTGTTGGCACTGTCCACACCGCGCCGCACGGCAGCCTCGTCCATGACGTCGTCGTGGTACAGCGTGGCGAGATGGGTCAGCTCCACGACCACGGCGGACGGCACGATGCCCGGCGCGTAGGGGTCGCCGAACTGGGCCGCGAGCATCACGAGCAGCGGCCGGAACCGCTTCCCACCGGCTCGCACGAGGTGCTGCGCGGCCTCCGTGATGAACGGGACCTCGCTCTTGGTGGCCTCGAGCAAGCCTTCCTCGACAGCCGCCAATCCGACCTGGACATCGGCTTCCAGAGCCTGGTCCCGCACGCTCAGCCCGAACGGCCCGACGACGGTCACGAGGGGTCTCCTGTCTGCTGGTGTCTGCTGGCGATTACACGGTTTGTCGATAGGTCGCTGCCATCACTCAAGTCAGCGTATCCGGTCCTCTTTCGATCACCGATAGCGCCCACCGGTCCAGCCCAGGCGGTATCAGATCATGACCGGTATGTTTTTGATCAAGTGCTAATAACGGACATTCATCGACTTAACAGGAACCCGCCCGCTTTGTCGCGAACCAAGAGGCGAGCGGAGTAACGCGCACCCCCTCCGCGCAACCCTCCCGCACACCCCTCCGCCATGATTCCCCCTGCGACCCTTCGCGCGGACGCGACCGCCACGACAACGACAGGCATCGCACCATGGGCTCCACCATCCAACCGAACCACCCAAATCCCCTATGTCCGATTTGCTTTACTTTGCTACTTCGTGAGTTGAGTCACTGACACCCACCCGCATCCCTACGCTCGCGCGAAACCCCTCCCCCCTTGCCGCGTCGACGAGTTGAGAATTGGCAACCGCAAAGGATCAAGCACCTCATAGGGCACAGATCAAGGTCAAATGGTGCGTTCTGTGAATCTGGTACTTGTTCCCGACATGTGCTCTCGCATACGTTCCCGGCCACCGGGCGGACGCCGAATCCTGCCGCCGCCCGCATAACCCATCGACGACCCCATTCGTACGGCAGGAGCGGGGGACCCAGGTAAGTCGCCGGACCGGTCGGCACACGTCGCACCGGAACGGCTAGGGGTGAAGCCGTGCCTTTCCCGAGGCACGGCCGGGCACCTCCCCGCCCGAACCCGACAGCTCACCTCGCAGGCGCCGGAGAGGACTTCCCCATGCCTGCTTCCGCTCAGCACCGCCGTACCCGGACCAACCGTCTCTTCCGCGCCCTTGCCGCCGTCGGCACCGGTGCCGCCGTCCTCGCCGTGCCGCTCATCGGCGCCACCAGTGCCTCCGCGGCCACCGGCACGAAGGCCGCCAAGGTGGCCTCCACCACCCCCGTCAGGTACCCGAACAACCTCGACGGCTGGATCCGCGAGTCGCTCGCGATCATGGCCCACAAGGGCATCCCGGGCAGCTACTACGGCATTTACCGCAACATCATGCGCGAGTCCTCCGGCAACCCGCTGGCCATCAACAACTGGGACTCCAACGCCGCCGCGGGCACCCCGTCCAAGGGCCTGCTCCAGGTCATCCAGCCGACCTTCAACGCCTACCACGTGGCCGGTACGGCGTTCGACCTCTACGACCCGGTCGCCAACATCACCGCGGCCTGCAACTACGCCGCCGCGCGCTACGGGTCGATCGACAACGTCTACAGCGCGTACTGACAGCCCCCGCCCGTCCGGCGGACCGGAGTGACACCGGCCGTTCGGCACGCACCCGCACCTGACGGACGGGGGCGTGCCGGACGGCCGCCGGGCATCCACCGGACCTGCCACGGGCGGTCGCGCACCGAGGGGCCGGTCAGCCGGTCGGGTAGCGATGTGCCGGTCGATCGGCCGTGTGCCGATGTGCGGTTCCATCGGTCGTGTACTGATGTGCCGGTCAGTCGGTCGGGAACAGTCTTTCGAGGACGACCGCGATGCCGTCGGCCTCGTTCGACAGGGTGATCTCATTGGCCACCGCCTTGAGTTCGGGATGTGCGTTGGCCATGGCGACCCCGTGTCCGGCCCAGTCGAACATCGGGATGTCGTTGGGCATGTCGCCGAACGCCAGGGCCTCCTGTGCGGCGATGCCGAGCCGCTCGGCGGCCAGTGCGAGACCGGTCGCCTTCGTCACCCCGGACGGCTGGAGTTCCACGGTCCCCGGCCCCGACATGGTGACCGTCGCGAGCGAGCCCACCACCGCGCGCGCGATGGCGGCCAACTCGTCGTCGGACAGGGTGGCATGGCGCAGCAGCACCTTGCTGATGGGCTCGCACCACAGGTCGTCACGCCGGCCGACCCGCACCGCGGGCAGGGTCGGGTGCGGCATCAGATAGCCGGGCTCGATGAGCGTGAGCCCGTCGACGCCGTCCTGGTCGACGGCCGCGTAGACCTGCCCCACCTCCGCCTCGATCTTGCCGAGCGCGGTCTCGGCCAGTTCCCGGTCCAACCGCACCGACCACAACAGGCGCCCGGATCCGGCGTCGTAGACCTGTGCGCCCTGCCCGCACACCGCGAGCCCCGTGCAGCCGAGGTACGCGAGGAGGGGCCGAACCCGCGGGGCCGGGCGGCCCGTCACCACCAGGTGCCGGGCACCGGCCCGCGCCACCCGCGCGAGCGCGGCGAGCGACCGTTCGGAGACGGTGTCGTCGCCGCGCAGCAGCGTTCCGTCCAGGTCGGTGGCGATCAGTGCACATGCGGGGGAGGCTGCCATGATCAGAGAATACGGATACCGCGCCCCGCCGACTCATCTTGTCGTCCTGCGTACTTACGTACTGATCATCCCCAAGTGGTACCCACCGCCTCCTTGCTGACGTCCTCAAGTGCTCGCGCCGGCCTTGCTCGGATTCAGCCGAAGGCCGCCGCCAGGTGTTTCGTCAGCCGCGGGGAGGCGAACTCCGTGCCGCAGACGAAGCGCATCACCGGGCCGTACGACGACGCCGCCGGCAGGCCGGTGAAGTACAGGCCGGGCACGGAGGAGACACAGCCGGGGCCGAGCTTGGGTGTGCCACGGCTCACCGCGAGCCGGGTGCGCAGTTCGGGGCCGAGGAAGTCCATCGCCGCAATGTCGACGCGGTAGCCGGTGGCCGCGATGACATGGTCGGCGGTGAGCCGCTCGGTGCTCCCGCCGTGCGTACGCACCGTGAGGACGGGGCTGCCGTCCGCCACCTCGGCAGCCACGACCCGCTCGACCTCCTGCACCTGCACGGCGCTCTCGAAACGCTCGCGCAGCCACCAGGCGCCGAGCGGTCCGAGGACGCGGCGGACCAGGTAGTGGCGGATGGCCTCGGGCAGGTAGCGGTAGGGGTGCGGGTAGTAGCTGAGCGCCCACAGCGACCACGCGTTGCCGAAGGGGGACTCGGGGCGCAGCTTCGGCTGCTCCCAGGGCGGGGCGCCGAAGGCGACCCGGCCGCGGCCGCGCGCGACGACACGCACGCGTGCCCCCGCTTCGGCGGCGAGCGCCGCCGTCTCCAGCGCGGACTGGCCGGCGCCGACCACGATCAGCTCCTTGCCCGCGAACCGGCTCAGGTCGTGGTGCTGGGAGCTGTGCGAGACCGGGCCCGTGGGTGCCGGTCCGTCCGCCGCGGCGCCCGCGAACTCCGCCGGCAGGTGCGAGAGGCCCGACAGTCCGGTGGCGACGACGACCGCGCGCGCGGTGAACATCTCACCCGAGTCCAGCTTCAGTTCGAAGCCTCCGCTCCTGGCGCGGTCCACGGCGACGACCCGCACCCGCTCCAGGTCGGGGACCAGCTTCTGCTGGAACCACTCGCCGTAGCCGATGAACGTATCCGCCGGGATGATGTCCTCGTCGGTCACCAGGCGGCGGATCCCGGCCGCGTCGCAGTAGTCGGCGAGGGCGTGGCCGGGCTGCGGGCAGTCGAAATTCGAGGCGGCGGGTGTCGACTTCAGGAGCATGCCGTCGGGCATGTGATCGCGCCAGCTGACCATGGGGTCACCGAAGACGCGGACGGGAATGCCGCGCGCCCGCAGATGGGCGGCGGTGGACAGGCCGAACGGCCCGGCCCCGATGACTGCAACCGGTCGAGTCACGAAGTCCCTCCCCAGGACACGGTGCGCCACTCTTGGTGGCCTTGCCTACTTCGTGGAGGTGCTGCTGCCGCGGCGGTTGGTCCGCCACAGCTGATAGAGGTGCTTCGCGCCCGGGCGCACGAAGCGGGCGAGCATCGTGAGGAACGGCAGCGGGTCGTCACCCGCGAGCCAGGCCAGCTCCGTCCCGCTCGCCCGGGCCGGCGCGTGCGGCGTCGTATAGCCGCTGCGGCGGTAGGCGAGAAGGGCGGGGAGGTCGATGTTCTCCACGATGTAGCGGTGGCCGGCGCGCTGCTCCCCCTCCGGTACGGCGCGGCCGGTCAGATTCAGGTGCATCGCGCGTACGACGTCCACTCCCGACTCGTTCTCGAAGAGGCGGAACTGGGCGCCCATGCGCGGGTTGAAGTCCAGGAGCTTGTACTGGCCGTCGCGCCGGTCGAAGCGCAGGTCGAGGTCGATGATGCCGCTGTAGCCGATCTGTTTGATGAAACGCGCGGCGAGGTCGGTGAGTTCCGGGTTGTCGACCACGTACGCGTTCGCCGTCATGCCGGCGTGCGGCGGCCACGAGCGGACCTTGACGCCGGTGAACAGCGCCAGGGGGCTGGAGTCCTGGTCGAAGCAGGCGTGCACGATCCAGTCCTCGGCCTCCTCGCGCGGCAGGTACTCCTGGAGGATCACGCCCGGCTCGTCGCCCCAGTCACGCGCGAGGGTGAGCAGGCCCTCGCGGGTGGCGATCCTCGTGGTGCCGTTGACTGCGGGCCTGCTGCGCCGGACGAACGCCTCGCGGTTCTTGGCCACCACCGGGAAGCGGGCCGTGTCGGCGAAGGCGACGATGTCGTCGTACGACTCCGGGAACGCCGACGCGGGGCTCGCGATGCCGTGCTCCACACACAGTTCGTGCAGGCCCTGCTTGCTGGCGAGCCGGCGCGGCAGCTCGGGGTCGACCCGCGGGAAGAGAAAGGATCCGGCCAGCTCGTCCTGGTGCTCGGCGATCAGTACGGCAGCCTCCTCGTCGGTCGGGACGAGGACGCTGGGGCGGCCGATACGGCGGCCGATGCGCAGCAGTCCCTCGACCAGGCGGCCCGGATCCTCCGCACCGGTCGTCGGCCACACGAAGGCCTTCTTCAGATAACGCGAGGAGGCCGCGGGCGTGTACGCGTCCTCGGTGACGGCATACATGGGCACGCCGAGCCGGCCCAGGCTGCGGATCGCTCCGACGCCGCCATGATGCAGCGGATAGTCGCCGAACTTGACGATCAGTCCCGGCACTTCACGGTCCGCCTCGAACGGCACACCGACGACACTTTCGGCCACGGGTCCCCCCACGTGTCCCCCCATTGGAACGGACCCACCCCGTCCGTGTCCCCAAAGGACGCTAAGCCGGAATTGCCCCTTCCGACAAGGCCTATTCGGACATTGCGAACTCTTTAGACAGGGTGCGAGCAACCTTTCGAAGACATCACTACGCACGCCTTTCGGACACCCCTGAGGGTGCCGTCCGAGGCACTGCCCAAGACACGCGTTGCGGCCGTAACGTGTGGCGCGACCACATGGAACGCATCGCCACGCACGGCCCGGATGAGAGTGAGGCAGTACCCCATGCCCCCCTTCGACGTCCCCGAGGGCAACCCCTTCGGCCCGCACAACCTCCCCTATGGCGTGTTCTCGCCGTCCGGCAGCACGGAACGGAGGGTCGGTGTCCGGTTCGGGGAGCACGTCCTCGACGCGGGCGCCGCGGCCGCCGCCCTGGGCTCGCCGTACCACTCCCTGCTCGCGCGGCCCACCCTCAACGCGCTGCTCGCCGCCGGCCGCCCGGTCTGGTCGGACGTACGGCGCGTGATCACGTCCTGGATCACGGACCCCGCGTACCACGAGGCGATCGAGCCGCTGTTCCGCCATCTCTCCGAGGTGACCCTGCACCTGCCCTTCGAGGTGGCGGACTACGTCGACTTCTACGCCTCGGAGAACCACGCGCGAAACGTCGGCCAGATCTTCCGCCCGGACGCCGCGGACTCCCTCACCCCCAACTGGAAGCATCTGCCGATCGGCTACCACGGCCGCTCCGGCACAGTGGTGGTCTCCGGCACGGACGTCGTACGGCCGTCCGGGCAGCGCAAGGCCCCGACCGATCCGGCGCCCGCCTTCGGCCCGTCGGTCCGGCTGGACATCGAGGCCGAGGTCGGCTTCGTCGTGGGCGTGCCCTCCGCGCTGGGCAGCCCGGTCGCGCTGGCCGACTTCCGAGACCACGTGTTCGGCCTCTGCCTGCTGAACGACTGGTCCGCGCGGGACATCCAGGCCTGGGAGTACGTCCCCCTCGGCCCCTTCCTCGGCAAGTCCTTCGCCACCTCGGTGTCGGCATGGATCACCCCACTGGAAGCACTGGAGCACGCGCGCGTGGCGCCTCCCGAGCGCACGCACCCGCTGCTGCCCTATCTGGACGACTCGGCGCCCGGTATCGAGCCCGGCGGCTACGACCTGCGCATCTCCGTCGCGATCAACGGCCATGTGGTCTCCGAGCCGCCCTTTTCGACGATGTACTGGACCGCCGCCCAGCAGCTCGCCCACATGACGGTGAACGGCGCCTCGCTGCGCACCGGTGACCTGTACGGCTCAGGCACGGTGAGCGGCCCCGAGGAACGCCAGCGCGGCTCCCTGCTGGAGCTGACCTGGAACGGCCAAGACCCCCTCGAACTCCCCGACGGCAAGCGGGCCTTCCTGGAGGACGGCGACGTGGTGACCCTGTCGGCCTGGGCTCCCGGGCCGGACGGGCGCCGCGTCGGGCTGGGGGAGGTCAGCGGGCGGGTCGTGGCGGGGTGAACGCCACCTTGTAGCAAGAGGTTGACACAAACCTGACGGAGTCGGCATCTTGTACTCACCGCTTGATACAAGCGGTGAGTACAAGACGTGCTTCCACGGGGACTTCCATGACCGACTTCGACGTGACCCTCTCCTCGGCCGCCACACGGGGGCCGGTCGACCGCTACGCCCGCTGGACGGGGGTCGCCGCGGGCGCCCTGGCAACCTGCCTGCTGTCCCCCCTCGACCACGGCAACGGCGTCCTGTACGCCGCCCCGGCGTTCGGACTGTGCGCGGCCGCCGGCGTCCTGGCAGGCGACGCGCTGACCGTGCCGGCCCGTGGAGCCGTCCGCACCGCCGGGCTCCAACCGCGCCGGGTCCGCGACCACGTACCGCCCCGGATGACCGCGCTGCTGGCCGTCCTCTCGGTCGCATTGACGGCATTGCTCGCGACGGCAGGCGCGGTGGCCTCACCGGACGACCTGGGACGGGCGGGCCGCCGACTCACCCTGACCTGCCACGGGGTGACCGAGGCGCACGGCCCCTGGCCCGGCCTGTACTACGGCCTGCCCATGCTGGCCTCCCTCGCCGTCGCCACGGGCGCCTGCGGCTGGTCACTGCGGCGCATCGCCACCCGGCCCGGCGACGAGCAGTCCCGCCGTGACCGCTCGCTGGCGATCGTGGCCGCCTGGGGGATCGTCGTCTCCACCTCGCTGCTGGGCGCGGCCGTGACGGCCTCGGCCGCCCTGATGAGCATGAGCTGCGACGGGACCGCGGGAACCGTGTCGACCGTGTTCCTGGTGCCGCTGGCCCTGGTCTCGCTGGTGACCGCCCCGTGGCTGCTCTTCACCGTCTGCTCGCCCCGGGCGGGACGGCTCCGCCGGGCGGACCGAGCGGTGCGCCGGTGAGTGGCGCAGCCGTCCGGGTCGACACGACCAGCCCGGTCCCGCCGTACGAGCAGATCCGCACCCAGCTCGCCGCCCTGATCAGCAGCGGACGGCTGGCCGAGGGCGAGCGGCTGCCGACGGTACGGCAGCTGGCCGCGGACCTTGGCCTGGCGGCGGGCACCGTGGCCCGCGCCTACCGCGCACTGGAGGCGGCGTCCCTGATCCGGACCCGGCGCGGCGCGGGCACGCGCGTGGCCCCTCCGCCACCGGGCGCCCGCCGCCGCGAGACAGCGGAACTCGCGGCTGGAACCAGGGACTTCGTGGCCTGGGCGGTGGCCTTGGAGTTCGCAGAGGACGACATCCTGGAGGCCGTACGGCAAGCCCTGCGGGAGCGGAAGACGTAAGAGCCCCACTCCCCTGGGGCGGGCAAGCCGGACATGCGGGAGAGCAGGCGGCGGAAACCGCGGGAAGGATCGCTGCCGAGACCTGCCTCCCGCGGCCCCTCACCGTCATACTGGGCGGACACGCACCACGCGACGCGCCCTCGGCGCATCGCCCCGCACCACCCGACACCCGCACAACTCTCCGACCAGGAACCGGAGCCCCGGCATGACCGTCTGCCTGCTCCTGCTGAGCGTCGTCGCCCTGACGGCCGCCCTGCCGGCACCGCGCGCGCTGACCCGTGCCACCTGGCCCGACCGGGAACCCGTGGTCGCGCTGTGGGTGTGGCAGTGCCTGGTCGCCACTGTCCTGCTGTGCTGCCTGGCCGCCCTGGTCCTGGGCACGACGGCCGTCTTCCACACCGTCCGCGACCGCGTGTTCGCCCCCGCGCCGCCGTCCGTCACCGCCGCCTACGACCTCTCCTCCGCGCCGGTGTGGGCCGCCGCCCTTACCGTGTTGCTGGCCTGCGGGGCGGCCTGGACGACGGCGATGCTGGCCCGGGAACTCGTCGAGGCGCGCCGCAGCCGCGGCCAGGCCCGCGCGCAACTGCGCGAGCGCGCCCCCGACCTGCCGGCCGGGCTGCCGGCGGCGCGCGGCCCCATGCTGGTGCTGGAGGACGAGTATCCGGACGCCTGGTGGATGCCGGGACACCCGCCGCAGCTGGTCGTCACCACGGGGGCGCTGCAGCGCCTCACCGACCACCAGCTGGACGCCGTCCTCACCCACGAACGCGGGCACGCGCGTGCCCACCACGACTGGCTGCTGCACCTGTCCACGGCGCTCGCCACCGGCTTCCCGCGCGTGCCGCTGTTCGCGCACTTCTGCGACCAGACGCACCGCCTGGTCGAGCTGGCCGCCGATGACACGGCGTCCCGCCGCTGCGGCCACCTCACCACGGCCCTCGCGCTGATCGAGCTGAACCAGCACCGGGGCGTCCTGTCCTGCGACTCCAGCCGCCGACTGCTCGGCGAGCGCGTGAACCGCCTGCTGGAGCCGCCGCCCCGGCTGCTGCGCCGGCACCGGGCCCTGACGACGACGGTGGCCGCCCTGGTGCCGCTGCTACCGCTCCTGATCACGTTCGCTCCGGGACTGACGGCACTGTCCTGACCGTCCCACCGGGTGGCAGATCTTCCCGCCCTTGACGGAAAGCCACAGCTCAGCCAGGCATCCAACGCCCCCGTACCTGGCGCAACACTTCAGCAACACGACTTTCCCTATCGCATCGGTATGGTTCCAGCCATGCCACCCACCGACCGCCCCCGCGACCACGCCGGTCAGGGCGCCGCGACCACCGTCGCCGCCCACCGCACGCGTCGCCGGCTGCGTGCGGACCGGGCCCGGCAACTCGCCGACCTGCTGCGCCACCAGATCCTCACCGGCGCCTTCCAGAACGGCCCCCTCCCCCACGAGTCGACCCTCTCCGTCGACTACCGCGCCTCCCGCAACACCGTCCGCCAGGCCCTGGACCTCCTCCGGGCCGAAGGCCTGGTGGAACGGCTGCCCGGAGTCGGCACCGTGGTCGTCGCCCAGAAGTACCCGCACGGGCTCGACCGCCTGATGGGCCTCGCGGAAACCCTCCGCGAACACGGCCACGTCACCAACGAGGTCCGCACGATGGGACCCGCACCCGCCCCCGCCCCGGTGGCCGACCGCCTCCGCGTCCCCGCCGGCGCCGACGTCCTCTACATCGAGCGCCTGCGCCGCCTGAACGGCCTCCCCCTCTCCCTCGACCTCACATACATCCCGCTCGACATCGGCACCGCCCTGCTCGGCGCCGACCTGGAGAACACCGATGTCTTCCGCCTCCTGGAAGGCATCACCGGCCAGCGCCTCGGCCACGCCGAGATCACCCTGGAGGCGGTGAACGCGGACACTCACTCCGCCGCCGTGCTCCAGGCCCCGCGCGGCGCCGCCGTACTGATGCTGGAACGCCTCACCCACCTCGCCGACGGCCGCCCCGTCGACCTGGAGTTCATCCGCTTCCGCGGCGACCGGATCACCATGAGCGGCCTGCTCCACCGGTCGTAGTCCTCCGCCTGCACACATCCCTGCCTGCACGTTTCCTGGAGACAGCCATGCCCTTGGCGCCCCAGCGGGCCGACGTGCCCGTGACCATCGACGAGTCGAAGTGCATCGACGGCTGCACCCTCTGCGTGGACATGTGCCCGCTGGACTCCCTCGCCATCGACGAGACCAACGGCAAGGCGTACATGCACGTCGACGAGTGCTGGTACTGCGGCCCCTGCGCGGCCCGCTGCCCCACCGGAGCCGTCACGGTCAACATGCCCTATCTGCTGCGGTGAGAGGGACAACCATCATGAAACGAAAGGCAGTTACCGCAGCGGCAGCCGTGCTCCTCCTTCCCCTGTCCGCCTGCGGCGGCAGTGCCGAGGCGGGCAACGGCTCCACAGTCACCGTGACCGTCGGCTACCAGTCCAAGACCATCAACACCGTAACCGCGGGCACCTTGCTGCGTTCCCTCGGCTCCTTCGAGAAGCAGCTCAACTCCCTGCACGACGGCCACACCTACAAGGTCGACTGGCAGGACTACGCCACCGGCGCCCCGATCACCGCCCAGATGACTGCCGGCAAGATCGACATCGGCTCGATGGGTGACTTCCCGCTGCTGCTCAACGCCGCCCGAGGCAAGCAGCTCGGCCGCCCCACCCAGCTGGTCTCGGTGACCGGCTACAACCTGCGCGGCGGCCTCAACACCGTCGTCACCGCGCCCGATTCGCAACTCACCAGCCTGAAGGACCTGGAGGGCAAGAAGATCTCCACGAGCGTCGGCTCCGCCGCCGACGGCACCCTCGTCCGGGCCCTGCAGCGCGCCGGCATCGACCCCGACAAGGGCATCTCCAAACTCAACCAGCAGCCTGCCGTGGGCGCTTCGGCGCTCTCCGCCGGCAGTGTGGACGCCCTGTCGCAGTTCGTCGCCTGGCCGGGCCTGCTCGCCTACCAGGGCAAGGCGAAGGCCCTGTACGACGGCGCCCAGCTGAACCTCCCCACCTTCCACGGCGTCACCGCACGCGAGGACTTCGCCAAGCAGTACCCGGCCGTCCTGGAGGCCTTCCTCAAGGCCCAGGAGGAGGCAACGGACTACCTCAACACTCGCCCCGTCGCCGCGGCGGAGAAGGTCGCCGAGGCCACAGGCCTTCCCGCCGAGGTCGTCTACCTCTACAACGGCGCCCACGGCATCGCCACCTTCGACCCCGCCGTCAAGCCCCAACTCGTCTCCGCGCTGAAGCAGGACGTGGCCGTGCTGAAGGCCGCCAAGCTGACCGGCGACATCGACGTGGCCTCTTTCGTCGACGACCAGTACGTCAAGAAGGCCCTCGGCTCCGCGTACACCCAGCAGCTCAACGCATCACCCGCGCCGGCCGCGAGCGAGGTGTGGCCCAAGGGCAGCGAGGAGACCATCTCCTTCAAGTCCGCGAAGGAGTTGCTGGCGTACCTGGCCGGGCACCGCAACGGCACCCGCGCCGCCTACGTGCCGGACGCCACCACCGGCACCCTGTGGTTCGCCAACAAGGCGGTCTGGGTGGCCGACGGCAACCAGTTGCTCCCCTTCGTCACCCCTGCGACCGCGCAGGCCTACGTCACCGCCCACGACGGCGCCCGTACCGTGTCGTACCGCGATGCTCTGGAGCAGGCCTCATGACCCGGCGGCCCCTGGCCCGGTATGCGCTGCGGACGGCCTCCCTGGCCGCTTTCCTCGGCCTGTGGCAGTTGCTGACAAGTCTGGACGTCGACCTGTGGCTGCGTTTCTCGCAGTTCCCGACGGTCACCGACGTGGCCCGCGCTTTCGCTGGCCGGCTCTCCGGCAGCGACTACTGGACCGACCTCACCGACAGCCTCACCCGGATCCTCACCGGCTTCGTGCTCGCCGCCGTCCTGGGCGTGGCGACCGGTGTACTCGTGGCCCGCTCGCGCCTCGCCGAGGATCTGCTGGGCCCGGTCCTGGAGGTGATCCGCCCGATCCCGGCGATCGCCCTCGTCCCGGTGGCGATCCTCCTGTTCCCCTCCAACGAGCAGGGCATCGTCTTCATCACCTGCGCCGCGGCCTTCTTCCCAGTACTGGTCTCCACCCGGCACGCGGTCCGCGCGCTGACCCCTGTGTGGGAGGAGGCGGTACGCACCATGGGCGGCGGACGGCTGCGGATCCTCGCCTCGGTCGTGCTGCCCGGCGCGCTGCCCGGCATCTTCGGCGGGCTGTCGGTCGGTATCGGCGTGTCGTGGATCTGCGTGATCTCCGCCGAGATGATCTCCGGCCAGTACGGGGTCGGCTACCGCACCTGGCAGGACTACACGGTGGTGAACTACCCCGACGTCTTCGTCGGCATGGTCACGATCGGCGTCCTCGGCTGGGTCACCTCCACGGCCGTGGAACTTCTCGGCCGGCGCCTGACCCGCTGGCTGCCCCGCGCCTCGTACGTCCCCGGTGGCCGCACCCGCACGCCCGGGCGTGTCGCCGCCCCCGTTCGCGCCGACGGCGATTCCGAGCACCAGGCCCAGTCCGAGCAGCAGGGTCAGAAGGACAGCGAGGAGGCCCTTGATGAGCAACTCGTCTGAGACCGTAACCGCTCCCCTAGCCGCGCCGGCGGCGGAGACCGCACGCGGTACCCGGCTCGTCTTCCGGTCCGCCGTGCTCGGCCGCCCGGATGCGCCCGTGTTGCACGACGTCGACCTGGAGGTGGCCCCCGGCGAGATCCTCACCGTCGTGGGCCCCTCCGGCTGCGGCAAGTCCACGCTGCTGCGCACCCTCGCCGGGCTGCTGCCTCCGCTGGGCGGCGCGGCCGAGGTGGACGGCGTGCCGCTGACCGGGCCGTCGGCCGACCGTGCGCTGGTCTTCCAGGAGGACGCGCTGCTGCCCTGGCGCACCTTGCGCGCGAACGTCGAGCTGCCGCTCGCCATCAGCGGCGTACCGCGTTCCGAACGCCGTTCCCGGGCCGAGTCCTGGCTTGCTCGCGTCGGGCTCAGCGTGCAGGCAGGGCAGTTGCCGCACCGGGTGTCCGGCGGGCAGCGCCAGCGGGCCCAGTTGGCCCGCGCGCTGGCCGACAGCCCGCGCGCGGTCCTCATGGACGAGCCCTTCGGTGCCCTCGACGCCCAGACCCGTTCCGGCATGCAGGACCTGCTGGTGGAGGTGTTGCGCGGCACGGGCGCGACCGTCGTCTTCGTCACGCACGACGTGGACGAGGCCCTCTTCCTCGGCGACCGCGTGGCCCTGCTCGGCTCCGGCCGGGTGGCCGCCGTCCGCGACGTACCCGGGCCCCGCGACCGTGGGGCCGTCGACGCCCCCGCACGCGTGGCCCTGCGCCGCGACATCCTCACCTCGCTCGGCTCCTGAAAGGCACCCCGGTGACCAGCCCCGCCGCCACCCCCTCGGAGATTCCCGCCGTCGCTGACGCCGAGGAGCTGACCTGCGACGTCCTCGTGATCGGCGGCGGCACCGCCGGCACCATGGCCGCCCTGACCGCCGCCGAGCGCGGCGCGAACGTCCTGCTGCTGGAGAAGGCCCACGTCCGCCACTCCGGCGCGCTCGCCATGGGCATGGACGGTGTCAACAACGCGGTCGTCCCGGGCCGTGCCGAACCCGACGACTACGTCGCCGAGATCACTCGCGCGAACGACGGCATCGTCGACCAGTCCACCGTCCGCCAGACCGCGACCCGCGGTTTCGCGATGGTCCAGCGGCTGGAGTCGTACGGGGTCAAGTTCGAGAAGGACGAGCACGGAGAGTACGCGGTCCGCCAGGTCCATCGCTCCGGCTCGTACGTACTGCCCATGCCAGAGGGCAAGGACGTCAAAAAGGTCCTCTACCGGCAGTTGCGGCGGCGCGAGATGCGGGAGCGGATCCGGATCGAGAACCGGGTGATGCCGGTCCGGGTCCTGACCGCCGGGGGGCGGGCCATGGGTGCCGCCGGCTTCCACACCCGCACCGGCGCCTTCGTCACCGTCCGCGCGGGCGCGGTCATCCTCGCCACCGGCGCCTGCGGCCGGCTCGGCCTGCCCGCCTCCGGCTACCTCTACGGCACCTACGAGAACCCCACCAACGCCGGCGACGGGTACGCCATGGCCTACCACGCGGGCGCCGAGCTGACCGGCATCGAGTGCTTCCAGATCAACCCGCTCATCAAGGACTACAACGGCCCGGCCTGCGCCTACGTCGCCAACCCCTTCGGCGGCTACCAGGTCAACCGGCACGGCGAGCGCTTCGTCGACTCCGACTACTGGTCGGGGCAGATGATGACCGAGTTCGCCGCGGAGGTCGCCAGCGACCGCGGCCCGGTCTACCTCAAGCTCAGTCACCTCCCCGAGGAGTCCGTCTCCGCGCTGGAGTCGATCCTGCACTCCACGGAGCGGCCCACCCGGGGCACCTTCCACGCCGGCCGCGGGCACGACTACCGCACCCACGACGTCGAGATGCACATCTCCGAGATCGGCCTGTGCGGCGGCCACTCCGCCTCCGGCGTCCGCGTCGACGACCACGCCCGTACGACCGTCCCGCGCCTGTACGCCGCCGGGGACCTCGCCTGCGTCCCGCACAACTACATGATCGGCGCCTTCGTCTTCGGTGACCTCGCGGGCGCGGACGCCGCCCAGTACACGGCGTACGACGGCGAACTGCCCACGGACCAGGTCCGCGAGGCGCACGAGCTGATCTACCGCCCGCTGCGCAACCCGGACGGCCCGCCGCAGCCCCAGGTCGAGTACAAGCTGCGCCGCTTCGTGAACGACTACGTCGCACCGCCGAAGTCCGGTGCGCGGCTCTCCCTCGCCCTGGAGGCCTTCGAGCGGATGCGCGCCGACATCGCCGCCATGGGCGCCCGCACCCCGCACGAGCTGATGCGCTGCGCCGAGGTCACCTTCATCCGGGACTGCGCCGAGATGGCCGCCCGTGCCTCTCTTGCCCGCACCGAGTCCCGCTGGGGCCTCTACCACGACCGCCTCGACCACCCCGGGCGCGACGACGTCTCCTGGTTCCACCATCTCGATCTGCACAAGTCCCCCTCTGGTGCGATGGAGTTCACGGCCCGTCCCGTGGCTCCGTATCTGGTCCCGGTCGAGGAGTTCACGCCGGTCGGCGGTGCCTCCCGGCGGATCGGCGAGGTCCGTCCCGAGCACGTGGCCACGGCCGGGCCGCGTCAGGTGGCGCCGGTCGCCGCGGGACCGACGTCCGCGCGTACCGCCGCCTCCGCCGACCGGAGCGGCGCGCCGGGCACCGCCTCACCCCGGCTGCTGGAGCTGCTGAGGCTCGCCGAGATGGAACCCGAACTCGGCCTGGTCGAGCCGTACTTGACCGATCCGGATGCCGCCGTCCGCCGTACGGCCGTCTCGGTCCTCACCGAGACCGTGCCGCCCGGCACCGGACAGGCCCTGGCCGGAGCCCTGTCCGATCCCGACACCGACGTCCGCGCGACCGCCGCTGCCTCGCTGCGCGAACTGGTCGAGACCCTGCCGCCCGAAGCAGCCCTGGGCAGCGCGCTCACCGGTGCCCTCGCCACGGCCGACCCTGTGGTCCGTGCCGCCGCCCTCGATGTGCTGCGCGCCCTGCGGCTCGGCGAGGCCGGGGTGTTCGCGGCGGCGCTGGACGACCCCGACATCGCCGTCCGTACCGAGGCCGTACGGGCGCTCGTCTCCGTCGACGCGGTCCGGCCGCTGGCGGGCGCCGCGGACGATCCCTCCCGGGAGGTCCGGGTCACCGTGGCCAAGGCTCTGGCCTCTGTCGGCTCGGCGTCCCTGACCGAAGCCGATCGCGAGCTGCTCACCGCCACCCTGGACCGGCTCTCCGAGGACACCGATCCGCTGGTGCGCGGCGCCGCGCTCGCCGCGCTCGCCGGCACCGGCTGCCCGGCCCCGCTCGCCGCCCGCTCCGTCGCCGCACTGTCCGACCCGGCGTGGCAGGTCCGCTCCGGTGCCGCCACCGCGCTGTCGGCCGCGGCCGCGGAGACCGCCGTACCCGCCTTGGCCAAGGCGCTGGCCGACCCGAACGCCGACGTGCGCAAGGCGGCGGTGCTGGCCCTGACCCGGCACCGGGCCACGGAGGAGGCCAGCGCGGCCCTTGCCACCGCCACGGCCGACTCGGACGCGGACGTCAGGGCTTACGCCGCGCGAGGACTGTGACACCCCCGGCATCGCCTCGGACCGGCTCGCGGAAGCCAGTCGTCCACGTCCAGTCGGCTATATCCAGTCGTCGGGCCCCGGCTCCTCGTCCGGCTCCGGCCAGTCGGCGTCCTGTGCGCCACCGGCAGCCGGAGCCGACCCGTCCAGGGAGGCCAGCACCGCCAGCACGCCCTCGCCGTACGTCGCCAGCTTCTTCTCGCCCACACCGCTCACCGTGCCGAGCTCACGCACCGAAGCGGGGCGACGGCTGACGATCTCCCGCAGCGTGGCGTCGTGGAAGATGACGTACGCCGGTACACCCTGTTCACGGGCCTGTTCGGCTCGCCAGGCGCGCAGTGCCTCGAAGGCGGGCAGCAGTTCGCCGGGCAGCTCGGCCGCGGCGGCCTTGGCCTTGCGGTCGCCACCGGAGGCGCCGGTCGAGCGCGAGCGGGAGGTGGCCGGCTTCTTCGGCTCCTTGCGCAGCGGCACCTCCCGCTCGCTCCGCAGTACGGTGCCGCTCGCCTCGGTGAGCACCAGAGTGCCGTACTCCCCCTCCACCGCGAGCAGTCCCTGCGCCAGCAGCTGCCGGACGACGCCCCGCCACTCGGTTTCGGTGAGGTCGGTTCCGATGCCGAAGACGGACAGCTGGTCGTGGTCGAACTGGATGACCTTGCCGGTGCGCTTGCCGAGCAGGATGTCGACGATCTGTACTGCGCCGAACTTCTGCCCGCGCTCGCGCTGCAGGCGTACCACCGTCGACAGCACCTTCTGCGCGGCGACCGTGCCGTCCCAGGTCTTCGGCGGGGTGAGGCAGGTGTCGCAGTTGCCGCAGCCCGCCGCGTCGGGGTCCTGGCCGAAGTAGGCGAGCAGCTGGCCACGGCGGCACTGGGCCGTCTCGCACAGCGCGAGCATGGCGTCGAGGTGAGCGGCGGCCCGGCGGCGGAACGCCTCGTCGGCCTCGCCTGACTGGATCAGCTTGCGCTGCTGTATGACGTCGTTCAGGCCGTATGCCATCCAGGCCGTGGACGGTATCCCGTCGCGGCCCGCGCGACCGGTCTCCTGGTAGTAGCCCTCGATCGACTTCGGCAGGTCGAGGTGGGCGACGAACCGTACGTCCGGCTTGTCGATGCCCATGCCGAAGGCGATGGTCGCCACCACGACCAGGCCCTCCTCGCGCAGGAACCGTGACTGGTGCGCGGCGCGCATGCCCGCGTCCAGGCCCGCGTGATAGGGCACCGCCTCGATGCCGTTGGCGGTCAGGAACTCGGCCGTCCGCTCCACCGAGTTCCGGGAGAGGCAGTAGACGATCCCCGCGTCGCCCGCGTGCTCCTCCCTGAGGAACGCGAGCAGCTGCTTCCTGGGGTCGGCCTTGGGCACGATCCGGTACTGGATGTTGGGCCGGTCGAAGCTGGCGACGAAGTGGCGGGCCGTCGGCAGGTTCAGCCGTTGGGTGATCTCCTCGTGCGTGGCGCGGGTGGCCGTGGCGGTGAGGGCGATCCGCGGGACGTCCGGCCAGCGCTCACCGAGGAGGGACAGGGCGAGGTAGTCGGGGCGGAAGTCGTGGCCCCACTGGGACACGCAGTGCGCCTCGTCGATCGCGAAGACGGAGATCTTGCCGCGCGAGAGCAGGTCGAGGGATGTGTCCAGCCGCAGCCGCTCGGGCGCCAGATACAGCAGGTCCAGCTCGCCGGCCAGGAACTCGGCCTCGACGACGCGCCGCTCGTCGAAGTCCTGCGTGGAGTTGATGAAGCCGGCCCGCACGCCAAGGGCGCGCAGGGCGTCCACCTGGTCCTGCATCAGGGCGATCAGCGGGGAGATCACCACGCCTGTACCGGGTCTGACCAGGGCCGGGATCTGATAGCAGAGCGACTTGCCGCCGCCGGTCGGCATGAGGACGACGGCGTCTCCGCCCGCCACCACATGCTCGATGATCGCTCCCTGCTCGCCCCGGAAGGCCTCGTATCCGAAGACCCGGTGCAGCGTGGCCAGCGCCTCGCTGTCGGCCGCACCCGGCCCCTCGGTCACCTGTGGCATCTCGCTGATCCCGCCCGTCACGCCCATCGTCCTGTCCCCCGCCGGTCCCCCGTGTGTCGTCTCTCGACCGCTGCATCCACGATAGGGGCCCGGACCGACAGCCACGGACTTATCCACAGGCTCCCCGAGCCATCGCACGTCAAGGACACGATGGTCGTTCACAGGTTCGCAGGAGACCTGCCCGTTTCCCGCCAATAGTCTGAAGGCACCGGTGAGACTCCGTCCCATGGGAGCACCGATGAGCGTCGCACCGAAGGCGTCCGCGTCCAGCTGGCCGATGCCGCCGGAGGGCGGCTGGACCGCCGACGACCTGGACCGGCTTCCGAATCTTCCTCCGCACACGGAATTGATCGACGGGAGCCTGGTCTTCGCGAGTCCGCGGACCATCTTTCACGAGCGCACTATCGACTTCTTCAAGTGGCAGCTCCAGTCACTGGCACCTGAGGAGCTCGAGGTGTTCCGTGAGTTCACCATCGACCTGGACGATCAAAACCGGCCCGAGCCGGGCGTGGTCGTTGTGCGCGCGGACGTGGTGGAGGACCCATACCAGACCCGCCTCCCGGCGGAATCGGTCGTCCTGGCCATCGAGGCCGCCTCCGAGGACTCCGTCTCCCGAGACCGCGAGGCCAAGCCCATCATGTACGCCCGAGCCAAGATCCCCCAATACTGGCGGGTCGAGAACGAGAAGGGCCGGGCCGCTGTACATGTGTTCGAGCTGGAGCCGACGACCGGCGCCTACACCAGTACGGGCATCTTCCGCGAGCGGATGAAGCTGGACGTGCCGTTCCCGGTTGATCTCGATCTCGCCCAGATCAAGACGCGCCGCGACAGGAATCAGTGACTCCGGAGACATGCCACTGCCCGACACCCTCGTGAAGGAGGGTGCCGGGCAGCGGCATGTCCGAGCGGAGCGTCAGCGCACGAACACTCCCGCCTGGCTGGCCAGGTTCAGGAAGTACTGCGGGGCCACGCCGAGGACCAGGGTCACCGCCACGCCCATGGCGATCGCCGCCATGGTCAGCGGGGACGGTACGGCCACGGTGGGGCCCTCCGGCGTCGGCTCACTGAAGAACATCAGCACGATCACTCGGATGTAGAAGAACGCGGCGATCGCCGAGGAGATCACACCGACCACGACCAGCGGGGCCGCACCGCCGTCCGCCGCCGCCTTGAACACGGCGAACTTCCCGGCGAAACCGGAGGTCAGCGGGATGCCGGCGAAGGCCAGGAGGAATACGGCGAAGACCGCGGCCACCAGTGGGGAGCGGCGGCCGAGACCCGCCCACTTCGACAGGTGGGTCGCCTCGCCGCCCGCGTCGCGGACCAGCGTGACCACGGCGAAGGCGCCGATCGTCACGAAGGAGTAGCCGGCCAGGTAGAAGAGGACCGACGAGACGCCGTCCTTCGACGTGGCGATGACACCCGCGAGGATGAATCCGGCGTGCGCGATGGACGAGTATGCCAGCAGCCGTTTGATGTCGGTCTGCGTGATCGCGACGATCGCACCGCCGAGCATGGTGATGATCGCCACCGCCCACATGACCGGCCGCCAGTCCCAGCGCATGCCCGGCAGGACCACGTACAGCAGGCGCAGCAGCGCGCCGAACGCGGCCACCTTCGTCGCGGCCGCCATGAAGCCGGTCACGGGCGTCGGCGCGCCCTGGTAGACGTCCGGCGTCCACATGTGGAACGGGACCGCGCCCACCTTGAACAGCAGGCCCATCACGATCAGGGCGCTGCCGAGGAGCAGCAGTGCGTCGTTGCCCATGGTGTTGGCCAGCGCAGGGTCGACGTTGGTGACCGTGCCGTCGACGACCTGGGCCATGCGCGCGTACGACACCGAGCCCGCGTAGCCGTACAGCAGGGCGATGCCGAACAGGGTGAAGGCGGAGGCGAAGGCGCCGAGCAGGAAGTACTTGACCGCGGCTTCCTGCGACATCAGCCGCTTGCGGCGGGCCAGCGCGCACATCAGGTACAGCGGCAGGGAGAAGACCTCCAGGGCCACGAACAGCGTCAGCAGGTCGTTGGCCGAGGGGAACACCAGCATGCCGGCGATCGCGAAGAGGAGGAGCGGGAAGACCTCGGTGGTGGTGAAGCCGGCCTTCACCGCGGCCTTCTCGCTGTCGCTGCCCGGTACCGAGGCGGCCTGCGCGGCGAAGGAGTCGACGCGGTTGCCGTGCGCGGCCGGGTCCAGGCGCCGCTCGGCGAAGGTGAACAGGGCGACCAGACCGGCCAGCAGGATCGTGCCCTGAAGGAACAGGGACGGCCCGTCGACCGCGATCGCGCCCATCGCCGCGATGTGCGCCTTCGTGGTGCCGTAGCCGTCGGCCGCGAGCGCGACCACCGCGGCGAACGCGGCGCACAGGGCCACGACAGACACGAACACCTGTGCGTAGTAACGGGACTTGCGCGGGAGGAACGCCTCGATCAGCACGCCGACCAGTGCCGCACCGGCGACGATCAGCGTCGGCGACAATTGTCCGTATTCGATCTTCGGTGCCGGGATCTTCGAGATCGGGTCGGCCGCGGTTGTCCACAGGCTGTGGACGGCTGTTGTGCTCATTTGGCCGCCTCCACCGAGGGCTTGGGGTCGGTCTTGTGTACGTCGGACATCGTCTGCTTGACCGCCGGGTTGACGATGTCCGTGACGGGCTTCGGGTAGACGCCCAGGAAGATCAGCAGCACGATCAGCGGGGCGACGACCACGAGTTCACGCGCGCGTAGGTCGGGCATCGCCGAGACCTCGGGCTTCACCGGGCCCGTCATCGTCCGCTGGTACAGGACGAGGGTGTAGAGCGCGGCGAGGACGATGCCGAAGGCGGCGATGACGCCGATCACCGGATAGCGCGCGAACGTGCCGACCAGGACCAGGAACTCGCTCACGAACGGGGCGAGTCCGGGCAGCGAGAGGGTGGCGAGGCCGCCGATCAGGAAAGTGCCGGCGAGCACCGGGGCGACCTTCTGCACGCCTCCGTAGTCGGCGATGAGCCGCGAGCCGCGCCGGGAGATCAGGAAGCCGGCGACCAGCATCAGCGCGGCCGTGGAGATGCCGTGGTTGACCATGTAGAGCGTGGCGCCGGACTGGCCCTGGCTGGTCATCGCGAAGATGCCCATGATGATGAAGCCGAAGTGCGAGATCGACGCGTACGCCACCAGGCGCTTGATGTCCCGCTGGCCGACGGCGAGCAGTGCGCCGTAGACGATGCTGATCAGGGACAGCACGAGGATGACGGGCGTCGCCCACTTGCTGGCCTCCGGGAACAGCTGGAGGCAGAAGCGGAGCATCGCGAACGTGCCCACCTTGTCGACGACCGCGGTGATGAGGACGGCGACCGGGGCGGTGGACTCCTGCATGGCGTTGGGCAGCCAGGTGTGCAGCGGCCACAGTGGCGCCTTGACCGCGAAGGCGAAGAAGAAGCCGAGGAACAGCCAGCGTTCGGTGCTCGTCGCCATGTGCAGCGAGCCGTTGGCACGAGCCTGTGCGATCTCCTGGAGGCTGAAGTTTCCGGCCACTACGTAGAGGCCGATCACCGCGGCCAGCATGATCAGGCCACCGACCAGGTTGTAGAGCAGGAACTTCACGGCCGCGTACGACCGCTGCGTCGAGGCCGCCTTCTCGCCCTGCGCGTGGGCGCGGTCTCCGAAGCCGCCGATGAGGAAGTACATCGGGATGAGCATGGCTTCGAAGAAGATGTAGAAGACGAAGACGTCGGTGGCCTCGAAGGAGATGAGCACCATCGCCTCGACGGCGAGGATCAGCGCGAAGAAGCCCTGGGTGGGCCGCCAGCGCCGGCTGCCGGTCTCCAGCGGGTCGGCGTCGTGCCAGCCGGCGAGGATGATGAACGGGATCAGTACGGCGGTCAGCGCGATCAGTGCCACCGCGATGCCGTCGACGCCCACCTCGTACCGCACCCCGAAGTCCTTGATCCAGGCGTGGGATTCGGTGAGCTGGTAGCGGGCGCCGTTCGGATCGAAGCGGACCAGGACGGTGCTCGCCAGGGCGAGCGTGGCGAGCGAGACGAGCAGTGCCAGCCACTTGGCGGCGGTGCGCCACGCGGCCGGTACGGCGGCCGTGGCGACGGCCCCTACGGCCGGGAGGGCCGCCGTCGCTGTCAGCAGAGGAAAGGACATCGGTATCAGACCGCCCTCATCAGCAGGGTCGCGGCGACCAGGAGGGCCGCACCGCCGAACATCGAGACCGCGTAGGAGCGGGCGAAGCCGTTCTGGAGGCGGCGCAACCGCCCGGACAGGCCGCCGAAGCCGGCCGCCGTGCCGTTGACGACACCGTCGACCAGGGTGTGGTCGACGTACACCAGGGAGCGCGTCAGGTGCTCGCCGCCGCGTACCAGGACCACATGGTTGAAGTCGTCCTGGAGCAGGTCGCGGCGGGCCGCGCGGGTGAGCAGCGAGCCGCGCGGGGCGACGACAGGGACAGGCTTGCGGCCGTACTGCGCCCAGGCGATGCCTACGCCGATGACGAGGCACACCATGGTCGCGCCGGTGACCGTCCAGGCGCTGACCGGGGAGTGGCCCTCGCTGTGTCCGGTGACCGGCTCCAGCCAGTGCAGGAAGCGGTCGCCGATGCTGAAGAGGCCACCGGCGAGGACCGATCCGACGGCCAGCACGATCATCGGGATCGTCATGACCTTCGGGGACTCGTGCGGGTGCGGCTCGTTGCCGTTCTCGTCCGGCTGCCAGCGCTTCTCTCCGAAGAACGTCATCAGCATCACGCGCGTCATGTAGAAGGCGGTGATGGCCGCGCCGAGCAGGGCCGCGCCGCCGAGGATCCACCCCTCGGTGCCGCCCTTGGCGAAGGCCGCCTCGATGATCTTGTCCTTGGAGAAGAAGCCGGACAGGCCCGGGAAGCCGATGATGGCGAGGTAGCCGAGGCCGAAGGTGATGAAGGTGACCGGCATGTACTGCCGCAAGCCGCCGTACTTGCGCATGTCGACCTCGTCGTTCATGCCGTGCATGACGGAGCCCGCGCCGAGGAACAGCCCGGCCTTGAAGAAGCCGTGTGTCACCAGGTGCATGATCGCGAAGACGTAGCCGATCGGGCCGAGGCCCGCGGCCAGCACCATGTAGCCGATCTGCGACATGGTCGAGCCGGCCAGTGCCTTCTTGATGTCGTCCTTCGCGCAACCGACGATCGCACCGAAGAGGAGCGTGACCGCGCCGACGACGGTGACGGCGAGCTGGGCGTCCGGGGCCGCGTTGAAGATGGCTCCCGAGCGGACGATGAGGTACACGCCCGCGGTCACCATCGTCGCCGCGTGGATCAGGGCCGAGACCGGGGTCGGACCCTCCATGGCGTCACCGAGCCAGGACTGCAGCGGCACCTGGGCGGACTTGCCGCAGGCGGCGAGCAGCAGCATCAGGCCGATGGCGGTGAGCTTGCCCTCGGATGCCTGGGTGGCGTGGCTGAGGACCGGGCCGAAGGCGAAGCTGCCGAACGTCGTGAACATCAGCATGATCGCGATCGACAGACCCATGTCGCCGACGCGGTTGACCAGGAAGGCCTTCTTCGCGGCCGTCGCGGCGCTGGGCTTGTGCTGCCAGAAGCCGATCAGCAGGTACGAGGCGAGGCCGACGCCCTCCCAGCCGACGTACAGCAGCAGGTAGTTGTCGGCGAGGACGAGCAGGAGCATCGCCGCGAGGAACAGGTTCAGGTAGCCGAAGAAGCGGCGGCGCCGCTCGTCGTGCTCCATGTAGCCGACCGAGTACAGGTGGATCAGTGAGCCGACGCCCGTGATGAGCAGGACGAACGTCATCGACAGCTGGTCCAGGCGGAGGGTGGCGTCCGCCTGGAAGCCGGCCACCGGGACCCAGCTGAACAAATGCTTGATGAGGGTGCGGTGTTCTGCGCTCTTGCCGAGCAGGTCGGCGAAGAGGATCAGGCCGAACACGAAGGAGGCGGCCGACAGGAGCGTGCCGATCCAGTGGCCGACGCGGTCGAGGCGCCGGCCGCCGACCAGGAGGACGGCCGCTCCGAGCAGGGGCGCCGCGATGAGCGGCGCGATCAGGTTCTCCACGATTCTTCCGACCCCTTACAGCTTCATCAGGCTGGCGTCGTCGACCGAGGCCGAGTGGCGGGTACGGAACAGCGACACGATGATCGCGAGGCCCACCACGACCTCCGCGGCGGCGACGACCATCGTGAAGAAGGCGATGATCTGGCCGTCGAGGTTGCCGTGCAGCCGGGAGAAGGTGACGAACGCGAGGTTGCAGGCGTTCAGCATCAGCTCGATGCACATGAAGACCACGATGGCGTTGCGCCGGATCAGCACGCCGGTCGCGCCGATCGTGAACAACAGGGCGGCGAGGTAGAGGTAGTTGACCGGGTTCACTTCGACGCCTCCTCGGGCCGCTTGAACGTCGCCGGTTCGATCTCCGTGCGCTCCAGGCGTTCCTCCGCTCGCTGCTCCAGTGCGCGCAGGTCGCCCAGCGCCTCGGCGGACACGTCACGGATCTGGCCGCGCTCGCGCAGCGTCTTGCTGACGGTCAGCTCGGACGGGGTGCCGTCGGGGAGCAGGCCCGCGATGTCCACGGCGTTGTGCCGGGCATAGACACCGGGGGCGGGCAGCGGCGGGACGTGCGTGCCTTCGCGGACGCGCTGTTCGGCCAGCTCGCGCTGGGTCTTGGCGCGCTCGGTGCGCTCGCGGTGGGTGAGCACCATGGCGCCGACGGCGGCTGTGATCAGCAGGGCGCCGGTGATTTCGAAGGCGAAGACGTACTTGGTGAAGATGAGGGAGGCGAGGCCTCCCACGTTGCCGTTCGCGTTCGCCTGGCCGGTGCCGTTGAACTCCTTCAGGGACGCGTTGCCGATGCCCGTGAGGAGCAGGACGCCGAAGCCGACTCCGCACAGAAGAGCCAGCCAGCGCTGGCCCTTGATGGTCTCCTTCAAGGAGTCCGCTGCCGTGACGCCGACGAGCATCACCACGAACAGGAACAGCATCATGATCGCGCCGGTGTAGACGACGATCTGCACGATGCCCAGGAAGTAGGCGCCGTTGGCGAGGTAGAACACCGCCAGGACGATCATGGTGCCGGCGAGGCAGAGCGCACTGTGCACGGCCTTCTTCATGAAGACGGTGCACAGGGCGCCGAGCACCGCGATGGTGCCGAGCACCCAGAACTGGAAGGCCTCACCGGTGGAGGTCGCGTAGGCGGCGAGCTGCGGGCTCATGCTTCCACCTCCTGGTCCTCGGGCGTCTCTCCTTTGGAGACGGCGACCTGGCGGACCGTGCCGGGCGCGGCCTGTGTCACCAGGCCCCGGTAGTAGTCCTGTTCGTCGGTCCCCGGGAAGATCGAGTGGGGTGTGTCGACCATGCCCTCTTCGAGCCCGGCGAGGAGCTGTTCCTTGGTGTAGATGAGGTTGGCGCGGCTGGAGTCGGCCAGCTCGAACTCGTTGGTCATCGTCAGCGCGCGCGTGGGGCACGCCTCGATGCACAGGCCGCACAGGATGCAGCGGGCGTAGTTGATCTGGTAGACGCGGCCATAGCGCTCGCCCGGCGAGTAGCGTTCCTCGTCGGTGTTGTCGGCGCCTTCCACATAGATGGCGTCGGCGGGGCACGCCCAGGCGCACAGCTCGCAGCCGACGCACTTCTCCAGGCCGTCCGGATGGCGGTTGAGCTGATGCCGTCCGTGGAACCGCGGAGCCGTGGTCTTCTTCTGCTCCGGGTACTGCTCGGTCAGCCGCTTCTTGAACATGGCCTTGAAGGTCACGCCGAAGCCGGCCACGGGGTTCTGGAAACCGGGTTTGGTCTCCTTGGGCTCCTCAGCCATCGGACGCCTCCTTTCCATCCGAAGATCCGTCACTGACAGTGTCCGACCCACCACTGACAATCAGCTCCCGCTCGCGGCGCGGGCGGCGCCTCGGCACCGGCGGCAGTTCCTGTCCAGGCAGCGGCGGTACCGGGAACCCGCCCGCCAGCGGGTCGAATCCGGCCTGCTCGGCGTCGGGCCGCTCGGCCCTCCCGGCCTTCTCGCGGAACATGTCGGCGACGAAGGAGATCAGCAGCAGGGCGAGGACTCCGCCGCCGACGTAGAGGGCGATGTCGGCGAAGTCGTAGTGCTCGTTGCGCAGGGCCCGTACGGTCGCCACCAGCATCAGCCACGTCACGGAGACCGGGATGAGGACCTTCCAGCCGAGCTTCATCAGCTGGTCGTAGCGGACCCGCGGGAGCGTGCCGCGCAGCCAGATGAAGAAGAACAGCAGCAACTGGACCTTGATCACGAACCAGAGCAGTGGCCACCAGCCGTGGTTCGCGCCCTCCCAGAAGGAGCTGATCGGCCAGGGGGCGCGCCAGCCTCCGAGGAACAGGGTGGTCGACACGGCTGAGACCGTCACCATGTTCACGTACTCGGCGAGCATGAACATCGCGAACTTGATGGACGAGTACTCGGTGTTGAAGCCGCCGACCAGGTCGCCCTCGGACTCCGGCATGTCGAAGGGGGCGCGGTTGGTCTCGCCGACCATCGTGACGATGTAGAGGATGAAGGAGACCGGCAGCAGCAGGATGAACCAGCGGTCGTGCTGCTGCTCCACGATCGTGGACGTCGACATCGACCCCGAGTACAGGAACACGGAGGCGAACGCGGCGCCCATGGCGATCTCGTAGGAGATCATCTGTGCGCAGGAGCGCAGGCCGCCGAGGAGCGGGTAGGTGGATCCAGAACTCCAACCCGCGAGGACGATGCCGTAGATGCCGACGGAGGCGACCGCGAGGATGTAGAGCATCGCGATCGGCAGGTCGGTGAGCTGCATCGTGGTGCGGTGGCCGAAGATCGAGATCTCGTTGCCGGCCGGGCCGAAGGGGATCACCGCGATCGCCATGAAGGCCGGGATGGCCGCGACGATCGGCGCGAGGACGTAGACCACCTTGTCCGCGCGTTTGACGATGACGTCTTCCTTGAGCATCAGCTTCACGCCGTCGGCCAGCGACTGGAGCATGCCCCAGGGGCCGTGCCGGTTGGGGCCGATGCGCAGCTGCATCCAGGCGACGACCTTGCGCTCCCAGACGATGGAGAACAGCACGGTCACCATCAGGAAGGCGAAGCAGAACACGGCCTTGATGACGACCAGCCACCAGGGGTCGCGGCCGAACATCGAGAGGTCTTCAGCTGCGAGGTACGGGCTCATGCCTCCACCTCCTTGGGGGCCTGTTCGGCGGGTGCCGCCGGGCCGATACGGACGAGTGAGCCGGGCCGGGCCCCGGTGTCGGAGGCGACCCCCGCGCCGACGGAGTTCAGCGGGAGCCAGACCACCCGGTCGGGCATCTCGGTGATCCGCAGCGGGAGTTCGACAGTGCCGGTGGAGCCGGTGACGGCGAGGGCGTCGCCGTCCTTCACGCCCGCCTCGGCGGCGGTCGCCGCCGACACGCGCGCGTGGGCGGCGTGCCGGGTGCCGGCGAGCGCCTCGTCGCCCTCCTGGAGGACGCCCTGGTCCAGGAGCAGCCGGTGCCCGGCGAGCACGGCCTCGCCGACGGCCGGGCGGGGCAGCACGCCGGCGGACTCCTGGGGTCCGGTGGCGCGCGGGCCGGTCCAGGAGCCGAGCCGGTCGATCTCCGCGCGCGTGGTGCGCAGATCCGGCAGGCCCAGGTGGACGTCCATGGCGTCGGCCAGCATCTGCAGCACGCGCGCGTCCGTCGGTGCCAGGCGGCGGGTCATCTGGTCGGGCTTGAGCGCGGCGTCGAAGAACCGCACTCGGCCTTCCCAGTTGAGGAACGTGCCCGCCTTCTCGGCGACCGCGGCGACCGGGAGGACGACGTCGGCGTGCTCGGTGACCTCGCTGGGCCGCAGTTCCAGCGACACCAGGAAGCCGACGTCGTCGAGTGCTTCACGCGCGCGTGCCGGGTCGGGCAGGTCGGCGAGCTCGACGCCGGCGACGACGAGTGCCGACAGTTCGCCGGTGGCGGCAGCCTCGACGATGTGGTGGGTGTCGCGGCCGTAGCGCAGCGGGAGTTCGGCGAGCCCCCAGGCGGCGGCGACCTCCTCCCGCGCGCGCGGGTCGGTCGCCGGGCGGCCGCCCGGCAGCAGCGACGGCAGCGCGCCCGCCTCGACGGCGCCACGCTCGCCGGCCCGGCGCGGGATCCACACCAACTGGGCGCCGGTCGCGGTGGCGGCGCGTACGGCGGCGGTGAGGCCGCCGGAGATGGAGGCGAGGCGCTCGCCGACGACGATGACCGCGCCCTCGGTGCGCAGGGCCTCCGCGGCCCGGCTGCCGAGCTCCTCCAGGCCGCCGCCGCTCCCGAGGGCGTCCAGCCACTCGGTCTCGGTGCCCGGCGCGGCCGGCAGCAGGGTGCCGCCCGCCTTCTCAAGGCCCCGGGTCGCGTGCGTGGCCAGCGCGAACACCTGCTGCTTGTGCTTGCGCCAGGCCTTGCGCAGCCTGAGGAAGACGCCGGGTGCCTCCTCCTCCGACTCGAAGCCGACCAGCAGGACGGCGGGCGCCTTCTCCAGGGAGGTGTACGTGACGCCCGTACCGTCGAGGTCACGGCCGCGGCCGGCCACCCGGGACGCCAGGAAGTCGGCTTCCTCGCCGCTGTGTACGCGCGCGCGGAAGTCGATGTCGTTCGTGTCGAGCGCCACGCGCGCGAACTTGCTGTACGCGTAGGCGTCCTCGACGGTCAGCCGGCCACCGATCAGGACACCGGCCCGGGAGCGTGCCGCGCTCAGTCCGCGCGCGGCCGCCTCCAGCGCCTCCGGCCAGGACGCGGGCTCCAGGACACCGTCGGCGTTGCGGACGAGCGGGGTGTCGAGGCGGTCCTTGAGCTGTGCGTACCGGAACGCGAAGCGTCCCTTGTCGCAGATCCACTCCTCGTTGACCTCGGGGTCGTTGGCGGCCAGCCGCCGCATGACCTTGCCGCGCCGGTGGTCGGTGCGGGTTGCGCAGCCGCCTGAGCAGTGCTCGCAGACCGACGGTGAGGAGACCAGGTCGAAGGGCCGGGAGCGGAAGCGGTAGGCCGCCGAGGTCAGCGCGCCGACCGGGCAGATCTGGATGGTGTTGCCGGAGAAGTACGACTCGAACGGGTCGCCCTCGCCGGTGCCGACCTGCTGGAGCGCGCCGCGTTCGAGGAGCTCGATCATCGGGTCGCCCGCGATCTGGTTGGAGAACCGGGTGCAGCGGGCGCACAGCACGCACCGCTCGCGATCCAGCAGCACCTGGGTGGAGATCGGTACGGGCTTTTCGTAGGTGCGCTTCTTGCCGTCGAAGCGGGAGTCGGCGTTGCCGTGCGACATGGCCTGGTTCTGCAGCGGGCACTCGCCGCCCTTGTCGCAGACCGGGCAGTCCAGGGGGTGGTTGATGAGCAGCAGCTCCATCACGCCGTGCTGGGCCTTCTCGGCCACCGGCGAGGTGAGCTGGGTCTTCACCACCATGCCGTCGGTGCAGGTGATGGTGCAGGACGCCATCGGCTTGCGCTGGCCCTCGACCTCGACGATGCACTGCCGGCAGGCGCCGGCGGGGTCGAGCAGGGGGTGGTCGCAGAACCGGGGGATCTCGATGCCGAGCTGCTCGGCGGCCCGGATGACCAGGGTGCCCTTGGGCACGCTGATCTCGATGCCGTCGATCGTCAGCGAGACGAGGTCCTCCGGCGGGACCGCCGCCGTTCCCCCTCCGGTGGGGGAACTCGTGGTCACGGTCATGCGTTCACCTCCGGGCGGTCCGCCCAGGCCGTCGACTTGGCCGGGTCGAAGGGGCAGCCCCGGCCCGTGATGTGCTGCTCGTACTCCGCGCGGAAGTACTTCAGCGAGGAGAAGATCGGGGACGCGGCGCCGTCGCCGAGGGCGCAGAAGGACTTGCCGTTGATGTTGTCGGCGATGTCGGCGAGCTTGCCGAGGTCGGACATGGTCCCCTTGCCGGCCTCGATGTCCCGCAGCAACTGCACGAGCCAGTACGTGCCTTCGCGGCAGGGCGTGCACTTGCCACAGGACTCGTGGGCGTAGAACTCGGTCCAGCGGGTCACTGCCCGCACCACGCAGGTCGTCTCGTCGAAGCACTGCAGGGCTTTCGTGCCGAGCATGGAACCCGCGGCGCCCACTCCTTCGTAATCAAGAGGGACGTCGAGGTGCTCGTCGGTGAACATCGGCGTCGAGGAGCCGCCGGGGGTCCAGAACTTCAGGCGGTGGCCCGGCCGCATGCCGCCGCTCATCTCGAGGAGCTGGCGGAGCGTGATGCCGAGCGGCGCCTCGTACTGGCCGGGGCTCGCCACGTGGCCGCTGAGCGAGTAGAGCGTGAAGCCCGGGGACTTCTCGCTGCCCATCGACCTGAACCATTCTTTCCCGTTTTGCAGGATGGCGGGAACCGACGCGATGGATTCGACGTTATTCACCACAGTCGGACAGGCGTAGAGGCCTTCCACCGCAGGGAAGGGGGGACGGAGCCGCGGTTGACCACGGCGGCCTTCGAGCGAGTCGAGCAGTGCGGTCTCCTCACCGCAGATGTACGCGCCGGCGCCCGCGTGCACGGTGAGGTGGAGGTCGAGGCCGCTGCCCAGGACGTTCTCGCCGAGGTAGCCCGCCGCGTAGGCCTCGCGCACGGCCTCGTGCAACCGCCGCAGAACGGGGACGACTTCACCACGCAGATAGATGAAGGCATGCGACGACCTGATGGCATAGCACGCGATCACGATGCCCTCGATGAGGCTATGCGGGTTCGCGAAGAGGAGCGGGATGTCCTTGCACGTCCCGGGCTCCGACTCGTCGGCGTTGACAACTAGATAGTGCGGTTTCCCATCTCCCTGCGGAATGAACTGCCACTTCATTCCGGTCGGGAATCCCGCGCCGCCGCGGCCGCGCAGCCCGGAGTCCTTGACGTACGCGATCACGTCGTCCGGTGACATGGCGAGCGCCTTGCGGAGCCCCTCGTACCCCTCGTGCCTCCGGTAGACGTCCAGAGTCCAGGACCGGTCCTCGTCCCAGAAGGCCGACAGCACGGGTGCGAGAAGCTTCTCGGGGCTCGTGTCCTTGAGTTCGGCTGCCACGGTCATCACTCCCCCTCCTCTTCGGCCTCGCCCGCGGACGGCGCATCCTGGGGTTCCTGTGCACGCGGATGGACCACGCGCGCGGGTGCGGCCTCTCCCCTTGCCAGGCGAAGGCCCACCAGCGACGCGGGTCCCGCACCGCCGCTCTCCTCGACGGCCCCTGGCCGCTCGTCGGGGAAGCCGGCCAGGATCCGCGCGGTCTCCTTGAACGTGCACAGCCGCGCCCCGCGCGTGGGGTGCACGGGCCGTCCCTCGCGCAGATCGTCGACCAGGCGCTTGGCGCTGCCCGGCGTCTGGTTGTCGAAGAACTCCCAGTTGACCATCACGACCGGCGCGTAGTCGCAGGCCGCGTTGCACTCGATGTGCTCCAGGGTGACCTTGCCGTCGTCGGTGGTCTCGCCGTTGCCGACGCCCAGGTGTTCCTGGAGGGTCTCGAAGATCGCGTCTCCGCCCATCACCGCGCACAGGGTGTTGGTGCACACACCGACCTGGTAGTCACCGGACGGCCCCCGCCGGTACATGGTGTAGAAGGTGGCTACGGCCGTGACCTCGGCCGTGGTCAGGTCCAGCATGTCCGCGCAGAACCGCATTCCGGTGCGCGTGACATGGCCCTCCTCCGACTGCACGAGGTGGAGCAGTGGGAGCAGGGCGGACCGGGAGTCCGGGTAGCGCGCGATGATCTCGCGTGCGTCCGCCTCCAGGCGGGCCCGGACATCGTCCGGGTACGCGGGCGCGGGCAGTTCGGGCATACCCAGGCTGACGCCCCGCTCCGAAGAAGAGGTGGTCACCGGTCGACGCCTCCCATCACGGGGTCGATGGACGCGACGGCGACGATGACGTCGGCGACCTGGCCGCCTTCGCACATCGCCGCCATGGCCTGCAGGTTGGTGAAGGACGGGTCACGGAAGTGGACCCGATAGGGGCGGGTGCCGCCGTCGGAGACGGCGTGCACGCCTAGCTCACCCTTGGGGGACTCGACGGCCGCGTACGCCTGTCCCGGCGGGACGCGGAAGCCCTCGGTGACGAGTTTGAAGTGATGGATCAGGGCCTCCATGGAGGTGCCCATGATCTTCTTGATGTGGTCGAGGGAGTTGCCGAGTCCGTCCGGTCCCAGGGCGAGCTGGGCGGGCCAGGCGATCTTCTTGTCGGCGACCATGACCGGCCCCGGCTGGAGCCGGTCCAGGCACTGCTCGACGATCCTGAGCGACTGGCGCATCTCCTCCAGCCGGACCAGGAAGCGGCCGTAGGCGTCGCAGCTGTCGGCGACCGGGATCTCGAAGTCGTACGTCTCGTAGTCGCAGTACGGCTGGGCCTTGCGCAGGTCGTGCGGCAGGCCGGTGGAGCGCAGGATCGGGCCGGTGGCGCCGAGGGCCATGCAGCCGGCCAGGTCGAGGTAGCCGATGTCCTGCATGCGGGCCTTGAAGATGGGATTCCCGGTGGCGAGCTTGTCGTACTCGGGGAGGTTCTTCTTCATCTTCTTCACGAACTCGCGGATCTGGTCCACCGCGCCGGGCGGCAGGTCCTGGGCGAGTCCGCCGGGGCGGATGTACGCGTGGTTCATCCTGAGGCCCGTGATGAGCTCGTAGAGGTCGAGAATCATTTCACGATCACGGAAGCCGTAGATCATGATCGTGGTGGCGCCCAGTTCCATGCCGCCGGTGGCGATGCACACCAGATGGGAGGACATCCGGTTCAGCTCCATCAGGAGTACCCGGATGATCTTGGCGCGTTCGGTGATCTCGTCCTCGATGCCGAGGAGTTTCTCGACGGCGAGACAGTAGGCGGTCTCGTTGAAGAAGGACGTCAGGTAGTCCATGCGCGTGACGAAGGTGGTGCCCTGCGTCCACGTGCGGAACTCGAGGTTCTTCTCGATGCCGGTGTGCAGATAGCCGATGCCGCAGCGGGCCTCGGTGACGGTCTCGCCCTCGATCTCCAGGATCAGGCGGAGCACTCCGTGGGTGGAGGGGTGCTGGGGACCCATGTTGACGACGATGCGTTCGTCGTCGGCGCGGGTCGCGGACTGGACGACCTCGTCCCAGTCGCCACCGGTCACCGTGTACACGGTGCCTTCGGTGGTCTCGCGCGCCGAGGCGGCCGACGCGTCGGATGCTGACTGCGTGCTCACGAGTACGACCTCCGCTGGTCCGGAGCCGGGATCTGGGCGCCCTTGTACTCGACGGGGATGCCGCCGAGGGGGTAGTCCTTGCGCTGCGGATGGCCCTGCCAGTCGTCCGGCATCATGATCCGCGTCAGCGCCGGGTGACCGTCGAAGACGATCCCGAAGAAGTCGTAGGTCTCGCGCTCGTGCCAGTCGTTCGTCGGGTACACCGGGACGAGCGACGGGATGTGCGGGTCGGCGTCGGGGGCGCTGACCTCGATGCGGATCAGCCGGTTGTGGGTGATCGAGCGCAGGTGATAGACGGCGTGCAGCTCGCGGCCCTTGTCGTGCGGGTAGTGGACGCCGCTGACGCCGGTGCACAGTTCGAAGCGCAGGGCCGGGTCGTCGCGCAGGGTGCGGGCGACGCGGACCAGGTGTTCGCGTTCGATGTGGAAGGTGATCTCGTCGCGGTCGACGACCGTCTTCTCGACGGCGTTGTCCGGGACGAGTCCCTGTTCCTCCAGGGCGCCTTCCAGTTCGTCGGCGACCTCGTCGAACCAGCCGCCGTAGGGGCGGGTCGCCGGTCCCGGGAGTCGGACCGAGCGGACCAGGCCGTCGTAGCCGGAGGTGTCGCCGCCGTTGGCAGCACCGAACATGCCGCGCTGGACGCGGATCTCCTCGCCGCCCTGGCCGCGCTGGCCGGGGAGGTTGGAGGCGGAGAGGTCCTTCTCGGGGTTCACCCCGTTCGCGGACCCGTTCACGCCGCCTGCGCCGTTGCCGTTCGCGTCGCTCATCGCAGCAGCCCCTTCATCTCGATCGTGGGCAGGGCCTTGAGCGCGGCCTCCTCCGCCTCGCGGGCGGCCTCCTCGGCGTTGACGCCGAGTTTGGAGGTCTGGATCTTGTGGTGGAGCTTGAGGATCGCGTCCATCAGCATCTCGGGGCGGGGCGGACAGCCCGGGAGGTAGATGTCGACCGGGACGATGTGGTCGACGCCCTGGACGATCGCGTAGTTGTTGAACATGCCGCCCGAGGAGGCGCAGACGCCCATGGAGATCACCCATTTCGGGTTGGGCATCTGGTCGTAGACCTGCCTCAGGACCGGCGCCATCTTCTGGCTGACCCGGCCGGCGACGATCATCAGGTCCGCCTGGCGCGGCGAGCCGCGGAAGACCTCCATGCCGAAGCGCGCCAGGTCGTAGCGGCCGGCGCCGGTGGTCATCATCTCGATGGCGCAGCAGGCGAGGCCGAAGGTGGCGGGGAAGACGGACGCCTTGCGCACCCAGCCCGCGGCCTGCTCGACGGTGGTCAGCAGGAAGCCGCTCGGCAGCTTTTCTTCGAGTCCCATGTCTAAAGGCCCCTCAGTCCCATTCCAGGCCGCCGCGCCGCCATACGTACGCGTACGCGACGAAGACGGTGAGCACGAAGAGCAGCATCTCCACGAGCCCGAAAATCCCCAGGGCGTCGAAGGTGACGGCCCAGGGATAGAGGAAGACGATCTCGATGTCGAAGACGATGAAGAGCATCGCCGTCAGGTAGTACTTGATGGGGAAGCGCCCGCCGCCGGCCGGCGTGGGGGTCGGCTCGATACCGCACTCGTAGGCCTCGAGCTTGGCGCGGTTGTACCGCTTCGGACCGATCAGCGTGGCCATGACCACGGAGAAGATCGCAAAGCCTGCCCCGAGGGCTCCCAGTACGAGGATGGGCGCATACGCGTTCACCGCTCCTCGCTCCTCTCAGTCGGCGCTGACTGCTGGCGGTTGCACTGGTGCACCGGACTCACATCCGCCTCACCGGTCCCACAAGCCCCGCTCGTCCGGGCGAAGATCGAGAACATGTGAAGCAGGTCACAAGCCCAGCTGCCACGCATCTTATGCCCGTCACTCTGTGATCTGCGACACGGCGTATTCCACAAGCTTTGTGATCTCCACCACCTGACGAAGGATCATGAAGTCGGATGATGGGTGATCTTCGTACGTGAAGCGTTCAGTTGATCACCAGAGGTGACATTTTCGCCAGTCATCGCAGGCCGGAGGGGTCGTCTCAATATCAAGAGAGTTCCGCTGCATGCAAATTGGCGCTGGACGCAGCTGGCTGATAGTGGACCCCATTCACACATGAGAGGGAGGCACGGGGCGGGATGTGGACGTGGCGCGGACGCGTGCACGCATTCACGAGCTCCGCGCACACGGGACGCGACGGTTCCGGTAACCGTTCCGTGACCTCCGCCACATCGATGAGAGGTCCCTGGGAAGCGGGCTTGGCCAACCATCTCAACCAGTGGTAGGCGTGGGGCAATTCGGACGTAATGATCAAAGACCGTGATCAAGGGCTTGATCACCGACGTCCGCAATGTCCGTTACGGCGTCAATAAAGAGCGGCACGCTCGGGATTCTCGGTCTCGATTGAGCAACTGTGGCGCAGCACACGTTTCTTGAAGATATGAAGGAGCCCCTGGTACCGGTTGTTCCCATGTCCCACACCGCTCACATACGCAGCCACCGGAAGCCCCGCCGCAGCGCGTCGTCCCTCGCGATGCGGGCCGGAGTTGCCGGTGGCGTCCTCAGCTCCCTGGCAGTCGCCGGGGCGTCCGGCTCGGCGAACGCCTCCGAGCCGGTGACGCAGACCCTCGAACTGCCCACCCTGACGGCCGACCTGGCCGCTCAGGCTGCCAAGTCCGCGGACGCCACCCAGCAGGCCGCCGCGAACTACCAGCTGCAGGCCGAGCGTGACGCGGCTGCCGCAAACGCCGCGAAGCAGGCCAAGGCGGACCTCGCCGAGGCCAAGCAGAAGGCCGCCGAGGCCAAGAAGAAGGCCGACGAGGCCGCCCGTACGGAGGCCGCCGCCCGCGCCTCCCGCAACGCGGAGCGGACGACGCTCTCCGCCACGTCGGACTCCGGCAGCACGTCCACGGCGACCGGTTCGGCCGCGTCCGTCATCTCCTTCGTGAAGGCGCAGATCGGCAAGTCCTACGTCCTGGGCGCCTCCGGCCCGAGCGCCTACGACTGCTCCGGCCTGGTGCAGGCCGCCTTCAAGGAGATCGGCGTCAGCCTGCCGCGCGTCTCCCAGGACCAGTCGACCTCCGGCACGCAGGTCTCGCTGAGCAACCTGCAGCCGGGCGACATCCTCTACTGGGGCGGCGCGGGCAGCGCGTACCACGTAGCGGTGTACGTCGGCGACGGCATGTTCGTCGGCGCGCAGAACCCGTCCACCGGCATCGTCGAGAAGCCGCTGTCGTACGACCCGCCGACCGGCGCCGTCCGGGTGCTCTGAGCGCTCCAGGCGCCTCTCAACGCGCGTAGGGCCGCAGCCGCTCGGGGCAGCGGCCCTTGCGTCGTTCCCGGCACACCAGGGCGCGGTCCCTGGCAAGCTCGGCACGGGCCGCCGTCCGGCGGTCCGTCCACGAGCGAAGGAGACCGCGCCATGCCACGCGTGTTCGTACAGGGAAGGCCAGCCGACTACCACCCCCGCCACACCCCCGAGGCCCGGCGCGGTGCGGTGCGCCGCATCACCGAGGTCGGCGAGGAGATCCTGCACAAGCCGTGCCGGGACGTCACGGAGTTCGGGCCCGACCTCGCCGCACTCATCGACGACATGTTCCTCACCCTGTATGTCGCCGAAGGGGCGGGACTGGCGGCGAATCAGGTCGGGGTCGGTCTACGGCTCTTCGTGTACGACTGCCCCGATGACGACGGTGTCCGACATGTCGGGCACATCGTCAATCCGGTGCTCGAAACGCCCACGAGCGGGCGGCGGTTGCTGGACGAGGGCGAGGGCTGTCTGTCGGTGCCGGGTGCCGTGATGACCGTGCCGCGGCCGGACCGGGCCGTCGTACGCGGGCAGGACAGGGACGGCCGGCCGGTCGTCATCGAGGGCACGGGGTACTTCGCGCGCTGCCTCATCCACGAGACCGACCACACCAACGGGTACCTGTACCTGGATCGGCTCTCCAAGCGGGAGAAAAAGGACGCGCTGCGGCAGATGGCGGACCGGCGGGACGAGGTGTTCGCCCGCCGGGCCGCCCGGGCCGAGGAGCTGAGCCGGGCCTAGAAGAGGCTCTGGAGGCCCGGGAAGAGGCTCACGCCTTCGGGGCCACCTTGCTCAGGCCGTTGATGATGCGGTCCATCGCATCGCCGCCCGTGGGGTCGGTGAGGTTCGCGAGGAGCTTGAGGGTGAACTTCATCAGCAGCGGGTGCGTGAGGCCGCGCTGGGCGGCGATCTGCATGACCTTGGGGTTGCCGATGAGCTTCACGAAGGCGCGGCCGAGCGTGTAGTAGCCGCCGTAGGTGTCCTTGAGGACGCGCGGGTAGCGCTGCAGGGCGATCTCGCGCTGGGCGGGCGTGGCCCGCGCGTGGGCCTGGACGACGACGTCGGCGGCGATCTGGCCGGACTCCATGGCGTAGGCGATGCCCTCACCGTTGAAGGGGTTCACCAGGCCGCCGGCGTCGCCGACCAGCAGCAGACCGCGCGTGTAGTGCGGCTGGCGGTTGAAGGCCATGGGCAGGGCGGCGCCGCGGATGGGGCCGGTCATGTTCTCGGGGGTGTAGCCCCAGTCCTCGGGCATGGAGGCGCACCAGGCCTTGAGGATCTCGCGCCAGTCCAGCTCCTTGAAGGCGGCGGAGGTGTTGAGCACACCGAGGCCGACGTTGGACGTGCCGTCGCCCATGCCGAAGATCCAGCCGTAGCCGGGCAGCAGCCGGTCCTGGGGGCCGCGCCGGTCCCACAGCTCCAGCCAGGACTCCAGGTAGTCGTCGTCGTGGCGGGGGCTCTCGAAATACGTCCGGACCGCGACGCCCATGGGGCGGTCCTCGCGGCGGTGCAGGCCCATCGCGAGGGACAGGCGGGTGGAGTTGCCGTCGGCGGCCACCACCAAAGGCGCGTGGAAGGTGACCTCGCGCTTCTCCTCGCCGAGCTTGGCGGTGACGCCGGCGATACGGCCGGTGCGGTCGTCGAGGACGGGGCCGGAGACGTTGCAGCGCTCGTAGAGGCGGGCGCCGGCCTTCTGGGCGTTGCGGGCGAGTTGCTCGTCGAAGTCGTCGCGCTTGCGGACGAGGCCGTAGTTCGGGTACGCGGCGAGATCCGGCCAGTCCAGCTGAAGTCGGGAGCCGCCGCCGATGATGCGCAGCCCCTTGTTGCGCAGCCAGCCGGCCTCCTCGGAGATGTCGACGCCCATGGCCACGAGCTGCTTCACCGCGCGCGGGGTGAGGCCGTCGCCGCAGACCTTCTCGCGCGGGAACTCGGTCTTCTCCAGGAGCAGGACGTCGAGACCGGCCTTGGCGAGGTGGTACGCGGTGGTGGAGCCGGCCGGCCCCGCGCCGACGACGATCACATCGGCGGTGTTCTCGGAGAGGGGCTCCTTCACGACGGTCACGGCGGGATCTCCCCAAGTTCGAAATCTGCGTGCCGACCGGCACTGGACATGGGCAGTCTATTCAGCAGAATTGATCACCCGGCTGAAGGGCTGCCCTGTGAACCGACCCCTCCCCGCGGTACGGCTGCGCGTCCCCACCCATGAGGACGCGATCGCCTGGCACCGGGTCTTCAGCGACCCCGAGGTCATGGAGTTCTACGGCGGCAGGCCGGCCCCGCTGTCGGTCTACGAGGAACTCACCGCGCGGCAGCGGCGGCACGACGCGGAACTCGGCTTCTGTCTGTGGACCATGCTGGACGAGTCCGGCGAGGTGATCGGCTTCACCGGAGCGCAGCCCTGGCGGCCCGGCTGGGGTCCGGTCGGCGAGATAGAGATCGGCTGGCGGCTCGGACGGGCGCACTGGGGCAAGGGCC
This sequence comes from Streptomyces sp. IMTB 2501, assembly GCF_001953885.1. Lineage (GTDB taxonomy): Bacteria > Actinomycetota > Actinomycetes > Streptomycetales > Streptomycetaceae > Streptomyces. The sequence goes on along the minus strand of NZ_MQUS01000024.1, from coordinate 75,971 downwards.
ATGTCACCGCGGCCGCACGCGAGACGCTTCAGCGGGTGCGGGCGGCCGGAGTACGGCAGGTGGTGGCGATGGTCCGGCCCGGCAACGAGCGGTCGATCGCGGTGACCCGGCGGCTCGGCATGGAGCCGGCGGAGACCTATCCGCACCCCACGCTGGACGAGCGCGCCCTCTGCTTCCGACTCACACTCAATCACACACAGTAAGCATCTGTTACAGAAAGACACCGATCCCTTCCGGCCGAGGCGCACGGGGGTTACTCTTCCAGTACCGCTGGGGGTGACATCTGTGCGCATAACACCCAAAACACCCGAAGTGCGCGTGCCGCGGCTGGTCGGACTGATGGCCGTGGACGCGCGCGAAACGGCCCGGGCGCAGGGCCTGTTCCTCAACGCGCCCGACCGCCCGGACTTCCACCTCACGGTCGTCGACTACGTCGTACGCCAGTACCCGCAGGCCGGCGCCGAGGTGCCCCGGGAGTCGATGGTGTACGTCTGGTTCGACTTCGGCGAGGGAGAGGGCGGCGGGGGCGTGCGCGAGCCACGCATCCCGCGGCCGCCCTCAGGCGGAATGCAACGCGAACTCGGTGAGCCCGGTGACGCCTTCGAGATGATCAACCGCTGAGCCTCGGCCGGAAGAGAGCACGGCAAAACGGGCTCGGCGGCAAAGGCCCGGCGAAAAGGGGCTCAGCTCTCCTTGAAGCCCCGGTGCAGTGCGACCACGCCGCCGGTGAGGTTGCGCCAGGCCACCTTGGACCAGCCCGCCTTGCGCAGCCGGTCGGCGAGGGCGGGCTGGTCGGGCCAGGCACGGATGGACTCGGCCAGGTAGACGTAGGCGTCCGGGTTCGAGGAGACCGCGCGGGCGACCGGCGGCAGCGCCCGCATCAGGTACTCGGTGTAGACGGTGCGGAACGGCGCCCACGTCGGGTGCGAGAACTCGCAGATCACCACGCGCCCGCCGGGCCGGGTCACCCGGTACATCTCGCGCAGGGCCGCGTCCGTGTCCTGGACGTTGCGCAGCCCGAAGGAGATCGTCACGGCGTCGAAGGTGTCGTCCCTGAACGGCAGCCTGGTCGCGTCGCCAGCCGTGAACGGCAGCCAGGTGTGCTTCTTCTTGCCGACCTGGAGCATCCCGAGCGAGAAGTCGCAGGGGACGACGTACGCGCCCGTCCGCGCGAAGGGCAGCGAGGAGGTGGCCGTACCGGCGGCCAGGTCGAGAATCTTCTGGGCGGGGCGCGCGTCGACCGCCTGCGCCACCTCCTTGCGCCAGCGCCGGTCCTGGCCGAGCGACAGCACGTCGTTCGTCAGGTCGTACCGTTCCGCCACGTCGTCGAACATCGAGGCGACTTCGTGCGGCTGCTTGTTCAGGGAAGCGCGGGTCACCCGCCCATTGTGGCAGCAGGGGGTACGGCACCCCGGAAGCGCCCTCGGCTACGCCCACGCGGCGCCCGCCCGGCCGACGAAGGTCCCGAGTCCGTCCGGTGCCCCGGGTTCAGCGGCCCCGGTACACCAACCGTCCGCCGATCACGGTCGCCACACAGGTTCCGGCGCCGCGGCGGACCAGTTCGGCGCGGTCCGCGACGTCGAACACGGCGAAGCGGGCGGGCCCGCCCGGGACGAGCCGCGGCAGCAGGATCAGCGGGGTCGGGGACAGCGCCGCCGGGCCCGGAAGGCGGTCGGGCCGCTGCCCCACCGCGAGCCCGGCCCTGCGCACCGCGTCGAGCACGGCGCGCGACCGCAGTTCCCCGGCCACCGCCACCGTGCCGTGCGCCAGCATCCGCTGCACCCCGCGTCGCGCGCTCGCGCCGAGGCGTGCGGGATCGGCGCGGAAGATCTCCCGGGCCCGCTCCCCGCCGATGGGCTCGGTGCCGAGGACGTCGGCCTCGCGGGGGTCGGGGTGGTAGGTGGCCTCCAGCAGCTCCGGACCGTACGGGTTCAGCAGTCCCGGGGTGAGGATGCCGGGCCAACGCCGCACCTTGGCCCGGGACTCGGCGGCGGCCAGTTCCTCGTACGGGCCGACGGCGGCGACGGAGGCCCCGTCGACCAGAACCGCCGTCTCGGGAGACCGCTCGGCGACGTGAAGTGTCAGCACGGTGCGCCTAGTTGGACGCCAGCAGCTTCAGCTCGGGGTGGGCCGTGCCGCCCTCGATGGCCGTGGAGGAGATGTGGGAGACCACGCGGTCGTCGACCGGGTCGTTCGCGGGGTCGTCGTGCACGACCAGGTGCTCGTACGTCGTGGCGCGCTGCGCCGGGACGCGGCCCGCCTTGCGGATCAGGTCGATGATCTCCAGGCGGTTGGAGCGGTGCTTGGCGCCGGCCGAGGAGACGACGTTCTCCTCCAGCATGATCGAGCCGAGGTCGTCCGCGCCGTAGTGCAGCGACAGCTGGCCGGCCTCCTTGCCGGTGGTGAGCCACGAGCCCTGGATGTGCCGGACGTTGTCCAGGAAGAGGCGGGCGATCGCGATCATGCGCAGGTACTCGAAGAGCGTGGCCTGGGTGCGGCCCTTCAGGTGGTTGTTCTCGGGCTGGTAGGTGTACGGGATGAAGGCCCGGAAGCCGCCCGTGCGGTCCTGGACGTCCCGGATCATGCGCAGGTGCTCGATGCGTTCGGCATTGGTCTCGCCCGTGCCCATCAGCATGGTGGACGTCGACTCCACACCCAGCCTGTGCGCCGTCTCCATGATCTCCAGCCAGCGCTCGCCGGACTCCTTGAGGGGCGCGATGGCCTTGCGGGGGCGCTCGGGGAGGAGTTCCGCGCCGGCGCCGGCGAAGGAGTCGAGGCCCGCCTCGTGGATCCGGGTGATGGCCTCCTCGACCGAGACGCCGGAGATACGGGCCATGTGCTCGACCTCGGAGGCGCCGAGGGAGTGGATCACCAGCTGCGGGAACGCGTCCTTGATGGCCTTGAAGTGCTTCTCGTAGTACTCGACGCCGTAGTCCGGGTGGTGGCCGCCCTGGAACATGATCTGGGTGCCGCCCAGCTCGACGGTCTCCGCGCAGCGGCGCAGGATGTCGTCGAGGTCGCGGGTCCAGCCCTTGTCCTTGTCCTTGGGGGCCGCGTAGAAGGCGCAGAACTTGCACGCCGTGACGCACACGTTCGTGTAGTTGATGTTGCGCTCGATGATGTACGTCGCGATGTGCTCGACGCCGGCGTACTTGCGGCGGCGTACGGCGTCGGCGGCGGCGCCCAGCGCGTGCAGAGGGGCGTCGCGGTAGAGGTCGAGCGCCTCTTGCGGGGTGATCCGCCCACCGGCTGCGGCACGGTCGAGGACAGACTGGAGGTCGGCCTTCTCGGTCACAGGGCGTCCCTTTCGTCAAGGGTTGTGGACGGACCGAACCAGCCTACGCCAGGGCCTTTGGCGTCGCGGATCCGGCTCGGGTCTCCCTGGCCGGACGCGGCTGCGGCAGGCCAGGACGATCCAGTCCAGGAGAGCGCCGCCGTCGTGGCTGTCCGGTCCGTCCTGCGCACTACGCCGCGTACGCCCCCGCGAGCAGCCCCAGGAACGCCCCCGCGATCAGGAACGGCCCGAACGCGATCGCCGTCTTGCGCCCGGCCCGCCGTGCGACGACGAGCGCACCCCCGTACACCGCGCCGAGCAGGAAACCGGCGAAGGCGCCGAGCAGGACCGTGGGCCAGCCGTACCAGCCGAGTACGGCGCCCATGCCGACGGCCAGCTTCACATCGCCGAAGCCCATGCCGGACGGGTTGATGAGAAACAGCACGAAATAGCCGACGCCCAGGGCGAGGGCGCCGCACAGCGCGGTGAGCCAGTGCCCGGCGTGCCCGGGCAGCAGCGCGGCGAGGCCCAGCAGGGCGAGGGCGGCCACGGCGAGCGGCAGGGTCAGCGGGTCGGGCAGCCGCTGCACCCGGAAGTCGATCACGGCCAGCAACACCCCGACGGGCGCGAGCAGCAGCCAGACCACCAGCTCCGGCCGGGCGCCGGTGGCGGCGGCGAGAGCGGCACAGGTCAGGGCGGTGGCGAGGGCGAGGAGCGGGGCGGAGGGGACCTTCGCCGAGGTGGAAGGGACCCCGGGCGGGGTGGAGAGGGCCCCGGGCGGGGTGGAGAGGGCCCCGGGCGGGGTGGCGGTGGGGGGAGAGGGGCACGCGCGTGACGGCTCGGCGGCGTACGGCGGTTCGGCCGCATGCGACGGCTCGGTGGCGTAGGGCGGTTCAGGAGGACGACGTGCGCCACCCCGTGCGCACTCTCCGCAGCGCGCCGGTCCGAGCCAGCCCCGGAGCGCATGCCCGTGCGGGCACCGATCTCGCCAGCCCTCCCCCACCGGAACGGCGAAACGATAGGCGGCTCTGGGGAGCAGCCCGCCCGCCGCCGTGCCCCACAGCGCGGCGAGGGCCCACAGCAGTGCGGCGCTCATCCGGCGGTGGCGACCGTCGGGCCTGATGTGCCGCGTCGCACCATGGCTGATGTCCTGGGTCGTAGTCGTACAGACGGGGAAGTGGGGCTGGGGTGCTGAGAGCCTACAGAATTCCCATGACCCGGAACCGTCGGGCGCGGCCTTCGCTTGCTCCGGCATCCGGCCGGTCAGTGGCCGGAGGAGGCAAGGGAGTTGACGTGGTCCGTCACTCCGGCCGACTCCCGTGACGTCCCGGATGCCCTGGTCACGCTCCCGGAACACGGCCGCCGTATCGTTACGGCACATGTGGCCAGGAGAGCAGCCGTCGAGGGGCAGCCAGAACCCGCAGCAGCCCCCGAGCGGACATCAGCCGAACCCGTACCAGCAGCCCGGTCCTGGCCGACCGAATCCGTATCAGCAGCCTCAGCCCTGGCAGATGCCCCCGCAGCAGCCGGCCGCCGGTGCGCCCGTGCCTCCGCCGACGGGCGGCGGCCGTAACCGGACCAGCGTCGTCGCCGTCATCGCTGCGGCGGCCGTCGTGCTTGCAGCGGGCGTCACCGGATTCCTGGTGCTCGGCAACCGGAAGCACGACGGGCCTCATCCGAAGCCCACCAACACCGCTTCCCCGTCGCAGAGTTCCGACAATCCCCGGAGCTCCGACACCCAGGCCGCCACGATCAAGGGCTGGAAGGTCCTGACGAACCCGGAGCAGGGAATCGCGTTCGATGTCCCGGCCCAATGGGAGATCCAGTCCGCCGGCTGGGCCAGCTATGTCTCCAAGGAGGGGGACCCCAACGACAAAATACTCATCGCGATACGCAATGTCGCGATGCTGCAGAAGAAGTGGTGTTCCTCGGACGACGACCGGGACGGCACGGTGGAGGACACTCCACTGGCCCAGGTGGGAACGAGGGGCAACAACGGTTACCGAAGTACTCAGGAGATCGCCGGCTCCGACCCGGAGACCTGGGTGTACGGGGCGTACACCCAGCCGGACAGGACGAAGGTGAAGACCGGCACCGTCGAGGCCTTCACCACGAACTCCGGCCTCAAGGGCACTCTGGGCGCTGCCTGGTCCGTGGGCGTGAAGAAGTCGACGAAGTGCGCATCGGACGGCAAGTCCTGGGTCTTCGCCTTCAAGAACAGCGCGGGGGACCTGGTCTCCTGGCAGTTCTTCGGCGCCAGGAACGTGTCCGGCGAGGTACCGGACGCGACGATACGGAAAATCGCCACCACGGTACGGCTCTACAAGGCCTCGCCGGACTCCTGATTCCGACCCGGAAGGTGCTATTCGACCTTCGACAGGCGTGCCACCGGGTTGCCCTCGGCGGAACTGTCCGACGTGAACTTCAGGTCGTCGCCGACCGGCGTCAACTCCACCTGGTGCGGGGTCGGTACGCAGTGTCCGGGGTTGTCCGCCGCGCCCACCGATGTAGCGAGGATCTGTGTCTTCGTCACCTCCTTCAGCGTGAGGACGTCGGTGCACACGCCGCCGATCGCGTCGGTCTGCCGGAGTCGTCCCAGCTCCTTGCCCACCGCCGCCTGACGGACGGTGAGCCGGAAGGTGCCCATGGGCACAGCGCCGCCGAGGCCGGTGGCTGTTCCTTCCCAGGTGCCCAGGTAGCGGGCCGGGATCGTGCCGGGCGAGGGGCTGTTGTCCGGGGCGCCGGTGCCGCCCGTGGCCGCGCTGGAGGCCGCCGTCGGCGCGTGGGAGAGGGAGGGGGCGGTGCCTGCGCCCTTGTCCTCGTTCTGTTGGGACCAGGGGCGCAGTAGTGCGCCGAGGCCCAGGGCGCCGACGGCCAGCGCTCCGGCGACCGCCAGTACGACCGTGCAGCTCAGCCGGCGGCCGCGGGCGCCCTCCACCGGCGTGGCGGCCGCCGCCATGCTGACGGAGACCCGGCCGGGTGGAGGTGCGTCACGCTGCGCGGGCACGACGGTGGGTTCCCCGGGCGGTGTGGGCGGCGGTTCCGCCGGGTTCATCACGGGCGGAGGCCCGAAGACACCGGCTCCAGTGGCAGACGCGGCCGACGCCGGGGCCGGGGGCTCCGTCTTCGCAGGGGTGTCGAAGGGCACCGGGCCCGAGTGGGGTATCTCGCCCGTGTCCAGGTTGAGCAGGTGTACGGCGCTGCGGCTGACCTGTTCCACCAGGGGGCCCGGCAGCCAGCCACCGGTGATCAGGCGGGCGGCGCCCTCGGGGGCGAGGCGGCGGCTCAGGTCGGCGGGGGTGGGGCGGGCGGCCGGGTCCTTGGTCAGGCATGCTGCCGCCACCTCGTGCAACTCGCCGCTGAGGGGGCCGAGTTCGGGCTCCTCGTGGACGACCTTGTAGAGCAGTGCGGCCGAGGAGTCGCCGCGGAAGGGGGGTTCACCGGTGGCCGCGTAAGTGAGGACCGCTCCCAGGGAGAAGACGTCCGCGGCGCCTGTGGCTCCCTTGCCGAGGATCTGTTCGGGTGCCATGTAGCCGGGGGAACCGACCGAGACACCGGTCGACGTCAGGGACGCCGTACCGTCCATGGCCCGCGCGATGCCGAAGTCGATGAGGAGGGGGCCGTCCAGCGTGAGGAGGACGTTCGACGGCTTCACGTCCCGGTGGACCAGGCCCAGTTCGTGGACGGTCGTCAGCGCCTCGGCGAGGCCCGCGCCCAGGGCCCGTACGGTGTGCGCGGGCAGCGGGCCGGTGTCGGTGACGGCCGCGGCGAGGGACGGGCCGGCCGCGTAGGCGGTGGCGACCCAGGGCACCGGGGCGTCCGGGTCCGCGTCCAGGACCGGCGCGGTCCAGGCGCTGCCGACCCGGCGGGCGGCCGCCACCTCGCGCCGGAAGCGGGCGCGGAACTCCTCGTCCAGGGCGAAGTGCGGGTGGACGATCTTCACGGCGACGGTACGGCCGCCCGCGCTGCGGCCGAGGTAGACCCGGCCCATGCCGCCGGAGCCGAGCCGGCCGAGCAGCCGGTAGGGCCCGACGGCGGCCGGCTCGTCCACGTCCAGCGGCTGCATGGCGCGCTCCCCCCAACGCCGATAACTCCGACGCCTGCCTTGACTCCGACGGCTGCCTTCACTCCGACGGCTGCCTTGACTTCGACGACTTCGGTCCCCGGCGCCCGTCGGGTGTTCCCCACGGGCGGTGACCCCGAGGTCCCTACCCGACGTGTGTCGGGCAGAAGCCTAGTGACGTGGGCTCACGGCTGCAGCAGGTCCACCTTCACGTCCGCCGGGAAGCCGGTCGTCGGGCCGACGCGGCGGGCGAACTCGGCGACGGCCGCCAGCTGCGGGGTGCCGAAGCTGAAGTCGAGGGTGGTGAAGTACTGCGCAAGGGTCGCCTCGTCGAAGGCCTCCCAGCGGGCCGCCTGCTCGGCGACCTTGCCGACCTCCTCCAGGGAGAGGTTGCGGGATTCGAGGAAGGCCTCGTGGATCTTGCGGGTGAGGACCGGTTCGCGCTCCAGGTACTCCCGGCGTACGGCCCACACCGCGAAGACGAACGGCAGGCCCGTCCACTCCTTCCACAGCGCACCGAGGTCATGGACGTCGAGGCCGTAGCGCGGCCCGTCGTGGAGGTTGGCGCGCAGCGCGGCGTCGCCGATGAGGACGCCGGCGTCGGCCTCCTGCATCATCAGGCTGAGGTCGGGTGCGGAGGTGTAGTAGTCGGGCTGGACGTCGTAACGCTCGGCGAGCAGGAGCTGGGCGAGCCGGACCGAGGTGCGGGAGGTCGAGCCGAGGGCGACCTTGGCGCCGTCCAGCCGGTCGAGCGGGAGCTGCGAGACGATCACGCAGGACATCACCGGGCCGTCGCAGCCGACGGCGATGTCGGGGAAGGCGACCAGTTCGTCCGCGTGCTTGAGGAACTCGACCAGGGTGATGGGCGCGATGTCGAGCTCGCCCTGCACCAGCATCTCGTTGAGCTTGTCCGGGGTGTCCTTGGTCAGCTCGAAGTCGAGGAGGGTGCCGGTTCTCGCGAGCCCCCAGTAGAGGGGCAGGCAGTTCAGGAACTGGATGTGGCCGACGCGCGGCCGGGTGCGAGCATTGTCCACATCGCGACACTAGACCCCGTGCGGTACGGTGCCGGGACCGACCCCGCCGTCAATTGGCCCAACGGCCGTTCAAACATCCGGGTGAAGTGATCTTGACCTCTATTGCTTTCGGCCGCCCCCGTGCTAGGCTCGCCGCAAGTTGCAGTTTGGTTTCCCTTGCAGTACAGAGCCTGCGGAGCATGTGACCGCGGGCTCTCGTCGTTTTCAGACGAATGCAGTTGTGCAGCACCGTTTCGCACTTGCAGGTTCTGGAGCAGGGCAACCCTTTTGAGCCCAAGGAGGGCTTATGGCTACCGGAACCGTTAAGTGGTTCAACGCCGAAAAGGGCTTTGGCTTCATCGCCCAGGAGGGCGGCGGCCCCGACGTCTTCGTTCACTACTCCGCGATCAACGCGAACGGCTTCCGTTCGCTCGAAGAGAACCAGCAGGTGACCTTCGACGTGACGCAGGGCCCGAAGGGTCCGCAGGCGGAGAACGTCACCCCCGCCTGATCACTGCCTGATCGCAGAACCTGAGAGCAGTACCCAAGGAGCCCCGCGCCGTTCCGGCGACGGGGCTCCTGCCTTTCCCCTTGCGGTCGCCCGCCTCCCCGTGAATTCTCGGCGAATTCTCCGCGATCTCTACGTGTGCTGCATGACGAGGATGAAGGCCGTGTCCGGGGCCAGTGCCTCGTACGAGTGAGCGACGTCCCCCCGATAGGTCATGTAATCGCCGGGTCCGAGTTCGACCTCTTCCCCGGCCGGTCCCGCCTTCACCCGGCCCGTTGCGACGATCAGGTGTTCCACCGTGCCCGGGTTGTGCGGTTCCGCCGCGCGCACCGAATCCGGTTCGGCGCGGATCTGGTAGATGTCCCGCCGGGCCCCGGGAGGGCTCGCCGAGAGCAGGGTGCCGACGTAGCTGGCCTGCTCGGAGGCGACCGCCGGGCCCTGGCCGGCGCGGATCACCTGGACGCTGGGGGTCGGCGGCTCCACCAGCACGCTGAACGGGACCCCCAGCGCGACGCCCAGCGCCCAGATCGTCTCCACGCTCGGGTTGCCGCTCGCGGCCTCCAGTTGGGACAGCGTGGACTTCGCGATTCCCGCGCGCTTGGCCAGCTCCGACAGGGACAGGCCGGCGCGGGTGCGTTCCCGTTTGAGGGACGCGGCGATCCACTCCATCGGGAGCTTGCCGGGTGCCGTGGATCTGTCACTCATGTCGTCGTTCGCTCCATCGGTACGATCGTTCGCCTTGACGAACCGGGCCGTTCATGTCCAGTCTAGAAAACATGCGTTCGCTGCAACGAACCATTGCCTCGCCCGGTGATGCCTCGCTCGTCCGTGACAGCTCGCTGGTCTGGCTGGCCAGCGGCATCGTGGGTGTCTCCTTCGGTGCCGTGTCCGTCGCCGGTGGGCTGCCAGTGTGGGTGCCGGTGCTGATGTCGCTGGTGGTGTATGCCGGATCGGCCCAGTTCAGCGCGGTCGGTGTGCTGATCGCCGGGGGCGGGCCGGCCGCCGCGGCGGCCACGGGGCTGCTGCTGAACACCCGGACGGCGGCCTTCAGTCTGGCCGTGGCGGAGATCCTCGGGCCTGGGCGTACGGCTCGCTTTCTCGGCGCGCATCTGGTCACCGACGAGACGGTCGCCTTCGCTCTCGCACAGCCCGACCCGGTACGACGGCGTAGGGCGTTCTGGATCTCCGGACTCGGTCTGTTCGCCGTGTGGAACATCGGGGTGCTGGCCGGGGCCATGGCCGGGCGGGCGCTCGGTGACACGGCGCGGTACGGGCTGGATGCGGCGTTCCCCGCGGTGCTGGTGGCTCTGGTGCTGCCGTCGGTGCGGGCGGACGCGGTGGTACGGCGGTGTGCGGTGGCCGGCGGCGCCCTGGCCCTGGCGGTGACGCCCGCGGTGCCGGCCGGGGTGCCGGTGCTGGTCGCCCTGGCCGGGCTGTTTCTGTACCGCCGACGGTCCCTGGAGGCCGGATCGTGAACGCCACCGTTGTCCTGATTCTGGTGCTGGCTCTGGGCACGTATGCCTTTCGGCTGGTGGGGCCGGTGCTGCGGGGGCGGGTCGAGATACCGGCCCGGGTGGAGGAGCTGGCCTCCGCCGGGGCCGTCGTGCTGCTGGTCGCGCTGCTGGCCACGGGGGCGTTGGCCGAGGGCGGGGGTTTCGCGGGGTGGGCTCGGCCGGCCGGGGTGCTGGTGGGTGTGGCGCTGGCGTGGCGGAGGGCGCCGTTCGTGGTGGTGGTCGTGGGGGCGGCTGGGACCACCGCGCTGCTGCGGCTGGCGGGGTTCAGCTGAGCGCTGCGCCCACGGCGTTGCGGCGGCTGCCCGGACTTTCCTCACCCTCATCGCCCGCCCACCCGTCCGCCCGACTCGCTTGACCGAAAGTCCCTGTCCGGAGTGGCCGTGGGTCGCGAGGCGGGGCTCTGCGACCCACGGCGCCGCGAAAGATACCCGGAGTTCCCGAGTGCGGGTGCGGGTGGGCGTGGGGAACCTTGGGTGTGGGCCCGGCGCCGTCACCGCCCATCTCGGCTCCCTCCGACTCGACGTCTTCGGGATCGATCCGTCCGCTTCCCTGCTCGCCGTCGCCCAGCGCGAGAGTCCGCAACTTCGGTTCGAGCAGGGCTCGATGCCGCCCCCTGGCCGCGCGGACGCGCCTGCCCGTCAAGGAGCGGCGTCCGGTGCGTGCTCTCGGTGTGCACCAGTGCCCCGACCGGCATCTTCTCCTCGCCTCTCAGGCCGGTGAGGAGCTGCTCACGGCCGCCGGGTTCGCCCTCGGATCGCGTACGACTCGCGAACCCTGCGGGGCACCGCTCCGAATCCGTCTCGCAGGTCCCGCGGGACTTCCTGCTCGCCCAGAAGCCCACCGAGGACGCCTGACCCGGCAGCGACTCGACACGCGCTTGAGAGTCGCTCGAAAATCGCTTGAATCCAGGAGTACCGGTGGCCCGACCTGCTCCGGGAACCAGCGGGGACGGCATGGGGATCGGCGCCCAAGAGCATCGGTCGCGGCGCTGGGGAGAAGCCCCGGCGACCGCATCAGAGTCATCGGATCAGAGTCGTCGGATCGGGGTCGCCTGATCCGGATCGTCGGATCAGGTCGTCCGTTGCGGTCCGTCCGTAACGGTCCGTCCGTAACGGTCCGTTCGTAACGGTCCGTCCGTAGCGGTCCGTCCGTAACGGTCCGTCCGTCGCGATCCGTCCGCCCTGATCCGCCTGCTCTGAGCCACCTGTTCCGATCCGTCTCATTCCTGGGGGACTACCTATGCGCACCATCGCACTGCGTACGAAGACGGTTCTGGTCGCGCTCGCCGGCGCGGGTGTTCTGACGCTCGGCAGCGCGGCGGCCGGACCGGCGGCCGCCGTGGAGCACGACCTGGTGCAGATCGCCTCCGACCTGTCCGGCAACGGGACCCACGGGACGGGCACCACGCACACCGGCCCGGCCCTGGCGGACGACAAGCCTCCGGCCCTCGTCCACTCCTGACCGCGCCGGCTCGACGGCACCGGCCAGGGGCACGCCCCGCCGGTGCCGTTTCTCATGGGGGTACGCGATCGCCTACAGCCGCCGTCCCGCCTCCGTCACTCCCATCGCGTCGTACAGCTTCTCCGCCTCCCGGTGGCACCGGAGCGCCTCCTCCCGCTCGCCCAGGGCCTCGGCCGACTCCGCCATGCCCTGCAGAGCGCGGGCGATCTCGATGCGGTAGCCAAGGCGGGAGGCCAGTTCGTAGGCGTGCCGGTACAGCTCCCTGGCCCGGTCGGGGGCGCCGCCGCGCAGGTGGACCACGCCGACCACGTTCACCACGGCCGCCTGCCGCAGGGCCGTGCCCTCGGCGGAGACCAGGTCCAGTGCGCGCTCGGCGTGCTCGGCGGTCGAGCGCGTCTCGCCGAGGCGCTGGCAGATCCGTGCCCAGTGGGCCAGGACGAAGGCCACGTTCCCGGGCTTGCGGGACTCGTCGCACAGTTCGAGGGCCTGGGCCAGGCAGGCCCGCGCCCGCTCGTCCTCGCCGGAGCCGAGGTGGGCCAGGGCCAGCCAGGTCAGCGAGGAGATCTCGTTGTTGCGCTCGCCCAGGCTCCGGTTCAGCTCGGTGGCCTGGGCCGCGTAGCGCGCGCCGTCGGCATAGTGGCCCGCCCAGGTCTCCACGGTGCCGAGGTTGGCGAGGGCGATGGCCTCCAGTCCGGGCGCGCCCAGTTCCCGGTGCAGGGCGATGCCCTTGGCCAGGTGGACTCGGGCGTCGTCGAACTGGCCCACCGCCCCGTACAACAAGCCGAGCACGTCGGTGCAGTGCGCCACCGAACGGAGGTCGTTGACGTCGGTCAGTTCCAGGGCCTCGCGGGCGGTGCTGATGCCGTCCTGGAAGTCGCCGAGCCACCAGTGGGCCACGGCCAGGTTGCCCATGCTGAGGCTGAGAAGTGCCAGGTCGCCGAGCCGCCGGCCGGCGTCGACCGCGATCCGGCTGACCACCCGGAACTCCTCGTAGCGGCCGCGCAGGTCCAGGTAGAACAGGAGATTGCGGGCGAGGAGCACGGCCGGGCGGTGCAGGCCCTGCGCACTCGCGCGGTTGACGATCGACAACAGCGCCTCGTACTCGCGGTCGTACCAGCCCAGCGCCCGTGCGTCGGTGTCCAGGCGGGGCAGTTCCGACACGCCGGCGGGCGGGGGCTCGCCGAAACGCTCCCGGCCGGGGAAGAGCGCGTGGCTGGCCTGGTCGGTGGCCAGCAGGTAGTACGACACCAGGCGCTCGACCGCGCCCTCCTCGTCGTCCTCGGCCTCCCGCACGCTCATCGCGTATGTGCGCACCAGGTCGTGGAAGCCGTACAGCCCCGCCTCGTGCTGCTCCAGGAGATGGGCGTCGAGGAGGTTCTCCAGGGTGTCCTCGGTGTCGTGGACGTCCGTGCCGAGCAGGGCTGCCGCCGACTGGACGTCTATCGCGCTGCCGGGGTGCAGGCCCAGCAACCGGAAAGCCACCCTCTGGCTCTCCTCCATCGCCTGGTACGACAGCCGGAGTGTGGCCTCCACGCTGCGCTCCCCCGCGCTCAGTTCGCGCAGTCGCCGCGTCTCGTCGACGAGCCGGTCGACCAGATACTGCACCGTCCAGCGGGGGCGGTTGCGCAGCCGGGCGGTGGTGATGCGCAGGGCGAGGGGCAGTCCGCCGCACAGCTGGGCCAGCCGGGCCGTGGCCCCGGGTTCGGCGGTCGTACGGTCGGCGCCGAGCATCCTCGTGAGCAGGGTGGCACTGTCCTCGGCCGACAGCAGTCCCAGGCTGAGCCATTCGGCGCCGTCCAGGTCGAGCATCCGGACCCGGCCGGTGAGGATGGCCAGGCAGTCCTCGGAGGCGGGCAGCAGCGGCCGTACCTGCGCGGCGTCGGCGGCGTTGTCGAGGAGGAGCAGCAGCTTCCGCTGTGCGGAAACGGTTCGCCAGACGGTCGTACGACGCTCCAGGTCGTCCGGTATCCGGTCGTCCGGCACGCCGACGGAACGCAGCAACGAGTGCAGCACCGCCCCCGGCTCCTGCGCCTTCTCGCCGGGGCTGAACCCGCGCAGGTCAACGAAGAGCTGCCCGTCCGGATAGTCGGCGGCGAGCAGATGCGCGGCGTGCACGGCCAGCGCGCTCTTGCCGCTGCCGCCCATCCCGTCGATGCCGACGATCCGGGTGCTCCGGCCGCCCGCCGGAGCCCGCCCCACCTCAAGGATCCGTGCCAGCTCGTGTTCCCGCCCGGTGAAGTCGGGAAGGTCGTACGGCAGGGTGCAGGGCGCGGGCTCGGACGGGGACGGCTGAAGGTAGGCGGCGGGTGCGAGGTGGGCCGCGCGGTCGGACACGGACTGCGGGACGCGCGGGGCGACTTCGGGGCTGTCGCGCAGGATGGCCTCGTACAGCCGGGTCAGTTCGGCGCCCGGGTCGATGCCCAGCTCCTCCACGAGCAGCGCGCGCACCCGGCCGAACTCCTCCAGCGCCTCCGCCTGCCGGCCCGCCCGGTACAGGGCGACCATCAGCCGGCCGCGCAGTGTCTCCCGCAGCGGATGCGCGGTGACCAATTCCCGTAATGGGCCGACGAGTTCGGTCGACTGGCCGAGTTCGAGCTGCAGCTCGAAGTACTGCTCGGCGAGCGCCATGTGCCGCTCTTCCAGCGCCGCCGAGGCCGCCGAGATCACCGCGCCGCCGCCACCCGCCATGACCGGCCCGCGCCACAGGTCCAGGCAGGCCCGCAGATGCCCGACCGCCTCGGCGGGCCGGCCGTCGGCGACCGCCTGCCGGGCCTGGCGGGCCCACTGGCCGAACTCGTGCAGATCCAGCTGGGGTTCGCCGAGGACTGCCCGGTATCCGGCGCCGTCGGTGACGATCACCGCGGCGCCGTCCGGGACACGGGTGCGCAGCGCGGCAACGGCCTTGCGGATCTGGTGGCCGGCGGTCTGCGGCGGCTCGTCGTCCCAGGCGGCGGCGATCAGCCGGGACACCGGCACCATGCGCCCCGGCTCCAGCAGCAGCGTGACCAGGACACGTTCGTGCGTCGGGCTGCCGAGCCGCAGCCGGTGCCCGTCGTGCCAGCCCTCCAGCGGCCCGAGGATGTTGAACCGTACGACAGGACGACCCGATGCCGCCGATTCCACGAAGTCGTCCCCTCCGCCCCGTCTCACCCCCAGGCCCGAGATGCTCGGGACCACCTAGGTTGTACCCGAACGAGCAGCGCGGAGGAGGTGATTCCGTCGTCCTGGCGCACCGCACGGCCGCCTCGGCGCACCGCTCGAACGCGCTTGCGCAACACTCGGCCCCGGACAGCTAACCATCTTCACGCGAGCTGGAGGAGGGTCGTGCGCGCATCGCCCGCCAGGGCCGGGTCGTGGCAGAGGATCGCGTGCTCCACCCGGCGCAGCGCCGGAGACGGCTCTATGCCCAGCTCGACGTCCAGAAGGTGCCGCATCCGGCGGAACACGTCGAGGGCGTCCGCCTGCCGTCCCGCGCAGTACAGGGCGACCATCAACTGCTCGCAGAACCGCTCCCGCAGGGGGTGGTTGGTGTGCGCCTCGGCCAGCTCCGCGAGCACGGCGGCATGCCGACCGAGCCTCAGCTCCGCGTCGAACCGCAGCTCCATCGCCCGCATCCGGTACTCCTCGTACCGGGCCCCCGCCAGCTGGCACAGTGTCCCGCCCGTGAACCCCCCGAACACCGGCCCCCGCCACCACGCCAGCGCGTCCCTCAGCAGCCGGGCCGTGCACGCCGCGTCGTCCGGGAAGGCCGCCTCGGCCTGCCGTACGGCCCGCACGAACTCGGCGGCGTCCAGCTCGCCCTCGCCCACGGTCAGCCGGTAACCGGAAGGATGGATGGTCACCCGCGAAGCGGCCCGGTCCGGCTCCAGCCCGCGCAGCTTGCGGCGCAGCCGGCTGACGTGCGCCTGCAGCGCGTTGGCCTGGTTGTCGGGTACGGCCTCGCCCCACATCTCCTCGGCGAGGCTCTCCCCGGACACCGCCTGCCCCTCACTGACGAGCAGCGTCTGCACGAGGGTGCGCTGCAGGTCACCGGAGATCTCCGCAGGACCGGACACGGTACGGATCTGCAGTGCCCCGAGGATCGAGAACTTCAGCATCCTGACTCCGCCTCCTGTTGACGTCGCTGGCGTCGTCGTCCTTCTTCCGGCGACATAGCAACAGTGCGGTCAGGCTCTACCGGTTCGTTCCCGATCCGTTCCCGGTGACCAGCGCCGTCAGCGGCGTCACCCGCCGGGCCGTGTCCACCAGCCGTCCGGCCAGCACCTCCAGGGCTCCGGCCACCAGATCGAACCCCGTGGCCTCCTTGAGCAGTTCGGGCACCGGGTCCGGCGCGAGCCCCGCCCGGCACCCGGTGATCACCGGACCCCGCGCGGTGAGTACGACGCTGGTGTGCGCCGGGCCGTACTGGTACCCGGTCAGATCCAGCAGCGCGGTCACCGCGGCCCGCACCTCGGCGGCCGCGTCCTCCGTCAGCGGGGCGGGATGCAACAGCCCGTGCGGCGTACGGGCCGTGATCCCCACGGCCTGATGCATACCGTGCACGCTCAGCGTCTCCACGCTCAGTCGTGTCGCGCTCACGTCGGGCTCGGCGTCGTCGAGGTCGGGCTCGGGTGAGAGCCGGCTGTCGCGGACCAGCCGCCGTACGGCCTCAGGGTCCGCGAGCAGTGCGAGGGAGCGGGCGGGGTTGACGAACAACCCCGCCGCCGCGGCCTCGTCCAGTACGGCGTGAAGGGCCCGTTCGTCGCGGAAGTCGGCCCGGGCCGAGCGCACTTGGACACCGGCGTGCGCGGCCTCCCGGAGGAGGCGGTGGTCCGGGTTGAGCAGGAAGATCCGGCGTACGTCGTTGTGTTCTTTCATGCCTCTGCTCGGGGGACGAAGTCGGCGAGGGTGGAACAGCAGGCTATGAGGGGGCGTTACCGATCCGGTCCCGGCCGGGTACCGACGCGAGGAACGCGGACCAGGTGGGGAGGGAGAGGGTGAGGTGGGGGGCGGTGGGGCGCTTGGAGTCGCGGATGTGGATGGCGGTGGGGTGGGTGGCTGTCTCCAGGCATTCGCCGCCCCCGCCGGTGCTGTACATGGACTTGCGCCAGTTGTGGGCGAGTTCGACACATTGCCCACCCTCGGCGCTGCTGTAGCTCGACTTGAACCAGGTCAACTGCTCTATGGTCATAGCTCTTCCAGCATCTTCTCGATCAGGTCCAGGGACTCGTGCGGGTTGAGGGCCTGCGCCCGGATGATCCCATAGCGAGCGGCGAGGACGCGGACCTCTTCTCGGTCGGTGATCAGCTTGGGGTACCCCTGTGACTCCATGTATGCAAGCTGCTCCTTCCCCTTCGGGATAAGCAAGGTAAACGAGTTGTCCAGGCAGGGGTGTTCGTGCCGAGCCGTCGGCATCACCTGCAGCTGCACATTCCGCCTCTGGCCGATCTTCAGCAACTGACGCAGCTGGTCACTGTGCACCTTCGATCCGCCAATCGGCCTCTCCAGCACGGCCTGCTCGACTACGAAGCTGCACTCGGGCGGCGGCCACTGCTCAAAGAACTGCTGACGTGAAAGCCGGTCAGCCACCCGCTTCTCAATGGTCTCCTCGTCAAGGGGTGGGTGCCCCTGTGTGAACACCGCCCGGGAATACTCCTCGGTCTGAAGCAGCCCGAGCACGCACATGGTGCTGTAGTCGTGCAAGGAGACTGCCTTTGCCTCCAGCGCCGCATACCCCCGGTACCACTCTGGATGCCGCGTCCGCGCCCTGGCCATCGCCTCCTCGACCTCCGGGATGACCGCCTTCAACAGCCCGCCCGCCTTGAGGATGTCGTCCGCCTTCTCCAGGAACTCCGGCCTTGGCGTCCGTACCCCCCTCTCCATGGCGGAGATCTGGTCGGGGCCGTACCCCACCAGCTTGCCGAACTCCGGCTGGCTCAGCCCCGCCCGTTCCCGCAGCAACTTCAGTTGCTTGCCCAGGAGGAGGAAGACCCCCACCGCCCCGTTCTGCTCCGCAGGCGTCTCCGGCCTGCGCTCCGTCTCTTCCGCCACGCCACCCACCACCGACTCCCGTACACCAGACATACCGCACTCGTACGACTACGCTCAGTCGCCGGATCTCCCCTGGTCAGCGTAGAGAGAACTGACCACTCTCGGTGACGTGAATCTGGAAATCTCCACCCCCACAACTCAGACAACCGAACTCGTCCAACGCCTCAGCGCCACCCCCCGCGGCGCCCGCCTGGCCCGTCGGCTCACTTCCACCCAGCTGGCCACCTGGGGCTACCCGCACGACAGCGACCCCAGCCACACCGCGCAGCTCCTTGTCGCAGAACTGGCGTCCAACGCGGTCACCCACGGTCGTGTGCCCGGCCGGGACTTCGAGCTGAAGCTGGTGCTGCTGCCGGAGAGGGACACCTTGCGCATCGAGGTGAGCGACACCCGGGGCGACCGTGAACTCCGCTTCCTGGACGGCGGGTTGGAGGACGAGAACGGCCGCGGACTGGTCGTCGTATTCGTGCTGTCGGCACGGTGGGGCGTGGCCAAGCGCGCCGTAGGCAAGACGGTCTGGGCGGAAATCCCGCTCAGCGCGCGGCAGCGACCGTGTCCGCGAAGGCGCGTGCCGGAGGGCTGAGGGCGTCCCAGCGGCGGACGGCCCAGCCGACGGGAAGGGGCCGCAGGCCCGGCAGCGGTATGAGCCGCAGCTCGCCCTCCCCCGGCACCGGGAGGCCCGGTACGGCCGGTACGACCGCCCGCCCCACCCCCAGCTCAGCCAGCAGCAGGGCCGTGTCCCAGTCGGCGACGCTCGTGTCGTATGCGAACCGCACGCCCAACTCGTCGCACGCCGCGTCGAGATGGGCGGCGGACGTGGAGTTCGGGGGGAGCCGGATGAGGCGGACGTCCCGCAGCTCGGCGGGGTCGAGATCCGGTCGTTCGGCCAGCGGGTCGTCGGCGCGTACGGCCAGCAGCCAGGGCAGCTTTGCGACCGTCCGCTGCTCGATGCCGCGCACCGGCGGGCCGATGGTGACCCAGGCGAGGTCGAGGGCGCCGTCGGCGAGCGCGTCGAAGCTGCTGCGGCCGGAACTGACCGTTCGGAATTCGAGGTTGACCTCGGGGTGGTGGCGGCGGAAGGCGACCACGGCGTCGGACATGAAGTGCCGGACCGTGGTCGCGCCGGTGGCGACGCGGACGTATCCGCTGTGGCCGTCGAGCAGATCGCGTAGCTGCCGTACGGCGAGGTCGAGGCCGGAGATGCCCTCGGCCGCGGCGGCCTCCAGGATCCGCCCGGCCTGCGTCGGGACGACGCCTCGCGGCTGCCGTTCCAGCAGTGCCACCCGGGTCTCCCGCTCCAGCCGTTTCACGTGCTGGCTGACGGCGGACTGGGTGCAGCCGAGGTCCCGGGCGACGGAACTGAGGCTGCCGGCACGGCACACGGCCACGAACACACGGAGGTCGTCGAGGGTCATGGCATCCAAGGTAATACTTGGGTCTGGTGAGGAAACCCAAGGATTGACTGAACGTCAGACTCCGTACGAGGATCGTTGGCGGGCCGCGATCGACCCAGGCGGCAACCCGCTCCCCGTCTCGCCGAGTCCGGACGACGCGGGATCAGCGGGGAGCGGGTGCCGACCGTTCACGATCGTGGTGCGGAGCCACTTCGAAGAAGAACAGCGCCTCAGCTCCCGTACAGGCTCTCCACCTCGCGGGAGAAGTCCCCCGTGATCGCCTCACGGCGGAGCTTCATCGACGGCGTCAGATGGCCCGCCTCCTCCGTGAAGTCCACCGGGAGTACGGCGAAGCGGCGGATGGACTCGGGGCGGGAGACCAGTTTGTTGGCCTCGTCGATCGCGCGTTGCAGGACGGCCTCCAAGTCCGGGTCGCCGACCAGGAGTTCCCTCGGCACCGGGTGCTTGCCGATCATCTGGCGCCAGTGGGTGATGCCGTCGGGGTCGAGGGTGATGAGGGCCGCGACGTAGGGGCGGGCGTCGCCCACCAGCATCACCTGGGAGATCAGCGGGTGCTGGCGCAGCCAGTTCTCCAGCGGGGCCGGGGCCACCGACTTGCCGCCCGCCGTGATCAGCAACTCCTTCTTGCGGCCGGTGATCGTCAGATAGCCCTCGTCGTCCAGCTCGCCTATGTCTCCGGTGGCCAGCCAGCCGTCCCGGGTCGCGGGGACGACTCCGCCGGCCTGCGGGTCCCAGTAGCCGCGCAGTACGTGGTCGCCGGCGACCAGGATCTCGCCGTCGGCCGCGATGCGGACACGGGTGCCGGGAAGGGGCCAGCCGACCGTGCCCAGGCGGGGTTTGAGCGGTGGGGTGACCGTCGTGGCGCCGGTGGTCTCCGTCAGGCCGTAGCCCTCGAAGATCTCGATGCCGGCGCCGGCATAGAACGCGGCGAGGCGCCGGCCGAGCGGGGAGCCGCCGCAGATGGCGTACCGGACGCGACCGCCCATGGCGGCCCGGATCTTGCGGAAGACAAGGGGGTCGTAGAAGCTGCGGGCCGTCTTCAGGGAGCGGCTCGGGCCGCTGCCGGTGCCGGTCTGGCGGGCCTCCAGCGCCTCGCCGTAGCGGACCGCGACCGCCGCGGCCCGGTCGAAAGCCGTGACCCGGCCGCCGGACTCGGCGTTCGCGCGGGCCGAGTTGTAGACCTTCTCCAGCATGTAGGGGATGGTCAGCAGCGCGGTCGGCTTGAAGGCGGCGAGGTCCGGGAGGAGGTCGTCGGCGGCCAGGCTCGGCGCGTGGCCGAGACGGACGCGGGCGCGGACGCAGGCGATGGCCACCATCCGGCCGAAGACGTGGGACATGGGGAGGAAGAGGAGGACCGACGGTTCCTCGTCGCGGTCCTTGAAGACCGGGTAGAGCAGCTCGACGGCGTTGTCGACCTCGGACAGGAAGTTGCCGTGCGAGAGGGCGCAGCCCTTGGGGCGGCCGGTGGTGCCGGAGGTGTAGATGAGCGTGGCGAGGGTGTCCGGGCTCAGCATGCCGCGCCGTACCGCGACTTCACCGTCCGGCACCTGTGCGCCCGCCTCCGCCAGCCGGGTCACGTGATCCTTGTCCATCACCCACAGATGGCGCAGATCGGGCAGGTGCTGGAGTTCGGGGCCGATGGCGGAGGCCTGCGCGACGGACTCGGTGATCAGGGCGACCGCGCCGGAGTCGTGCAGGATCCAGCGGGTCTGGAAGACCGAGGAGGTCGGGTAGACCGGCACGGCGACCAGGCCGGCGGCCCAGGCGGCGAAGTCCAGCAGCGTCCACTCGTACGTCGTACGGGCCATGACGGCGACACGGTCGCCCGACACCAGCCCCTCGGCGATCAACCCCTTGGCCACCGCGAGCACTTGCTCGGCGAACTGCGCAGCCGTCACGTCCGTCCAGCGGCCGTCCGGGAGCCTGCGGCTGAGCACGACCTGGTCGGGGGCCGCCTCGGCGTTGTCGAACGGCAGGTCGGCGAGGGAGCCATGGGTGACCGGGGGCACGAACGGCGGTACGGACACCTCCCGTACGGCACCGTCCAGCCGCTGGACCCAGGGCTCCACGAGGACGGGGCGGCCGTCGTAGTCGATGGCGGAGACCGGGGTACCGGAGGAGACGGGGGCGTGCGGGAAGGGGGTGGACACGGGCGGCTCCTCTGGCGTGCGTGCACCTGCGGTGGGCCTTGGTGGAAAGGGGTTACCCCAGGTAGAGAGGCGATCGTACGGGGCCACTGTGAGGGGATTGTGCGGGTTCGGGGGTGGTCCGGGGCCAGGGATGTGCAGCCTCGGGGGTTATATGAGGGGGATTCAACTTCCTGTGTCGGGTAGGCTTACCGGCGGTAACTTTACTCCAGAGTAAGCAATGGGGGCAGGAGATGACGGATCGCGGTCTGAGCTTTCTCCTGGCCCGTGGCGCGCTGCGCTCGCCGTTCAAACGGCCCTCCCCCGAGGCCGGCTTTCCGCGTGACCGGCTGGTGCTGCCCGGGGTGCGGGTCGACCTGGACCGGCTGGCCGCGTACGAGCGCGTCTGCGGCTTCCCCACCGAGGACGGCGCCCTCCCCGTCACCTATCCGCACGTCCTCGGCTTCCCGCTGGCCATGCGGCTGATGAGCGGCCGGGACTTCCCGCTGCCGCTGCTCGGCCTGGTGCACACCTCCGTCGACATCGTCCGGCACACCGGCCTGCCGGCCACCGGCACCTACGAACTCGCCGTGCACATCGAGGGACTGGCCCCGCACCGACGTGGCACCGAGGCCACGGTGGTCACCGGGATGCGGGCCGACGGGGAGGTCGTATGGGAATCGCGGAGCACCTACCTCGCGCGGCATCGCACCGGCACACCCGCCGCGCCCCGGGAGGAACGGCCGGACCCGCTGCCCGTCGTCGCCGAGTGGCGGCTCGGCGAGGACATCGGACGGCGGTACGGCGCCGCCTCCGGTGACCGCAACCCCATCCATCTGCACCCGCTCACCGCCCGCCTCTTCGGCTTCCCCCGGGCCATCGCACACGGCATGTGGACGGTGGCCCGCTGCCTGGCCGCCCACGGTGGCTCCGCCGGGGTTCGGGCTCAGTTCCGGGCGCCGGTGCTGTTGCCGGGGCTGGTGAGGTACGGCACGGATGGCCAGGGCCGGTTCGAACTGCGGGATGCCGCAGGGCGACTGCATCTGACCGGGGAGGCGGTGGGCCAGGCGCCGTAGGGGACATCGCCATTGCCGGGGTGCGGGTGCGTGGTCGGTTGCTCGGGCAGCTCCCCGCGCCCCTTCAGGCAAGCTGCAGATCAGGGCGACGCACCCCTACGGCGCTAGTCCTCCCCCGCCGGCGGAGCCCAGTGGTGGCCCCTCATCAAGTTTCCCAAGCCCGACCAGGTGACGTTCATCAGCGTGGACGCGGCCTGCCTGGCGGTGACGCCCTCCGTCGCATTGGCCCACGTGGCGAGGGACTCCGCCGCGCCGACCAGGGCTTCGGCGAAGCCCGCGACCTCGTGCTCCGGCAGATCGGGATCCCGGTGGGCCTCGCGGGCGGCGACCGCGACCAGGCGGGTGACGAAGGTGACGATCTCCGTGCGCATCGCGGCGGCCTCGGCCGCGAAGGGCTCTCCGTGGGTGCGGGCCTGGAGGTGCAGGACGGACCAGGCGTCGGGGTGCTCGGCGGTGTGGGCGAAGAAGGCCTGGAGGCCGTCCCACAGCTGGCGGTCGACGGGCAGCTCGGTGCACACCCCGGCACGGACGGCCGCCGTCAGCGCGGTGGCCTCACGCCGGATGCAGGCGGTGAAGAGGTCTTCCTTGGAGTTCAGATAGAGGTAGACCAACGGCTTGGAGACGCCCGCGAGTTCGGCTATCTCGTCCATCGAGGCGGCCATGTAGCCGCGTTGGCCGAAGATCTGCACGGCGGCGTCGAGCATCTGCTGCTCGCGCACCGCACGCGGCATCCGTTTGGTCCTGGCCCCACCCATGAGGGCAAGACTAGTTGGACGCGGCCGCCTCGCCCTGCGTCCGGGCGGTGTCGTCGGCGACATCCTCCTGGCTGCGGTTGGCCTCCAGGTTGGCCTTCATCCGGTCGACCCTGTTGACGATCTGCACCGAGGCCCGGTCCCGCTCCCCGCGCAGCACCACCCAGCTGATCGGCGCGGACAGCACCAGCGAGAGGAGCAGCACCCACAGGAAGTTGGAGTCGCCGAAACCGCGCGGGAAGAGGCCGGAGTAGACGGCTCCCCAGACGACCACGAGGCAGCCGGCGAAGATGCCGAGGCGCATCAGTGTGTAGCGGAGCATCTCAATCCACTCGTCCGATTCCAAATAGGGTCATCGTCCAGTGAAGCATGACGGGGAGGGGATCTTGCAGGGGGGTTGGGTCAGTCGAGCGGCCGCAGCATGATCACATCGTCGCGGTCGTCGCCGGGCGCCACCCGGATGGCGGCGGGGATCCGGCCGACCTCCTTGTAACCGCAGGAGCCGTAGAACCGCTCCAGGCCGGTGCCGCCCCGGCAGGTCAGCCGGATCGCGTCGACGCCGTCGAAGCCGCGGGCGGCGTCCTCGGCGGCCGCCAGCAGGTCGCGGCCGTATCCCTTGCCCTGGTGCCGGGGGTGGACCATCACCGTGTACAGCCACACCCAGTGCTTCTGCAGCCGGTGCGTGTTGCAGGCGAAGAAGGCGGTCGCGGCCGGCGCGCCCGTCTCGTCGCACCCGACGAGCAGCCGGTGCCGGCCCTCGGCCATCGCCACGAAGTGCGTCACCAGATCCGGGCGGACGTCCTCCCGCGTCACGGGGGGTACGAAGCCCACGGCGCCGCCCGCGTTGGAGACGTCCGTCCACAGGTCGAGGATGCCGTCCCGCAGTGCAGGGGTGATGGCGGGGTCCAGCGTGAAGGTAAGGGGCATGCGACCATCGTATCCATTACCTCGCATGCCCCTCCCCCGTGAGGAATCAGACCCGCATCGGCTGCGGGGAGTCCCTGCGCGCCGGGTCGGGGCCGTCGTACTCGCGGATGATCTCGTAGCGGGTGTTGCGCTCCACCGGGCGGAAGCCCGCGTCGCGGATCAGGTCCAGCAGGTCATCGCGGGTCAGCTTGTTCGGGGTGCCGTAGTTGTCCGCGTCGTGCGTGATCTTGTACTCGACGACCGAGCCGTCCATGTCGTCCGCGCCGTGCTGGAGGGCCAGCTGGGCGGTCTGCACGCCGTGCATCACCCAGAAGACCTTCACGTGCGGGACGTTGTCGAACAGGAGCCGGGAGACCGCGAAGGTCTTCAGGGCCTCCACGCCGGTCGCCATCTGGGTGCGGGCCTGAAGGGTGTTGCGTACCTTGCCGTCCTTCATGTCCACGAAGTCGTGCTGGTAGCGCAGCGGGATGAAGACCTGGAAACCGTTCGTCTCGTCCTGGAGTTCGCGGAGGCGGAGGACGTGGTCGACCCGGTGGCGGGGCTCCTCGATGTGGCCGTAGAGCATCGTGCAGGGGGTCTTGAGCCCCTTCTCGTGCGCCAGGCGGTGGATGCGGGACCAGTCCTCCCAGTGGGTCCGGTGGTCCACGATGTGCTGCCGGACCTCCCAGTCGAAGATCTCCGCGCCGCCGCCGGTGAGCGACTCCAGGCCCGCGTCGATCAGTTCGTCCAGGATCTCGGACGCCGACAGGCCGCTGATCGTCTCGAAGTGGTGGATCTCGGTGGCGGTGAAGGCCTTCAACGACACGTTCGGAAGGGCGGCCTTCAGCTCGCGCAGGGAGCGCGGGTAGTACCGCCACGGCAGGTTCGGGTGCAGGCCGTTGACGATGTGCAGCTCGGTGAGGTTCTCCGACTCCATCGCCTTGGCGAGCTTGACGGCCTCCTCGATGCGCATCGTGTACGCGTCCTTCTCCCCCGGCTTGCGCTGGAAGGAGCAGTAGGCGCAGGAGGCCGTGCACACGTTGGTCATGTTCAGGTGCCGGTTGACGTTGAAGTGCACGACGTCACCGTTCTTACGGGTGCGCACCTCGTGCGCGAGGCCGCCGAGCCACGCCAGGTCGTCCGACTCGTACAGCGCGATGCCGTCCTCGCGGGTCAGCCGCTCCCCGGAGCGGACCTTCTCCTCCAGCTCGCGCTTGAGCCCGACGTCCATGCCTACACCTTTCTACGACAGCCCGACCAACGGTATCCCTAGACCTCTTCGGGCAGCTCCCCGACCCGGTTCTCCCACTTCGTGGACAGCACGATGGTGGTGCGCGTCCGGGAGACCCCCTTGGTGCCGGACAGCCGCCGGATGATCCGCTCCAGCCCGTCCACGTCCGCCGCCCGCGCCTTGAGCATGTAGGAGTCGTCGCCGGCGATGAACCAGCAGTCCTCGATCTCCGGGAGGTCCCGCAGCCGCTGGGCGACGTCCTCGTGGTCGGCGGCGTCGGAGAGCGAGATGCCGATCAGCGCCGTGACGCCGAGGCCGAGCGAGGCCGCGTTCACCGTCGCGCGGTATCCGGTGATGACACCGGCCGCCTCCAGCCGGTTGATGCGGTCGGTGACGCTGGGGCCCGACAGGCCGACGAGGCGCCCCAGCTCCGCGTACGAGGCCCGGCCGTTCTCCCTCAGGGCCTGGATGAGCTGCCTGTCCACCGCGTCCATGCGATCGAAGCCTTCCGCTGAAGAGTTCCGGAGTGATGAGAGGTACTGCGCTGTGCCCTGCTAGCCGGCTGATCCGCCACCCAGCTCGCCCCGCCACCGCCGGTACAGGCCGTGCTCGACGCCCGCCGCGTCCAGCACCCGCCCGGCGACGAAGTCCACCAGGTCCTGGATGTGGGTGGCGCCCGCGTAGAAGGCGGGCGAGGCCGGTACGACGGTGGCACCGGCGTCGTCCAGCGCGACGAGGTGACGCAGCGTCTGGCCGTTCAAGGGGGTCTCCCGTACCGCCACGACGAGCGTCCGGCGCTCCTTCAGGGTGACACTCGCCGTGCGCTGCAGCAGATCCTTGGACAGCCCGAGCGCCACACCGGCCACGCAGGCGGTGGAGGCGGGCACGATGAGCATCCCCTTCGCCGGGTACGACCCCGAGGACGGCCCGGCCGCGAGGTCGCCCGCGCTCCAGTACCGCACCCCGTCCAGGTCCACGTCGAAGGTCCCGGGCTTGCCGTCGGCTCCCCGGGCCAGCCATTCCCGCAGGTCTTCCTGCCAGTGGGCGTCGCGGAACGAGATACCCGTCTCGTCCAGCAGCGTCAGCCGCGAGGCCCGGCTGACCACCAGGTCGACCGTCTCCCCCGCGTCCAGCAGCGCTCGCAGCACGGCCGCCGCATACGGCGTCCCGGAAGCACCGGACACCCCCACGATCCAAGGCACGCGTTGCGTTTCTCCTGCGTTCACACCTTGAGCGTACCGGTGGGTCGGGGACTGTTCAGGCCGGGTGGCGTACAGCGCCTCAGAGCCTCAGACCCCGAACCAGCAGGTCCAGCAGAGCGCACACGAACAGGGCAATGCCGATGAAGCCGTTGACCGAGAAGAAGGCGCGGTTGAGGCGGGACAGGTCGTGGGGGCGGACGATGCGGTGTTCGTAGAGGAAGGCGCCCGCGACGATCAGCAGGCCCAGCCAGAAGAACGCGCCGGCATGGGTGGTCAGCCCGTACCAGACGAACAGGGCCGTCGTGAGGGTGTGGCAGGCCCGCGCGCCCCAGATCGCGGCCGGGATGCCGAAGCGGGCCGGGACCGACATGACGCCGGTCTCGCGGTCGGTCTCCACGTCCTGGCAGGCGTAGATCAGGTCGAAGCCGCCGATCCAGATGCCGACGGCGAGGCCGAGGATCACCGCGTCCCAGGACCAGGTCCCGGAGATCGCGAGCCAGCCGCCGATCGGGCCCATCGCCTGGGCGAGACCGAGGATCGCCTGCGGGAAGTTCGTGAACCGTTTGCCGTAGGGGTAGACCACCATCGGGATGACCGCGACCGGGGCCAGGGCCAGGCACAGCGGGTTCAGGAGGGCCGCCGCGCACAGGAAGATCACCAGGGCGATCAGGGCGCCCGTCCAGGCGTGCCGCACCGACATCGCGCCGGTCACCAGTTCCCGGTGCGCCGTACGGGGGTTGCGGGCGTCGATCTCGCGGTCGATGATCCGGTTGACCGCCATCGCGAACGTACGCAGGCCGACCATGCAGACGGTGACCAGCAGCAGCCGTACCCAGTGGATGTTCTTGTCCCACTCGTACATCGCCGTCAGCGAGGCGATGTACGCGAAGGGCAGGGCGAAGACCGAGTGCTCGATCATCACCAGACGCAGGAAGGCCTTGGTGCGTCCCGGCTGGGGGATCGCGGCGGAGGCGCTGCTCACAGGCCGTACTCCTTCCAGCGGCGGTCGACCTTCGCCGCCGTATCCGGGTCCGGCAGGACCATGTCCGGCCAGCCCCCGTCCCGGGTGTAGCCCTCCTCCGGCCACTTCTTCGTGGCGTCGATACCCGCCTTGCCGCCCCAGAACTGCTGGTAGGAGGCGTGGTCCAGGTGGTCGACGGGGCCTTCCACGACCGTGAGGTCGCGGGCGTAGTCGGTGTTGCCGAGGGCCCGCCAGGCGACCTCGTGCAGATCGTGCACGTCGCAGTCGGCGTCCACGACCACGATCAGCTTGGTCAGGGACATCATGTGCGCCCCCCAGATCGCGTGCATCACCTTCTGCGCGTGCTTCGGGTACTTTTTGTCGATCGAGACGATCGCGCAGTTGTGGAAGCCGCCGGCCTCGGGCAGGTGGTAGTCCACGATGTCCGGGACGATGATCTTGAGCAGGGGGAGGAAGAAGCGTTCCGTGGCGCGGCCGAGCGGGCCGTCCTCCGTGGGGGGCCTGCCCACGACGATCGACTGGAGCAGCGGGCGCCTGCGCATCGTCACGCAGTCGATCTTCAGCGCCGGGAACGGCTCCTGCGGGGTGTAGAAGCCGGTGTGGTCGCCGAAGGGGCCCTCGGGCAGCATCTCGCCCGGCTCCAGCCAGCCTTCCAGGACGACCTCGGCGTTCGCCGGGACCTGCAGCGGGACCGTCTTGCAGTCGACCATCTCGATCCGCTTGCCCGCGAGGAGCCCGGCGAACAGGTACTCGTCGATGTCGCCGGGGAGCGGGGCGGTGGAGGCGTAGGTGACGGCGGGCGGGCAGCCGAAGGCGATGGCGACCGGGAGACGCTCTCCGCGCCGGGCCGCCACCTGGTAGTGGTTGCGGCTGTCCTTGTGGATCTGCCAGTGCATGCCGATGGTGCGCCTGTCGTGGCGCTGGAGGCGGTACAGGCCCAGGTTGCGGATGCCGGTCTCGGGGTCCTTGGTGTGCGTCAGCCCCAGATTGAAGAAGGAGCCGCCGTCCTGGGGCCAGGTGAACAGCGCCGGGAGCCGGTCCAGGTCGACCTCGTCGCCGTGCAGGACGACCTCCTGCACCGGAGCCTCTTTGATCTTCCTCGGCGGCACATGGGCCATCGCGCCGAGCTTCCCGAAGGCCTCGCGGACGCCGACGAAGCCGTGCGGAAGCTCGGGCCGCAGCAGGCCGCCGATCTTCTCGGAGATCTCGCCGTACGACTTCAGGCCCAGCGCCTTCAGCAGGCGGCGGTCGGTGCCGAAGACGTTCATCGCGAGGGGCATCGCCGAGCCCTTCACGTTCTCGAAGAGCAGCGCCGGGCCGCCGGACTTCTGCACCCGGTCGACGATCTCCCCGACTTCCAGAAAAGGGTCGACCTCGGCCTTGATGCGCTTGAGGTCGCCCTCGCGCTCCAGCGCCCTCAGCAGGGAGCGAAGATCGTCGTAAGCCATGCCGTCAAGTATCGCCGACGGCCCGCTTTGTCCCGGCGCCGCCCCTGGGAAGTGCCGCCGCCGCTACTCTGGCTCGGTCACCGAGGCCGTCTCAATTGTCGGGGGATCGCACGTCATGCTCAGGTATCTGCCGTTCCTGCTGGTCCTGGCCCTGTGGATCTACGCTTTCGTGGACTGTCTGAACACGCCCGAGGAAGAGGTGCGGCATCTGCCGAAGCTGGCGTGGGTCGTCATCATCCTGCTCTTCGGCGAGGTGCTGGTCGGACCGGTCGCCTGGCTGATCACCGGCCGGGTGCGGCAGGCGTCCGCGGACGGCTCCGGCACGCCGGAACGGCACCGGGACGCGCCCGCGCGCTGGGTCGCCCCCGACGACAACCCCGAGTTCCTCAAGTCCCTGGACACCAACTCGCGTGACACGGACGATCCCAAGGGCGACTGACCCGGCTCAGAGGAACACCGCGATGGGGTACTCCAGCACGCTCTCGCGGGCCTCGGGGTCCCAGCTCGTCACCTTGCCCAGGCAGTGGGCCGGGAACTGGCCGCCGGGCAGCTTCCGGTCGGGTCTGCGCAGCCCGTCGCCGCGCATGACGACCCGCAGATGCGCGGCGGACTCCCCGTCCCCGTAGGGGGCCCGCATCACCAGGGTCTCCCCCTGCGCGGCCACGGCCTCGAACCGGCCGGTGACCATGACGAACTCGCCGATCTCGGTGAGCACCACCACCTGGGCGACACCGGCGGGCGCGCCGGAGCCGGCCAGCTTCCGGCTCAGCACATGGTTCGGTGTGACGGTCCCTGAGTTCCGTCCCAGCTCCACCTCGACCAGGGCGTCCTTGCGCCGCAGGACGGACAGCAGCAGACCGATCACCGATATCGGCTCGCTGCTCTCCACGTACTTGGCGACCACCTCGGTGCTGCTGCCGCTGGTCACCTTGAACAGCAGGGACAGCAGGGGAATCGCCGCCAGGCAACCGGCGTTGCGCATCCGCCGCTCCTCGACCTCCCTGCGCATCGCCGACTTGTAGTTGCCCATCTTGTACAGGCCCATGACCGCGTCGTTGTCGAGGTACAGGGGCTGGTAGCTGGGGTCCTCGGCCGGCCTGCCGAGCCGGCCCAGGCCACGGCGCAGCGCCAGCGCGGCCAGCACGAGGAGACCGGCGAAGGCGGCCAGCCACCACACCATCGCGCCCCACCAGACGCTCCACCAGGTGCCGTCAAGAACAGCCACGGATCTCCTTGAACGCGGTGGACAGGGACGAGTCGGGGGCGGCGGCGTCGACCATGCGGCCGCCGGTCAGCGCGGCGACCGCGCGGAGTTCGGCCGCGTCGGCCTCGCCGAAGTGGACGGGGTACGTGGGCACGGCGCGGACCTCGGCGGGGCGGGCCCGGTAGCGGCTGACGAAGGCGGCGCGGTCGATGCCCGCGTTGTTCTCGCCGTCGGTCATCAGCACGAGGGACACCGTGCGGCCCGGGTCCGCGCGCAGGGTCTGCTCGGCGGTGCCGTAGCCGTGGTCCAGGGCGGACCAGACGGCCGTCGCGTCGTCGTAGCCGCCGTCGGCGACGAAGTCCGTGAGGGCGGTGAGGTCGGCCGGGCGGCGCACGGTGACCGTGCGTTCGGCCAGCGGGCGGCCGCCGAAGCGGACGACGGTGAGCCGTTCACCCTGGTAGAAGCGGACGAACTTGGCCGTGGCGGAGGAGTCCGCGCCGCTGAGCGAGGCGAACGCGGCGCGCAGCGCGGTCGTACGGGCGCCGCGCATCGAGGTGGAGAAGTCGAGCAGGAAGATCACCTGGTCGGCGACGCGCCGCCGGGGGTCGCCGTAGTCGGCGAGAAGCCGGTCGAGGACGGCCGGGTCGTCCGGGAAGTACAGCGCGTTGTCCAGCGGGGCGGCGAGCCGGGGGTCACGGGGGACGGCGGTGCTGACCGGGCGGCGCAGGGTCCGGCGCATGATGTCCCGCTGGTGACCGGTCCCGGTGAGCCAGGCCACCACGCGGTCGTAGGCGGCGCGGCGGGCCGGGTCGAGCAGCAGCAGCGGGTAGTCGGACAGGACCATGCCGTCGGCGGGGTGGACGATCTGAAGGGGCTGCTTCAGCCGGCCGGAGGCGTTCAGGGTGAGCAGTTCGGACTCATAGGTGATCAGCGCGTTGGTACGGCCCGGCCGGGCGGCGAAGGCGTCCAGCAGGGCGTGGGAGCTCTCGGCGGTCAGGGTCTGGCCGGAGCGGAAGCCGCGCAGCCGGTCGCAGCTGACGTCCGTGGGGCGCAGCGCGCTGCCGGTGCCGGCGGCGGCGGTGGCGACACCGACCAGCGCGGCCAGGCCGCTGTTGCTGTGCCGGGGGTCGGCCATGCCGAAGCGCACGGTGCCGGTGGCGGCCGCGTCGGCGATGTCCGCCCAGGAGAGACGGCCGCCGGGGGCCTTGTCGCGCAGTTGCCGGGCCACGTCCCCGGTGAGGCCGACGACGACCGGGGAGCGCATGATCGAGGTGCTCTGCGCGACGGCGGCCGGGTGGGTCCCGCGGGCGGCCTTCTTGGCCTTCAGCCGGAAGTAGCGGTCGGAGGAGAGCCAGGCCAGGTCGTAGGAGTGGCGGCCGGTGAGCAGGGTGTCGCCGGCGTCGTTGGTCGGCTCGTAGTCGATGTCCAGGCGGACCCCGGTGTCCTTCGTGAGCTGGTCCAACAGCGGCTTCATGTCGGTGAGTTCGTCGCTGGCCAGGACGTGCAGGGAGGTATCCGGGCCGCCACCACCGGAGCAGGAGACCAGTGCGGCGAGCAGGGCCAGGCAGAGGGCCAGGGGGAGAGCGCGGGCCGTCATGGTGCGTCCCCGTCGGTCGCGGGGCGTCATGGCGCGCCCCCGTCGGTCGCCGGCTGGGAAACCGGGGCGCAGTCGGCGACGCTCTCGATCATCTGCTCCAGCAGGTCGAGCCGGGGCAGTACCGCCTTGGTGTCGTCGGCCGACAGGACCGGTACCTGGATGTGCCGCTCCCGCAGGAACTGGGTCAGCGCGTCGCTGGTGGCCTCGTCGCCCTGGGCGTCCCGGACCCGGAAGCCCAGCTCCATCGCCCGCTTCTGCAGGGCCGGATCCGTCGTGATCAGGGCGCCGAGCCGGTCGCCGGCGGGGGTCAGGGCGATGAGCTGGGGCTCGGTGACGAAACGCGCCGACGGGTAGAGCAGCACCCGTTCGCTGTCGATGTGCCCGGTGTCGGCCCGGGCGGCGATCTGGTGGGCCAGGAACTGGTGCTCGTAGATCACCGCGATGGGGGCGATGCTCTTGCCCTCGGCCGAGACGTACGTCTCGTTCTTCTCCGAGGACGGCATGCCCTGGTCGTTGAGGAGGAGCCTTATCCGCTCGGCGAAGCGGGTCGCCTCGGCCGGGCTCTGCGGGATGTTGTCGTGGTTCCACACGTAGGAGACGAGGCCCAGATACGTTCCGGCGGAGTTGGCATCGCAGATGTCGGAGGTCTGGGCGAGCACCTTGTTGCCGTTGTGGATGCCGTGCCGGGAGATCTTCAGTCCGTCCCAGCGGACGCCGTCGGCGGTCGCCTGCAGGAACTTCTCCATGTTCAGCGTGAAGTAGAGGGGCTGCTGCCCGGCCGGTGCGCCCGGTAACGGGGTGGCGATCCCGGCGTCCTGGAGCGTCTCGGCGTACTCGCGGTAGGTGCCGAGCACGATCGGGCTGACGAAGGGGCGGTAGGTGGTCGTCGGGTGGCCCTCGGCCGCGCGTTTCCTGGTGATCAGGTCGGCGGCGGGCTGCCCGGACGGGAAGACGACGTCGTAGCCGTCGTAGCGCTGGGTGGCGATGCCCCTCGACCCTATGCGGGTGATGTGCACCCGGAAGCCGTGGCGCATCAGCAGCCGCTGGACCTCCGGGTCCTCGAAGTAGTCGGCCTTGGAGGCCATCTTGGCCTCGATCGTGACGATCCGCTCGAAGGGCAGACCGGCGTGCCCCTGGGCGAGGACGACGATCGCGCACAGGGCGGTGACGGCCGCGACGAGGCGCGGGATCAGTCGGCGTGCCCGGGATCGCGGCGGGGGCACGACGGCGGGGGCGCCGACCTTCAGGCGCGGCTCGCCGCTCTGACGGGGTCTGTCGGTCTCGGCTCTGTCTGGGGCCACCCGTGTCTCCTGCGTCAGCGGGGACAGGATCGTCCGATCCCCGGACGCCGCCGGACGAAACGACCAACCAACGTTGACTGAACGGAATGTGAAGCTGTGCCAGAGAAAAACGGAACCCGATGGTCCGTCCCCCGGCACGGCGAAACTGCCGCACACTGGTGAGTGTTGGCTTTCGGTTGAACACTTGAGTGGAGTCGGGGGTAGGGCATGCGCGCGGTGGAGTTCCTGGAGTACGGCGGTCCCGAGGTGCTGCGGCTGGTGACGGCCGAGGCGCCGGAGCCGGGCCCCGGCCAGGTGAGCATCGACGTGGCCTACGCCGGTGTGAACTTCGCCGATCTGAAGGCACGCGAGGACGGCTACCGGGTGCCCGCGCTGCCGTACGTCCCCGGCGTGGAGGTCTCCGGCCGCGTCCGTGCGCTCGGCGCCGGTGTCACGGACCTGGCCGTCGGCCAGGAGGTGGTGGCGCTCACCCAGGGCGGCGCGTACGCGGAGGTGGTGGCGGCCGAGGCGACGAGCGTCTTCCCGGTCCCCGCCGGACTGGATCTGCGCACCGCCGCGACCCTGCCGGCGGTCCTGCCCACGGCGTACGCCCTCGTCCACACCGTCGGCCGGCTCCAGTCCGGTGAGTCGGTGCTCGTACAGGGCGCGGCGGGCGGCATCGGCACGGCGGTCGGGCAGCTGGCACGGGCGGCGGACGCCGGGGCGGTGTACGGCGTGGTGTCCTCGGCCGCGAAGGCCGCCCACGCCAAGCGTCACGGCTATGACGAGGTGTTCGTCGGCGCCTTCCGGGAGCCGGTGCGCGAGGCGACCGGTGGGCGGGGCGTCGACCTGGTGCTGGACCCGGTCGGCGGCGACACACTGCGCGCCGGACTGGCCTCGCTGGCGGTCTTCGGGCGCCTGGTCTCCTTCGGCAACGCGAGCGGTGCCGAGCCGTGGAGCGTGGGCCAGGCGGAGCTCGCCCCGCTCGGTGTCTCGGTCGCCGGCTTCTCCATCCTGACCCTGGCCGCCGGTGCGCCGGACACGCTGCGCCGGCTGTCGCAGCAGGCGTTCGCGAAGGCGGCCGAGGGGGCGGTGACACTGCCGGTGACGGCCGAGTTCGCCCTCGCGGACGCGGCGGAGGCACACCGGCTGATGGGCGGACGGTCGAGCACCGGCAAGCTGCTGCTGCGCGTCGCCGGCTGAGTCTTCATCAAGTCCCCCCATTCGGCTGGCGCTTCGCCGTACACAACGACTTGCCATCCCGCCACCAGGGGTGTTGTTAATGGTCGTCACTGAGTTGCGAGGTATCGCCTGACCTCTGGGGGACAGAAGCAGATGCAGAACGGCCAGCCACCCGAACACCCGGCCCAGGATCCACTCCCCGCACCCCCTCCGACGCCGACCGCCGCACCCACCACGCCGCCCGCCGCGCCCGTCACGGCACCGCCCATGCCGGACATTCCCGCGCCGCCGCCGCATCCGGCGCCGATGCGGCTCGATCTCCGGGTCAGCAAGCGGATCCTGTGGATCGGCGCGGCGGTGTACCCGCTGCACAACATTGCCCGGGTCTACTCCTTCGTCCTGCGTCCCAAGCGCAAGGAGGCGCTGCTGCGGTTCCTGCGGTACACCGCCGGGACACTGGCCATCGGGTTCATCGCGATGCTGCCCAGCGTGCCCTCCCTCACCCTGGGCGGTGGAGGGGAGCAGCACTCCGGCGTCGCCGGCTACGTCACCTTCATCTGGAGCGCGGCCGTCGTCGCCGAGATCTTCTTCCTCGTCGACATGCTGTCCGTCCTGACCGCCTCCCCGCACCACGTGCTCGCGATCGAGACCTCGGGTGCGTCCACCGCGCTGGTCACCAGCCAGGACCCGCGCCAACTGGACCAGATCGTCGGCCAGATCTCCTACGCCATCGATCACCCGGACACCGAGTTCAAGGTGACGGTGCAGAGCCTCACCGTCTCGCCGAAGAACTACTACTTCGGCGACAACGTCAACATGTACGGCGGCAGCGGAAACGTGGGGATCGGCGCATGAGCGGCAACAACTACTACTACGGCGACAACGTGAACATGTACGGCGGCCAGGGCAACCAGGGCATCGTCAGGAACCAGGGCGGTGCCGGAGCCGGGCAGCAGGACCCGGCCCTGGTCGCCGCGCTCGCCGAACTGACCCGGCTCATCGCCGAGTTGCGGACTCAGGTGCCGGCGCCCGACGCCCAGCTCCTGGACGAGTCCCTGCCCGCCCTCAGCACCGACGCCGCCGTACCCGCGCTGGAGCGGCACCGGGCGCTGCGGGCGATCGCCGGGATCGCCGCCGCCGTCGGAGTGGTCGGCCAGCCGGTGGCCGAGGCCGTACGGGCGATCACCGGGATCATCAGCGGATAGTCACGTCCGGGCCCAGCTCTGCGAGGACGCCCCCGACTGGCAGCTCGCCTCGGCCACACCGCCTCCGAAGGCGAGGTCGAGGCAGCCGCCGTCGTAGACCGTGCGCAGGGAGTCACCCGAGCCCGTGGCCCAGCGGAGGTTGCTGCCGCTCTGCGAGCAGTCGCCGACGAAGACGGCCTGGCCGTTGCCGTTGGAGCTCAGACAGGAGCCGGTCGAGACGTTGACGACCTTGACGCTGCCCCCGGCGGCGCTGCGGAAGGTCCAGCGGGCCGTGGAGTCCGAGCAGCTGCCGAGACCGGTGGAGCCGTAGACCTGGGTCAGGCACTTGCCGTTCTCACCGTTCTTCAGCCGGAACGTGCCGGAACCGGGGCCGCTGCCCCCACCGGACGAGCCACCACTGCCGCCACCGGAGCCGCTCGCCCCACCGGAGGTTCCGGAGCCGCCCGAGCCGTCGGATCCAGAGCCCGGGCCACCGCCCGCGCTGTTCCCTCCGGTCCCGGCGGTCCCGGTGCTCCCGGTGCCGGATCCGTCCGTGCCCTGGGGGTCCGTCTTCGAGTCGCCGTTCTTCCCGTTCTTCCCGTTCGTCCCGCCCTTCCCGTCCTGCCCGTCCTTCTTCTTCCCGTTCGCCGGGGAGGCCGAGCCGTTCTTGCCGGGCGTCGGCTCTCCGGAGGGGCTCGCGGAGGATCCGCCGGGTGTGGCACCGGTCGACGCGGAGACGGAGGGGCCCGGTGTGCCGGCGGCTCCGTCGTGGTGGGTGCCGGTGGTGTACGGAGCCAGCTGGAAGGCGAGGGTCGCCACACCGGCACCGACCACGATCGGCACGACGGCCACCAGCAGCCGCCTGCGCCGCCGCTCCCGCTCGGGCCGCCCCGCGCCGGGCCGCACGACGACCTGGGGCTCGGACTCCGGCCCGGCGGCACCCTGGGGCTCCGGCCCGGCTGTTCCGCCCGACGCCGGAAGCGTCCTGTCCTCCACCTCAGGCACCTGTGCCGCGAACTCCGCGCGGGCGGCGAGGCGTTCGGTGATGACGGTGGGCCACAGCGGGGCGCCGGACGACGGTGCGTGGCCGGCGGTCAGCTCCAGCAGCTCGGCCGCGGTGGGCCGGCCCTCCGGGTCCTTGTCCAGGCAGGAGGCGACGACAGCGGCCAACTCGGCGTCCACGGACCGCAGTTCGTCGAGGCCGGGCTGCTCGTGCACGATCCGGTACAGCACCCCGTGCCCCGACTCGTCACCGAACGGCGGCTGCCCGCACCCGGCGTACGCCACCACGGACCCGAGCGCGAAGACGTCTACCGCGCCGGTCAACCGGCGGGCGCCGGAGGCCTGTTCGGGCGACATGTAGGCCGGGGTGCCGACCACCATGCCGGTCCGGGTCAGCTGGCTCTGCTCGGCGGCCCGGGCGACCCCGAAGTCGATGAGGGTGATCCCGTCCAGGGTCAGCATGACGTTGGACGGCTTGACGTCCCGGTGCACCATGTCCAGCCCGTGCACCGCCGCCAGCCCCTGCGCCGCCTGCCGCAGCAGCAGCCACAGCGACTCGGCCGGCAGCGGCCCGCCGTGCGCCTCGACGGCCTCGCGCAGGGTCAGCCCGGGGACGTACGCCGTGGCGAACCACGGCGGGCGGGCGTCCCGGTCCCCGGCGAGCAGCGGTGCGGTGGCCCCGGCGGGCAGCCGGGAGAGGTTGTCCAGCTCGTGTCCGAAGCGGCGGACGAAGTCCTTGTCCTCGCCGACGACCGACGGCAGGACCTGTTTGACGGCGGCGTACCGCCCCTCGTGCACACCGAGGTAGACCCGCCCCATGCCGCCGGCGCCGAGCCGTCCGACGAGCGGGATCGGCCCGATCCGCCGGGGATCGTCCCCTTCCAGCGGCTCGACCCCGTTGTGTTCCCCGTTCAACTCTTTCCCCCTGCTTCTGCTTCAGCGCGCGTAGGACCCGAGGCCCACCAGGCAGTACACATACTCGTTGATGGTCGACCCGTTGATCGTGTAGCGCGAGGAAAAGGCGTACTGGGTCTGGGAGTTGTCATTGCAGCGACTCATGTCCGAGGTCAGCGGAATCGTCTCGATCACCTTGTAGTGCGCGTCGGACGCGGAGCAGGAGACCTCGTCCACACCGCTGACGGACTGCGCGGTGGTGGAGTCCGGCAGGGTGCCGTTGAGGCAGGTGCCCGAGGTGTAGGGGCTCGGAGTCGGGCTCGGGGTGCCGTAGGGGTCGCCGGTGCCGTACGGACCGCTGCTGTACGGGTCACTCGTGTCCGGAGTGCTGCTGTACGGGTCGCTGGTGCTCGGGGAGTTCGTGTACGGATCGCCCGTGTACGGGTCGCCGGTCGCCGTGGCGGTCGGGTACGACGGTGACGCGGCCGTGTCGTCGGACGAGCCGCCGCTGCCACCACCCCGGTTGGCGAACACCAGGAGTAACACGACGACGGCGATGACACCGAGCACGCCCAGACAGGCGAGGCCCTGCTTCTTCTCGGGGTTTCCCGGGTTCTCGGGTGACGACATCAGCCGCTCCTGGATGTGAGGATGAGGCAACCAGTGTGGGCCAACAGCCCACAGAACTAAAATATCTTTCTAGAAAAGTACTTCAGAATGAGCCCCAAGCAGAAGCGTGGCGAGGCCACCGCCGAACAGCTCCTGGACGCCGCCCTGCGGGTGTACGCAGAGTCGGGCGAGCAGGGGCTGACGGTCGCGGCGCTCACCAAGGCGAGCGGGGTCAGCCTCGGCAGCCTGTATCACCACTTCGGCAGCGTCGACGGACTGATGAACGCCTTGCTCACGCGGTGGCTCGGCCGGCTGCTGGGCGAGCTGGTCGGGGCGCTGGAGCACACCCGTACCGCACACACCGGGATCCGTGCCCTGGTCAGGGCGTATCTGGACTTCGTGCAGGAGCACCGGGACGCGGCGCTGCTGCTGCACTCCTCGTACGCCGACCGGCAGGGAATGGCCGACGGGAAGCGGCTCCGGGACGCGCAGGAGGCCCGGCTGTCGCCGCTCGCCCAGTGGGCGGGGCGGTATGTGGACTCCGGCGACCTCGCTCCGCTTCCGGCGCCGCTGCTGGAGTCCCTGATCCTCGGGCCGGTCATCGGGGTCGCCCGCCGGTGGCTGTCCGGGATCGACGACGTGGATCTCGACCAGGCGGCGGTGCTGCTGCCGGAACGGATCTGGCGGGCGGTGGCGGCATGAGCGGGCGCGGCCGCGGCCGTCCCCTGGGCCGCGTCCGTCCCCTGGGCCGCGTCCGTCCCCTGGTCAGCGGGCACGCCCATGGTCCAGGCTGACCCGTGCCCGCTGCCCTCTCGCTCCCCCGCAGGAGTCCCCCATGACCAAGCCCCGCTTCGCCGTTCTCGGCGCCGGGAGTATCGGCTGTCATCTCGGCGGCCATCTCGTCGCCGCCGGGTACGAGGTGACCTTCATCGGCCGGCCCGCCGGCATGCAGGTGCTGCGCGAGCGGGGGCTCACCCTCAGTACGTCGGTCCGGCCGCCCGTCCGTCTCACGCCGAACCGGCTGACCCTGGCCACCGGTGCCGAGGGCGCGGCCGGCGCCGACTATGTGCTGGTGACCGTGAAGACCTCGGGCACGGAGGCCGCCGCCAAGGACCTCGCCGCGCACCTCGCCCCCGGCACTGTCGTGGTCAGCTTCCAGAACGGGCTGCACAACCCCGCCACGCTGCGCGCCGCGCTCCCCGGGCACACCGTGCTGGCCGGGATGGTGCCGTACAACGTGGTGCAGTCCGAGCCGGGCACCGTGCACCAGGGGATGCCGGGCAGGCTGATGACCGAGCCGGACGACGCGTTGTCCGCCGCGTTCCGTGCGGCGCGCCTGGCCATCGAGACCCGTACGGACATGTCCGAGGTGCAGCACGCCAAGCTGCTGTTGAACCTCAACAACGCGGTCAACGCCCTCTCGGGGCTGCCGCTGCGCGACCAGCTCGGCCGGCGGGCCTACCGGCGCTGTCTCGCCCTGTGCCAGCGTGAGGCTCTCGCCGTCTACCGGGCCGCTGGGGTCGTGCCCGCCCGCCTCGGCCCCACCGCGCCCGGTGTCACGCCGTATGTGCTGGGGCTGCCCGACGCCGTCTTCCGCCGGGTGGCGGCGGGGACCCTGCGGATCGACGCCCACGCCCGCTCCTCGATGTGGGAGGACCTGCAGCGGGGCCGGCCCACCGAGATCGACTCCCTCCAGGGCGAGATCGTCACCCTCGCCGAGGCGCACGCGCTTCAGGCCCCCGCGAACGCCCGCCTCGTCACGCTGGTGCACGAGGCGGAGCGCGTGCCGCGCGCTTGGCCGGGGCCTGAGCTGTACGCCGAGCTGCGAGCCACGCGAAACGGATGAGCGCCCTGGGGGTTCCGACCATCGCCGGGTGGGGGTCCGTGGTGGGCTGGTCGCGCAGTTCCCCGCGCCCCTTGGGGAACTGCGGGGGCCGCCGCCTCCGCCCGGTCCGGCCCCGTTGCCCCACGCACCCCGGCACAGCACAGTGAAGGCATGGATGAACGACAGGCCCGGGCCTGGCTCGTCGCCGCCGTGGATGAGGCCCGTGCCGGGCTGGCCGAGGGCGGGATCCCGATCGGCGCCGCGCTGTATGCCCCCGACGGCACCCTCCTCGGCCGCGGCCGCAATCGCCGCGTCCAGGACGACGACCCCTCCACCCATGCGGAGACAGCCGCGTTCCGCGCGGCGGGACGGCAGCGCACGTACCGCGGCACGACCATGGTCACCACGCTCTCCCCGTGCTGGTACTGCAGCGGCCTGGTCCGCCAGTTCGGCATCTCCCGGGTGGTGATCGGCGAGGCCACCACCTTCCACGGCGGGCACGACTGGCTGGCCGGGCTCGGTGTGGAGATCGTGGTGCTGGAGGACCCCGCGTGCGTCGCGATGATGCGGGCCTTCGTCGAGGAGAACCCGGAGCTGTGGAATGAGGACATCGGTGAGTAGTGCGCGTGTTCCCCGGATCGATCTGCGGCCCTGGCTCGACGGCGATGAAGAGAGCCGGGCCGCGCTCGGCCGTACCGTCGACGAGGCGTTGCGGAACGCCGGGTTTCTGCTGGTCACCGGGCATGGGGTGGAGTCCGGGCTGCGGGCCGGGGTCCGGGAGGCGGCTCGGGAGTTCTTCCGGCTTCCGGACGACGTCAAGCGGCGCTACGCCGCGAAGGTCGGCGGCCGCGGCTGGCTCGGGCCCGGCGCCGAGGCCAACGGGTACGCGGAGGGCACCGAGACACCGCCCGACCTGAAGGAGTCGCTGACCTTCGCCACAGACGAGCCCTTCGACGACCCCGTCGTCAACGCGGAGTGGTACGCGCCCAACGTGTGGCCCGCCGAGGTACCCGGACTCAAGGCGCTCGGCAAGGAGTACCTGGCGAGGATGGCCGCCCTGGAGAAGGAGCTGCTGTCGCTGCTGGGCTGCGCGCTGGGGCTCGAACGCGACTTCTTCTCCCGGCACATGGACCATCCGACGTACGGCTTCAACATCAACTGGTACCCGGGCACCGAGGTGGTCGGCGAACCGCTGCCGGGCCAGTTCCGGATCGGGCCGCACACCGACTTCGGCACCGTCACCATCCTCGACCGGCAGGCCGGCAAGGGCGGGCTGCAGATCTACACCGAGGCGGGCGGGTGGGAGGACGCGCCCCACGACCCGGCCGCGTTCACGGTCAACGTCGGTGATCTGCTGGCCCGCTGGACCGGCGACCGGTGGCGGTCCGGGCGGCACCGGGTGCTGCCTCCCCCGGCCGACGCGCCCGCCGAGGAGCTGATGTCACTCGTGTACTTCGGCGAGTGCACTCCCGGCACCCTCGTGGAGTCCGTGCCGGCGCCGGTGGGCCGGGTGGCGTATCCGCCGGTCGACTCGCATGTGTATCTGCGCGAGAAGCTCGACTCCATCTCCGTCGGCTGAGGCCAATCCCTGACCTGGCACAGCGAGTTAATCGGTCACACGTTCGAAGTGCCAGCCATTCCAGTGAAATGAACCAGCCGCGCATATCCCGGCCGCGTCCCACGGCATTGCCTTGAGGGGGGCCCGCAACCAGGGTCCCTTTTCTGTGATGGGAGACGCGTGCGAATCACTGACATCCAGCGCTGCGAGGTCCGGCCGGGACGGCTCGTCGAGTGGACACTGAGCCCGGCGACCGTGGCAGCGGCCTCGGCACTCCCGGAGGACTCCCGGCCCCCCGCCTACATCCAGGAGTCCCACATCAGGACCGCCAAGTGCGTCCGGGAGGACGGGCTGTTCGTGCCGACCTGGCTCGGCACCGCCTTCGACCTGCCGGGCCCGGTCGACCTCGACGTGCTCCAGGAGGCGCTCACGACCTGGACGGTACGGCACGAGACGCTGCGCAGCGGCTTCCGCTGGGAGGGCGACCAGCTGCGCCGGTTCACCCTCGACGCCGCCGATGTGTCCCTGCAGCGCGAGGAGGCGGGCGACTTCGACGACGCGGACGAGCTGGTCCGGCATCTCCAGGACCGTTTCGACACCGTCGCGGACGCGCTGCGCTGGCCGAACCTGATCTACACCGTGGTCGTACGCGACGACGACGTCAGCGTGTACATGGCCTTCGACCACAGCAACGTCGACGCCTACTCCCTGACCCGGATCGCCGCCGAGGTGCACGAGCTGTACACGGCGGGCCTCGCCGGCACCGCGCCCGACTCCCTCGCCCCGGCGGCCAGTTACGTCGACTTCTGCGAGATCGAGCGGGCCGACGCGGACGCCATCGACGGCCGGCACGCGACCGTGGAACGCTGGCGCGAGTTCATCCGGCGCTGCGACGGCAGGCTGCCCGGCTTCCCCATCGACCTCGGTGTGGAGCCGGACGGCCCGCTGCCGGGGCAGCGGATGCTGTGCGAGCCGCTGGCGGACGCGGCGGAGGCGGCGGCGTTCGAGGCGTACTGCAGGCCCTACGGCGGCAGCCTGGTCGGGCTGCTGGCGGCAACCGGACTGATCGTGCACGAGCTGGGCGGGCACTCGGTGTTCCGGACCGTGGTGCCGTTCCACACCCGGGTGA
The DNA here is from genome assembly GCF_001953885.1 of Streptomyces sp. IMTB 2501. Taxonomy (GTDB): domain Bacteria; phylum Actinomycetota; class Actinomycetes; order Streptomycetales; family Streptomycetaceae; genus Streptomyces. The sequence continues at coordinate 33,506 of NZ_MQUS01000024.1, read as the reverse complement.
AGTCGCGGTGGAGCGACTCGGTGGGCTGGTACGTGGGCGGCGCCCCCATCGAGGTCCCGGTCGGCCGGGCGGCGGGCTTCCCGGACGCGCTGCGCTCCGTGCGCGCCGAGCTGCAGGCCAACCGGTCGCTGGCCAGGATGCCGCTGGCCCGGGTACTCCGGCTGCTCGGCGCGGACTTCCGGCCGACCTCGCCTGACCTGTACTCGATCGTCTCCTACGTCGACGCCCGGGGCGTCCCCGGCGCCGAGCGCTGGGCCGAGCAGCGGGCGCACGCGCTGCTGCGGGTGTCGTACGGCGATCAGGTGTGCGTGTGGGTGAACCGGCTGCACGAGGGGCTGTGGCTCGCGAGCCGGTACCCGGACACGGATGTGGCCGCGAAGAATCTGCGGCTGTACGTCGAGCGGCTGCGCGACCGCATCGCCTCGGTGGCCCACGGCAGCCTGTCGGCGGTGTCCTGACCTAGGGCCGCCCCACGCGCTCGACAAGGCGTTCGAATCTGATCCGCCAGGCGGACTCCGAGTCGGTCTCGCCCCGGAACTCACGGGTGAAGCGCAGCACGCTGGCCGTGTCCCCGTCCCGCTCCAGATGGAACCGGATCCGGCCGCCGCCCTCGATGCCGTACTCCGCGACCCGGTCCACGTCCCAGGCCGTGACCCGGCCGGTACCCAGCTCACCCAGGACGACCGCGCCGTCGAGCCGGGGTTCGAGAACGTCGACGGCGGTGCACCATCCCGTGAGTCCCTCACGGGTGGCCACCGCCGGCCAGACGTCTTCCATGGGCCTCGGGAGCCGCACCAGGAAGTGGAGTATGTGCGTGTTCCCGTGGGTCTGGCTGGTGCCCTGTGCGATGGAACCGCTCATGACACCAGTGTGGGCGCCTCCAGGCTCACACGCCCGCGTAGGAGTGCTTGCCGGTGACGAAGATGTTGACGCCGTAGTAGTTGAACAGCCAGCAGCCGAAGGCGATCATCGCCAGGTAGGCGGCCTTGCGGCCCTTCCAGCCGGCCGTCGCGCGGGCGTGCAGATAGCAGGCGTAGGCGACCCAGGTGATGAAGGACCAGGTCTCCTTCGGGTCCCAGTTCCAGTACCGGCCCCAGGCGTCGCCCGCCCAGATCGCGCCCGCGATGATCGTGAACGTCCACAGCGGGAACACCGCCGCGTTCACCCGGTACGCGAACTTGTCCAGGGACGCCGAGGCGGGCAGGCGCTCCAGCACCGAGGTGGCGAAGGCGCCGGGCTTGCCGCCGGTCTGCAGCTTGTTCTCGTACGAGTCCTTGAACAGGTAAAGGATCGTGGCGACCGCGCCGACGTAGAACACCGCGCCGCAGAAGATCGCGGTGGAGACGTGGATGTACAGCCAGTACGAGTGCAGGGCGGGGACCAGCTGGTCGCTCGCCGTGTACAGGACGGTGACCGCCAGGCCCAGATCCAGCAGGACCGTGGTGATCAGGAACAGGCCGAGCCAGCGCACGTTCTTCTTCAGCGCCAGCAGCGCCAGGTACACCGCGACCGCGACGGTGGAGAAGGTGATGTTGAACTCGTACATGTTGCCCCACGGCGCCCGCTGCACGGAGGCCGCGCGGGCGATGACACCGCTCAGCTCCACCAGGAACGCGAGCACCGTGAGGGACACGGCGATCCGGCCGTACAGGTCGCCCTGCACGTCCCCGCCGTGCGCGCCGGGTCCGTCCGGCACATCGCGGGCGCCGGACGCCGAGCGGACGACGACCTTGGGCCGCTCCAGTACTGCGGTGCCGCCGGCCTGCTTGACGGTGACGGCGGGCCCGCCCGTCTTCTGCGCGCCCTCGGCGGTGAGCGCGGCGGCCGTACGGGCGACCTTGCTGCGGCTGCCGAAGAGCCATTCGGCGATGTACGCGAAGAAGGCCAGGGTGTAGACGGCCATGGACGAGTAGATCAGCGTGTTGCTGATGCTCGCCAGATGTTCGTTGGTGGCAGCGGCTAGTGTCACCTCAGCACTCCTTCGGGTGAATGTCCCGGCGACTTGCGGCCCGGCGGCGAGGTCTGCTGGAAGCTTGGGGTCGTGTTACCGGGCTGGTTTCAACCCGGCTGGCGTTGATCGTGGAAGACCTGGCGGGCCGTTGGTCCGTCGGGCGGCGTGAGCCAGGACGTTCCCTGGAACCGCGAGGGCGCGGATTCAATTCTCAGCCCCTTCGGCAACTGCGGTGTCGGAGTCGGGCACAGCGTCCGGCTCCGCCTCCGGGCCATCGGGTGCCCCCGGCGCCTGGTCGTAGAGGGTTCCGGCGAGGTCACCCAGTTCCTCGGGCACCTTGGCGGACTCGCTGCGGCCGAGCCCGGCCATCTCGACGACCGTCACGCCGTCGGCGCCGGGCACCGCGCGCACCCACACCCGGCGCCGCTGGATGAACAGGGAGCCGGCCAGACCGAAGATCGCGGTGATGGCACCGCCGAGTGCCCAGCCGCTGCCGGGCTCCTGGACGATCTCGAAGCCGGCCCACTGCTTGATGTCCTTCTCGAAGGTGAGGGACCCGGCGCCGTTCGGCAGCGTGAGCGTGTCGCCCGGCTGCAGCAGCTTCTTCAGCAGCTGGCCCTTGCCGTCCTTGAACGCCTTCATGTGCGTCTTGTCCAGCTGGTACACGCTCTGCGGGATGCCCGAGTCCACGCCGAGGTCGCCGTGGTAGGCGTTCACCGCGAGCAGCGGGTTCACCAGCGCCGGGAACTGCGAGAGCATCGTGCCCGCCTTCGGGTTGAAGGTCGGCACGAAGAACGCCTGGAAGCCGAGCTGTTCCGACTGGCCCTGCCCGTTCTTGTAGCCGTCCATCACCTTCACCACGCCGTTGGAGGTGACGTTTCCGTCGAGCGGCAGCAGCGGTACGGCCTGGTGGTAGACGACCTCGCCCTTGCCGTCGCGCACCGTGATGACGGGCGCGTAGCCGTGGCTGACGAGGTAGACCTTGGAGTCGCCGATGTGCAGCGGCTGGTTGACCTTGATGGTGGTCGGCTTCTCCTTGCCGTACGCACCTTCGCTGTAGCCGATGTTCGCTTCGTAGGTGCGCGGTGTGCCCTTGTTCGGACCGGTGACCTCGTAGGTGCCCTTGAACTTCTTGAGGTTGAAGCTGAACGGCACGAGGTCGTCGTTCTGGAACAGGCTGCCGGACTTGAAGTCGTCGTACTGCGGGAGCGAGTTGGAGAAGCCGTCGCCCTCGACGACCAGCTTGGTGCCGTCCGACTTGTACAGCTGGCCGGAAGCGAAGGCGACCAGCAGCACGATCAGGGCGATGTGGAAGGCCAGGTTGCCCAGCTCGCGCAGATAGCCCTTCTCGGCGGCGACGGCGTCACCGGCGACATGGGCGCGGAAGCGGCGCTTCTTCAGCAGGGCGAGCGCGGCCTCGCGGACCTGCTCGGGCTCGGCCGTGGTGCGCCAGGTGGTGTAGGCGGGCAGCCGGTTCAGCCGCTTGGGCGCGCCCGGCGGCCGGCCGCGCAGCTGGCCGACGAACTGCCAGGTGCGCGGGACGATACAGCCGATGAGGGAGACGAACAGCAGGATGTAGATCGCGGAGAACCACACCGAGCTGTAGACGTGGAACAGTCCGAGCTTGTCGTAGACCGGCGCGAGCGTCTTGTGGGCCTTGCGGAAGTCGTCGACCTTGTTCAGGTCGGCGCCGGACTGCGGGATGAGCGAGCCGGGGATCGCGCCGAGCGAGAGCAGCAGGAGCAGCAGCAGCGCGACCCGCATGGAGGTCAGCTGCCGCCAGAACCAGCGGGCCCAGCCGATGACACCGAGGCCGGGCGCGGCGGAGAGCTCCTCCGCCGGCGCGGTGGACAGCTGGGAGCCGGCCGCGCCGAGGTCCTCCTGGTCCTGGCTGCCGTGGTCCCGGCTGTTGTCGGTTTCGGTTGTGCTCATCGATCAGATCCCCACAGTGAAGCCGTTGGACCAGGTCTGCATCTGCTGCACCAGACTGTCCCAGGCGCCGGTCAGCAGCAGCACACCGGTCACGATCATCATCGTGCCGCCGATGCGCATCACCCAGACATAGTGGCGCTTGACCCAGCCGAACGCGCCGAGCGCCTTGCGGAAGGCGATGGCGGTGAGGACGAAGGGGACACCGAGGCCGAGGCAGTAGGCGACGGTCAGTATCGCGCCCCGGCCAGCGCTGGCCTGCTGGGAGGACAGGGCGATCACGGAGGCGAGGGTGGGACCGATGCAGGGTGTCCAGCCGATGCCGAACAGGGCACCGAGGACGGGCGCGCCGATCAGCCCGGCGGTCGGCCGCCGGTGAAAGCGGAACTCACGCTGGGTCAGCCAGGGCATCAGGCCCATGAAGAACACGCCCAGCAGGATCATGAGCACGCCGAGCACCTTGGACAGCGTGTCCTTGTACTCCTGCAAGGTGGAGCCGAAGAAGCCGAAGAGCGCCCCGCCGGAGACGAACACGGCGGTGAAGCCGACGACGAACAGCGCCGCGCCGGTGGCCATCCGCCCGCGCCGGGCGTCGGCCAGGTCGGTGCCGGCGACTCCGGTGACGTAGGAGAGATAGCCGGGGACCAGCGGCAGGACACAGGGCGAGAAGAAGGAGACGAGCCCGCCGAGCAGGGCGACCGGCAGGGCGATCAGCAGGGCGCCGTTGAGCACGGTCGCGTTCTGGCCCGTCGCCGCGAGCGTCACGAGCGCGCTCACGTCACTTCTCCGCCAGGACGGGCTTGAGCATCTTCAGCAGGGCGGTGTCGTCGAGCGCTTCCAGGGCGCGCGCGGCGACCTTCCCGTGCTTGTCGATGACGAGCGTGGAGGGGATCAACTGCGGGTTGAGCGTGCCCTTCTTGAAGCGGAGCATCAGCTTGCCCGTGGGGTCGTACAGGCTCGGGTAGGTGATCCCGTGCTCCTTCTCGAAGTTCACCGCGGGGGTGGTGCTGGTGTCGCGGGTGTTGATCCCGACGAACTCCACGCCCTTGCCCTCGTAAGTCTTCGAGACCTTGGCGAAGTACTGCGCCTCTTCCCGGCACGGGCTGCACCACGAGCCCCAGACGTTGACGACGACGACCTGGCCCTTGTAGGCGGCGACGTCCAGGGTCTTGCCGTCGATGGTCTGGCCGGACAGGTCCGGGGCCGCGTCGCGCTTGCCCTGGGGCACGGTGTCGATGCCGCTGTTGCCGGTGACGAAGTTGGTGTTGCCACCGCCGCCGGAGGTGCCGCCCTTGCCGCACGCGGACAGGGTCAGAGCCGCCACGGCGGCCACGGCACTGAGCAGGACGGCGCGGCTACGGGTACTCATGTGAAAAGTTTCGCATGTCAGTTCCGGGGATCTCGCGCGCCCCCCTGCCGGGCGGAAAACCGCATTTCAGGGCGTATTTACACGGGACATTTCCGGCAGGGGGCGAGGGTGAACCCACGCGGACCTATGCGGACCTGTGCGAACTCACAGACCGGCTCAGGCGATGAAGGTCTTCCAGCCACCGGCAGGCGCCTGCCCGGGGGCCAGGGTGCGCAGCTTGGCGAGCACCTCGGGCTTCTGCACGTCGATCCAGTCGCAGAACTGCCGGAAGGAGACCAGCCGGACGTCGGCGCCCTTCTCCTTCGCCTGCGCGATGTGCTTGAAGGCCTGCTCGACGGCATCCATGTAGATGCCGCCGTTCCAGTGCTCGAAGTGGTTGCCGATGAAGAACGGCGCCCGGTTTGAGAAGTATGCCCGCTTGAAGCCGGCGATGTACGCCCCGGCCGCCTGCTCACGCCACGCCGGGTAGTTGTAGGCCGGCGCCTTGGTCGAGTTCTGCGACTGGTTGAACATCATGTTGTAGTCCATGGACAGGACCTGGAACTTCTTGCCGGGGAAGGGGATCGCCTGCAGCGGGAAGTCCCACAGCCCGTGCTTCTTCGAGGGCCACATCTGCAGGCCGCCGGGCGAGGAGGCGTCGTAGCGCCAGCCCAGCTCACGGGCGGTCGGCAGCAGGTTCTGCTGGTTGAGCAGACAGGGCGTACGGCCGCCGACGAGTTCCTTCTCGTAGTCGAACGGCAGGGCCGGCATGTCCGTGAAGCCGGTGTTGGTCTTCCAGTTCTGCACGAAGGACTTGGCCTGCTTGATCTCGCTGTGCCACTGCTGGGGCGTCCACCACTTCACCGAGGTGTGGGCGTCGCCGCAGAAGTGCCCGTTGAAGTGGGTGCCTATCTCGTGGCCCTCAAGCCAGGCCCGACGGACGTTGGTCAGCGTCGCCTTGACGTGATCGTTGTTCAGGTAGCCGATGTCGGAGGCGCCGATCTTGTTGTTCGGCGGCTGGTACATCCGCTTCTTGTCCTCGGGCAGCAGATAGAGACCCGAGAGGAAGAAGGTCATGGATGCGCCGTGCTCCTTGGCCAGGTCCAGGAAGCGCGGGAAGAGGCCGTTGCCGACCTCGCCGGCGCCGTCCCAGGAGAAGACCACGAACTGCGGCGGGGTCTGGCCGGGCTCCAGCGGCTCGGGCTTGTCGGGCTGGTGCGGCTGCTTGCCGGTGAAGGAGGTGGAGCCGTCACCGATGAGCTTGCCCTGGGGCGCACTCGGGTCGCCCCCCTGCCCGCTGTTGCCGCCGCCGGAACCGGCCGCGTGCCCGTTGCCGTCCGATGACGTGGAGCTACCGCAGCCGGCGAGAGTGGCGGCGGCCGCGGCACCCGCGCCGAGGCCGAGTATTCCCCGGCGGGAGAAGGTCCGGGAGACGGTGCGCATGAAAATCCCCGATTCGTCGCGCCTGCTGTCACTCACTGAGAGGGCGCGACGGTCGGGGAGGTTCACTTTAATTCGTATGTTTTTCGCAATATCTACGGCAAAAGCATCCTAAGGGATGTCAAAAGCACTGCCAGAAACAGCAGTTGAGCGCCTTGGGCATCACGCACCGAAGGCCTTGCTCTTCCCCGGCGCCGGCTTGGCGCCGGCCCGCAGATGGGCCGGGACGAGATCGATGGCGGGCTCGCTGTAGCCCACGGACACGATCTTGTCGCCGAGATAGGTGAAAGTCGTCAGCGAGGCGAGGGTGCACTGCCTCTTGCGCGGATCGTGCCACAACCGCCGCCGCTCCGCATAGGACCGCACGATCCAGATCGGCAGCTGATGACTGACCAGCACCGCCTCGTGCCCGCGGGCCTGGTCCTTGGCCGCGTTCAGCGCGCCCATCATCCGCACCACCTGGTCGACGTACGGCTCGCCCCAGGACGGCTTGAACGGGTTGACGAGATGCTTCCAGTTGTCGGGCTTGCGCAGTGCGCCGTCCCCCACCCCGAAGGTCTTGCCCTGGAAGACGTTGTCGGCCTCGATGAGCCGTTCGTCGGTGTCCAGGTCGAGACCGTGTGCCTTGGCGATCGGGGTGGCCGTCTCCTGCGCCCGCTCCAGCGGCGAGGCGCAGACGTACGTCACGTCCCGCGCGGCAAGGTGCTCGGCGACCCGGTCGGCCATCTGCCGGCCCAGCTCGGAGAGGTGGTACCCGGGCAGCCGCCCGTACAGAATCCCGTCCGGGTTGGCGACCTCGCCGTGCCGCATGAGATGGACGACGGTGACGTCCTTGTCCCGGTCGCCGACGCCGCTGCTGATGCTGTTGCTCACGCGGTGGCCTCCGCAGCCGCCCGGGCCGCCGCCGGAAGGGCGTCGGCGATCTTCTGGATGGCCCGCTCGTCGTGGGCCGTGGACACGAACCAGGACTCGAAGGACGACGGCGGCAGATAGACGCCGTTCGCGAGGAGGGAGTGGAAGAACGCGGTGAAGCGGTGCGACTCCTGCCGCTTGGCGTCCTCGTAGGTCCGCACCTGCCGGTCGGTGAAGAAGACGGAGAACATGTTGGAGGCCGTCTGCACCCGGTGCGCGACGCCCTCCTTGCTCAGCGCCTCGGTGACAAGGGCCTGGATCTGCGCGGACACGGCGTTGACGGTGTCGTACTCCGCGTCGCCGAGCAGCCGCAGCTGGGCGAGCCCGGCGGCGGTGGCGACGGGGTTCCCGGACAGCGTGCCGGCCTGGTACACCGGCCCGGCGGGAGCGAGATGGGCCATGACATCGGCCCGCCCGCCGAACGCGGCGGCGGGGAACCCACCGCCCATCACCTTCCCGAAGGTCATCAGGTCGGGCTTGACCCCGTCGATCCCGTACCAGCCGCTCCTGCTGGTACGGAAGCCGGTCATGACCTCGTCGGAGATGTAGAGGGCGCCGTTCTTGCGGCAGGCGTCCTTCAGCCCCTGGTTGAAGCCGGGGTCCGGCGGGACGACGCCCATGTTCCCCGGCGAGGCCTCGGTGATCACGCACGCGATCTCGCCCGGGTACCGGTGGAAGGCCTCCTGCACGGCCTCCAGGTCGTTGTACGGCAGCACGATCGTGTCGCCGGCCTGGGCGCCGGTGACGCCGGGGGTGTCGGGGAGGGCGAACGTGGCCACACCGGACCCGGCGGCAGCCAGGAGGCTGTCGACATGCCCGTGATAGCAGCCGGCGAACTTGATGACCTTGGCCCGCTGGGTGAACCCACGGGCGAGCCGGATGGCGCTCATGGTCGCCTCGGTCCCGCTGCTGACGAGCCGTACCTGCTCCACGGGCTCCACCCGGGCGACGATCTCCTCGGCGAGCGCGACCTCGCCCTCACCGGGCGTGCCGAAGGACGTACCGCGCGCGACGGCCTCCTGGACGGCGGCGATGACCTCGGGGTGCGCGTGCCCGAGGATCATCGGCCCCCAGGAGCAGACGAGGTCGACGTACTCGCGGCCGTCGGCGTCGGTGAGGTAGGCCCCCCTCCCGGACACCATGAAGCGAGGCGTGCCGCCGACGGCGCGGAAGGCGCGCACCGGGGAGTTCACGCCGCCCGGCGTGACGGCGGAGGCGCGGTCGAAGAGCGCCTGGGAGACGGGCGCGTCGTAGGGATAGGGCGTTTCGCTCAGGGCACTCATGACGTGCGACTTCTCCGGCTTCTCGGACTCCGGTGACTTGGGTGACCTTCTCAGGGTAGGCCGCGGTACGGGGGGTGCGTGGGCCGCCTCGGGATCGAGGCGGCCCACGGACGGCCGAGGGACGTGGCGACGGAGGTGTCGACGCAGGTGCCGACGGACGTGACGGCCGAAGTTTTGCCATCCACCGCCGCCATCCGCCATCTGCGAGACTGAGACCTGATACACACAGCTCATACGCACGTAGTGATCAGGGACCGGAAAAGATCCCGTGGCCTGTTGTTCCACCGCACGTTTCGGCGGGCGGCCGTGGGGGAGGTCACTGACACGATGATCGGGTTGCGCGGCGGGGGCCACGCGTCCTAGAAAAGCAGTCGGGTGGAGATATGCATCGCGGTGGCGGACTGGGCGAGGGGACTGATGACCTGGGTCCTCGACGTGCCCGGCGGGGAAGGCACCGGCGCGACGCGGAGGAAGCGGCCGAAGCACGTCAGGCTGACGCACGTCATACACAGGGTGTACCGGGTGAGCCCGAGCGGAGCCGGGCTGACCGCCTCCGGGCGGGGAGCAGGAATGGTGGTCGGGTGGGGGTGACGTACAAGTACTTCGGTGCGCCGGACGGCGCGACCGCGGCCCGCGTCCCCATTTCGATGCGCCCCGAGGAACTCGGCGGCGACGAGCTGGGCATGAACGGCATGTTCACCAAGATCAAGCCGGAGACGATGGCGGCGATGGTCCTGACCGGCATCGAGGGCGTCCCCCTGCACAAGGTCCCGCCCCTGGAACTGGTCGTCCTGCACCCGGACTACGCAGTCGTCAAACTCCCCATGACCGTCGTCAACCCCCTGCGCGGCATCGGCGAGGAAGCGGTCGGCGCGGCGGCCTTCATCTGGTCGACGGTCCCGGACCGCGGGGGCCCGCGGGACGCGTTCAACGTGTACCAGTTGCTGCACGAGTGGCAGGACTTCTCGCATCGGCTGCATGAGGCGGGGCATCAGCCGTACTGCCTTGTGTGGCCCTGAGTCGGGGACTCCGCACGGGAACTCGCGCCCGGCGGCGTGAAGGTGTCGCAGCAGCCGCTCAAGGAGAGCATGCGCTGCCGCTGATCGAGGCGGCCGAAGCGTGGGAGCCGCTTTCGGCAGCCGGCCCGGGACCCGTCCGCTCCCTCTCGCTCGGCGTGCGACGCACCGCTCCTCACCCTGACCGGCGTGGCACGGGGGTCGGGCCGGGCGGAAGATGAGGTGTGGGATGCCTCCCGGGAGGTGAGCTGTGGTGATGTACGGACCCTACGGGCACGGCGGCTGGGTCTGGATGGCCTTCCTGCCGCTGCTGTGGATCGCGGTCATCGGACTGGTGGTCTGGGCCGTGGTCCGTCTGACGCGGCGCCCGGCCGGCCGGGGCGACGGCACGGAACGCGGATGGCCGCCCGGAGAGACCCCGAGGGAGACACCCGAGGAGATCCTCGACCGCCGCTTCGCCTCGGGCGAGATCGACGCGGACGCCTATCACGAGGCGCGCAAACATCTGGCCACCTACCGGCCACGACCGAAGTGAGCCCCGGCGGCCGGGTTCGAGGCCGGCCTGCGGACCGGTCGGCAGGCACTCGGCGGAACGGTCGGCCGGCGCGGTCACCGGAGTGACCGAGGAGGTGGGAACGACGTGTGAACAGCTCGCCCTGGCGTACCCCGGTTCCGCTTGCCCACCACCCCGTTGGGTCCCGGCCCGGCTGGGTCTATCGTCTGAGTTCCGGGGCCAGGACGAGGAGGACGGCCGGTGATGCCGCAGGACGAGGCCGTGGTCGGCCGTGTGGGCAAGGTGGTCATCGGGACGCGTGGTTCCGCGGGCCCCGGCGAGGTCCTGGTCCGGGTCCGGGGAGGCTCCGAAACGTTTCTGGCGTGGTCCGAGGATCCCCTGCCCGCGGGCGCTACGGTCCTCGTGATCGAATCACGGGGATGCCGCGAGGTCGGCGTCATCGAGTGGGTGGATCCATTGGACGCGCTCGGCGGCGACACCGCCGGCGCAAGCTGAGGAGTAGAGCATGTTCGGATACCGCGTTCCCGCTCCCGACGAGGCGATGTTGATCTCGGGGGGCCGGCGGGGACTGGGGGGCGCGCCGTTCCGAGTCGTGACGGGGCACGGCAAGTTCGTGGTCCCGTTCTTCCGCAAGACCCGCTTCCTCTCCCTGGCGATGTGCGAGTCCGAGGTCACCGAGACCTGTGTGACCAAGCAGGGCATCTCCCTGCACGTCCGCGCCGTCATCGCCTTCAAGGTCGGCAACGACCACGAGAGCATCATCAACGCAGGCCAGCGGTTCCTCTCCGACCAGGAGCAGATGTCGGTGCTGACCGGCCGGATCTTCGCCGGCCACCTGCGGGCCATCATCGGCTCGATGACCGTCGAGGAGATCGTCACCGAGCGGCAGAAACTCGCCGCCGAGGTCCTCGACACGTCGAAGGTGGAGATGGCGAAGATCGGCCTGATCGTCGACTCGCTGCAGATCCAGTCGATCGACGACGGCGACACCGGCTACATCGCCGCGATGTCCGCCCCGCACAAGGCGGCCATCCAGCGGCAGGCCCAGATCGCCCAGGCGCAGGCCACCCAGGCCGCGGTCGAGGCGGAGCAGGAGGCGGCCCGCAAGCAGGCCGAGTACGCCCGGCAGACCGCCGTGGTCAAGGCCGAGTACTCGGCCGAGGTGGACCGCGCCCAGGCCCAGGCCTCGCAGGCCGGACCGCTGGCGCAGGCGCACGCCCAGCAGGAGGTGCTGGACGCCCAGACCGAACTGGCCCAGCGTCAGGCCCAGTTGCGCCAGCAGCAGCTGGTGGCCGAGGTCGTGAAGCCCGCCGAGGCGGAGGCCGAGCGGGTCCGGATCCTCGCGGCCGCCGAGGCCCAGCGCATGAAGATCCAGGCCGAGGCCGCGGCCTCGTACGACCGGGTCGCGCTGGACCGGATGCTCATCGACCAGCTCCCGCAGATCGTGAAGGAGGCGGCGGGCGGCCTCGCCGGCGCCAATGTCAACGTCCTGAACGGCGCGGACGGCCTCGGCGAGATCGCCGCGGGCCTGGTGTCCCAGGGCCTGACGATCCTCGACTCGGTCCGGCAGAACCTGAACGGCCAGGAACCGGCCGAACGCCGTACCGAGGAGACCAAGTCCAACAGCCTGCTCCAGCTGCGCTCGGGCAAGGACCAGCGGTCGGACGACGGTCCGGTCGACGTCGACTAGTCGCTCCGCGGGTCGCGCCGCGAGGGGCTGTCTCGCGAGGGGTTCTATTTCGTCTGCGGCACCGTCGTGACCGGTCGCTCCCCGATCGCGTCGGCTGCCGCGGACAGGGCTCCCGTAGGACCGGGTCGCGGGCTGAGTTGTGCGGCCACCAGTGCCGTCAGTGCGAGGGCGAAGCCCAGGGTCTGGGGGAAGCTCAGTGACTCGCCCCGGGTGAGCCCGATGACGGTCGCGACCAGCGGGGACAGCAGCACCAGCGGTGCGGACGCGGCGACCGGCAGTCTGCCGATCCCACGGAACCACAGCGTGTAGGCGATCAGCCCGCCCATGCTGCCGAGCCACAGATAGCCGCCGGCGGCGCCCGCGTCGATCCGCTGCGGCACCCCCTCGACCGCCAGGGTGAGCGGAAGCAACAGCAGTCCGCCGGCGGTGAGTTGCCAGCCGGCCAGGGTCAGCGGGCCCACGCCCGCCGGGCGGCCCCAGCGCTTGGTGAGGACGACGCCGCCGGCCATGGTGGTCGTATGGCCGAGGCCGGCGAGCACGCCCACGGCGTCCAGCCGGGCCCCCGGTCCCAGTACCACCAGACCCACTCCGAGCACACCGAGCACGCCCCAGGTCAGCCGCCAGGCCGTCGGGCGGTCGTGGAGCGCCGCGAGACCCAGTCCGGCGACCAGCAGCGGCTGGGCGGCGCCGAGGGTGGCGGCGACACCGCCGGGCAGGCGTTCGGCGGCCACGAACAGCAGGGGCATGGCGCCGATGTTGAGGACGCCGAGGACCACGGTCTTCCACCACCACTCCCCGCGCGGCAGCACCCGGGTGAGCGCCAGCGCGAGCAGCCCGGCGGGCAGGGACCGCATCAGGCCCGCGAACAGCGGATGCCCGGGCGGGAGCAGCCGGGTGGTGACCACGTAGGTGGTGCCCCAGGACGCGGGAGCGAGCGCGGTCAGCAGGACGGTCGCCGCGTGCGCCTTGTAGCGATGCATGGGGGAAGTCTCGGCGGGACACGGTCATGATTCCAACGCATGGTTGCCATCGCAGCCATGAAGGAGAACGATTGATCCGTGGATCTGCAGCAGCTGCGTTACGTCGTCGCCGTCGCCGACACCCTCAACTTCACCCGTGCCGCGGAACGCTGTCAGGTGGTGCAGTCCGCGCTGAGCCACCGGATCGCCGCGCTGGAGCGGGAGGTGGGGGTGCGGCTGTTCGCCCGCTCCAGCCGGCGGGTCGAACTGACCGATGCCGGCGCGGCGTTCCTCGTCGGTGCGCGCGAGTGCCTGGCCGCCGCCGAGCGTGCGGTGGCCGACGCCGCCGCCGCGACCGGTGTGGTGCGCGGGCGGCTCGCGGTGGGCGTGATCGTGACCACGGCCGCCGTCGACGTACCCGAGCTGCTGCAGCGGTACCGCGCCCGGCACCCCGACGTCCAGGTCGTCCTGCGGTCCGGGCGCAGCGACGAGCTGGCGGCGGCGATCCGCGCCGGGGAGCTGGACATCGCCTTCCTCGGTCTGCCGGAGGGCGAGCGGCCGGCCGGCCTGGAGACGGTCGTCCTCGACCACGACCGGCATGTCCTGGTGGTGCCGACCGGGCACCGGCTGGCGGGCGCCGCCCGGGTCACGCTGACGGAGATCGCCGGGGAGACGTTCGTGGACTTCGTGGCGGGGACGCCCGCCCGCGCCCAGTCCGACCGGGCGTTCGCCGCGGCGGGTCTGGCCCGTGACGTCGCGTACGAGGCGGGTGTCGTGGAGCTGATCACCCGGCTGGTCGCGCGCGGGCTCGGCATCGCGCTGCTGCCGTCGGCGTTCATCCGGCCGCTCGCCGCCGACGACCCCGACCTGGCCCTGGTCCCGGTGACCGACGGGCCGCGCCGCCTGGAGTACCTGGCGTGGAGCCGCTTCAACCCCAGCCCGGCCACCCGGGCGATGCTCGACGTCCTCGGGGTCCGGGCACGGCCGGCGCGGTCCTGACAGAACCCGCAGAACCCGCTGCGGCACGCCGAGCACCAGCCCCTGCTGCGCCGCTCCGCCCCGCTGCTACGACAGCCCGCCCGGCCCCTGCTGCGGGTCCTGGTCGGCCCGCACCGGCGGATCCCCGGCTTCCGCACCCCGCACCCGGCCTCGTACCGCACCGCGCACGGCGGCCGCGGCTGAGGGGCGCGGGGCGGCCGTACTGGCGAGCAGGCGCAGGGCCGCGTCGGACGGGGAGCCGGGCTCGGCCGTATAGGCGATGAGACGCCGGCCGGAGGATCCGGGAAGGTCGAGGTTCTCGAAGCTCAACTCCAGTGCGCCGACGGCCGGATGGCGCAGGGACTTGGCCCCCGAGGTGCAGGTGCGGACCGGGTGACGGGCCCAGAGCGAGCTGAACTCACCGCTCTGGATGGACAGTTGGCCGATCAGTTCGGCCAGGGCACGGTCGTCGGAGTGCCGGCCGGCGACCAGGCGCAGGGAGGCGACCGCGAGCAGGGCCTCCTCCTGCCGGTCGGCGTACAGGTCCCGGTACCGCTCGTCCAGGAACAGCATCCGGATCAGGTTCGGGCGCTCTGCGGGCATGTCCGGGGCCTCCCAGGGCAGATGGGCGGCGAGCAGCGCGTGGCCGAGCCGGTTCCAGGCGACGACGTCGCCGCGCCGGTCCAGGAGGAGCGCGGGTACGTCGGTCATGGCCGCGAGCAGCTGGCGGGCGGACGCGGTCGCCCGCTGGGCGCGGGGCGCGGCGGGGCGGCGGGCGCCGGCGGGGCGGGCCAGGTCCTTGAGGTGGGCGCTCTCGTCGTCGGTGAGCCGCAGGGTGCGGGCGATCGCCTCCAGCACGGAGTCCGAGACACCGCCCGCGCGGCCCTGTTCGAGGCGGGTGTAGTGGGTGATGCTGACGCCGGCGAGCAGGGCCAGCTCCTCGCGGCGCAGCCCGGCGACCCGGCGTCGGGTCGGCGAGGCCGCGAGCCCGGCGTCCTCGGGCCGCAGCGCGGCACGGCGGGACTTGAGGAAGTCGCCCAGCTCGGACGGGGCGTCCATCGATGCCTCCTGGATGGGCTCGGATCGCGGTCGCGAGGTCGGCCGCCGCCCATCTTGCCCGCGTGGCCGCGTGAACGGGAGCCGTGAGGGTGGTCATGCGATGACCACCCTCGCGTGGGCCGGTCGGCGGACGGTTCTGGCTGGGCCGCCCGGACCGGACGAGCCTCTTTCTCCGCAACCCCTGTGAGGGGGACTCCGCGAGGAAGGAAACCATCGTCATGTCCACCATGGCCGAGGAACGGGCGGGCACCGCTCCCGCCGTCCTCACCCCTCGCCTCCGGCTGGTGCTGGTGGTGCTGCTCGCGGCCCAGTTCATGCTGGCCGTGGACTTCTCGATCCTGAACGTGGCGCTGCCGGTGATCGGCGCGGGGCTGGGCTTCTCGCCGACGCGTCTGCAGTGGATCGGCACCGCGTTCGCGCTGTGCGCGGCCGGGTTCACCCTGCTGTTCGGGCGGGTCGCCGACCTGTTCGGCCGCCGTCGGCTGTTCCTCGGCGGGCTCGTGGTGCTCGGCGCGGCCTCGCTGGCGGGCGGGCTGGCGCAGAGCCCGGAGGTGCTGATCACGGCTCGCGTGTTCCAGGGGCTGGCCACCGCCGCGGTGACCCCGGCGGGCCTGTCGCTGCTGACGACCTCCTTCCCGGAGGGGCCGCTCAGGGAGAAGGCGCTCGGCCTCAACGGGGCGCTGATGTCGGCCGGTTTCACCACCGGCGCGATCCTGGGCGGCCTGCTGACGGATCTGCTGTCCTGGCGGTGGTCGTTCTTCCTCAACGTCCCGGTCGCCCTCGCCGTCCTGTGCGTCGCGCCCGCCGTGATCGCCGAGTCCCGGCCGGCCGAGCGGCCGAAGCTGGACGTGCCCGGGGCCGTCACCGTCACGCTCGGCCTGCTGGCCGTCGTGCTCGGCCTCACCCAGGCCGGCGAGCACGGCTGGGGCTCGTCCGCGGCCCTGCTGCCGTCGGCCGCCGGAGTGCTGCTGCTGGTCGTGTTCTGGGCCGTCGAGCGCCGGGTGCCGGAGCCGCTGGTGCCGCTCGGCGTGCTCGGCAGGCGGACGGTGGCCTGGGGCAATGCCGTCGGTCTGATCGCGTTCCTCACCGAGACGTCCCTGGTGTTCCTGCTGACCCTCTACCTCCAGAAGGTGCTCGGCTTCTCGCCGCTGGCCGCCGGGCTGTCGTTCGGTGTGCTGGGCGTCGGCACGGTCGTGGGCGGCACGGTCGCTCCGCGGGTCATCGGGCGGGTGGGTGCCACGCCGGCGCTGATCGCCGGGGGCCTCGTCCAGACCGTGTGCACGGCGGCCCTGCTCGGCCTCGGCACCGGGCGCTCCTCGCTGTGGCTGCTGCTCGTCGCGACCTTCGCCGGGGGTGTGGGCAACATGGTGGTGATCGTCGGCTTCATGGTCACCGCCACGGGGGGCCTGGCCGACCGGGAGCAGGGGCTGGGGAGCGGGCTGGCCACGATGACCCAGCAGATCGGGATCACCATGGGGACGCCGGTGATGAGTGCGGTTGCCGCCGGCGGTATGGCCGGTGCGGATGTCCTCGGCGGGCTGAAGACGGCGATCGGTGTGAATGCGGGGCTTGTGCTGCTCGGGACGCTCGCCGCTGCGGTGTTCCTGCGGCGGCCGTCCGGACGGGTTCGGCGGTAGCCCGGCCGTGGGTGCGTTGTGGCTGGTCACGGCCCTTAGGGAGCTGCGGAGGACGGTGCTCAGCAGTACGGCGCCTGGTTGGTGAGCGACGCGGCCACCCGCGTCCACACCACGAACTGGCGGTACAGCGCGGGCAGTTGGCCGGTCGCCCGGATCGTACGGCTGTCGTCGGCCGTCACGCCCGGGAGGCCGAGGAGGGTGGTGGCGACGGACGTGGACTGCCAGCGGACGGTCAGGGTGGCCTCGGCGGAGGAGGCAGACGAGGCGGCGGGGGACGCGGGGCGGTGCGGGGACGGAGTCAGGGCCGGGGTCCCGGCCTGGCTCAGGACCTGGCTCAGGGCCGCCGCGACCCCCTCCTCGATGGCCTTCCGCGCCTCCGCCTCCGGTCGCAGCTCGGCCGCGAACCGGTCGTGGGCGTACTTCACGGGGACCGTGACGACGGACGCGTCCCACGCCGTCATCTCCGCACACGCCACGTCGTCACCCGTGAGGGCCAGCACGGGCACCCCGAGCGCCGCCGCCGTCGCATGGGTGAGCCCGATCTCACCCACCGGCCGCCCGTCCAGCCACATGTCCTCGATCTCGTGGCCCATAAAGCTGTGACTGAGGACACCCGGGGTGCCGGCCCGGGAGTGGTAACCGACGCACAGCACGGCGTCGTACTCGCTGGTCAGGCCCTCCAGCATGCCCATCTGCCTGGGTTTGCCCCGTACCAGCCGGACGGTGGGGTGCAGCGCCTCGGGCAGTAGATTGCGCATCGGGCCGTGCGCGTCGTTGACGAGGATGTCGGCGGCGCCGGCCGCCAGGGCTCCTCGTACGGCCGCGTTCACATCCTCGGCCATCATGGAACGGCCGCGCTCGTAGTCCCGGCCACCCGGCTGGACGTCGTCGGCGTCCACGAGCCCGGTGACGCCTTCCATATCGACACTGAGGTAGACGCGCACGCCTCGACCCTATCGGACCCTACGTATTGTAGGTTCCCAACCGCCAGCGGCCGCAGGGCTGTTCCATCGTCCGTTCACCGGGGGACCCATGCAGGACATGAATACGGAGGCCGGTGCGGAGGTCCGCCTGCGCAGTCTCGCGCCGACGCTGGCCCTGCTGGTCGTCAGCCTCCTCATCGCCGCCGTCGGCGTGTACGAGCTGTGCGGCTTCGGTCTGCACAGCCTCGACCGGCGTCCGCACCTGTTCAGCGACGGTCTCGCGACCGGCGGGGTGATCGTCGCCGCGGTCGCGGCGGGCGCCGCGGTCGGCAATCTGGCCTGGCATCTGGTGGCGGCCCGGCGCGGCAGGGAAAGGGCGAGGTAAGAGGCGTACCAGAGGAAGGGGCAGGGTAAGAGGAGATGCCGGTACGCTCCCGATACACAGGCATGTCACCCTACAAACTGTAGGGTGGATGTTTTCCCCCGTCCCTCTCCACCCAAGGTGACCAGTCACCATGTCCGCTCAAGCGTCGGCCCAGACCGAAGCGAAGGTCCCCCGTCAGCGCGGTACGCGCCCCACGTTCCCGGTGCCCGCGCCCAGCCCGCGGCTGCGGGCGGGGGCGGCCGCGGCCACCGTGTGGTACCTGCGGCTGATCGCCGTGTTCAACGTCATCGCGGTGATGTCGCTGCCGTTCCGCAAAGAGGTGCAGGAACACAACGACGGCAAGCTGTTCACCGCCCGCCATGTGCACGCCCACGCGCACCACGCGGGCCAGTTCTTCACCCCGTACCTGGCCACCGCGGGCCTGGCCTCGGCCGCCGCGGCGATCTTCCTGGCGCTGGTGATGCGCCGCGGGAAGCGGGCCGCGTGGGTGGTCAACATGCTGCTCGCCGGCCCCCTCTTCGTGCTCTACGTCCTTGCCCTCACCCAGCACCCGTTCGGCGACCACGCCTTCAACTGGGTCTCCACCGCCCTCACCGGCCTCTTCGTGGCCGCGCTGGTGATCGGCCGCCGCGAGTTCAACGCCGTCGGCGATCCCTCCAACCCCAAGCTGGCGCTGGCCGTCGGCGCCGGCGGGGTCGTGCTGACCGGCGGTCTCGGCACGCTGCTCGTGCACGCCACCAACAAGCTGCCGCACGCGCCCCTGATCGAAGAGCTGGCCTACTCCCTGCTGCGCGGCATCAGCGTCGGCCCGCTCGCCGACCGGGTCGACTCGGTGCACGCGCCCCGCTGGGTCGACATCATCATCAACATCCTGCTCGCGGCGGCCTTCTGCCTGGTCCTGTATGCCTGCTTCCGCTCCCCGCGCGGCCGCAAGCTGCTCACCGACGAGGACGAGGAGAAGCTGCGCGCGCTGCTCGCCAAGCACGGCGCCCGTGACTCCCTCGGCTACTTCGCGCTGCGCCGGGACAAGGCCGTCGTCTTCTCCCCCACCGGCAAGGCGGCCGTCACCTACCGCGTCGTCGGCGCCGTCTCCCTCGCCTCCGGCGACCCGATCGGCGACCCCGAGGCCTGGCCCGGCGCCATCGAGGCCTGGCTCACCGAGGCCCGCCGGCACGCCTGGACCCCGGCGGTGATGGGCGCGAGCGAGGAGGCGGGCACGATCTATGCCCGGCACGGCCTGGACGCCCTCGAACTCGGCGACGAGGCCATCGTGGACATCGCCGACTTCACCCTCGAAGGCCGGGCCATGCGCGTGGTCCGCCAGGCCCACAACCGGGTCAAGCGGGCCGGCTACACCGTCCGCATCCGCCGCCACGAGGACATCCCCGCCGAGGAGATGGCCCTGCTCGTCCAGCGCGCCGACGACTGGCGCGACGGCGCCACCGAACGCGGCTTCTCCATGGCCCTCGGCCGCCTCGGCGACTCGGTGGACGGCCGCTGCGTGATGCTGGAGTGCCGCGACGCGAACGACGAGCCGCGCGCCCTGCTCAGCTTCGTCCCCTGGGGCGAGCACGGGCTCTCCCTGGACCTGATGCGCCGCGACCGCGACTGCGAGAACGGCCTGATGGAGTACATGGTGGTGGAACTCCTGCTCCAGGCGAAGGAGTTGGGCATCAAGCGGGTGTCGTTGAACTTCGCGATGTTCCGCTCGGTCTTCGAGCGCGGCGCCCGCCTGGGCGCGGGCCCCGTCCTGCGCCTTTGGCGCTCCACGCTCACCTTCTTCTCACGCTGGTGGCAGATCGAGTCCCTGTACCGGGCCAACGCCAAGTACCGCCCCGTCTGGGAGCCCCGCTTCCTGCTCTTCGCCAAGTCCAGCGACATCCCCCGCATCGGCCTGGCAAGCGCCCGCGCGGAGGGCTTCCTGGAGCTGCCGGGGATGGGCGGGCGCCGGTCGTAGGAGGGCGCGAGGGGAGCGTCGTAGGCAGTTCCGGGCTGCGGCGCTACCCGCCCACCGTGAAGCCGATGACCGAGCCGCCGCCCTCCCGCCGGAAGGCGAACGGCGCTCCGCCATGTGCCATGGCGACCTCCCGCACAATGGACAACCCCAGCCCGGACCCCGGCAGGGACCGCGCGTCGGCGGCACGGTAGAACCGGTCGAAGATCCGGATCAGGTCGCCCTCGGCGATACCGGGCCCCCGGTCCAGCACCTCCACCCGCACGGTGCCCGTCCGCGCCGGCCCGGTGATCCTGACCTCGATCGGCGCCTTCCCGGCCCGGTCGAACTTGGCCGCGTTCTCCACCAGGTTGGACATGGCCCGCTGCAGCATCCCGGGCCGCCCGTCGGTCGTCGTGTCGCCGCTCGTCCGCAGCACGATGTCGCGTCCGGTACGGCGTTTGGCGAGCCCCACGACCTCCTCGGCGATGTCGGCGATGTCCACCCGCTGCAGCGGCTCGGTGTCGGACTGCCCCGCGGCGAGGTCGACCAGCTCGTTGACCAGGTCGGTCAGTTCCCGCGCCTCCTGGCCGAGGTCGGCGACCAGTTCGTCACGCGTGGCCGGCGGGAGTTCGTCGATGCGGCGGAGCAGGGAGATGTTCGTCCGCAGGGACGTCAGCGGGGTACGCAGCTCGTGCCCCGCGTCCTGGACCAGGCGCCGCTGGTCCTCCTCGGACTGCGCGAGCCGGCCGAGCATCCGGTCGAAGGCGCGGCCGAGACGCCCCACCTCGTCCAGCCCGGCCACCGGCACCTCGATGCCCAGCCGGCGGGTGCGGGCCACGTCCTCGGCTGCGGAGGTGAGGATCACCAGGCGCCGGGTGATCCGGCGGGCCAGCCACCACCCGAAGAGCCCGGCCGCCACCACGACGGCCACCATCAGGATCAGCGTCCGCCGCTGCAGCGTCCGCAGCAGATCCTCGGTGTCGCTGAACTCCTGCGCGACCTGGACCGCGCCCCGCCCGTCGCCGAGCGAGACGGTGGCGATGCGGAACAGGTCCCCGTCCACCGGTACGTCCTTGTGCTGGACGACCTTCCCGGCGGTCGTGGCGAGCGCCATGGCCTTGTCGCGGGAGGTGACGGGCAGGCTCGGATTGCCGTGGTCCACGATCTGGCCCTGTGCGCCCAGCACCTGCACATCGGTGCGGGCGGGCCGGACCAGGTCGTGCCCGGGGCGGGAGGAGGAGAAGTCCTCCGGGACCATCTCGTGCTGCCGAACCTCGTCCCGGACGTCCTGCACGACCTGCGAGAACACCGACTGCTGATCGACGCGGACCAGCCGCGCCGCGCTGCCGTACGACAGGATGCCGACGAGGATCGTGACGGCGGCGGTGACGGCCGCGAAGGAGACGGCGAAGGTGGTGCGCAGGGAGACCAGCTTGGGCCGGCCCGGGGCCAGCAGCCGCCGCAGGCGGCCCACCTAGTCCTCCCGCAGCACGTAACCCACGCCTCTCACGGTGTGGATCAGCTGGGGCGCACCGGGCTCGTCGAGCTTGCGGCGCAGATAGCCGACGTACACGGCGAGGTTCTTCGAGCCGGGACCGAAGTCGTAGCCCCAGATCCGGTCGTAGATCGTGGAGTGGTCGAGCACGATGCCCGCGTTGCGCACGAGCAGTTCCAGCAGCTCGAACTCGGTGCGGGTGAGCTCCAGCTCGCGCTTGCCGCGCCAGGCCCGGCGGGCCTGGAGGTCCATCCGGATGCCGGCGGCCTCGACCTGCCGGTCGGAGATCTGCACTTCCCGCCCGCCGGGCTCGGGCCCGGACCCCGCGCCGCTGCCGGCGGGAACGGGGCTGGTGCGGCGCAGCAGCGCCCGCAGCCGCGCGAAGACCTCTTCCACGTCGAACGGCTTGACCACGTAGTCGTCGGCGCCGGCGTCCAGACCCGCGATCCGGTCGGCGGTCTCCACCAGGGCGGTGAGCATCAGGATCGGGGTGCGGTCGCCCTCGGCGCGCAGCACCCGGCAGACCTGGAGGCCGTCGATGCCGGGCATCATCACGTCGAGCAGGAGGACGTCCGGCGGCGTCTTGTGGGCCTGCGCCAGCGCTTCCACGCCGTCGGCGACCGCCGTGACCTCGTACCCTTCCAGGGTCAGGGCACGCTCCAGGGCGTGACGGATGGCACGGTCGTCTTCAGCGAGCAGCACAGTCTGGGGCACACACCCAGTCTGCCAAGGCCGCCGCCCGTTCGGTCGGGACGAGCGGACCTACGATCACCCTTTTTACCGGCCTCTCACCGTCACAAGGGCAACCGGATTCAGGGGCCTGCCGTCTTCTCACCTCACCCGAGCGCCGAGCCGTGCCGCCTGTCGCGGCGACCAGCACCGGCTTGCCGACCAGCGCTTCCTTGTCCGGCACCGCACGGCACCACAGCAGGTGGCCAAGCCCGCGGAGCCACCGCGGCGGCAAGCAGGGACTGGCCGCCGAACGGTCCCCCTGGCCGGGTTATTCCGGACCCTTCCACACCTTCCGCCGGGCGGCTCACGAGGCCGCCGCCCAGGTCCCGCCACGACCACCACCCGGGCCCCGTCAGGGGACGAGAACCAGCCGCCCCCGCGCCCCGCCCTCGGCCAGCCGCGCATGCGCCTTGGCCGCCTCCTCCAGGGCGTACGCCTCCGCCACCCGCAACGTCAGCACCCCCGCGTCCACCAGCCGGACCAGCTCCGCGAGCTGCGCACCGTCGGCCCGCACCCAGACGTTCTCCCCACGCACTCCGCGCTCCGTCTCGGGCAGCACCCCGTCCCGCACGGCGACGAACGCGCCGCCGTCCCGCACCCACTCCAGCGCGGGCACCCCGAGCACGGCGGCGTCCAGCACCGCGTCCACGGCGCCCCGCTCGACCCCGTCGGCCGTGAACCGCGCGGCACCCAGGGAGCGCACCAGCGCCTCGTCACCGGCACGGGCGTGCCCGACGACCTCGATCCCCCGGTGCGCGGCCAGCTGCACCGCGAACCCGCCGACCGCCCCGGCCGCGCCGGTCACCAGCAGCTTCGCGCCCGGAGCCAGGTCCAGCAGCTCCAGGGCCTGCAGCGCGGTCAGCCCGTTCAGCGGCAGCGTGCCCGCGTGCACCGCGTCCACCGAGGCGGGCGCCGCGGCCACCGCACCCGCGTCCACGACGACGTACTCGGCATGCGCCCCCAGCGGCTCGGCCACCCCCGGCACCAGCGCGACCACCGCGTCGCCGGCGTTCCAGGCGGCGGGCGCGCCCACCGCGTCCACCGTGCCGGCCACGTCCCAGCCGAGGCCTATCGTCTTGCCGGCCCCGCCGAAGAAGCCCGCGCGAGAGGCCGCGTCCACCGGGTTCAGCGCACCCGCGGCCACCTTGATCCGCACCTGCCGCACCCCCGGTTCCGGCACCGGTACGTCCGCGATCTCCACGACCTCCGGACCGCCGAACGTCCGCACCACAGCAGCACGCATGTCAACTCTCCCCAACTGCAAGGCATTTGATGGCTTTCGCGGCACTTTTCCGGCCGCACCACCAACCGTAGGAGAGCTACTATCCATTGGTAAGTAGTTACCTGAGAGTGCGTAGCTGACCCAGAGGTGAGAACCCATGGCGACCACGACCGCCGCCCAGCGGCGCGAACAGGCCCGCGCCGACTACGACGCCTTCCTGCGCGAATGCCCCACCAACCAGCTCCTCGGCCGGCTCAGCGACAAATGGGTCAGCCTCGTCGTCGCCGCCCTGGCAGCCGGCCCCCGGCGCTACAGCGACATCGGCCGCAGGATCGCGGGCGTCAGCCCCAAGATGCTCACCCAGACCCTGCGCACCCTCGAACGGGACGGCATCATCACCCGCACGGTCACCCCGTCCGTCCCGGTCCGCGTCGACTACGCCCTCACCCCGCTCGGCGCCGGCCTCGCCGGCCTGCTGACCGCCGTGAAGGAATGGGCGGAGACCCACTTCGAGGAGGTACGAGCGGCCCGCGAGCGCTACGACACCGAGAACCCGCTGCAAGGCGCCCCGAAGCGTCCGGCGTAACGGGCTCCCTCAGAACCCTCCCTCAGAACGCGTACGCGTCCCCGGTGTTCAGCACGAGCACCTTCAGCCGGTCGTTGGCCCGGTTCTTGTCCACCGTGCCGCCGCTCCACGCCGTGTCGGTCTCCAGCGTGACCTGCGACGGCCGCTCCTTCAGCCGTACCGGCACGGTCAGCCGCTCGCCCACCCCGTTCACGGCCAGCGCGCCCGTCCCGCACAGCAGCGTCCGCTCGTCCTCCCGGGCGCACCGGGCGGGCAGCCGCTGCGCCGCGGCCAGCGCCACCGACCAGCGCAGCCGCACGGTCGCGCCCATGACGGCGGCGGGCCCGTTGTTGCGCGCGGTCAGCCTCACCTGCGCCTTGTCGCCCTCCATCACCACGGTCCCGTGAAAGGCCAGGTCGGCCTCGGGTGTGGGTACCGGGGCGGCCAAGGCGGCCCCCGGCACCACGACCGCACCGGCACAGGTCCCCACGACAACCCAGGTCCACATCCGCACACCGCTCACCACCCAACGCTCGCGATCCGACTGCTGTACGGATGTATGCCACGCGACCCGGTCGCCAGGCGCCGTCCATCAGGTGACAAGGGACCATGAAGGCCAAGGGGCAAGACGCCGAGGGGCCCGGGAAGGCCAGGCGCGCCCCCGTGCCAAGCTGCTGTCATGTCGATCCTCCGCTCCGCCGCCCTGTTCGTCGTCGCCGCGATCTTCGAGATCGGCGGCGCCTGGCTGATCTGGCAGGGCGTGCGCGAGCACCGGGGCTGGCTGTGGATGACCGGCGGCGTCCTCGCCCTCGGCGCGTACGGCTTCGTCGCCACCTTCCAGCCGGACGCCCACTTCGGCCGCATCCTGGCCGCGTACGGCGGGATCTTCGTGGCCGGCTCACTGCTGTGGGGCGCGATCGCCGACGGCTACCGCCCCGACCGCTGGGACGTGACCGGGGCGCTGATCTGCCTCGCCGGGATGGCCGTGATCATGTGGGTCCCCAGAAACGGAGGGTGACATCACCGGCCGAAGGAGCGCGGGGCCGTATGGGAGCGACCGGCCCGCCACGGCCTGCGGCCGGCCGTTCGCGTAACTCCCGCTGCGCCTATCCTTGCCAGGACCAGGCCGCACATCCAACCCGCCGAGGAGCAACCCCATGGCCCCGTCCCGCATAGCGGTAGTCACCGGTGCGAGCAGCGGTATCGGCGCCGCCACGGCCCGGCAGCTCGCGGAGGCCGGCTATCGCGTCGTCCTCACCGCCCGCCGCAAGGACCGTATCGAGGCGCTGGCCGAGGAGCTGACGAAGGCGGGCCACTCGGCGACGGCGTACCCGCTGGACGTGACGGACCGCGCGGCCGTGGACGAGTTCGCGACGGCGTTCCAGACGATCGGCGTACTCGTGAACAACGCGGGCGGCGCCCTCGGCGCGGACCCGGTGGCCAGCGCCGACCCGGCCGCCTGGCGCTCGATGTACGAGACGAACGTCATCGGCACCCTGAACCTCACCCAGGCCCTGCTGCCGAAACTGGTGGCGAGCGGCGACGGCGTGATCGTCGTCGTGTCCTCCACGGCCGGCCACGGCACCTACGAGGGCGGCGCCGGCTACGTGGCCGCCAAGCACGGCGAACACGTCCTCGCCGAAACCCTCCGCCTGGAGATCGTCGGCCAGCCGGTCCGGGTGATCGAGATCGCCCCCGGCATGGTGAAGACGGACGAGTTCGCCCTGACCCGCTTCGGCGGCGACGCCGACAGGGCGGCGAAGGTCTACGAGGGCGTGCCCGACCCCCTCACGGCCGACGACGTGGCGGAGACGATCACCTGGACGGTCACCCGCCCCAGCCATGTCAACGTGGACCTCCTGGTCCTCCGCCCCCGCGCCCAGGCATCCAACACCAAGGTCCACAGGGAGCTGTGATGCCGGAGACCCCCGACGCCGCCGACTCCCTGGAGAAGCGCCGCCTGGCCCAGGAGGCCAAGGACGAACGCAAGGTCTGGTACTTCCTCGGCTACTTCCTCTTCGGCATCCACATCGTGGCGTTCGTCATGATCTATGCCGTACTGCACGGCCACTGACCGGACCGTCAGCCCTTCACACAGACGACCTGCTTCAGCTTCGCCACGACCTCCACCAGATCCCGCTGCTGGTCGATGACCTGGTCGATCGACTTGTAGGCGCCCGGGATCTCGTCCACGACGCCGGAGTCCTTGCGGCACTCCACGCCCCGGGTCTGCTCCTCCAGGTCCTTCGTCGAGAAGCGCTTCTTCGCCGCGTTCCGGCTCATCCGCCGACCCGCGCCGTGCGAGGCCGAGTTGAAGGCCCTCTCGTTACCGAGCCCCTTCACGATGTACGACCCCGTGCCCATGGAGCCCGGGATGATCCCGTACTCGCCGGAGCCGGCCCGGATCGCTCCCTTGCGGGTGACGAGCAGGTCCATGCCGTCGTACCGCTCCTCCGCCACGTAGTTGTGGTGGCAGGAGATCTCCGGCTCGAAGGTCGGCTTGGCCTTCTTGAACTCCTTGCGGATGACGTCCTTCAGGAGCGCCATCATCAGCGTGCGGTTGTACTTGGCGTACTCCTGCGCCCAGTAGAGGTCATTGCGGTAGGCCGCCATCTGCGGGGTGTCCGAGACGAAGACCGCCAGGTCGCGGTCGACCAGGCCCTGGTTGTGCGGGAGCTTCTGGGCCACGCCGATGTGGTGCTCGGCGAGTTCCTTGCCGATGTTGCGCGAGCCGGAGTGGAGCATCAGCCACACCCCGCCGTGCGTGTCCGTGCAGAGCTCCGTGAAGTGATTTCCCGACCCCAGCGTCCCCATCTGCAAAGTCGCCCGCTCCCGGCGGAACTTCACGGCATCGGCGACCCGGTCGAACCGCCCCCAGAAGTCATCCCAGCCCGCCGTGGCCAGCCCATGGAAGTCCCCCGGCTGCACGGGATCCTCATGCATCCCCCGCCCCACCGGAATGGCCTGCTCGATCTTCGACCGCAGCCGCGACAGATCCCCCGGCAGGTCGTTCGCCGTCAGGGACGTCTTCACCGCCGACATCCCGCAGCCGATGTCCACCCCGACCGCCGCCGGGCACACCGCGCCCCGCATGGCGATGACGGAGCCGACCGTCGCGCCCTTGCCGTAGTGCACGTCCGGCATCACGGCCAGGCCCTTGATCTACGGCAGGGTCGCCACGTTCTGGAGCTGGCGCAGGGCCACGTCCTCGACCGTCGCGGGGTCCGTCCACATCCGGATCGGGACCTTCGCGCCCGGCATCTCCACGTACGACATACGTTCCTCATTCCCCCGAAAACGACAACAAAGGACTTACAGAAGGCTTATAGGCAACAAAAAGGAAATTGGCGCCAAGGTCAGCGAAAGCAGACAAGGGACCGGCGGCCACAGCAGTGCGTGCGATACACATTGTCTCCAGGGGGCGCCCCGCTGCGGCAAGCGAATAACCAGCGGGGACACTGGAGCACCGAGCAAGGACATGTCCGAGAGGAGCCCGACCGTGCAGCGGAAGGCATATGTAACCGGCACCGCCGCCGTCCTTGCGGCGCTGCTGGTCGGCTGCACGAGCGGCTCGGGCGGCGGCGGCACGACGGACAACGAAAACCCGGGCGAGGCCGGCAGGACCACGGTGGCCGCCCAGCCCGGCAAGTACCGCACACTGCCCGAACCGTGCGGCGCGGTCGGCCACGACACGCTCGACTCGATGCTGGGGACCAAGCAGATCCCCGACCCCGGCCAGCGGGACAAGGCCTATCAGGGTCAGGCCGAGCTGACCTACGACACCGATCGCAAGGTCGGCTGCCACTGGAAGGTGGACTCCACCGACGCCACCGACCGTCTCTCGGTCGACTTCGAGCGCGTGGTGTCGTACAACAACTCGGTCAGTGACGACGACCAGGCGCAGAAGCTGTTCGAGGACAAGGAGACGGCCGCCGACCTCCCCGAGCCGAGCGGTTCCTCGCCGGCGTCCGGGTCGCCGACGCCCACCTCCGCCTCCGCCTCCGCCCCGAGTTCCTCACCCACGTCCTCGCCAAGCACCGGTGGCTCCCCCTCGGGCTCCGCCTCCCCCGGCGCCTCCGGCTCGGGCTCCCCCTCCGGCTCCCCCTCCCCCGGCGCCTCCGCGGCCGATCTGCAGCCGCGCGTGCTGTCCGGTCTCGGTGACGAGGCGTATATCGACGATCAGCTCAGTCCGTCCGGTTCGACCGCCCAGCAGCGGACGGTGACTGTGGTGTTCCGCACGTCCAACGTCGTCGTCACCATCGAGTACGAGGAGCAGCCGACGGCCGGCGGAACGGTCCCGGACAGCAAGGAAATGCAGGACAGGGCCCGTGATCTGGCCTCTCAACTGGACGACGCGCTGGGCGGTTGACGGCCCCCGGAGCCGCTCGCCGAGCCGTCTGCGAAGTACCCGAACCGAAACCGCACAGCTCCTTCACCGCGTACCGTGGGCTCCCGCAGGAACCCGCACGACTACCAAGCGTCACGAGTGAAGGAACCATGCAGCGAGCAGCCCAGCGAGACGACCGTGCCCGTCGAGAGATGCGTGGCAAGCGCCTGAGCCGTGTTCTTGTCTGCGCGGCAGCCGTTCCGGCGGTGCTGATCACCGCCGCCTGTTCATCGGGCTCGGGGGACTCCAAGGACAAGGGCACCGGCAGCAGTGCCCAGCAGTCCGCGAGCGGCGGCACGAAGCCGTCGGGGAGTGCGTCCTCGTCCGTGCAGGCGGCCGCGTACAAGAAGCTTCCCGACGCGTGCTCGGTGCTGTCGAACAAGACCCTGACGGATCTGGTGCCGCAGGGCACGTCGGGTAAGAAGGGCAGTTCGGACGATCCGTCGTCGCGTGCCTCGTGCTCCTGGAACAGCCTGGACAACAACGGCGTCAAGGGTTCGCAGTTCCGCTGGCTGAACGTCTCCCTGCTCCGCTTCGACTCGGACACCACGCGTGGCTCCGGTGAGGCGCAGGCCCACACGTACTTCGGTCAGCAGGTCAAGGACGCCGAGGGAGTGGACGGCGCGAAGAACACCAAGAACATCCCGCTGTCCGGTACGGGCTCCGAGGCCACGGCCGTGCGCTACGACCTGCAGAAGAAGGAAGGCCTGTTCAAGCAGCAGACGGTGGTCGCGCGGGTCGAGAACGTGGTCGTCACGCTCGACTTCAACGGCGCCGGTCTCGCGGGCGAGAAGACCCCGGACGCCGACGATCTGACGAATTCCGCGGAGCAGGCGATCAAGGAGGCGATCGGGGCGGTGTCGTCCGCCAACGGCGGCTCCTCGTCGGGCGGTTCGTCCTCGGACTCCTCGGCCTCCCCGTCCAAGTCGGCCTCTTCCAGCCCGTCTCCGTCCAAGTCGGCCACGAAGAAGGGCTGACCGAGGGGGCCGAAGCCCCGACCGGTACCACGCTCGCCCTGAGCGTGTGCCACCCTGTTGCGCGCAACAACAGGCAAGGGGAGGGGAGTACGAGTGGCCGCGCCACCGCAGCTGACTCGGATGCACCGCGTACTCATAGGCGTGGTCGTTTCCGGCGCCTTGATCATCGCCGGTATCGGCTTCGCCGGCTCGTACGCGGCCGTCCGTGAGCTGGCCATCAAGAAGGGTTTCGGGAACTTCTCGTATGTGTTCCCGATCGGCATCGACGCGGGTATCTGTGTCCTGCTGGCCCTGGACCTGCTGCTGACCTGGATCCGTATCCCCTTCCCGCTGCTGCGCCAGACGGCGTGGCTCCTGACGGTGGCGACGATCGCGTTCAACGGCGCCGCCGCCTGGCCGGACCCGCTGGGTGTCGGCATGCACGCGGTGATCCCGATCCTGTTCGTGGTCGCGGTGGAGGCGGCCCGGCACGCGATCGGGCGGATCGCCGACATCACGGCGGACAAGCACATGGAGGGCGTCCGCCTCACCCGCTGGCTCCTCTCCCCGGTGCCGACGTTCCTCCTGTGGCGCCGCATGAAGCTGTGGGAACTGCGCTCCTACGACCAGGTCATCAAGCTGGAACAGGAACGTCTCGTCTACCAGGCCCGCCTCCGCTCCCGCTTCGGCCGCGCCTGGCGGCGCAAGGCTCCGGTGGAGTCCCTGATGCCACTGCGCCTGGCCCGCTACGGCGTTCCCCTGGTGGAAACGGCCCCGGCGGGGCTTGCGGCGGCCGGCATAGAGCCGCTTCTGCTGCCGGCGGCGCCGCAGCCGCAGCTGGCGCCGGCCACCGATCCGGCCCCCGCGGCTGCGGGCGGTCGTGCCGCCGGGACGGCGCCCGTTCCCCAGCAGGCGGCACCCCCCGGCGGGCAGCGCCCCGGTGTCCCCGTGGACGTGGACGAGCAGAGCCCTTGGTTCCAGGCCCAGCAGCAGGCCGAGTACCACGGTGGCTACGACCCCACCTACGAACCGGCCCCCGATCCTCAGTACGTCCCCGAAGAGGAATACGAGGAGTGGTACGAGGAACAGCCCCCGGAGCAGTTCCAGCAGCCCTCCTCGTCGGAGGAGACCGGCAGCTTCCCCATCCCGGTGGGCCCGAACCGCACCCGCGAACTGGGCGACGGCGGCGGCACACCCCCTGTCGAGCCGGGCGAGGAGGAGTTCTACCAGGTCTTCCGCCAGTCGATCGACGGCAGCTACCCGACCGCCGGCCAGTTCCGCGGCGACGTGGAGGCGACGTACGGCACCTCGCTGCCGCAGCGTGAGGCCGAGCGCATGGTCAACCGTTTCACCAACCGCCACACGGCGGAACTGCAGGAAGACCACATCGCGTAAGGGAAAGCGCGGCGCATGGAAGAAGGGGCCCTCGATCCGAGGGCCCCTTCTCCGTTACCGCTTACTCGTCACCGCTTACTCGCCGAGCAGGCGCCGTACCCGCTCCTGCCCCACTGCGAGCAGCAGCGTGGGCAGTCGCGGCCCGGTGTCGCGCCCGACCAGCAGGTGGTACAGCAGGGCGAAGAAGGTCCGCTGAGCCGTCTTGATCTCCGGCGGCAGCTCCTTGGGCGTGGCGTCGGCCGAGAACCCGGCCTGCACCTTGGGCACGCCGTAGACGAGGTGGGTCAGGCCGTCCAGGGACCAGTGCCCGGCGAGCCCGTCGAGCAGCAGTCGTACGGACTGCTGGGACGCCTCGTCGAGGGACTTCAGCAGTTCGGCGTCGGGCTCGTCGCGCACGATGGTGCGCTGGTCGGCGGGGACGTGGGTGTTGATCCACGCCTCGGCCTTGTCGTACCGCGGCCGTGCCTCGTCGAGGGAGGCGAGCGGCTGCTCCGGGTCCAGCTCGGAGAGGATGCGCAGCGCCTGGTCCTCGTGCCCGGCGGTGATGTCGGCGACGGAGGCGAGCGTGCGGTACGGCAGCGGGCGCGGCGTCTTCGGCAGCTCACCGGCGGCCGTACCGACGGCACGGGTGTAGGCGGCGACGTCGGCCGGCAGCGCGGAACCGTCGGCCACCTTGGCCGCGAGCTTGTCCCACTCGTCGTAGAGCCGCTGGATCTCCTGGTCGAAGGCGATCTTGAAGGACTGGTTGGGCCTGCGGCGGGCGTAGAGCCAGCGCAGGATCTGGGGCTCCATGATCTTCAGCGCGTCGGCGGGCGTGGGCACCCCACCGCGCGAGGAGGACATCTTCGCCATGCCCGAGATCCCGACGAACGCGTACATGGGCCCGATGGGCTGCTTGCCGCCGAAGATGCCGACGATCTGGCCGCCCACCTGGAAGCTCGACCCGGGCGAGGAGTGGTCGACCCCGCTCGGCTCGAAGATGACGCCCTCGTACGCCCAGCGCATCGGCCAGTCGACCTTCCAGACCAGCTTGCCGCGGTTGAACTCGCTGAGCCGGACGGTCTCCGTGAAGCCGCAGGCGGTGCAGGTGTACGACAGTTCGGTGGTGTCGTCGTCGTACGAGGTGACGGTGGTCAGGTCCTTGTCGCAGGTGCCGCAGTACGGCTTGTACGGGAAGTACCCGGCGGAGCCCGACGAGCCGTCGTCCTCGCCCGCCGCGCCCGAGCCCTCCTCGGCCTCCAGCTCGGCCTCGTCGACGGCCTTCTGCTGCTTCTTGGCGGGCTTCGGCTTGGTCCGGTACTGGGCGAGGATCGCGTCGATGTCGCCGCGGTGCTTCATGGCGTGCAGGATCTGCTCGCGGTAGACACCGGAGGTGTACTGCGCGGTCTGGCTGATCCCGTCGAACTCGACGCCCAGCTCGGCCAGCGAGGCGACCATCGCGGCCTTGAAGTGCTCGGCCCAGTTCGCGTACGACGAGCCCTTCGGCGCCGGGACGGAGGTGAGCGGCTTGCCGATGTGCTCGGCCCAGGACTCGTCGACGCCCGCGACGCCGGCCGGGACCTTGCGGTACCGGTCGAAGTCGTCCCAGGAGATCAGGTGCCGGACCTGATGGCCGCGGCGGCGGATCTCGTCAGCGACCAGGTGCGGGGTCATGACCTCACGGAGATTGCCCAGGTGAATGGGCCCGGAGGGGGAGAGGCCGGACGCGACGACAACGGGTTTACCCGGGGCCCGGCGCTCCGACTCCTCGATGACCTCATCCGCGAAACGGGAGACCCAGTCGGTGGTCTCGGTGCTCTGAGCCACGATCGGCACGTCCTTCTTTCTGAACGGGGTGACACCCCATTCTCACAGACCGGTTCGCGCGCGCGAAAACGGCTTTACCTTCCGTGGGATACTGGCGGGGTCTATCCATCCCCACGAGGAGAACGGCACCCATCCCTATGGCCTCGGTCACGTCCCTCAGCGATGTCGTCCAGCAGCATCTCGCGTCCGCCCTCTCGGCCACCCTGCCGGAGGCGGCCGGTGCGGACCCGCTGCTGCGACGAAGTGACCGGGCCGACTTCCAGGCCAACGGGATCCTGGCCCTGGCGAAGAAGGCGAAGGCGAACCCGCGGGAGCTGGCGACGCAGGTCGTCTCCCAGGTGGTGACGGGTGAGGTGATCAAGGACGTCGAGGTCTCCGGACCCGGCTTTCTGAACATCACGATCGCGGACCGGGCGATCACCGGGAACCTGGCCGCGCGATACGCGGACGAGACCGGCCGCCTCGGCGTGCCGACCGCCGCGCACCCGGGCACGACGGTGATCGACTACGCGCAGCCGAACGTGGCCAAGGAGATGCACGTCGGTCATCTGCGGTCCGCGGTCATCGGTGACTCGGTGGTCCAGCTCCTGGAGTTCACCGGCGAGCAGGTGGTCCGCCGGCACCACATCGGCGACTGGGGTACCCAGTTCGGCATGCTCATCCAGTACCTGGACGAGCACCCGCACGAGCTGGACCACAAGGCGTCCGCCGAGGACACCGCGGCTTCGGGTGAGGAGGCGATGTCGAACCTCGACCGCCTCTACAAGGCCGCGCGCAAGAAGTTCGACTCCGACGACGAGTTCAAGACCCGGGCCCGCCGCCGGGTGGTCGACCTCCAGGCGGGGGACCCGCAGACCCTCGCCATGTGGCAGAAGTTCGTGGACGAGTCGAAGATCTACTTCTTCTCGGTCTTCGAGAAGCTGGACATGGAGATCCAGGACCCCGACATCGTCGGCGAGTCGGGGTACAACGACATGCTGGCCGAGAC